>NZ_LMDQ01000015.1:0-282099 GCF_001425125.1 Acidovorax sp. Root402
CTGCCCAGCCTGCCCAGCACCAAGTTATGCCTGATGACCATAGCAAGTTGGTCCCACTCCTTCCCATCCCGAACAGGACAGTGAAACGACTTTGCGCCGATGATAGTGCGGGTTCCCGTGTGAAAGTAGGTCATCGTCAGGCTCTTACAGCCCAGAAAACCCCAGTCAGATATGACTGGGGTTTTTTGCTTTGCAGACATCGAAAATGTGCCAACGGCAATAGGCGCTACTCAACGCTTCCGGGTGACACGGTCTACTCGATGGGCCTCTGCCTCATCGGGCTGCAAGACGGGCGCGCATACATGAGCCACTCGGGCCGCTCAGATCAGCGCCGACGAGTTGGTACAGATCCATTCGCTCCCATCGAACACAGCGTGAACCGATCGGGAGAACCTCGCGAGAGGCGGCGTTCATTCCTATGGCGCGTGCAATTTGCCGTTTCTACCGCGCCGATGCATCGCCTGCATCAGATAGGCAGCCGCCGACCTTGCTCAAACACCAGCAGTTCGCCTTTTCCGAAGGCGGTCCACGTTTCGTTGGTCGTGAGGGGGCTGGTCACGATCACTGCCACCTGATCGTTCACGCCAGTCTCCTTTGAAAAATCCAGCTGGAGGTCTTCGTCACTCAGCTGCGCAGCGCCGAAGGGATGGCGGCGCTCTATGTAGTGCAGGTGGGTGGAGGCGTGTGCCCACAACGCCTGTCCATTGGAAAGCAGGAAATTGAATGTGCCGTGGGGCGCTATGCGCGCAGCGAGTTCCTTGAGCGTTAGCGTCAGCTCTGGAACAGAAGGCACGCTGGCGTGCGATTTGGCCAACTCCTGCATGATCCAGCAAAACGCATGCTCGCTGTCGGTATCGCCTACGGGGCGGAAATGCGAATGCAGGCGAGGGCGGAAGTCTTTCAAATCTCCGTTGTGGGCAAAGACCCAGTAGCGGCCCCACAGCTCACGCACGAACGGATGGCAGTTCTGCAGGCTCACCATGCCTTGGGTGGCCTTGCGGATATGGGCGATGACGTTTCGGCTCTTGATGGGGTAACGGCGAATGAGTTCGGCCACCGGCGAGTCCACGGCCGCCAGATGGTCCACGAAGTGCCGAAGCCCCTTGTCCTCAAAAAACGCGATTCCCCAGCCATCGGTATGGTGGTCGGTCTTACCGCCGCGTTGCGCAAAGCCCGTGAAGCTGAAGGTCACATCGGTGGGTACATTGCAGTTCATGCCGAGGAGTTGGCACATGGCGGAGGTTCCGTTTCTTTGATTTCTTGAAAGGCTTGATGGGGCAATGCGCGCATCCGCCTTCAAGCATCAGGACAAGGCATGCCTGCTGTCAATCTGGCCGCGCCTCGCGCAGCTGCCAGGCGGCCACCAGCGCCAGCCCGCACAGAAAAGTCAGCATCAAAAAGGTTTCACCGAATGCTGCGATGCGCGCCGGGTTGCTTGCTCCGGCCGTCAACGAGGCGCCATGTGCGCCGAGTCGCCATTCGAGCACGATGCCGCACAGGCTGACCCCGGCTGCGCCGCCCAGCATGCGCAAGAAGCCAATGGCGCTGGAGCCCTGAGAAATGAGCGACTTGTCCAGCGGGCGCATGGAGCCCAGATTCAGCGAGGGCAGAATGAAGCCGAGTCCAATGCGTCCCAAGATCGCAAAAGCGACGAGCATCCACAGCGACGAGCCAAGGCCCACAAACACCATCAGCCCGAACGACAGGGCCAGCAAACCGAGCCCGGTGCTGACCAACAAATGGGTGGGCTGCCGGTCCGCCAATCGGCCCACCATGGCGATGGTGGCGGCCAGAACGAACCCTGCCGGCAGCATGAGGGTGCCCACGTGCGATGCCGACAGCTCCAGCCCCAGTTGCATGAACACCGGCAACAGGTAGGTAGAGCCGAACAAGGCGGTGCCGTAGATGAATGCCACCACACTGCCCATGGCGAACTGCCGGTATTGGAAGAGGCGCAGGTCCATGAGCGGCTTGCGTCCGGTGCGCAGCAGCCTGCGCTGCCAGGCAATGAAACAGGCGACGGCCACCACCGCACCCACCAGCAAGCCTACCGCCTCGACGTGAGAGCCGCCATGCAGCGACACCAGGCCGTTCAGCAGGCATAGCGTTCCCACCGTGCCCAGCAGAAGGCCTCGCCAGTCCAGCGCCTGGCCTTGCCGATTGGCCTCAACCCCTCCAGGGGCGGTGACCGGTACAAACTTGTACGCCAGCCAGATGGAGGCCAGGCAGAGTGGCACCACCATGAAAAAAATGGAGCGCCAGCCAAACCAATCCACCAGCAAGCCGCCCATGCTCGGGCCGATGGCCGGTGCCAGCACGACGCCCATGCCGAAGATGCCGCTGGCGCGCCCCTGCTCATGGGGCTGGAAGGCATACAGGATGATCACGGCCGGGATGGGCTGCACCACACCCGCTGCCAGCCCCTCGGCGACGCGTGCTGCCAGCACCAGGCCAAAGTCGCGCGCCAAGCCGCCCCCCACGCCGCCAATGAGCAGGAGCAACATCGCGCCCACATAAGTCGCGCGGTAACCGTACCGCGACAACAGCCAGGGGGTGGTGAGCATGGACACGGTGGTGGCCACCATGAACCCGGAGGTGACCCATTGGGCGCGCTCCTGGCCCAGTGAAAAGTAGTGGCTCATGTCCGGTATCGCCACGTTGACGATGGTGGAGGACATGATGGAGGCCATGGTGCCGACCATCACGGACAGCAACAACAGCCACCGGTAGCGCTCGCCATAACGCTCGCGCAATACGGCCAGAGACCCCGAAGCGGTGCTCATGAAGCGATCCAGCAGAGAGGCGATGCCACGGGGTCAGTGACGGAGGGAGGCTGCACCACTCAGGATGTGCGCTCCAGCCACAACTTGCCGCCCGTGGCCCAGTTCTCGCGCTTCACATCGGTGATCAGGATGTCCACCGACTCGGGCGAGCCGCCCAGGATCTCGACGGATACGCGGGTGATCTCTTCCACCAGCTTCTTCTTTTGCTCGACCGTGCGGCCTTCTATCATTTCGATGTGGTACGTAGGCATGTCTTGTCCCTTCGCGCGCTGTGAAAACAGCGAAAAGCCCAAATCATATCGGCGAAGGCGGGTGGCCTGCGGCGGAGGGTTGCTGTGCGTCTGGCGCCGGCGCGCCGCAAGCCGCGCAGATACAGACCTTGCCGCGTGCCTCCTGCGGCAAAGCGGCCAAGGCCGCAGGGTCGATGGTCTGCGTCATGCACCAGCAGCTTTCTGCTGGGCGACCCGCTGCGATAGCGCACTGATTGGGCTGCCCGCACAGCGGGCAGGCAGACGGAACGGGGTGGGTAGGTGGTGCTGCAGGCATAGGCGTGAGCGCGTGGGCGTCGGTGCCAGTGTACGGCGCAGCTTGCCCCAAACGCGGTCGCCGCTTCTCACACAACTGAACAAGGTGAGCCGGAGTACTGCCTGAAAGAAAAATAGCTGCTAGTGCACATGTTGATTGCGCTAGCAGCTATCAAAAGTAGAGCGGGCAGCGCCGTGAATACGGCACTGCCTGCAGTCGGGAATCAGGCCGCTTGTGCTGCCTTCAGCTTCAGGCGCCAGGCGTGCAGCAGTGGCTCGGTGTAGCCGCTGGGCTGTTCCATGCCCTTGAAGACCAGGTCACACGCTGCCTTGTAGGCCATGCTGGTGGCAAAGTGTCCGGCCATGGGCTGGTACAGCGGGTCACCCGCGTTTTGCTGGTCCACCACGGCGGCCATGCGCTCGAAGGTCTCGCGCACCTGCGCTTCTGTCACCACGCCATGGTGCAGCCAGTTGGCCATGTGCTGGCTGCTGATGCGCAGCGTGGCGCGGTCTTCCATCAGGCCCACGTTGTGGATGTCGGGCACCTTGGAGCAGCCCACGCCCTGGTCCACCCAGCGCACGACGTAGCCCAGAATGCCCTGGGCGTTGTTGTCCAGCTCCTGCTGCTTCTCGGCGTCGCTCCAGTTCGGGGCGGCGGCCACGGGCACGGTCAGCAGGCCGGTCAGCAGGTTGTCACGCTCGGCGTTCACATCGGTCTTTTCCAGCTCGATCTGGATGTCGCTCACCTTCACCTGGTGGTAGTGCAGCGCGTGCAGCGTAGCGCCCGTGGGGCTGGGCACCCAGGCGGTGTTGGCACCGGCCTTGGGGTGGGCGATCTTCTGCTTGAGCATCTCGGCCATCAGGTCGGGCATGGCCCACATGCCCTTGCCGATCTGCGCCTTTCCGCGCAGGCCGCACGACAGGCCCACGAGCACGTTGTTCTTCTCGTACGACTGGATCCAGGCGCTGGTCTTCATGTCGCCCTTGCGCACCATAGGACCAGCGTGCATGGCGGTGTGCATTTCGTCGCCGGTGCGGTCCAGGAAGCCGGTGTTGATGAAGGCCACGCGGGCCGATGCGGCGGCGATGCAGGCCTTCAGGTTGACGGATGTGCGGCGCTCCTCGTCCATGATGCCCAGCTTCACGGTGTTGGCAGGCAGGCCCAGCAGTTGCTCCACGCGGCCGAACAGGTCGCTCGCAAAGCCCACCTCGGCGGGGCCGTGCATCTTGGGCTTGACGATGTAGACGCTGCCCTTGCGGGAGTTGCGGATGCCGTCTTTGCCGTGCCCTTGCAGGTCGTGTAATGCAATGGCAGTGGTCACTACCGCGTCCATGATGCCTTCGGGGATCTCGCGCTGCGTGCCCTGTGCGTCGGTCCAGAGGATGGCCGGGTTGGTCATCAGGTGGCCCACATTGCGCAGGAACATCAGCGAGCGGCCATGCAGGCGTACTTCGCCGCCTTGGGGGGCCGTGTAAACACGGTCAGGGTTCAGCCCGCGCGTGAAGGTCTTGCCGCCCTTGGCGACCTGCTCGGTCAGCGTGGCCTGGATGATGCCCAGCCAGTTGCTGTAGCCCAGCACCTTGTCTTCTGCGTCCACGGCGGCCACGGAGTCTTCCAGGTCCAGGATGGTGGAGAGGGCCGCTTCCAGCACCAGGTCGCTCACGCCCGCAGCGTCGCTCTGGCCGATGGGGGTAGACCGGTCGATCTGGATATCCAGGTGCAGGCCGTTGTGCTGCAGCAGCACCGATGAAGGCGCTGCTGCGCTCCCCTGGTAGCCCTTGAACTGCGATGCGTCCTTCAGGCCTGTGGTGCTGCCGTTGGCGAATGACACCACCAGCTGGCCGCCTTCCACTTTGTAGCCAGTCGAATCCTTGTGCGAGCCCGAGGCCAAAGGCGCCGTGTCGTCCAGCACCTGGCGCGCAAACGCAATCACCTTGGCGCCGCGCACGGGGTTGTAGCCCTTGCCTTTTTCGGCGCCGCCTTCTTCGCTGATGGCGTCCGTGCCATACAGCGCGTCATACAGGCTGCCCCAGCGCGCGTTGGCGGCGTTGAGTGCATAACGTGCGTTCAGGATGGGCACCACCAGCTGCGGGCCGGCCTGCGTGGCCAGCTCGTCGTCCACGTTGGCGGTGGTCGCCTTCACATCGGCGGGCTGGGGCACCAGGTAGCCGATCTTTTCGAGGAAGCTGCGGTAGGCCACCATGTCCTTGATGGGGCCGGGGTTGGCCTTGTGCCAGGTGTCCAACTCGGTCTGCAGGCGGTCGCGCTCGGCCAGCAGGGCGATGTTGCGCGGGGCCAGGTCCGACACGATGGCGTCAAAGCCCTTCCAGAAGGCGGCGGCATCGACACCCGTGCCGGGCAGCACCTTGTCTTCGACAAAGCGGTACAGGGAGGTGGCCACTTGCAGGCCGTGGACTTGGGTGCGTTCGGTCATGGGGTGCCTCAAGAAGAGTGGTGAAAACGGAGATCAATGAAAAACGGTGCCCGCAACAGCAGGCCATGGACAGACTGTATTGCAAATGTTTGCCCACATAAATACGCTGAAAATCTCTAAACCAGTGACTTTTACGCAAAACTGGTGACAGTCCGTAGTCACCCTGAATGGTGCTTTCGCCCGTTACCCACTACGCTGCGCGCACAACAAACCCACCGGGAGACAAACCCATGCAGGCACCCCTGGACGCCAGCGCGCTCAACGCGGCCCACAAGAACAAGATCGTGAGCGCCGCCGATGCCGTGCAGCTCATCCACGATGGCGACACCGTGGCCACGGGCGGCTTTGTGGGCATCGGCTTTGCCGAAAGCATTGCCGTGGCGCTGGCCCAGCGCTGGGAAACGACCCAAACCCCGCGCGACCTCACGCTGGTCTACGCCGCAGGCCAGGGCGACGGCAAGCAGCGGGGCCTCAACCACCTGGGCCACGCCGGCCTGCTCAGGCGCGTGATCGGCGGGCACTGGAGCCTGGTGCCGCGCATCCAGAAGCTGGCGGTGGACAACCAGATCGAGGCCTGGAACCTGCCCCAGGGCGTGATCACGCATTTGTTCCGCGACATCGCTGCAGGCAAGCCCGGCACGCTCACGCGCGTGGGCCTGGACACCTTTGTGGACCCGCGCCACGGCGGCGGCAAGCTCAACGCGCGCACCACCGAAGACTTGGTGCGCATCCTGCCCATCGACGGGCAGGACTACCTGTTCTACAAGGCCTTTCCGATCCACGTGGGCATCATCCGCGCGACCACGGCCGACGCCGACGGCAACCTCACCATGGAGCGCGAGGCGCTCACGCTCGAAGCGCTGGCGATTGCCATGGCCGCGCGCAACTCGGGCGGCGTGGTCATCGCCCAGGTCGAGCGCATCGCCGAGCGCGGCACGCTCAACCCCCGGCAGGTGAAGGTGCCCGGCGTGCTGGTGGACGCCGTGGTGCTGGCCACCGAGCCCGCGCACCACCACCAGACCTTTGCCGAGCCCTACAGCGCCGCGTTTGCGGGCGAGCTGCGCGTGCCCATGGACACGCTGGAGGCCATGCCGCTCACCGAGCGCAAGATCATCGCCCGCCGCGCGGCACTGGAGCTGCGCCCGCACCAGGTGGTCAACCTGGGCATCGGCATGCCCGAGGGCGTGGCCAACGTAGCGGCTGAAGAGCGCATCATCGACCTCGTCACGCTCACGGCCGAGCCCGGCGTGATCGGCGGCATCCCCGCCGGCGGGCTGAACTTCGGCGCGGCCGTGAACCCGCAGGCCATCATCGACCAGCCCAACCAGTTCGACTTCTACGACGGCGGGGGCCTGGACATCGCGATCCTGGGCCTGGCGCAGGCCGACCAGCACGGCAACCTCAACGTGAGCAAGTTCGGCCCGCGCCTGGCGGGTGCGGGCGGCTTCATCAACATCAGCCAGAACGCCAAGACCGTGGTGTTTGTCGGCACCTTCACGGCGGGTGCGCTGCAGGTGGAGGCGGTGGACGGCCACCTGCACATCCTGCACGAAGGCGGCGCGCGCAAGCTGGTGCGCGAGGTCGAGCACCGCACCTTCAGCGGCGCAGAGGCGCTGCGGCGCGGCCAGCGCGTGTTGTATGTGACCGAGCGCTGCGTGTTCCGCCTGGTGCCCTCGGGCGAGGTGGATGGCGGCGGTGCGCTCGAGCTGATCGAGTTGGCGCCCGGCATCGACCTGCACCGCGACGTGCTGGCCCACATGGCATTCACGCCGCGCATCAGCCCCGGCCTGCAGACCATGGACCTGCGCCTGTTCGAGCCCGGCCCGCTGGGCCTGCGCGAGCAGCTGCTCAACCGCCCGCTGGTGCAGCGCTTTGAGCTGGACGCCGCGCGCCAGCTGCTGCACATCGACTTCTCGGGCCTGCAGATCAACACCGCCCGCACCATTGACGCCATCGAGCAGGAGGTGCGCCGCCTGCTCGCCCCGATCGCCGCACAGGGCGAGCGCGTGGGCGTGATCGTGAACTACGACCACTTCACCATCGCCCCCGACCTGGCCGACGCCTACACCGCCATGGTGCAGGGCCTCACGCGCGACCTCTACACCGAGGTCAAGCGCTATGGCACCGTGGGGTTCCTCAAGTCGCGCCTGGTGTGAAGTGGGGGTGATGCTGGTTCACTATTATTTATGTAGCTGCTCAAGCATATTCCACTAGCGCATGCGGCCTATTTGGCTTCAAAACCGATCACAGGCCGTGCCCGAGTCCGCCACCAGGCCCTTTGCCGCTTTATCCCCATAATCAGCGCCCATGGACAAACTCAAGGCCTTCGAATCGTTTGTGTCGGTGGCAACACGCGGCAGCCTCACCGCTGCGGCCAAGGCCGAGGGCGTGGCGCCGGCCATCATGGGGCGGCGACTCGATGCGCTGGAAGAACACCTGGGCGTGAAGCTGCTGGTGCGCACCACGCGCCGCATCAGCCTCACGCATGAGGGCAGTGCGTTTCTGGAAGACTGCCAGCGCCTGTTGTCCGACGTGGCCAATGCCGAGGCCAGCGTGTCTGAAGGGGGCGTCAAGGCCACGGGCCATTTGCGCATCACCGCACCGGCCGGCTTTGGCCGCCGCCATGTGGCGCCGCTGGTGCCGCGTTTTCGCACGGCGCACCCGGATGTGACGATCTCGCTCAACCTCAGCGACCGCGTGGTGGACCTGGCGGGCGAGGGCTATGACTGCGCCGTGCGCGTGGGCGACCTGCCCGACTCGTCGCTGGTGAGCGTGCGCATTGCCGACAACCGCCGCCTGTGCGTGGCCACACCCGCCTACCTGCAGCGCCACGGCACGCCGCGCCACCCCAGCGAGCTGGTGCAGCACGACTGCCTCACGCTGTCGAGCGAGGCATCGCAAACACGGGGCTGGGCGTTCCGCATGCCGGTCGAGGGCGGTGGCACCGAGGTCATCCACCTCAAGCCCGGCGGCCCGCTCGATTGCTCGGACGGGCAGGTGCTGCACGACTGGTGCCTGGCGGGCTACGGCATTGCCTGGCGCAGCACCTGGGAGGTGGAGGCCGAGATCGCCGCCGGGCGCCTGGTGGAGGTGCTGCACGATTTTGCGGCGCCGCCCAACGGCATCTATGTGGTGTTTCCGCAGCGCAAGCACATGCCGCTGCGGGTGCGGCTGTGGATCGAACACCTCAAGCACCAGTACGCACAGCCCGCGTTCTGGAAAGGCCCGCAGGCCGGCGGCTGATAGCCCCCGTGGCAGACTGCACAACACTCCATGTCCACCGCGCCCACGCTCCTTGTCGCTGACGACCACCCGCTGTTCCGTGCGGCTGTGCTGCACGTGCTGCGCGAGCGGCTGCCGCAGTTCCGTACGCTGGAGGCGGCCAGCGCCGCCACGCTGGGCCAGGCGCTGCAGGACCACCCCGAGGTCGAGCTGGTGCTGCTGGACCTGAGCATGCCCGGTACGCGCGGCTTCTCGGCCCTGCTGCATGTGCGCGGCGAATACCCCGAGCTGCCCGTGGTCATCATCTCGTCCAACGACCACCCCCGCGTCATCCGCCGCGCCCAGCAGTTTGGTGCTGCGGGCTTCATCCCCAAGTCCGCGCCCGCCGACGCCATGGGCGACGCCATCCAGGCCGTGCTGGACGGCGGCAGCTGGTTTCCGCCCATGGCGGCCGAACGCTCCGAGGCCGACGCCGAACTGGCCGCGAGGCTCGCGCAGCTCACGCCCCAGCAATTCCGCGTGCTGCTGTGTTTGGCCGATGGCCTGCTGAACAAGCAGATTGCGAGCGCGCTGGGCCTGGCTGAGAACACGGTGAAGGTGCATGTCACCGCCATCCTGAAAAAGCTCGCGTGCTACAGCCGCACGCAGGCGGCTGTGCTGGTCAAAAGCCTGGAGACGGAAGACGGCGTGTCTTCCTGAGCTGGAGATCTGCATCAAAACGGCCGTTGTCGCTTATTCAACGAGCTCTGGATGCCACTAAAAGCGTAGCGATGAGCGCGGCCTCTCCAACCGGGCGCAGCACCCTGCGTGAGGCGCCGTGCAAGGGCGGCCTCGCCGCGCAGCGGCTCAGGGGGATGCTCCCTGTCTCAGCAGCGTCTGGCTCACCAGCGCCCGCAGCGCGGGGGCGCGCACCGGCTTGGCCAGAAAGCCCCAGCCGCGTTCGGCGGCCTGGCGGCGCAGGGTGGCATCGCGCTCGGCGGTGACCAGGATCACGGCGGGTGTCTGGCCCCAGCGCTGGCAAAGCTGCGCGAACACTTCAGGGCCGTGGAGGCCGGCGCCCAGGTGCACGTCCAGCAGCACCAGCTGCGGTGCCTGGCCGGGCTGGGCGGCGGCCAGGGCCTCGGGCGCGCCAGCGGCCAGTGGCACCGTGCAGCCCCAGCGCTGCAGCAGGGCCTGCGTGGCGGCGCAGGTAGGGCCGTCGTCATCAATGACCCAGGCGCTGCTGCCTTGCAGGGGGGCGTCGACGGCGGGTTGCTGCGTGGTGGCGGGGGGCGCAGCCTGCTGCGCGGCGGCGGGGTTGCCCAGCGGCACACACACCCAGAACACGCTGCCGCGCCCCAGTTGCGAGCGCAGGCCAATCTCGTGCCCCAGCAAGCGGCCCAGGCGTTCGACGATGGCCAGGCCCAGGCCTGCGCCCCGGTCGTCGGCGCGGCCTTCGTCCAGGCGGCGGAATTCTTCAAAGATCTCGCGCTGCAATGCCTCGGGGATGCCGGGGCCCTGGTCGTGTACCTCGATGCGCAGGTGGTCGCCCGCCACCCGCTTCACCCGTCTGCAGCCCACCACGATGCGCCCGCGCCGGCTGTAGCGGATGGCGTTGGAGACAAAGTTCTGCAGGATGCGGCGCAGCAGGTTGTCGTCGGTGCGGACCACGGCGCGCGTGGGCACGCAGCGCAGTTGCAGGCCCTGGCTTTCGGCCAGCACGCCAAAGTTGTGGCCCAGCACCTGCAGCAGGGGCCCCAGGGCCACGTCGTGGATGTGCACATCGAACTGGCCCGACTCCATGCGCGAGATGTCGAGCAGGCTGTTGAGGATGGCGTCCTGCGCGGCCAGCGCGCCGTCGATGCTGTCCACGGCGTGCCGTTCGACGTCGCCCGGCAGATGGCTGCGCAGCAGCGAGGTGAACATGCGTGCGGCGTTCAGGGGCTGCAGCAGGTCGTGCACGGCGGCGGCCACAAAGCGGGTTTTGGAGCGGTTGGCCTGCTCGGCCTCGCGCCGCGCGGCGTCCAGGTCGCGGGTGCGGTCGGCCACGCGCTGCTCCAGCGCGTCGGCCAGCGATCGCAGCTCGCGTGCGGCGTTCTTGTAGCTGGTGATGTCGGCGTAGCTGGTCACAAAACCGCCCTCGGGCAACGGGTTGCCCCGGATCTCCAGCACCGTGCCGTCGTCCTTGGCGCTTTCGTGCAGGTGGGGGGTGCCGCTGCGCAGGTGCGCCAGGCGGCGTTCGATGGCTTCTTCCACCGGGCCGGGGCCCAGCAGGCCCCGGCGCGCGTTGTGGCGCATCAGGTCTTCGATGGGGCGGCCCACCTGCATCAAGTCGGCGGGGTAGCGGAACAGCTGCACATAGCGCGAGTTCCACGCCACCAGCTTCAGGTCGGCGTCGATGATGACCACCCCCTGGGGCAGGTGTTCCAGACTGCGGGAGAGGCCCATGTCAGCCTGCTGCGCCGCCTGCACGATGCCGTCCTGCGCGGTGCGCAGCTCCTGCGCGTGTTGTTGCAGCACGGTCTCCAGCTCCTGGCGGCTGCGTTGGCGCAGGCGGGCCAGGCGCTGGCGCTGCCGCACAAACAGCACCAGCAGCGACAGGGCCAGCCAGCCGCCGCCCCCGGCTGCGGCCGCCCAGCGGCTGTCGGCAATGCTGCTGTGGGTGGTGTGCACCAGGTGCAGTTGCCAGGGCGTGCCGGGCAGGGGCTGGGTCAGCCACAGCATGCGGCCGGGCGGGGCGGGCATGTCGGCGGACGGTTGCACGCGCACCAGCCGCCCGCCGTTGTCCAGGCGGTCGTCCACGCGCACGTCGAGCGGGCGCAGCGGCTGGTCGGAATATTGCCGCGTGGCGTTCAGCTCGCGGCGCTCCTCGTCGTCCAGCGGCTCCAGCAGGCGGTAGCGCCAGGCGTCCTGGCTGGCGAGAAAGACCACGCCATGCGCGTCCGACGCGAGCACGATGTCGGGTGTCTGCAGCCATTCGCGCTCCAGCTCCTGCAGCGCAATCTTGATGGCCACCAGCCCCAGGATGTGGCCGCTGTCGTCACGGATGGCCTGCGACAGGAAGTAGCCCGGCTCGCCCGTGGTCACGCCAATGCCGTAGAAGCTGCCGCGCCCCTGGGCCAGCGCCTGCTGCACATAGGGGCGAAAGCTGTAGTCCACGCCCACGTTGCTGGTGGCCGTGCGCCAGTTGCTGGCGGCCACGGCCAGGCCGTCGCGATCGAGCAGGGTGAGGGTGGAGGACTGGCTGGCGCCGTTGGCCTGCTCCAGCTTGCGGTTGAGCTGCGCTACCTCGTCGGTGCTCAGGGTGCGGCGCAGGGCGTCCTGCAACTGCGCGTCCAGGGCCAGCACCTCGGGCAGGGTGCGGTAGCGGTCGATGCGCTGGGCCAGCGTCTGCCCGTACAGGGCCAGCTGGCGCTGCACGCTCTCGCTTTCGTCCAGCAAGGACCGGTGCCAGGCCCACTGGCCGGCCGCGAACATGCTGGCCACCGTGCCTGCTAGCAGGATGAGCAGCGTCCAGAACTGGCGAAGGCGGGGCGTGGGCATGGGAATCCAGCGGGGTGGTTGTGCGGCACTAAGGCCAATTGGGTGCGGGTGGGAGTGTGCTGCACCAGGCTGGGGACTAAGTAGTTACCCTGATTTGGTGCACGCGTTCTCCTATGAAGCCGCTCTCGACTAATACCAATAGGTTATCGGCTGAAACAAAGTGCAGCGGTACAAACGGCACCCTTGACGCGCGCCGGAGGCACCCCGGTGGTGCAGACCCGTGACCCCAGGAGACCCGTTCTATGCACAACCATTCCGCTCCCGCAGCCTCGACCTTGAAGCTGCCTTTTTATCGGCAACTGTACTTCCAGGTGGTGTTCGCCATCGTCCTGGGCGTTCTGCTGGGCCATTTCGAGCCGTCCTACGGCGAGGCGCTCAAGCCGCTGGGTGACGCGTTCATCAAGCTGGTCAAGATGATCATCGCTCCGGTGATCTTCCTGACCATCGTGACCGGCATCGCTGGCATGTCGCAGCTCTCCACCGTGGGCCGCGTGTTCGGCAAGGCCATGGCGTACTTCCTGTTCTTCTCCACGCTGGCCCTGGTGGTGGGCCTGGTGGTGGCCAACGTGGTGCAGCCCGGCGCGGGCATGAACATCAATGTGGCCGACCTGGACCAGACGGCTGTGAAGGGCTACGTGGCCAAGTCGCACGAGATGACGCTCACGGGCTTTGCGATGGACATCATCCCCAAGACGCTGGTGAGCCCGTTCGTGGGCGACAACATCCTGCAGGTGCTGCTGGTGGCCGTGCTGTTTGGCATTGGCCTGGCCATGGTGGGTGAGGCAGGCCGTCCGGTGCTGAACTTTCTGGACGCGCTGACGACGCCTGTGTTCAAGGTGGTGGGCATCGTGATGAAGGCCGCGCCCCTGGGTGCGTTTGGTGCCATGGCGTTCACCATTGGCAAGTTTGGCCTGGGCTCACTGGTCAATCTGGCCTGGCTGGTGGGTTCGTTCTACATCACCTCGCTGCTGTTTGTGGTGGTGATCCTGGGCTTTGTGGCGCGCCTGTGTGGCTTCTCGGTGTTCAAGCTGATCCGCTACCTCAAGGCCGAGCTGATGCTGGTGCTGGGCACGTCTTCGTCTGAATCGGCCCTGCCGTCGCTGATGGAAAAGATGGAAAAGGCCGGTTGCAGCAAGTCGGTGGTGGGCCTCGTGGTGCCCACGGGCTACTCGTTCAACCTGGACGGCACCAACATCTACATGACGCTGGCCGCGCTGTTCATCGCCCAGGCCACCAACACCGAGCTGACGCTGGGCCACCAGGTGGCGCTGTTGCTGGTGGCGATGCTGTCTTCCAAGGGCGCAGCGGGTGTGACGGGCGCGGGCTTCATCACCCTGGCCGCCACCCTGGCCGTGGTGCCCGAAGTGCCCGTGGCCGGCATGGCGCTGATTCTGGGCGTGGACCGCTTCATGAGCGAATGCCGCTCGCTGACGAATTTCATCGGCAACGCCGTGGCCACGGTGGTTGTCTCCCGCTGGGAAAACGCGCTGGACCAAGAACGCCTGGACGCGGCGATGAATGGCCATCCGCTGCCGCTCGCGGTGTCTGCGGCAGCGGCGCCCGTGGTGCCGGCGGATGTGCCCGTGGCGACGGTGGCGCGCACTGTTGCCTGATCGCTGGTACCTGCTGTAATAGCGCTCTCAGCGGCGCGGGCTTTCGGGCCCGCGCCGCTTTTTTGCGCGGTGTTTGCGGCAACGCCATCGCGCACAATGGTGGCCCTGCCTGACGGCCGTGTGCGCGCTTGCTGCGGCTCAGAAGCCTCGGGCGCTACAAGGAATCCTCACCATGACCCTCGAAGCCTTCCTGGCTGCCTTTCACCTTCTGGCCATCCTGACCTTTGTGGTTTTTCTGTCCAGCCAGGCGGCGCTGTGCCGTATCGAGTGGCTCAACGCCGCCGTGGTCGAGCGCCTGGCCCGGCTGGATGTGATTTACGGTGTGGCCGGTGCGGTCATGATTGGGAGCGGCGTGGCCCGGTTGATCTGGGGCGTGAAGGGCGCTTCTTGGTACCTGTCGCAGCCCCTTTTTCACATCAAGATTACCCTGGTGCTGGCCATGGTCCTGCTGTCGTTTGTGCCCTCGGCCGCGTTCCGCCGCTGGCGCCAGAACCTGCGCAGCACCGGTGCGCTGCCGCCCGCCGCAGAAGTCGCGCGGGTCCGCCGCCTGGTGATGATCCAGTCGCATGTGCTGCCCGTGGTGGCTGTGATTGCGGTGTTCTGGGCGCGCGGCTGGTAAGCGCAAATACCCCCCAAAAAAAAGCCCGCCCGGCTTGATGCCGGCGGGCTTTTCTTTGTCTAAGCCGGTGGCGCTGCACCGAGTATGAACTTACTTCACTTCTTCAGGCAATCGCTCATGAAGGCCTTGCGCTCGTCGCCCTTGAGGGTCTTGGCCTTGGCATCGGCGTTGCAGGTTTTCATCTTGTCCTGCTGGGTGGCGGGCTTGTTGCTCAGACAGGTCTTCATGAAGGCTTTGCGCTCGTCGCCCTTCATGTCTCCAGCGTCCTTGTTGCAGGTCGCCATCTTCGATTGCTGTTTGGTAGGGGCCTTGGCGTCTTCGGCGGCGTGGGCACCAAAGCCCAGTGTCAGCGCCAGGCCGAGTGCAGTCAGGGAAAGAAGCTTTTTCATGGAATCTCCTGGTGTGAATGCGTTATGGGGGGTCCCGGTGGCATTGCACCATAGAACATGGCGCGCGACAACGCGGACCCGTCATCACAACCCTGCGCGGGCCCTGGTGGCCGCGGCTGCATGAAAGGCTTTCAGTGCCGTGTGGATCTGCCGGGGGTCGTGCGCCAGGCCACCCAGGGCAAACACCACATCCCCCCGTCGCTGCCAGCGTTTGAGTGCCTTGACGATCACACCCAGTGCGGAGTCCCTGTGGCCGGGGCGCAACTTGACCAGGATCACGCCTTCGTAGTCGTCCAGGTGCACACGTTCCATGGCCTCCCAGGTCACGGTGTGCGGGTCGTCCTGGCGCAGATCGGTGATGCCGGTGGCGTCAATGACCACCGCCGGGTCTTGCTCCCGGTAGGCCTCCAGGGCGGACCGGCCCAGGGTTCCGCCCACACAGAAGGAGACGAATGCGGCGCACAGGCAGAGGGCCGTGAGCAGCCGGTCGTTCGATACAGACGCCCAGTACAGCGAGAAGGCCAGGCATACCGCCATCAGCAGCACAAAAGGCACCTGAAACACCAGGGTCCAGCGGCGCCGATAGAGCAGGATGGGCTGGGGTTGCACGCGCAATCTCCGGTTGAAAGGGCATTGCGGCCCATTGTGCCTTTCGCTGCGGGATGCCTCCTGGCGGCGCGTCTGGCGCCCTGCTGCTGGCAGACCCGTAAAATCCACCGATGCTCACAGCCAAAAATGAATTGCTCGCTGCGCTCGCAGCCGAGCTGGAAAACCTGTCCCCCGGCGCTGGCGCCAAGGCGGCCTTTGAATCTCCCAAGGTGGCGGCCCATGGCGACTTCGCCTGCACCGCGGCCATGCAACTGGCCAAGCCCCTCAAGCTCAACCCGCGCGCACTGGGGGAACAGCTCAAGACCGCACTCGAAGCCACGCCCGCCTTTCAGCGCTGGGTGTCCGCCATTGAAATCGCGGGCCCGGGCTTTCTGAACATCCGCCTCCAACCCGCCGCCAAGCAGGAAGTGGTGCGTGAGGTGCTGGCTGCGGGCGAGCGCTTTGGTTACCAAGCCAGCAACGGCCAGCAGGTGCTGGTCGAGTTCGTGTCGGCCAACCCCACGGGCCCGCTGCACGTGGGCCACGGTCGCCAGGCCGCGCTGGGCGATGCCATCTGCAACCTGTTCAGCACCCAGGGCTGGAAGGTGCACCGCGAGTTCTATTACAACGACGCAGGCGTACAGATCGACACGCTGACCAAGAGCACGCAGCTGCGCGCCAAGGGCTTCAAGCCCGGCGACGACTGCTGGCCCACCGACAGCGAGAACCCGCTGGCCAAGAACTTCTACAACGGCGACTACATCGCCGACATCGCCGAGGCCTTCAAGGCCAAGGCCACGGTGAAGGCCGACGACCGCGAGTTCACGGCCAACGGCGATGTGGAGGACTACGACAACATCCGCCAGTTTGCCGTGGCCTACCTGCGCAACGAGCAGGACAAGGACCTGCAGGCGTTCAACCTCCAGTTCGACGAGTACTACCTCGAATCCAGCCTGTACACCAGTGGCCGTGTCGAGGCCACGGTGAACAAGCTCGTCGCCAACGGCAAGACCTACGAGCAGGACGGTGCGCTGTGGCTCAAGAGCACCGACTACGGCGACGACAAGGACCGCGTCATGCGCAAGCAGGACGGCACCTTCACCTATTTCGTGCCCGACGTGGCGTACCACATTGCCAAGTGGGAGCGCGGCTTCACCAAGGTCGTCAACATCCAGGGCACGGACCACCACGGCACCATCGCCCGCGTGCGCGCCGGCCTGCAGGCGGCCGATGTGGGCATCCCCAAGGGTTACCCCGACTACGTGCTGCACACCATGGTGCGGGTGGTCAAGGGCGGCGAAGAGGTCAAGATCAGCAAGCGTGCCGGCAGCTACGTCACGCTGCGCGATTTGATCGAGTGGACCAGCAAGGATGCGGTGCGCTTCTTCCTGCTCAGCCGCAAGCCCGACACCGAGTACACCTTCGACGTGGACCTGGCCGTGGCACAGAACAACGACAACCCCGTGTACTACGTGCAGTACGCGCATGCCCGCATCCAGTCGGTGCTGCGTGCGTGGCAAGAGGCGGGCGGTGGTGATGTGGCTTCGCTCAAGGATGTGGACCTGTCCGCCCTCGAAGGCCCGCAGGCCCAGGCGCTGATGCTGCAACTGGCCAAGTACCCCGAGATGCTCACCGCCGCCGCCGACGGTGAGGCGCCACACGATGTGACCTTCTACCTGCGCGACCTGGCCGCCAGCTACCACAGCTATTACGATGCCGAGCGCATCCTCGTGGACGACGAGGCTGTGAAGAAGGCGCGCCTGGCGCTGGTCGCTGCCACCGCCCAGGTATTGCACAATGGCCTGGCCGTGCTGGGCGTGTCGGCCCCGGCCAGAATGTAAGCAGTTACTACCAATATGAAAAAGCAACAGACGGGCGGGACCATTGTCGGCTTCATCGTCGGGGTCATCGTGGGCCTGGGCGCGGCGCTGGCCGTGGCCGTGTACGTGACCAAGGTGCCGGTGCCCTTCCTGAACAAGGGCAATGGCCGCGGTGCCGACCTGGACGCTGCGGAGTCCCAGAAAAACAAGAACTGGGACCCGAACTCGCCGCTGTATGGCAAGAACCCGGCCCGCCCTGCGGCACCAGCGGTGGCGGCAGCCGCGTCAGCCCCTGCATCGGCCCCCGCCCCTGAGGTGCGCGCCGCCGCGTCGGCCGCCAAGCCTGCCGTGAGCAAGCCAGACGCCAAAGCCGAGGCCAAGGCCGAGAGCAAGCCGGGCGCTGACCCGCTGGGCGATCTGGCCGTGGCCAAGGCCGCGGCCAAGGGCAGTGTGGACCCGTTTGACTACTTTGTGCAGGCGGGCGCCTTCCGCACCCAGGCCGACGCAGACGCCCAGCGCGCCAAGCTGGCCATGCTGGGCTGGGAGGCCCGTGTGAGCGAGCGTGAGCAAAATGGCCGGGCGGTCTTCCGGGTGCGCATCGGTCCTTTCACCAAGCGTGACGATGCCGAAGTGCTCAAAGAGAAACTCGATGGCGCCGGGCTGGAATCGGCGCTGGTGCGTGTGCAGCGCTGATCGGCCTGTGGCTGTGAACAGGGGCCTGTGCATACAGCGCCACCACCAGGGCTGAACTTTTTGTAAAGGGATGTCTCACATCCCGCATACCTGAACCAGGAGAGTCTTTGTCATGAAACGCCGTGAGTTTTCTTTGTCCGCCGCCTCTGCGGTTGCCGCTTCTGCCCTGACGCTGCCAGTGGCCAACCCCGCGATGGCGCAAGCCCGCCAGTTCAAGGAGGGCAAGGACTTCAAGCGGCTGGACAAGCCCGTCACCCCCGATGCGCCGGCCGGCAAGGTCGATGTGATCGAGTTCTTCTGGTACAGCTGCCCCCACTGCAACGCCTTCGAGCCCACGCTGGACGCCTGGGTCAAGGCTGCGCCCAAGGACCTCTCCATCCGCCGCGTGCCCGTGGCCTTCAACGCCAGCTTCGTGCCCCAGCAAAAGCTGTACTACACGCTCGAAGGCATGGGCAAGCTCGAAGCCCTGCACGCCAAGGTCTTCCGTGCCATCCACGTGGAAAAGGCCAAGCTCGCCAAGGACGACGAAATCCTGGGCTGGGTGACCCAGCAGGGCGTGGATGCGGCCAAGTTCAAGGAGGTCTACGGCTCCTTCAGCGTGGCCAACCAGGTGCGTCGCGCCTCGCAGCTGCAGGATTCGTACGGTGTTGAGGGCGTGCCTTCCATGGGTGTGGCAGGCAAGTACTACACCGACGGCACGATGGCAGGCAGCATGCAGACCGTGTTGCAGGTGGTCGAATACCTGGCGGCCACGGCACGCAAAGCCTGACGATGTGCCGACCCTGTCGGCAAGTTGTCCCAAAGGCCCGCTGATGCGGGCTTTTTTTTCGGGGTGGGTACCATCGGGTGGCTACAATCACTGCAAGATTCGTGCCCTATGACCCACCGCCTACTCCCCCTCCTTGTGCTCGCAGCCCTGACCGGCCTTGCGGGCATGGCACATGCCGAAAAGGCTGACCGTGCCAAGCCCATGAACATCGAGGCCGACGCCCTGCGCCACGATGAACTCAAGCAGACCAGCGTGTTCTCGGGCCGCGTGGTGATGACCAAGGGCACCATCGTGCTGCGCGGCGCGCGGCTGGATGTGCGCCAGGACGCCGACGGCTACCAGTACGGCGTGGTCACGGCCGAGGCGGGCAAACGGGCGTTCTTCCGCCAAAAGCGCGACACCGTGGCGGGGGCGCCTGACGAGTTCATCGAAGGCGAAAGCGAAGTCATCGAATACGACGGCAAGGCCGACAACGTGCGCTTCATCACCCGCGCCGAACTCCGCCGGTACCGTGGGTCGGTATTGAACGACGAGATCACCGGCGCCGTGATCGTCTACAACAACCTCACCGATGTGTTCACCGTCGATGGCCAGAAGGCACCAGCCTCTTCTGCCGCAGCGGGCGACACACCAGCGCCCGGTGGTCGTGTGCGCGCCGTGCTGGCGCCCAAAGACCCTCCGCCCGGCGCGGCAGCCCCGGCCCCAGCGCCTGACGCGCCCGCACCGGCGCTGCGCCCCAGCAACAGCCTTGGCGGCGGCGCCAAGTGAGCGGGCCTGCTGTGAGTACCGGTCCTGACTCCCAGGCGGGTAGCCGCCTGGAGGTACAGCATCTGGCCAAATCCTATGGCAGCCGCAAGGTCGTCAAGGATGTGTCGCTGGTGGTGCAAAAAGGCGAGGTTGTGGGGTTGCTCGGCCCCAACGGCGCGGGCAAGACCACATCCTTTTACATGATCGTGGGCCTGGTGCGCAGCGATGCAGGCGATATTCGCATCGACGGCCACTCGGTGGCCCACATGCCCATCCACCGCCGCTCTCGGCTGGGTCTGTCGTACCTGCCGCAAGAAGCCTCGATCTTCCGCAAGCTCACCGTCGAAGAAAACGTGCGTGCGGTGCTGGAACTGCAGCGCGCCGATGACGGCCAGCCGCTGTCGCGCGACGCCATCGAAGAACGCCTGACGGCACTGCTGCAAGAGCTGCGTGTGGACCACCTGCGTGCCTCGCCCGCGCTGGCGCTGTCCGGTGGCGAGCGCCGCCGCGTCGAGATCGCCCGTGCCCTGGCCACCCAGCCGCGTTTCATCCTGCTGGACGAGCCTTTTGCCGGCATCGACCCCATCGCAGTGATCGAGATCCAGCGCATCATCGGCTTCCTCAAGGCACGCGGTATCGGTGTGCTCATCACCGACCACAACGTGCGCGAGACGCTGGGCATCTGCGACCACGCCTTCATCATCAGCGACGGCCGCGTGCTGGCGCAGGGCACGCCCTCCGAGATCGTGGACAACGCCGAAGTACGCCGCGTGTACCTGGGCGAGCATTTCCGCATGTGATGAAGCCTGGACTGTCGCTGCGCGTCTCGCAGCACCTTGCATTGACCCCCCAGCTCCAGCAGTCCATCCGGCTGCTGCAGTTGTCCACGCTCGAACTCTCGCAGGAAGTCGAGCAGATGCTCGACGAAAACCCGTTCCTCGAACGCAATGCCGACGAAGCCCCGCGCGAGGAGTTTGGCCTGGAAGCCGCCGACACGCCCGCGCAGGCCGACGACTACAGCGCCGATGATGCTATGTTTTCAGGAGCTGTCAGCGCAAGCAGTACTAGCGCTGAGAGCCAAAACGAGGCTGAAATCCCCAGTGGAAGTGCCGACGAGCCCGACTGGAGCGGCGACGGCACCGTCGAGATGGCGCCCAACGACGCCGAGTGGGGTGGCGACGCCCCGGCGCGCACCCGCAACGATGCGGAAGGCGACGAGGCCGACGCCACCGAGCTGGCCCGTTCGCACGAATCGCTCACCGCCTTTTTGCACCGCCAGGCACTGTCGCTGAGGCTGTCTGAAGTGGACACTGCCGCGCTGCGTTTTCTCATCGAATCGCTGAACGACGACGGCTACCTGGAAGAGTCGCTTGAAGAGCTGGCCATCAGCCTGGCCGGGCCCGACGACCTGGAACAGATCGAAGAACTGGTGCACCGCTTCACCGTGGCCCAGCGCCTGTTGCAAAGCCTGGAGCCCGTGGGGGTCGGCGCGCGCAATTTGTCTGAATGCCTGACGCTGCAGCTCACCGCGCTGGCGGCCGACGAAGACAGCGACGCCGACCCCGAGACCGTGCAGACCGCGCTGCGCATCTGTCAGCAGCCGCTGGAGATGCTGGCCCGCCGCGACATCCGCCGCCTGACGCAGCTGTGCAGCGAAGGTGGCGTGGCCGGAGAAGAACGCACCCGGTCTGCCATGGCACTTATCGCCCGCCTGGAGCCTCGCCCTGGCCGCCGTTTTGCCGACGTAGAGCGCAACATCATCATCCCCGACGTCATCGTGCGCAAAGCCGGTCGCGCCAACGGGCGGGACGGCCAGCACAACTTCATCGTGCAGCTCAACCCCGACGTGATGCCCCGTCTGCGCGTGCACGACATCTACGCTGGCGCGCTGCGTGGCCACAAGGGCGGCGAAGGCCACCAGGGCATGCAGCAGCGCCTGCAGGAGGCGCGCTGGTTCATCAAGAACATCCAGCAGCGCTTTGACACCATCCTGCGCGTCTCGCGCGCCATCGTCGAGCGGCAGAAGAACTTCTTCACCCACGGCGAGCTGGCCATGCGCCCCCTGGTGCTGCGCGACATCGCCGACGAGCTGGGCCTGCACGAGTCCACCATCAGCCGCGTGACCACGGCCAAGTACATGGCCACGCCGATCGGTACCTACGAGCTGAAGTACTTCTTTGGCTCTGGCCTGGGCACCGAGACCGGTGGCAATGCGTCCAGCACGGCCGTGCGCGCACTGATCAAGCAGTTCGTGTCCGCCGAAAACCCGGCCAAGCCGCTGTCCGACAGCCAGATCGCCGAGATGCTCAAGGAGCAGGGCATCGAGTGCGCACGCCGCACCGTGGCCAAGTACCGCGAGGCGCTCAAGATCGCGCCAGCGAATTTGCGCAAGGCGCTTTAGCGCTCCCGGCGTGGAGGCGCGCGAGTGTTCTCTGGCCGTCCAGGCAACAGTTCAGTGCCGGGCTATTTGCGCGCCATGAATACCGCGTCATATGCTTGTGGCGTGAATCCTGCGATCTTCTGGCCGTTGGTCAGCAAGACCGGTACGCCTCTGGCCCCCAGCTGACTGAACGCCGCCTTGCCAGAAGGCGTGTCGATATCCAGCTCCCGATAGGCGATGCCCTTGCTCGCCAGATAGGCCTTGGCCGCCTTGCAGTAGCCGCACCAGGTGGCCATGTACAGCACCACATCGCCCCGGGGAGCCGCAACCTGTGGAGTGTCCGGAGTGGCTGTTTTGGGGGCAGGGCCCGCCCCCGGTACCACGCTGACCGGCAGGTTTTCCAGCTTCATCGTTTTCTCTACGGCACCGGCCGTGGGAGGCTTGTCGCTGTAAACCACCCTGCCGTCCGTACCCACTGATTTGTACAGCGTCTGGGCGTTGGCTGCCAACGGCACCACGGCCAGCGCCAGGGTGGTCAACAGGGTCCGAACAAAAGGGCGCATGAAGGGGCTCCGGTAAAATCCACTGCCCGAGAGCATACGAGACAGTGGCGCCCGGCCCACAGGACTCGTGCGCAACACTCCCCTGCAGTGGCCTGGGCACCACGCTGTGGATGGGATGGCGTCCCCCTGTGCTTCCCATCTGGCGCCTGGAAGGGCAGACCCTGTCTTTCGCGCAATGCGCTATGTCCGTCGCTGGCACCTGCCTTCGCTTCCTGTTTTGCCCTCCCACTTTCCGCACCATGGCCCGCATCGTCTTCGACCTCCCACCGCACTTCGGCTTTGCCACTGAACTGCAGATCTACATCAGCCACGTGAACCAGGGCGGGCATCTTGACAACGCGCAGTTGCTCAGCCTGGTGTCTGAAGCGCGCGTGCGCTTTTTCCAGTCGCTGGGATACCCCGAGGCCGATGTGGGCGGTCTGTCCATCGTGGTCGGCGACATCGTGGCGCAGTACAAGTCCGAAGGTTTCCATGGCGAGACCATGCGGGTGGAGATGGCGCCAGCGGATTTCAACCGCTATGGGTTTGACCTGGTCTTTTGCATGACCGAGAAGACCTCAGGCCGCGAGGTGGCGCGCGGCAAGATCGGCATCGTCTTCATCGGCAAGGCCGACCGCAAGGTGGCACTGATCCCCGAATCCATCCGCCAATTGCTGCTGGCCCGCGCAGGCACGCCGGATTCCCATGCATTGTCCGAGCGCGTATCCTCCCCATCGACATGAACCAACTCCAACTTTTTCTCCCCTGCGCCGCGGGCGTCGAGGGCTTTCTGGCCGACGAGGTGCATGGCATCACCGGCCTCACGGGGCAAGACCTGCTGGTGGGCCGGGGTGGCGTGCTGCTGCGCGCCTCATGGCGCCATGCCATGCAGCTCAACCTGCACAGCCGCCTGGCCCAGCGCGTTCTGGTGCAGCTGGCGCACCGCCCCTACCGGTCTGAGAACGACCTCTATGCCATGGCCAGCGAGGTGGCCTGGGAGATCTGGTTCACCACGCGCCAGACCTTCAAGGTCGAGGTGACGGCCCAGCACAGCCCGCTGCAGAGCCTGAACTTCGCGGGCCTCAAGGTCAAGGACGCGGTGGCCGACCGCTTCCGCCACAAGAGCGGCGTGCGCCCCGATGTGAACACCCAGTGGCCCGATGTGCGCATTCATCTGCACCTGACCACCGACGAGGCCACGATCTATATCGACACCTCGGGCGAGCCGCTGTTCAAGCGCGGCTGGCGCGAGGACAAGGGCGACGCGCCGCTCAAGGAAACCCTGGCCGCCGCCATGATCGCCGCCAGCGGCTGGGACCCGCATGGCGACAACCCCCAGCCCCTGTACGACCCCTGCTGCGGTAGCGGCACCATCGTGGTCGAGGCCGCACAGATCGCCTGCCGCATCCCGGCGGGCATGTTGCGGCGTTTTGCGTTCGAGAAACTGCTGCCGTTCCAGGCGCATGTCTGGAGTGCTATAAAAAACGAAGCTGAAAGTGCAATATGCACTAGCGCTGTCCCCCTGTTTGGCAGTGATGTCGCCTTCCGCATGGTTGATTTTGCGCAGCGCAACGCCGAGCGCGCGGGCGTGGCCGACACCGTGCAGCTGCGCGGCGGCGACGCCCTGCAGCGCATGCCGCCCTGTGAGCAACCCGGTGTGATGCTGCTCAACCCACCCTACGGCGAGCGCATTGCTGCCGCCGGCACTGCCGGCCGCAACGCCAGCGAACGCGCGGCTGACCGCGCCCAGGGCATGGCCGTGGGCCGCGAAGAGGCACAGACCGAAGACGGTGGCGAGTTCTTCAGCCAGCTGGCCACTCACTGGAAGAAGAACTACAGCGGCTGGACGGCCTGGATGCTCACGCCCGACCTGAAACTGCCCGGCAAGATGCGCCTGAAGGAATCGCGCCGCGTGCCCATGTGGAACGGGCCCATCGAATGCCGCATGTTCCGCTTCGACATGATCAAGGGTGCTGTGCGCGACCGGGCTGCCAAGCCCGCCCCCGACGGCAGCCCACGCCATGAAGGTTGAACTGCCCCTGCCCGCCGAGGCCCCGGCGGACGAGCCGGCGCGCCCTGTGGTGGTGGACACCAACGTGGCGCTGGACCTGCTGATTTTCAGCGACCCGCGCTCCGTCCCCCTTCGCACGCTGCTGGCCCAGGGGCGTCTGGCCTGGATTGCCACGCAGGTCATGCGTGATGAGCTGGAGCGTGTGCTGGCCTACCCGCACATCGTTGAGCGCATGGACTACTACCGCATGGGTGCCGCGCAGGTGCTGGCAGCGTTTGATGCGCAGGCCCGTCTGGTAGATATCGCACCCAAGGTGGCCTATGTGTGCAAGGATGCGGACGACCAGAAGTTCATCGACCTGGCGGCGGCGCACCGGGCAATCTTGCTGAGCAAGGACAAGGCGGTGATCTGCATGCGCAAGCGGTTGGTGAACCTGGGGGCGGATGTGGCGACTGCGCTGGTGCTGGAAGAGGCGCCCGCCACGGCGGTGGCCTGATCACACATTGATCAGTTTTTGGCTGCAAGGATCGGTATGGGACCGTTGGGGTATCTTGTCCTCTCAGGCTTCTTCGCCTACCTCGCTTTTGATGCGTTTCAGTTCAACCGGGCATCCGGCCACAAAGTCTGGGCCATACCGCCATCTTCCGGTCGGGCTGTTGGTGTAGATCCTTTGTCGCGCGCCGAGCAGGAGGGCGCGCAATCGAACGAAATCACTGCAGTGGGGGGCATTCCCGGCCTCTACTGGATTTTTGTCGTGCTCTCGGTGGGCTGCCTGGGGATTGCTGCCTGGCTGTGGCTGGCGTAGGTTGGGGTAGCGCGGTCTAACCCGACGTTTTCTTCCACGGGCATGGCCTGTCGGGTTACACCAGCGGCTAACCCGACCTGCTGGCTGATCTAGCCTTGAGCCAAGAGGTCATACGCCGCCCGCACCCGCTGCAAATCCCGCCCCAGTTTGCGATTGGTGGGAAGATTCCGCATCCACCCCATCCGCCGGACACTGGTGGCCAGCACCGCCTGCATCTCCGCGCTGCCCTGCGCTACCCACGCCGCCCAGCGCTTGCGTCCCTCGGCCAGCGTACCGCTGGCATGCAGGTAAATCGCGGTGGAATGCGCGTAACACAGCGCATCGCGCACATGGCACACCGCCAGCGGCAGCACGGCGGCGGGGTCGTCCTCAAAGTCGATGCAGGCCACCTCGCCATCGGGGCAGCGCACCAGGTTGCGCGCAAAGGCCTGGCTCAGGCAGGTGCCCTGGCGATGCACCTGGGCCAAGGTGTCCAGCCCCTGTTGCCACAGCGCCAGCACAGCGGCCGTGTCACCCGCCTGCACGGCGTGGTCGATCTCGTTGCCCAGCGAATGGGTTTCCTCACCCACGTTGCCCAGGTGGCGCATGGCAAAACCATTCGGCAACGCGGCCAGCACCACGGGCACGCGGATGCCACGCGCTGCCAGGTCGCGCAGGCGCTGCACTTCGGTGGCAATGGCCGTGGGGCCGCCGGGGTTGGGCACGGGGCGCAGGGCGTCCAGCCGCAGCAGGGCTGCCAGCAAGGCCATGGCGCGGTAGCGGCCTGTGCCATGGGGGGCTCCCGCGCGCTTGATCCAGATCTGTTCATCGCCCAGCACATGGGCCATCACGTTGTGCGGCTGGGTGGCGAGTTGTTGCTGCAAAAAGGCGGCGTAGTCCGGGGTGGTGGTGTGGGTGGGGGCGGATGCGTCCATCGTCAGATTCATACAGCAGCGTCCCCTGCCACCGCAGCAGCGGTGCCGACGGCTGCGGCGTGCACCAGCTCGACATGGTGGGGAATGGAGGGCTCCAGTGCAGGCTCGCTGGCCTGAAAGCTGTGCGCGCTGGCCAAGGGCCAGTACAGGCGGAACACGTTGTGCTGCGCGTCGAGCGGGCCGAGCAGCGCGCCCGGTTGCATGCGCGTGATCAGGTTGGACAGCAGGCGCACCTCGGTGTCGCTGATGCGGCGCACGATGTGGTGGGCCGTGATGTCCTTGGGGTGGCGCAGCCCGGCGGCCTGCACCAGCTCCTGCAGCGCGTGCAGCGTGCTGCGATGAAACTGCGCCACGCGCGTGGCCTTGTCGGGCACCACCAGGGCCTGCTGGCGCAGCGGGTCCTGGGTGGTCACGCCCGTGGGGCAGTGCCCGGTGTGGCAGTTTTGCGCCTGGATACAGCCGAGCGCCATCATGAAGCCACGCCCCGCGTTGCACCAGTCGGCGCCCAGCGCCATCATGCGAGCGATGTCGAAGGCGCTGATCACCTTGCCCGCGCAGCCAATGCGCACGCGGTCGCGCAGGTTCACGCCCACCAGGGTGTTGTGCACCAGCAGCAGGCCTTCTTGCAGCGGTGCACCCACGTGGTCGGTGAATTCCACCGGTGCCGCGCCCGTGCCGCCCTCGGCGCCATCGACCACGATGAAATCGGGCGTGATGCCCGTGACCAGCATGGCCTTGACGATGGCAAACCATTCCCACGGGTGGCCCAGGCAGAACTTGAAGCCCGTGGGCTTGCCGCCCGATAGCGTGCGCAGCCTGGCGATGAACTGCATCATCTCCACCGGGTTGCTGAACGCACTGTGGCTGGCGGGCGAGATGCAGGCCTCGCCCTCCTTCACCCCGCGCGCAGCGGCGATCTCGGCAGTCACCTTGGCCCCCGGCAGCACGCCGCCGTGGCCCGGCTTGGCGCCCTGGCTGAGTTTCAGCTCGATCATCTTCACCTGCGGGTCGGTGGCGCTGGCTGCAAAACGCTCTTCGCTGAACGTGCCATCGGGGTTGCGGCAGCCAAAGTAGCCCGAGCCGATTTCCCAAATCAGGTCGCCGCCGTGCACGCGGTGGTGTTGGCTGATACTGCCCTCGCCCGTGTCGTGCGCGAAGCCGCCTTTTTTTGCACCCTGGTTCAAAGCCAGGATCGCATTGGCCGACAGCGCACCAAAGCTCATGGCCGAGATGTTGAACACGCTCGCGTGGTAAGGCTGGGTGCAAGGCGCCACAGACTGCGACGGCGCATCGGGGTTGCCGCCGATCCACACGCGAAAGTCGTGCGACGGCAGCTGTGTGGGTGCGAGCGAGTGGTTCACCCATTCATAACCCTGCGCGCCCACGTCCAGGTGCGTGCCGAAGGGGCGGTTGTCCGGGTCGCCCTTGGCGCGCTGGTACACCAGCGAGCGCTGGGCGCGCGAGAACGGCGCGGCCTCGCTATCGCTTTCGATGAAATACTGGCGCACCTCGGGCCGCACATATTCGAGCATGAAGCGGATGTGGCCGATGACCGGGTAGTTGCGCAAAATGGCGTGGCGCGACTGCTGCAGGTCGTACACGCCCACTGCTACCAGGGCAGCAAACACCAGCACCACGGGCAACCCCACGTGAAAAGCCACCAGCGCAAACAGCGACAGCAGCAGCCCGAAAACGCACAGCGCAAAGGCCGTGTAGCGCACCGGGTACAGGGAGTTCAGTTGGTGGAGCATGGGGGTCCTGGTTCTGGTGGCGGTGCGAGAGGGGGCTACACTGACCGCCTTTTTATCGGGTTGCCATGTTGCGCAAGGCGCTTTTGAGGCCCGGCACCACCCCGGGCCGCCGTACCTCCGCCGCTACACCAGCGCCACGGCACAAGGCCTGCGCATCATAAAAGTAAAACAATGTTTTACCGCCCCCGCTTTCTCGCTTGACGACCGGAGCCCCCCATGACCGAATCCACATCGCCCACTCCCTCCACCGACGATCTTGACGACCCCACGGGCGCCCCGGCCGCCGCACTGGGCCCTGAAGAGCTGGAAGAGATCGACAACATCCTCGACGACCTGCGCTCGCGCGGCGAGGAAATCCCGCAGTGGGAGTTCTGCGACGGTTTCATGACCGCGCTGATCTGCAGCCGCCGCCCCATCGCCCCGGCCGAATACCTGCCCATGCTGCTGGGCGACGGCGCCGAGCTGGATGTTGCCGAAGGCGACCCGCTGCCCCAGTTGCCAGCCTTTGCTGACGCCGCCCAGCAGGCGCGCTTTTTAGAGCTGTGGAACCGCCGCTGGGCCGAAATCGCGACCCAGCTCGACACCGACGTGAAGACGCTGGACGACGACCGCACCTTCCAGCCCGAAGCCATGGACATGCGTGGCGCCGTGGCCAGCCTGACCGACGAGCAGCGTGCCGAGATGGGCGACGACCAGGAGATCCCGTCCTTCGGCCAGGTCTGGGCGCTGGGCTTCATGTTTGCGGTGGAAAACTGGCCCGAAGACTGGGCCGCCCCGCGCGACAAGGAAGCGGCCAAGTGGCTGGATGACGCGCTGGACCGCATCGTTGCCCTGACCGAAGACGACACCGGCAAGCCCGAAGTCTGCATGTACGACGAAGACGGCCCACCCAGCACCAGCCAGGCGCGCGTCGAGGCCTTCGGCGAAGCCATCTGGGCCGTGTACGACCTGCGCCAGCTGTGGAAGAGCATGGGCCCGCGCGTGGAGACGGTGCGCAAGGCGCCCGAGCCGGGGCGCAATGACCCGTGCCACTGCGGTAGCGGCAAGAAGTACAAGAAGTGCCACGGCGCTTAAGGCCTCTTTGGGTACACAAACCTGATGCAGTTCATGCAGGCCGTGATGGATCACTTTGAATGGGGGCAGTACGTATTGCTCTCAGTGGTCCTGGGCTTTCTTGCTTTGACCGAGCACTTCTGGCCTCGCCGTACGGCTGGCAAAGGCCACAAAGGACGGATAAGGGTCAATCTGTTGCTGTATGTGCTGGGTGGTCTGTTGATGTGGTGGGTGGCCGAGCCTGTGCAGACCGCTGCGGTGCGACTTGGGGCGTCCTTGGGGTGGACCGGGTTGGCCGGGGGGGCATTGCCCGATGTTCCCAAGATCGTCATTGGCGTGTTGCTGGTGGATGCAATCCAGTATGTGCTGCATCGTGCTTCGCACGCCATTCCACTTCTGTGGCGAATGCACCAAGTGCATCACGCGGATGCCGCATTCGATGTGACGACCAGTGTGCGCCACCATCCTCTGGAAGTTGTGGCACTTGCGGCTCTGACGCTGATGCTGTGCGCGGCACTGGGCATGCCTCTTGTGTCCTTGTTGTTCTATGCGGTGCTTCAACTGGTGCACACCGCGTTTTGCCATGCCAATGTTGCGATCCCATTGCGCTGGGATCGGAGACTGCGTTGGGTGATGGTGACCCCTGATATGCACCGTGTGCACCATTCCGACCGCATGGATGAAGGCAACAGCAACTTCGGAATGGTGTTCCCCTGGTGGGATCGCCTGATGGGAACATATTGCGCGCAACCAGCGTTGGGCCATCAGGGCATGCACTTGGGGCTGGCCAACGACAACAACAATGATGCCCGGCCTGACGGGTTCTGGCGGGCCCTGATCCAACCCTTTGGCAAGCTGCCCTGAGGCCTCCCTTTCAAGACCGGTGGCACGCGGTCATTTTTTGCAAGACATTTGCAAAACCCTGAAGTACAAACGCCACTCGCTCGATTGAGCGTTCAGAAAATTTGTATTTTTTAAGGGTGATATGTCGAAAGTTCGTTGGATGGGCGCGCTGTTAGTTGGCGCAGGCGCTTTGGCGGCAACAGGTGCGCAAGCAGGCGTTGTTTTTACTTTTAGCAAGGCGTTTGGAGCGCCCAGCGTCTCGGTCGGAAGTGCCACCTCGCTGGCGTTCACCATCAATCGGCTGGGGCCAGCTGCGAACAACATCACGTTCACAGACAATTTGCCGGCGGGCCTGGTGGTGTCCACTCCCAACGGTTTGGTGGGCGACTGTGGGGTCGGCAGCGTGGTGACCGCCGCACCGGGTTCCTCCTCGGTGGCCTTGGCCGGCGGGGTGTTGGCCGGTGGGGCCAGTTGCACGTTTTCTGTTCAGGTCACCGCAACAGCGCCGGGTGTAAAAAACAACGTTACTACGGGCCTGAATTCCAGTTCTGGCAGCGCCCCTGCCGCCAATGCCACACTCAACGTGCTCGCTGCAAGCGCAACCTCGGTTCCGACGCTGAGCGAATGGGGGCTTATGGCACTGTTGCTGGCCATGGCGGCATCGGCATTCAATGCTGTACGTCGCAAGAAAATCGGCAGCTAAAGCGCAGTCGTTTGCACAAGGGGCTTGTGTCGTGTCCTGCGGGCTTCTGTGCGGATCAGAGAGACCGTACTTCCTGCGCCAGAAACTTCTTCAAATTCCCCGCTGCCGTACTCCGCACCTTGCGCTTGAGCGAGGGCGACCAGCCCAGCAGCAAGCCCGGCGCGCCCAGCGCCTGCCGGGCCCAGCGCCAGAAGTTGAAGCGGTCACGGTGCGTGGCAATCAGCCCGTCGGGCGTGAAGGTGAAGGTGCCGTCGATGATGTTATGCACTTTGCGCCCAGTGGCGCTGAAGAGGTAGTGCGCCTCCCAGTGCGCCTTGCCGCCCTGCGCGTCGGCGTCGATGCCGCTGAACTCCAGCTTCCAGTGCTCGGCGGCGCCGGGCTTTTTGGTCGCAGTGCACAGCATGCGCCACATGCCTGCCACCTGCTCACGGCCTTTCAGGGAAAAGGCTTCGTCGTCAAACGTGGCGTCAGGCGCATAGCAGGCGGCCATGGTGGCATGGTCCAGTTGCGCAAACGCGGTGTAGAAGCGTTGCAGGGTCTGGGCGTTGGGGTGCATGGGTTCTCCTCCTCAAGGGCGTCCATGCTACACCCGGGCCGGAACGCTGCATGCCACCTGGGGGACCTGCGCGGCGATGTGCGTTCAGCCGGTGCGCAACCCACCGATGCGCGGCCGCTTGGTGTCGTCCAATGCGTCCAGCACCTGGATGCCGTGCGCATACCCCTGCTGCACGATCTGCTCGAACCGGTTCCACTGCAGCATGCCCACGCGGTCCATGGGGGGGTTGAAGTACAGGTCTGTGAGCTGCTGCGACTGGCGCTGGCGCTGGCGCGACATGCTGTACAGGATGGTGACCTGCATGAGGTAGCTGGCCAGCGAGGGCAGCTTGTAGCGCCGTTGGGCGCGCGGGCGCAGCTTGTCGCGCAGCAGGGCCCAACTGCTGGGGATGTCGTCCAGCTCAATGCTGCGGGGCTTGCGGAAGTTCAGGTCCACACCAATCACCGTGCCCACGCCGCGCATGTTGCTGCGCATCACGTCCACCGGAAAATTGTTGAACGTGCCGCCGTCGCACAGCAGGTCGCCCTCGTGCACCACGGGTGGCAGCGCGCCGGGGATGGAGATGCTGGCCAGCAGCGACTTCACCAGGCTGCCCCGGCGCACCACCTGTTCGCTGGCGCGTGAGTAGTTCGTGGCCACGCAGTAGTAGTTCTTCCACAGGTCTTCCACCTGGGCCGGGAAGCCCACCAAGCTCCCTACGGCCTCGTGCAGGATGTGGCGCAGTCGGCGGCCCTTGATGAGCGACATCAGCGGCAGCAGGCTCCAGTCGCCCGTGGGGTTGGTGCGGAATGCCTCGCGCGCGTTGGCCATCACCGTCGCCAGCGGCTGGTCGGACGCCACATACGCGGCCATCACCGAGCCGATGCTGGTGCCGCCCACGCAGTCGATCTCCACGCCTTCTTCCTGCAAGGCGCGGTAGATGCCCAGGTGCGCAAAGCCGCGCGCGCCGCCGCCCGCCAGCACCAGGCCCACGGCCGTGCGGCTCTGGACGCGGGCCAGGCGCGCCATGTCGCGGTCGAGGGTGGGGCGCACATGCACATGGTCGGCCACGGGGCGGCGGTCCAGCCATTGCTGGGTGCCGCGCGGGCACTGCGTGCCTTCCGGGTGCAGCAGTACCAGGATCTCGGCGGCCTCGGCCAGGGGCGCGCGGCGCAGCAGGCAGTTTTCTTCAATCGGGTGGATGGCGGGCTCGGCCTGTGCGTCGGCCAGCAGCAGCAACTCGTCGCAGTGGCGGCTCACGCGGCGCGTCCAGGGCGTGGGCTCGGGGTCGGCCAGCAGCACCACGAAGTCATTGCGCGCCTCGATCTCGTCGAGCAGCATGGCGATGCGCCGGTTGGCCGTGGCGTCGGCACCTTCACGCTGGGCAATGCCGGGTTCGTGCAATTCGGCATCCACGGTGGTCGAGTCCACCACCCGCACGCGGCCCACCGTGCCGAGGTGGCGCGCCAGGCGCTGGCCAAAGGCCTGCAGGTCCACGCCGTTGCTCACGGGCAGCAGGCCCATGGCCACAGGGCGCTCCTGCGCGGCCGTGTGGGCGGCGGTGCCCGACTGCAGGCGCTGGATGATCTGGCGCGTGAGGGCAATCGACACCTGGGCGCTGCTGGCCAGCAGGGTCTTGAACACGTCCTTGGTCAGGCGCACCAGCACCGAGTCTCGCACGGCGACCACGGTGGCGGCGCGCGGCGCGTCGGTGAACAGGCTGATCTCGCCAATCACCTGGCCCCGGCCCATGTCGGCCACGCGGCGCTGTGTACCGCTATGGCCGTCGTCACTGCGCACGTAGGCGCGCAGGCGGCCGCTGACGGTGAGGTACATCGATTCGCCGGGCTCGCCCTGGGTCATCAGCGTGCTGCCGCCGGGCACCTCCACCCATTCCAGCTGGGCGCGCAGCAGCTCCAGCGCTTCGGGCTCGATGTCTGGCAGAAAGTTGCGCAGGTGCTCGGTGAGCAGTTGGTTCTGGGTCGCGGTAAAGGGAGGCATGGTCACGCAATCGACAAGGCACAGTGGGGCGCTGCGAAAGTTGATGGCTGGCCAGCCACCGGTGCTGGCCAAGGGTTCCGCAGCGTGCGAAGCGGCGGATTCTAGGAACGCGAAGGCCCCTGTGCGCACTGCACGGAACATGGCGCCTGCGCAGCGCGTGAACAAATGCACGGCAGGCCCTTTCGATTGCCCCTTCGGGCCGAATGGGACCGGGCCGTCAGCGCATGAAGCTGCGAAGTGCCTCGGCGGTTTCGCCGGGCAATTGTTCAGGAATGAAGTGCCCCGCCGGCACGGCCTGGCCAGTGACCACGCCCGCACACTGCGCCTGCCAGAGTGCCAGCGGATCGAACAGCCGGTGCACCACGCCGTGCGCACCCCAGATCACGAGGGTGTCGCACGCTATTTTTTCGCAGCGCGCGCGGCTGTCACGGTCGTGGTCCAGGTCGACGCCCGCGCTGGCGCGGTAGTCCTCACAGGCGGTGTGGATGGCTTCGGGTGTGCAAAAGCAGCGTTCGTAATCGGCCAGGGCCTGGGGCTCGATGTGGGCCAGGCCCGCGCTGCCCCAGCCGCCCAGCTTGGCGTGCAGGTAGGCGCGGGCGTTGCCGCCGATCATGGTCTCGGGCAGCGGCGCGGGCTGGATCAGATGGAACCAGTGGTAATAGGCGCGCGCAAACTCCATGTCGGTGCGCGCGTACATGTCGAGCGTAGGGGCGATGTCGATCACGCACAGCTTCTTCACGCGCGCGGCGTGGTCCAGCGCCAGGCGGTGGGCCACACGGCCGCCCCGGTCGTGGCCGCACAGGTAGAACGTGTCGTGGCCCAGCGTGGTCATCACCTCGGCCATGTCCTGCGCCAGGGCGCGTTTGCTGTAGTTGCTGTGGTCGGGCAGGCCGGGCGCGTGGGATGAGTCGCCATAGCCACGCAAGTCGGGCAGCACCAGACAGTAGTCGCGTGCCAATTGCTGCACCACGCGGTGCCACAGCGCATGCGTTTGCGGAAAGCCGTGCAACAGCAGCAGCGGGGGCGCGCCCACGGTGCCGCCGGTGCGCACAAAGATCTCCGCGCCCGAGGTGGTGATGCGCCGGGTGGCAAAGCCGTCAAACCAGGAGGGTGTCGTTGTCATGGCCGTATGGTGTGGCAAGGGGCGGGTGGAGTCCTGTCTTGTGGACGACAGCGGCCGCCCATGCCGGGGCCGGGGCCGGGGCCGGGGCCGGGGATCTTGCCAGCGAGGTCAGGCAGGCAGCAGGCTCAGCAGCCGCTTCACGGCGTATCGCAGCGTGGCCGTGCGCACGGCGGCGCGGTCCCCGGCAAAGTGCTGCATCTCGCTGTGGGTTTCGCCGCCCACGCACCAGGCAAACCACACGGTGCCCACCGGCTTGGTCTCGGTGCCGCCTGTGGGGCCCGCGACGCCGGTCACGGCCAGGCTGACCTGCGCGCGCGAGTGGGTCAGCGCACCATCGGCCATGGCGCGTGCCACAGGCTCGCTCACCGCACCGTGCTGCTCGATCAGGCCGGGGGGCACCCCCAGCATCTCGGCCTTGGCCTCGTTGGAATAAGTCACAAAGCCGCGCTCGAACCACTGGCTGGAGCCCGACAGGTCGGTGCAGGCGGCGGCGATCATGCCGCCGGTGCAGCTCTCGGCAGTGGCCAGCATGTGGCGGCGGGCCAGCAAACGCAGCGATATTTGCGTCAAATTGGCCTCAAGCGCTTGCACTTCCTGCGCTAGCAGCTCACTTTTTGATAGTGACGTGGGTGCCATCAGAACCTCCACAGTGCGATGACCAGCAAGGTACAGAAGGCTGCCACAAAGTCGTCCCACAAGATACCCCAGCCCCCGCGCCAGCCAAAGCCCTTGAACAGGCTGTCGGCCCAGCCCACCGGGCCAGGTTTGGCAGCATCAAAAAAGCGGAACAGCCCAAACGCCACCACCTGCCCCCACAGCCCCATGGGCATGGCCAGCCACAGCACCAGCCAGAAGGCCACGACTTCGTCCCACACGATGCTGCCGGGGTCGGCCACGCGCATGTGGCGCGCTGTGGTGGTGCAGGCCCACCAGCCCACCACGGTGCTGATCACGATCAACAGGCCCATTTGCCGCGGGTTCAGCCACTGCTGCAGCACCAGGTAGGCCAGCCAGGCCCACAGCGTGCCCACGGTGCCTGGCGCCTTGGGGGCCAGGCCCGCGCCAAAGCCCAGCGCCATGAAGTGGGCGGGGTGGGACAGCATGAAGCGCACGCTGGGGCGCAGGGGGGCCAGGGGTGGCAGTGGCTCGGAAGCGGTCATGTCGCGACGGAAAATTGATCAGGCGCTGGCGGCACCGCCGTCTGCCCCGGCAGGCAGGCGCACCAGCAGTACGGGCACGGGGGCGGTGCGGGCAATCTGCTCGGCATCACTGCCCATCAGCACGCGTGCCAGGCCACGGCGCCCGTGGGTGCCCAGCACGATCAGGTCGGCGCCCCAGGCCCGCGCGTGTTCCACCACCAGGTCAGCCACCCGGGCGTCGAGGTTTTCGATCAGCACGGTGTCCACCGGCACACCGCTTTGCGCCACGCGCTCCTTGGCGCGGCGCAGCAAGGCCTCGCCGGCCTGGCGCAGGCGGGGCAGCACCTCCTGGCTGTAAACCTCGGGTCGCTCAAAACCGCTGATGTGGGCCACAGGGTCCATCACGTTCAGCAGGCGAATGCGTCCGCCCGTGGCTTTGGCCAGGCCCGTGGCTTCGCTCACGGCGTGGTCGGCGGTGGGGCTGCCGTCAACGGCAACGAGGAGGTGTTGGTAACTCATGGCGGCGGGCTCCGGGGGGCTCGTTGGCGCCGTGGTAGGCGCTGTGACGGATTGTGACCGACCCGCTGTTGCGCGGGACGTTCAGAGGGCCAGTCACTGTGTCTCCAAGGTCACTGGCGTTCGATCAGCTCCACGTCCTTGGGGTAACGGATGGTGTGCTCGGCACTGAACTGCGCGGTGGCCCCTGCGGCCACGGGCTGTTGCCAGGCCACAGTGCCGGGCGTGCGGTTCCAGGCCGTGTCCGCCGGCTGGGGCTGGTAGCGCGATTCGACCTCGATCTTCTCGTTGCGCGAGACCGGTGCGGCATGCAGCACCTGCAGCGTGATGGCCGTCTTGTGGCGGTTCTCCACGCTGTAGGCCCGGCGCGTCTTGCGCTCCACGCGCGAGCCGGTAAACCCGCTGCTGCCCGTCAGATCCTGCACGGGCTCGGCCCGTACGGTGACCAGCTCATCGCGGCCAAATGACAGGCTGGTGCTGCCGGCTGGGGCGCCCGCACTGGGCGCGCCAAAGTCGATGCGGCCGTTGCCCACAAACGCGCCGTCGCGGTACAGGCCTGCTGGCCCTGCGGGCCACACGCCCGGCGGCTGGGCCATGTGGGCCACCAGGTAGGCGGCTTCTTCCACGGCGGGGGCTGTGCGGGTGATCAGCGTGGCGGGGGCCGTGTGGTTGCCCAGCGCCAGCGTCACGCGCTGGCCGCTTGATGGCACGGTGATGCGCTGCGGCACGGCGAACTCGGTGGCAAAACCCTTGTCGAGGGTGCTGACGTCGAAGGTGGGCATGGCCTCCTCGACCGCGTTGCGCGAGCGTGCCACGGGCGAAGGCGCTGCCGCCATTGCCATCACGGGGGCGGCTGCGGCCACGGGGCGCGGCGGCGGGGCCACATCCAGCGTCCATTCGCGCGGCAAGCGGCCCTGCGTGGCGCGGCCTGGTTGGCCGGTGGACAGGGTCAGTTGAACGTTGCTCCAGTCTTCGCCACTGTTTTGCGCCACCAGCGCCTGGCGCTCGATCAGCACGGTGGATTTGGTGGCATCCAGCGTGGCACGGTAGGTGGGTTGCCAGCCAGGGCCGCGTACCTGGTAAGACAGGCGCAGCTCGGCCTCGCGCTCGGCGGCCAGGTTGAGGGTGACGGACACCACCCGCGCACGCTGGCTGGCCACACGGTCGCGCTCGGCCACCAGGGGCTTGAGGGCCAGCTCCAGCGCCTCCTGCTTGCGTTGCAGTTGGTGCGCGCGTGCAAAGCTGTCCTGCCCGGATTTGCGCAGGACCTCGGCAGTGGCGGTGATCTGTGCGGGCGTCGGTGTGGCAGCACGGGGGGCGGAAGTGGCAGGCGCTGCCGACTCCGGGCCCGCGCCGGTTTGCGCCACGCTGCGCAGATAGCCGTCCACCAGCTGCAGGGCCGAGGCCTCGGCCTTCACCCCCGCGATCTGGTCCTCCAGCTCGCGGATGCGGCCGTCCAGCGGACTGGCGCAGCCTGCCGCCACGTCGCGGTCTTCGGTGAGCACATTGAACTCGCCCACGCGCACGGCGGGGTCGGCGTTGATCTGCAGGCTTTGCACATCCAGCGACGCGGGCAGGCAGGCCAGCGTGAGGCTGCGTGCGCCAGCGGCCACCTTGGCCACGCGCTCTACCGTGGCGCTGCCGGGGTAGACGGTGACACGGGCGATGCGGGAGGTGTCTTGGGCGGCTGCAGACAGCGGGGCCAGGACGGCCAAGCCCAGTACCAGCAGTGCGGGGCGCGCTGGAAGGTGAAGGAAGGGGAATGGGGGGCTCACGGGGCGCATGGGGCTCCTTGGGCGCAATGGACAAAGGGAGTGGGATGCTAGCAGCCAGGCAGTGAGCCGCTGGTGGTTCACAGCACCAGAGGCACCTCCGCCGCCAAAAAGTCATACACCGCCCGGATCTTGCGGCTGGTGCGGATCTCGCGGTGCACCGTGAGCCAGATGGGCAGATCGGGCAGGGGCAGCATGGGCAGCACGGCCACCACGTTCGGGTCGGTGCGGGCCAGGTAGTTGCCCACAAAGCCAATGCCCAGCCCTGCGCGCACAGCCTCCCAGTAGGCCATGAGGTCGTCGGTGCGGAACGCGAAGTGCCCGCGTTCCACCGGATAGCCCATGGCGGCAAAACCTTGCTGGATGTCCTCGTGCCGGTCGTTGCCCACCAGCTCGTGCTGCAGCAGGTCGGGCGGCTGGCGGGGTGTGCCCTTGCGGCGCAGGTAGTCGCGGTGGGCGTAGGCGCCCAGCGTCACCGCGCCGATCCGTTTGGCCACCAGGCTGGCCTGGTCGGGGCGCACCATGCGCAGTGCGATGTCGGCCTCGCGCCGCAGCAGGTTGGTGACCTGGTTGCTGGCCACCAGCTCCACCTGCACCTCGGGCAGCGCCTGGCGCATGTGCGCCAGCACGGGCGGCAGCAGCACGCAGGCCACGGGCTGGCTGGCGGTGATGCGCACGGTGCCCGTCACGCCTTCCTCCGCGCCCGACACGCTGCGTGCGAGCTGGTGGGCGCCCATCTCCATGGCGCGGGCCGATTCGGCCAGCCGCAGCGCCGTGGCCGTGGGCAGCAGGCCGCGCCCGGTGCGCTCAAACAGCACCACGCCCAGCTGCGATTCCAGCTCGGCAATGTGGCGGCCGATGGTGGGCTGGCTGGCGTTGAGCGCACGGGCGGCGCCCAGCAGGCTACCCTGGTCGAGTGCGGCCAGGAAGGACTGCACGAGGCTCCAGTCAAAGGTCTGGTTCATGGCAATAGCGTGCCCGCAATGGGGCGGCAGGAGTGTGGTTGGAGGTATTCATATTTGCATTGCTGATATGAATACTTAGCCAATTGTGTAACGGTGCCGGCGTTTTCACAATCGCTCCATCCCTTGTGAATGGAGCCCTCAGATGATCACCCACACCCGTTTTCCACACTGCACGGACAATCCCTCCACCGTGTTGATCCTGGGCGCCCGGGGGCGGCTGGGACTGGCGGCCACCCGCGCCTTTGCGCAGGCAGGCTGGCAGGTGCTGGCCCAGGTGCGCCCCAGTGCGCAGAGCGCTGCATTGCCCGCCATTCCTGGCGTGTGGTGGATGCCGGTGGCAGTGGAAGACACTGCCGCGCTGGCGGCCCAGGCACAGGGCGCGCAGGTGGTGGTGCATGCGCTCAACCCTGCCTACACCCACAAGGCCTGGCGCGAGCAGGCCCCGGTGCTGATGGAGGCGGCCATCGCCGTCACCCGCCAGCTGCGCGCCACGCTGATGCTGCCGGGCAACGTCTACAACTTTGGCGAAGCCATGCCGCCCGTACTGCGCGAAGACACGCCCCAGGCCGCCACCGGTTTCAAGGGCCGCATGCGGGTGCAGCTGGAGCAGCGGCTGCAGGCCGCCACGCGACAGGGCGAGATACGTGCTGTGGTGTTGCGCGCCGGGGACTTCTTTGGCAGCGGCACGGGCAGCTGGATCGACCAGGCCATTGCCAAGGACCTGCCCCGGGGCCGCATCACCTGGCCCGGCCCGCTGGACGTAGCCACGCCCTGGGCCTACCTGCCCGACCTGGCCCGCACCTTCGTGCGCGTGGCGCAAGAGCGTGACCGGCTGGCCGTCTTCGAGTGCCTGCATTTCGCTGGGCACCACGTTACCGCGCAGCAGTGGCTGCACAGCTTCACGGCCATTGCAGCAGAGCAGGGCTGGTTGCCCGATGCGGGCGCGCTGCGGGTGGGCCAGTTGCCGTGGCCGCTGCTGCGCGTGATGGGGCTGGTGGCCCCCACGTTCGCTGCGCTGGCGGACATGCGCTATCTGTGGCGCACGCCCCACCGTCTGGACAACACCCGCCTGCGCGCGCTCATCGGCGACGAGCCACACACCCCCTTCGATCAGGCCGTGCGCCAGGCGCTGGTCGATTTGGGGCTGGTGTCCACCCGTTCAATCCGCGCCGCGCTGGCCTGACCGCATCACCTCTTGAACCACCGGAGCATTCTCATGAACCGTCGCAACTTCATCCGTTTGGCAGGGGGCGGCACCATCGCCGCCGCTACTGTGGGCACGCTGGTCGCCTGTGGTGCCGTGGGCTCGCACTATCCCGCCGAGGCGGTGGAGGCCTGGAAAGGTCCGGTGGGCGAGACCGACCTGCGCCGCCGTGCCGTGGCCTATGCCATCACCGCACCCAATTCGCACAACCTGCAGCCCTGGCTGGTGGATTTGCGCGAGAGCGGTGTCATCACCCTGCGCACCGACCCTGCGCGGGTGCTGCCACAGACGGATCCGTGGGGGCGCCAGATCCTTATCGGCCATGGCGCGTTTCTGGAGCTGCTGGTGATGGCGCTGGCTCAGCAAGGCGTGGCCAGCGAGGTGTTGCTGTGGCCACAGGGCGAGATGCCTGCGGCCCTGAAGGACTGGGACGACCGTCCCGTGGCGCGCATCACCCTCAAGCCTGGTGGCCAGCCCGACCCGCTGTTTGCGCAGGTGCTGCTGCGCCGCACGCCCAAGACGGATTTCGATACCACCCGGGCCATCGCGCCCGGGGTGCTGGCCCAGTTGCTGGGCAGCGCCCCGGCTGAAGCCCCGCTGCGCGTGGGCGGCACCGTCAGCGCCGACCAGTTGCCCGCGCTGCGCACGCTGTGCTGGGAATCTGCCCGGGTAGAGCTGCTCACGCCGCGCACCATGATGGAAAGCATCCAGCTCACCCGCGTGGGGCCAGGCGAAATCCTGCAGCACCGCGACGGCATCTCGATCAACTCGCCCTTTGTGCGCGCCGTGGACGCTCTGGGCATGTTCGACCGCACCCAGCCCCCGGCCGAAGGCAGCGCCGCCTACAAAAGCGCCATGGGGCGTTTTGAGGGCCATAGCCGCACGGCCATGGGTTTTGTGTGGATCACCGGCCCCAACACCCGCAGCGACCAGATCCATACCGGGCGCCTGTATGTGCGCCAGCAGTTGCAGGCCACGGCGCTGGGTGTGGGCATGCACCCCATGAGCCAGGCGGCGCAGGAGTTTGCCGAAATGGCCCCGCACTTCGAGCACGTGCACCAGCTGGTGCTGGGGCGTCCAGCGCCGCGCACGCCCCAGGAGCCCACCGTGCAGATGTTCTGCCGCATTGGTTACCCGCAGGGCGAGGTGCCTGCCACGCCGCGCAGGCCGCTTGCGCGTTTTGTGCAGGCTTGATTCCGAGGAGGGCAGCACCTGCGCAAAGGGCTGATGCAGATCAACCTCCGGCCACAAGCTGGCGCGCTTTGCCGCTGCTTCACACACTGTTCAGGTGGCGTTCATCGCGGGTTTCTACAGTTGCTGCATTGCAACAATTAGTGGGGCTGGTGATGTGGAAGAAGGTTTTGGGGGGCACTCTGGCGGTGGCCATCGGCGTGTGGATGTTGGCTTTGATCGTGCCCCAGCCTGCACCGCCCGCGTGGGGCGATGTCTGGTGGTGGCGTAACCAGCTGATCCTGCTCACCGGGGTGGCGGCCTGGGGCCTGATGTCGCTGATCATGGTGCTGGCCGTGCGGCCCGCGTGGCTGGAAAAACCGCTGGGTGGCCTGGACAAGAGCTACCGCCTGCACAAGTGGGCGGGCATCGGCGCGATTGTGCTGGCGTTGCTGCACTACGGGCTTCAGCTGTCGCGCAGCCTGCTGGCTGACTGGGTAGGCCGCCCAGTGCGCGCGCCGCGCGCGGATTGGTGGCTCAACACCTTCCGCCACCTGGCCGAGGAGATGGGGGAATGGGCTGTGTGGTTCCTCGCGGCCATGTTGGTCATCACGCTGTGGCAGCGGTTTCCGTACCACGTGTGGCGCTACCTGCACAAGCTGCTGGCCGTGGTGTACCTGGTGCTGGCCTTCCATGCTGTGGTGCTCACGCCGCCCGCTTGGTGGCAGCAGCCTGCGGGTGTGCTGGTGGGCCTGTGCACGCTGGTGGGGGTGCTGTGCGCAGTGCGCTCGCTGGCCGGGGCCATCGGGCGCAGCCGCCGCCATGCGGCCCGTGTGGTGAGCGTGTCGCCCCAAGGGGCTGGGGTGCTGGAAGTGACCTGCCAGGTCAGCCCCGCCAGTCGCTGGAAGCATGCGGCCGGTCAGTTTGCGTTTGTCACCTTTGGCCGTGCCGAAGGGGCGCACCCCTTCACCCTGCTCAATGCTGACCAGGGCAACGGCGTGCTGCGGTTTGCCATCAAGGCGCTGGGCGACCACACGGGGCAGCTGCCCCTGCAGGTGCAGCCGGGCCAGACGGTGAGCATCGAGGGGCCGTATGGCTGCTTTGACTTTCGCGGCGACAGCGCCACCGAGCAGGTGTGGGTGGCCGCAGGCATTGGCGCCACGCCGTTCATGGCCTGGCTGGAGTCGATGCAGTCCACGCCCGCGCTGGCGCCCCGGGTGCACCTGCACTACTGTGTGCGCCATGCGGGCGAGGCGGTGTTTGCCGAGCGCATGGCTGCACTGTGTGCCCGCTTGCCCAGCGTGACGCTGGAGATTCACTACAGCGACAACGCCGGGCCCGTGACACCCGCAGCGTTGCTCGCGGGCACCAGCCCGGCGGCGAGTGTGTGGTTCTGCGGACCGCAGGGTTTTGCCGAGGCGGTGCGCCAGGGCATGGCGCAGCTGGGGCGTTCGCCTGCGCGCTTTCACCAGGAGCTGTTTCAGATGCGCTGAGGCGGTTCTCTGCGCCGCAGCGCTACGTGGTGCCGGTGCGGTCCGTGGGTGCCAGGTACTCCCGCACCAGGGCCCGCGCGCGGTGCAGGCGGCTTTTGGCCGCCTCGCGCGTCACACCCAGCCGCTGCGCCATCTCCTCGATGGTCAGCTCCTCGAAGTCGCGCATCAGCAGGGCCTCGCGGTACAGGGGCGGCAGCGAGTCGATGGCCAGGGCAAGGTCATGGCGCAGTTCGTGGTCGGGGCGGTGCGACCAGGCGAGGTTGTCTTCCACCTGTGCCAGCGGCTCGCCCTTGAGCCAGGCCAGCATGGGCTGCATGCACAGCCGCTGCACGATGCGCACCACCCACCCGCCGAACGCCGCCACCTCGCGCAGCGCGCCCACGCGGCGGTACACGATGATGAGCGCCTCCTGCACCACGTCGTCCGTCGCCGTGGTGGCCGCGCAGTGGCGCAGCGCGTAGCGGCGGATGTCGGGACGGGTGAGGCGCAGCAGCTGCTCCATGGCCGCCGCGTCACCGCTGCGTGCAGCGGGCAGCAACTGGGCCACGGTGGGGGCTGGGTGGGTGGTGGCCATGGGCGGTCACTCGACAGGTTTGCGGCCCACCATGGCACAGGCGGGGCAGTAGCCAAACGCTCCGCTCAGGATGCTGCCAACGCCCGAGGCGGCCAATGCCAGGCCCAGGGGCGATGCGGACATCCACCACAGGCCTGCAGCGATGAGGGCGACGCCCCCTGCAACGCGCAGCAGGCTTTCGGGGCGGGTGATGTTCTTGCGGTACAGCATGGTGAAAAACTCCTTGGTGGGGAAATGAAGGCGCCGACACAGGGCGCCTTCCCTACCAAGAGCGGCTGGTTGCGCAAAAGGATTCATGGGTTGCAAAAAAATTTTTGCCTGCCACCACCCGTCACCGGAAATGGTCGAACGAGGCGTAACGGTTCTCCACCGCCTGCCCCTGCGCGTCCACCAGCCTCAGGCCTGGCTCAGCCAGCACGGTGCCGATGCGGGTGACGGGCGTGCCGCTTGCCTGCGCCGAGGCGGCCACCGCGTCACGCCGCGCGCGCGGGGCGGTGAAGGCCAGCTCGTAGTCGTCGCCGCCCGCCAAGGTGCATTGGTGGACCAGTTCAGGGGGCAATGGGCTGGTTGCGCTAGTCGAATATGTCTTTGCTGCTATCAAATGTATAGTTTTTGAGGTGTCGATGCAGGCCCCTGCCCCCGAGGCTTGGAGGATGTGCGACAGGTCGCCCAGCAGCCCGTCGCTCACATCCATGGCGCTGGTGGCCACGCCGCGCAGGGCGAGGCCCAGGGCCACGCGCGGGGTGGGGCGCTCCAGCCGCTGGCGGGCGCGGGCCAGCGCCTCGGCGGGCAGGGCGATGTGGCCGAGCAGCGCCTCCAGCGCCAGCCTGGCGTCGCCCAGCGTGCCACTCACGTAGATGTCGTCGCCGGGCTGTGCGCGGCTGCGCAGCAGGGCCTGGCCGGTGGGTACCTCGCCAAACACGGTGATGCAGATGTTGAGCGGGCCCTGCGTGGTGTCGCCGCCCACCAGCTCGCAGCCGTGGGCATCGGCCAGCGCCAGCAGCCCGCGCGAGAAGCCCGCCAGCCAGGCCTCATCGACCCGGGGCAGTGACAGGGCCAGCGTGAACGCGAGCGGCTTGGCACCACACGCCGCCAGGTCTGACAGATTCACGGCCAGCGCCTTGTGGCCCAGGGCTTCGGGGTCCACGTCGGCAAAGAAGTGGCGGCCCTCCACCAGCATGTCGCTGCTGATGGCCAGCTGCATGCCGGTGCGCGGTGCCAGCAAGGCACAGTCGTCGCCCACGCCCAGCACGGCGTGGCGAACGGGGCGCGTGAAGTAGCGCGCAATCAAGTCAAATTCACCCATGCCCCGATTGTGAGTGGGATAAGAGCGGGCAGCTGGTGGAGGGGCGTGCCAGATTCTCAGCCGGCTGCCGCGCCGCGAAAGCGCTGCGCTGCCTGGCGGCTTACCTCGGCCAGCAGCTGCTCTTCGCTCTGGCGCTGGCGCAGCCAGCGGGCATCGTTCTGCCCCGCCTCGACCTCGGTGCGCAGCATGTGCATGGCGCTTGATGCGCCCTGTACGGCCGCGTGGCCTGCGATCTTGTCCATGGTGCGCAGGATGTGCTCGCGCAGCGGCATGTGGTCGCCCGTGGCCGGGTCCACATACACCGCGTCCATGCCAAACCGGCAGGCCTGGAAGCGGTTGTAGGTGTACACGAGGTAGTCGTCCTCTTCGGGCATGAAGGGCTGGTCGGCCAGGAACCACGCGCCCAGCGACTGCACGTAGCCCGCGAGGGCCGCAGCGCGCTCGATGGTGAGCGGCGTGTCGAACACGCGGATCTCGATGGTGCCGAACTCGGGCTTGGGGCGGATGTCCCAATAGAAGTCCTTCATGCTCTTGACCACGCCCGTGCGGGTCATCTTGTTGAAGTAGGTCGTGAAGTCGTCCCAGGTCAGTGCCATCGGTGCGCGCCCCGACAAGGGGAACGCGAACACCGAGTTGAGCCGGGCCGAGTCAAATGCCGTGTCCTGCCCTTGCACATAGGGGCTGGACGCCGACAGCGCAATGAAGTGCGGGATGTAGCGCGACATGCGGTGCAGCATCAGCAGCGCCGCATCCGCATCCGGGCAGCCAATGTGCACGTGCTGTCCGAAGATGGTGAACTGCTTGGACAGGTAGCCGTACAGCTCGGACAGCTCGCGAAAGCGCGGCTTGTCGTAGATGCGGCGCTCGTGCCACTGCTGGAACGGGTGCGTGCCGCCACCCACCACGGCAATGTTGAGCTTGTCGGCGCTTTTGACCAGCGCATCGCGAATGGGCGTGAGCTGGCCCAGCACCTCGCTGGCCGAGTGGCAGATGCCAGTGGAGATTTCGATCATGCTGTTCGTCATCTCGGGCACCACGCTACCGGGCAGCGGGGTTTTCTTCATGAGGCGCAGCATGTCCTCGGCGTAGGGCGCCAGGTCGTAGTCGTTGGTGTTGACCAGCTGCAGCTCCAGCTCGACGCCCAGCGTCAGCGGCTCGGAATGGGTGAAGGCTTCAAGACTCACGGGGGGACTCTCCGTTGTTGTTGCTGCGGGTCAGGGGTGCCCAGGGTTTGGAGCTTTCGCCCGCACGGTAGATGGCCACGGTGGCAATGACGGCACCAAATACCTCCATCAGCAAGATGGCGGGCAGCGCCACACCCGCGATCACATGGCCGGTGGAAGGCGACGCGAGCACAAACTGCGAGGCGATCAGCAGGGCGATGGAGGACATGGGGGTCATCGCGCAGCCCACCCACAGCGCCTGCTTCCAGCTGGCGCCGCTGCCCACATTGCCCAGCGCCACGCCGGTGGCCTTGGCCAGCAGGCGCACGGCAATCAGGGCCAGCACCACGCCGGCCACGGGCGCGCTCCAGTCGGCCTGGGCCGCCACGGTGGAAACCAGCACGAACATCAGCATGGTGAGCAGCGACGATGCATTGCCCAGTTGCCGCGGCCAGGCCCAGGGGCGCGGGTTGAGCTGCTTGAGCAGCATGCCCCCTAGCAGCGCGGCCAGTGGTGCCGAGCCCCCCATGTGAGCGGCCACTGCCGTGCCTGCAGCCACCAGGGCCAGGAACAGCATGGAGGTGTTTTCGCTGGTGGGGCTCATGAAGCGCAGCGCCATGCGCAGCACCAGGGCCAGCACGGCGGCCACTACGATCGATACGCCCAGCACCACCACCACGGGCGACACGGCCTCCAGCACTGTGAGGCTCTGGCGGTTGATGAGTTCTGCCTTGGCGCTGCCCAGGGTCAGGGCATACAGCGTGGAGAGCGTGGTGAGCACAATGGCGCGTTCGGTCACCGGGCCGGCGGCACGGGTGTCGGCCACCACACGGGTCAGCACCGCGGGAGATGCCGCCAGCGCCACCAGGGCCAGCGGGCCAGCCGCCTGGGGCGGCAGCTGCAGCCACACCAGCACCCAGTACACCGCGAAATAGGTCAGCACCGATTCGGCAATGCTCTGCACCAGCACCATGGGGTTGTGGCGGAACCAGCGCAGCGGTATACGGCCGCCACATTCGAACAGCACAATGGCCACGCCCAGCTCCAGCAGGAACAGGCCAATGCCCTGCAGCGGCCAGACCGCGCCGCTGAAGCCTGCCAGGCCGGCTGCCGTGCCCACCAGCGAATAGCCCACCACCTTGGGCAGGCCGGTGTGGCGTTGGGTGAGATAGCCTGCCATGGCGGCTACCGCCAGCAGCAGTGACCATTGCACCGTGGGCAGCCCGGCCGAGGGGCGCAGCCACTGCGCCCAAAAGCTCAGGATTTCATTCATGTCATCGGACCTCTGCGTCAGACGGGCGCTGCCCGTTGGAGTGGAGGCCCCTGCGCACAGGCCCTCCGCAGATGGGACGGGGTGCGCTGGGGCGTTGGGCCCTTGAATTTACAGGCGGAAACACTCCGCCCTTGTAGGACAGAGGCGGCGGTTTCGCCTCAGCCCTGTGCCGTTGTCACCAGCGGCCCCCGCCGCTCGGGCACAAAAAAGCTCAGCGGCGCGGTGCGCAGGCGGGCGCGGATGGCGGCATAGATGCGCGAGCGGTCCACGCCGCTCACGTTCTGTGCACGCAGCGCCAGACTGAAGGCCAGATAAAAGCTCACCGACACATTCAGTGCGCCCAGGAACGGGAGCGAGGCTACCGCCCACCAGAACGCGGGCAACTGCAGCACCTGCAGACCCAGCGTGGCGCCGGCGGCCGCCACCTGCCCAGTGGACAGGGTGACGTGCCGTACATCCAGCCCCAAGCCGAAAAACGCAGCGAAAGCAGGCACCAGGCCCAGCATGAAACCCAGCGAGATGTTGGCTGCAAAACCCGACAGGTTCTCGCGCAGGAACCTCGCCCAGCGCGCGGCGCGCTCGGCTCCCAATAGCCCGGTGATGCGCGGGTTGTAGTGCAGGGCCGAGTCCATGCGGTGCAGCACAAACCAGTTCTCTGTCCAGCCCGCGATGATGCTGGAGGCAAACAGCAGCACCCCGGTAAAGGCGGCAAAGAACAGCGACGGCCCCAGCAGGTGCAGGGACTCGAACACATGCTCGGCCTGCTTCTCGCTGATGGCCGGGTGGCCCGTGGCCAGTGCAATCAGTGCAGCCAGCGCCAGGACGGCCGGGAACACCACCAGCACGTTGCCCAGCACAGCAGCCACCTGCGAGCGCACCAGGTGCGTGATCTCGTCCACGAACGACTCGATCGCATCGCCGGTGCCCAGCTCCTTGAGCTTGGCCGCCATGGCAGGCGCGGTCATGGCAGGTTGTTTGGTGGCCACCGTGAAGTGCAGCAACTGGATCAGCACAAAGCTCACGGCATAGTTGATGCCCGCCATGAAGCCGCCCCAGAAGGCCGAGAGCGCGAGCGCATACAGGCCAAACTTGATCAGTGTGGTGAAGGCCATCAGCGCACCGCCGCCTGCCGCCTTGCGCAGCATGGAGCGGTATTCGGCACTGGTGCGGGTGATGTAGTGCTCGCCCGTTTCGGCGCTGCGCTCGGCCACCTTGGCCGCCAGCAGCGAGGAGTTGGAGGCCAGCAGCGCGCGCAGGCTGCGCCGCTCTTGTCCCACCATCACCAGCTGTGCCATGAGTTGCGCCGCAGTGACTGCGGGCTGCGCGGACAGCAGGCAGTCGAGCAGCACGCGCACGCGCAAGATGCGCTCCCGCAGCTGCCGCAGCCTGAACACCAGCCCCACCGAAATGCCGTTGTCCTCGAAATGCGTATAGACGGTGGCAGCCGCCGCGCGGCAGGCCTCCAAGCGTTCGCGCAGGCGCTGGGCGGATGCGTCCAGCCGGTCGGGGGTGCGCAGTGCGTGCAGCACCTCGACCCGCAGGCTTTCCACGTCGCGGATGAGGGCGTGGAAGGGTTGTGCCTCCCGTGCAGATTCGCTCATGCGCAGCCGCAGTTCGGGTGCAAAGCCGGTCGAGAGGATTTGCCCTGCACAGTAGGTGATGGCGTCCAGCAAGGCGCGGTGCCAGCGTGTCGCGCCGCCCGGGCGCTCGTCGGCGTTGTCCTGGGCCAGCAACATCACCAGGCGGTTCAGGGTGGCTTCATCCAGCGCGGCCAGCCATTGCGCGTCGAACGCACTGGGCAAGGCCAGCATGAACAGTTCGGACGCATCGATGGTCTCTGGGCTGCCTGGCAGCAGCTTGGTGCGCAGGCGTTCGGCCATCTCGCTGACCAGGGCGGTGCGGGGTGCAAAGCCAAAGTCCGCCAGCAAGGTGGTGATGTCTACCTGGTCCACCAGCGTCGCCCACCAGGCCTGCAGCCGCTGCTGAATATCGGGCCGTGCCGCGACCGCATCGATGAAAAGCTGCACCCGGCCCACCGCGGCAGGCACCGAATCACGCTTGCCGCGCACCCAGTCCAGCAGGTGGATGAGCCAGAGGTGGCGATGGGCCAGGTCGGCGGCAGGGTCCAGCGCCGCCAGCAGGTGGGCCAGGTCTTTGGGCTCGGCGGAATTTTTCATAGGTGGCCGGCCCCCATAGGAAAAGCCGCCCATCCGATGGATAGCGGTCCCATGGAAGGGTGGGCATGGGGGCTGTGGGAATGGTTCTTCAATGCAGCACCCGGTCGCTCAGGGGCTCACCCGACGGGCCGTGGCTGATCGCCTCCAGCACGAACAAGGGCACCGGGGTATTGAAAGGCTCGCCATCTTCTGCCACGCAATGGAAGGTGCCGTGCATGGTGCCACTGGAGGTGCGCAGGCGGCAGCCGCTGGTGTACTGGAACGACTCACCCGGCTTGAGCAGTGGCTGCTGTCCCACCACGCCCAGGCCCTTGACCTCTTCGGTGTGGCCGCGCGCGTCGCTGATGATCCAGTGTCGCGAGATCAGCTGGGCGGGCGCGTCCCCTGCGTTGGTGATGGTGATGGTGTAGGCGAAGCTGAACACCCCGGTGTCCGGCGCAGACTGCTCGGGCAGGTATTCGGGCAGCACTTCCACGTCAAACTGGTACTTTGGCATGGGCCGCATGGTAACCGTGCCGCCCCGTGTGTGGGCAACTCCCAAGTGCCAAAACCCCAGTGGTTCTGCGCTTTGCGACAATCGAGGGATGAGCCGCACATTCCAAATCGCCCCCTCTATCCTTTCCGCCGACTTTGCCCGCCTGGGCGAGGAAGTGCGCAATGTCATTGCCGCTGGCGCCGACTGGATTCACTTTGACGTGATGGACAACCATTACGTGCCCAACCTGACGTTTGGCCCCATGGTCTGCCAGGCCTTGAAGCCCCACGCCAAAACGCCTGTGGGCGTGGCCGTGCCGATTGACGTGCACCTGATGATCCAGCCCGTGGATGCCTTGGCCGCTGCCTTTGCCGACGCGGGTGCTGACTACATCAGCTTCCACCCCGATGCCTCGGGCCATGTGCACCGCAGCATCCAGGCCATCCGGTCCAAAGGCGTCAAGCCTGGCCTGGTGTTCAATCCCGCCGAACCTCTGGATGTGCTGGACTGGGTGATCGACGACATCGACCTCATCCTCATCATGAGCGTGAACCCCGGTTTTGGCGGCCAGAGCTTTATCGACTCCGCGCTGCGCAAGATCGAAGCTGTGCGCAAGCGCATTGATGCTTCTGGCAAGGACATTCGTCTGGAAGTCGATGGCGGCATCAAGACAGACAACATACGCCGCGTGGCTGACGCGGGTGCTGACACCTTTGTCGCGGGCAGCGCCATCTTTGGCAAGCCGGACTACCGGGGCGTGATCGACGCGATGCGTGTGGCCTTGGGCTGATCGCCTGGGTCGCTGCGAAGATTGGGCGCGGATGCCTTTGTGACAGACCGCACCTAATAGGGGGTCAGGCTACTGTTGCGCAGGCACGGTGATGGTGGTCGTAGTCGATTCGCGCAGCACGCCGCCGCCGGATACCGAGCCACTCGCCGGGCTGCTTTGCACGCGACGCATGCAATCCGCCTGGTCAGCAGCCGTCTGGAACGCTGCACAACGCTGGGTGGAGTTGTCGGTGGCGGCGGCTCCAGGGTTGCTGAGATCGCCCTTGCGGGAAGCGTCCAGTGCGTTGTTGGCCTCGCGCAGGCAGGTGGCCAGGCTGTCCTGGGTGTTGTTGGTCATGCACTTTTCCCGCTCCTGCTCGTAGCGTGCCCGCGCGTCCTGCGGCGGCGTTTGAGCGGATGCGCCCGCACAGGCCAGCAGCAAGGTCGCAGTGAATACAGAGGTGGCAAAGCGAAGGCGTTTCATGGAGGGCTCCTGAGGCAATGGCAGACGAAGGTCTGAACCTATGCCTGCAGGGTAGGCGCCGGGGCCATGTGCCCCTGTCGGACAGAGCCGCCCTTGCCCGTGCGCGCGCTTCGCGTCTTGGGCTGGGTCAGCCCAGTCGCTGAAAGGTCAGGATGAAGGCCACGCCATCAGACGTGTTGCGCGCATTAATGGTGCCGCCCATCTTGGCCATGTAGGTTTTGGCCACAAACAGCCCCTGGCCCCGGTGCTCGCCCTCGCCCAGCGGGGTGGGGCTGGCGGGGTCGGAAACGCCCAGCTCAAAAATCCGCTCCAGCAGTTCGTCTGCAATGGTGGAGCCCTGGTTGTGCAGCGTAGCGCTGGCGGTGGATTCTGACGCCGTGAGCGTCAGCCTGATGGGGCTGCCTGTGGGGCGATAGCGGTCGGCATTGCGCAAGATGTGGGTCACCACGTCTTCGAGCGCAAACTCGTCGGCCCGCACGATGACCGGGCCAGGGTGGCTTGGGCCCAGGTCGTACACCACATCCAGAATGCTCGCAAAGTGGGCGTTGTCGGCCACGTTGCGCAAGAAGGCATCCAGGTCCAGCCGCCCCTCGGGCACATCGGCGGCCTGCAGCGCTTCGGCGGGCGATGCCGTGCCATACAACACATGGATGGCCTGCTGCATGCGCTGCACATAGCGGTGGCCGGGGTCTTGTGGGCCGTTCAGCGCCATCAGCGACTGCAGGGGCGACATGATCTCGTGCCCTACGGCGTGCCACATGTCGCGCTCTTGTTGGGCGCGCAGCTGCTCGCGCTGCAGGTCGTCCTTCACGCGCTGCAGCAGGTCGGCCAAGCCACCGGCCAGAATGCCCAGCTCGTCCGAGCCGCGCAGGTCCGACACATCCAGATCGCCCAGCCGGGGGCCGGTGTGGCCAGGCTGCACGTTGTACGACACGGCGGCGGCGCGGCGGGTCAGGGCTGTCACGCGGCGGATCAGGCCCACCTCGACCACCAGCCAGGCCAGCGCAATGGCGCCCAGCATGGCACCCAGGTACCACGACAGGCGCGTGGCCACAGCGGCCAGGCCTTGCTCCACGCCGCGCAGGTGGCCGGTGAAGTTGACCACGTAGTTGCCGGTGGGCGTGTCCAGAATGTCCAGGGCCGTGGGGGCGGCGGGCGTGGCTGCTGCCGTGCCCACACCTGCGGCCTCCAGCGGCAGCCAGCGGATCAGGCGCAGCAGCCAGGGGGCAGATGGATCGGCCTGCACTTCGATGCCCTTGAGTGTGATGGCGCTGGCCTCGTCACTGCCCAGCTTGCGGATCTGCACACGCTCGCCCGGCAACAGGCTGCGCGAGAGGTCGCCCAGCGATGCGGCCAGCTGCGCGCCGGGCGCGTCGCTGTCGAACAGCGGTTTGGTGTCCTCGCCCGGCGCCAGCATCTCCACCCGCACACGCATCTGCCCCAGGTCTTCCGGCGGCCAGACCAAGCGCTCGTCCTTGCGGAACAGGGCTTCGCGGAACAGTTCGACCGGCAGGCGGATGGAGTAGTGGGTGCGGCGCAGGCAGTCGGAGGTGATGGCGGCCCCGCCAGTGGGTTGTTGCACCGATGGGGGCGGCAGGTCGCGGCACTGGCCGTTTTGCCACAGCCAGCCGCGAAAGTCGCGCACCGGCCGCGCGCGGGCGTCGAGCTGCGGCGTGCCGTTGTCCACAAACCCCGTCAGGCGCCCGCGCACGGCCGCGCTGCCCTGTGGGGTCATGGCCTCATACGGCGCAATCCAGCGGTAGGTGGTGCCCCGCATGTCGAGGCTGATGCGCGCGCGGTGCGCCTCGGCGGGCACCAAGGCGCCGCGCTCGCGGGGTATCAGCTCGCCGGCATAGAAGCTGCCCACCAGGTAAATGAAGCCGCCCGCATAGGGGTTGTTGCCAATCGCTGCGCACACTGATGCGCCATCGGGGTACTGCACGGAGCAGCCCGCCATCTCCACGGCTTGCTGTGATTTTTGCGGGTCGTCAAAGTCGATGGCCGCATAGGGCAGCAGCAGCGGCGCCAGCGGCGTCACGCCCTGGCCGAGGTGGCTGGCGTTGAGCAGCGCCAACTGGCCCGAGGGGTGGCGCAGCCGCGCCATGACCTCGGCCTGGCTGCGCACAAAGCCATGTTGGTAAGCCTGCCAGGCGCGCTCTTTTTCGTCCTTGAGCACTACCACGCTCAGCGCCACCGTGGCCAGGGCCAGCAGCACGAACACACTGCGCACGAGGATGCGCAGGCGGAACGCGGGCAGGCCCAGTCTAGGCATTTCCAGCGCGGGGCGGCGCAGCAGGCGCTTCATTTGCCGACCCAGCGGAACCCGCGCATGGGCACGTTTTCTATTCCCTCAAATCCAGGATCGACTTCACGCAGCGCCTCGCGAATGGTGCTCACATGCTTGCGCACGTTGTCGCGGTTGCGGCCGCTTTTCACCACCTCGAACAGTTCGTCATACGACACCACCTCGCCACTGCGCTGGTGCAGCGTGGCCAGGATGCGCTGGGCCGTCAGTGGCAGGTTGATGCGCTCGCCGCGCCAGGTGGGGGTGCGCTGCCACAGCGGGTCCAGCACCAGTGCATCACCCACGGGGGCTGAGGGCGCGCTGGCTGGGGCCTGGGCCTGTGTGGCACGCAGGATGTCGAGAAAGGTCTCGATGAAATCGGCCTCTTCGAACGTGGTTTTCTGCAGGTAGTCCCACGCGTCCAGCGCCTTCATGATGCTGCGGTAGATGGCCGCAGGCATGGCCGACACCACCAGCACCGGCGTGCCCTGGCGCAGCTTGTTGATGGCGTTGATGAGGGCCACGCCCGCATGGCGCTCGCGGCCTAACTCAATGTCCAGCACCACCGCGTCGTAGTGCTCGCGGGCCAGCGCGGCCTCGGCCTCGTCGCGGGTAAACCACTGGTCGATGACGATGCCGCTCTTGGCGCTGCGTATCCACCCGGCCAACTGGTTGCTGGTGGGCAGGTCGTCTTCGATCACGGCAATGCGGGTCATAGGCAGGGCGGGGCAGTAGAGGGGTGGGTGGATTATCCCGGCGCCCCGTTCTGGGCGGTGTGAGTTTTTCTTCCGGGACCGGAAGGTTCGTGCGACCGGTGTGAGCGCATTGGGGGCTGCGCCGCATTGTTGCTTCCGGGGTGGATCCGAACAATCGGTCCTCAATGAGCAAGCCACAGCGGCGGCTCAGAAACGACAACAACACCGAACCAACCCGAGAGAGAAACACCATGAAAGCCACCTGGAACCGCATCGTGCAGACCCTGAAGGGCCGTCGCTCTACCCCGTTGTCCGAAGCCGGCATGGAGCCCGTGCTGGACGCTGAATCGCAAAGCCCTGTGGCAGCCGATGCATGCGGTGCCGATGGCCCTCGACTGAACTGGGCCTATCTGCTGCCCACCGCCCGCACCGTGCGCTGGTTGACTGCTGGCGCTATGGTGGCCGCCGCAGGCCTGATGGTGTACCGCAATCCGCCGGTGCAACACCTGGCGCAAGGCGACCTCGGTGTGCGCCTGAACCAGTTCACCGGTGCCGTGAGCCTCTGGCGCGATGGCAGCGTGTGGGTGGTGCCCGGCCTGCACACGGTGCGCGTGTTCTCGCTGCGTGACCAGAGTTACCGCCCCGAAGCCATGCGCCAGGCCACGGGCAGTGCGCCGCTGCAGTCGGTGGAAGGCCTGTCGCTGGGGCTGGACCTTAGCGTGCGCTATGCCCTGGACCCCAACTCGCCCGCCGTCAAGGCCGGCAACCTGCCCGACAACGTGGGTGTCGACATCGTGGAGCCTGCCGTGCAGGGTCTGGTCTACAAGGTGTTTGCCCGCTACACGGTGCGTGAAATCTTCTCGTCCAAGCGCGCCGAAATTGCACAGACCATCGAAACCGAACTGCGCGCCCGACTGGCGGCCGATGGCGTGACGCTGCGCAGCCTGCAGATTGGCAAGGTGGACCTGCCCGCCGAATACCGCCGTGGCATGGACAGCCTACTGGCCGAAGAGCTGGCGTCCGAAAAAATGCGCTACACGCTGGAGCTGAAAGACAAGCGCGTGAAGGAAACCGAGCTGGACGCCAACGCCGACAAGGTGCGTCGCGAAGTGGCCGCCGAAGCCGCCGCGCGTGAGCAGGTCATCGCCGCCAAGGCCCAGGAAGAGGCCATGAAGCACGTGCTGCCCTTCAAGCAGCGCCAGATCGAACAGCGCCAGCTGGAGGCCGAAGCCGAGCGTGTGGCCCGCGTGAAAGCTGCTGAAGGCGCCGCCCAGGCCCGCCGCATCGAAGCCAACGGCGAGGCCGACGCCCGCCAGAAGCTGGCCGAAGCCGAGGCCTACCGCATGGACCGCGTGGGCAAGGTCAACGCCGAGCAAATGGCCCGCGAAGGCGCGCTGGTGACCAAACACCCGCTGCTCATTCAGAAGACGCTGGCCGACAAGCTCTCGGACAAGATCCAGGTCATCATCGCGCCCCCGCCCACCAATGGCGACTTCATCGGTGCCGCGCTGCTGGGCGGTAACCGCAACGCCCAGGCCGGTGCCGCGCAGGCTGCTGCCGTGGCCGACGACGCCACCACCACCCAAGCCGTGGAGCAGTGAACATGAACGCGACCTTCGCAACTTTGTTGGCAGCCGTGGCCAGCGCTGCAGTGACCGTGGCGGCCGAGGCCGCCCCCCAGCCATCGCCCGGCGCCCACGGCAGTGCCATCGTGGTGCAGGACCAGGCCAGCCTGCGCGTTACACCGCGCGATGGTGCCCAGCAGCATGCCAGCCTGTGGCAGGGCGAAGTGCTGGAAGTGCGCGGCGAACGCCTCGACTATTTGCAGGTGTGGGACCACAAGCGTGAGCGCGGTGGCTTCATCCGCGCCAGCGATGTGCGCCGCGTGGCCCTGACCGAGGCCGAAGGCCCCGCGCTGCTGGCCGTGATGCGCTTTGTGCAGGACACCCCGGGCGCCGAAGCGCTGGGCATTGGCCTGACTGCCGCCTACCTGCAGGCCGCGCCCGCAAAGGCGCTGGCGGGGGTGGAGGGGGCCCAGGCTTTCGATGCCCTGGGCACCTTTGCCGACCGCCTGGCCCGCCGTGCCTCGGTGGCCGTGCCGGGCAAGGCCTCGGGTGCTGCGCTGTCGGCCCACCTGGATGTGGCCAATGGCTACGGCGTGCGCTTTGCCACCTACGAGGTCGAAGGCCGCATGCAGGTTTGCTACGAGGGCGAGGCCTTTCGCCGCCTGCTGGCCATGCCTGTGGCCGATGCCGAGCAGCGCGCCCGCGCCGTCCTGGCGCTGACCCGCCCCGAATGCATCAACCCCGAACTGCCCGCACACGAGCGTGCCAAGGTCACCACCTGGCAGGCTGAGGTACTGGAGCGCGTGGACGTGGCGGGCCTGCCCGGCTACCTGCGCAACCGCGTGCAGATGCGCCGCGCCAGCGTGTGGGGTGCTGCAGCCTTCCAGCAAGCACGCAAAAACGCGGCCGACCCGGCGGTGGCCGCTGCCGCCGCACGCGCCCTGACGGAATTCACCGGCGTGAGCAAGGCCGAGCTGCCTGACGAGGACCAGAGCGCCTACAACGACGCTGCCATGCGCGTGAGCGCCGTACGCTGGGCGCTGGTGCCTGCTCCGGCACCCGTCGCGACCGCCGCCGGAGCCCGCCCCGCACTGTTGACCGAACCCGGCGCACCCGGCGAAACCTGCGTGCTGCTGGTGGACGCGCAGCACAGCGCCAAGGCCCCGCTGCTGCGCCGCTGCACCTACGGCGTGGTATGGACTGCATCGGCCAGCACCAACCGTGAAGGCACAGCCCTGACCCTGGCCGTGCAGCCCATGGAAGGCTGGCGCGAGCTGTGGGTGCTGCGCAAAACGGAAGGCGGCTGGCTGGCCGATGTGCTGCCGCCCGCCGCCGCCACGCCCGAGACCGGCGTGGCCGAATGGGCGGGCTGGGTGCCCGGCGGCCAGCAGATGCTGGTGGCGCGCGAAGCCCGGGGCCAGGGCCGCTACCGCAAGAGTTTTGAGGTGGTGCGGCTGGAGGGCTTGACCACCGAGCGCGTGACGGGCGATGTGGCAGCGCTGCCCCTGTTCCAGCGTTGGCAAGACCCAGCGTGGAAGCGCGAGACGCTCAGCCTGCGGTGAACGAAGCAAGGCAGACCAGGGGAGGATTTGACGGGTTCCGTAAACTTGGTCCCGTCTTCTCTTTCCGAATGCTTGCCCAATGTCTCTCGCCGTTACCCCCCCGCTGTCCACATTGCTCACCGGCGTGGACGCCGCCATCATCGACCTGGACGGAACCATGGTGGACACCATGGGTGATTTCAACGAGGCACTGAACCGCATGCTGCGCGAACTGGAGCTGCCGTCGATTGCGGCACAGACCATCGAGCACATGGTGGGCAAGGGGTCGGAGCATTTGCTGCGTTCAGTGCTCCACCACGTGCTGGCGCATATAAATCATGCCTCTGTTGCTACTGAAATTGAAGCGTTGTATCCATCGGCCTGGGCCAGCTACCAACGCCACTATCTCGCCATCAATGGCCAGTATGCCGGGGTGTATGACGGTGTGAAGGCGGGGCTCCAGGCTTTGCGCGCCCGTGGTCTGCGTCTCGCCTGTCTGACCAACAAGCCCCGGGACTTTGCGCTGCCCTTGCTGCAGTCCAAGGGGCTTGACGGCTATTTCGAGAAGGTCTTCGGTGGCGACTCGTTCGAGCGCAAGAAGCCCGATCCGTTGCCGTTGCTCAAGACCTGCGAAGCATTGGGTACCGACCCTGCGCGCACGCTCATGGTGGGCGACTCCAGCAACGATGCGCAGGCCGCGCGGGCTGCGGGCTGCCCGGTGGTGCTGGTCACCTATGGCTACAACCACGGCCAGCCCGTGCGGGCCGTGGATGCCGATGGTTTTGTGGATACGCTGGCGCAGCTCGCCTGAGCTGGCCGAGCCTGCCTGTTTAGGCAGTCAGCTGGCGTGGCGCCACGCTGCGGTAGTCCAGACGTGATGACGCGGGGGAATTGCTACGCACGGGGGCGGGCACGGTGCTGTTGGGGCGCGTGGCGTTGTCAGAGAGGCGGAACACCGCCACGGCGTCCACCAGCTGGCCGGCCTGGGTCTTGAGGCTGTCGGCGGCTGCAGCACTTTGTTCCACCAGGGCGGCGTTTTGCTGGGTGGCCTGGTCCATCTGCGTGATGGCCTCGCCGACCTGTGAGACGCCCTGGCTTTGTTCGCTGCTGGCAGCGCTGATCTCGCCCATGATGTCTGTCACGCGCCGAATCGCGCTGACCACTTCGGTCATCGTGGCGCCGGCCTTGTCCACCAGGGCCGTGCCGCGCTCCACGCGTTCCACACTGGTTCCAATCAGACCCTTGATCTCCTTGGCGGCCTCGGCGCTGCGTTGCGCCAGGCTGCGCACCTCGCCCGCCACCACGGCAAAGCCCCGACCCTGTTCGCCCGCGCGTGCGGCCTCCACAGCCGCGTTCAGCGCCAGGATGTTGGTCTGGAAGGCGATGCCATCGATCACGCTGATGATGTCGGCGATCTTGCGGCTGCTGTCGTTGATGCCGTCTCCGCCCTGCACGGCCACGGTGCTGGCGCTCATGGCCAGCTGGTTGGCGGTGCGGGCGTTGTCGGCGTTCTGGCGCACGGTGGAGCCCAGCTCTTCCATGGAGGCTGCGGTTTCCTCCAGTGCGCTGGCCTGCTGTTCTGTGCGGGCACTCAGGTCGTTGTTGCCTGATGCAATCTCGGCACTGGCCGTGGCCACGCCCTCGGCGCTGTTGCGCACGTTGCCCACGATGGTGGCCAGGCGCGATTGCATGGTGGACAGTGCCTGTAGCAACTGGCCGGTTTCGTCATTGCCACTGGTGGTAATGGGGTGGGTCAGGTCGCCATCTGCAATGCTTTCGGCGGCTTGTTGGCCTTGCTGCAAGGGGCGCACGATGGAGCGCGTGACGGTCAGGCCCATCAATGCGCCGAGCGCGACGGCCACCAGCGTGCCTACGCCCAACAGCACCTGGCTGGCTTTGGCCAGGGTGGAGGTGTCTGCCTGGCTTTCGGCCAGCTGGGCGGCCATGGTTTTGCGCAGGTCGTCGAGGGATTGAAGGTATTTGTCGGCCAGCGGGCGCAGGTCTTTGTCCACGAGGGCGGGCACGTTGGGTTCGCCACCGCGGTGCAGTTCCCGGATTTCGTTGAGCTTGTCGTTGTAGGCCTGCCGGGCCGTCGCAATTGTGGCCAGAAGCCCCTTGGCCTGGTCGCCTTGCACCAGTGCCTCAATGCGCTTGACCTTGGCTTCCATGCCCTTCGCTGTCGCCTGGGTATCGGCGGTGAGCTTGTCCATGTAGTCGCGGTCGATGGCCTTGAGGAAGGCCTCGGTGCGTACCCAGTTCAGCCGGATGTCTGACGCCCAGTCCTCCACAAGTGTTTGCTGCTCGATCTCCTGCGTGGCGACGCGCTCGCTGGCGCTTTGCAGGCTGGCAATGCGCCACATCCCTGTGGCCGCAATGAGAGCCGTGATGAGAAGAATGGCGCCGAAGGATGCGCCCAGGCGCAGGCCGACGGAAAGGTTGCTGAGTTTCATGGTGGTGTCTGGCGCGTAAGGGGCTGGGGGCAGAAGGGGCGTTACAGACGGCTCGTTGCGGGGCGCGGATAGCGCACAAAGCTCGGTTCAGGCCGTGGCCTCGGGCGCTGCGGGTGTGCGCAGCGGGAGACCGGTTGTCGCGTTGTCAAAAAAGGGCTGGAAAGGTTGCGCAATGGCTGGAGCGGGGACTGAGGCACAGGCTACTCCCGGGTAGGGGGTGCGTCTGTCGGGCGCGCGACAGCCTTTGCCGGGAGGGCGTGGGTGTTTGCCCTAGGACAACTAGGACGATGACTGGGCGGTCTTGCCCAGCAACGCGTCCTTGAGCTTCCAGTCAGCTGGCGCATTGCCCAGCCAGATACCCAGCAACGCGTTGAAGAACTCGGGTTCCTTGAAGGGCTCTCCCTGCGGCTTGCCCTTGACGGTGATGATGGTGCCGGTACCCGGAATCCAGTCGATCTGGAACTGGTCTCCCGCCACCAGCTTCTTGTGGTCCGAGAAGATCTGGCTCATGCGGAGCACGCCAGGAATGAGCTTGGAGAATGCCGCGCGGTCCATGTTGTCCTCCATGCCGCGCGAGAACAGCTTGCCCAGCTCGGTGGAGTCGATGTCGCGCAGCATGGTGATGCTCATGCGCTTGGGGCCCTTCTGGGCCATGACGTCGGCGGGTGTGCCAGCTTTCTTTTCGAGATAGAGCCCTGCCGTGTACACCTTGAACACTGCCTTGTAGCGCACCCCTGCGCCGTTGAGCTGCAGGGTGCTGCCGCTCAGGCTGGCGGTTTCTTCGTATTTCACGTCGGCCACGGTAATGGGCTGGGCAATGGCACTGGCTGCCAACAGGCAAGCACCCGCCATCACAGCGCATCGCGTCAGGAATTTCATGCGCAGCTCCTAAAAAAAGAACGGTCGTTCGTTTCAAATTGTTGCAGCGCTCCTGTCGGGCCGCAACAGGGTTTTCGAGCGGTTGTGCGATCTCGCTGTGAGGGCTGTCAAATCAGCCCGCTAAAAAAGCTTTGCTACACTTTGGCCCATGTTCATTCACCACGTGTTCATCACAGGTTGCAGCGACCGGGGAGCCTGGCCCTGGCGTCAGCCTGTCGCTTTGAACGCCTGATGGCACCTGGGCAGCAGCCCCAGCGTGCACCCGTGGCCTCCACCCGGATGCGGTGAGGCCGATTGAATGGACCGCAGCGCCCCTTTTCCATTGCACAGGGACACGCGCTGCGACAGCTGGGAGCCCTCCCCGTGATCACAGAACTTGAATTCAAAAGCCTGGCCAGCGAAGGCTATAACCGCATTCCGCTCATGGCCGAGGCTTTTGCGGACCTGGAAACTCCGCTCTCGCTCTATCTGAAGCTGGCGCACACCAAAGACGGCGGCAAGCACAGCTTCCTGCTCGAATCCGTGGTGGGCGGCGAGCGCTTCGGGCGCTACAGCTTCATTGGCCTGCCCGCCCGCACCCTGCTGCGCGCCAGCGGCTTTGGCGACCAGGCCAAGACCGAGGTGGTGACCGACGGTCAGGTGGTCGAGACCGCGCAAGGCAACCCGCTCGATTTCATCGAGGCCTACCAAAAGCGTTTCAAAGTGGCTTTGCGCCCCGGCCTGCCGCGCTTCTGCGGTGGCTTGGCCGGTTACTTCGGCTACGACGCGGTGCGCTACATCGAAAAGAAGCTGGAGACCACCTGCCCACCCGATACCCTGGGCTGCCCCGACATCCTGCTGCTGCAGTGCGAGGAGCTGGCCGTCATCGACAACCTCTCGGGCAAGCTGTACCTCATTGTCTACGCCGACCCGGCCCAGCCGGAGGCGTACGCCAAGGCCAAGAAGCGCCTGCGCGAGCTGAAAGAGCAGCTCAAGTATTCGGTGAGCGCCCCCGTGGTCAAGGCCACCGAAAGCCACCCCGCCCAGCGCGACTTTGCCAAGGCTGACTACTTGGCCGCCGTGGAGCGCGCCAAGGAGCTGATTGCCGCAGGCGACTTCATGCAGGTGCAGGTGGGCCAGCGCATCCACAAGCGCTACACCGAGTCGCCCCTGTCGCTGTACCGTGCGCTGCGTTCGCTGAACCCGTCGCCGTACATGTACTTCTACGACTTTGGCGACTTCCATGTGGTGGGCGCCAGCCCCGAGATCCTGGTGCGCCAGGAGAAGACCGACGAAGGCACCAAGGTCACCATCCGCCCCCTGGCGGGCACCCGCCCGCGTGGCGCCACGCCCGAGAAGGACAAGGCCACCGAGGTCGAACTCATCAACGACCCCAAGGAACGTGCCGAGCACGTGATGCTGATCGACCTGGCGCGCAACGATATCGGCCGCATCGCCAAAACCGGCACCGTGAAGGTGACCGAGGCCTTTGCAGTTGAGCGCTACAGCCATGTGATGCACATCGTGAGCAACGTGGAAGGCATCCTGCACGACGGCATGACCAGCATGGATGTGCTCAAGGCGACCTTCCCGGCCGGCACACTCACCGGCGCGCCCAAGGTGCACGCCATGGAACTCATCGACCAGCTCGAACCCACCAAGCGCGGCCTGTACGGCGGCGCCTGCGGCTACCTGAGCTACGCGGGCGACATGGACGTGGCGATTGCGATCCGCACTGGCATCATCAAGAACGGAACGCTCTACGTGCAGGCGGCTGCCGGTGTGGTGGCTGACTCGGTGCCCGAGCTGGAATGGAAAGAAACCGAACACAAGGCCCGTGCGCTGCTGCGCGCCGCCGAACTGGTCGAGGAGGGGCTGGAATGACCCTCGCTATCACCCGAGTCAAACCCTGCACCACCATGCAGGACGTGCGCCGCGAAGTGAACGCGCTGGACGACGTCCTGGTGCCCTTGCTGGTAGAGCGCGTGGGCTACATGACCCAGGCCGCCCGCATCAAGCAAGGTGTGGAACAGGTGCGCGATGAAGCGCGCATTGAGGCCATCGTGGCCCGCGTGCGCGAGCGCGCCCAGGCCGAAGGCGGTGACGCCGACGTGATGGAAGCCATCTACCGCAGCCTCATGGAAGCCTGCATTGCCTATGAACACCGCGAGTTCGCCCGTCTGCGCGAGCCCGCCCTTGCCGGGAGCGCCGCATGAAACTCTTGATGGTCGACAACTACGACAGCTTCACTTACAACATCGTCCAGTACTTTGGTGAACTGGGCGCCGAGGTCGAGGTGTTCCGCAACGACGAGATCACCGTGGCCGAGATCGAGGCGCGCCTCAACGCGGGCCAGCTCGATCGCCTCGTCATCTCGCCCGGCCCTTGCTCGCCCGCAGAGGCGGGTATCTCGGTAGCAGCGATCAAGCACTTTGCCGGCAAGCTGCCCATCCTGGGCGTGTGCCTGGGCCACCAGAGCATTGGCGCGGCCTTCGGCGGCAACATCATCCGCGCGCAGGAGCTGATGCACGGCAAGACCAGCGTCATCACCACCACGCAAAAGGGCGTGTTTGCCGGGCTACCCGAGCAGTTCACCGTCAACCGCTACCACTCGCTGGCCATCGAGCGCGCCACCTGCCCCGATGTGCTGGAGGTGACGGCCTGGACGGAGGACGGCGAGATCATGGGCGTACGCCACAAGACGCTGGCGATCGAAGGCGTGCAGTTTCACCCCGAAAGCATCCTCACCGAACACGGCCACGCCATGCTCAAGAACTTTCTGGAGCAGCGCGCATGAGCTTCATCGACGCCCACGAGCTGGTGATGTTCATTGCCGCAGGCTGGCTGCTCAACCTCACGCCAGGCCCCGATGTGCTTTACATCGTGACCAACGCGCTCAAGACCGGCACCCGCGCGGGCATCGTGGCGGGGCTGGGCATCACCGCCGGGTGTTTTGTGCACATCTTTGCGGCCGCCGTGGGCGTGGGCGCGCTGCTGGCCACCTCGGCCACGGCGTTCACGGTGCTCAAGTGGATCGGCGCGGCCTACCTGATGTGGATGGGCGTGCGCATGCTGTTGTCCAAGCCCGGTGCTGATGGTGGTAACAGCGCAGCGCTGGCAGCTGCGCAGGCGGCCCCTGCGCCGCACACGCCGCTTCGCAAGGTGTTCCTGGGGGGCTTCTGGACCAATGTGCTCAACCCCAAGGTCGCCATCTTCTTCCTGGCCTTTGTGCCGCAGTTCATCGCGCCGGGCACCGACAACAAGGCGCTGGCCTTTGTGCTGCTGGGCGTGCTGTTCAACGTGAACGCCATCCCCGTCAATGTGGGCTGGGCGCTGGCGGCATCATGGATGGCGCGACGCGCCACGGTGATCCAGCGCGGCATGCACTGGCTGGACCGCGTGGCGGGCGCCATGTTCATCGGCTTCGGACTCAAGCTGGCCTTTACAGATCAACCGGCGGCCTGACCGCCACCCCAGGAGACACCGTCATGCCCATCACCCCCCAGGAAGCGCTGCAGCGCACCATCGAGCACCGCGAAATCTTTCACGACGAGATGCTGCACCTGATGCGCCTCATCATGAATGGCGAGCTGTCGCCCGTCATGACCGCAGCCATCATCACCGGCCTGCGCGTGAAGAAGGAAACCATTGGCGAGATCACCGCCGCCGCGCAGGTGATGCGCGAGTTCAGCACCAAGGTCCACGTCAAGGACGCGACCCACATGGTGGACATCGTGGGCACGGGCGGCGACGGTGCCAACACCTTCAACATCTCCACCTGCTCGATGTTCGTGGCCGCCGCAGCGGGCGCCAAGGTCAGCAAACATGGCGGGCGCGGCGTATCCAGCAAAAGCGGCAGCGCCGATGTGATGGAGGCCCTGGGCATCCACATCAACCTCAAACCCGAGCAGATCGCCCAGTGCATCGCTGAAGTCGGCATCGGCTTCATGTTCGCGCCCAACCACCACCCCGCCATGAAGAACGTGGCCCCGGTGCGCAAGGAACTGGGCGTGCGCACCATCTTCAACATCCTGGGCCCGCTGACCAACCCGGCCGGTGCGCCCAACATCCTGATGGGCGTGTTCCACCCCGACCTCGTCGGCATCCAGGTGCGCGCGCTGCAGCGCCTGGGCGCCGAGCACGCGCTGGTGGTGTACGGCCGTGATGGCATGGATGAAGTCAGCCTGGGCGCTGCCACTTTGGTGGGTGAGTTGAAAAACGGCCAGATCACCGAGTACGAAATCCACCCTGAGGACTTTGGCCTGCCGATGGCGAGCAATCGCGCGCTCAAGGTTGAGACGCCCGAGCAGTCGCGGGAGATGCTGATCGGCGTGCTCAAGGGCGAGCCTGGCGCCGCGCAAGACATCGTGTGTCTGAACGCAGGCGTGGCACTGTATGCCGCCAATGTGGTCGATTCGGTGCCCGCAGGCTTGGCCAAGGCCCGGGCCGTGATTGCGTCGGGCGCCGCGCTGGCCAAGCTGGAGCAGGTGGTCACGCGCACGCACGCGCTGGCCACGGCGGCCTGACACGGCCATGTGGCGCGACCCTGGCACCTGGATTGCACTGGGCATCTCTGCCCTTTTCATCGTGGCCGGGTTCGTGATGCACCGCGTGTTCACCAAAATTCTGAAACAGGGCTCCCCTGAGCCCGACGACACCGAAACCGACAACCCAAAGGCCGCGCACCATGAGCAGTGACATCCTCAACAAAATCGTCGCCGTCAAGCACGAAGAAGTAGCGGCAGCCAAAAAGCGCCTGTCCTTTGAAGCCATGCGCGCCGACGCCGAGAGCCGTGTGCTCACCCGCGACTTTGAAGGCGCGCTGCGCGCCAAGATCGCCAAGGGCCAGGCGGCGGTGATTGCCGAGATCAAGAAGGCCAGCCCCAGCAAGGGGGTGCTGCGCGCCGACTTCGAGCCCGCTGACATTGCCCAGAGCTACATGGAAGGCGATGGCAAGGTGAGCGCGGCCTGCCTGTCGGTACTGACCGACCGGCAGTTCTTTCAGGGCCAGCCCGACTACCTGAAACAAGCCCGCGCCAGCACGTTGCTTCCTGTGCTGCGCAAGGATTTCATGGTGGATGCGTACCAGATCTACGAATCGCGCGCCATGGGCGCCGACGCCATCCTGCTGATTGCGGCCAGCCTGGACGACGCCCAGATGGCCGACTTCGAGGCCATTGCCCGCAGCCTGGACATGGCGGTGCTGGTGGAGGTGCATGACCGGCCCGAACTGGAGCGGGCTCTAAAGCTCAAGACTCCGCTGGTCGGCATCAACAACCGCAACTTGCGCACATTCGAGGTCACGCTGGACACCACGCTCTCCATGCTCAAGGACGTGCCTGCAGACCGGCTTCTCGTCACCGAGTCGGGCATCTTGAAGCCAGCCGATGTGAAGGCCATGCGCGACGCTGGTGTGCACGCCTTCTTGGTGGGTGAAGCCTTCATGCGGGCGGACGATCCGGGCCTGGCCCTGGCCAAGCTCTTTGGGTGAGAGAGGGTGAAAACTCCTGATTTGATAGCTGCTTGCGCTTGATGGTAAAGCGCTACAGCCTATTTTGACCATGAATTCAACTCCCCAGACCCCGGCCCAACTCCAAAGCGCCAACCCCGCCGACTGGCCCGTGGCGCCCGGCTGGCAGCCGTTGGCGGACGCCTTTTTTGCTGGCGCACGCGGGCAGGCGTTGCTCGCGTTCTTGCAGGCGCGGCTGCAGGCGGGTGCGGCGATCTTTCCGCCCCAGCCGCTGCGGGCGCTGGAGCTGACGCCGCCTGAGGACGTGCGCGTGGTCATCCTGGGGCAGGACCCGTACCACGGCCGGGGCCAGGCCGAGGGGTTGGCGTTTTCGGTGGCGCCGGGCGTGCGCCTGCCGCCCTCGCTGCAGAATATCTTCAAGGAAATGCAGCGCGACCTGGGGGTGGCCTTCCCCCCGTTCCCGAACCCCGGCGGCAGCCTGGTCAAGTGGGCGAAGAACGGTGTGCTGCTGCTCAACACCTGCCTCACGGTGGAAGAGGGCCAGGCCGCCAGCCATGCAGGCAAGGGCTGGGAGGAACTGACCGACACCGTCATCCGCCATGTGGCTGAAGGCCCGCGCCCGGTGGTGTTCATGCTCTGGGGCTCGCACGCCCAGTCCAAGCGCGCGTGGATTCCCGCAGACCGCGGGCACCTGGTGCTCACGTCCAACCACCCCTCGCCCCTGTCGGCACTGCGCCCGCCTGTCCCTTTTATTGGCAACGGGCACTTTGGCAAGGCGCGGGATTTTCGCGCGCTGCACGGTTACTGAGCAGGGTTTGCAGCACCGCCTTCGCGTCACGCGCGGCGGGGTGCCGGTGGATGCCACAGTGCCGGGGGGGGGCGATTCGCCTGGGGCTGCCGGGTGATGACCAGCACGCCGGATAACCGACGCCAAGGGCTACCACTGCTGCGGTAGCCGTTCCTTGAGCAGCTCCAGAAACGCCTGCGCCGCCACTGGCAGGCTGCGCCCGGCCAGGGTCTGGATCTCGATGTCGCGCAGGTCCATGCCAGGGTCGCTGATGGGCAGGGCCACGATGGCGCCTTCGGCCACCAGGTGGCGCACGGCAATCTCGCTGGCCACGGACAGGCCGCCGCCCAGCTGTACAAAGTTGACCACCGTCTTGGCGTGGTTGCTGATGAGCACGGCGTCGAGCTGCAAGCCCTGGCGGCTGCAGACGATGTCGATCATCTGGCGCACCGTGGTCTCGGGCGGGGGTAGCGCCAAGGGGTATTCGGCCATCTGCGCCAGGGTCACACTGCCCGCGCTGGCCAGCGTGTGGCCAGGCGGCAGCAGGGCCAGCACCGGGGCGCTCTGGCGGTAGGCCACGTCGATGTCCTTGTGCGGCGCGCGGCTGAAGCACAGGCCGATGTCGGCCGTGCCGCTGCGCACGGCGTCGGGCACCTGGGCCGTGGGCAGGGCGATCACGCTGAACTGCACCCCGGCATAGGTGCGCTGGAACTCCACGCACAGGCGCGGCACCAGCTCGTTGGCAAATGCGTCGGAGGTGGCCAGGCGCACCTGCCCCGCGCGCAGGCCCTGCAGCGCGCCGATCTCGCCCAGTGCGCGCTCGGCGTCCAGCACCGTGCGGCGGGCGTGCACGGCCAGGATCTCGCCTGCCGCTGTCAGCACCATGCCGCGCGGGTGGCGCTCAAAGAGGGGCGTGCCCAGCTGGGCCTCCAGCCCCGCGATCTGGCGGCTCAGCGCCGAGGCGGCCACATGCAGCCGGGCCGATGCTTCGGTGAGCGATCCACTCTGCGCCACGGCCAGAAAGTAGCGCAGGGTGGTGTCTTGCAGCAGGTGGGGGCGCATGGGTGACCGAACCGGGAGTGAGGCTGGCAGTATGCGCCGGTTTGCCGTGGCAGCAAAGCAGCTTGCTGAAATGCTGGTAGTCAATCAAGGCGCGGCTTCCTAAGATGGTCCCATCCTCTGTTGTGTCCGATTTCTTTGCGGGAGTGCTCTGTATGCGTCTACTTTCCTGGGGCCGTGGTGTCTGGGGCCTGGCCGGCCTGCTGGTGCTGGCATCTGCCGCGCAGGCACAAGCCAATTGGCCGGATCGCCCCGTGCGGGTGATCGTGCCCTTCCCAGCCAGCGGCGCGACCGACCTGGTGGCCCGCGTGGTCACCCAGCGCGTCGCGGCCGACCTGGGGCAGCAGCTGGTGGTGGACAACAAGCCCGGCGCGGGCGGCACCCTGGGCACGGCCGAGGCGGCCAAGGCCGCACCCGATGGCTACACCCTGCTGCTGACCACGAGCAGCACCCACGCGATCTCGCCCCACCTCATGCCCAAGCTGGCTTATGACCCGCGCAAGGACTTCACGCCGGTGGCCCATGTGGCCGACGCACCCAGCGTGCTGCTGGTCACCAACAGCCTGCCGGTCAAGACCGTGGGCGAACTGATTGCCTACGCCAAGGCCCACCCCGGCAAGCTCAACTACGCCACCAGCGGCAACGGCACCATCGTGCACCTGAACACGGCCGCCTTCAGCGCCCAGGCGGGTGCGGAGATGACGCACATCCCCTACAAGGGCACGGCCCTGGCCATCCCTGACCTGATTGCTGGGCAGACGCATGTGCTGTTCGATTCCCTGCCCACCGGCATGCCGCACGCCAAGGCCGGCCGCCTGCGCGCACTGGCCGTGACCAGCGAAAAGCGCAGCACCCTGGCGCCCGAGCTGCCCACGCTGGCCGAATCTGGCCTGCCCGGCTATTCGTCGGTGACCTGGTTTGGCGTGTACCTGCCCGCCGGGGCTCCCCCCGCCTTGGTGGACCGCGTGCACAAGGCTTTTGCCAAGGCCGTGCAGGCGCCCGAGGTGGCCGAGAGCCTGGCCAAGCTGGGCGTGGAGCCCGCCGCGCCGCGCACACCCGCGCAGTTTGGTGCCATGGTGCAGGCGGACAGCAACCGCTGGGCGACGGTGATTCGCCAACACAAGATCACGGTGGAGTAACCCCCTGAGTCGCCTTCGGCGCCTTCCCCCTTGAAGGGGGGCGACGCTCTCTGTGCGGGGCGGCCCTTCCTGGGCGTCCCTCGCTTGAGGCCGCGCCAGTTTTCGCCTGCGAGCCGCCTCGCAAGGTATGGAGTCAGAACGCTATGAATACCCAATCCCTCGACTGGTCACTTCCCTACAGCTCCCACCGCAGCGCGGTGATGGGCCGCAATGTGGTCTCCACCTCGCAGCCGCTGGCGGCGCAGGCGGGCCTGCGCATGCTGCTGGCGGGCGGCAACGCGGTGGATGCCGCCATTGCCGCCGCCATGGCCCTCACGGTGGTGGAGCCCACGGGCTGCGGCCTGGGCAGCGACGGGTTTGCCATCGTGTGGGATGGCAAGGAGTTGCACGGTTTGAATGCTTCGGGCCGCTCGCCTGCTGCGTGGACGCCGGAGTACTTCGAGAAGCTGGGGGGCATCCCTGAAACCGGCTGGAACGCCGTCACCGTGCCAGGCGCCGTGTCGGCCTGGGTGGCGCTCTCCAAGCGTCTGGGCAAGCTGCCGTTTGCGCAGCTGGCGCAGCCCGCCATCGACTACGCGCGCAACGGGTTTCCGGTGTCGCCCACCATCGCCCGCCTCTGGGCGCTGGGCGCGGCCAAGCTGGGCACGCAGCCCGGGTTTGCCGAGTGCTTCATGCCGAACGGCAGGGTGCCGCTGGCGGGTGAAATCTTCCGCAGCGAAGCCCATGCCCGCACGCTGGAGCTGATCGCCGAAACCGAAGGCGAAGCCTTTTACCGGGGCGTGATCGCCGAGCGCATCGTGGCCCATGCGCAGGCGAATGGCGGCGCCATGGCGCTGGCCGACCTGGCCGCGCACCAGGCCGACTGGGTTGGCACCATTCAGCAGCGCTTTGGTGATTCCGTGGTTCATGAAATCCCGCCCAATGGCCAAGGCATTGCCGCACTGATGGCGCTGGGCATGCTCGACGCGCATGGCATCGGCGCTCACCCGGTGGACGATGTGGAGACCGTGCACGCCAGCATCGAGGCCATGAAGCTCGCTTTTGCCGACCTGCACCAGTACAACGCCGACATCGACGCCATGCACGTCAAGCCCGATGCGCTGCTGAACCCCGACTACCTGCGCGGCCGCGCCACACTGATCGACACCACGCGCGCTGGCGACCCTGGCTACGGCGCTCCGCGCCCCGGCGGCACGGTGTACCTGGCGGCGGCCGACGCGTCCGGCATGATGGTCTCGTTCATCCAGTCCAACTACATGGGCTTTGGCTCGGGCGTAGTGGTGCCGGGCACGGGCATCAGCCTGCAGAACCGCGGCCACGGCTTCAACCTGATCCCGGGCCACGCCAACCAGGTGGCGCCGCGCAAGCGCCCCTCGCACACCATCATCCCGGCCTTTGCCACGCATGCCGACGGCACGCCCCAAATGGCGTTTGGCGTGATGGGCGGGCCGATGCAGAGCCAGGGCCACACCCAGATGGCACTGCGCGTGCTGCGCTACGGCCAGAACCCGCAGGCGGCGGCTGATGCGCCCCGCTGGCGCGTGACGGGCGGCAAGGGTGTGGCCGTGGAGCCAGGCTTTGACCCTGCCGTGGTCGCCGCGCTGCGCGCGCGCGGGCACGAAGTGACGGTGGAAGAGGGCAACGGCGTGTTCGCCTTTGGCGGCGCCCAGCTGGTGCTGAAGAACGGCAACAGCTACATCGCAGGCTCCGACCCGCGCAAGGACGGGCACGCGGTAGCGTTCTGACGGCCTTGCGCGCAGCGCACTGAGGCGGCTCAGCGCGTTGTGCAGGCCGGAAACCGCTTGGCGATCTCTTGCGCTGGCATCGTCTCCGCAAGGTCGAGGTTGCGCACCAGCGGGATGTATTCCCCTGTGTCGGTGAATCGCAAGAGGGTGGTCACGACGCGGCTGCCGGAGCCGCCTTGTTGACAGCCCGACAGTTCCAGCCCCAGGCCCAGCTGGCGGGAACCATCGTCCGTGCCTTTCCAGCCCATGGCCCGCTCTCGCAGAGCCTGCAGGCGCGGCAGGGCGGCTGGGTCGATCCGCCAGACCTGCACATGGGTCCGGGACGTTTCATATTCCGCGAGCACGCTGCGATCGGCCGTGCTGCGTAGCTCCTGAAGGGGCAATTTTTCTTCCAGGCGCTCGGTGGCGATGGCTCCCCCGGGCTTGCGCAGCGTGCGCGAAACGCTCACCGTGAGCTCCAGTGCGTTGCCTTGAAGCTGCAGGCCCGGGCTGTGTACCACGGCGGCGCGCAGCGCGGCGGGGTCCAGCGTCTCCAGCTGGAGCTGCCGCAGCTTCCACAGTGATGACACCGGCACACTGCCACAGGCCGACAGCAGCACCAGGGCCAAAAAACACGAGAAAGCACGGAGAAAAGCCAAAGGGCGCAGGGGCGTTAGGAAAAAAAGCATGGTAGTAAATTTCTGTTTGACGGTATATTATTATTGTTTTACAGAAAAATACACCAACCATGACGCAACATTTACCCCCATCGGTATCTTCTGTTCACAGCCCCTCGTTTCGCCGCCTGGCCTGGGGCCTTCTCGCGGCCAGCTGGGCGTGTGCCCTGGTATCGCTGGTGTTGTCGATGGCGCGCTGGGCGGCCATCGGGCATGAAACGGGTTGGGGTGGCTGGATGCCGCTTTCGGTGGTGCCCTCGCAGGCCTTGTTGGTCGGCCTCACACCGCCGCCCTCCATGGAGACCCATTGGCGCTGGGTGGGCGTGGCGCTGGAGTGCATTCCCGCTGCGGCCATGCTGTATGCGGTGCTGTGCGTGCATCGCATCTGCCGGTCCTTTCTGGCCGGGGCCGTGTTCGGGCCGGCGGTGGTGCACGGGTTCCGTGGCGTGGGCTGGGGCTTTTTGGCGATGTTCGTGACTTCACTCGTCTACCAGGCGGGGGTGACGGCGCTGCTGTCCTGGCTGGCTTCCGGCCAGCAGAACGGCCTGGTGGCGCTGGGCGTGGGGCCGTTTGAAATGAGCGTATTGGTCGTGGGACTGATGATGTTGCTCCTGGGGCACGTGCTGGCCGAGGGCCACCGCCTGCAAGCCGAAGCGGATGCGTTTGTTTAGCAACTCGCCAGCGAAGGAATTCCCATGGCGATTGTCGTGACCCTGGATGAAATGCTCGCGCGCCGCAAGGTCAAGTCGCGCGATCTGGCGGCCCATGTGGGCATCACCGAGGCCAACCTGTCCCTGCTCAAGAGCGGAAAGGTCAAGGGCGTGCGTTTCGAGACCCTGTCCGCCATCTGCAGTTATCTGCAGTGCCAGCCGGCAGACCTGCTGGCCTGGGTGCCCGATGCGGACACGAAGGATAGCGAGGCGCCTTCGCGTGGCGGGGCTGGTGGCTTGGCCCAGGGCGACTAGGGCAGTGCGAGGCACGCGCGGCTCCGGCCCGCGACTGGCCTGGGCAGTAGGTGGGGCGCTGTTGCTGCATGGATTGGTTCTGGCGATGCTGAGCAGAAGCGATGGTGCTCTGCGAACTTCGCCCGAGCGCAGCGATGCACCTGCCATGGTATGGGTGACGCTGGTGCCGCTGCCCGCGTCTACGGCACCCAGCGAGCCGTTGCCAGCTGCCGTTCCCCAGCCTGCCGCTCCAACCCGGAGCGCCACACCCGTTGCCAGCGGGCAGGGCCCAAAGCAGGCCGTTACCCGCAGCGGGCGGCCGATCGCTGTGGAGCCTGCTGCGCCTGATGGCAGCGTGGAGGGCTTGACTGCCGCCCTGCCGGTTGCGCCCGCGCCGCAGGCGCCGGCATCCGGGCCGGGTGATGCCCCACGGGCTGCTCCCAGCATGGACGATGTGGCATGGGCGCTCCAGCGCGAGCGGGCCTGGCAGCGCCGGCAAGGCGCACAGCAACCACAGCCGCCGCATCAGCGCTGGGAAGTCGCTCCAGCGGGTGCCTTGGGATCTGGCATTGCCGAGCGCGACCTGCGCGGCGCAGAGGGCCGGCGCACGGTTCAGGCTGCGGGCCCTTGGGGCACCTACTGTGTGGAGTTGCCTTCGGCCAACCAGCCTCCGTCCATGGGGGCTGCGCCCCGCGTTGCGCCAACCAGCACCTGCCGCTGAATGCTGGGGCGGCGATGGGCAGTGCCGTCAGCGCGTTTCCCGCACGGTCAGCCAGGTGCTGGCCGCGCCGCTGAGCACGATCGCGGCGATCCCGGCCATCGACCAGCCATCGGGCACATGGCGGTACACCAGCCAGCCCGCCAGCATGGCAAACCCGATCTGCGAATACAGGAACGGCGCAATCGTCACCGGCGTGGTGCGCGCATAGGCATGGAGCAGCAGCATGTGGCCCACCGCGCTCGACAGGCCCATGGTGAACATGCCCGCCCATAGCCACGGGTCGCTCACCGGCTGCCAGAAGAACGGCACGCCCAGCGACACCAGCGCGGTGGCGATCCAGCTGGTGTAGAGCTGCGTGGTGGCGGGGCTCTCGTGCCCGGCCATCTTGCTGCTCAACACCTGGTAGCCCGTGCCCGCAGCCAGCATGCACAGCGGCCACAGCAGCGCCCAGGTGAAGGCCTCGCCACCGGGCCGGATGATGGCCAGCGTACCCGCCAGGCCGGTGACCACCAGCAGCCAGCGCACCGCGCTCACGGGCTGGTGCAGCCACAGGGCCGCCACCACCGTCACACACAGCGGCACCGTGGCCACGATGGCCGTGAACTCCGCCAGTGGCAGGGCCGTGAGGCTGATGAAGCCGAACAGGCTGGTCATGGCGAACAGCGCACCGCGCAAGGCCTGGAAGCGGGGCTGTGTGGTGCGCAGGGCAGGGCGCCCCGCCCGTTGCAGCACGAAGGCCGTGGTCAGCAGCGACTGGAACACATAGCGCATCCACAGCGCCATGACGATGGGTACGCCCACGCTGACCAGCTTGCTCGCGGTGTCCAGCAGCGCAAAGAACGCGCAGGCCGTGACGGCCAGCGCGATGCCTGCCAGCGCCGCACGCCGGCGGGCTGCAGGGCTGGTCGACGACGCAGGGCCGGGGGGACTCACGGCGTGCCGCGCGCACGCTCCAGCAGCATGGCGTCGCCATAACTGAAGAAGCGGTACTGATGCGCAATGGCGTGCCGGTACAGGCCCATGATGTGGGCGTAGCCCGCAAACGCGCTCACCAACATCATCAGCGTGCTCTTGGGCAGGTGGAAGTTGGTGACCAGCACATCCACCACCTGGAATGCAAAGCCCGGTGTGATGAAGATGTTGGTGTCGCCAGAGGCCTGTCCCGTCTTCGCCCAGGATTCGAGTGTGCGCACGGTGGTGGTGCCCACGGCCACCACGCGGCCGCCGCGCTGGCGGCAGCGCTCCAGCGCGGCCAGCGTGGCCAGCGGAATCTCGTACCACTCGCTGTGCATCTGGTGCTCGGCCAGGTTCTCGGTCTTGCAGGGCTGGAAGGTGCCTGCGCCCACGTGCAGCGTGACGCTGGCACGTTCGATGCCGCGTGCAGCCAGGTCGGCCAGCACGCCCTCGTCAAAATGCAGTGCGGCCGTGGGCGCTGCCACGGCGCCGGGGTTGCGGGCAAACACGGTCTGGTAGCGCTGGCTGTCCTCGGCCTCGTCGGGGTCGTGGTCGGTGTTTTGCTGGCGCTCGATGTAGGGCGGCAGCGGCAGGTGGCCGTGGCGGTCCATCAGCTCCCAGGGCGATTCGCCTGCGGGGCCGTGCAGCGCAAAGCGGAACAGCGGGCCGTCCTCGGTGGGCCAGCGGCCCAGCAACTGCGCGTCAAAGCCGCCCGCCTTGCGGCCACCGGCCATGTGCACCACGCTGCCGGGCAGGGGCTTCTTGCTGACCTTCATGTGGGCCACGACTTCGTTACCCGGGTTGCCAGCCTCGGCGGGCAACACGCGTTCGATCAGCAGCTCCAGCTTGCCGCCGCTGGCCTTCTCGCCAAAGATGCGCGCCTTGACCACGCGCGTGTCGTTGAATACGAGCAGGTCGCCCTCGCGCAGCAGGCCGGGCAGCTCGCGGAAGATGCGGTCCACCGGCTGCATGGCGCGGCCGTCGAGCAGGCGCGATGCGCTGCGTTCGGGCGCGGGGTGCTGGGCAATGAGTTCGGGGGGCAGCGAGAAGTCGAAGTCGCTGAGGGTGAACACGCGGGGTGTTGTGGGGGCGCTGGCTGCGCCGCTGGAGAGATCAGTCATCGTGCTTGAGGGCCGAACGGGCCCGTGCCAAGGTAAAAATTGCGGAAGGCGCGATTGTCACACGCGGGTGCGGGCGCTGCAGGCGCGGTGCTATGGCTGGGGGGTGAACGCCATCGGCGCGGGCACACTGCGCACCAGCCGCCGCACGTCATCCGCCTGTGCGAGCGTGGTGCCAGGGTGCAGCAGCGCGGCCGCTCCGGCCGCCACGCCCCAGCGCAGGGCCTCGGCCGGCGCATCGCCCCGGTCCAGCGCCCAGACCAGGGTCGCCAGAAAACAGTCGCCCGCGCCCGTGGTGCCGGAGGTGGCGGGTACGTTGAGGGCTGGCGCTTGCCACACGCCCTCGCGCGTGGCCAGCACGGCGCCTTGTTCGCCCACTGACAACGCCACGATGTCGGCAGCGCCGCTGCGCACCAGCGACTGGGCGGCAGTGCACCAGTCGGCCGCCTGTTCCAGGGGCTGTTGCAACAGGTCGCGCAGCTCGCGCAGGCTGGGCTTGACCAGCGCCACCCCGGCCTGCAATGCCGCCGCCAGCGGCGGCCCAGAGGTGTCGACGGCTACCCGCACGCCCCGGCCGGATGCGGCGCGCGCCAGCTGGGCGTAGAAGTCGTCCGGCGTGCCAGGCGGCAGGCTGCCGCTGGCAATCAGCCAGCGGGGTGGCGGTGTGTGGGTAGCCAGCGCATCCAGGCAGGCCTGCCACTCGCTGGCCTGCAGCGTGGGGCCGGGCAGCACAAAACGAAACTCCTGGCTTGTGGTGGTCTCGACCACCGAGAAGTTCTCGCGCGTGTCGCCCGCAATGCGCTGCAGCCGCGTGGGCACGCCCTCGCCGGCCAGCAACTGCTGCACCTGGGCGCCCGCCGCGCCGCCCGCCAGTGCCCACGCGCTCACGTCCGCGCCCAGGCGGTGCAGCACCCGCGCCACGTTGATGCCGCCGCCCCCCGCAAACCGCCACACCGGGCCGCAGCGCAGCTTGTGTGTGGGGACCACGTGGTCGGTGGTGGTCGCCAGGTCCAGGGCGGGGTTGAGTGTCAGGGTGATGATCAGTGCAGGCATGTGCTACCAGACCTTGTCGGAGAAGCCGGACCACAGCTCGTCCAGGTCGGGAAAGCGCCACTTCTCGGGGTCTTCGCGTGCCACGATCTTCTCGTTGCAGTCCGGGGCGGCCAGGTTCACCACCTCGGGCGGAATGCGCAGGTCGGACTTGGTCGAGAAAAACACCTTGACGATGGGGGTGGTCAGCGCGGTGGGCGATTGCTCAGTCACGATGCCGATGCGGCCCGAGGTCAGCCGCACCAGCGAGCCCACGGGGTAGATGCCGATGCTTTTGACAAACGCCTGGAAGATGCGTGCGTCAAAGTGGTCCCTGGTCCACTCGGCCATGCGGCGCAGCGACTCGGCCGGGTCCCAGCCGCGCTTGTAGGGCCGGTCGGAGGTGATGGCGTCGTACACGTCGCAGATGGCCGTCATGCGGGCGATCACGCTGATGCCTTCGCCCTGCAGCTTGTCAGGGTAGCCCGAGCCGTCCACCTTTTCATGGTGGTGCAGGCAGGCGTCCAGCACGGCGTCGGGCACGTTGCCGCCTTCCTTGAGCATGTGGTAGCCCTCCACCGGATGGCTGCGCACCACGGTGAACTCCTGGTCAGTGAGCTTGCCGGGCTTGTTGAGCACTGCCAGCGGGATGGCCGCCTTGCCCAGGTCGTGCAGCAGGCCTGCCATGCCAGCGAGCCGCTGCTGGTCGTCCTTGAGCTTGAGCTGCTTGGCCAGGGCCACCATGAGCGCGCACACCGCCACCGAATGCATGTAGGTGTAGTCGTCGGCCGTCTTCAGCCGCGCCAGGCTGATGAGTGCGCCGGGGTTGCGGGTGACGGAGTCGGAGATTTCTTCCACCAGGCTCTGTGCACTGGCCGAGTCCACTGCGCGGCCCATGCGGGCCTCGTTGAACATCGAGACCACCGCTTCCTTGGACTTGACGCAGATGGCGGCGGCCATCCTCAGTTCGCTGTGCATGTCCGCCGGTTGGCGGTCCCGCTTGGGGGGAGGAGGGGGTGAAGGCAGCGTCACCTTGATGGGGGGCAGGTCCTCCAGGCGGCTGAAGTCGGTCTCGATCTGCGCATCCACCTCTTCGCGCGACATCGACGCCGTGCCAGCGGCCACATCCAGGCCCTTGTCGGTGTCGATCCAGATTTCCTGAATGGCAGTGGCCTGGATGCGGGCGAGGTCCTTGGGGTCCTTGAGCAGGAACTTGGCCCGCCAGAAGGGGTGCTCCATCCACGAGCCGCAAAACTCGTGCAGGTACATGCCCAAGGTCAGGTGTTGGATTTGAATGCGCTTGAGCATGACGGGGCCCCGGACTCGAAAACACGCCGTGATCAGGCGTTAGCAATGGTAACCATGGTAGCCTTTTCAGGCTGCGATCTCCGCTCGTTTTCCCTAGCAAATTGCTCCCCATGCCCGCTGACGCCCCTGCTCCCGCCAAACCCACTGCGCGCTCCGCCGTCCCGGCCGCGCGTGGCCAGGGTGCGGCCTCGGTGGCGCAGAAGGCGTTGCAAAAACTGGGCCTGCGCCGCGATATCGACCTGGCCCTGCACCTGCCCTTGCGCTATGAAGATGAAACCCGCATCACCCCGCTGGCCAATGCGCGCGACGGGCAAACGGTGCAGATCGAGGCCACGGTCACTGCCAGCGAGGTGCAACTGCGCCCCCGCCGCCAGCTGCTGGTGCAGGTGGAGGATGACACCGGCAGCTGTGAGCTGCGCTTTTTCAGCTTCTACCCGTCGCACCAGAAGACCCTGGCCGTGGGCGCGCGCCTGCGCATTCGGGGCGAGGTCAAAGGCGGCTTCTGGGGGCGGCAGATGCTGCACCCGGCCTTCCGCGTGGCGGGTGGCGAGTTGCCCGCCGCTCTCACGCCCGTCTACCCCACCACCGCCGGACTGCCCCAGCCCTACCTGCGCCGGGCCGTCGTCAGTGCGCTGACGCGGGTGGATTTGTCCGACACCCTGCCACCCGGCACAGAGCCACCGATGGCCCGGGTTTATGGCCCCAATGGCCTGCAGCGCAGGTTCAGCTTGCGCGAGGCGCTCACTTTTTTGCATCACCCCACGCCCGATGTGGCGCTGTCCACGCTGGAGGACCAGAGCCACCCCGCCTGGCAGCGGTTGAAGGCGGAGGAGTTGCTGGCCCAGCAGCTGTCGCAGCAGCAGTCGCGGCGCGAACGCGACATGCTGCGCGCGCCGGTGCTGCGGCCCCGGCGCAGCACCGACGGCGCCTTGCCATTGCACGAACAGTTGATGGGCGTATTGCCGTTTGACCTGACGGCGGCCCAGCGCCGCGTGGGCGAAGAGATTGCGGCCGATCTGGCCCGCCAGGTGCCCATGCACCGTCTGCTGCAGGGCGACGTGGGTTCGGGCAAAACCGTGGTGTCGGCCCTGGCCGCCTGCCTGGCCATGGACGCGGGCTGGCAGTGCGCGCTGATGGCACCCACCGAAATCCTGGCCGAGCAGCACTTTGCCAAGATGATCGGCTGGCTCGAACCGCTGCTGGCCGCACACGGCCGCAAGGTGGCCTGGCTGGTGGGCGGGCAAAAGAAGAAGGACCGTACTGCCATGCTGGCGCTGGTGGCCAGCGGCGAGGCGGCGCTGGTGGTGGGCACGCACGCCGTGATCCAGGACCAGGTGCAGTTCAAGAACCTGGCGCTGGCCATCATCGACGAGCAACACCGCTTTGGCGTGGCCCAGCGGCTGGCCTTGCGGCAAAAGTTGGCTGCACACGGCATGGAGCCGCACATGCTCATGATGAGCGCCACGCCCATCCCGCGCACTTTGGCCATGAGCTACTACGCGGACCTGGATGTGTCGGTGATCGACGAGCTGCCGCCAGGCCGCACGCCCATCGTCACCAAGCTGATTGCCGACAGCCGCAAGGACGAAGTGATCGAGCGCATCGGCGCGCAAGTCGAGGCCGGGCGGCAGGTCTACTGGGTGTGCCCGCTGATTGAAGAAAGCGAGGCGCTGGACCTGAGCAATGCCACGGCCACCCATGCCGACCTGAGCGAGGCCTTGCCGGGCTGCATGGTCGGCCTGCTGCACTCGCGCATGCCCACCGCCGAAAAGAAGGCCGTGATGGCGCTCTTCACCAGCGGCCAGATGGGCGTGCTGGTCAGCACCACCGTGATTGAAGTGGGCGTGGACGTGCCCAACGCCTCGCTCATGGTCATCGAACATGCCGAGCGTTTTGGCCTGAGCCAGTTGCACCAGCTGCGCGGCCGGGTAGGGCGCGGCGCGGCGGCCTCGGCCTGCGTGCTGCTGTATGCCACCAACGACAGTGGCCGCGTCGGCGAAACCGCCAAGGAGCGCCTGCGTGCCATGGCCGAGACCAACGACGGCTTCGAGATCGCCCGGCGCGACCTGGAGATCCGAGGCCCCGGCGAGTTTCTGGGCGCCCGCCAGTCGGGCGATGCGCTGCTGCGGTTTGCCGACCTGGCGACCGATACCCATCTGCTGGAATGGGCGCGCGAGCTGGCCCCCCAGATGCTGGACCGCTACCCGGAATTGGCCGCCAAACACGTGGCGCGCTGGTTGGGTGGAAAATCGGACTATCTCAAGGCATGAGACGCTCAGAACGACACTGACGTGGCCCGCAGGAACACACCATGACCCTCACCGAACTCAAGTACATCGTTGCGGTGGCCCGCGAGAAGCACTTTGGCCATGCGGCCGACGCCTGCTATGTGTCGCAACCCACGCTCTCGGTGGCCATCAAGAAGCTGGAAGAAGAGCTGGACGTGAAGCTGTTCGAGCGCAGCGCGGGCGAAGTCACGGTGACCCCGCTGGGCGAGGACATTGTTCGCCAGGCGCAAAGCGTGCTGGAGCAGGCCGCGGCCATCAAGGAAATCGCCAAGCGCGGCAAGGACCCGCTGGCCGGGCCGCTCACGCTGGGCGTGATCTACACCATCGGGCCCTATCTGCTGCCCGAGCTGGTGCGCCAGTCCATCACGCGCACCCCGCAGATGCCGCTGATGCTGCAGGAGAACTTCACCGTCAAGCTGCTGGAGATGCTGCGCACGGGCGAGATCGACTGCGCCATCCTGGCCGAACCTTTCCCCGACACTGGCCTGGCCATGGCGCCGCTGTATGACGAACCCTTCATGGCGGCCGTGCCCAGCACGCACCCCTTGGCGGTTAAGAAGTCGGTCACGGCTGCCGAGTTGAAAAACGAGACCATGCTCCTGCTGGGTGCGGGCCATTGCTTCCGGGACCATGTGCTGGAGGTGTGCCCCGAGTTCGCGCGCTTTGCGAGCAATGCCGAGGGCATCCGCAAGTCGTTTGAGGGCTCATCGCTGGAGACCATCAAGCACATGGTGGCCGCCGGCATGGGGGTGACGCTGGTGCCACGCCTGTCGGTGCCGCGCGATGCGTTGCTCACGGTGTCGCGCCGCCGCAAGAGCGACGAGACCTACATCCGCTACCTGCCCATCCGTGAGGAAGACGGTGGCCCGCCGCCCGTGCGCCGCGTGGTGCTGGCGTGGCGCCGCAGCTTCACGCGCTACGAAGCCATTGCCGCCCTGCGCAACGCCATCTATGCCTGCGAGCTGCCAGGCGTGACGCGACTGTCCTGAACGGCTGCTGGGCACTGATTCGCTTCCTGGAATCGGCGCTACACTCCCGCCGCCCCTGCGCAGGTCCACCCGGCCCGGGCAGGCCCTGCTCCACGGCGCCCTCTGCCCATCGGCGGTCGGTGCCTTTGCCCCCACAAGAGGTTTTTATGAAGACGCTTTGGCTCACCGCCACGCTGGTTGCCGCCCTGACGGCTTGCTCCACCCCCACCCCACCACCCGCAGCCCAGACGCTGAAGAAGCCTGCGCTCGACCGCATTGCGGCCGCGCCTGCCGCCGCTGCCGCAGCGGACTTCCGACAGTTCCTGGCGCTGGCTGCACAGATGCAGCCGCAGCTGCAGACCGCCGTGTCGGCTTACCTGGCGCACAAGCCCTTGGTGGGTGATGACCTGGTCAACATCAGCCGCTTGCTGGGGCTGCACAACCGCTTGCGCAACCAGGCGGCGGTGATCGACGCCACGGCGAAGATGGTGGCCATTCCCACGGTACGGGCCGACAAGGTGCCGCCGCACGAAGACAAGCACATCATCGCGTTCGGTGCCTTGGTCGAAGGGATGGCCAAGGACTTTGGCCTGCAGTACCGCAATGTGGACAACCGCATCTTTGAAGTGAAGCTGCCCGGCAGTGGCCCCGAAGAATTCGGCATCCTCACCCATGCCGACGTGGTGCCCGTGGTGGCCGACGAATGGGTGCTGGACGATGGCACGAAGCTTGACCCCTTCCAGCTGACCCGCGTGGGCGGCAACCTGTATGGCCGGGGCTCCATTGACGACAAGGGCTCCATCGCCACGGTGCTGTTTGCGATGAAGGCCGTCAAGGACAGCGGCTTGCCGCTGGCGCGCACCATCCGACTCATGATCGAAACCACCGAAGAAACCGGTGGCGATGCGATGAAGTACTACCGCGCCAAGACCTCGCTGCCTGAGTACAACATCGTGCTCGATAGCAAATATCCTGCGGTGGTGGCCGAGAAGGGCTCGGGTGCGCTGCGCACCACCTTTGCCTTGGGCGCCGCTGCAGGCAACCAGCCCACCATCGTGGCCATGGCGGGCGCCGCATCGGCCAACGCCGTGCCCCAGACGGCCACGGCCCGCCTGCGTGGCGGCAACGCCGATGCCACCACCCGCCAGCTCAGCGCTGGCAAGGACGCCTTTATCGGCAAATACACCAGCCAGGGCGGCAAGTTCAGCATCGATGTGGCGCGTGAAGGCGCAGACGTCTTGGTCAAGGTCACGGGCGCATCGGCCCACGGCTCGCGCCCCGAAGAAGGCGTGAATCCGCTGCCGCGCCTGGCGCTGTTTATCAAGGAGTCGGGCCTAGTGCTGGCCCCCAACGGCTACGCGCAGGCCGTGCGTTACCTCACAGACCTGTATGGCACCGACTACCTGGGTCGTACGATGGGGCTGGCCTACAGCGATGACTTCATGGGCCCGCTCACGATGTCTCCCAACCTCATCCGCGAAAAGGATGGCAAGGTCGATGTGCTGGTGAACGTGCGCATGCCCCGGGGCAACACGCCCGAAGCACTGGCCAAAGCCACCACCGAACGCATCAAGACCTGGGGCACCCAGGCGGGCGTGGCGGTGGAGGTTGACCACAATCAAGGCAACTGGATGGCCCGCGACCCCAAGGGCGCCTGGCTGGCCACGTTGCTCAACACCTTTGGCGACACCACTGGCCTCGAAGCCAAGCCCGTGCCCACGGCCGGCAGCACCACCGCCAAGCTGATGCCCAACGCCATCAACTTTGGCCCTGCCATGCCTGGCAAGAAGTACACCGCCCACAATGCCAAGGAGTTCAAGGAAGTGGCGGACCTGGATGCCGACATGCAGATGTTCACCGAAATGCTGGTGCGCATTGGCAACTTGCCGCACATGCAATAAGCCTGTGGGGCTTGGCTCCGCTTGCGCTTTCTTGACCCAGGTGCAAGACATCGGCCTTGGCTGACACTGGGGGCCAGGCGCTTGCGCTACAGTATTTGAGGACCCCGCACAGCGCGGGGTGTTTCATGTTCTCCGCACGGAAGGAACCTCCCCATGGCCAAAGCTCCTGGCAAAGCCGCATCCGGCAAAACCTCTGCCCCCAGCATCAACATCGGCATCAGCGACAAGGATCGCGCTGCCATCGCTCAGGGCCTGTCGCGCCTGCTGGCCGACACCTACACGCTGTACCTCACCACCCACAACTTCCACTGGAACGTCACGGGCCCCATGTTCAACACCCTGCACACCATGTTCATGGCGCAGTACACAGAGCTGTGGAACGCGGTGGATCCGATTGCGGAGCGCATTCGCTCGCTGGGCCATGTGGCACCAGGTTCTTATGCCGAGTTTGGCAAGCTGGCGACGGTGCCCGACGCCCCCGCCAAGCCCCCCAAGGCGCTGGACATGGTGCGTGTGCTGGTTGAGGGCCACGAAGCCGTGGCCCGCACGGCGCGCAGCCTGTTCCCTCTGGCCGACAAGGCCAGCGACGAGCCCACGGCCGACCTGCTGACGCAGCGCCTCACGGTGCACGAGCAGACGGCGTGGATGCTGCGCTCGCTGCTCGAAGAGTAAAAGGGTTCGCAGCTTCCACGCGCATTACCCGAGGGGCGCAGAACACTGCAGCACAGCGAAGAAGAGCGCCTTGTCCTACATGGCGCAGTTCCATCGCCTGCGCATGATGCGGGTTTTGGTCATGCTCCCTTCTTCGCAGGGCGGCATGGCGTATCAATCCCCTCTGATGTATGCGAATCCTGTACGTTGAAGACAACCCGGAGCTGCGCGAGACCATCGGCATGCTTATGGAAGGTGAAGGCCGGACGGTCACGCCCTGCGCCACTGCCGAGGAGGCGCTGGCTCTGGATGCTGGGGACGTCTTTGATGTGGTGGTGACCGATGTCAGCCTGCCCGGCCTTTCGGGCACGGAACTGGCCCGCCAGCTGCTGGCGGATGATCCGCAGCGGTGGGTGGTGCTGTGCTCCGGCTACGAGCTGGGTAGCCACCCGCGCAGTTGGGGGCCCAACGTGCGCGCATTGCTCAAACCTTTTGAGCTGGAAGAGCTGGAGCATTTGCTCGAGTCCATCCATACAGCGCTGGCTTCAGCCGCCGGCTGAGGCTTGCTAGCGCCGATCGCTCGCTGTTCATCCTTTACTTCATCACGCCACCCGCCTGGTCGTGGTGACCTGCGCTGTTGTGCTGGGCTGCGCGCAGTCAATTGCGGGGGCTGCGTACTGGCGAGTGGCGCGGCAGCCTCACCCGAAAGGTCGTGACATCGTCCCGTGACTGGGCCTCGATGGTTCCATGGTGGGCCCGCACGATCTGGTGCGCAATGAAGAGCCCCAGCCCCAGCCCTTGGTGGCGGCCGGGCTCACGCTCTCCACCCCGGAACGGGTCGAACAAATGCGGCAGCAGCACAGGGGGAATGGTGCCGCCGTTGGACACCGTGATGCTCACCTCCTCAGGGCTGGTACCGTCCACTGCAATCTGCACAGGGTGGTCGACTCTGCCGTGGTGCAGGGCGTTGCCAACCAGGTTGGTGATCACCTGACATAGGCGTTCGGCATCCCAGGTGCCGGCCAGGTCGCCTTGCAGGGTGGACCCGATGTAGCGTTCCGGGTGGCTGGTGGCCATCTCATCCAGCGTGCGCTGCACCAGCGCCTGCATGTGGGTGGAGCCCAGCTGCAGCGCCAGCCCGCCCGCCTGGCGAATGCGGGTCACGTCCAGCAGGTCTTCAATCATGTGGCCCATGCGCTGGCTGGCGCCCAGCACCCGGTCGGCCATCAGCACCGCCTTGTCGGGGGGCGGCTGGCGCTTGAGCACGGTGGCCGCCGCCACGATGGACTGCAGTGGTGTGCGCAGGTCGTGGCTCAGCACTGCCATGAACATTTCGTTGATGCGCAAGGCCTCGGTGCGTGCGCGCAGCTCGTGCGCCAGCGCCTGCTTGCGCCGGTGCAGTTCAAAGAACACGCTCGCCTTGTTGGTGAGCATGTGCGGGTCGATGGGTTTGTATAGAAAGTCCACCGCCCCGCTCTCGTACCCCCGGAACTGCCAGTTTTGCTCGCGTGAGCCCGCTGTCATGAAGATGAGCGGGATGTGCCGGGTGCGCTCGCTGCCCCGGATCAGTTCCGCCAGCTCGAAGCCGTTCATGTCGGGCATCTGCACGTCCAGCAAGGCCAGGGCCACGTCGTCATGGGCCAGCAGCAGTTCCAGGGCCTCGGGGCCCGACTGGGCCTTGAGGATGTCCAGCCCGTCGCGTTGCAGCAGCGCCTCCAGGGCGATCAGGTTTTCCTCGACATCGTCAACGAGCAGGCATTTGGTGCGGTCAGTCTGGGGCATGGGCGGTGGGGAGGGTGGATGGGGTTCTCAAGGAAGGACGCATATGCCCGTATCAAAGCTGCTGGCGGCGGTGCAGGTCCACCAGCAGCCTGGCAATGCCTTCAGGGGGCAGGATGTGGTCAACCGCCAAGGCCGCGATGGCCGCCTGCGGCATGGTGGGCATGCTGGCGCTGGCGGGGTCTTGCACGATGGTGAGGCCGCCCCCCGCCTGAATGGCTTGCAGGCCGTGCACACCGTCTTCATTGGCGCCCGACAGCAGGACGCCCACCAGCCGGGGGCCGTAGTGGTCTGCCGCCGATTCGAACAGCACGTCGATGGAGGGGCGGGAAAAATGCAGGGGAGGGTCTACCGACAGCCCCACATGCGGGCCTTGGGGCCCAGCATCGACCAGTAGGTGGTAGTCCGGTGGCGCAAAGCTCACCGAGCCCAGAGTGATGGCATCCTTGTCCTGAGCCTCGCGCATCGGCATTGCGCAGCGGGGCTGAAAAATATCTACCAGCAGGCTGCGCCGGTCCCGGGGCAGGTGCAGCACCACTAGCACAGCCGCCTGCAGCGTGGCGGGCAGCGCGGGCAGCAGTTCCAGCAAGGCGTCGATACCGCCCGAGGAACCGCCCACCACGATGGCTGCGTAGCCCCCGGAAGGTGCTGGTCTGGGCGCGAGGTCGGTGGTGCTCACAGCCCGGCCTTTTTTCGGTAAATGCGGTCTTCCTTCACAAAGTCCTCGAAGGCATCGGTGTGCGCTGAAAACCGCAGAGACTCCTTGGACCCCAGACCCAGAAACCCCCGATGGCACAGCGACTCGCGGAACAGCCCCAGGGCGCGGTCTTGCAGGTCGCGCTCGAAGTAGATGAGCACATTGCGGCAGGACACCAGATGAACCTCGGCAAACACGCTGTCGGTGGCCAGGCTGTGGTCAGAGAACACCATGTGCTCGCGCAAGCCCTTGTCGAACACCACGCGGCCATAGCCGGCAGCGTAGTAGTCCGACAACGAACTGCGGGCGCCGGATCGCGCATGGTTCTCGGTAAAAGCCGCCACCCGCGACACGTCGAACACTCCAGACTCTGCCGCGCGCAACGCGTGCGGGTTGATGTCGGTGGCGTAGATCAGCGTGCGGTCCAGCAGGCCTTCTTCCTGCAGCAGGATGGCCAGCGAATACACCTCTTCCCCCGCACTGCACCCGGCCACCCAGACCTTGAGCGACGGGTAGGTGCGCAGCAGCGGCACCACCTCCTGGCGCAGCGCCTGAAAGTAGCTGGGGTCGCGGAACATGTCGCTCACCTGCACGGTGAGGTATTCGAGCAGCGCAGGGAACACGGCGGGTTCGTGCAGCACGCGGTCCTGCAGCTGCGACAGCGTCTTGCAGTCAAACTGCACCAGCGCCGACGCCAGCCGCCGCTTGAGCGACGCCTGCGCGTAGCCCCTGAAGTCGTAGTGGTAGCGGTGGTAGATGGCATCGATCAGCAGGCGCTGCTCGATGTCGGCGGTGCGGGCCTTGCGATGGGGCATGGCGGGGCCTACTTGGGCATCCACACCCGCACCAGGGACAGCAGCTTCTCCACGTCCAGCGGTTTGGCGATGTAGTCATTGGCCCCGGCGGCCAGGCATTTTTCCTGATCGTCCTTCATGGCCTTGGCGGTCAACGCGATGATGGGCAGGCGGCGCCACTCGGGGCGGCTGCGGATCTCGCGCATGGCGGTGTAGCCGTCCATCTCCGGCATCATGATGTCCATCAGCACCAGGTCAATCGCAGGGTGGCCGCCGCTGCCGGCGCGCTCCAGCGCCTGCAGGGCCTCCAGGCCGTTGCGCGCGATCTCCACACGGATGCCGGTGGGCTCCAGGATGCTCGAGAGCGCAAACACGTTGCGCACATCGTCTTCCACCACCAGCACGTTGCGGCCTTCCAGGGCAGTCTCGCGGTTACGGGCCACCTGCAGCATCTGGCGGTGTTCGGCCGACAGTTCGGACTCCACCTGGTGCAGGAACAGCGTGACTTCATCCAGCAGCCGCTCGGGCGAGCGCGCGTCCTTGATGATGATGGACTTGGAGAACCGGCGCAGTTGCTGCTCCTCGTCGCGCGACAGGGCACGGCCCGTGTACACGATGACGGGCGGGAAGGAGACACCGTCCTGCTCCGTCATCTGCTGCAGCAGTTCGTAGCCGCTCAGGTCGGGCAGGTTCAGGTCCATCACCATGCAGTCAAAGGTGGAGCCGCGCAGGTGCGCCAGCGCCTCGGCCGCCGTGCCGGCGCCCACAATCTCCACGTCGTCGTTGGTGAGCAGGTGGCGCACGCTCTCGCGCTGGCGTTCGTCGTCTTCCACCACCAGCACGCGCCGCAGGTTCTGGGTGAACTTGGCTTCCAGCCGCTGCAGGGCATGCACCAGTTCGTCGCGCTTGACGGGCTTGAGGGCGTAGCCCACGGCGCCCCGGCCCAGGGCCTCTTGCGAGTAATCGGCCACCGAGACCACGTGCACCGGAATGTGGCGGGTGGCCGGGTTGCGCTTGAGCTGGTCGAGCACCCCCAGGCCCGAGAAGTCGGGGAGGTTCACGTCCAGCACGATGGCGCTGGGCAGGCTGTGTACGGCGTAGGCCAGGCCATCCGCCGCGTTGTGGGCCAGGTGGCAGTCAAAGTCCATCTCACCGGCCAGGTCGCCCAGGATCTGCGCAAAGCGCACGTCGTCCTCGATCACCAGAATGCTGCGCGCGCTCGCGCGGCGCGGGGCTACGGGTGCGGTGGGGGCCGCCACGGGTGGCAACGCGGGGGCCGAAGGAACCGGTGCGACGACCGGTGCCGTCGCGTGGGCTGGCGCAGGCGCCGCCAGCGGCATTGCGGGTTCAGCTTCAGGCGACGAAGGCACCAGCTTCTGGGGCAGGACCAGGGTGAAGACGCTGCCCTCGCCCGGCGTGCTGTGCACGTGGATGGAGCCTCCCAGCAGCTGCGCCAGATCGCGCGAGATCGACAGGCCCAGGCCCGTGCCGCCGTACTTGCGGTGGGTGCTGCCATCGGCCTGGCGGAAGGCCTCGAAAATCAGCTCCTGCTGGTGCGCCGGAATGCCGATGCCGGTGTCCTTGACGGCAAACGACAGGGTGTCGTCCGGGTTGCGCGACACATGCAGCGCCACTGAGCCCTTTTCGGTGAACTTGAGCGCGTTGGACAGCAGGTTCTTGAGCACCTGCCCCAGGCGCTGCGGGTCGGTGTCCAGCATGGCGGGTGCGTCGGGCGCGACGGTGGCCGTGAGCGTCAGGCCCTTCTCTTGCGCCAGCGGGCGCAGCGGGTCGATCAGGGTTTGCAGTGCCTTGGACAGCGTCACCGTTTCCACCGACACGGTGGCCTGGCCAGCCTCGATCTTGGACAGGTCGAGGATGTCGTTGATGAGTGCCAGCAGGTCGTTGCCCGCCGCGTAGATGGTCTGCGCGTACTTCACCTGCTCGGCGCTCAGGTTGCCCGGCTTGTTGTCGGACAGCAGCTTGGCCAGGATCAGGGTGGAGTTGAGCGGCGTGCGCAGCTCGTGGCTCATGTTGGCCAGGAACTCGCTCTTGTACTGGCTGGCCAGCTCCAGTTCGCGCGCCTTGTCCGTCATGGCGCTTTGGGCGCGCAGCAGTTGTTCGCGCTGGTATTCCAGCTGCTGGGTCTGCGCCTCCAGGTGGGCGTTGGTCTGCTCCAGCTCGGTCTGCTGTACCTCCATCTGGGCCTGCGACTCTTGCAGGATGCGGCTTTGCTGCTCCAGCTCCTCGTTGCTCACACGCAGCTCTTCTTGCTGGGTCTGCAGCTCTTCGGACTGGCGCTGGGTTTCTTCCAGCAAGGCTTCGAGCCGGTTGCGGTCGATGCCCGCGCGCACGGCCACTGCCAGCATCTGCGAGGCGCGTTCCATCAGGGTGCGCTCGGGTTCGGTCACCGGGCGATGAAAGCCCAGTTCGATCACGGCAAACACTTCGCCGTTCTCGATGGCGGGGGCCAGCAGCAGCTCGGTTGGTGCGGACTGGCCGGTGCTGGACGACACCATCAGGTGCCCGGCGGGCACATCGCGCACATGCAGCATCTGGCGCGAGCGCGCGACCTGGCCCACCAGGCCTTCGCCGGGCAGCAGGCGCTGCTCCAGCCGTTCGCGGGGCAGGGCGTAGCCACCAAACAGGGTGAGCGCGCCGTTGCAGTCGGCCACATAGCCTGCCCCCACGGCCGCGCGCAGGTATTGCGCCAGGTATTCGAGCGTGAGCTGGCCCAGGTCCTCCAGCCGGTGGTCGCCCTGGATGCGCTGGCTCAGCCCGTTGAGGCCGGCCGCCACCCACGACTGCTGCGCCTTGAGGCGGTACTCCCGTGCATTGGCGGCAGCCGACAGGCAGATGAGCACCAGCAGCACGAACGAGCCGCCCCAGGAGTAGTAGGTGGACATCGAGGCGGCCTCTACCCACTGCTTGCGGTCACTTTCCAGCTGCTGGTTCAGCAGCGTGGACAGGTCCGATGCCAGGTCGCGGATGCGGTCCATCAGCACCCTGCCGGCATCACTGCGGGTCACGGCCACAGCGGCCTCCTGACCCTTGGAACGGCGCAGTTCAATGGTCTCGCCCAGCTCGCGCAGTTTTTCGTGGCGCAGGTCGTCGATCTGCAGCACCAGGCGGCGCTGCACGGCGCTGTCGTTCGTCAGCTCCTTGAGGCGCGCCATGTTGCGCTCCATGGCGCCCAGGGACAGGTTGTAGGGCTGCAGATAGGTGTCGTCCCCCGTGAGCAGATAGCCGCGTTGCCCGGTCTCGGCGTCTTTCAGCGAGGACACGAACAGGTTGAGGTGGCGCATGGTCACCGTGGTTTCGTCCATGGCTTCCACCGCTTGCGCCCGCACCTGGGCGGTGCGGAAGTTCACCAGCGCGATCAGCACGGTGGCGAGGGCGGCAATCACAAATCCCACCAGCATTCCGCGGGGGACAGCAAAACGCGTGGCGGCCTGGGAGGTCGATGTATGGGGCATGCGTCGGTGCCCCAGAGGGCGGTGCGTTGGGGGAACGAGCGGAGACTTTAACGGGTTTTGTGCTCGCGCTGGGGCTGTTACCTGGCCCCGGGGATGCGTGCCCCCGGTCGCGGCGCTGCTGCTACATTCTGTGCGCCCGTGGCCCGCCACCCGCCGCAGCGTCTTGCTGCGAAGCCTGCTCTTGTAATGGTCCCATCATGTCGTCGTCCCCTGTTTCCCCCCGCAGCCGTTTTTCGCTCTATCTCGACCTGATCCGCTGGGACCGCCCTGCTGGCTGGCTGGTGTGCCTGTGGCCCACGCTGAGCGCGCTCTGGATTGCGGCCGACGGCTTCCCGGGCTGGCACCTGCTGGCGGTGTTTGTGCTGGGCACCATCCTCATGCGCAGCGCGGGCTGCTGTGTGAACGACGTGGCCGACCGCGACTTTGACAAACACGTCAAGCGTACTGCGCAGCGCCCGGTCACCACCGGTGCGGTGTCGGTGAAGGAGGCTCTGGGCCTGGGGGCGCTGCTGGCGCTGGTGTCGTTTGGCCTGGTGCTCACCACCAACACCGCCGCCATCGCCTGGTCGGTGCCCGCCGTGCTGGTGGCCATTGCCTACCCTTTCACCAAACGCATCATCTCCATGCCCCAGGCGGTGCTGGGCATTGCGTTCAACTTCGGCATCGTCATCGCGTTTGCCGCCGTGCAGGGCAGCGTGCCTGCGGTGGCGTGGTGGATGTGGCTGGGCAATATGTTCTGGGTGCTGGCCTACGACACCGAATACGCCATGGTGGACCGGGACGACGACCTCAAGATAGGCATCAAGACCTCGGCCATCACCCTCGGGCGGCTGGATGTGGCCGCCATCGTGGTGTTTTATCTGCTTTTCTTGGGTATTTGGGCGGTAGCGCTACAACCGTATGCCTTGGGTGCTATATTTTATGTAGCGCTTGCGGTGGCGCTGGCCCAGGCCGTGTGGCACTTCACCCTGATCCGCACCCGCACCCGCGACGGCTGCTTCAAGGCGTTCCGCATCAACCACTGGCTGGGCGCCACTGTGTTTGCGGGCATTGCGGGCAGCTATCTGGTGCGGGCGGTACTCACAAATTAATAGCGGTCAGCGCTTGATCGACTAGCGCTACCGCCCCAAAACATCAAGATCCGAACTCGTTGCCGAGTTCGTTGGCGCGTTTTTCGGCGGCGCGCATGGCGGCCTCGAACGCCTGCGACACGCCGCTGGCTGCCATCGACTGCAGGGCCGCATAGGTCGTGCCGCCCTTGGAGGTGACACGTTCGCGCAGCACGGCCGGCGGCTCGTCCGAGCGGCGGGCCAGCTCCGAGGCGCCCACAAAGGTGCCCACGGCCAGCTGGTGCGCCTGCGCTTCGGTCAGGCCCATGCCCACACCGGCGCGTGTCATGGCTTCGAGGAAATAGAACACATAGGCCGGGCCCGAGCCCGAGAGGGCGGTGACAGCGTCCAGCTGGGTCTCGCTCTCCACCCACAGGAATTCGCCGGTGGACGCCATGATGGCCTCCACGTTCTGGCGCTCGGCGCTGGTCACGGCGGGGCGCGCGTAGATCGCGCTCATGCCCTTGCCCACCAGCGCGGGCGTGTTGGGCATGGTGCGCACGATGCGCTCGGTGCTCAGCCACTGGGCGATGCTGTCCGAGCGGATGCCCGCCGCCACGCTCAGGTGCAGGGCCTGCTGGGTGTGCGCCTTGGCCTGTGCGGCGGCGTCCTTGAAGGTCTGGGGCTTGACCGCCCAGACCACGATGCTGGCGCGCTGCAGTGCAGCGCCCGCCTCGGGCTGCGCCGTGAGTCCAAAGTTCTTGAGCAACGCCTCGCGCGTGGGGGCGTAGGGCTCGACCACCTCGATCTGGCTCACGGGGTGGCCCTGGCCGATCAGGCCGCCGATGATGGCGCTGGCCATGTTGCCGCCGCCGATGAAGGCGATGGTGGGGAGGTTTGGGGAGGCAGTGGTCTGGCTCATGGTGCGTGCAGGCAAGGTGGCAAACAAGGAAGGGCCACGATGGTAGCGCCGCCGGGCCGTCAGTCCATGTCTGCAGCGGCGACAGCGGCAGGACTCATGGGAGGAAAGACGGGCTACTGGGACGGCAGAGACCTTGTCACCCCAGCGCCGCGGGGACCTCAGGCTGCCGTAGTTTGGCGCACGGCGTGTTCCCAGTTCGCCATCAGCTCCTGCGCACGCGCGCTGCCGAGCGTGGGCACAAAGCGGCGGTCGGCGCGCCACAGCTGCGAGAGTTCATCCGTGCTGCGGTACACGCCGCTCGACAGCCCCGCGAGGTAGGCAGCGCCCAACGCAGTGGTCTCGATGACCGCAGGGCGCACCACCGGGATGCCCAGCAGGTCGGCCTGGAACTGCATTAGCAGGTCGTTGATGCAGGCGCCGCCGTCCACGCGCAGCTCGCTCACGGGCGCGCCACCGGCGGCCACGGCGTCGCGGCTCATGGCCAGCAGCAGGGCGGCGCTTTGGTAGGCGATGCTTTCGAGCGCCGCGCGCGCAATGTGGCCCAGCGTGGTGCCGCGTGTGAGGCCGGTGATGGTGCCGCGGGCGTCGGGCTTCCAGTACGGGGCGCCCAGGCCGGTGAAGGCGGGCACCATCATCACGCCGCCCGAATCGGGCACGCTTTGGGCCAGTGACTCCACCTCGTTGCTGGTGGAGATGGCGCGCAGGCCGTCGCGCAGCCACTGCACCACCGCGCCGCCGACAAACACACTGCCTTCCATCGCAAATTCAGGTTGCGCCGTCGCCTGTGCTGCGCTGGTGGTGAGCAGGCCGTTCTGGCTGGTCTGGAAGGTGCCGCCCGTGTGCATGAGCATGAAGCAGCCGGTGCCATAGGTGTTCTTGGCCATGCCCGCCGTGAAGCAGGCCTGGCCGAACAGCGCGCTTTGCTGATCGCCCGCCACGCCGCCGATGCGGATGGCGTGGCCCAGCAGGTCGGCCGCAATGTCGCCAAAGTGGGCGCTGGACGGTAGCACCTCGGGCATCAGCGCCTTGGGAATGCGCAGCAGCGCCAGCAGCTCGTCGTCCCACTGGTTGGTGTGCACATTGAACAGCATGGTGCGCGAGGCGTTGCTCACATCCGTCACGTGCACTTTGCCGTGGGTGAGTTTCCACATCAGCCAGCTGTCCACTGTGCCAAAGGCCAGCTCGCCGCGCTCGGCCGCTTGCCGCGCGCCGGGCACATGGTCCAGCATCCACTGCAGTTTGGTGCCGGAGAAGTAGGCGTCCACCAGCAGGCCGGTCTTGGCCTGGATGGTGGCGGCATGGCCTTGTTCGCGCAGCTGGGCGCAGGCGGGTTCGGCGCGCCGGTCCTGCCACACGATGGCGTGGTGCACGGGCTGGCCGGTCTGGCGGTTCCACAGCACGGTGGTCTCGCGCTGGTTGGTGATGCCGACAGCGCGTATGTCGCTGGCCGCAATGTCCGCCTTGGCCAGCGCATCGCGTGCGGTGGTGATCTGGGTGCGCCAGATCTCCAGCGGGTCGTGCTCCACCCAGCCGGGCTGGGGGTAGATCTGCGGCAGCTCCAGCTGCGCCTGCGCCACGATGTGGCCGCCTTCGTCAAAAACGATGCTGCGGGAGCTGGAGGTGCCTTGGTCGAGAGCGAGCAGGTAGGTCATGAGGGCAAAGGATAGGTGAAGCTATGCAGCTACCGTGCAGATGACTTCAGCATCTTGCAGAAGGGCCGGGAAGGGCTCGGGCGGTGGTGCGTCGGTGAACAGGCGGTCGATCTGCGCCAGCGTGGCCAGTTGCACCATCGCCGGGCGGTTGAACTTGCTGAAGTCGGCCGCCAGCCAGACCTCGCGCGCGTGCTCGATGATGGTTTGCGCCACCTTCACCTCGCGGTAGTCGAAGTCGCGCAGCGACCCGTCCGGCTCGATGCCCGAAATGCCGATGAGCGCAATGTCCACCTTGAACTGGCGGATGAAGTCCACCGCCGCTTCGCCCACGATGCCCCGGTCACGGGCGCGCACCACGCCGCCGGCCACGATGACCTCGCACTCGGGGTTGCCGCTCAGGATCGCGGCCACATTGAGGTTGTTGGTGATCACGCGCAGGCCCCGGTGGTGCAGCAGCGCCTTGGCAATGGCCTCGGTGGTGGTGCCGATGTTCAGGATCAGCGAGCAGTCGTTGGGCACCTGTTCGGCCACGGCGCGCGCAATGCGCGCTTTGCCTTCGGCATGCAGGTTTTCGCGCTGGGTGTGCGCCAGGTTCTCCACCGTGGAGCTGGGCACGCGCACGCCGCCATGAAAGCGCGTGAGCAGTCCCGACTCCGCCAGGCGCTGCACATCGCGGCGCACCGTCTGCAGCGTGACCCCCAGGGTGTCGGCAAGTTGTTCCACCGTGGCGGACTTGCGCGCGCGCACTTCTTCGAGGAGTTGGAGTTGGCGGGGATTGGTGTTCACGGTCGGGTGTTGTGCGCAGTGTTATGTCACCGAATCGTAACGAATCTGAAACATTCGCTTTGGTGCCCGGTGGCACGCTAAAGACTGTAAATCGAACAAAAACGAATTGATTAAGGGTAAACCTTGATTCGATTCGAACAAAAAGGAACAAAAATGAAAAAGATCGAAATTTGAGGGCTGCCGTGCGTGTGTGCAGCCCTTTCACACAGGCCTCAGGGCCGGAAGAGGATGCTTCATGCAGCTGGCGTTGGACAGCATCAGCAAAAAAGTCGGGGCACAGACCTGGCTGTACGACATGAACCTGTCGCTGCAGCCCAATGCCGTGACGGTATTGCTGGGGGCGACCCAGGCGGGCAAGACCAGCCTGATGCGCATCATGGCCGGGCTGGATACGCCCACGTCGGGCACCGTCAAGGTCGATGGTGTGGATGTGACTGGCATGCCCGTGCGCGACCGCAATGTGGCCATGGTGTACCAGCAGTTCATCAACTACCCCTCGATGAAGGTGGCGGCCAACATTGCGTCGCCCCTGAAGCTGCGCGGTGAAAAAAACATCGACGCCAGGGTGCGTGAGATTGCGAGCCGCCTGCACATCGACATGTTTCTGGATCGTTACCCGGCCGAACTCTCCGGCGGGCAGCAGCAGCGTGTGGCGCTGGCGCGTGCGCTGGCCAAGGGTGCGCCGCTGATGCTGCTGGACGAGCCGCTGGTGAACCTGGACTACAAGCTGCGCGAAGAACTGCGCGAGGAGTTGACCCAGCTGTTTGCCGCCGGCCAGTCCACCGTGGTCTATGCCACCACCGAGCCGGGCGAGGCCCTGCTGTTGGGTGGCTACACCGCAGTGCTCGACGAAGGTCAGTTGCTGCAGTATGGCCCCACCGCCGAGGTGTTTCATTCCCCCAATTCGCTGCGTGTGGCGCGCGCTTTCAGCGACCCGCCCATGAACCTCATTGCTGCCTCGGCGGCCCCTTCCGGGGTGCGTCTGCAGGGTGGGGTGGAGCTGGCCGTGCATCTGCCGCAAGGGGTGGCCACGGCTGCAGGGCTCACCGCAGGCGTGCGCGCCAGTGCGCTACGCGTGGTGGCCCGCCCGGGTGACATCAGCGTGGGCGGAGTGGTCGAGCTGGCCGAAATTTCGGGCTCCGACACCTTTGTGCACGCGGCCACACCCTGGGGTGACCTGGTGGCGCAGTTGACCGGTGTGCATTACTTTGAACTGGGCACCCCCATCACGCTGCACCTGGACCCTGCCCAGGTTTATGTGTTTGGTGCCGACGGCCGACTGGCATGGGCGCCCGCACGGCCCGCTACTGCACAAGGAGGTCGCTGACATGGCCCGCATCAGCCTGGACTTGGCGCATTCGTACAAGCCCAACCCGCAGCAGGACGGCGACTACGCGCTGCTGCCTTTGAAGATGGAGTTCGAGGACGGTGGTGCCTATGCGCTGCTCGGCCCCTCGGGCTGTGGCAAGACCACCATGCTCAACATCATGTCGGGCCTGCTCGTGCCGTCGCACGGCAAGGTGCTGTTTGACGGGCGTGACGTGACGCGCGCCAGCCCCCAGGAGCGCAACATTGCCCAGGTGTTCCAGTTCCCGGTGATCTACGACACCATGACGGTGGCCGAGAACCTGGCCTTCCCGCTGCGCAACCGCAAGGTGCCCGAGGACCAGATCAAGCAGCGTGTGGGCGTGATCGCCGAGATGCTGGAAATGAGCGGTCAGCTCAACCAGCGCGCGGCAGGCCTCGCGGCCGACGCAAAGCAGAAGATCTCGCTGGGCCGTGGACTGGTGCGCGCCGATGTGGCGGCCGTGCTGTTCGACGAACCGCTCACGGTGATCGACCCGCACCTCAAGTGGCAGCTGCGCCGCAAGCTCAAGCAGATTCACCACGAACTCAAGCTCACGCTGATCTACGTGACCCACGACCAGGTGGAGGCGCTGACCTTTGCCGACCAGGTGGTGGTGATGACGCGCGGCAAGGCCGTGCAGGTGGGGGCGGCCGATGCCTTGTTCGAGCGGCCTGCGCACACTTTTGTGGGGCACTTCATTGGCTCGCCAGGCATGAACTTCCTGCCTGCGCACAGCGAGGGCGACAGCCTCACTGTGGCCGGGCACCGCCTGGCCAGCCCCGTGGGCCGTGCGCTGCCAAACGGTGTCCTGCAGGTCGGCATCCGGCCCGAATACCTGGCGCTGGCCCAACCGCAGCAGCCGGGCGCATTGCCTTGCAACGTGGTGCAAGTGCAGGACATCGGCACCTACCAGATGCTGACCGCCAAGGTGGGCGAGCACACCGTCAAGGCGCGCTTCACGCCCGAGACGCGGCTTCCATCGGCCGGTGACACGGCATGGCTGCAGGTGCTGGGAACCCACACCTGCTTCTACCAGAACGAGCAGTTGCTGACCGCGGAGGTCGCCCCATGAGCGCCGCCCGGCCGCCCGAAGGCGCTCAGCACCGCAGTGCGCAGCACGGAGGTTTCCAATGAGTACCACGACCAAACCCGTGAACCAGAAGGCCTGGTTCCTGATCCTGCCCGTGATTTTGTGTGTGGCCTTCTCAGCCATCCTGCCGCTGATGACGGTGGTGAACTACTCGGTGCAAGACATCATCAGCCCCGAGCGCCGCGTCTTTGTGGGCACGGAATGGTTCGTACAGGTGATGCGCGACGAGGAACTGCACGCCGCGCTGCTGCGCCAGCTCACCTTCTCGCTGGCCGTGCTGGCGGTGGAGATTCCGCTGGGCATCCTGCTGGCACTGTCCATGCCTGCGCAGGGCTGGAAGTCGTCCGCCGTACTGGTGGTGGTGGCGCTGTCGTTGCTGATCCCCTGGAACGTGGTGGGCACCATCTGGCAGATCTATGGCCGTGCCGATATCGGCCTCATGGGCAGGCTGCTGCAAGAGGTGGGCATCGAATACAGCTACACCGGCAACGCCACGCAGGCCTGGCTCACGGTGCTGCTGATGGATGTGTGGCACTGGACGCCGCTGGTCGCGCTGCTGGCCTTTGCCGGGTTGCGCTCCATCCCCGACGCGTACTACCAGGCGGCACGCATCGATGGCGCCAGCAAGTTCGCGGTGTTCCGCTACATCCAGCTGCCCAAGATGCGTGGCGTGCTGATGATTGCGGTGCTGCTGCGCTTCATGGACAGCTTCATGATCTACACCGAGCCGTTCGTGCTGACCGGCGGCGGACCGGGCAATGCCACCACCTTCTTGAGCCAGTACTTGACGACCAAGGCCGTGGGCCAGTTCGACCTGGGCCCTGCCGCAGCGTTTTCGCTGATCTATTTCTTCATCATCCTGCTGCTGTGCTTCATCCTCTATAACTGGATGCAGCGCGTGGGTACCGCCAGCAACGAAGGAGCCGGCCATGAATGAAAAGCGCTTCCAGAAGCGGTCGATCTTCCTTGTTGTCTACCTGCTGTTCGCGCTGTTGCCCATCTACTGGATGGTCAACATGAGCTTCAAGACGAACGAGGAGATTCTTTCGACCTTCACGTTCTTTCCCCAGCACTTCACCTGGGCCAACTACAAGACCATCTTCACGGACGAGTCCTGGTATTCGGGCTATATCAACAGCCTGATCTATGTGGGCATCAACACGGTGATCTCGCTCACCGTGGCGCTGCCCGCTGCTTATGCCTTCAGCCGCTACCAGTTCCTGGGCGACAAGCATGTGTTCTTCTGGCTGCTGACCAACCGCATGACGCCGCCCGCCGTGTTCCTGCTGCCGTTCTTTCAGCTCTACACCACCGTGGGGCTGATGGACACGCACATTGCCGTGGCACTGGCGCACCTGCTGTTCAACGTACCGCTGGCGGTGTGGATTCTGGAAGGCTTCATGAGCGGTATTCCGCGCGAGATCGATGAGACGGCCTATATCGATGGCTACAGCTTTCCGCGCTTTTTCATGACCATTTTCCTGCCGCTCATCAAGGCTGGTGTGGGTGTGGCCGCGTTCTTCTGCTTCATGTTCAGCTGGGTGGAACTGCTGCTGGCGCGCACGCTGACCAGCGTGAATGCCAAGCCCATCGTGGCCACCATGACGCGCACGGTGAGCGCCTCGGGCATGGACTGGGCGACGCTGGCCGCCGCTGGCGTGCTGACCATCGTGCCGGGTGCGATCGTGATCTGGTTTGTTCGCCACTACATCGCAAAAGGCTTTGCGATGGGGCGGGTTTGAGGAGGCAGCGACATGTTTGATTGGATGGCCTGGACGCTGCCCGTGGCGGTGTTCTTCATTTGCATCGTGCTGATGCTGATCGGTATGACAGTGTGGGAGATCAAGTCGCCCACGACGATGCGCAAGGGTTTTTTGCCGCTGGAGACGACGCGCGGTGATCGGCTGTTCATTGGGCTGTTGTCAGCGGCCTACGTGAATCTGATTTTTGTCGGCGTCAGCGGCAAGCTGGCCCAGTGGTTCAGCCTGCAGGGCGACCCGTCGATCTGGATCAGCTTTGTGTTGTCGATGGCGCTGCTGCTGCTCATCCTGCGCAAGGGGTGAGGTGTTTGCAGGCGGCCTTGGTTTCAATGGTTCCCGTCGCGCGGCTCAACCCTTCCCCGGAGCCGCGTGACCCTTGCATCCAAAGGGGAGATGACTATGAGGAGACAGGCACTATGAAGACGCGGTACACAGCGCTGGCACTGGCAGTGGCGGTCATGACGGGTCAGGCCGCCATGGCGGGCGAGGCGGAGGCCAAAAAATGGATCGACACCGAGTTCCAGCCCTCCACGCTGAGCAAAGACCAGCAGATGGCCGAAATGAAGTGGTTCATGGACGCGGCCAAGAAGCTGCAGGCCAAGGGTGTGAAGGAAATCTCGGTGGTGTCCGAGACCATCACCACCCACGAATACGAATCCAAGACGCTCGCCAAGGCGTTTGAGGAAATCACTGGCATCAAGGTCAAGCACGACCTGATCCAGGAGGGCGACGTGGTCGAGAAGCTGCAGACCTCCATGCAGTCTGGCAAGTCCATCTATGACGGCTGGATCTCGGACTCGGACCTGATCGGAACGCACTACCGCTACGGCAAGATCATGAACCTGACCGACTACATGGGCGGTGCAGGCAAGGAGTGGACCAACCCCGGCATCGACATCAAGGACTACATCGGCACCAAGTTCACGACCGGACCAGACGGCAAGCTGTACCAGTTGCCCGACCAGCAGTTCGCCAACCTGTACTGGTTCCGCGCCGACCTGTTCGACCGCAAGGACATCAAGGACAAGTTCAAGGCCAAGTATGGTTACGACCTGGGTGTGCCGCTCAACTGGAGCGCCTATGAGGACATCGCCGAGTTCTTCACCAACGACGTGAAGAACATCGATGGCAAGCCTATCTATGGCCACATGGACTACGGCAAGAAGGACCCGTCCCTGGGCTGGCGTTTCACCGACGCATGGCTGTCCATGGCGGGCTCTGCCGACATCGGCGCGCCGAACGGCCTGCCGATCGACGAATGGGGCATCCGCGTGGCGGACGACAAGTGCACTCCCGTGGGCGCCAGCGTGGCCCGTGGCGGTGCGACCAACTCGCCCGCAGCCGTGTATGCGCTGACCAAGTACGTGGACTGGATGAAGAAGTACGCGCCCAAGGAAGCCACGGGCATGACCTTCGGCGAAGCCGGCCCCGTGCCCGCACAAGGTCAGATCGCGCAGCAGATCTTCTGGTACACCGCCTTCACGGCCGACATGACCAAGCCCGGCCTGCCCGTGGTGAATGCTGACGGCACGCCCAAGTGGCGCATGGCCCCCGGCCCCAACGGCCCCTACTGGAAGCAGGGCATGCAGAACGGCTACCAGGACGTGGGCTCCTGGACCTTCTTCAAGGACCATGACGCCAACAAGACGGCTGCCGCCTGGCTGTACGCCCAGTTCGTGACGGCCAAGACCACGTCGCTCAAGAAAACGCTGACGGGCCTGACCCCGATCCGCGAGAGTGATATCCAGTCCAAGGCCATGACGGACGCCGCGCCCAAGCTCGGTGGCTTGGTCGAGTTCTATCGCAGCCCGGCGCGCGTGGCATGGTCGCCTACCGGCACCAATGTGCCCGACTACCCCAAGCTGGCCCAGTTGTGGTGGAAGAACGTGGCGCAGGCGGTCACGGGCGAGAAGACTCCCCAGGGCGCCATGGACACCCTGGCCGACGAGATGGACCAGGTGATGGCCCGTCTGGAACGCGCAGGCATGGCCCACTGCGCGCCCAAGCTCAACCCCAAGAGCGACCCCAACAAGTGGCTGAGCGACAAGCAGGCGCCCTGGAAGAAGCTGGCGAATGAGAAGCCAAAGGGCGAAACCATTGCCTACGACAAGCTGCTGCAGGCGTGGAAGGACGGCAAGACGCGCTAATCCACAGATCAAGGTGTGGTTGTAACCACCATTGATCGGCAGCCAGGGCTCACAAGGTCTCTGGCTGCCTTTTTTGCTCGATACCGCTCTCGGCACCTGTGCGGCTGCGGGGCGGGTTCTCACCCCGGGAGTGTCAGGAATTCAAGGGTAAACCCTTGGTTTCTACTCCGCCCATGGACAATCACCCCATGACCATTGCCACCGCACCCCTTCCTACACGGCGCGCCGACCTCCTGGCCCGCCTCGCCCAGCCGCACCAGTATGACCTCGCCGTGATCGGCGGTGGCGCGACGGGCCTGGGGGTGGCGCTGGATGCCGCGGCGCGCGGCTTCAGCGTCGTGCTGGTGGATTCACACGATTTCGCCAAAGGAACCTCGTCCCGGGCCACCAAGCTGGTGCATGGCGGGGTCCGTTACCTGGCCCAGGGCAACATCGCGTTGGTGCGCGAGGCGCTGCATGAACGCACCACGCTGCTGCACAACGCGCCCCATCTGGCGCAACCGCTGCCCTTTGTGATGCCGTCGTACCGTTTCTGGGAAACACCCTTCTATGGCATCGGGCTGATGATGTATGACGCGCTTGCAGGCAAGGCTGGCCTGGGCGCTACGGAGTTTCTGGGGCGCGCTCGCACCCTGCAGTGTCTGCCCACCGCCCGTACCGAGGGGCTCAAGGGCAGTGTCAAATATTGGGACGGCCAGTTCGATGACGCTCGCCTGGCCTTGGCGCTGGCGCGCACGGCCGCCAGCCTGGGCGCTTTGGTTGTCAATTACTGTCCCGCACGGTCGCTGGTTCACGAGGCTGGCAAGGTCGTGGGTTTTGTCTGCGAGGACGCGGACAGCGGCCAGCAATTCACGGTGCGCGCTCGGTCGGTGGTCAATGCCACGGGCGTGTGGGTGGACACCCTGCGCCAGATGGACGGCGAAGCCATCGGTCGGCCTGTCAAGCCCATGGTGGCGCCCAGCCAGGGGGTGCACATTGTGGTGGACCGGGAGTTCTTGCCGTCCGACCACGCGCTGATGGTGCCCAAGACGGCCGATGGCCGCGTGCTGTTTGCGGTGCCTTGGCTGGGCAAACTTATTCTGGGCACCACCGACAGCCCGCGCCAGGATGTGGTGCGCGAGCCTGAGCCCTTCCGGGAGGAAGTGCGGTTCATCCTGGAGGAATCCGCGCGCTACCTGACCCGCGCGCCCCGCGTCGAGGACATCCGTAGCATCTGGGTGGGCTTGCGTCCGCTGGTCAAGCCGCAGGACGACGACGGCGACAACACCAAGAAGATCAGCCGGGAGCACACCGTGCTGGCCAGCCGCAGTGGCCTGATCACCGTGACGGGTGGAAAATGGACCACCTACCGGGCAATGGCCGAAGATGTGTTGCAAAAATGCTTCACCACGGGGCTGTTGCCTGAAAAACCAGCTGGGGTGACCAATCATCTTCCGTTGGTGGGAACTCCTCGGGAGCCCGTACAGCACCGCATCAGCGATGCCCAAGGACTGCACTCTTACGGCACGGAAGCGGCTGAGGTGCGGTCAATGCCCGGAGCGCAGACGGATCTCGGGGGCGGCCTGACGGAGGCAATGGTGCGCTTTGCGGCCCGTTACGAATACGCCTGTACGGTGGAAGATGTGCTGGCGCGGCGTTCGCGTCTGCTGTTCCTGGATGCCCGCAAGGCGATTGAGCTGGCGCCGGTTGTCGCAGGCCTCCTGCGCGAGGAGCTGGGCGCCGATCCGCAACTGGAGGCCTTTCTGGCCCTGGCGCAACAGTATCTGCATGTGCCCACATAACACGCGCTTGACTTCCTAAAAGTCTTTTGCAATAATCGAAGGCTTCGCGTTTCATACGTGAAGTTTCTGCCCAGCGGGAAGTGCTGCAAATGGTTTGCGGTGCGGACGACGGGCCCAAGACTGACTGGCTGATTTGCAGCCCTTGAGAAGTTCTCTGGGGCTGTTGTCTTCTGGTGCAAGTTGGGAATATTGAAATGATCCAGACAGAATCTCGGTTAGAGGTTGCCGACAATACCGGCGCCAAGTCCGTCCTTTGCATCAAGGTGCTGGGTGGCTCGAAGCGTCGCTATGCAAGCGTTGGCGACATCATCAAGGTGAGCATCAAAGAAGCCGCTCCACGTGGCCGCGTCAAAAAAGGCGAGGTTTACAGCGCAGTGGTGGTTCGCACGGCGAAGGGTATTCGTCGCGGCGACGGTTCGCTCGTCAAATTCGACGGCAACGCAGCAGTGTTGCTGAATGCAAAGTTGGAGCCCATTGGCACCCGCATCTTTGGACCCGTGACGCGTGAACTGCGTACCGAGAAGTTCATGAAGATCGTGTCCCTGGCTCCTGAAGTTCTCTAAGGACGCGCCATGAACAAGATTCGCAAGGGCGACGAAGTCATCGTGCTGACCGGCCGTGACAAGGGCAAGCGTGGCACTGTGTCGCTGCGCAAGGATGACTCTCACCTCGTCATCGAGGGTATCAACCTGGTCAAGAAGCACGCCAAGCCAAACCCTATGAAGGGTACGACGGGCGGCATCATCGAAAAGGCCATGCCGATTCACCAGTCCAACGTGGCCATCTTCAACGCCGCTACTGGCAAGGCTGATCGCGTGGGCATCAAGGTGCAGGCTGACGGCACGCGCGTTCGCGTGTTCAAGTCCAGCGGCGCTGAAATCAAGGCGGCCTAAGGGGTAAACATGGCACGACTCCAAGAAATTTACCGCGACAAGATCGCTCCCGAGCTGACCAAGCAGTTCGGTTACACCTCGCCGATGCAGGTTCCCCGTCTGACCAAGATCACGCTGAACATGGGCGTGAGCGAAGCAGTCTCGGACAAGAAGGTGATGGACAACGCTGTGGCCGATCTGACCAAAATTGCTGGTCAGAAGCCTGTGGTGACCAAGGCCAAGAAGGCTATCGCTGGTTTCAAGATCCGCGAAGGTCAGGCCATTGGTTGCATGGTCACGCTGCGTGGCGTGCAGATGTATGAGTTCCTGGATCGTTTCGTGACCGTGGCGCTGCCCCGCGTTCGTGACTTCCGTGGTATCTCCGGTCGCGCCTTCGATGGCCGTGGCAACTACAACATCGGCGTCAAAGAACAGATCATCTTCCCTGAAATTGAGTACGACAAGGTTGACGCCCTGCGCGGTCTCAATATCAGCATCACCACGACGGCCAAGTCCGACGAAGAAGCCAAGGCGCTTCTCGCTGGTTTCCGTTTCCCGTTCAAGAACTGAGGCGAAGCATGGCTAAAGTAGCTTTGATCCAGCGCGAACTGAAGCGCGAAAAACTGGCAGCCAAGTACGCAACAAAGTATGCGGAACTGAAGGCAATCGCTGGCGATGCCAAGCGCAGCGACGAAGAGCGTGATGCAGCCCGCCTGGGCCTGCAAAAGCTCCCGCGCAACGCAAACCCCACACGTCAGCGTAACCGTTGCGAAATCACCGGTCGTCCACGTGGCACCTTCCGTCAATTCGGTCTGGCTCGCGCCAAGATCCGCGAACTGGCTTTCAATGGCGACATCCCGGGTGTCACCAAGGCCAGCTGGTAAGCAGGCAGGAGAGATTAAACATGAGCATGAGTGATCCCATCGCTGACTTGCTGACCCGCATCCGTAATGCACAGATGGTCTCCAAGGCCACGGTTCTGGTGCCATCTTCCAAAGTGAAGATCGCCATCGCCCAGGTGCTGAAGGACGAAGGTTATATCGACGGCTTCCAGGTCAAGACCGAAGCTGGCAAGTCCGAACTCGAAATTGCCCTGAAGTATTACGCAGGCCGTCCAGTGATTGAGCGCATCGAGCGCGTCAGCCGCCCTGGTCTGCGTGTCTACAAAGGCCGTGATTCCATTCCACAAGTCATGAACGGTCTGGGTGTGGCAATTGTCACAACGCCCAAGGGCGTGATGACCGATCGCAAGGCGCGCGCCACCGGTGTCGGTGGCGAAGTGCTCTGCTACGTGGCCTAACCCGCGGCATTGAGGAGAAACTGAAATGTCCCGAGTAGGAAAAATGCCCGTGACCATCCCCGCAGGTGTGGATGTGTCCGTGAAGAGTGACCAGATCTCCGTGAAGGGTTCTGGCGGCACCCTGTCGCTGGCGCAAAACGCGCTGGTGAAGGTGTCCAGCAATGAAGGCAAGCTCAGCTTTGAGCCTGCCAATGATTCCCGCGAAGCCAATGCCATGAGCGGCACGATTCGCCAGTTGGTCAACAACATGGTGGTCGGCGTCAGCAAGGGTTTCGAAAAGAAGCTGAGCTTGGTAGGCGTGGGTTACAAGGCTGCTGCAGCCGGTTCCAAGCTGAACCTGGCCGTCGGCTATTCGCACCCGGTCAACATCGAGATGCCCGCTGGTATCACGGTTGCCACCCCTACCCCCACTGAAGTGGTGATCAAGGGTGCTGATCGTCAACGCGTCGGTCAGATCGCCGCTGAGATCCGTGCTGTTCGTCCACCCGAGCCCTACAAGGGCAAGGGCATCCGCTACGCGGACGAAAAGATCACGATCAAAGAGACCAAGAAGAAATAAGGAGCTGCAACATGTTGACCAAGAAAGAGCAGCGTCTTCGTCGTTCGCGCCAGACCCGCATCCGCATTGCACAGCAAGGCGTGGCGCGTCTGACCGTGAACCGTACGAACCTCCATATCTACGCCAGTGTGATCTCCGGCGACGGCAGCAAGGTGCTGGCAAGCGCTTCGACGGCAGAAGCCGACGTGCGCAAGTCGCTCGGCGGTTCGGGCAAGGGTGGCAATGCCGCTGCAGCCCAGATCATCGGCAAGCGTATCGCTGAAAAGGCGAAAGCTGCAGGTGTCGAGAAGGTTGCATTTGATCGCGCAGGCTTTGCCTACCACGGTCGCGTCAAGGCTTTGGCCGACGCAGCCCGTGAAGCCGGCCTGCAGTTCTAAGCGGAGCGGAATAAAAAATGGCTAAATTTCAACCCAAAGTGCAAGACGAAGGTCGTGACGACGGTCTGCGCGAAAAAATGATCGCGGTCAACCGCGTGACCAAAGTCGTGAAGGGTGGCCGTATTCTCGGTTTCGCCGCACTGACTGTGGTTGGCGACGGTGACGGCCGCGTGGGCATGGGTAAGGGCAAGTCCAAGGAAGTGCCTGCTGCTGTGCAAAAGGCGATGGAAGAAGCCCGCCGCAACATGGTCAAGGTGTCCCTGAAGAACGGCACCATCTATCACAACGTGACCGGCCACCATGGCGCGGCGGTGGTGATGATGGCTCCCGCACCCAAGGGTACCGGTATCATCGCTGGCGGTCCTATGCGCGCAGTCTTTGAAGTACTGGGTGTGACCGACATCGTGGCCAAGAGCCATGGTTCGTCCAACCCCTACAACATGGTCCGTGCTACCTTTGACGCGCTCGTCAATTCGACGACTCCGTCGAACGTTGCTGCCAAGCGCGGCAAGACAGTCGAAGACATCTTCGCCTGAACCGGAGCCTGAATATGACAACGCAACAAACCGTCAAGATTCAACTGGTGCGCAGCCCGATCGGCACCAAGGAATCGCACCGCGCCACTGTCCGTGGCCTGGGTCTGCGCAAGCTGAACAGCGTCAGCGAATTGAAGGATTCGCCCGAAGTTCGCGGCATGATTAACAAGATCAGCTACCTGGTCAAAATCGTCTGAGAGATAGATCATGGAACTCAATAGCATCAAGCCCGCAGACGGCGCCAAGCATGCCAAGCGCCGCGTAGGCCGTGGTATCGGCTCCGGCCTGGGCAAGACCGCTGGCCGTGGTCACAAGGGCCAAAAGTCCCGCTCTGGTGGCTACCACAAGGTGGGCTTCGAAGGCGGTCAAATGCCGCTGCAACGTCGCTTGCCCAAGCGCGGCTTCAAGTCGCACCTGCTCAAGTTCAATGCAGAAGTTACGCTGACGGCACTGGACCAACTGGGCCTGGCCGAAGTGGATGTGCTGGCACTGAAGCAAGCTGGTCTGGTGGGCGAGCTGGCCAAGGTGGTCAAGGTCATCAAAAGCGGTTCCCTGAGCAAGGCAGTCAAGCTGTCTGGCGTGGGTGCTACGGCTGGTGCCAAGGCAGCCATCGAAGCTGCTGGCGGCAGCGTCGCCTGAGTGTGGCACTGAAGGAAGGCATCTGTGGCTACTAGCGCGGCTCAAATTGCAAAGACCGGAAAATTCGGCGACCTGCGTCGTCGTCTGGTTTTTCTGTTGCTGGCGCTGGTCGTATACCGCATCGGGGCTCATATCCCTGTGCCTGGTATCGATCCAGCCCAACTTCAGCAGCTGTTCAGTGGCCAGCAGGGTGGCATCCTGAACCTGTTCAACATGTTTTCGGGTGGCGCGCTGTCGCGTTTCACAGTGTTCGCACTGGGGATCATGCCGTACATCTCTGCATCGATCATCATGCAGCTGATGACCTACGTGCTGCCCGCGTTTGAGCAGTTGAAGAAGGAAGGTGAAGCTGGTCGCCGAAAGATCACGCAATACACCCGTTACGGAACCCTGGGCCTGGCCCTGTTCCAGTCTCTGGGCATTGCCGTGGCTCTCGAAAGCTCTGCTGGCTTGGTTCTGAGCCCCGGTTTTGGCTTCCGCCTGACTGCGGTGGTCAGTTTGACGGCCGGAACCATGTTTCTGATGTGGTTGGGTGAGCAGATCACCGAGCGTGGTCTGGGCAACGGGATTTCGATCCTGATCTTCGGTGGCATCGCCGCCGGGTTGCCCAGTTCGATCGGCGGTCTTCTGGAGCTGGTTCGTACTGGCGCGATGAGCATCCTGGCAGCCATCTTCATTGTTATCGTGGTGGGTCTGGTGACTTACTTCGTGGTGTTTGTGGAGCGTGGTCAGCGCAAGATCCTGGTGAACTATGCACGGCGACAAGTCGGCAACAAGGTGTATGGCGGTCAATCGTCACACTTGCCCTTGAAGCTGAACATGGCTGGTGTGATTCCTCCGATCTTCGCGTCGTCGATCATCTTGCTGCCTGCGACTGTGGTGAACTGGTTCAGTGCTGGTGAATCGATGCGTTGGCTCAAGGACATCTCGGGTGCACTGACTCCAGGTCAGCCGATCTATGTGATGTTCTATGCCGCTGCGATCATCTTCTTCTGCTTCTTTTACACGGCGTTGGTGTTCAACAGCCGCGAGACAGCAGATAACCTGAAGAAGAGTGGCGCGTTCATCCCAGGCATTCGTCCCGGTGAACAAACTGCCCGTTACATCGACAAGATTCTGGTTCGCCTGACCTTGGCCGGTGCCGTGTACATCACCTTCGTGTGTCTGTTGCCGGAATTTCTGATCCTGAAGTACAACGTACCGTTTTACTTTGGCGGAACTTCCCTGCTGATCATCGTGGTGGTGACCATGGACTTCATGGCCCAGGTCCAGAACTACATGATGTCGCAACAGTACGAATCGCTGCTCAAGAAGGCGAACTTCAAAGGCAGTGCAGGCGGTTGACATCACGAGGGCAGCGCCCAGCGCTGCCAGCAAAGAGTTGGATATCGGTTGAGTTGGCGCCCCACGATTTTTCGCGGGCACAAATTGTGTTCCGTGCGAAGCAGCCGGGACGGATGGAAAAGTTTTAGGAGAATGCAATGAGAGTTTCGGCTTCGGTCAAAAAAATCTGCCGCAACTGCAAGATCATCCGCCGCAAGGGTGTGGTGCGCGTGATCTGCACGGATCTGCGTCACAAGCAGCGCCAAGGTTGATTGGAAAGTATTAGAGGACGCATATGGCACGTATCGCTGGCATTAACATTCCGCCGCACAAGCACGCGGAAATCGGTTTGACCGCCATTTTTGGCATTGGTCGCACCCGCGCTCGCAAGATCTGCGAAGCAACTGGTATCGCTTACTCCAAGAAGATCAAGGATCTGACGGACGGCGATCTGGAAAAAATTCGCGAGCAAATCGAGCAGTTCACCATTGAAGGTGACCTGCGCCGCGAAACCACGATGAACATCAAGCGTTTGATGGACATCGGCTGCTATCGTGGCTTCCGCCATCGCCGCGGTCTGCCAATGCGTGGTCAGCGCACCCGTACTAATGCTCGCACTCGCAAGGGTCCGCGCAAGGGTGCAGCTGCACTGAAGAAATAAAGATTGAAAGATCATCATGGCTAAGTCTCCTGCCAATAACGCAGCTCAGCGCGTTCGCAAGAAGGTCCGGAAGAATGTTTCGGACGGCATTGCACACGTGCACGCCTCGTTCAACAACACCATCATCACGATCACCGACCGTCAGGGCAACGCCCTGTCGTGGGCTTCGTCCGGTGGCCAAGGTTTCAAGGGCTCGCGCAAGTCCACCCCATTCGCAGCCCAGGTGGCTTCGGAAGTGGCCGGTCGCGCTGCCATCGATCAAGGTATCAAGAACCTTGACGTTGAAATCAAGGGCCCAGGCCCTGGTCGTGAGTCTTCGGTGCGCGCATTGGGCGCACTGGGCATCCGTATCACATCGATCTCCGATGTGACCCCGGTGCCACACAACGGCTGCCGCCCTCAAAAGCGCCGTCGTATCTAATCTCTCTAAGCCCACCGCCGCCTGTGAACGCGCAAGCGCCTCAGGCGGCTCCCGCAATGGTTTGCGGTAGATGACACAAAGGAAGCTCAAGTGGCACGTTACCTCGGCCCCAAGGCCAAACTCTCCCGCCGTGAAGGCACTGACCTGTTCCTGAAGAGCGCACGCCGCTCGATCGCTGACAAGTCCAAGTTCGACTCCAAGCCTGGTCAGCACGGCCGCACCTCGGGTGCCCGCACCTCTGACTATGGTCTGCAACTGCGTGAAAAGCAGAAGGTCAAGCGCATGTACGGCGTGCTGGAAAAGCAATTCCGCCGGTACTTCGAAGCCGCCGAAGGCAAGAAGGGCAACACTGGCGCCAATCTGCTGTTCCTGCTGGAATCGCGTCTGGACAATGTGGTGTACCGCATGGGTTTCGGCTCGACCCGCGCTGAAGCGCGTCAGCTGGTGTCTCACAAGGCGATCACCGTGAACGGCAAGTCCGTGAACATCGCTTCGTACCTCGTGAAGACGGGTGACGTGGTGGCTGTGCGTGAAAAGTCCAAGAAGCAAAATCGCGTGGTGGAAGCCCTGCAACTGGCAGCTCAAGTGGGCATGCCCGCATGGGTGGAAGTGAATGCCGAGAAGGCAGAAGGCATCTTCAAGAAGGTGCCAGACCGTGATGAGTTTGGCGCCGACATCAACGAATCGCTGATCGTTGAGTTGTACTCGCGCTAATCGGTCGAGTACGTAATTCAAGAAAACCGTCCCTGAACCGCGAGGCATCGCGGTTTAGGCGCTTCACCAGCCTTACCGGTGTAACGAGCTGGGGGTATTGAGAGGAAGTCTGAATGCAAACCAATTTGCTGAAACCCAAGGCGATCAATGTCGAGCAGCTTGGCCACAACCGTGCCAAGGTCGCACTGGAGCCGTTCGAGCGTGGGTACGGCCACACGCTGGGCAACGCCATTCGGCGCGTCCTGCTCTCGTCCATGGTGGGTTACGCAGCGACGGAAGTCACCATTGCAGGCGTTCTGCACGAGTATTCGTCTATTGACGGTGTTCAAGAGGATGTAGTCAATATTCTGCTGAACCTCAAGGGTGTGGTGTTCAAGCTCCATAACCGTGATGAAGTGACGTTGAGCCTGCGCAAAGATGGCGAAGGTGTGGTCACTGCCCGTGACATCCAGACCCCTCATGACGTGGAAATCGTCAACCCTGATCACGTGATCGCCAACCTGTCTGCCGGCGGGAAGCTGGACATGCAGATCAAGGTAGAGAAGGGTCGCGGCTATGTGCCCGGCAATCTGCGCCGCTATGCCGACGAATCGACCAAGTCGATTGGCCGCATCGTGCTGGACGCGTCGTTCTCCCCCGTGAAGCGTGTGAGCTACACCGTGGAAAGCGCCCGTGTGGAGCAGCGTACCGACTTGGACAAGCTGGTGGTCGAGATCGAGACCAACGGCGCGATCACTGCCGAAGATGCCGTGCGGGCATCTGCCAAGATCCTGGTGGAACAGCTGGCTGTATTCGCGCAGCTGGAAGGCGGCGAGCTGGCTGCGTTCGACGCACCCGCAGGCCCACGTGGCAATGCGACGTTCGATCCGATCCTGCTGCGTCCTGTGGACGAGCTGGAACTGACCGTGCGTTCAGCCAACTGCCTGAAGGCGGAGAACATCTACTACATCGGTGATCTGATTCAGCGCACCGAGAACGAGCTGCTCAAGACGCCTAACCTCGGCCGCAAGTCGCTCAACGAAATCAAGGAAGTGCTGGCATCGCGTGGCCTTACCTTGGGCATGAAGCTTGAGAACTGGCCGCCAGCAGGTCTGGACAAGCGTTAAGCCAAAGCTATAATCGAAGGCTGCCCAAATTTTGGGCGCCCGGTTTGATGTCCCCCGCAAGGGGGACTTTTCGTTCCCTCCGGGGAACAGTGCCTCGGACAGTACCTGATACGGCTGCCTGATTTAATTACATAGACAGTAGGAAGAAAGCACCATGCGCCACGGACACGGCCTTCGCAAACTCAACCGCACCAGCTCGCACCGCCTCGCGATGCTGCAGAACATGATGAACTCGCTCATCGAGCACGAAGTCATCAAGACCACCGTCCCCAAGGCCAAGGAACTGCGCCGCGTGATCGAGCCCATGATCACCTTGGCCAAGGAAGATTCTGTCGCCAACCGCCGCCTGGCATTCAACCGTCTGCGTGACCGTGACAGCGTGACCAAGCTGTTCAACGACCTCGGCCCGCGTTTCAAGGTGCGTCCTGGCGGTTACACCCGCATTCTGAAGATGGGCTTCCGCGTGGGCGACAATGCGCCTATGGCCCTGGTCGAATTGGTCGATCGTGCTGCAGAAACCGAAAATAATTCGGCAGCAGCTGAATAATAGGGTATAATTTATTTCTTACCGCGCGATGGAGCAGTCTGGTAGCTCGTTGGGCTCATAACCCAAAGGTCGGAGGTTCAAATCCTTCTCGCGCAACCAAAACATAGCAAACATTGCTAAAACAAAACGCCCACTCCACAGTGGGCGTTTTTGTTTGTGCTCTCACTCGTTGCTTGTGCTCCTCCATGAGGGCGCGAGTTGGCGTGTTGACGGCAACTTGTTCCTCCTGCGCAGAGCGCCATCGCGCTCCTACCGGCTCAGTGAGCGAACAGATCTGCCTTGGCTGCCTTGGTGATGGCCACCACACAGGGGTGCGTAATGCGCCTTTCAATGGAGATCGCAAAGAATTCCTCCACCAAGTCTGAGGAGCGGCCGATAACCTCCACGCCAAACTGAGCAGTGGTCTCCTCTTCCAGCACGGAGGGGGATGTGAAGATGCCTCGGCCTTCCCGCCCAAACGCATTCATCAACGCGCTGTCGTCAAACTCGCCGACGAGACGGGGTTGCAGGTGGTGCTTATTCAGCCAGTGGTCGAGTTGCTGGCGAACGGACGACATGGGACCTTGGATGAGCATGGGCGCACCATGCAGGCACTGGGGGAACGGCCCCTCCAACTGCGCCCGCAGGGCGGGGGCGCACAGAAAACTCATGCTGCTGGTGCCCAGTGGGTGGTTGAAGGCTTTGACGCCGATCTTGTTGGAAACAGGCTCGTCTGCCAACACCAGGTCCAGCCGGTGCAGGCTCAACTGCGCAATCAATTCGGGGAACTTGCCCTCATGGCAGGTCATGTGCACGCGCTGCGGCATGCCCAGTGCGGGCTCCAGCAGGTGGTAGGCCACCGACTTGGCTACCGAGTCGGCCACCCCCACGCGGAATTCCAGCGGCTTCTCTTGTCCACGCGCCAGCCGGATGGATTTTTCCAGCTCGTCGCCCAGCGCGAAGATCTGTTCGGCATACCCCAGGGCCACACGCCCCTCGCTGGTCAGCTCCAGGCCACGCCCCCTTTTCCGGAACAGGTCGTGGCCCAGCCACTCTTCCAGTTGCTTGATCTGGCCGGACAGTGTTTGCGGAGTGGTGTTGAGCTGCTCTCCGGCCCGCATCACACCGCCAGCCTTGGCAACCGTCCAGAAGTAGCGGAGGTGCTTGAAGTTCATACTGCCCAAATACTTCGCATAAATCGAAGAATAAAACTCAATAAAACGAATATACGCGAAGTATGAAATTCTCTACATTGACGTTTGGCAGCTTCCGTGGCGATCTGCGCTGCGGCCTGGAGCTGCCTGTGTTCACAAGGAGTAGCAACGATGCGTATCACGACCCGAGGACAGCTGGCGGTGTCCGCCATGACCGACCTGGCCCTGCGCCAGAAGATGCGGCCCGTGCCCTTGTCCACCATCAGCGCACGGCAGGGGATTTCTCTGTCTTACCTTGAACAGCTGTTCAGCGCACTGCGCCGCGCCGGCTTGGTAGACAGTACCCGAGGGCCCGGTGGCGGCTATACCCTGGCGCGGCAAGCGGAGCAGGTATCGGTGGCTGAAATCATCCTGGCGGTAGAAAACCTCAAGACCGACGAGCTGCAGAACCTGGGGCCCAGTCAGGCCGCCCAGGTCAAATCCATGACGGGAGAACTGTGGACCAGCTTCAACTCCCGGGTGATGGAGTACCTGCAGTCGGTGACGCTTCAGGACCTTGTCACCCAGGCGCTGGAGCAGGGCACAGTCGTGGAAGAGAAGGCCCCAGCTGCGCGGGCCAAGCTGCCGCTGGCACCCAAGCCCCGCCCTTTGATGGCGCGGGTCAACGTGCCCAACTCGGTGTTTGCCCTGGGGACCATGCCGATCCTGCAGCGTCGCTGAAGCGGCCGCCATGTGGTGCTGCGGGGCGCTGTGAACGGCGCCACGCACACACGAGGGCCGTGGCCTGCGGCTCCTGGCGCGGGCTACAGCTGGTGCGCCAGCTGCTTGATTCCCCGGATCAGCATCTCCACCGAGATCGCGACCAGGATCAGGCCCATCAGGCGTTCAAACGCCATCACCACGCGTTCGCCCACTAGGCGCTGGATGCGCTCGGCCAGCAGCAACACCACGGCACACACGGCCATGGTGACGCACAGTGCGCCCACCCATTCCCATCGCCGCTCCGGGGCCTGGGCCACCAGCAGCATCACCGTGGCCAGCGCCGAAGGGCCTGCCAGCGCGGGGATGGCCAGCGGCACGATCAGCGGCTCGCCCGGTAGCTCCGCCTGTGGTCCGTCCGCCGACGGAAAGATCATGCGCAGTGCGATCAGAAACAACACCACGGCACCGGCAATCTGCAGCGACAAGTCGCTCAAATTCATGACCCGCAGGAACTCCGCTCCGAAGAACAGGAACACCAGCAGCAGTGCAAACGCAATCAGCACTTCCCGCAGGATCACCCGCGCCCGGCGCTCGGGCGCCACGCCCCGCAGGGCATTGGCAAAGATGGGGATGTTGCCCAGCGGATCGGTGATCAGCAGGAGCAGGATGGTGGCCGACGCGAAGGTGTAGCTCACGTTGCGTACACCGCGTCCAGCGAGCGAAAGCCCTTGATCTCGATCGGGTTGCCGCTGGGGTCGTGGAAGAACATCGTCCACTGTTCGCCCGGCTGGCCTTCAAAACGCACCTGCGGCTCCAGGACGAAGGCGGTGTCGGCGGCCTTCAGCCGTGCGGCCAGCGCATGCCAGTCGGGCAACTCAAGGATGGCGCCGAAGTGCGGCATGGGCACCAGATGGTCTCCCACGTGCCCGGTGCGGGCGCTGGCAAACGGCGTGCCCAGATGCAACGAGATCTGGTGGCCGAAGAAGTCGAAGTCCACCCAGGTGTCGGTGCTTCGACCCTCCAAGCAGCCCAGCACGCCGCCGTAAAAGCGCCGGGCGGCATCCAGGTCGGTGACGTGAAAGGCGAGGTGAAAGAGGCTGCGCATCCCACAGAGGATAGCAGCCAGTGCCACGCCTTGGCGTGGCCTGCAGGCCGGTCAGGCGACCGACGGATCGGCGGCCATGTTGTCAAACTTCTTGAAGTACTGGCGCGCCATGGCCACCAGCTGGGCGTCTGTCGGGTGGTCTGCGGCCACCGAGTCCACCACCACGCCGGCCACGGCCGCATGGTGTTTGGCGGCCCAGTCGCGGAACTGGTTGCGCACCAGGCCCGGGCCGGCCAACAGCACCTCGCGGGTGTCGGTCAGTGTCTGTGCGATATCGGCAAAAAACGGCGCGAGGTCGTCGGCCTTGCCCTGGTGCTTGTGGTGGCTGCGGGACTTGATGCGCTGGGCTTCCGCGTGTTCGCGATCGAACATCACCACATGGGCTTCGGATTGGTCCATCCAGACAACGGCGTGAAAAGTGCTCATGAATCGGCTTTCTTAAAGGAGTGACAAAAAACGGGAAAGGAGCAGCCTGAGTGCGTGCATTCGCTCATGCCGCCCGCCGGTGTTGCTCTGCCTTTTCCTGGCAATGCACACAGCGTGCGGCCTCGGGCGTGGCGTGCAGGCGGGCGGCGGTGATGTGGGTGCCGCAACCCGTGCACTCGCCGTAGGTGCCGGCTTCGATGCGGGCCAGGGCGGCCTCGACCGCCGCCAGGTGTGCGGTCTCGCGTTCGTCCAGGGCAAATTCCAGCTCGCGTTCGGTGGCAACCTGGGCACGCGGGTCTTCCGGTTGTCCGAAGTGGTCGGCGGCGGCTTCGGCGCGGCCGATGACACCACCGCGCTGCGCGGCCAGCTGGGCCAGCAACTCGGATTGCTGGGCCAGTAACTGCTGGCGGAAAGGTGCGGCTTGGGTCTTGTCCATGCGGGGTCTCCTCGGGGTGATCGGATACCTGCATGGTGCGCCTGTGCGCGGCGCGCTGGGTTGACCAAGGTCAAGGGATGGCGCGCGGTGTCCCCACCCTGGTGACACCGCTGCGTGGCGGGCTCAGCGCTTGGGCGGGCGCGCCAGCATCTCGGCGGTGTTGGTCTTGCGGTCCGCGTTCACGCGCTGCACATGGGGGCGTTCGGCCATGCGGGCGAGGTAGTCGCGCACAGGCAGGTCGGCCAGGTAGTCCTTGCCGTAGATGATCTTGGTGGCGGAGCTGACCAGCGGCAGGTGAACCACGGCCGCGCAGTCGGCCATCGTGAAGGTGTCGCCGCCCACGTAGGGGCTGAACTTTGCCAACTGGCCGAAGGCGGCAATGTTCTTCTGCAGCTGTACTCCCACCTTTTCCTTGGCGGTGTCGCTCACGGTGCCGCCAAAGAACGCCTGCGGATACAGGTTGCGTGCCACCAGCTCCAAGTGCAACTCCAGAAAGGTGATCAGCTCGCGCACCTTGGCGGCCTGGAAGGGGTCGGCCGGGATCAGCGGGTGATCGGGGTGCGCGGCTTCGATGTAGTCGGCGATCACCGCCGATTCACACAGCGCTCCCTGCGGCGTGCGCAGGTAGGGCACCTTGCCCAGCGGGCTGGCGCTGCGATCGGTCTCGCCCACCCAGGCCAGTTCTTCAGTGAACGGCAGGCCCTTTTCGAGCAGCGCAAGCTTGACCTTGTTGTAGTAGTTGCTGGCCGAAAAGCCGCAGAGTGTGAGCATGGTGTGTCTCCGATGTGTTGTAGGGGCAAGCGCACATCCTAGGCCCGCACCTGGTGCGGGGCGGTCACGCAGATGACCCGTGCACTGGCTGGCGCGGACTGCGCACCTACAATGGCGCTTCCATGTCGTTGCCGTTCCTCCAAACCATCCGCAGCCTTCGCTGGCTCGCCCGCTGTGTGCTGGCGTGGTTTGTGTTGTCGATCGGCGTGGCCGTGGCGTCGCCGCTGGTGCACCCGCAGGCCATGGAGCTGATCTGCTCCGGCTCGGGAGCGATCAAGGTGCTGGTCAAGACCGACGACGGCGCCAAGGAGCTGCCCAGCCACACGCTGGACTGCCCGCTGTGCGCGCATGTGGGCGCTCCCCCTCCCGCATCGCAGGCCCAGCTGCCTGTGGTTCACCCGTTGGCGCATGCCCTGCGCCCCATCCCTGCCGCGCACATTGCAGCGCGCACCGCCGCGCCCCTGCCGCCGCGCGGGCCCCCATCGCTCTCCTGAAATCGCTATTGATTCGATAGCTGCTGGCGCATGATTCACTTGCGCTTGCGGCCTATTTGGTTTGATTTTCAGGAGTTTCCATGCGCAACAGCCGCATGGCGCTGGCCGTGGCCAGTGCCTTTCCCGTCGTCCTTGGCATCGCGTCCGCCGGGGCTTCATCCGCATTCGCCCAGACCGCTGACAGCACCAGCACCACCAGCCATGCCCCGGTCAAGGAACTGGGCGTGGTCACCATCACCGGCGGCCAGCCCACCTCGCTGCCCACGCAGATCCCCACCACCATCGAGGGCGTGACGCGCGAGCAGATCGAGCATGCGATCAACGCCACCGACAGCGAAGACGCCCTCAAGTACCTGCCCAGTCTGCTGGTGCGCAAGCGCTATATCGGCGACTACAACCACGCCGTGCTGTCCACCCGCGCCTCGGGCACGGGCAACCCGGCGCGGTCCATGGTGTTTGCCGATGGCATTTTGCTGAGCAACTACCTGGGCAACGGCCCCACCAACGCGCCACGCTGGATGCTGGTCACGCCAGAAGAAATTGAGCGCGTGGACGTGCTCTACGGCCCGTTTTCGGCCGCCTACGCAGGCAACTCGGTGGGCGCGGTGGTGGACTACGTCACGCGCATGCCGACAAAGTTCGAGGCGCACGGGCAGGTCAGCTATCAGCACCAGCCTTTTGACCTGTATAGCACCAGCGGCACCTACGGGGGCAAGCAGGTGAGCGCCTCGGTGGGCAACAAAAATGGCGACTGGTCGTGGTTCCTGAACTTCAACAAGACCGACAGCGAAGGCCAGCCGCTCACCTTCCCCACGCGCCTCGTGTCTGCGGGGACCGTGGGCAATGCGGGCACGCCGGTGACGGGCGCAGTGCTGGGCAACAACCGCAGCAACCAGCCCTGGTACTTGCTGGGCACGGCCACCCAGTACCACACGCAGCAAGACCACATCAAGGCCAAGATCGCCTATGACTTTTCGCCCACCGTGCGCGCCGCCTACACCTTCGGCTGGTGGCACAACGCATCCGAGGGGCGCCCCACCAGCTACCTGCGCGACGCCAACGGCAATGCGGTCTACAGCGGCACGGTCAACATCAATGGCCGCTCGTTTGCGTTCGCGCCTACGGACTTCAATGTGTCCAACGAAGACCTCACACATTTCATGCACGGCCTGTCGGTCAAGAGCCGCACGCAGGGCGTGTTTGACTGGGAGGTGGCCGCCAGCCTCTACGACTACCAGACCGACACCCTGCGCGCGGCCACCGTGGCGCTGCCTGCCGCGCTGAACGGCGGGGCTGGGCGCATCGTCAACAGCAAGGGCACGGGCTGGAACACGCTGGCCGCCAAGGGCACCTGGCGGCCCGATGGGCTGCAGGGCACGCACATCGTGGACTTTGGCTTGCAGCGCGACAGCTACCAACTGCGCACCATAGAGAACGCCACCAGCAACTGGATCAGCGGTGATGCAGGCGCCCGCAACCAGGCCTTCAACGGCGACACGCAGCTCATTGGCCTGTGGGCGCAAGACACCTGGAAGATCGCGCCACGGTGGAAGGCCGTGCTGGGCGCCCGCGCCGAGCGCTGGAGCGCCAGCAACGGCCAGACGGGCAACGCCACCACCACGCTGAGCCACCCCGAGCGCAACGAAACCTATTTTTCGCCCAAGGCTGCGGTGGCCTACCAGGCCAATGAGCTGTGGGTGCTCAAGGCCTCCACCGGCCGTGCCGTGCGCATGCCCACCGTGGCCGAGCTGTACCAGGGCGGCATCAGCGGCAGCGGCACGCTCATCAACAACGACCCCAATCTGAAACCCGAGAAGAGCTGGACCACCGAGCTGACCGCCGAGCGGGACATGGGCAATGGCCTGCTGCGCCTGACAGCCTTTTTTGAGCGCACGAAGGACGCGCTGTACTCGCAAACCAATGTGCTCGTCACACCCAACGTGACCAACGTGCAGAACGTGGATGCCATCCGTACCAAGGGCATTGAGCTGTCGTACCAGGCCGCCAACGTCTTTGTGCGCGGGCTGGAGCTGGGCAGCAGCCTGACCTGGACGGATTCCAAGATCACGCGCAACGACAAGTTCCCGGCCAGCGTCGGCCAATGGCAGCCCCGCATCCCCGAGTGGCGCGCCACTGCCGTGGCCACCTACCGGCCCGATGACAAGTGGTCGTACACCCTGGGCGCGCGCTACAGCGGCAAGCAGTACAGCACGCTTGACAACAGTGACCCCAACGGCTTTGCCTACCAGGGCGCGAGCCGCTACTTCACCACCGATGTGCGCGTGCGCTACCAGATCACCAAAGCGGTCAGCGCCGCCGTGGGCATCGACAACCTCAACAACTACCAGTTCTGGAACTTCCACCCCTACCCGCAGCGCAGCTACATGGCCGAGCTGAAGGTAAGCCTCTGAAAGGACAATATCCCATGTCTCTGAATACTATGAAAAAGATAGCTGCTGCCGCATGTTTGACTAGCGCTACAGCCCTGTTTGGCACTGCATCTGCCCATGTGGTGCTCGAATACCAGGTGGCCCCGGCCGGCGCCAGCTACAAGGCCGCGTTCAAGGTCGGCCACGGCTGCGGCGCGTCGCCCACGCGGCAGGTCGTGGTGGACATCCCCGCAGGCATGCGCGGTGCACGCCCCATGCCCAAGCCGGGCTGGACGCTGGAGGTGCAGCGCGACAAGCTGGCCCAGCCCTACACCAGCCACGGCCGCAGCATCACAGAAGACGTGGTGCGCATCACCTGGACGGCCAAGACGCCGGACGACATGTTGCAGAGCGCGCACTACGACGAGTTTGTGCTGGTGGCCCAGGCGCCGGAGCAGGCGGGCACCGTGTACTGGCCGGTGCGCCAGGTCTGCACTGAGGGCCGCAACGATTGGACCGAGGTGCCCAAGGCGGGCCAGCAGCTGTCGGATCTGAAGTCCCCTGCCGCTGCGCTGGAGATTCTGCCCACCGGTGGCGCCGCTGCCCACAATCATTGACAGTCGGGTCCAGAGCCTGTTGCTGCTTCCCTTTCTTCTCTCGCACACTGAAAGACATTCACCATGAAAAAACTGCTTCACACCGCTGCCGTCTTTGCCGCACTGCTGAGTGCCCCTGCATGGGCCCAGACCGCCGCCGTCAAGGTCGAAGGCGCCTGGGCGCGTGCCAGCGTGCAGGGCCAGAAGGCCACGGGCGCATTCATGCGCCTGACCGCCAAGGACGGTGCTCGCCTGGTGCGTGCCGAGTCGCCCGCTGCCGGCCTTGCCGAGGTGCACGAGATGAAGATGGAAGGCGACATCATGAAGATGCGTGCGGTGCCTACGCTGGACCTGCCCGCAGGCAAGACGGTGGAACTCAAGCCCGGGGGCTACCACATCATGCTGCTGGACCTGAAGGCACCCCTGGCCAAGGACAGCGCGGTGCCCATCACCCTGGTGTTCCAGGACGCCAAGGGCGTGGAAAGCAAGCTCAACCTCACGCTGCCGGTGGGCACCGCTGCACCCGGTGGCGCCACGGCGGGCAGCATGATGGATGGGCATAAACACTGAGGTGACAGCCGCCGCAGCGCCTTCGCGGGCGCAACGCATTGGAGTAAGCTGTGACTCCTCAGAACCTTCAGCAGGTTCTCACGACCCACCTCTTGCGGAGCGGCCATGAGCGACACATCCAACTTCGGTTTCGGCAAATTCGTCCCCGGTTTTGACTTTTTGCAAAGCCTTGCCAAGGGGGCGTCCAGCAGCATTCCGCAGTTGCCCAACCTCAGCAATTGGGTGGCGCCCACCATCAGCGTCGAAGAGCTGGAAAAGCGCATCGACGAGCTCAAGGCCGTGCAGTTCTGGCTGGAGCAGAACTCGCGCGCGCTGGCCGCCACCATCCAGGCGCTGGAGGTGCAGAAGATGACCCTGGCCACGCTCAAGGGCATGAACTTCAGCATGGGCGATGTGGCCAACGCCTTCAAGCTCAAGACCGCCGACACGGTGATGAGCGGCGTGCAAAAAGCCGCTGACACGGTGACCGGAGCCGCCGAGGCCGTGGCGGGTGCTGCCGCCCGCGTGACGGGTCGCGCCAGCGCTGCCGACGAGCCCGAGGAGGAGCCCGCTGACACCGAGCCCGCCCCTCAACCCGCCAAAGGCAAAGCCAAGGGCAAGACAGCGGCGGCCGCCGAGCCTGCCGTGGTGGACCCGATGCAGTGGTGGGGCGCGCTCACGAGCCAGTTCCAGCAGATTGCCACCAACGCCATGAAGGACGCGGCCAAGCAGACCGCCATCGACACCACCAAGAACATGGCCACCGGCCTGGCCAAGGAAGCCCTCAAGACGGCCACCGGCATGGCCAGCCAGTTTGCCGCCAAGGGCATGCAGACCATGCAGGGCGGCGCCAAGCGCGCCGCCGCGTCATCAGCGGGCACTGCCAAAAAGGCCGCTGCGGCCAAGAAGCCCGCAGCCCGCAAAACCACCACGAAACCCGCCGCCACAAAGGCCGGCAGCACCCGCAGCCCTGCGGCACGCAAGCGAGCGGGCTGACGCCAAAGCGGGCCGGTGTGGCAGCCCGCAGATGGCGCAGCACTGCCCCACCCCCGCCCAGGCCTGGAGACCATCACCATGAAACTCTTCCCCACCGGCCATGCCACCCACCCGCAGTGGCGCATGGCCGCTGCGCTGGTACTGGCGCAGTTGCGCGCCCAGATGGCATTGCCTGACTACGCGTCGGCGCCCACCCTGGGCCTTCTGTACATCACCGACCACTATGCCAACGAGGCCCAGGCGCTGCTCGACTACCTGAGCAGCGAACTGCCCGAGGTGACCGACTGGAGCGGTACCGTGGGCGTGGGCGTATCGGCCAACAATGCCGAATACTTTGACGAGCCCGCGCTGTCGGTCATGCTGCTCGATGTGCCGGCCGACCAGTACCGCGTGTTTTCTGGCGTGGCGCCGCTGCCCGCCCACGCGCCGCATGCCGGCGCAGGCTTTGTGGCCCACACTGCGCTGGTGCATGCCGACGGCCACACGCCGGAATTGGCCGAACTGCTGACCGAGATGGCCGCGCGCACTGACACCGGCTACCTGTTTGGCGGCCTCAGCGCCAGCCGCACGGCCAGCGTGCAGTTTGCCGTGGGCGGCGACGGCAACATGGCTGGGCAGGGCGGTGCCAGCGGCGTGTTTGACGGGGGCCTCTCGGGCGTGGCGTTTGGCGCGGGCGTGTCGCTGGTGTCGCGCGTCACGCAGGGCTGCCAGCCCGTGGGCGCGCTGCACACCATCACGGCCGCGCAGGAGAACGTGGTGCTTGCGCTGGATGGCGAGCCGGCGCTGGATGTGCTGCTCGATACGCTGCAGGTGTCGCTCGACGGTGGCGACCCGCAGCCTGCCCTGCGCAAGGTGCGCGCCACGCTGGCCGGGCTGGTCAGTGCGGGTGAGCAGCCACAGGGCCAGCGCCGCACGGGCCACTTTGGCACCGACACGCGCGTGCGCCATATCCTGGGGTTGGACGGCTCCCGCCGTGGTGTGGCCCTGGCCGACCATGTGGAGCCCGGCATGCACCTGGCGTTCTGCCAGCGCAACGTGGCGGCCGCACGGGCGGACCTCATGCGCATCTGCGCCGAGATCCGCGAGGAACTATCGCCAGAGGAGCTGGAATCCGCGCCCATGGTGGCGTCCGGCGCGCCAGGGGAACTGGCCGCTGCGCCGGGCGCTGCCGGACATGCTGGAGCGCAACCCCAGACGGGGCGGCGCATTTGCGGCGCGATCTATGTGAGCTGCTCGGGCCGGGGCGGGCCGCATTTTGGCGGGCCCAGCGCCGAGCTGCAGATAGTGCGCCATGCGCTGGGCGATGTGCCACTGGCCGGCTTTTTTGCGGGCGGCGAGATCGCCCACCACCATCTGTACGGCTACACCGGTGTGTTGACCGTGTTTGTGGACGGCGAGCCCTTGCCGTCCTGAGGTAGACGAGGGGAGGGGGCTGGCTGGCGCAGCAGCCCCCGCCATCGTCAACGCCGGTCAGCCCGCGCCGTTCTCGTCGGACTCGGCTTTTTCCTCGGGCGTCAGCCGCGTGGCCAGGATCTTGTCGATGGTCTTGCCATCCATGTCCACCACTTCCAGCTTCCAGTCCTCCCACTGCACCGTGTCGGTCACCTTGGGCAGGCGGCCGGTCAGCAGCATGATCATGCCGCTGAGTGTGTGGTAGCGGCCGCGCTCTTCCTCGGGCACGGCGTCCAGGTTCAGGCGGTCCTTCAGCTCGGGCACGGGGATGTGGCCGTCCAGCAGCCAGCTGCCGTCCTCGCGCTGCAGCGCCCACGAGGTCTCGGGGTCGCGCGGCTGGAACTCGCCGGTGATGGCCTCGATGAGGTCCTGCAGCGTCACGATGCCCTGCACCTCGCCGTATTCGTCGATGACAAACGCCATGTGCACGTCCGACAGGCGGAAGTTGTCCAGCAGCTCCATGCCCGTGATGGTCTCGGGCACATACAGCGCCGTTTGCAGCGGCTGGTCTGCCAGGCCACCACGCGCCTTGTCGCGCAGGGTGCGGGACAGCCACTGGCGCGCGTTGATCACCCCCAGGATGTTGTCCATGCCGCCGCGCACCACCGGGAAGCGCGCATGGTCGGACTCTTCAATGCACTGGAGGTTGTCTTCAAACGGCGCATCGATATCCAGACACACCACATCCCCGCGCGGCACCATCAGCGAGCCGATCTGGCGGTCGTCCAGGCGGAACACGTTGCGCACCATGGTGTGCTCGTGCGACTCGATCACGCCGGCGGTGGTGCCTTCGACCAGCATGGCGTGGATCTCTTCTTCGGTCACCGGGCTGCCACTGGTTTCCTTCACACCCAACAGGCGCAGCAGCGTGCGTGTGGACGTGGACAGCAGCAGCACAAACGGCTTGGTGGCCAGCGCCAGAAAGTTGATGGGCCGTGCCACCAGGCGGGCAAAGGTCTCGGGGTACGACTGGCCGATGCGCTTGGGCACCAGTTCGCCCACCACGATGGAGAAGTACGTGATCAGCACCACTACCAGACCGGTGGCCGCGTAGCCGCCGTAGGGCAGTGGCACCCCCAGGCGCTCCAGCCACGAGGCCAGCGGCGCGGCCAGCGCGGCTTCGCCCACGATACCGTTGAGCACGCCGATCGACGTGATGCCGATCTGGATGGTGGAGAGGAAGCGCGTGGGGTCTTCGCCCAGCTTCACGGCCGCGGCGGCACCGCTATCGCCCTCATCAATCAGCTTTTGTAACCGGACTTTGCGGGCCGTGACCAGAGCGATCTCTGACATGGCAAACAGGCCGTTGAGACAGATGAGGGCGAACAGTATTGCTATTTCCATACAAAGGGCGCCTTGCGCGCCCTTGGGAGTTGAGAAGCGACCAATTGTAAGGACAGGGGCCAGAGGCCTTGCGCAGACTCCTAGCCACCTTCGGTTGGCAGGCCAGTTTCGTCCCATTCGGGCAACCCGCCGCGCAGCCAGTACACCGACTGGAAGCCCTTGGCGGAGGCTACCTTGGCGGCCTTGTAGGACTTCCAGCATTCGGCGCCGTTGCACGCAAAAATCACCGGCTTGGCTCTGTCCAGGCCCTGAAGCTTGTCCAGCGCCTGGAAGTCATCCTGCGCGGCATTGAAGGCCACGTCCTTGAGGCTCTTTTCCACATACGCAGCGAATACGGCCCCGCGGATGCGCTTGGTCTTGAATTCCTTTTCGGTGCGGGTGTCCACCAGCGTGGCGCCCTGCGCCAGCAGGGTCTGGGCCTCGCGCGCGGTGACACGGTTGACCCCCGGCAGGCTGGTGGGAGTGAACAGCCCCAGCTCGGCCACGCGACGGTATTCCACCGCCTCCGGGCGCACGGAGACTGGCGGCAGGCCGCTGGCGGAGGACGACGCGTTGAACCACTGGGTCAGCTTGTTGCGCGCATCCGCCGGCAGGTCTTTTTTCACCACGATGGAGAACCCACCCGGAACGGGCTGCGACGTGGCCAGCACCCGCGCGATGCCGGGGTGCGCCGCAGACCATTCGGCCCAGTCGTCCTCGCGCACCACGGTGGCGTCTGCCGTGCCCAAGGTCAGGGCGGTGAGGCCCGCCTGGGGAAATTTTTCGTATTGCACGGCGCGCAGGTCCTGGAACGACAGCCCTGCCTCGTTCAGCATGCCGCGCGCCATGTAGGTATAGACCGAGTCCTGCTGGGGCAGGTAGAGCCTGCGGCCCTTCATCGCAGGCACTGCCGCCAACTGCTGCAGCCCGACCAGCAGGTATCTGTCTGATTTTTGCGTAGCGCCCACCAGTTCGTAGCCACGTTGCAATGCAGACGCCGCCACCTGGGCAGGGCCAATGAAGATGTCATAGCCCGCGCTGCGGGTGGCGCGCATCACGTCGGCCATATCGTCGCTGGTCGTCAGTGCCACCGACTGGCCCGCGGCTTTCGACAAGCCCGATTCTGCAGCGGTGCGCAGGATGGAATGCGCCGCCTTGCGGGCGGTGGGCTCCACGGCCACGATGGCCGTCAGCTGGGCCTGTGCTGCGCTGCATCCCAGCCATAGGACAAGTAGCAGTCCCAGCGGGCCTCGGGTCGGTTTTCTGGTGGTGTTCATTGCGCTGCTCCTCTCCCCAAAACAAAGCGCGAATATGCCCACGCCCCCCGCACCTGCGTACGAATGTTTCCGATCTTTTGTTCTTGTTACTTCTGCTAACGACGCCGTGCGTGCGGCAGGAGGAGCTGCCGCACAGAATGCGGGCTGACCCGATCCCCCGTCCCCGCCCAATGGGGAGGGGCCACAAGGTTTTGTCCACCCCACTATTTGGAGACGTTTCCATGAAAGATTCGATGACCCTGCCGCGCCGCCACATGTTGGCCGGAAGTGCTGCTGCCCTGAGCGCGCTGGGCTTGGCCGGATGGACGGGCAGTGCGCGGGCCCAGCAGGCCGCAGCCCCTGCGGCCAAGCCGCTGCCCGCCTATGCGGGGTGGAAGTCGCCGGATGCGTTGATCGTGCACAGCAGCAGCACGCTGGAGACGCGCCGCTCCGCGTTCGGCACCAGCGTCATCACGCCGTCTAACCTGCTGTACGTGCGCAACAACCTGCCTGCGCCTGACGCGGCCATCCTGGACAACCGCGACGCGTGGACGGTGTCCGTCGAAGGGGTCAAGAGCCCGCGCAGCCTCACCTTGGCTGAGCTCAAGACGCTGGGCGTGGAGACCGTGGCCACCGTGCTGCAATGCTCGGGCAATGGCCGGGGCTTTTTCCCCAGCAAACCCAGCGGCACCCCCTGGTCGGTGGGCGCTGCCGGTTGTGTGGTCTGGAGCGGTGTGCCGCTGCGCAACGTGGTGGCCGCCCTGGGCGGGCTGGCCGATGGTGCCGCCTACCTGACCGGCACGGGGGGCGAGAAGCTGCCCGAAGGTGTGGACCCGCTGTCGGTACTGGTGGAGCGCTCGGTCCCCGTGAAGGCGATGGACGACGCCGTGCTGGCCTGGGAGATGAACGGCGAGCCGCTGTCGCTGGCGCACGGCGGCCCGCTGCGGCTGGTGGTGCCCGGCTACCAGGGCGTGAACAACATCAAGTACGTCAAGCGTGTGGCGTTTACCAGCGCACAGTCGCAGGCGCGCATCATGTCGCACGGCTACCGCATGTCGCCGCCCGGCAGCAAGGCCAGCCCCGACCAGCCTTCGGTGTGGGAGATGGGCGTGAAGTCGTGGATCAACGGCCCCTTGCCCGACAAGGGGGCACTCAAGCCCGGACAGGTGCAGGTGCATGGCGTGGCCTTTGGCGGCACGCGCGGCATCAAGGGCGTGGAGGTGTCGGCCGATGGCGGCAAGACCTGGTTGGCGGCCAAGCTCATCGGCCCCGACCTGGGCCCCTTTGCCTGGCGGCAGTTTGCGCTGCCCGTGCGCCTGGAGGCGGGCACCCATGTGCTGGCCAGCCGCGCCACCGACACCGCGGGCAATGTGCAGGCCGAGCAGCGCGAGGAAAACCTGGGCGGCTACAACAATGCCAGCTGGCGCGACCACGCCGTCACCGTGACCGTGGCCTGACATGGGTGGATTGAACCGAGCGCGCCGCCTCGCCGTGGCTGTGTGGTCGGCTGGCGCCTGTGCGTCGGCCTGGGCCGCCGACCCTGCCGAACTGGCGCGGGGCAAGGAGCTGTTCACCAAGATCCAGCCCGCCTGCGCCGTGTGCCACACACTGCAGGCCGCCGGTGCCGAGGGCCAGGTGGGCCCGGTACTGGATGAGCTGAAACCCGACGCCGGCCGTGTACTGCGTGCGCTCAAGGCAGGCATCGGCGTGATGCCGTCCTACGCCGAGCGCATGAGCGAGAAGGACATGCTGGCCGTGGCGCAGTTTGTGGCGCACGCCACGGGCGCGGCCAAGTAGGCGCGGGCTTTCGTGGCGGTTGCAGCGCTGCCTCGCTGCAACCGCGCGCTGCTTCAGGCCGCCGTGCGCGACGGCACCAGCGCCGCTCCTCCTGCGCGCCCCTGCAACCCCTGGAACGCAAAGTCCACCTCGGGCACGCGGCCGCTCACGATGTCGGCCAACGCCTTGCCCGAGCCACAGGCATGCGTCCAGCCCAGCGTGCCGTGGCCGGTGTTGAGGAACAGGTTGCCCACCTTCGTCTTGCCGATCAGCGGCACGTTGCTGGGCGTGGCGGGGCGCAGACCGCTCCAGAACTGGGCCTGGCTCGCGTCGCCCGCGCCAGGGAAGAGTTGCTCCACGCGCCGCACGATGGCCTCACAGCGCACCTGGTTCAGGTGGCGGTCGTAGCCGTTCAGCTCGGCCGTGCCGGCAATGCGCAGGCGGTCACCGCCGCGTTCGCTGGTGTAGCGCGAAAACACGAGCTTGAACTCGTCGTCCGTCAGGCTCACCTGGTGTGCCTTGCTGGCGTCCTTGACCGGCATGGTCACCGAGTAGCCCTTGGCCGGGTAGATGGGCAGCTGGATGCCCAGCGGCTGCGCCAGCAGCGGGCTGAACGAGCCCATGGCCAGCACAAACGCATCGCCGCGCACTCGCTCGAAGTGGCCTTCGGCATTGGTCACTTCCACATGGTCGATGCGGCCGCCTGCCTCGCGCAGCGCGGTGATGTGGTGGCCCATGCGGAACTGCACGCCCGATGCTTCACACAGCTTGGCCAGCTCGCGTGTGAACTGGTTGGCGTCGCCGGATTCGTCCTCGGCCGTGTAGGTGGCGCCGGCGAGCTGCGGGCGGATGTGGGCCAGGGCGGGTTCGATACGCACGGCCTCGTCGGCGCTGATGACCTGGCGCTCGCAGCCTAGCGTGCGCATCTGCTCGGCCGGAGCCAGCGCGCCATCGAATTCTTTTTGGTTGGTATAGAAGTGCAGGATGCCCTGCGTGCGCTGGTCGTATTGGATGCCGGTGGCCGCGCGCAGCTGCTGCAGTGTGTCGCGGCTATAGGTGCCCAGGCGCACGATCTGCTCGATGTTGTGGCGCGTGCGCGCGGGCGTGCAGTTGCGCAGGAAGGACAGGCCCCACAGCCATTGCCGCATGTCGGCGCGCAGGCGGAACAGCAGGGGTGCATCCTCTTTGCCCAGCCACTGCAGCACCTTGAGCGGCGCACTGGGGTTGGCCCAGGGTTCGGCGTGGCTCACCGAGATCTGGCCACCGTTGGCAAAGCTGGTCTCGGCACCGGGCGCACCCTGGCGGTCGATGACGGTCACCTCGTGGCCGAGTTGCGAAAGGAAATAAGCCGAAGTCACGCCGAGCAAGCCGGCACCCAAAACGATCACGCGCATGATTTTCAAAGCCTTTCTGGGCTCTGGCGCTGGAACAACATGCGCTGGCAGCTATGAATTCAATAGCGAACAGCTGGCGCACGAATGCCCTAGCTGCCGCTCCCCCTGTCCTTGGTACCTGAGAGATTCACCGCCACCCACCCGGGCTGCGGCTTGCTCCTTCGGTGCGCTTCGCGTTGCGCGAAGCGGCTCTCCAGACGGCTTTGATGAATGGTGCAGTACGGGACCTGAGCGTGTATGGGAGTTTGCGCCTTCGGTGCAGCGGCGGCCTGTGGCTGCCGTGCTCTCCTGCGAGACCGATTCTAGGGGCCAAGCCTGCGCGCGAGATCGACTCCGGCTGCTAATGGGGCGCAATCGTTGCTGATGCAGCGGCGCGGGGCCGCTGGTGAAGGTGCCGATAATCCGCCGACCCCTTGTCCCACAGAGAGTTTTGCCATGCACCCCACCGCTTTGGACCCTGTCGCCAGCGCCGCCGTCATCACCCAGGCCCGGGAGGGGCGCACCCCCCGCCCGCTGGACTTTCCCGCAGGGCTTCGCCCATGCGATGCCGCCGAGGCCTACGCGGTGCAGGACGCCGTGGTGCGTGCGCGCGGGGAGATCGCAGGCTGGAAGGTCGGCGCCGCGTCGCCCCAGGCGCAACCCGCGCGGGCCGCTCTCACGCGCGATTCGGTGTGGGTGGCCGCAGCGAATGAGGTGGTTGCTCTGTCTGCCGCGGGTTTTGCCGTGATGGGCGTGGAGGCGGAGCTGGTGTACGAACTGGGGGCCGACCTGCCCGCCCGCGCCACCCCCTACAGCGCCGCCGAGGTGCTGGCGGCGGTGGTGTCGGTGCGCGCCGCCATTGAGGTGTGCGACACGCGCTTTGCTGCCTGGGCGCAACAGGGCGAGTGGAGCCGCCTGGCCGACCAGGCCTGCCACGGGGCGCTGATTGTGGGGACTGGCACCAACGATATCGCTGCCGTGCAGCCCCTGGCGCAAGCGGTGACCTTGTCGGTGAATGGGGCCGTGGCCGTGCAGCATGCCACCTGGGGCAATCCGGCGGGCGACCCGCTGCGGCTGCTGGTGTGGCTGGCCAACGAAGGCGCGCGCAGCCTGGGCGGGCTGCGCGCGGGGCAGTGGGTCACCACAGGGTCGTGCACCGGCACCGCGCTGGTGGCGCCAGGTACCGAAGTGGTGGCGGACTTTCCAGGGCTCGGTCGGGCTGTGTTGTTGCTGCGGTAGCAGTGTTCGCTGCTACCGCGGGGACGGGGCCTGCTCAGCGCCCTGGTCGCGGCGGGAGTTGCTCCCTCAATTGCGGCGCGGGTTGTCCGGCTGGCTGTCACGGCGGTTGGGCACGCCGTCGCCATCGCGGTCCCGGTCGTTGCGGTTGGAGATGCCGTCACCGTCGCGGTCCCAGCCACCGCGTTGCATCTCCCACCGGCCTTCGCGTTCGATCCACTGGGGCTGGCGATATTGGTAACCGTTGCGCGCCTGCACCCAGTGGCCGCGCACCCAGTGGTGGCGGTTGCCACGCCATTCCCAGTGGCCTTCTTCCCATACCTGGCCTCGGCGAGGGCGGGGCATCGCTTCGTTGCGCGGAGGTGGGGGCGCAGGAATCACCTGGTAGGTGGGCGCAGTCTGGTAGCCGCGCTCGGGTTGGCCGGACTGAATGATGACGGTGCCCTGGGTGGCGGCCTGCGCAGGAGCGAAGGCCAAAAACGCCATAAGCGCGAGGGATGCTGCGGTGAGCGGGTGGCGGGCCATGAGTGTCTCCTGTGGGTGGTTCGATGTGGAACCGGGTGTATCGATGGTGCACGGGTACCCAGCGCCGCGCTGTAGGCGCGATGCCGCCCCTGGCGTAGGCGCAGGGGGGCGCTCTCGGGCTGGCCTGCGCGCTACCGCAGGCGGCCGCCCCTCGGCTTAACGGCGGTATGGGTTGTCCGGGCGATGGTCGTAGCGGTTGGGCACGCCATCACCATCGCGATCCCGGTCATGGCGGTTCGGTACACCGTCGCCATCGCGGTCCCAGCCCCCGGGCTGCATGTTCCAGCGCCCGCCGTGTTCGACCCAGCGGGGCTCGCGGTAGTGGTAGCCCGGGCGTGCCTTCACCCAGTAGCCCTGCATCCACACATGGCGGTGGCCGCGCCACTCCCAGTGGCCGGGCACCCACACCATGCCGCGGCGCGGGTGCGGTGCCACCTCGTAGCGGGGTGGGGGCGGTGCCTGGTACTGCACAAGTACCGGGGCGGGTTGCCGGTAGACGGGTGTACCAGCCTGGATGACAACGGTGGCGCTGGTCTGCGCCTGCGCCGCGCTCGCGGCGCCCAGCGACAGCAGGGCGATGGACACAGCGGCAAGTGCTTTGCGGGCCATAAGGTTCTCCTCAGATGTGATTCCTTGCGGAACCGGAGACTTCATGGTGCGCACGCTGCGTCAAGCCGGTGTAGTCCCATTGCGAAGCTTTGTGAAGTTGTGTTGCCGACTTCGGAGGCAAACGGTTGCAGCGTGATGTTTGTCACGCCTGCCCAGGCATCCGGCGTCGGCGTCCCCCATTCACCCGCCCGCGATGGCTTGCTTCAGCGCCACCACACCAGAGCCGCAATCACCAGCAACGCACACCATGCCGGGTGTCTGCCATGCGTGGCAAAGAACACCAGCACGCCACTGGCCAGGGTGGCAAGGCCCACCACATCGGCGGCCCAGGCGCCCAGGGCAGCGTCCCAAGGCGCGGTGCCCAGGCGCCAGAGCAGGGCGCTCAACGCCCAGCACAGCACAGAGGCCACATGCCAAGTGCCCCACAGGATGCGCAGGTGCGGGGTGTGCAGCACCTGCCGCGCAGTGCCGGGCTCCAGGCGCCTCGCCGTTTGGTGCCCCTGCGTGCGCAGGCTGCGAAACAGCAGAAGCTCTCCCAGCACCGAATGGGCCACACCCACCAGGGCCAGCCCGGCTGCCGCCAGGGTCAGCGCCGTGTTGGTCATGGGTGAATGGCCAGCGCCTCGGGTGCCCGGGTGTGCACGCGGGCGCCCAGCTGCGTCAGCAGGTGCATCAGCCCCATCCACATGCGCTCGAATGCGGGCATCTCGCCAGGGACCTGGGCCAGGTGCTGGCCCAGCACGCGCTGGTGCTGGCCGGGGGTGATGGGCGGCGGTGTCTTGGTGCCAAAGTCAAACACCGGCTGGGTGAAGGGCTCCATCTGCCAGGCCTGCATCTCGGCCAGTGCGGGGGCGAGTTCGCTGGTGTAGGCCTGCACGGTCAGGTCCTTGCGCAAGAGCCCCAGCGCCTGGTAGGCCTGCAGCACCTGCGCGTTGCGCGCGGGGTCGGCGGGAGCGCTCAGCAGGGCCGACCACGCCTGCACCACCTGCGCACGGAATGCACTGGGCAGGGCACGCGTGCAGCCAAAGTCGAGCACGCCCACCGTGCCATCGGGCGCGAACAGAAAGTTGCCCGGGTGCGGGTCGGCATGCACCCGCCCCAGCACAAAAATGCAGTGCATGAACCAGTCCCACAGGTGCTGCCCAGCCTGGTCACGCAGCGCCTGCGATGGCTGTGTGGCCAGCCAGGCCTGCAGCGGCTGGCCGGGCAGAAATTGCTGCGTGAGCACCTGGGCCCGCGTGTGCGAGAGCAGGGGCTGCGCCATCACCACGCCCGGCCGGGCCGCATGCTGGGCGAACCACTGCATTTGTTCGGCCTCCTGCAGGTAGTCCACCTCGCGCAGCAGCGTGGCCTCGATCTCGGTCATCACGCTGTCCAGCACGGCATCCGCAGGCAAAGGCATGTCGGTGAGGGCCAGCGCGCGCAGCGCGGCGCGCATCAGTTGCATGTCGCTCGCAATGGTGGCGGCAATACCGGGGTACTGCACCTTGACAGCCACCGTGCCGTGGCCTGCCAGCTGTGCGCGGTGCACCTGGCCCAGGCTGGCGGCGGCAAATGCAGCGGGTTCAAAGTGGTCGAACAGCGCCTCTGGCTCCTGCCCGAAGGCCTGGCGGAACACGCGGCCCACCAGGGCTCGGTTGAGCGGCAGGGCTTGGTGGTGGGCGCGAGCCAGTTCGCTGCGCACGCCGTCGGGCAGCAGGCCCGGGTGCATGCTGAGCAGCTGTGACACCTTGAGCGCCGAGCCGCGCAGCTGCCCCAGCGCGCCAAACAGGATGCGGCCCAGCGCTGCCTCGTGCTCGGTCTGCGCCTGGGCCGAGCGCTTGCGCGTGCGGTGCGAGAGCTCGGCCATACCGATGCGCGCTGCCGCCAGCCCCGTGATGGCACTGCGGGCCAGCTTGCCGGTGCGGGGTGCTTCCGAGTCAGTTTTGGCCATGGTCTGCCAGGCGCTGCGCCGTGCCGCGCGCTATGACGCGGTGGATGGGCGTGATCACCGCCATGTAGGCATGGCCGAGTGTGTTGTGGATGTGCACCACCGTGCTCAGCACCACGCGGGGCGTGGCGCCAGCGGCGGCGGGCTGTTTGCAGATGGAGACCTGTACGTCCAGGTGTTTGTCGTCCTGGCCCATCACCACCTCGGTGTCGCTCAGATGCCGGATGCGGAAGATGCCGACGCGGTCGCCCACGCGGTAACTGCGCGCGTCGCGCAGAGGCTGGCCACTGGCGGGCGGATGGCCATCGTCCAACTGGCCCAGGTCCTTCAGGCCCACCAGGCGCACGGCCTTGTTGCGCGCGAACATGAGGGCGCGGGTCCATGCCGGGGTGCGGGCCGCCACGTCCAGCCACGACTGCAGGGCAGAGCGTGTGGGGTGCCGGTCGGCCACCTCGTAGGCATCAAAAAAATCTGCGCCCGGCAGTGTGGCGTGGATGGCGGTGCCGGGCGGCACTTGTGTGGCGCGCGCGGTGGTGGGCGCGGCGAGGGCAGGGGTCGCATTCATGGAGCGCTCTTTTTCTTGCGGGGCGTGGCAGCGCGGGGCTTGCGCGGTGCTCGGGGGGGCTGCGAAGGCGTGGTGGCCGGGCTTGCGGCGGCGGCTGCCATGGGAGCAGGTGCCCTGGCTGTGGGGGCGCTGGCCATGGCCTGCTGGGCCATGTGCAGCATGCCCATCAGGCCGCTGCCGTGTTGCACCATGCGGGCCATCTGGCTGCGCAGCACAAAGCCGCCCAGTTGCAGCACGCGGTTGACCAGCCCGCCGCGCAGCGCCTGCACCAGCACGCCCAGCGACAGGTCCACCAGCTGCGTGGTGTCGGCAAATTCGTCGGAGGTGTCGGCCAGCCAGTAACTCACCACACCCGCCAGGTAGTCGGTGTAGAGGCTGCCCGCCAGGCCCTTGAAGTCGCAGGGCTCGATCTCGCCGCTGGCCTCGGCGGCTTCCAGAAAGCCCGCCACCGCATCGCGCAGGTTTTGGCGCGCTGCCAGCGGCTCGGCCAGCATCGACAGCGGCGAGCGCCGGGCCAGGCCGCGCACCTGGGCCACGAACTCGCGGTCGGCCAGCAGGCGCTCCAGCACGGCATCGGTCAGGCGCTGCAGCTTTTCTTGCAGGCCGTAGCCCGCAAAGCCCGGCGTCTGCAGCGTGTCGGCCAGCGCCTGGTGGGCCACGTCGTCCAGGTAGCCCAGCACGATGCGGTCCTTGGTGGGGAAGTATTTGTAGATCGTGGCGTCGCCGATACCGGCGGCCCGCGCGATGTCTTTCATCGTCGTGCCGTCAAAGCCCTGGCGGGTCATGAGATCCACCGCGCTGGCCACGATCTGGCGGCGCGTGGCGTCTTGCTGCTGGCGGGTGGTTTTCATTTGACTATTCTTAAATTGATTGAATTAGCAATTTAAAGAATAGTTATTTCTGTTTGTGGCGTCAAGCCACCTCTTGTCGGGAGCAAGGAGGGTTTTTGAGGAGTTTTAGCCCCAAGCGCAGGTATTTCATGCGCTGATAGCTATCAAAAATATAGTGATTGGAGGCTGATTCATGACCCTGCGGCCAGTCCCCACACCTGTGAGGTGGCCGCTGCGCTCAACCAAGGGCAGAAGTGGGCTGGCAGCGACGGCTGCCGCTTGCAGGGGCCCGCGAAATCGACGGCAGGCTTACCGCCGCATGCTGGCAAACGCCTCGAACTCCCAGCTGCGCATGGCCAGCAGCAGGGTGTAGCCCTCGCGCTCGCGGTCGGGCAGCTTCTGGTCGGCCAGGTGCTGCTGGGCAAAGTCCTGCGCCACGCGCTGCATGCGCTCCATGAAGGCGGGCGCAAGACTGCGGCTGATGTTGCCGTGCACCAGCAGCACGCCTTCGCCCAGTCCGTCAAAGCCGCCCGCAAAGTAGTCCAGCAGCGCATGGTCGCGGAAGTAGTTCATCACCGGGCCATGTGGGCGCCAGCGGAAGGTCTTGGCCAGCTTGAGGCGGTAGCGGTTGAGCGGCCGCAGCTCGATGATGCCGATGCGGTCCAGCTGCGCCAGGTACTTGATGCCTTCGGCGTCCGTCAGGCGGTAGTAGCCGGTCACCTGCTCCAGCGTCCACTGGCTCAGTACACAAATTGCCATCAGCAGCAGCTTCTTGTCGGCCACCACGGCTTTTTCCTGCTCGTGGGTCAGCTCTTTCAGCAAGGGCTGCTCGTCGGCCACGCGCCGCGCCAGGTCGGCAAAGTCCAGCGCCAGCGCGCGGCAGATGGCGTCGATGCGCGACAGCGGCATGTCGCCCTTGGCCAGCATGCGCTTGACGCTGGACTCGGCCATGCCCAGCGCCTGCGCCAGGTCGGCGTAGGTCATCTGCGCGGTCTTGAGTTCTTTTTTCAGGGCGGTGACGAGGTCGGCGGTCGTGCTCATGGTGAGGGGGCTCCTGGGTATCGATTATCAATACCCACAGGTGCGTGGGTAGCCCCTTGCGCGACTTTTTGAGGCGGCCGATGCGGCCGCTGCCCACACTGCGCGGCATCGTTCACTTTCTACGGTGTGTGTGATGCGTATTGCTTCTGTGACTCCCCTTCGTTTGCGCGGCCTGCCAACGCTGCCGCGCCTGTCCTGTGCCGAAACCGGCCTGCTGCTGGGCGTGGCCACGCTGCTCGCGCTGGCGCTGTTTGGCCCGGGGCTGCCCGCCAGTCAGCACCAGCATGACTTTGCCGACCAGCGCACGCTGTGGGGCATTCCCTGTGCGCTGGATGTGTTGAGCAACCTGGCCTTTGCCTTGGCAGGTGCACGGGGTTGGTGGGAGCTGCGCCGTGTGCCGCCGGGCGCGCTGGACGCCACCTCCCGTGCGCTGGCAGCGCTGTTCTTTGGTGGGCTGCTATGCACTGCCGCAGGCTCGGCGCTGTACCACTGGCAACCGCAGGACGCAGGCTTGCTGTGGGACCGTCTGGGCATGGTGCTGCCCTTTGCGGGGCTGCTGGGTCTGGCGGCGGCCAGCCGGGTGAGCGCGCGGGCGGGCGTGGCCGCTGCAGGCGCCGTGCTGCTGGCGGGGCCACTGGCCGTGTGGGCGTGGGCGCACACCGGCAACCTGCTGCCGTGGGCCGTGGTGCAACTGGGTGGCCTGCTGGCGGTGCTGGTGCTGGCATGCCTTCCACGCCGGGTCGATGGCCTGGCGCTGCACCTGGGCGTGGTGGTGGTGCTGTACGCCCTGGCCAAGCTGCTGGAGGCGGCAGACCACTCGGTGTTCGAGGCCACGGGCGGATGGGTGTCAGGCCACAGCCTCAAGCATGTGCTGGCGGCGGGCGCGGCCTGGCCGGTGCTGACGGCACTGGGGTCGCTGGTGGCTTTGCGCCACAGTGACGCGGCGGTGATGCCGCTGGTCATGCCGTCCGGGCAGAATGGCGCCCACGCCGTGGGTGTCGCCCGCAGATCCGGCGCATGAAGCGCAGGTCCGGAAAATTCCAACAAGCCAACCCATCGGAAACGAGGAGAAACGCATGAGCCCCGACACCGCCTCCACCAGCGTGGCCCCAGCGCCCACGCACGAGGACCCGAACCAGTTTGCCTTGCTGCGCCAGCGGCGGTTTGCGCCATTCTTCTGGACCCAGTTCTCTGGGGCGGCCAACGACAACCTCTTCAAGTTCGCCTTCACGGTGATGGTGACCTACCAGCTCAGCGTGGACTGGCTGCCGCCGGCCATGGCGGGGCTGGTGATCGGCGCCCTGTTCATCCTGCCGTTCTTGCTGTTCTCGGCCACTTCGGGCCAGCTGACCGACAAGTACGACAAGACAAAGATGATCCGCTTCGTGAAGAACCTGGAGATCGCCATCATGCTGGTGGCGGCCGTGGGTTTCATTGCGGGCAATATTCCCATCCTGCTGCTGTGCACCTTCTTGATGGGCGTGCACTCCACGCTGTTTGGCCCGGTCAAGTTTGCCTACATGCCCCAGGTGCTCAACGAGCGTGAGCTGACGGGCGGCAACGGCATGGTCGAGATGGGCACGTTTGTGGCCATCCTGCTGGGCAATGTGGCGGGTGGATTGCTGGTGGCCATCCCGGGCATCGGCCACACCACGGTGGCCGTGGCCTGTGTGGTGGCTGCACTGGTCGGGCGTGCGGTGGCGCAGTTCATCCCCTCGGTGCCGGCCACCGATCCGGGCCTGACCATCAACTGGAACCCCTTCACCGAAACCTGGCGCAACCTCAAGCTGGCGCACGAGAACATCGTGGTGTTCCGCTCGCTGCTGGGCATCAGCTGGATGTGGTTCTTCGGCGCGGTGTTCCTGAGCCAGTTCCCCAGCCTGGCCAAGAACGTGCTGCATGGCAACGAGCAGGTGGCGTCGCTGCTGCTGGTGGTGTTCTCCATAGGCATTGGTGTGGGCTCGCTGCTGTGCGAGGTGCTCTCGCGCCGACACGTCGAGATCGGCCTGGTGCCGCTGGGCGCCATCGGCATGAGCGTGTTCTCCATCGACCTGTATTTCGCGTCGCGCAGCCTGCCGGCATCTGAGATCATGGGCTTGGCCGCCTTCATGGCCCAGGGCGCGCACTGGCGCGTGATGCTCGACCTGGCGCTGCTCAGCCTGTTTGCGGGCCTGTACAGCGTGCCCATGTATGCACTGATCCAGATGCGCAGCCAGCCCACGCACCGTGCGCGCATCATCGCGGCCAACAACATCCTGAACGCACTGTTCATGATCGGCAGCTCGCTCATCGCCGGCGCCTTGCTGGGCGCGGGCTTCACGGTGCCGCAGATCTTCCTGTTCACCGGCCTGGCCAACGCCGTGGTGGCGTTCTATATCTTCATGCTGGTGCCCGAGTACCTGCTGCGCTTCGTCGCCTGGGTGTCTTCGCGGTTCGTGTACCGCTTCAAGGTGCAAGGCGACGAGAACCTGCCGTCCACCGGCGCGGCCATCCTGGCGTGCAACCACGTGAGCTTTGTGGATGCGGTGCTGCTCATGGCGGCCAGCCCGCGCCCCATCTACTTCGTGATGGACCACCGCATCTTCCGCGTTCCTGTGCTGGGCTGGCTGTTCCGCCTGGCCAAGGCCATCCCGATTGCGCCGTACAAGGAAGACCCGAAGACCTACGAAGCAGCCTTTGACCGCGCGGCCCAGGTGTTGCGCGAAGGCGATCTGCTGGCCATCTTCCCCGAGGGGGGCATCACCAAGGACGGGCAGCTGCAGGAGTTCAAGGGCGGCATCATGAAGATCATCGAGCGTGCGCGTGCAGAGGGCGTGGAGGCTCCGGTGATCCCCATGGCGCTGACCAACCTCTGGGGCTCGTACTTCAGCCGCATTGAAAAGGGCGGCGCCATGGTGCGGCCGTTTCGCCGGGGGTTCTACAGCCGGGTGGGGCTGAATGTGGGCTCTGCCGTGGCATCGACCGAGGTGCAGCCCACACTGCTGCGCGAGCGGGTGCAGAAGCTGCTGGCGGCCTGACGGCTAAGAGTGCAAGCCGCCCGTGGCTGGGCGGGCTCAGTCCGCCCGAATTTGCGCGCGCTGGGCAACGGCGCGCATGCGTGGCAACTCGTCCTCGATCTGCGCCAGCACGGCATCGCCCGTGGCGTAAGACGGCTCCAGCCCTGCGGCGATGAGCTTGCTGCGGATTTCGGCGTCCGCCAGGGTCTCGGCCAGGGCCTTGTGCAATTTGGCTTTGGCCTCGGCGGGCAGGCCGCGCGGCGCGACTACGGCCAGCCAGGAATCGGCCGAGAACCCCGGGAAGCCACTTTCTGCCACGGTAGGCACGTCGGGCAGCTGCGTGGCCCGCGTGGCGCCCGTGACGGCAATGGCCTTGATCTTGCCTGCCTTGAGCTGTGGCAGCGCTGCCGCCACGGTGTCGATGGTGAAGGGGATCTGCCCGCCCATCAGGTCGGCCATGGCGGGGGCGCTGCCCCGGTAAGGCACGTGCATCAGCTTGATGCCCGCGGCCGACCAGGTCAGCTCGGCTGCGAAATGCCCCGTGGTGCCGTTGCCAAACGAGCCGTAGGAGAACTTGTCGGGCGTGCGCTGAACGGCAGCGATCAGCTGCCGGAGGTTGTTGACCGGCACATCGCGGTGGGCCAGCAGAATCAGGGGCACACGGGCGACGAGGCCGAGGGGCTCGTAGCTTTTGACGGGATCGTAGGGCAGCTTGGCGTTCAGCGCGGGGTTTACGGTGAAGGTGGAGCCAGAACTGATCAGCAGCGTGTAGCCATCGGCAGGCGCATTGGCCACATACGCCGCGCCGACCACGGTGCCCGCGCCCGCCTTGTTCTCGACCACGATGGGCTGGCCCAGGCGGTCGCCCAGCTTCTTGCTGATGGTGCGGCCCACGATGTCCACGGCGCCCCCCGGCGGAAAGGGCACGACCAACTGCACCGGCTTGGCGGGATAACCGTCGGCATGGGCGAGCCGCCACGTGCCGAGTCCCAGCCCCGCGGCGGCTGCCGCCACGAGGATCACGCTACGCCGACTGACAAGCTGCAAGCACTTCATGGGGGCTCCTTGGATCGGGGGTACGGGCGGCGCCCTTGCCTGGCGGTCAAGGGCCCTTTGAACAGGTGCTCAGATCAACGACAGCCCGGCCAGCTGTGCCAGCCGTCGCTGCTCGCTGGACGCATCAGCCGTTGCGAAAAAGAAAGCTGTAGGCGTTCAACGCCGGCACCCCTCCCAGGTGCGCATAGAGCACGCGGGAGCCTTCGGGGAATTCGCCCTTGCGCACCATATCGATCATTCCGTGCATGGACTTGCCTTCGTACACCGGGTCGGTCAGCATGCCCTCCTGGCGGGCGCACAGGCGGATGGCTTCGAGCGTGCCCTCGTTGGGCAGGCCGTACTCGGGGCCGCCGTAGCGGGTGTCCAGGATCACGTCCTCGGCCGTGATCTCCTGGTCCAGTTCCACCAGCTTGGCCGTGTTCTGTGCGATGCGCAGCACCTGGGCATGGGTTTTTTCGGGCTTGGCGGAGGCGTCGATGCCGATCACCTTGCGCGCCCGGCCGTCGGCCGCAAAGCCCACCACCATGCCCGCCTGCGTGCTGCCCGTGACCGAGCACACGACGATGTAGTCGAACTGGAAGCCCAGCTCTTTTTCTTGCTGGCGCACTTCTTCGGCAAAGCCCACGAAGCCCAGGCCGCCGTACGGGTGCTCGGAGCAGCCTGCGGGGATGGGGAAGGGCTTGCCACCGGCCTTCTTCACGTCCTCCATGGCCTGCTCCCAGCTGGGGCGGATGCCGATGTCAAAGCCCGCTGCGTCCAGGCGTACGTCGGCGCCCATGATGCGGCTCATCTCGATGTTGCCCACGCGGTCGTACACCGCGTCGGAGTAGTTGACCCAGTTCTCTTGCACCAGCACGCACTTCATGCCCAGGTGTGCAGCCACGGCGGCCACCTGGCGCGTCTGGTTGGACTGGATGCCGCCGATGGAGACCAGTGTGTCGTAGCCGCCTGCGATGGCCTCGGGGATCAGGTATTCGAGCTTGCGCGTCTTGTTGCCGCCGAAGGCGAGGCCCGAGTTGCAGTCCTCGCGTTTGGCATACAGGTGCACCTTGCCGCCGAGGTGGGCCGACAGGCGCGGCAGCGCCGTGATGGGAGAGGGGCCGAAGGTGAGCGGGTGGCGGGCAAATTTCTGCAGGTTCATGGCGGTGTTCCGGTCGATGAAGAGGAGGCGCAAGCGGGGGGCTTGCAGTGCCTTCATCGTAGAAAAACACGCGCGTCAAGTGGTTGCAAAATTTTCCAAAATTTCAGTGTTTCAGGTTGATATATCAGAATATCAGGGATAAATATTTTTCCGGATGACATATGAGCGCAACAAAAGTTCGTCCCAAGAATGCGCCGCAGGCTGATGTCTCGGCCGAGCTGGACCGCACCGACAAAGCCATCCTGCGCCAGCTGCAGCGTGATGCGTCGTTGTCCAACGTGGCGCTGGCCGAGAAGGTGCATCTGAGCCCACCCGCCTGCTTGCGCCGCGTGGAGCGCCTGCGGCGCCTGGGGCTCATCGACAAGGTCGTGGCGCTGCTCAACCCCCAGGCTGTGGGGGCGGGCATGCTGGTGATGATTGGGGTGGTGCTGGACCGCTCCACGCCCGAGTCGTTTGCCGAGTTTGAAAAGGCGGCGGCCAAGGTATCCGGCTGCATGGAATGCCATGTGGTCACCGGCGAGTTCGACTACTTCATGCTGGTGCGCACGCGCGACAACGACAGCTTCAACCGCTTGCATGCCGAGCAGTTGCTCTACCTCCCCGGGGTGCGGCAGGTGCGTTCTTTCATGGTGCTGCGCAACGTGCTCTCGACCACCGAGCTGCCGCTGGCGGTGTAGCGGTCTGCCTCTATACGGTTACTGGGCGCCGCGCAGCCGCCCCATCATGGCCGCCCAGGCCGGGCCGCCAAACACATTGACCACCAGCCCCGCCATCAAGAGCCCGGCGCCTGCAAAGTGCACGGGCAGCAACTGCTCGCCAAACGCCACCCAGCCCGTGGTCAGGCCCACCACGGGCACCAGCAGCGTGAAGGGCGCCACGCGGTTCACGGGGTAGCGCGACATGAGGTAGGTCCACAGCCCGAAGCCCAGCAGCGTCGAAATCCACGCGATATAGGCCACGGCGGCCATCGATTGGAAGGACAGGTGCTGCACGGCCGCCCACACCGTGGCGGGCCCATCCAGCCACAGCGACAGCGCCACAAACGGCAGCGGCGCCACCACGCTGGACCAGACGATGAAGGCAAACTGGTTCATGGGCCCATACCGCCCCACGGCACGCGTGACGATATTGCCGCAGCCCCACATCGCCGCCGCCGCCACGGTCAGCGCAAAGCCTGCCAGGGGCATGGAGGCCCCATGCGCACTCCCGATCAGCACCAGCCCGCAGCCTGCCAGCGCCAGGCCCGCCACCTGGTTGCCATGCCATTTTTCGCGCAGCCACCACGCCGCCAGCAGCAGGGTGAAGAACGATTGCGACTGCAGCACCAGCGACGCCAGGCCCGAGGGCATGCCGATGTGGATGGCGGTGAACAGCAGCGCAAACTGCCCCACCGCCATGGTCATGCCGTACAGCAGGTACAGCCGCAGGGGCACCTTGGGAGGCTTGACGAATAGCAGTGCGGGGAAGGCTGCGAGCAGGTAGCGCAGCGCGCCCAGCAGCAGGGGCGGCACACCGGCAACGCCCACCTTGATGACGGCGAAATTGAGGCCCCAGACCACGATGACGAGCAGGGCCAGGGCGAGGTCGCGGGGGCGCAGGGAAGAGGGCATGGTGTTGCGGAAGTGGCCGTGAAAGGGTCCGATTGTGGCTTGCGCACCTCGGCTATAGCGGCGGTGTTCGGCCAGGTTTCCGATCAAAACGGGACATCTTGCGCACCCCACCCCACCGCACTGCAGCGCAGCGCAGCGGCATGGGTGGGCTAGATGCGGGCGGCCACGGCCATGGCCCGCTCGCGCAGCCACTCCAGCCCAGGGTCCTTGTCGCGGTGCCGGTGCCACTGCAGCTTCTGGCGCATGGGCGGAATCTCAAGGGGCGGCTCCCAGATGCGCACGGGCAGGCCGAGCTGAACGGCACGCAGGGCGATGCGTTTGTGCACCGTGGCCACACGGTGGGTGCCAATCACCAAGCTCGGCAGGGCGGCCATGGTGGGGGCCGAGATCTCGATGCGGCGCTTCACGCCAAAGCGTTCGAGAAACCAGCCGTCGAACGCCGGGATGTGCCGCGCGCCCGAATAGTCGGCCACCACATGGCCGGCGGCCAGGTAGTCGTCAAAGCTCAGCGCTTCGGAGATGTGGGGGTTCCCCTCCCAGGTGATGCACAGGTAGGTTTCCTCGAACAGCGTGACGCTCGGGTGCCTGGGCGAGGCGTATTGCTCGGGAATGATGAGGACGTCGGCCCCGTATTCCTCCAACTGCTCGACAGGCCGATTGTTCTGCGCACGCAGGTGCAGTTGCACCCCGGGCGCTTCCTGAAACAGCTGCTCGATCAGCGGTTGCATGAGCACCGTGGTCGTGAAATCGGACACCAGCAGGGTGAAGCTGCGGGTGGATGTGGCGGGGTCGAACCGGGGCTTTTCTGCGATGGTGCTGTCGATGCGCATCAGGACCTCGCGCACGGGGTCCAGCAGCCCCTCGGCACGCGGCGTCAGCACCATGGTGCGGCCTTGCTGCACCAGCAGCTCATCGTCGAAATAGGTGCGCAGGCGCGCCAGTGCGTTGCTGGTGGCGGGCTGGCTCAGGTGCAGGCGCTCCCCGGCGCGGCTGATGCTGCGTTCGGTGAGCAGGGCGTCCAGTGCCACGAGCAGGTTCAGGTCCAGTTTGTTAAAGCGCATGGTCGGCAGGCATCGATGAAGGCGTCTGGTTTCTTGTTCGGCCCCTGCCAGGCGCAACAGGGGGCCGCAGAGTCCCTGAACTATTCATGAAATCAATACTGTGAATGGAATCAATCCATTTGATCTAAGTTAAGGCCGATCTTAATCTCGCTCCCGTCCTGCCACCTGGCAGACCCGATGAGGGGCCCACCCGTGCTACCGAGGCCCTGTCGAGCAAAGCGAAAACACGCCCAGCCTGGCTGGATGCGTAGAAAAAGGAGACAACGATGAAGACGGTACTTTCCCGCGCCGGGCAGGCGGCGGGCTGCATGTTGCTGAGCCTGCTGGGCGCACCCCAGGCCCAGGCTTTCGAAGGGGGCGTGTCGCCCTTCCCGGTCGGATCGACCGGCGAATACGTGGCCGGCCTGCCGCCCATTCCCGGGTTGTTTGTGCTGGAGCAGGTGCACCACACCACCTCCAGCGGTCTGTATGACAACCACGGCGACAAGCGACCCATCCCGTTCAAGCTGAGCGCAACCTCGGCCACCACGCGGCTGCTGGCGTCCTACGACATGACGGTGCTGGGCGCACGGCTGTATTCGCAGCTGGTGATTCCTGCCGTCTCCTTGCGCACCGACGTCGCCGGCCACAGCGAGCGGCACAGCGGGGTGGCCAACATCACCGTCTCGCCCGCCGTGCTGCGCTGGAGCCTGACAGACAAGACCTATGCCGTGGCGGGCCTGGACATCGCGCTGCCCAATGGCTCCTACGACCCGCACCGGCCCAGCGTGTCCACCGGCTACACCTCGGTCCAGCCGGTGCTCGGGATTCGCCACACCGATCCGAGCGGCCTGGATATTGGCCTCATCAACCGCCTGATGGTGAACCGTGAAAACAGTACCACCCATTACCGCTCGGGCAGCGGCTATGTGGGCGAATTCACCGCTGGCTGGAACGTCGGCCCCTGGAAGATGGGCATGGTGGGTTCGTACCTTCACCAGTTCACGGACGACAAGCAAGGCGGCGCCACCATCCAGGACAACCGCGCACGCAGCTTTGCGCTGGGGCCCTCGCTCAACTACAACGCCGGCCCCTTCAGCGTGAGCCTGAGCTACCAGCGGGGCCTCTACGCCGCCAATACCACCAAGAACAACGTGCTGGGCATCGGGATCGCCATTCCTCTGTGGATCAAGCACTGACCTCGCACATTCCGCACTGCACACCATGACCAAGAAATCTCTGATGGCGTTGCCCCTGCTGGCCGCCTGCGCGCTCGTCCATGCCGCCACGCCCGCCGAGCTGCAGGCGGTTTTCGACCGCTATGTGCAGGCCGTGCACGCGGCAGACATGGGGGCGGTGCGTGCGCTGATCGCCCCGGATGTCGAGCGATCGGACTACCCGGCTTGCACTGCGCCGATGGACAACCCGACCTGCCTGGCGCTCTACATCGACCAGACCGTGGTGCAGCCGCGCGCACGGCTCACCGTGCTTTCGGTGGAGGTGCGCGCCAGTGAGTTGACCGCCCGGCTGGAGGTGCGCAGCCCGCTGTACGAGAAGGCGGGCGTGGAGCGCATCGTCGGCAGCGATGTGCTGCGCATCGAAGGCGGCCAAATCCGGGCCTTCCGCTTTGTGCCGGACTTCGCAGACCCCGCCACGGCCCGCTTCTTCGCCAGCATTGGCATCACGCCGCGCCCCCGCAGTTCCCAACCCTGAGTCTGAAATAGATGTTCAAGTATTTCCCCACCAACTACGTCTGGAACCTGTCCGTCGATCTCGCCATTGAAATGGGCGCGCGCATCGGCGAGATCGAGGAGATGTGCGCTCCCCTGCAAGAGGCCGCCAAGGCCCCGGACGCTGCGGGCACGCAGGCCTTTCGCGAGACCTGGGTGCGCATGGCCGACAAGCTCTGCGGAATGGCTGAAGAAGACGAAGCCCGGGGTCGCATGCTTTCGGCCGGTGAGAAGTACCGGCGCGCTGCGAGCTACCTGATCACCGCCGAGCGGCTGCAGGCGCACAACGCACCGGGCCGCCTGGCCATCTACCGCCGCGAACTGGAGCTGTTCCTCAAAGGCTCGGCCCTGCTGGGCGATCCGGTGGAGCGCGTCGAAATTCCGTACGAGGGAACCCACCTCTCTGCCCTCTACTACCCGGCCAAGGGGCTCCGGCCGGGCCAGCGGGCGCCGATTCTGGTGCAGCTCAACGGCCTGGACTCGACCAAGGAAATGAAGCACCTGGTCGGACTGCCTGCGTGGCTGGCCCACCGTGGCGTGTCCTCCCTGGTGGTGGATCAGCCAGGGACCGGCGAAGCCCTGCGCCTTCACGGACTGACCGCGCGGTACGACACCGAGCACTGGGCCAGCCGCGTGGTGGACTGGCTGGAGCAACACCCCGCCGTGGACCCGAAGCGCATCGGCTGCGAAGGTGTGTCCCTGGGGGGCTACTACTGCCCGCGCAGTGTGGCGATGGAGCCGCGCTTCGCCTGCGGCGTGGCCTGGGGCGCGAACCACGACTGGCGGGACGTGCAAGAACGCCGCTTGCAGAAAGAAGGCGACTTCCCGGTGCCGCACTACTGGGCCCACGTGTGCTGGGTATGGGGTGCCAAGGACATCGACGACTTCATGCGGATCGCGCAGAACGTGCACCTGGACGGCGTGGTCGAGAAGATCCGCGTGCCTTTCCTGGTCACGCACGGCGAGCGTGATTCGCAAATCCCGCTGAAGTGGGCGCACCGCACCTACGAGCAGCTGGTCAACAGCCCCCGGCGAGAACTCAAGGTGTTCACCGACCGCGAAGGCGGCTCGCAGCACGCGAGCTTTGACAACAGCATCAATGCGGGCCACTACATCGCGGATTGGGTGGCAGAAGTCCTGGGCGGACACACCGCCTGCAGGGCTTGAAGCCCCACCGCACCACTAACACCACAAAGGATCAAGAGATGAACATCATTGGACCCGACGCGCTGGTTTTTGGCGTGGACGATATCGCCGCCTGCGCGCAATACCTGACGGACTACGGGCTGACCCCGGTCGGGGTGACAGCACAGGGCGGGCGCTTCGAGGCACTGGACGGGACAGCCGTGGAGATACGCGCTCAGGACGACCCGGCGTTGCCGCCTTCGCTGGGCACAGCCAGCCTGCTGCGCGAAACCATCTACGGCGTAGCCGACGCGGCCACGCTCGATGCCATCGAGGCCGAACTGACCCGCGACCGCGTGGTGGTGCGCCAGGGCGACGTGCTGCGCACCACGGACGACCTGGGCTTTGCCCTCGCGTTCCAGGTCACCGTGCGCAAGCCGCTTTCGCTGCCTGCCGAATCCGTCAACGCCCCCGGGGCCGCGCCGCAGCGGGCTCCCAACGCGCTGGGTCTGCCGCCAGACCTGGTGGCGCGACCCCGCTCGCTGTCGCATGTCGTGTACTTCGTTCCGGACGCGGCCAAGGCCGAGGCGTTTTATGCCCGCCTGGGTTTTGTCTGCACAGACCGGTTCACAGGCGTCGGCCCCTTCCTGCGCCCTGCGGGCACGCAAGACCACCACACGCTGTTCATGATCCAGACGCCCCCGTTCATGAAAGGCTGCGAGCATTTCACCTTCCACATGGGCGGCCCCACTGAGTTGCTGCTGGCTGGTACCCGCTTTGTGGAGAAGGGCTACCAGAGCTTCTGGGGCCCCGGGCGCCACCGGTTCGGCAGCAACTGGTTCTGGTACTTCAACTCGCCCCTGGGCTGCCATGTCGAATACGACGCAGACATGGACCAGCACGACAACACCTGGGCGCCGCGGGAGGTGCCGATGAGCGCCGATGCCTCGCAGCTGTTCCTGTTCCAGCACCGCGAGAAGTGGGCGCCCTCGGGCCCGCCGCCAGCGCAGGCGCACCATTGAGCCGGCACCATGAAGCTGTGCCACTGGAGCGACCTGCCCGACGGCGCATCGCGGGGCTTTGACCCCGCAGGCCACGGCCAGGACACGGTCATCGTCGTGCGGCAGGGCCTGCGTTTGCATGCCTATGCCAACGTCTGCCCCCACGATGGCGTCCCGATGGCATGGCGCAAAGACCGGTATCTGAATGCGGCTGGTGACCGCATCGTCTGCGCGGCCCACGGCGCACTGTTTGACATCGCCACCGGGGTGTGCACTCTGGGGCCGTGCCTGGGCGATGCGCTCACCCCCGTACCCCTGGTCCTGCAAGCCAATGGCGACGTCCATCTGGCGAATCCAAAAAAATGAACAAGGAGACAAACCCATGAGCCTATCTTCCCAACGCATCCTGGTTATTGGCGGCGGATTTTCCGGCATGGCAGCGGCCATTGAGCTGCGCAAGCAGGGCGCCAAGGTGGATCTGGTCGAGATCGACCCGGGCTGGCGCAGCTATGGCGCCGGCATCAGCCTGGGTGGCGCGACGCTGCGGGCGCTGCGGCGTCTGGGTGTTCTGGAGGCCTTTCTGGCCCAGGGCAACGCCTCGGACGGCGTGAACCTGCACCTCCCCCATGGCCCCCTGGTGGCCACGCTGCCCACGCCCCGCATTGCGGGCGACGATGTGCCGGGGGGCGGCGCCATCCTGCGCCCGGTGCTGGCCCGCATCCTGGCCGAGGCCACCCGCGCAGCGGGCGCCAATGTCCGTCTGGGCTGCACCTTCGCTGCCATCGACCAGCAGGCTGACGGGGTGCTGGTGACTTTCACCGACGGCCAGCGCCAGCGCTATGACCTGGTGATCGGCGCAGACGGGCTCTACTCCAAGGTGCGCGAAGCCGTGTTTGAAAACGCCCCACGGCCGCGCTACAGCGGCCAGGCGGTGTGGCGCGCCGTGCTGCCCCGGCCGCCAGAGATCGAGACGGCCACCATGTGGATGGGGCCCCAGATCAAACCCGGCGTGAACCCGGTCTCCAAGACCGAGATGTACCTCTTCGTCACCGAGCCGCGCCCCACCAACGACCATGTCGATCCCGCGACGTTTGTGGACACCCTGCGCGCGCTGCTGGAGGGCTTTACTGCCCCCACGCTGCAAGCTATCCGCAGCCAGATCGGCCCGGACTCGCAGATCGTGTACCGCCCGCTGGAGGGGCTGCTCATGCCCCGACCCTGGTCACGCGGACGCGTGGTGTTGATCGGCGACACGGTGCACGCTACCACGCCCCACCTTGCATCGGGCGCCTGCATCGGCATCGAGGACGCGCTGGTGCTGGCCGATGAACTGGCGCAGTCAGCGGGCGACATGCCGGCTGCATTGGCGGCCTTTGAAAGCCGCCGCTGGGAGCGCTGCCGCATGGTGGTGGAGAACTCGGCACGCCTGGGCGAGATCGAGATCGACGGCGGCGACAAGGAAGAGCACTCGCGCATCATGCGGGAGTCCCTCATGGCGTTGGCTGAGCCCATCTGAAGCGAGGTCGCCATGATCACAACCAATTCGCTGCGGGGCCGCGTGGCCCTGATGGTGGGCCATTGCGCGGGCATGGTCGATCTGGTCGCGTTGCCGGTGTGGGTGGGCACGCTGATCTCGGTGTACCGCTTTGACCCGCAGCAGGCGGGCCTGCTGGCTACCTTGTTTCTGGCCGGGGCGGTCGCGGCCAGCCTGCTGCTGGCGCCGTTCTTCCAGCTGCTGCGTGGGCGCAGCGTGGCTACCACAGGGTTTGCTGGCGCTGCCGTGGCATTTGTCGCAGCCTCCACCACGCAACAGTTTGCCTTGCTGGCCCTGTTGCACGGCGTTGCCGGGGTGGCTGCGGGCGCGGCCCTGAGCGTTACGCATGGCACCATCGCCCGCAGCCAGAACCCCCACCGCCTGTTCGCGCTGGTGGGCATGGCGCTGGGGGTGTTTGCCATCGTGTTCCTTGGCGGCACGCCGGTGCTGGTGGCGCAGCAGGGCGGGCCGGTGCTGTTCCAGGTGTTTGCCGGTGTCATGGCGGTGGGGGCGATGACTGCGGCAGTGGCGTTTCCCGCGCCTGACATAGCGGGTGGTGCGGAGCGTTCACGGACGCCTGCCACGCCTTTGCCTGCCGCCGTCTGGTGGGGCGTGACAGGCATCGCGGCCCTGGGATTGGTGCAGTCCATGACCTTCAGCTTTCTGGAGCGCGTGGGCAGCGACCGTGGTTATGGCATGCAGGCGGTCACCGGGGTGCTCATTGCCCTGGGGGTGGTCAACCTCTTCCCTGCGGCCCTGGCTGCGGTGCTGGAAAAGCGCTGGGCAGCCCGCAACGTGCTGCTGGCGGGACCTGCGCTGCAGGCTTTTCTGGTGGTGGTGATCATGAACTCGCCCGTGTTTGCACCCTATGCGGCGGCCGCCGCCGTGTTTGCGGCCGTGATGATCTTCACGCACACCTTTGCCTTTGGCGTGCTGGCGCGGCTGGACCCCAGTGGCCGTGCGCTGGCCGCGACTCCTGCCATGCTGATGTTTGGTGCGGCCATTGGGCCCATCCTCGGTGGCACGCTGGTCAAGGCCTGGGGCTATGGCAGCTTGGGGGTGGCCGCCTTGGCGATTGACGCAGTGGCGGTCTATGCATTTGCACGCATCCACCGTGCCCCGGGTACTGCAGGCGCAGTGAAAGGCATGGCATGAGCAGCAGCCCCGTTGCCTTTGCGCGGACGCAGCCCCGGCTCAGCCGCCGCGCCTGCCTAGTGGCGGCTGCAGCAGGCATGGCTGTGCCGTGGGTCCAAGCGGAGTCCGGCCGCCACATCACCTTCATCGTGCCCCAACCTGCGGGCAACCCCAGCGATGTGTTCGCCCGCAAGCTGCAGACGGTGATGCAGCGGGAGCTGGGCCAGACCATCGTCATCGAGAACCTGCCAGGCGCCGGTGGCTCCATCGGCGTGCAGCGCATGCTGAACGCGCCTGCCGACGGTGCAACGGTAGTCGTTGCGTCGCAGACCGAGCCCATTCTCACCCCCTTGTCACTGGCCAGCGCGCGGTACCAGCCCGAGCAGATGCGCGCCATCGGCACACTGGGGCGGACCAGCTACGTGCTGGCAGGCCGGGCCGACATGCCCGCCACCACCCATGCACAGTTGCTGGATATGGCGCGGCAAGCGGCGGCCGCAGGCAAGCCGCTGACCTTTGGGCACATCGGTCAAGGTTCGATGATCCACCTGATGGGGACGCAGTGGGCGCGCCTGTGTGGCGTGCCGCTGGTGCATGTGCCGTACCGGGGTGTGCCACCGGTCGTGCAAGACCTCATGGGCAATCAGATCGATCTGTCCTTTGTGCCGCTGGGCGGCGCAGCGCTGAACATGCTGGAGACGGGCAAGCTGCGCGCCTTCGGCAGCACCGCCGCCAAAGCGCCTGCGCTGCTGCCGCACGTCGCGCCCTTGAACCAGCAGTCTGCGGCGCTCAAGGGCTTTGAATACACCGCCTGGGGCGCGCTGCTGGTGGCGCGCAATACCCCCGACGCGGCGGTGCGTCGCCTGCACCAGGCCTTTGGTGTGGCCCTGCGCGACACCGAGGTCCAGAGCTTTCTGCGCGCCAATGGCACCGAGCCCCAGGAGCCTCTGTCACTGGCCGCCCTGGACCACTTCTACCAATCCGAAATCCAGATCCACCAGGCCCTCGCCCGCACCGTGGGTGTGGTGCCTGAGTGAGCTTTGTACCCCTGCCATGACCAAACCCCAACGCCGCTTTGTGGACCTTTCCATCTACCTGGAAAACGATGTCCTCTCCGACCCGCCCCCCCTGGCGCCCAAGATCACGTACCAGAAGCACGCCGACACGCTGCCCGAGTTCATGGCCATGATCCCGGGCACCCGGCCTGAGGACTACCCGGATGGCGAAGCAGCTGCCGCCGAATGGGTGACGCTGACCACGCACAACGGCACGCACCTCGATGCGCCGTGGCACTTCCACTCCACGCAGGACGCGAAGAACGGCGGAGCCCGCCCCTCCATCACGATTGACGAAGTGCCGCTGGAATGGTGCTTTCAGCCGGGTGTGAAGCTGGACTTCCGCCACCTGCCCGATGGCTATGTGGCCACCGCTGCCGATGTGCAGGCCGAGCTGGCCCGCATTGGCCACACACTGCAGCCGCTCGACATCGTGGTGGTCAACACCCGCGCGGGCTCGCGCTACGGGCACAAGGACTACCTGGGCGCTGGTTGCGGCATGGGCTACGAGGCCACCATGTACCTGCTGGAACGCGGTGTGCGCCTCACGGGCACCGACGCCTGGAGCTGGGACGCACCGTTTTCATACACCGCCCAGCGCGTGGCGGAAACCGGCAACAAGGCCCTGATCTGGGAGGGCCACAAGGCGGGCCGCGACATCGGCTACTGCCACCTGGAAAAGCTGCACAACCTGGAGGCGCTGCCACCGACGGGTTTCACCATCAGCTGCTTCCCCCACAAGATCCGCGGCGCCTCAGCAGGCTGGACGCGCGCGGTCGCCATTTTTGAAGATTGAGTCAGGAGTTCGTTCATGGGTTTTCCATCCATCCACCGCGTGGTTACCGGTCACAACGCGCAAGGTCGGGCCATCATTGCCAGCGATGGGCCGTTGCCCACGGTGGTCGAGATCGCCGCCATCCCAGGCACCGTGTTCCACGAAGTGTGGAGCACCTCCGAATCGCCCGCGGTCGTGGACAACGGCCCGGACCCGACGCTCGGCCCGCTGGTGCTGCCGCCCCCGCAGGGTGGAACGCGCTTCCGGTTTGTGGACATCCCGCCGGACACGCCGGAGTTTCTGGCCTACGGTGCCGAACGCATGCACGACGCCTTCCGCCAGGTGGGCGACGCTGCGGCGTCTACGGTGAAGGCCGACTCCCCCCACCCGCTGATGCACCGCACCGAATCGGTGGACTACGGTGTGGTGATCGAAGGCGAACTGACGCTGATCCTGGATGAGGGCGAAGTGCAGCTGCGCCCTGGCAGTGTCGTGGTGCAGCGGGGCACCAACCACGCCTGGGCCAACCGCTCGGGTGCGCCGTGCCGCATGCTGTTTGTGCTTGTCGATGGGCGCTTTGATGCGTCGGTGGCCGCACCTGCCAAGGAGCAGCCATGAGCACGCGCCGTCAATGGCTGGGCGCTGCAGCGTCCGCAGCGCTGACGCCCTGGGCGTTGGCACAAACCCCGTATCCCGCGCGCCCGTTGAGCTGGGTGGTGCCCTACCCGGCCGGGGGCTTCGGCGACGCGATGTCGCGCCTGCTGGTGCAGAAGCTGGGAGAGCGCATGCAGCAAGCCGTGGTGGTGGAAAACAAGCCCGGAGGTGCCGCGCAACTGGCGGCTCAGTACGTCAAGCAGCAGCCCGCCGATGGCCACACCTTGCTGTACGCAGACATCGGCCCGCTGGCCATGTACCCAGCGCTGTACGCCAAGCTGAGCTTCAGCCCTCTCAAGGACTTTGCTCCCCTGACGCGCTTGTTCAAGTCGCCGCTGGTCGTGGTCGTGCCTGCGGGCAGTCCGTTCCAGACTCTGGCCGACCTGCTGCGCGCGGCGGCTGCGGGTGATGGGCTCAACTATGGCTCGTACGGGCAGGGCAGCCAGCCCCATGTGTGGACCGAGCAGCTGCGCATCAAGACGCGTTCGCGCATGACCCATGTGCCCTATCAGGGCGCAGCGCCCGCGCTGCAGGACCTGATGGCCGGGCGCCTGGATTTCATGTGCGATGTGGTGGCATCCAGCTTGCCGCTGGTGCGCGAAGGCAAGCTGCGCGCGCTGGTCAGCGTGGGCAGCGAGCTGCGCCTGCAGGTGCTGCCCCAGGTGCCCACGCTGACCGAAGCCGGGCATGCGGACCTCGACACTCCGGGCTGGAACGGTGTGATGGTGCGCGCGGGCACGCCTGCGCCGGTGGTCGAAGTGCTGCACAAGGCGGTGGTGGCGGCGCTGGAGTCGCCTGAGGTGCTGGGCCGCTACCGGCCGCTGGGCCTGGAGCCTGCACCGCTGGCGCCCTCTGCATTTGGCGAGTTCATCCAGAGCGAATCGCAGCGATGGGGCTTGGCCATTCGCCAAGCCGGGATCAAGGTCGAATGAGTCTCTTTGATCTGCAGGGTCGCACCGCCCTGGTTACGGGGGCCACCCAGGGCCTGGGTCTGGCGATTGCGCGCACCCTGGCCGAGCAGGGCGCCCGGGTGGTGGTCTCTGACCGCGATGCGCTGGCCTGTGAGCAGGTCGCTGCGTCGTTGCCCAACGCCATCGGTATCGCTGCCGACATGGCGGTGCCTGCGGCCATCGCTGCGCTGGTGGAGCGCGCCGGGCCGCTGGACATCCTTGTCTGCAATGCCGGTATCCAGGGGCCTGCGGGGCCTTTGGCCAATGCCAGCGATGCAGACTGGCAGCAGGTGTTTGACATCAACCTGTGCGCCGCAGCGCGGCTGTGTGCCTTGGTGCTGCCTGGCATGGCAGCGCGGGGCGGCGGCAGCGCGGTGCTCATCTCCAGCATCGCGGGCCTGCGCGGCAACCGGTCGATGGGCCTGTACGGGCTGACCAAGGCGGCGCTGGCCCAGTTGGCGCGCAACCTGGCTGTGGAATGGGGACCCATGGGCGTACGGGTCAACGCCGTATCGCCCGGCCTCATCTGCACGCCGTTGGCTGAGCGGCTCATGGCCGACGACGCCTTCATGGCGCGGCGCATCCAGGCCACGCCGCTGCGGCGCGCCGGAGAACCCGAGGAAGTGGCTGGCGTGGTCGCCATGCTGGCCAGCCCCGCCGGGGCCTTTGTGACCGGACACAACCTGGTGGTCGACGGCGGCACCACCATCAGCGATGGGAGTTGAAACCATGCACGGCATGCTGAACCGAAGAACCCTGCTGGCCAGTGCCTTGGCGCTGCCCATGAGCACCTGGGCAGCCACCTGGCCCACACGGCCGTTGCGCATCGTCCTGCCGTTCGCGGCCGGAGGCAGTTCGGACCTGGTGGCCCGCCTGCTGGCCGACAAGCTGGGCCTGGCCCTGGGCAGCCCGGTGGTGGTGGAGTCGCGCGCGGGTGCCAACGGCATCATTGCCTCGGAGTCCGTAGCCCGCAGCACCGACGGGCATTCGCTGCTGTGGGTCAGCGCCGCTCACGCCATCAACGGCAGCCTTTACCCCCGGCTGCCGTATGACACGCAGCGCGACTTTGCCCCCGTAGCCCTGGTGGCCAGCCCCGGGCCCATGGTGATTGCCGTGCCTGCAGCCCTGCCGGTGCGCAGTCTGTCCGACCTGATGGACCTTGCCCGGCGAAAGCCTGGGCAGGTCAGCTACGCATCGGCCGGGGTCGGCAATGTGCTGCACCTGGCGGGCGAGATGCTGGCGCAGCAGGCCGGAGTGCAGTTGCTGCACGTGCCCTACAAAGGCGCTGCGCCCGCCCTCAATGATCTGGCGGCCGGGCAGGTGAACCTCATGTTCAACAGCGCCCTGGCCGTGGCCCCCATGGTCAAGGACGGGCGCATTCGCCTGCTGGCGCAGACCGGCGCGCAGCGCTCGCCTGCCTTGCCCTCCGATCTGCCCACCGTGGCCGAAACGCCGGGACTGGCAGGCTTTCAGGTCACGGGCTGGTTTGGCTTGTTGGCGCCTGCAGCCCTTCCCACCGAGGCCATCGCGCGGCTCAATGCCGAATGCGTTCGCATCCTGGCCCAGCCCGAGCTGCGCGAAAAGCTGGCCCTGCTGGGCAGTGCCGATGCCCCCACCCAGAGTGCGCGTGAGTTTGGCGCATTTCTGACTGCAGAGACCGACCGCTATGCCCGCGTGATCCGGGCGGCGGGGCTGCGACTGGAAACACCTTCTTCCTGATAGGACTGGCGATGCGATTTGCAACTCTGAAAGACGGCAGCCTGGACGGCCGCCTGGTACTGGTTTCTTCCACCGGCTTGCAGGCCGTCGAAACCGCCCCGATAGCGACCAGCTTGCTGGCAGCCTTGCAGAACTGGGATGCTGTAGAGCCCGCCCTGCGCGAGCGCGCTGCTGCGCTGGAGGCGGGCACGGCAACCGGCAGCTTTACGTTCGATCCCGCCGCATGCAGCGCCCCCTTGCCGCGCAGCCCGCAGTGGCTGGATGCGTCGGCGTTCCTCAACCATGGACGCTTGATGGAGCGCGCCTTCAACACGCCGCCCATTCCGCATTTCGACACGATCCCTGTCATGTACCAGGGCGCGAGTGACGACTTTCTGGGCCCGCACGACGACGTACCGATGGCCAGCGAAGCCGATGGCATCGATTTCGAAGGCGAGTTCGGCGTCGTCTGTGGCCCGGTGCCCATGGGCGTGACGCCTGAAGCAGCATTGAATTGCGTCCGCCTGGTGGTGCAGATCAACGACTGGAGCCTGCGCGCGCTGGGCCCGCACGAAATGAAGACGGGCTTTGGATTCTTGCAGGCCAAGCCTTCCACCAGCTTTGCCCCGCTGGCCGTGACGCCGGATGAACTGGGCGATGCCTGGCAGAACGGGCGGGTGCATCTGCGGCTGCATGTGGACTCCAACGGCCAATGGTTTGGCCACCCGCATGGCGGCGAAATGAACTTCAGCTTCTGCCAGCTCATTGCCCACGCGGCCCGCACACGGCGGCTCACGGCAGGCACCATCATCGGTTCGGGAACCGTGTCCAACCAGGCCCGCGATGCAGGCTCAGCCTGCCTGGCCGAGCGGCGTGTGATCGAGATCCTGGACGAGGGCGCCGCCAAGACGCCGTTCATGCGCTACGGCGATACCGTGCGCATGCAGGCGCGCTGGCCCGATGGTCGTGAGGGGCCTTTTGGTGTGGTGCACCAGCGCGTGGTGGCTGCAGGCACGGGGGCACGCTGATGCATGTGGTTGTTACCGGTGCTGGCGGGTTCATTGGTGCCGCCCTGGCCGAGCGGTTGCAGTCCGCCCCACTCGTGCCCGGTACGCCCTTGCGATTGACGCTGGTGGACCGCGTCGGGCCTGCTGCGCCTTGCGCGCCGGGCGTGCAATGGCACGTCGGTAGCTTTGCCGATCGCGCTTTGTTCGAAACCCTGGAAGACGATCCGCCCGACTGCGTATTCCACCTGGCCAGTGTCCCGGGATCGCTGGCCGAGCGTGAGCCTGCGCTGGGTGTGCAGGCCAATTTGCTGGATACCGTGGCCTTGTGCGAAGGGCTTGCGCGCCCAGTGCGCGCAGGGCGGGCACCCGTCCCGCGGCTGGTGTTTGCCAGCTCGGTGGCGGTGTATGGCGCGCTGGGCGCCCAGGCGGTCGATGAGCGCCAGTGGCCGCAGCCCACGCTCAGCTACGGGGTGCACAAGTGGATGGCGGAATTGCTGGTGGCGGACTACAGCCGGCGTGGCGATATCGATGGCCGCAGCCTGCGGCTGCCCGGCATCGTGGCGCGGCCCCCGGCAGAAACGGGCCATGGCTCCGCATTCATGAGCCAGATATTCCATGCCCTGCAGGCGCGGCAGGCTTACATGTGCCCCGTGTCGCCGCAGGCCACGGCGTGGTGGATGTCGCTGGAGTGTTGTCTGGACAACCTGGTGCATGCCGCGCGCCTGCCCGCGCAGGGCCTGCCGGCCGAACGGTGCTGGCAACCTCCGGTGCTGCGCTCTTCGGTGGAAGAGGTCGTGCAGGCCATTGCCCGCGCGGTGGATGCCGATCCGGCCGAGTGGATTCGGTATGTGCCTGAGGCCCATATCGAAACGCTGTTCGGCCGCCTGCCCGCCTTGCACACGCCCCGCGCGGAGGCGGCCGGTTTTCGGAACGACGGCTCGCTGCAGTCCCTGGTCACAAGCGTGCTGGGCGGGCTGCAGGGCGGTGGTGGAGTGAAGTAGGGGGCGACAAAAAAAGGGCGCGCCACGGGACGCGCTGCGGGGCAGGCGCCGGACTGGTGGGCGGCGCCGTGTGCCGCAGCGCTCCCGTGACGCGCCGGGCCCTCAGCCGATGCGGGCGCTGGTCTGCGGCGCGTTCAGGGCGTCTCGACCGCGAAGTCCAAGCCCGCATTCGCCTGCAGCCGCGCGATGAGCCGGTCGCCCATCGCTGGGGCCGTGGTCCAGATGCCGCCAGGCGTTTCCGTGGCTTCCTGCAGCAGGCACACCGCCGCTTCGGTGATCATCTTGGAGGTGGAACCATAGCCCGGGTCGCGGTCGCCCTTCACGCCCACGCGCAGGGTGTGGCCTGCGTCGTCGGTGCCCAAAAACAGCACATCGTAGAAGCCGTTTTCGCGTTCCTCGCGCGAAGGGCCTTCGCCGGGCTTGGGGCCCTTGTCCGAGCCCAGCGACTTGTCGCCCGCCACTGCGTTGGCGATGGCCTCGCCCTTTTCGCCGGGGCCGGTGATGAGCATTTCGTCGTAGACAAGGTCGGTGCCGTAGGCGTGCTGCAGCAGGAAGTTGGAGCGGTGCACATTGCGCGTGTTGATGGCGGCCATCACGAACGGGGCCACCCAGACGCCATCGCCCAAAGCCTCGTCCACCATGGGCTTGTTGCCCGAAGGCTGGCGCGGACCTTCAAACCCGGGGGTGAGCGAGAAGGGGTTTTTCAGCAGGTCCAGCACACCGGGCTGGGTGGCAGCGGCCGCCATGGTGGCCTTGAGGCTGGCGGCGGTGCCACCTGAGAAAGTGCCCTTCATCTTGCGCACCCGGCCGCGCACGCGGGGTGCGGGGTGGCCGAAGCGGTGGCGGAATTCCTTTTGCAGCAGGAACACGCCCAGGTCGAACGGGATCGAGTCGAACCCGCACGAGAACACGATGCGCGCGCCGCTGGCCTTGGCGGCGGCTTCATGCGCGTCGATCATCTGGCGCATCCAGGCGGGCTCGCCGCACAGGTCCACATAGTCCACCCCGGCCTTGGCGCAGGCGGCCACCAGTTCGTTGCCATACAGCTGGTAGGGGCCTACGGTGGTCAGCACCAGGCGCGTGGCGTCCATCAGCGCCTGCAGGCTGGCGGGGTCGCTGGTGTCGGTCACGATCAGTGGGGTGTCGGCGGGGGCGCCCACTTCGTCGCGCACGGCGGCGAGTTTGTCGGCATTGCGGCCCCCCATGGCCCAGCGCAGGCCGCTGCCGGCGGGGTAGCGTTGCAGCAGATATTCGACCACCAGGCGGCCGGTGAAGCCGGTGGCGCCGTGGACGACGAGGTCAAAAGGTTTGGTCATGGTGGGGGCTCCGTCCGTCAGAAGTACAAGGTCCGGGGGCGGGCAGAAGTTGCCTTGCCCGGAGAGGCTGCCATTCTCTGTGGCCGTGCCTGCTGCCTCTGTCGCGCAGGTGCGTGGCGAGGGCCGCGTAGGGCCTGAACAACGGCTTGCACCGAATTTTCTGAGAAAAAGTACCGTAAAACGATACCGGATAGCCTGCGGGTGGCCACTGTTACGGTTCAATGCAGACACGCAAGTTACGTCTGGGCACCATTCGTTCCGTGTTCAACCAACGCCCTTCAGGGCACCACAGCAATGTCTTCTTCTCCCATCGTTGTTCAGCGTGACACCAAGGCCTGGCAGCTGCAGGTGTGGGTCTCGTTCGGCATCGCGGTTTTTCTGTGCGCCGTGGGTCTGGCGTGGCTGCCAGGCGAGCAGCTGGAGCAGGCGTTCATGGTGATGGGCTACGTGTTCTGCCTCTCGGCCGCGTTTGTGCTGGCCAAGTTTGTGCGGGACAACGAAAGCGCCTCGCGCCGTGGCGGTGGTGACACCCCCATGTGGAAGCTGGTGGTGTGGGGGGGCTTTGCGGTGGCCATGGGCCTCACGGGCTGGGGCCTGCTGAGCATGGACATCAACGTGACCTACAAGGCGTTCCTGGGCGTGAGCTGGCTGTACCTGATCACCACCGCCTTCACGCTGGCCAAGATGCTGCGCGACCGCCATGAGGCCGACCTGCTCGACGCCCGCCTGCAAGGCCGCCGCGAAGCCGCCCAGGCCGCTGCCCAGAACAGCAGCGTGAACTGAGCGCACCCGGTGTGCACAGGCGGCAAGCAGCCGCCCTTCTGGACGAATTTCTTTCTGGTTCTTTCTTGTTCTTTCTGGTCTTTCGACCCGGTCTGCTCCGCATCTTGGGTGTGGGCGGGCCGTACCCTGAGGAGTGAATGATGATGAATGCCATGTTTTCTTCGTGGGGCTCTGCCGCTCGCCTGCCCCGCGCTCTGCTGGCCGCTGGTGTGGTGTGTGCGGCCCTGGTGGCTGCTGCGCCGGCCCGTGCCCAGAGCGAGGCTTCTGCCGCGCTGTCGCTTTTGCCCGTGGCCTCGGTGGTGGGCACGGCGTCGGTGGCCTCGGCGGCCGCCGGTGCGGTGGTGACGGTGCCGGCGGCGTTGTCGGTGGGCGGCGCGGTGCTGACGGTGCGGGCGGTGGAGGCCTCGGCCGTGGGCACGGTGTACCTGCTGGAGCGTGCCTCGGATGGTGCGCAGGTGAGTGTGGAGGTGGTCGGCCGTGGTGCGGCGGGATCGGCCTATGCCGTGGGCACCCTGGTCACCTGCAGCGTGATCGGCACGGGCGTGATCCTGTCGGCGGCAGGCGAGGCCATTGCCTTCGTGCCCAATGCCATCGGCCGCGCCTTGCTGCACAACGAACGTCTTTGAGGAGCGGCACGATGGTGAGAAACCTGACCCTTGACCGCAGTCCCGCGCAGCGCATCCCTGCCGTGGTGGGCATGGTGTTCCTCGCTGGGGTCGCGCTGCTGGCCGCCACGCCGGCCCACGCTGGCCGCTCGTGCGAGTCGCGCAAGCCCGTGCCGCCGCAGGTGATCGAGCGCGGCATGAAGCTGGCCGAGCAGACCTCGGTAGCGCTGGATGCCGAACATGCCAAGTCGGGCGCACAGGTGGTGGCGCTGGCCCGTGCGGGGCAGGACCTCTCCAAATACGGCCTGCGCTATTCGCACTTTGGCTGGGCCTACAAGACGGCCGAAGGCCCGTGGCGCGTGGCGCACAAGCTCAACGAATGTGGCACGGCGGTGGGCCACCTGTACCGCCAGGGCCTGGGCGAATTCTTTCTGGACGATCTGTGGCGCTACGAGGCCGTGTACGCCGTGCCCACGCCCGAGGTGCAGCAGCGCCTCCTGGCCGTGTTGCAGGACAAGGGCCGCACCAAGACGCTGCAGCACCCGCCCTACAGCATGGTCAGCTACGCGTGGAGCCGCAAATACCAGCAGTCCAACCAGTGGGCGCTGGAGACCCTGGCGATGGCCATGGAGCCCGCCACCTTGCGCTCGCGCGACCAGGCGCAGGCCTGGCTGCAGTTCAAGGGGTATGAGCCCACCACGCTCAGGCTGGGGCCGCTCACGCGCATGGGCGGGCGGGTCGGGTCGGCCAACATTGCGTTTGACGACCATCCGAACGAAAAGCGGTTCTCGGACCGCATTGAGACCGTGACCGTCGACTCAGTCCTGGCATGGATGCAGCGCACCCAGCTGGCAGCCACACCGGTGGTGCTGGCGATTAAAAATTGAATCAAAATGCCAGCAGGCGCAATCAATACATGCGCTGAAAGCTATAAAAAGAAGAGCATTTGCCGGTGCGCTACCGCGCGCACCCAACCCGGCGCACAGCGCCACCGAGGAGAAGAACATGAGCAAGTCGCTGAGACTGTCCGAAAAATGGTTCCGCCGTGGCCTGTGGCTGGTGGCGCTGGTGTTTGCCAGCTTCCTCATCGGGCTGGGCGGCACCATCGTGGGCGACCTACCCAAGGTCGAAACCCCGCTGCGCGTGGACGACTTTCTGGACAAAGCCGCAGCCGACAAGCTGCGTGCCGAGGTCAAAACGGCGCGCCAGGCCGAACAGGACGCGCAGACCGCGCTGGAGCAGGCCCAGCTGCAGCGCAGCAAGGTGCGCAGTGAGGTGCAGGCCGAGCGAGAGAGCTTCAACAACTGGCTGTCCACGCGCAGCGCCACGCAGCGGGCCGACCAGGACCCCGAGGTGATCGCACGCACCCAGGCGCTCGACGCCCTCAAGCTGGTGGAGCGCAAGGCCCAGCAGGCGGTGGAGACGCAGCAGCAGGCTGCCCTTGATGCCCGCCAGGCGGCGGCCGCCCGGCAGGAGCAGCTCAACCAGATGGAGTCTGACGGCTATGTGAAGCTCGCCGCCGAGCGCCGCAAGGTCGAGCTGCGCGTGTTCCTGTACCGCCTGGCCCTCACGCTGCCGCTGCTGGCCGCCGCCGGCTGGCTGTTCGTCAAGAAGCGCAAGAGCACCTACTGGCCGTTTGTGTGGGGCTTCATCTTCTTTGCGCTGTTTGCCTTCTTTGTGGAGCTGGTGCCCTATCTGCCCAGCTACGGCGGCTATGTGCGCTACGTGGTGGGCATTGCCGTGACGGCCGTGGTGGGGCGCTACGCCATCCAGGCGCTCAACCGCTACCTGGAGCGCCAGAAGCTGGCCGAGGCCTTGCCCGACCAGGAGCGCCGCAAGGAACTGAGCTACGACGTGGCTCTGGCCCGTCTGGCCAAGAGCGTGTGCCCCGGCTGCGAGCGGCCCGTGGACCTGAAGAACGAGAAGATCGACTTTTGCCCGCACTGCGGCATTGGCCTGTTCGACCACTGCGGCCACTGCAACACCCGCAAGAGCGCGTTTGCACGTTTCTGCCATGCCTGCGGCACCGGGGCGGGTGTGAAGCTGGCGCAGGAGTGAGGCAGGCTGCGCTGGGGCCATTGCGCGGCGTGACCTAGGGATGTCCTGCATAACCCTCGCGGGTCGGTGGTAGTGCGGATCGGGACAGGCCGCAAGGCGTCTTTTTGCAGCCCATAGCGGGGCTATGGGCCAAAAAAGCAACGCAGCGGATGGCCCGAGACCGCGCTATCACAGACTGCAGGGAGTTATGCAGGACATCCCTAGCCCACCATCACCCGGTTGCGCCCCTCGGCCTTCGCGCGGTACAGGGCCGTGTCGGCGGCCAGCAGCAGGGTGTCCATGTCGGCATCCGCACCCAGTGTGGCGCTGTGCACCAGGCCGATGCTGACGGTGGCCCGCTGGGGGCCACCCCGTGTCGCATCCAGTGCCTGCCGTTCCACGGCGCTGCGCACCCGTTCGGCAATGGCCTGGGCCTCGGTGGGGGACACGCCGGGCAACACGGCGGCAAACTCTTCGCCCCCCATGCGGCCCAGCACGTCGTCGGCGCGCAGTGCGCGCGCCATGGTCTGCGCAATGCTGACCAGCAGCCGGTCGCCTGCACCGTGTCCGTGCTGGTCGTTCACCTGCTTGAAGTGGTCCACGTCCACCATCATCACCGCCAGCCCGGTGGATTCACGCTGGTAACGCTCCAGCAGACGATCGCCCTGCTTGAGCAGCGCACGGCGTGCCAGCACGCCCGTCAGGTCGTCGTGGCGCACGGCATGGTGCAGGCGCCGCAGGGCCTCGGCGCGCGCCGCGCTGGCGCAGGCCACGGCCAGGGGCCCCAGGGCCAGCAGCGTGACGCCCACGCGCAGCGAGAACACATCGCCCGCATGGGCCGGCGTGAAGTTGAGCACGCCGGTGGCCACGCCCGCCATGGTCCACAGGCACACCACCAGCGACAGCAGGCTGGAGGTGAAGGCGCTGTAGCTCAGCGCACACCACAGCAGCCCGGGCACCACAAAAGCCAGCATGCCGGGCCCGCCGATGAGCGTGCGGATGCCCTCGGCCAGCACCAGCGAACTGACGGGCGCAACGCGCCAGAACAGGGGCGTGTCCTGGGTGTGCGAGGGAGGATCTGTCGCGCGCGGCGCAGCCAGCACCACGGGCACGATGAGCATGTAGTTCATCAGCTCAGTGCTGAACCACAGCGACAACAGGTCCGTCCACGGGGAGTCGAAATACACCGGTGCCGCGCCGCAGCCTGCCAGCGCACCCACTGCGCTGGCAACCAGCGCTGCCAGCAGCAGGTACAGCGCCGCCACCGTGCGCTGCAGCCGCAGGATGGGCTCGTCCAGCCCCCGCAGCACCAGCCAGCCGGCGGTGGCGCCCAGCAGGTTGGCGGCGTTGAGCCACAAGGCCATGCCCCAGGCACTGCCGGTAGCCAGGTCGGCCGCTACATAGCCCACTGCGGCCGCCACCCAGGCGGGTGGCCGTGCCAGGTGGGGGTAGCGCACCAGCAGCCCCAGCAGCAGTGCATTGGCAGGCCAGAACGCCGACAAAAAGCCGATGGGACGCGCAAAGATGCCCACCAGGCAGGCGGTGAATATCAACAGCGCCAGGGCGGCCCAGGCCACGGGCGGGGGAACGGTCCGGGCGGGAGCAAAGAGGCGGGGCAGGGTGGGCGGCATGTCGGCAGCGAAGGCGTGCGGGCCCCGATTGTCCCCGGTGTCAGGGCATGCCCAACAGCAGGGCCACCAATTCGCCCGTGCTGGTGGCCCCCAGCTTGCGCATGATCCGCCCCCGGTGGGCCTCCACCGTGCGGTGGCTGATGTGGAGGTGGCGGGCAATCTGCTTGCTGGTGGCACCGGTGACGATGTGCTGCGCCACCTCGCGCTCGCGCACCGTGAGCGGGGTGCTGACCACCCGGCGGTGCGAGATGTCTTCAAACATCCACACCGCGCGCGCAAACGGTTGGGCGCGGTCCAGCGCGCGGCCCACCACATGGCACCAGAACAGCGTGCCGTCCCGGCGGCGCATCACTCGCTCGTCGCTGTAGCTGCCGGTGTCCATCATGGCGGGCAGGCCCAGGTTGCCGGTGTGGGTGAATTCGTCCAGCGACGGATACAGCGGCGCCAGCGGCTGGCCCAGCAGCTCGGCCTGTTCGTAGCCAAACATGCGGGCAAAGGCGTCGTTGCAGATCTCGATGCAGCGCTCGCGCGTCACGCACATGCCGACGGGGGCCAGGTTGAAGGCCAGTTCCAGCGCTTCATTCAAGGGGGCTTGGAGGGCGGTAGGCATGGGGCGGGATTGTGCGGCAGGCCGGGATCAGGCCCGGCGCCCTGCGGCCACCACCACGCGGTTGCGGCCTGCGTGTTTGGCGTCGTACAGCGCCTGGTCGGCCGCGGCCAGCCATTCGGCCCAGCTCCCGCCGCCCGAGGTCACGCAGACCATGCCGATGCTCATGGTCACAGAGATGTCCTCCCCGGCTTCGGTGAGGCGGATGCTTTGCACCGCGCGGCACAGGCGCTGGGCCACGGCCGCCGCGCGCAGCACGCGGTCGCCCGCTGCATGGCCAAAGCGGTCGTTGATGTGCTTGAAATGGTCCAGGTCCAGCTGCGCGATGGCGCTGCCCACCGGCAGTTGCGCCGGCAGCATGGACATGAGCCAGCGGCGGTTGCCGATGCCGGTGAGCGTGTCGGTCTGGGCTACCTTTTGCAGCCGCACCTCGGCCCGCTCATTGGACAGGGACGACACCATGAGTGCAACGCCGAAGTGGCAGAACATCTGTGCGTAGAACGCCCGGGCAAAACCGACCGGGCTGGTGGCGTGCGTGGCGATGAGAAACAGCTGCAGTGCAAACAGACCGGCGCTGGTCAGCAGCAGCCCGGCCAGTAACCCGCGCGAGGGCAGGGGCTCGGTGTGGCGGTCGCGCCAGACCTCGTGGGCGGCCGCCGCCAGCGCCAGCGCGGCCGTCAGGTGGAAGGCGCCCGCACGCAGCAGGTTGTCGAGCGGAAACTGCGTGGCAATGCCCAGCACCAGCCAGCCGCACGGCACTGCCATCAGCAGCGGCAGGGGCACCCGCCGGCGCCCGCTCAGGGTCCGCACGCTCGCCCAGAACAGCACATAGCCCAGCGTGCCCAGCAGCAAGCTGGTGTGCGTCCACAGCCACTGGGGCAGCACTTTGTACTCGCCCTGGCCCGCCAGCTCGGCGCCCACGGCCAAAAGCAGGTAGGCCGCCGCCAGCGGCCGCAGTCCTTGCGGGCGGCATGAATGGCGGCTGACATGAAAGATGCTCAGCGCGCCGGCCACCAGGGCGGTCTTGTAGAGCAAGAGGACGGTGGGGAGGTCAAGCTGTAAACCCATGGCGCTGCGTGGCGGTGGTGTGGTGGCAGTGGGGCGAATCAGATCGGGAGTGCCCAGTCCCCGTATGGTGACCGAAAGCAGTGACAGGCGACGGATGCTAGACGCCGGTGCGGCGCAGGGTGGAGTCCAAGGGCGGTCCTCAGCGCTGGCGCCACCGCTTCTTCCACTGCCGCTGGATCACCCGCGCCACGCGCCAGGCCCACGACGCGCGGGCACGCTCCAGCACGGCATGCTTGAGCTGCATCCAGTGCGCGTGGGTCCAGGCAAACCAGCGCAGTTGCATGAGCGCTGGCTGGGTGAGGGTGAACAGCCGCGCCACCACCGCCGTACCCACCACCTTGGCCAGCACGATGACCAGCATGCCCAGCACCACATGCCCGCGCCCGATGGCCCAGAGCGCCAGCAGCTTGATGGGCAGCAATAGCGCCGTGGGCAGCGCAAACAAGGCCACCGCAGCCCAGGGTGGCAGGGAGCGTACCCAGCCCTCCACCCAGCGCAGGCCCGGCCAGCGGCCGATGCGCGCCAGCAGGCGCTGCAATGGCTCCCACCCCCATTCCTCGAACAGGATCAACAGGGCGAGCAGGCCGCTGCCCAGACCCGTGAGGGCCCGCAGAGGCCAGTGCAGCAGATGGCGCAGGAGTTTTGGAATGATTTTGGCCCGATGCGCAAGTGGATCATGCCTAGCGTGCTATGTAAAAGATAGCAAACTGGCGGAGGGCGAATCTGCCGCTCACACGCCGCGCGCCCGGTCGGCCTTGAACTGCGCACGGAACTGGGCAAAAGTGCCCGCCTCCAGCGACTCGCGCACCTCGCGCATCAGGTTCAGGTAGTAGTGCAGGTTGTGCACGGTGGTGAGCATGGGGCCCAGCATCTCGCCGCAGCGGTCCAGGTGGTGCAGGTAGGCACGTGAGAAGCCTTCACGTCCGCCATCGTCCCACGACACGCCCGAGCTGCCTGCGCAGGCGTAGCAGGTGCAGCTGGTGTCCATGGGCTTGTGGTCGGCCTTGTGGCGGGCGTTGCGGATCTTCAGGTCGCCAAAGCGCGTGAACATCGTGCCGTTGCGTGCGTTGCGGGTGGGCATCACGCAGTCGAACATGTCCACACCGTCGGCCACGCCCTGCACCAGGTCTTCGGGCGTGCCCACGCCCATCAGGTAGCGGGGCTTGTGCGCGGGCAGGCGGTGGGGCGTGTGGGCCATGATGTCCAGCATCTCGTCCTTGGGCTCGCCCACGCTCACGCCGCCCACGGCGTAGCCGGGGAAGTCCATCTCGACCAGGCGCTCCAGAGACTCCTGGCGCAGGTTCTTGAACATGCCACCCTGCACGATGCCAAAGAGGGCGTTCGGATTGTTCAGGCGGTGGAATTCGTCCTGGCTGCGTCTTGCCCAGCGCAGGCTCATTTCCATGCTCTTGCGCGCCTCGGCCTCGGTGGTCTTGTGGCCCTTGGTCTCGTACGGCGTGCACTCGTCGAGCTGCATCACGATGTCGGAGTTGAGCGTGGTCTGGATCTGCATGCTCACCTCGGGCGACATGAAGAGCTTGTCGCCATTCACGGGGCTGGCAAAGGTCACGCCCTCTTCGGTGATCTTGCGCATAGCGCCTAGGCTCCAGACCTGGAAGCCGCCGGAGTCGGTGAGGATGGGCTTGTCCCACTTCTCAAAGCCGTGCAGGCCGCCAAAGCTCTGCATCACGTCCAGGCCCGGGCGCATCCACAGGTGGAAGGTGTTGCCCAGGATGATCTGCGCGCCCATGTCGTGCAGGCTGCGCGGCATCACGCCCTTGACGGTGCCATAGGTGCCCACGGGCATGAAGATGGGGGTTTGCACCACACCGTGGTTGAGCGTGAGCTGGCCACGGCGTGCGTGGCTGGAGGGGTCGGTTTTGAGGAGGTCGAACTGCAGCATGATGGGGCGCATTGTCCCAGACGGGCCGGGCTGACCTGCCGCAAGGGATTGGACTGGCGCTGGCCGATGGCGTCGCTACACTGGTCTGTACTCACTCAAGGAGAACCCCATGCTCAAGATCCTCATCGCCGTGGACGGCTCCGAACTCTCCCTGGATGGCGTGCACCACGCGCTGGCGCTGGTGCGCCAGGGGCTCCAGGCCACGATGGTGCTGGCCAACGTGCAGGAGCCCGCCACGCTGTACGAACTGGTGACCACCCGTGACCCCGACCTGATCGCCGCCGCCAGCCTGGAGGCGGGCCAGCATTTGATGGCGCCAGCGCGCGCGCTGCTCGATGCCGCCGGGGTGGCCTACGAAACCGATGTGGGGGTGGGCGATGTGGCGCACACGCTGGTGGACATGATCGAGCGCTCGGGCTGCGACATGGTCATCATCGGTGCCAAGGGGCAGGGCGCCATCACCAGCGCGCTGCTCGGGTCGGTGTCGCAGGAGGTGGCCCATGCCAGTCCGGTGCCGGTGACCATCGTCAAGCATGCCGAGGTGCAGGAGGGGGTGGACAGCGACGCGGTCGAGGACGCCGAAGCCTGACCCCTTTGGCGCCCGCCCTGATAGAAAAAGACAGGACAAAGGAAAAGGGCCGCTGTGCGCGGCCCCGATCGGAATGTGTGGGAGAGGTTGCCCGGATCAGGCCGCCTTGCGAAACGGCTCCGAGGGCCGCTGCAGCTTGCCATGGGGCAGGGTGGCCAGGCGCGAGAACATGCGGCGCACATAGCCGCGCACCCACAGGCATTTGTTGAGCTCGTCCACGGGCAGCGGGCCTGACACCACCACGATGTCGTTGGCCACGTCCTGTGCACCGGCAGCGCGCAGGCGGCGGCGCGTGTTGTTGGCCCAGGACTGGATGCGCGTGGGGCTGCCGTGCTGGTGCACCTCGCCCGTGTGCACATCGAACGCAATGGCCACCGTGTCGGTCTTGAGCTTGAAGCGGCGTTCACCCGTGACGGCGCTGGGCGCCTCGCGCATGTCATACAGGTAATAGCTGCCTGCCTTGAGCTGGTATTGCATGTCCATGGGTGTGTTCCTCTTTGTCGGCATTGTCGAGGGGCACGCGGCAGGCAATGGCAGGTAAAACGGTGGGAAAGGGGCTCTTATTGAGCGCCTCTCACAGGGGGCCACGCCGGTTTCTGTGCGCGTGCCATTGTGGCCGCGCGTCGGCGCCATCCGGAGAAACTTGAGGACGATGTCGTAACGAGTTGTGAGGGCCTTTGCCCCGCCTTGGGCTACTGCTGGCCGGTGCTTCGTCCAAGGCGTATGCAACTGGCGCGGCCCCAGGCGCGGGCAGCCAAGCCAGGGCCGCCCCGCAGCGAGGGCTGCGTCCCCTTGCCCACATCGCGTAGCGATGTGAGAGCGGGGGGAAGGCGCGCAGCGCCTCAGGGGGGTGTCTCTGCTAGAAATCCACCAGACTCAACCCCACACTGAACACAGTGCGCTTGCGGTTGTAGTCGATCATGCTGTCGCCGTAGCCGCTGAACAACGAGGTGTGCAGGCGCAGGTTGCTCTTGCTGCCGAACAGGCCGGTGCCCAGGGCCTGCAGCCATTCCACACGCACCGAGCCCCGGTCGCTGCTGGCCAGCGTGTGGCGCACCGTGGCGCCCAGGGTGTTGTCCTTGTTCACGTTCCACAGCAGCGACAACTCGCCCCGGCCGATGTAGTCGCTGATGCCCGGGTTGTCGTCGCTGCCTGCGCTTTCGGGGATGCGCTTCCAGATGCGGGCGTTCACGCTAAAGCGGTTGTCCAGTTCGATGCCGGTCATCAGGTAGGCGCGGTTCCAGCTGCGCGACAGCGGCTTGCTCTGGCCGTTGGACTGGTGCACCAGGCCGATGCCGCTGTAGCGCCACTTCCAGCCAAACGGCAGTTGTGCCGTGGTGGGGTACACGTACATCAGCTCGGGCTCGTGGTCGGTGGCGCGGAAGGGGCGCGAGATCTCGGGGGTGAACAGTTGCCAGTACGACTGCTGCGTGTAGCCAAACCACAGCGAGTCCTTGAGCGTGGGGTGGCCCTGGGTCAGCAGGCCCTGCGCAATCTTGGTACGCACGGACAGCTGGATGCGGTTTTCGGTGCGGCGGTACGGGGTCGAGTCGGTGGCCGAGTTGCCGTCGGCATCCGACGCGGGCTGGCGGTTCACACTGCTCGACGCCACCACCGACACCGTGATCGGGCGGTAGCCCCGGAAGCTGAATGTGCCGCAGTCCGTGCCCGTTTCCAGCTCCCAGAAGCGGGAGAGATCGCTGTACTGCGGGTCGCGGCAGCCTTCGGTGCGCGCCACGTCGATGATGCGGGTGGCAGGCAGCGTGGCGTCCACCGGCGGGGGCACGGCCGACGAAGAGCTTGCGCCGCTGGCACTGGCCGACGCCGAAGCAGCAGGGGCTTGCCAGGACTGCGCTCCTGCAGGAGTGGCCTGGGCCTGTTCGGCCGCCCAGGCGTCAAAGCAGGCCAGGCGCGCCTGGTTGTCGCTGGACAGGGCGGTGCAGCGGCGCAGGGCAGCGTCGGTCCCTGTCGCGGCGCCGGTGGCTGCGGCAGGGGCTGATTGCGCCAGCGCCGCGCCGGCCGGGGCCAGGGCTGCGAGCAGCAAGGCCAGCGGGCGGTGCAGACGGGACGCGGGGGTACCCCGCGCAACGGCGCTCATTGCCAGGCCGCCTGTTTGCGCAGCACAAACGGTGCTGACGGCGTGGTGGGGGTGGGGTGGGCGTTGTTCCATGTTCCGCGTATTTCCTTGCCGCAACTTCCATCGACCACCTGGCCTGTCCAGGTGGCACTGATGTTGGTGCCGTTGATCGATTCTTCCAGGGTCAGGTCGCCGCCGTCGACGTCACCACTGACCTGGGCCGTGGTGCCGCTGCGCGCCACGGTGCCACGCACGCTCTGTGCCAGCTCGGGGTGCGGGCCCAGTTGCAGCGTGGCCGTGGTGGGCTTGTCTCCCGGCGCAGGGGCCTGCAGCTCGGCGCGCCACTGGCCCTGCAGGTGTTGGTGGTCCATCTCTGCCGCCGCTGGGCATGCCGCCGTGGATTGTGGTGCTTTTTGGCCGATGGCGCTTGTAGGACAAGCGCTGATAGCTATCAAAAGCGCAGCAATGCCCCAGGCGCTGCGGCCACGGGGCAGGGCGGGGCGTGGGGTGGTATCGGTGGCGGGGTGTTGTGCCATGTGCGTACGCCCTCTCAAGCAGTGGGCGCCGGGTTGGCGGCCGCAGCCGCGTTGGCCGCAGTGGTGGCCTGGGCCTTGGCAGCAAATTCGGCGCGCAGGGCCTTGAGCTTTTCGCGCGGGTCTTCGCGGGCTGTGGTCTTGTCCAGGCCCATTTCGGCGATGAAGCGGCTCGGTTGTGCGGCCACCATTTCGCGCCCTTTTTTGCGGCGCTTGGTCCAGCTCACGGCCAGGGTGCGCTGGGCGCGGGTGATGCCCACGTACATCAGGCGGCGCTCCTCCTGCAGGCGCTGCAGCACGTCGTCGGTCACCTGCTGCTGGCGGCCTTCGTCGTCATCGAGCTTGAAGGGCAGCATGCCCTCGGTCACGCCCACCAGCACCACATGCGGCCACTCCAGCCCCTTGCTGGCGTGCAGGGTGGAGAGCGTGACCATGTCCTGCTCCTGCTCGCGCTCGCTGATGGTGGATAGCAGCGCAATGGTCTGCGACACCTCCAGCAGGCTCTTGGTCTCCTTGGCCACCACGGCACCGGCCGTATCGTCGATCTGCCCGCCCGCGCGCTGGGCCATCCAGTCGCAGAACTCCATCACGTTGCTCCAGCGGGCGGCCGCCACTTTTTCGCTGTCTTCGTTGTCGTACAGGTGCTGCTCGTAGCCAATTTCCTTGAGCCATTCGTTCAAAAAGGCGCGGGCCTCTTCGGCGCCATGGGTGCGGCGGGCGCTGTACTCCAGGTAATTGATGTAGCGGCCAAACTCGTGCAGGCCGTCCATGGCGCGCTTGGGCACAGCGGCAGGCAGCATGCCGTTGAACAGCGCGCCGAACATGCTTTGCTTGTGCTGGGTGGCAAAGGCCCCCAGCGATGCCAGCGTGGTGTGGCCGATGCCACGCTTGGGCGTGGTGATGGCGCGCAAAAACGCCGGGTCGTCGTCGTTGTTGATCCACAGCCGGAACCAGGCGCACAGGTCCTTGATTTCGGCGCGGTCAAAGAAGCTCGTGCCGCCCGAGACCTTGTAGGGAATGTTGGCCTTGCGCAGTGCCTTCTCGAATGGCTTGGCCTGGTGGTTGGCGCGGTACAGGATGGCGAAGCTCTTCCAGTCCGGCGGCGGGTTGCTGGCCGCGCGCAGGCTCTGGATGCGGGCCACGGCGCGCTCGGCTTCGTGCTCCTCGTTGTCGGCATCGACCACACGCACCGGCTCGCCCTCGCCCAGTTCGCTGAACAGGGTTTTGGGGAACAGCTTGGGGTTGGGCCCGATCACGTTGTTGGCCGCACGCAGGATGGCACTGGTAGAGCGGTAGTTCTGCTCCAGCTTGATGACCTTGAGGTGGGGGTAGTCCACCGGCAACTTCTTGAGGTTGTCCAGCGTGGCGCCGCGCCAGCCGTAGATGGACTGGTCGTCGTCGCCCACAGCGGTGAAATGTCCCTTTTCGCCCACCAGCAGCTTGAGCAGCTCGTACTGCGTGGCGTTGGTGTCCTGGTACTCGTCCACCAGCACATGGCCCAGGGCCGCTTGCCACTTGGCACGCACCTCCGGGAAGTCGCGCAGCAGCCGCAGCGGCATGCCGATCAGGTCGTCAAAGTCCACGCTCTGGTAGGCCGCCAGGCGCTCTTCATACCGGGCCATCAGCGTGGCGATGATGCGTTCGTTGTCGTCCGCCGCCTGGGCCAGGGCCTGTTCGGAGGTCAGACCCATGTTCTTCCACTTGCTGATCACCCACTGCCACTGGCGCGCCGTGGCCATGTCGGTGGTGCCACCCGAGGCTTCTTTCAGGATGCCCGTCACGTCATCGGCGTCGAGGATGCTGAACTGCGGCTTGAGGCCCAGCACATGGCCGTCCTCGCGCACCATGCGCACGCCTAGCGCGTGGAAGGTGCACACCAGCACATCCTTGGCGCGCCGGCCGATGAGGCCCTTGGCGCGCTCGCGCATCTCGGCGGCGGCTTTGTTGGTGAAGGTGATGGCCGCGATGCGTTTGGGGTCCATGCCCTTCTCGATCATGTGGGCGATCTTCATCGTGATCACCCGTGTCTTGCCCGAGCCCGCGCCTGCCAGCACGAGACAGGCCCCGTCGGTGTAGTGGACAGCCTGGAGCTGGGCGAGATTGAGACCGGCAGACATGGAGAGGGTGAGGGCAGGAAGGGGCGGAGGGCGGAAACCGGGCAGGGCGCGGGGCGGTGGGCGCCACGGGCGCGGGGTGCAAACCGAGGGGTGTGCCGCGCAAGGGCGCAATGATACCGGCGCGCCCCCGGCAGCTGCGGTGCGAGGGTATCGGCCGCCGCCCCATGCGCGACCAGCGCCTGACAGGCTGCTGACGGGGCCGCTGCCGGACCCGCGCGCGGGCCCTGTGCTCCGGGAAACCCCGCTAGGGGCTTTGTTTTCACAATTTGATACTGGTTGGCGAGTCCTTCCCTTTGTCGGGAGGGGAGTGTTGTGAACCGAGCACCGCCATGAACCCTGCCACCCCGCCTTCCATCGCTCTGACTGCCGCCACGCCCCGGGCGGGCCGCCGTCGGTTGCCACTGCCTGCATGGACCGCCTGGTCCGCCCTGGCGGCAGCCGGTGTGCTGGCGGGTGCGGCGTTGCTGCCACGGGTGGCGCATGCGCAGGTGGGGGGCAACGCCCCCGCGCGCATCGGCGTGGTGGGGCCGTTCACGGGGCCGTCGGCCGACTTTGGCGTGCCCATGCTCAATGGCATCAAGCTGGCGGTGGACGAGATCAATGCCGTGGGTGGCTACCTGGGCCGCCCGCTGGAGCTGGTCATCAAGGACGACAGGGCCGACCCCGATCAAGGCCGCAAGGTGTCGCAGGAACTGCTGGCCGAGAAGGTCGTCGCCACCATTGGCTTTTGCAACACCGGCGTGGCGCTCAAGGCCATCGACCTGTTCCAGGACGCCAAAAGCCCGCTCATCGTGCCCTGCGCCACAGGCACGGCCGTGACGGCCAAATATCCCGCGCCCGACAGCTACATCTTCCGCGTGCAGGCGCGCGACGCGATCCAGGCGCCCTTCCTGGTGGACGACATCGTCAAACGCGGCTGGGACAAGGTCGCCATCTTTGCCGACAAGACCGGCTATGGCGAAGGCGGCTACAACGATGTGGTGGCCGCACTGGCCGCCAAGAACCTCAAGCCCGTGCATGTGGCGCGCTTTGACCTGGGGGTGAAGGACCTGACGGCCGAGCTGACTGCGGCGCGCAACGCGGGTGCCAACGTGGTCTACAGCTACACCGTGGGGCCGGAGAACGCCACCATTGCCAACGGCAAGAAGGCGCTGGGCTGGAAGGTGCCGCAGGTGGGGCCGTGGCCGCTGTCCTTCCCCTTCTTCCTCGAAGGCGCCAAAGATGCGGCCGAGGGTGCGCTGATGGTGCAGACCTTCATCGCCGAGCCCAGCAACGAGCGCCGGGCATCGTTCCTGTCGAGCTACACCCGCAAGTACCAAGGCAAGGTGGCCGTGCCCATGGCGGCAGCCAACGCCTACGACGCCACCTATCTGCTGATGTACTCGTTCCTCGGCATCCGCGACGGCAACCTGAACGGCAAGGCCATCAAGGAATCGCTGGAGGGCAAGATGAAGACCTACTACGGCGTGGTCACCACCTACGACAAGCCCTTCAGCGCGCAGGACAAGGACGCGATCACGCGCAACATGCTGGTCATGGGCATGGTCAAGAACGGCGCCATCACCTTTGCCTACCCGGAGGATGCCAAGCGCAACCTCATCATTCAGCGCAAGCAATAACAAAAAGCGGATGGCTGCGCTCGCCACCCGCGAGCCCACCCACCTGACTTTGCGCTGACCACCCCGGGTGCCGCAGACCCTGGCTGCTGGCGCAACAAGGACAATCGGGCTGTGCTGTCCGTCCTGCTCGTCACCTTCCCCTTCTTTGCTCTCGTGCTCTGTGGCTACCTCGCCGCACGGCGCGGCGTGCTGCCGCAACCTGCCATCCCGGGGCTCAACGCCTTCGTGCTGTACTTTGCGCTGCCGTGCATGTTGTACCGCTTTGGCGCCAGCACACCCATCCACCAACTGCTGGACCCGGCCGTGGCAGGCGTGTATGTGCTGTGTGCGCTGGTCATGGTGGGCGCCACGGTGGCGCTTACGCGCAACGCGCGCATCGGCTGGAACGACGCGGCCTTTGGTGCACTCGTCGCAGCCTTCCCGAACACGGGCTTCATGGGTGTGCCGCTGCTGGTGGCCCTGTTGGGTGCCCAGAGCGCGGGCCCGGCCATCGTCACCATCGTGGTGGACATGGTCATCACCAGTTCACTGTGTATTGCGCTCTCGCGCCTGGATGGGGCGGGCACCCACGGCGTGGGCGTGGCGCTGAAAAGTGCTTTCAGGGGCATGGCCACCAACCCCATGCCCTGGTCGATTGCGCTGGGCGCGCTCGCATCGGCGCTGCAGTTCAAGTTGCCGGGTCCGGTGGACAAGACCATCGCCATGCTGGCCGACGCGGCCTCGCCCGTCGCGCTGTTCACCATCGGCGCAGTGCTGGCCCGCTCGCAGATGAACCAGCACGAGCAGGTCCCTGCACGGGACTACGTGCCGGTGGCGCTGGCCAAGCTGCTGGTGCACCCGCTGCTGGTGTGGGGCGCAGGCACGGCAGCCATGGCGCTGGGCGTGCCGCTCACGCCCTTTGCGCTCACGGTGATGGTGCTGCTGGCGGCGTTGCCCAGCGCCAGCAACGTGTCGCTGCTGGCCGAGAAATTCGGCGCCAACAACGGACGGGTGGCGCGCATCATTCTGGTGTCCACTGCGCTGGCGTTTCTGAGCTTCTCCGCCGCCGTCGCGCTGCTGACCTGAGCCGCCAGGCTGCTGCGGTGCGGCGGTGTCAGGCCGCCGGGGGTGTCTTGCGCCCTACCAGATACTGCACTCCCAGCATGCCGTAGAACTCCGAGTGCGGCTCTTCGGCCGCCAGGTGAAAGACATCGCCCGCCTGGTACACACGTTCTGACGCCGCCGTGGCGATGCGGATATCACCCGACAGGATCAGCGCCTTGGCCTCGAACGGGTGGGTGTGGTCACCTAGCATGCCCCCGGCTTCGCGGGTCACGGTGACGGCGGGCTCAAAGCCTTCGCGGGCCAGTTCGTCTGCAAATTGTTCGGGGGTCATGGGGTCTCCTGCTGCGGTACGGGGCAGTGTAGGTGCAGGCTCTAAGCCAGAGCGGGGACTCGGACTATCAAAAATGATAGCTACCAGCGCATGATGCACTAGCGCTACCGCCGGATTTGCTTCGATTTTTCATGCGGGGCTCGCGCGCAGGCGTCGTCCAGACAATGTGGCCGTGCCGCTGTCGTGCCGCCGCCTTGGCCTGCCTGTCGTTGCCTTCCTGAGATGGCTGCCTTGAGAAAACGATACGAAAAAACATTCGACAGGGCATGCTTTTTGCGCCGACGATGCCACGTGGTCAATCCATGCCCACGAACGGACAACAACAGGAGATTCACTATGAGGAAGAGGAATATTGTGCTGTGGGCACTCACGCCCGTGGCCGTTGCGCTGGTGCTTTCGGGCTGCGGCAGCGGCTCGGACAACGACCTGGCCGTGGACAACAATGCCCAGAGCTGCTCGGTGGTGTCCAGCTCCGGCTCGGCCGTGGTGGTGGGGTCCGGCGTGGCGGGCGACCCGGCTGCGCCCGAGGCGGCATCGGGCTACCGCCTGGGCTACAAGGCCAAGCAATCGAGCAAGTACATGGTGGTGGCCAACACCCCGCTGGCTACCAAGGCCGGGTGTGACGTGCTCAAGGCCGGCGGCACTGCGGTGGACGCCGCCGTGGCCGTGCAGGCTGTGCTGGGCCTGGTGGAGCCGCAGTCCAGCACGCTGGCGGGCAGCGCCTTCATGATGTATTACGACGCAAACACCAAGAAGGTCGTGGCGTACGACGGCCGTGAAACCGCACCCGCAGCCGCCAACGGCTACTACCTGGTGCGCCAGGACCAGGGTGATGCCTCGTCCGCTGCGCCCGTGCCCAGCGCTCGGCGCAGTGGCCGCTCCATCGGTGTGCCGGGTGTGATGCGTATGCTGGACATGGCCCACAAGGAGCATGGCAAGCTGGGCTGGGAAAAGCTGTTTGACGAAGGCATCCAGCTGGCCACCAACGGCTACCGCATTCCCGGCCGCATGGGCGACGCGATCAAGGGCAACGCCGCCAGCCTGGCGCTGGACGCGAATGCGGTGTCCGCGTTCTTCAACGCCGACGGCACCCCCAAGGCCACCGGCACGGTGACGACCAACCTGCCCTACGCCCAGACACTGCGCACGTTGGCGAGCGGCGGTGCCAACGCGATGTACTCCGGCCCGCTGGCCGAGGCCATCGTGGCCAAGGCAGCCCAGGCGGTGGGCGATGATGCGGCCAAGACGCCCATCACCCCCAGCCTGATGACGGTGAACGACCTCAAGAACTACCAGGCCAAAAAGCGCGAGCCGGTGTGCACCACCTACCGCGCGAGCTACTACGTCTGCACCATGTCGCCGCCGTCGTCGGGCGGTATCGCCATTGCGCAGGCGCTGGGCATTCTGGAGAACTTCGACCTTTCCAAACACGGCCCCACGAATCCCACCAATGAAGGCGGCGTGCCGAGCGTGATGGGCGTGCACCTGGTATCCGAGGCAGAGCGCCTGGCCTATGCCGACCGTGACAAGTACGTGGCCGACACCGATTTCATCCCGCTGCCTGGCAAGGGCGTGTCCACCATGCTGGACAAGGCTTACCTGAAGCAGCGCGCGGCGCTGATCCAGCCGGATGGCAAGTCGCTGGGAACGGCGTCTGCGGGGGCACTGGGCGATGTGCCTTTAGGTGTGGACAAGACGGTGGAGCGCGGCACGACGCACTTCTCCATCGTGGATGCCTATGGCAACGTGGTCTCGATGACCTCCACGGTCGAATCCAGCATGGGCTCGTTCCACATGGTGGGCGGCTTTCTGCTGACCAACCAGCTCACCGACTTCTCGGCCCAGCCCGCTGACGGCGCCGGTGTGCCCATTGCCAATCGCGTGGCCCCCGGCAAGCGCCCCCGCAGCACCATGGCACCCACCTTGGTGTTCAAGGGCACAGAGCCGGGTGATTTCGTGATGGCGACGGGCTCGCCCGGCGGCGGCACCATCATCCAGTACGTGCTCAAGACCGTCGTCGGCGCGGTGGACTGGAACCTCGACGCCCAGCAGGCCACATCGCTGGTTAACTTTGGCGCCACCAACAGCCCCACCACCAACGTGGATGGTGCCAACACGGCGCTGGACCTCACCGGCCTGATCGACGGCCTCAAGGCCAAGGGCCACACGGTGAACAACGCCGCGCAGTCGAGCGGCGTGTCCACCATCATGCGGGTCAACCGCAACGGTCAGACCAAGCTGGAAGGCGGCGTGGACCCGCGACGTGAAGGCATCGTGCTGGGTGACGGCGCGCTGTAAACGGCGAACCACGCTCTGACGAGGCGGGGGCTGCGTTGAAGAGCGCAGCCCCCTTTGTTTTTGGCCGCTGCGACAGACTGCGGGTGCGCCTCAGATCGCCAGCGGGTCCACATCCACCAGCCAGCGGATCAGCCCCTTGTGCTCCGGCTGGCTGCGCGTGGCTTGCAATATCGGCTGCCATGCGGCCAGAAAGCGCTGCAGGGTGGTGCGGCTGCTGCTTTCCATCAGCATCTGGGCGCGCTCCACATTGGCAACGCGCTGGATCGTGAGCGGCACGGGCGGGAACAGGATCACCGTGCCGTCGGGCAAGCCTGGCAACTGCGCGGCGTGGGCGGCAGCGGTGGCCGCAGTCAGAAAGCCCTGCGCCACCTCCTGCGTGCGCGCATCGGCTCGCACCAGCGCCTGGTACGAGAACGGGGGCATGGCGGCCTCTTCGCGCTCCTTGAGCTGCTGGGCGGCAAAAGCTTCGTAGTCGTGCTTGCGCAGTGCCTCGAACACGGCGTGCTGGGGGTGAAAGCTCTGCACCCACATCTCGGGCTGCGTGCCATGCACCGCTTGTGCGGCCATGTAGGCGGCGTCGCGCCCGGCGCGGCCCGCTGCCTGCATCAGCAGTGCAAACAGCCGCTCGGCGGCGCGGAAGTCGCTGCTGAACAGTGCGCCGTCGGGCTGCACCGCAGCCACCAGCGTGATGCGCCGAAAGTCGTGCCCCTTGGCAATCATCTGCGTGCCCACCAGCACATCCACCTCGCCAGAATGCACCTGCGCCAGCTGGGCCTCCAGCGCGCCCTTGGCCTTGGTGGTGTCGGCGTCGATGCGGGCGATGCGGGCGGGCGTTCGGTCGGGTCGCAGCACCTCCCGCAGCAGCGTGCCGAGCTGTTCCTCGAGCTGCTCGGTGCCCTTGCCCATGGGGTGGATGTCGGGGCTGCCGCAGGTCGGGCAATGAAACGGCACACGCACCGTGTAGCCGCAGTGGTGGCAGCGCAGGGTGCGGTCGGTCTTGTGGAACACCTGGTGCGCGCTGCAGTGCGGGCAGTCGCTCTTCCAGCCGCAGTCCACACAGTGCAGCACGGGCGCGTAGCCCCGGCGGTTCAGCAAGATCATGCTCTGCTCGCCACGCGCCACGCGTTCGGTAATGGCCTGCAGCAGCGGCGCGCTGAACACGGTGCGGCGGGGCTGCTGGTTCATGTCCACCCGGCGCACACGGGCCAGGGCACCGGCGCCAATGCGGCTGGGCATGTGCAGCCGCACGTAGCGGCCGCCTTCTGGGTCTTCGGCCGTGGCTGGGCGGCTGGCGTACCAGCTCTCCAGCGACGGCGTGGCCGAGCCCAGGATCACCTTCGCGCCCTGCTCGCGTCCGCGCCAGATGGCCAGGTCGCGCGCGGAGTAGCGCGCGCCCTCCTGCTGCTTGTAGCTGGGGTCGTGCTCTTCATCCACCACGATGAGCTTCAGACCGGGCAGGCTGGCGAACACCGCCATGCGCGTTCCCAGCACGATGCGTGCGCTGCCGCTATGCGCGGCCAGCCAGCTGGCCAGGCGTTGCGGGTTGGTCATGCCGCTGTGCAGCGACGCCACGGCACCGGGGCCGAAGCGCGGAGCGAAGCGGCCTGCAAAGCGCTCTTCCAACTGGGGCGTGAGGTTGATCTCGGGCACCATCACCAGCGCCTGGGCGGTGGGGTCGGCCTCCAGCATCTCTTGCACGCAACGCAGATACACCTCGGTCTTGCCACTGCCGGTGCTGCCAAACAGCAGGAAAGGCCCTTTTTCTGAGGAAATTCGGGCCCTGGCGCTTTCTTGTTCTGCGCTGAGCGCTATGTTTTCAATAGTGCGTGAGGTATCTCCTGCGCCCTTGGCCGGGCGCCGCAGCCGCCGTGCCAACTGCTCGGGGCGCAGGTCGCGCAGTTGAGGGGGCAGGGCCGCCAGGGCCACCTCGCCCAAGGCGCGCTGATAGTAGCGTGCTGCAAACCCCACCAGACGGCGCCAGGACGCATCCAGGGGCACCACGCCCTCCAGCACACCTGCAATGGGACGCAGCGTGGCGCCATCGGGCAGCTCACCGGGGGCTTCGTCGGCGTCCCACACCACGCCCAGCACCTCGCGCGTGCCCAAGGGCACCCGCACCAGCGTACCCGGTGAGAGCGGGCGCTCACTGGCGTAGCTCAGAAGGTCGCCGACTCCGCTGTGTGATGGCGTCTGCAGGGCAACGTGGACGAGGGAGAGGGGCATAGACACGAGCTATGGAGGAGAAATAGGCTTAGTGCGCGTTGTGGATGTGATCTGGAGCTTTGGCGGCTAAGTGCTTGATTTGCCGTGGGTGTGTGAGTAATCCCGGATTTCTGTGGATAACTTTGTTGACATCCTGTCCCGACCCCCGCCCAAGCCGCATGAATGCTGGCTGCGAACAGATTGCCCGGAAATACAGCACTCCAAAAAAAACGTTATGAATCAATCATCTGAAGAAATTTGCCCCGGATTTTTGTGCTAAGCCAATTCAGCGTCTCCATGTTGCGCTGCATCACGTTTTGTGTGCATAAGTCGGACAGCAGGACTTCGTCAAGAGGACAGGTTGCCCCCTTTTTTGTGCTAGCGGCGTGAGCCCATGTTCATGCGTTTCTTCGATGTGGCCTGCAAGTGCTTGATTTGACAGGGGATTTGTAAGAAATTCAGAATTTCTGTGGATAACTTTGTTGATATCCCTTGGGTTTGCTCCGCAAGTCCTTGTCAATTCGTGCTTTGGCTGGATTGCCTGCCAAAAAAGCAGGGGATTTAACGCCATATAAATCAAACACTTAGCGTCGTGGCGAGGTTTGTTTGCAAGTTGCCGTACGAAGTCGCACCGGGTACGAGGATGCTCCAACTTTGTGCATAAGTGCGCTGGCGGGGACGCCGGATATGCTGCGAAATGCCCGGGGATTGTCGCAGGGCCTGGAGTGTCTGGCGTTCTTGGTGTTACAGCGGTCCATGTCGCTTTGCTTCAAGACGGCGCGGCGACTTGTGGCGACGATGCCGCCATGGCTACTTACTCTTCTTCCCCCATGGCAGATGCGCCCACCATGGAGCGCGACGGTTTTGTGCTGGCCCGGCTGGATGAGGTGGTGCAGGCGGCACGCACCGACAGCCTGTGGTTCATGACCTTCGGGCTTAGGGCCTGCTAACCCCTTTTTTGCCAGTGCGAAGGCCTCCCCCGCCACGCCAATCGAGGCGCGCGACGACGCCAAGGCCGGGGCCTTGACTAGGAGTGCAACGACGAGTGGCGTGGCGGGGGAGGCCTTCCCTTCGGGTTGCGAGGCAAACGGGCCACCCGCTGTGTTGCCAAGCCTCGCTGGGGCAGCACCCCAGCTTCGTTTGGCGCCTTGCGTCTGGCCCGCTTGCTTCGCAACGCATCTGGCAAAAATGGGGTTAGCAGGCCCTAACGTGCTGCGCGGTCGAGATGATGCATGCCGCCATGGCGCGCTACGACCTGGACCGGTTTGGCATCATCCCGCGCTCCAGCCCCCGCCATAGCGACCTGATGATCGTCGCCGGCACCCTGACCAACAAGATGGCGCCCGCCATCCGCAAGGTCCACGACCAGATGCCCGAGCCGCGCTACGTGATCTCCATGGGCTCATGCGCCAACGGCGGTGGCTACTACCACTACAGCTACTCGGTGGTGCGGGGTTGTGACCGCATCGTGCCCGTGGATGTGTATGTGCCCGGCTGCCCGCCCACGGCTGAGGCGCTGCTCTACGGCATCCTGCAGCTGCAGGCCAAGATCAAGCGGCCCCAGGTGATCCAGCGGTAATCGGCAGACCCCAGCGGGCGGCGGCTTCAACTGCGCCGCAGCAGCCAGTCCGCATCGTCGCCCGGCTGCTGGGTGTGGGCCTTCAGCGCTGCGGGGGGCTTTTCGAACAGGGCGCGCGCCTCGCGGCTGAAATGCGCCTGGTCGGCGTAGCCATGGCGCTGCGCGGCATCGAGGGCACCGGCGTTGCCGTCGCGCATGGCCAGCAGGGCATGTTCGGCGCGCAGCATGCGTTCGATCTCGCCAGGCCGCAGGCCCGCCAGCTGCCGGGTGCGGCGCTGCAGGTGCCGGGGTGTCCAGTCCAGCGCAGAGGCCAGGGCCTGGCGTGCGCCGCGCTGCCAGGCCTGGTGCAACGCCTGTAACCAGGCAGCATGCCGGTCGGCCACGGCCGCCCAGCGTGGGGTGAGGAAGTCCACGCACAGCGCCTGGCGCACCCCATGGTCGGGCGCCGCGTGGACGGCCGCGAGGAAAGGGTGCCAGGCTGTGGGCAGCCAGGTCGTTGCGTCCGTGACCCGGTCGGTCAGCGGCGCAAGGTCCTGCCCGGTGAGCAGCCCCAGCGCGCCGGGCTGGAACGCCAGGCAGAACGAATCACCATCACGGGAGGAGACCGAGTGGTACGGATGTCGGTGGGCGCCCGACAGCGTGATGGCCGGCATGGCCGCTGCGGCGGTCGCGCCCGCACATTCCACGAGCTGGGCCGTGCCCCGCGTGAGCCAGATGATGCCGGGATAGGGGCTGGGCGGCACGCGCGTGTCCGCTGGCGTGTGGGGCGGCTGGCGGCCCAGGTCGCGCCAGAAAAAGGCGCGCACGCAGTCTGCGAGCGCGCCGGGTGGGGATTGCTGGGCCGAGGCGGGCAGTGCCTGCGGGCCAGTGGGGGACTCCGCTGGCGGCGGTACGGGGTGTTCCGTTGCCATCACCTGGTCCCTGCGCGGTGTGCCGGGCGGTCTGGATGCCTCGCCCGGGGTGTCAGCCCTGGCGCTGCGCGCGCGAGTGGCTGTGCACAGCCTCCACCAATGCCGCCACATGCTCGGGCGGGGTGAACTGGCTGATGCCGTGGCCCAGGTTGAAGATGTGCGTGGGGCCGGTGGTGTTGCGGTCGGTGTGGGGCTTGCCAAAGCTGTCGAGCACGGCATGCACCTGGGTGACGATCTGCGCAGGCGGCGCAAACAGCACGTTGGGGTCGATGTTGCCCTGCAGCGCCTTGCCGGAGCCGCCCACCTTGCCGCCGACGATGGCGCGCGCCTTGCCCAGGTTGGCCGTCCAGTCCAGGCCCAGCACCTCGCAGTCGATGTCTTTCACGTCCTCCAGCCAGATGCCACCGCCTTTGGTGAAGACGATGCGCGGCACATCGGTGCCATCCACGCCGGTGCGCTTGAGCTGTGCCAGCACGCGCGTGGTGTAAGCCAGGCTGAACTCCTGGAAGGCACCGTCGGCCAGCACGCCGCCCCAGCTGTCAAAAATCATTACGGCCTGTGCGCCCGCGTCGATCTGGGCGTTGAGGTATGCGGCCACGCTGTCGGCATTGATGGCCAGGATGCGGTGCATCAGGTCGGGGCGCGCGTACATCAGGCTCTTGACCAGGCGGTAGTCGTCCGATCCCTTGCCCTCGACCATGTAGCAGGCCAGTGTCCAGGGGCTGCCCGAGAAGCCAATCAAAGGAACACGCCCATTGAGGGCCTTGCGGATGCTGGTGACGGCGTCGAACACGTAGCGCAGCTTTTCCATATCGGGCACGGCCAGTTCGGCCACGGCCGCTTCGTCGCGCACCACTTTGGCAAAGCGCGGGCCTTCGCCCTCGGCAAAGGACAGGCCCAGGCCCATGGCGTCGGGCACGGTCAGGATGTCACTGAACAGGATGGCGGCGTCGAGTGGGAAACGCTCCAGCGGCTGCAAGGTCACTTCGGTGGCGTACTGGACATTGGTAGCCAGGCCCATGAAGCTGCCCGCCTGGGCGCGCGTGGCCTTGTACTCCGGCAGATAGCGCCCCGCCTGGCGCATGAGCCACAGGGGCGTGTAGTCGGTGGCCTGGCGGCGGCAGGCACGCAGGAAGGTGTCGTTGGCAAGGGGGGCGAAGGTCATGGTGCGATTGTCGCAGGCAGACCGCCGGCCTCGGCACCCGATCCGGCTGCGGAAATTGACGCGCATCAAGCCGAAACCACGACGGGTCGGCTCAAGGGCATCTATCGCTCTGCAATGTAGTGCGACATCCGCACGACTTCGCCCGGCGCCAAAAACGCACGCACTTCGGTCTCCAGGGCCTGGTCGGCCATGGTGGCGCGGGCGCGCTGGTGCAAGTAGTCGGCCCAGGACTCGACGATGAAGCGCTCCACATAGCGCGATGGCTCGCCCAGGTCCTTGTAGATGCGCCAGAAGGTGGCGCCGTCGCGGCGGCGCGGGGCCTTCATGCGGCTGATGGTGTCGAGGAAGGCAGCATCGGTGCCGGGGGCGATGCGGTAGCCCACTTCCACGGCCACGGGCCCCGCTTCGGGCAGGGGCTCGGCCTCGATGAAGAGTTCGTCCCAGGGCGTGGCCTGGGTCACCTCGTGCAGCGCGCCCATGCGCAGCGGCATGGGGCGGGCCAGCAGCAGGCCCGCGCCCATCAGCGCGGCGGCCACACACAGGGTGGGCATGAGTCCGATCAGGTCCGAGGAGGCGCCCCAGAAAGCCGAGCCCATCGCAAACGCGCCCAGCGCCGCCACCATGTGCATGGCCACTGCGCGCGAGCGCACCCACTGCGGGGCGCTGGCCTGGGTGGCGGTGTTGAAGGTGGACATGGCCGACATCCAGGCAGCGCCCGCGAACAGCATGGCGATGTAGACCACCCAGGCAATGTGGGTCAGCGCCGCCACCAGCATGGCCGCCGCAAACACCACACCACCGGCGCCGACGATGGCCTCCAGTCCAAAGCGCGCGCGCAGCCGCCCCAGCACCAGGCCGACCGCCACGGCGCCCGTGCCCAGGCAGCCCATGAGCAGACCAAAACCCTGAGCACCTGTGCCGAGCTGGCGCTGCGCAATCACCGGCAGCAGCGCCCACAGGGCCGAGCCCGCTGCGCTGAAGGCCATCACGCGCACGAGTTGCGCGAGGATCATGCGCGAGTGCCAGGCAAAGCGCAGGCCGCTCAGGGTGCCGCCCCACAGGCGTTCGGCGGGCAGCTTGGAGGGCGGGTGTGCCTTGGGCGGCCAGCGGCGGATGGACTCCCACATCACCAGCGTGGTGGTCACCGTGACGGCAAAGACCCAGCCCGCGCCCAGCTGCGCAAACACCAGGCCCGCCATCGTGGGCCCCACAGCGCGCGCGGCGTTGTAGGCAATGCTCACGGCGGTGATGGCCTGGGGCCATTCGTCACGCGGCACGGGGTCGATGACCGACGAGTTCCACGCGGGTGTGAGCACTGCCGTGCAGCAGCCGCAGATGAACACCAGAAACAGCACCGACGCCGGGCCACTCCAGCCCCCCAGCGTCAGCAGCGTGAGCAAGGCGCACGCCCCGGCCTGCGCCAGCAGTGCGCCCGATATCAACCGGCGCCGGTCGGTCGTGTCTGCCAGCACGCCGGCAGGGAGGGCCAGCAAAAACATGGGCATGAACACCGCCGTCTGCACCAGGGCTGCCAGGAACGACGAACCCGTGAGTTCCACCATGAGCCAGGCCGCCGCCATGCTCTGCATGCCGCTGCCCACAAAAAAGATGCCGCCGCAAATCCACAGGCCCCGGAACGCGGGTTGGCGCAAGGGGCTCCACAAAGAGGTCGAGTGCTGGGACATGGAGGGTGGGCGTTGGGTGTGCGTGGGCCGTTGTGGGACGTGGGGGGCGCGGGTGCGCCGTGGGCGGGTGGCTCAGGGCGGGTTTGAGGATATCGCCGGTTCCCCGTTTTGGGGCAACTCCATTCTGCAAACCCCCTCAATCCACATGCCGCCCGCCCCGCAGCCGATAGGTGCGCGGCACGTCGGTGCGGGTGGCGACCAGCGTCTCTGCACGCTGCTGCATGTCGGCCAGGGTCTGGTCCAGCCCAGCCACCGCCTCGGCACCGAGGCCCGCCAGCAGCTCCTGGTTGAGCGCCTTGACCTGCGGAAACAGTTCGTCGTGCACCGTCTGGCCCGCCGCTGTGAGCGACAGCCGAGCCTGGCGCCGGTCGCCGGGCATGGCGTCGCGGGTGATGAGCTTCTTGGCCAGCAGCGAGGTAATGGCGCGCGAGGTGCGCGCCCGGTCCAACCCGAGGCGTTGGGCCAGCTCGGCCGGGGGCATGCCGGGGTGCTGCGCCAGCATCATCAACAGCCCCCACTCGCGGCGGGTGATGCCGTAGCCGCCTTCGCACAGCCGCACCACCAGGCTGCCCGCCACGGCGATCAGGCGGTTGAGGCGGTACATCAGCAGGTCGTTGGCGGCCTGCGGGTGGGCCAGCCGGTGGCCGGGCGCGGTGGGTGGGTTCGGGGCCGGGGCAGGCATCAGGGTATTTCCGGGCAATGATTGATTAGATCAATTGATTGTGTGGCCAATACAGTCCGGCCATCCACCCCCTGCGCGGCTGCGCAGGCCCTGCCATCGCCCCTGGAGATTTCGACCATGCGCAAACCCCTTGCTTTTGTGCTGACCGCCACACTTGCCCTGTGCGCCACCTTGGCCCAGGCGCAGGACACCCCGCTGCGCATCGTGGTGGGCTACGCCCCCGGCGGCGCGACCGACCGCGTGGCCCGCATCGTGGCCGACAAGCTGGGCAGCAAGCTCGGTACGCCCGTCATCGTGGAGAACAAGACCGGCGCGGGCGGCCGCCTGTCGGCCCAGGCTGTCAAAGCCGCGCCCGCCAACCAGCCCACGCTGCTGCTGGCCAATCCCGCCGTGATGCTGGTGGCACCCCTGGTGTTCCCCGATGCGGGCTACGACCCCGAGCGGGACTTCCGCCCTGTGAGCCATGTCAACAGCTACGAATTTGGCGTGGCTGTGGGCAGTGCCGTGCCGGTCAAGGAACTGCCTCACCTGATGGCGTGGCTGCGCGCCAACCCCGACAAGGCCAACTTCGGCGTGCCTGCCACGGGCAGCCTGCCGCACTTTTTTGGCCTGATGGTGGGCGACGCCGCCAAGGTGCGCGCCGAGGTGGTGGGCTACCGGGGCTCGGCGCCGCTGCTCAACGACCTGCTGGGCGGCCAGGTGCCCGTGGCGTTCGACACGTTTGACAGCCTGCTGCCCCAGCACGAGGCCGGCAAGATCCGCATCCTGGCCGTGTCGAGCGCCAAGCGCAGCCCGCTCGATGCAAAGATTCCCACCTTCAAGGAAAGCGGCATGGACCTGGCCGCCACTGGCTGGAACACCTTCTTTGCCCCGATGAGCATGCCCAAGGCCCAGGCCGAACGTTTGTCCGGTTTGATCGTGGAGGTGATGAAAGACCCGGACACGCAGCGCAAGTTCGAGACCGCCAAGATGGAGCCCGTGGTGGCGACCATGGCGCAAACCGAGGCCATGCTCAAGGCCTACCGCGCGCAATGGGCGCCGGTCGTGCAGCGCTCGGGCTTCAAACCATAGCAAGGAAGCCCCCCTGAGCGGCTGCGCCGCTTCCCCCGGAGGGGGACGGCGGCCTCGCTGCGGGGCGGCCCTTGCTTGCCGCCCCCGCCTCGGCCGCGCCTGTCGCGAAGACTGCGCGCCACTTTGAGTGAAACTGGATTTCGAGATGACCCTACCACCCCGCCCCAACATCATCTTCATCGTCGCCGACGACCTCGGCTATGCCGACCTGGGCTGCTACGGTGGGCGCGACGCGGCGTTTGGCCCCGTGTCGCCGGTGCTTGACCAGCTGGCGGCCAATGGCCTCAAGCTCACGCAGGGCTACTCCAACTCCCCCGTCTGCTCGCCCACGCGCTTTGCGCTGATGACGGGGCGCTACCAGTACCGCCTGCGCGGCGCTGCCGAGGAGCCCATCAACAGCAAGAGCCGGGGCAGCACCACCCTGGGCCTGCCGCCCGAGCACCCCACGCTGCCCTCGCTGCTGCGCGCATCGGGCTACCGCACGGCGCTGATGGGCAAGTGGCACCTGGGCTACCCGCCCGCGTTCGGGCCGCTGCGCTCGGGCTACGAGGAGTTCTTCGGCCCCATGTCGGGCGGGGTGGACTACTTCACCCACTGCAGCTCCAACGGCACGCACGACCTGTACCTGGGCGAAGAAGAAAAGCAGCAGGACGGCTACCTCACCGACCTCATCACGGACCACGCGCTCGACTACGTGCAGCGCATGGCGCCGGGCGCGCAGGCGGGCACGCCGTTCTTCCTGAGCCTGCACTACACCGCGCCCCACTGGCCGTGGGAGACGCGTGATGACGAGGCGCTGGCGCAGGAGGTCAAGGGCAACCTGTTTCATCTGCACGGCGGCAACATCGAGACCTACCGCCGCATGATCCACCACATGGACGAGGGCATCGGCCGCATCATGGCGCTGCTGGAGGCAAAGGGCCTGGCGCGCGACACGCTGGTGGTGTTCACCAGCGACAACGGTGGCGAGCGCTTCTCGGACAACTGGCCGCTGGTGGGCGGCAAGATGGACCTGACCGAAGGCGGCATCCGCGTGCCCTGGATTGCCCACTGGCCTGCGGTGATCGGCCCCGGCGGCGTGAGTGCGCAGACCTGCATGACCATGGACTGGTCGGCCACCATGCTCGACGCCGCAGGTGCCGCCGCGCATGCGGACTACCCACTGGACGGCCGCACGCTGATGCCGCTGCTGCGCGATGCCAATGTGATCGACGAGCCCCCGCTGTTCTGGCGCATGAACCACCGGGGCCAGCGCGCCATGCGCCAGGGCGTGTGGAAGTACCTGCAGGTGGATGGCAACGACTACCTGTTCAACTTGGCCGACGACGAACGCGAGCGCGCCAACCGCGCGCCTGTGGAGCCCGAACGCCTGCAGGCCATGCGCGCCGCGTGGGAGGCGTGGAATGTGTCCATGCCCGCCATTCCTGACGATGCCACGGTGAGCTTGGGGTATTCGGTCAAGGACATGCCGCAGCGCTGAGCCTGGCGGGCAGGCCGTCAGGGGAGTGGTTGGGCGGGCTTGCCCTGTTGCCTGCCCGGCCCGCTTGCCGGTAGATTGGGCGCCATGCCCGCCGCTCCCGCGCCTTCGTCCCCCGCTGCTCTGCGCCAGTGGACCACCGACGTGGTGGCGCCGCCCGCGCGCCTGGACTACTGGGTGGGCGCGATCTGCGAGGCGTTTCTGGAGATGGACTGCAGCTCCCGCGAGGCGCCGCTGTTTGGCGGGGAGCTGCAAAGCCTATCGGTGGAAACGCTGTCCATCAACCGCGTGCGGGCCTCCACCCAGGATGTGTTTCGCACACCCGCCGGCATTGCGCGCAGCCGCCAGCTGCCCTTCTACCTGATCGGCCAGGCCGAGACCGCCTGGCATGTGCGCCAGGATGGCCATCTGGCCCACCTGCGCCCGGGCGATGTGGTGCTGCTGGATTCGGCACGGCCTTACGAACTGCACTTTCCCGAAGGTGTGCACTGCGTGTCGCTGCAGCTGCCGCGCGCCTGGGTGGGCCAGTGGCTGCAGCAGGCCGAGGCGCCCGGCCCGCGCGTGGCCTGGCGCGACCAGGGCTGGGGCCAGAGCCTGGGGGCGCTGGCCGTGCAGCTGGCGCGTGACCCGTCCTCGGCGCAGGCCTTGCCGCCTGCGTTGCTGTCCGACCACCTGGGCGCGTTGTTGTGCGCTGCGCTGGAGCCACCCCAGCCACCCACCCCCACGGCGGCAGGCAGCCTGCATGCCCATCTGTGTGCGTTGCTGCGGGCGCGCATCGACCAGCCCAGCCTCTCGGCCCCGGCGCTGGCGCAGGAGGCGGGCGTGTCGCTGCGCACCCTGCACCGGGCGTTTGCGGCGCAGGGCCACACCTTTGCAGGCACCTTACGCGAACTGCGCCTGGCGCGGGCGGGCGAGTTGCTGCGCCGCCCCCAACTGGCCCATGTGGCCGTGGCCGAGATCGGGCGGCGCTGCGGCTTTGCCGACCCCTCGCATTTCGCACGCGCCTTCCAGCACGCCATGGGTATGTCGCCCGCGCAGTGGCGGCGCGGCGGCTGATTCCGTCTCCCCATCCTCCGAGTCGTTGTGGTTTCGCCTTGCCGTGCTGCACGGCGGTGGAGCTTTTGGCACACCCAACACAGACGGGTGGCACGCACAGGCCATTCAGCACCGCCCGGTGTTTCTAAGGTAGCGGCAGGGCGGATTGCCCGGTCCTGCAACACAACCCCAAGGAGACACACATGCCGGATACCTATGTCCTGGTCCATGGCGCATGGCACACCGGTGCCGAGATGGAAGCCACCGCCACGCACCTGCGGGCGCGCGGCCACACCGTGCACTGCCCCACGCTCGCGGGCAACAACCCCGGCGACAACCGCGCGGCCACGGGCCTGGCCGATGCGGTGGATTCGCTGGCGGCCTTCATCGACAGCCAGGGCCTGACCGACGTGCGGCTGGTGGGCCACAGCTATGGCGGCATGGTCATCAGCCACATGCCCGCGCGCCTGCCCGGGCGCATCCGCCGCCTGGTGTACTGGAACGCCTTCGTGCCGCAGCCGGGCGAGTGCCTGAACGACCTGGTGCCACCCCACTACCGCGCGCTGTTCGACCAGGTGGCAGCCAGCAACGGCAATGCCGTGATGCTGCCGTACCCCATCTGGCGCGAGGCCTTCATCAACGATGCCGACGAGGCCCTGGCGCAAAGCACCTATGCGCTGCTCAATCCCCACCCCTATCGCACCTTCACCGAACCGGCGCAGCTGCCCGTGCCGATGGCCGCGCTGGAGGTGGGCAAGAGCTACCTCAACGCGCAGCAGGACACCGCGCTGCCCCACAGCCTGCCGTGGCACCCGCGCCTGTCGGAGCGGCTGGGTTTGTTCCGCCTGGTGGAGTGCCAGGGCAGCCACGAACTGTGCTTTTCCGACCCGGCATCGGCGGCGCAGCACATCGAGCGGGCAGGGCGCGACTGACGGGGCCTGCGAGGGCATTGCGCCATCTTTTTGCGTCTTTTGGGCCCCAAGCGCCAGATCGGTATGTGCTGGTAGCTATTAATTCAATAGCATTCCGCCCTGGCCTGCCTCCAGCAGCCGCGTGAGCAGCGGGTGCATCACCTTGCGGGCGCTGTAGATCAGGTGGAACTGCTCCTGCACGTCGGGTGCGGTACCCACCTGCACCAGCCCGTGGGTCTGGGCCAGGTGCTCGCCCAGCGAGACCGGCGCGGGCATCACGCCCATGCCGGTGGCGGCAAAGGTGCTCAAGAGGGCGCTGTCTTCAAACTCCCCGGCAATGCGCGGGCGGATGCGCTCGCGCTCCAGCCAGTGGTCGATGCGGGCGCGCATCGCGGCGTGGTCGGTGGGCAGCAGCACGGGCACCACGGCCAGGCTGTGCGGGAAGTTGTTGGCCGCCGCCTCGGCCCACAGCGGGGGCGCATACCAGGCAATGGCGCTCGTGCCCAGCAGCTGGCTGGTGGTGCGCAGGGCGGGGTTGGGCGGCGCGGCGCGGTCGGCCAGCACGGCATCGAGCTTGTGCAGCGCCAGCTCGCCCAACAGGGGCTGGAACTCGCCCTCATGGCACAGCAGGCGCAGGTGCGGCTCGTCCAGCACGGGCGTCAGCAGCCGGTGCACGGCCAGCTTGGCAATGCCGTCGGAGATGCCCAGGTTCAGCCGCAACGTCTGGCCGCTGGCGGCCTCGCGCACGCGCACGGGCAGCAATTCGCCCAGCGCAAAAATGTGGTCGGCCTCATGCAGCGCGGCCACGCCTGCGTCGGTCAGCACCAGGTTGCGGCCCTCGGTGCGCAGCAGGCTCACGCCCAGCGACTTTTCCAGCTCGCGCACCTGGGCGCTGATGGTCTGCACGGCCATGTCCAGCCGCTCGGCGGCGCGGGCGATGCCGCCCTCCTTGGCCACCACCCAGAAGTAGAAAAGATGGCGGTAGTTGAAGCTCTGGCTCATGATCTCTTTGCGGTGGGGCCGTTAAAAAAGTCTTTGGTTCGTAAAAACCGAACCAATACTACTGTGATCACAGGTTTTAAAGAAGTACCCCAGCCCCTACAGTCCGGGGCTTGGGCGTCCGGCGTGCCTGGGCGTGTGAGGGCATCTTTGGAGAAACTCGATGGAAACAATCGGAACGTGGTGGATGTGGGCGGGATTTGCCGTCTTCGTGGTCATCGCCATAGGCGTGGACCTGCTGGTCATGGAGCGCCAGGGCGCGCACAAGGTCACCATGGGCGAGGCCGCGCGCTGGAGCCTGTTGTGGTTCTCGCTCGCCTTTGTGTTCGTGGCCATCCTGTGGTGGTACCTGGATAGCAGCCAGGGTCGCGAGATCGCCAACACGGTGTCCATGCAGTTCATCACCGGCTACCTGGTGGAGAAGAGCCTGTCGGTGGACAACATCTTCGTCTTCCTGATGCTGTTCAGTTACTTTGCCGTGCCGCCGCAATACCAAAAGCGCGCGCTCATCATCGGCATCATCGGCGCCATCGTGCTGCGCACGCTGCTCATCCTGGCAGGCGCCTGGCTGCTGGCCACCTTCCACTGGCTGTTGTATGTGTTCGGTGCGTTCCTGGTCGTCACGGGCGTGAAGATGTGGTTTGCCGCCGGGCAGGAGCCTGACATCGCCACCAACCCGGTGCTCAGGTTCCTGAAAAAGCGCATCCGCATCACCGACCAGTTCGATGGCGAAAAGCTCTCGACCCTGATCAACGGCGTCAAGCACTACACCCCGCTGTTCGTGGTGCTGATCCTGATCGGCACGACCGACATCATCTTTGCGGTGGACAGCATCCCGGCGATCTTCGCGATCACCAGCGACCCGTTCATCGTGCTCACGGCCAACATCTTTGCCATCCTGGGTCTGCGTGCGCTGTACTTCCTGCTGGCAGACCTGGCCGACCGTTTCCACCTGCTGGCCTACGGCCTGGCGCTGGTCCTGGTCTTCATCGGCGGCAAGATGTTGCTCATCGACTTTGTGAAGATTCCGATTGGCTATGCCTTGCTGGTCACGGCCACGCTGATCGCCGGGTCGATCTTCCTGTCGCTGCGCAATTCGGGCGAGGCGGCCAAGGGCGCCCCACCCGCACTGCCCCCCAAGGCCTGATCGCTGCCAAACCGGGAGACTTGAGTCATGGATCTGATCGAATCGGTGATGCTGTGCATGCTGTTGGGCCTGGTGGGAGCCACTGCGATGGCCTACCGCGCCGAGAACGAGCCGCGCGACGTGAACCTGCTGGTGGGCCTCACCGCCTTGTGGGGCGCCGGCACCGCAGTAGCCTTCGTCGCATGATGCAGCCGCTGTGTCGCCTGCGCCGCTGGCTGCGGGCCCTGGAACCCCGGGCCCGGCAACTGCTGGACCGCAGCTGGCTCGCGCAGTTCCAGCCCTGGCTGGAGCAGCGCGCGCTGTTCCGCTTTCAGCGCCAGCCGCTGGCGCGCGGGGTGGCGGCGGGCATGTTCTGCGGCCTGATCCCCGGGCCGCTGCAGATCCCGGGCACGCTGCTGGTGTGCGCCTGGCTGCGCGGCAACGTGGTGGCTGGGGGCGTGGCCACCTTCTATACCAACCCGCTCACCACCGTGCCGCTGTATGTGATGGCCTTCTACCTCGGGGCGCTGGTGATGCCCGGCGCGCAGACGCTGCCCGCCTGGAGCAGCGTGGCGCCTGGGGGTGAGTTCACGGTGCAGGCCCTGGGCACCTGGATGCAGGCGCTGGGCACGCCACTGCTGATCGGCCTGCCCACGCTGGGCCTGCTGCTGGCGGTGCTGGGCTATGTGACGGTGCAGCTGCTGTGGCTCGCACCCGCCTTGCACCGCAAGCGGAGGCTGGCGCGCAGCCGCTGAGCCCCGTATTCGGCCCGCAACGTGGGCTCCCCCGCAGGGGGATGGGGCGCAGCCGCTTGGGGGGTTAGTCGAGTTTTACGCCCACCTTGGTGATGACTCGCCCCCACTTCTCCCGCTCGGTGCGCGCAAAGCTGCCCATCTGGGCAGCGGTGCCGGGCATGGGCTCCACACCCAGGGCCTGCAGGCGCGCCTTGGTGCGCGTGTCGGCCAGGGCGGTCTGCAGCGCCTTGCTGAAGCTGGCCACCACATCGGCCGGTGCGCCCGTGGGTACCACCAGGCCCTGCCATGCAAAGCCCTCAAACCCCTGCAGACCTTGTTCGGAAATCGTGGGCACATCGGGCATGGTGGTCACCCGCTGCGGGCTGGCCACACCAATAGCGCGCACCTTGTTGCCCGCGAGGAACGGGTATACCGTGGCGCTGTCGATCCACATCGCAGGCACCTGGCCGCCGATCACGTCCTGGATGGCCGGGGCTGCGCCGCGATAGGGCACATGCGTGAGCTTGAGACCGCTCTGCTCGCGGAACAGCTCGCCCACGAGGTGGTGCGGGCTGCCCGGCCCCGCCGACGCCCAGTTCACGCCATCGGCCTGGCCCTTGGCCCAGGCCATGAACTCCTTGAGGTTCTTGGCCGGCACGCTGTTGGACACCACCAGGAACATCGGGAAGCGCACCAGCAGGCCCACGGGCTGGAAGTCCTTTTCGGCGTTGTAGGCCAGCTTGCTGAACAGGAACGGGTTGGCCGCCAGCGTGGCGAAGTCGGCCGAGAACATCAGGTTGCCGTAGTCCTTGTTGCGCGCGGCGTACTCTGCGGCGATGTTGGTGCCCGCGCCGGGCTTGTTGTTGATGATGATGGGGCGGCCCAGCGTGGCCGACATGGATTCGGCAATGGTGCGCGCCACGATGTCCGAGCCGCCGCCCGCCGCGTAGCCCACCACCCATTCGAGTGGCTTGGAATCCTGGGCGTGGGCCAGGGGCAGTGTGGTGGCCAGTGCCAGGCCCGCAAGGGTGGCGAGGAAATGTTTGCGCTGCATGGTGGTGTTGTCTCCGTGGTGGTCAAAGTTCAAGGCGGGTCGGACCCCGCGCCGTCTGCGCGGTGCTGAAGTGCCAGGTGAAAAGGTGCGGGCTAGGCTGCCACCGCGTGGGTGGGCACCACGGGCGTGATGGCCGGGGTGGTGCGCCGGTCGGCCGTGGGCACGGCACTGCCGCGCGCCAGTTGCAGCGCGTGCTGCAGCGTGGCCTGGTCGCCGATGTGGTTGGCCAGCAGCAGCACCAGGCGTGCGTTCATGGCGTGGCTCTCGGGCGTGGACAGGCCCTGGTGCGCGGCAATCAGCGCTTCATAGAAGTCGTCGCAGGCCTGCAGGTTCGGTTGGGTGTTCAGCATGGGCATGTTCCTTGTCGTCTTCCTGGTCAGACGGCTGCGGCCGTGGCACGGGCCAGTGCGCTGCGCACAGCCACTTCGGTAGGCGTGCGCCAGCGTGCGCACACATGCTGGTCGGGCCGCACGAGGTACACGGTGCGCGGCAGCGCATCCAGCCGCTGGGCGGCCAGCGCCTGGTGGTCGATCACGTCGATGCCGATCTGCAGCACCTTCACGCCGGGCAGGTCATGGGCCCATGCCGGGGCCGGGCCAAACACCAGCAGCGTGAAATCCGGCCCCAGCTCCCGAAGCAGCCAGGTGGGTTGGCCCTGCTTCGTTAAGGGCGCGTCCAGCAGCACGGCACCGGGCACCTGGGTGCCTGCGAAGTGATCGGTATCCGGCGTGTTCAGGGGCGACTGGTGCAGCGTGGCGGGCACCGACAGGCGGCCGCTGTTGACGATGCGCCTTGCAAACGCATGCTCGCGCGCCAGGTGCAGTGCCGCGTCGCGGAACAGGCGGCTCACCTCGCTCTTGGGCGTGATGAAGTCGGTGGCGCGGGTGGAGTTGCACAGGTTCTCATCGGCTGCGTATTCGCGCTCGGGGCCATAGGTGCTCACCAGCGCGGGGCTGGCGCGGCCCTGGAGCACCCAATCGAGCTTCCAGGCCAGGTTCTCTGCGTCCTGCACGCCGCTGTTGGCGCCCCGTGCACCAAAGGGCGAAACGCCGTGGGCGCTGTCGCCCGCGAAGACGACGCGGCCGTGCACGAACTGGTCCATGCGCAGGCAGGCAAAGGTGTAGACGCTGGCCCAGTCCAGCTCAAACTGTGCATCCGCACCCAGCAACGCCTTCACGCGCGGGATGATGTTCTCGGGCTTCTTTTCTTCTTCGGGGTCCGCGTCCCAGCCCAGCTGGAAGTCGATGCGCCAGACGTTGTCGGGCTGGCGGTGCAGCAGCACGCTCTGGTTGGGATGAAAGGGTGGGTCGAACCAGAACCAGCGCTCGGTGGGGAAGTTCGCCTCATCCGCCAGCTTCACGTCGGCGATCAGGAAGCGGTCCTGAAAAATGCGCCCCTTGCTCTCCAGTCCCAGCATCTGCCGCGTGGGCGAGCGTGCGCCGTCGCAAGCCACCAGCCATTGCGCATCCATCTGGTAGGCGCCCTCGGGCGTGTCGATGCTCAGCAGCGCGCCGTCCGCGCTGCTCTCCACCGCAGTGACCTTGTTGTGCCAGCGGATGTCGATGCCCGTCAGCTGCAGCGCACGCTCCACCAGATAGGCCTCGGCGTAGTACTGCTGCAGGTTGATGAAGGCGGGGCGCTCGTGGCCTTCTTCGGGCAGCAGATTGAATTCGTACAGCTGTTCGTCTTTGAGGAACACCTTGCCCAGGTTCCACGACACGCCCTTGTCCGCCATGCGCTGGCCCACGCCCAGGCGGTCCCAGATCTCCAGCGTGCGCTTGGCAAAGCAGATGGCGCGCGAGCCGATGGAGAGCTTGTGGTCGTTGTCCAGCACCACCACACGCTGGCCGCGCTGGGCCAGGTCGATGGCGAGCGACAGGCCCACAGGGCCCGCGCCGATGACCACGATGGGGTGCTGTGCGGGCGTGGCGCGGTCCTGGTCGGGCGAGCGCACGTAGCCGAAGTCGATGGCCTGCACCTCGGCGCCACTGGCGTGAAAAGCCTCGCGGGGAATGTCTCTGGGGTTCATTTTTTGTCTCCTCCAGCCTCGGCGGTTCAGCCTTCCAGGGCTTTCCACATTTGAATGTCGCGCTCGGCGGTCCAGATGCGTGGGTCGGGGTATTGCGTGGCCTCGTCGTACGCCCGGGTCACGTCAAACGGCATGCAGTGGTTGAAGATGACCCAGTGGCCGTACTTGGGCTGCAGTTGGGCAAACGTGGCCTCGTACACCTTGCGCAGGTCTTCGCCCTTGGCCGCACTGGCCTTCACGCTCTCGTACAGGTCGCTGATGAAGGCGCGCGTGCCCGCCAGGCCCGCCTGCACCTGCTCGGGCGTCTGCAGCGCGGCGCCCCGGCCGGGCACCAGCTTCTCGGGCTTCAGCGCCGCAATGTTGTCCAGCGTCTGCGGCCAGTCCCGGAAATACGCGTCGCCCGCATACGGCGTGGCGTCGAACTCCACCAGGTCGCCGCTAAACAGGATCTTTTCCTGCGGCAACCAGGCCACCGTGTCGCCCTTGGTGTGGCCCCGGCCCAGTTGCAGGATCTGCACCTCCAGCTTGCCCAGCCACAGGGTCATCTTCCTGTTGAAGGTCATGGTCGGCCAGGTCAGGCCGTCCGGCACGCTCTCCACGTTCTGGAACAGGCGCGGAAAGCGGCCGATCTCGCTGTCCTTGTCGAACTGGCCGCGCTCCACGATCAGGTCGCGCGTGTCCTCGCTGGCAATGATGTGCTCGGCGCCGTAGGCGCTGGCCCCCAGCACGCGCACCGCGTGGTAGTGGGAGAGCAGCACGTATTGGATGGGCTTGTCCGTCACCTCGCGGATGCGGCGGATCACGTCCTGCGCCATCACGGGCGTGGCCTGGGTGTCGATCACCATCACCGCGTCGTCGCCAATGATGATGCCGGTGTTGGGGTCGCCCTCGGCCGTGTAGGCATAGGCGTGGTCGGAGAGCTTGTCGAAGCTCACCTTCTTCACTTCGAGGTCGGCGGCAGAGGCAAAGGTTTTGACGGTGCTCATGGTGGTGATTTGTTAATGGTGAATGCGTTTATCTAAACGGAATGCGTTGATGTTAGGCAAGAAATTCGTTAATGTCTAACGCATTTGTTTAGGTGTAAACCCGAAGGGCGTGTGGATGCTGTGCTGCGTGGACAATCGCCCCATGCCCATGACGACCCCCGACCTGCCCCCCGCCGACGACGAAGACACGCCCCGCAGCCCGCGCGGCATCCAGAGCGTGGAGGTGGGCGGCCAGCTGCTGAAGGTGCTGGCGCGCACCGGCCGGCGCATGGCGCTCAAGGACCTGGCCCGCGCGGCGGACATGACGGCCGCCAAGGCCCACCCCTACCTGGTGAGCTTTGGCAAGCTGGGCCTGATCGAGCAGGACGCCGTGAGCGGCCACTACGGCCTGGGCCCCTTGGCCATGCAGCTGGGCCTGATCAGCCTGCAGCAGGTGGACCCGGTGCGCCTGGCCATTGCCGAGCTGCCCGCGCTGGCCCAGCGCATCGGCTACACCGTGTCGGCCTCGGTCTGGGGTGACAACGGCCCCACCATCATTCGTGTGGAAGAGGGCCCCACAGCCGTGTATGTGGCCATGCGCCACGGCACCACGGCCTCGGTGCGGCACACGGCCACGGGCAAGGTGTTTGCGGCCTTCGGCCCGCGCGAGCGCGCTGCGGCTGCGCTAGCGGCCGAAGGGTTTGCGGGCGCTTTGGACGAGCCCGCCTTTGCGGCCGAACTGGAGGCTGTGCGCCAGCACCAGATCAGCGAGGTGACGGACCAGCTCCTGCCCGGCATCAGCGCGCTGGCCACGCCGGTGTTTGATGGGTTTGGGCAGCTGGTGCTGTGCATCGCCGTGATCGGCCCCAGCGCCACGCTGCAGACCGGGCCGGCCAGCCCGGCGGCGCAGCATCTGCGCGAGGCGGCGCGGAGCTTGTCGCAGCGCCTGGGTGCGCCGGTCAGCCCCGTGTAGTCCGCAGGGCGATCAGCCCGCTGCGCGCCCCAGCGCCTGGTCCACGTCCCACAGGATGTCGTCCAGGTCTTCAATCCCCACCGACAGCCGCACCATGTCCGCGCTCACGCCCGCGCGGGCCAGTTCCTCTTCGTTCAGCTGGCGGTGGGTGGTCGACGCAGGGTGGATCACCAGCGTCTTCGCGTCGCCGATGTTGGCGAGGTGGCTTAAGAATTCACATGCGTCGATAAACTTCTCGCCCGCCGCCGCGCCGCCCTTCACACCAAACGTGAGGATGCCCGAGGCGCCCGGCGCGCCATCCACCGCGCGGAACTGCTTTTGCGCCAGGTCGTAGTACGGCGAATCCGCCAGACCCGGGTAGTTGACCCACGCCACTTGCGGATGGCTCTGCAGAAACTTCGCCACGGCGAGCGCATTGCTGCAGTGCTCGCGCATGCGCAGGTGCAGGGTTTCGGCGCCCTGCAGCAGCTGCCATGCGTTCATGGGCGAGAGCACGCCGCCAAAGGTGCGGTTGACCTCCATGCGCGCCTTCATCGTGTAGCCGAAGTCGCCAAAGGTCTCGTAGAACTTCACGCCGTGGTACGCACGGCTGGGCTCCACCATCTCGGGGAATTTGCCGTTGTCCCACGGGAACTTGCCGCCTTCCACCACCACACCACCCATGGTCGTGCCGTGGCCGCCGATGTACTTGGTGGCGCTGTGCACCACGATGTCGGCGCCCAGTGCCAACGGGTTGCACAGGTAGGGGCTGGCCACCGTGTTGTCGATGATGAGCGGCACGCCATGCGCATGCGCCACCTCGGCCACGGCGGCGATGTCGAGCACGTTGACCAGCGGGTTGCCGATGGTCTCGCCATAGAACGCACGGGTGTTGGGCCGCACCGCGCGCGCAAAGTTCTCGGGGTCGGCCGGGTCCACGAATGTGGTCTCAATACCCAGACGCGAAAAGCCCACGCCCAGCTGCCCCACGGTGCCGCCGTAGAGCGTGCTGGCTGCCACGATGTGGTCCCCGGTTTTGAGGATGGCCAGCAGCGCCGCCATCTGCGCGGCCATGCCGCTGGCGCAGGCGAGCGCTGCGCGGCCGTTTTCGAGGCTGGCGATGCGCTCCTCCAACACCGCCACCGTGGGGTTGCTGATGCGGCTGTAGACGTTGCCAAAGGTCTGCAGGTTGAACAGGCTGCTCGCGTGTTCGGCGTTGTCGAACACAAAGCTGGTCGTCTGGTGGATGGGTGTGGCGCGCGCGCCGGTCACGGGGTCGGGCTGGGCCCCGGCGTGGATGGCGCGGGTGCCAAAGCCGAAGTGGCGGTCGGCACCGTTGGATGTGGGCTCGGTCATGGCGGTGGCGCAGCCTGCAGTGCTGCGCAGGGGGTTGGGTGAAGGAATTTGGAAGAAATCGGCCGCAAGCGCTAGTGCAATATGCGCTGGCAGCTATCAATTTGCTAGTAAGGCAGCTGCCGCAAGCGCTTGGCGCTGATCACGCGCGTGTTCACGCCCATCCAGCCCAGGCCGCCAAACAGACGCGCGTGTTCGATCTTCACGCAGCGGTTTTGAATGACTTGCAGGCCCGCCGCCTCGGCGCGCAGGCCGGCGGCCTCGTTGAACACGCCCAGCTGCAGCCACAGGCACTGTGCGCCGATGGCGACGGCTTCGTCGGCCAGTGGCGGGATGTCCTCGCTCTTGCGAAAGCAGTCCACCATGTCGATCTTCTGGCCTTGCGCTGCCAGCGCTGCGGCCGCCTCGGTCACGCTGGCGTACGCCGTCTCGCCCAAAATCTGCCCGCCCTCACGCGCCACCAGCGGGTTGACCGGCACGATGCGGTAGCCATGCGCCTGCATGTACTTGGCGGCAAAGTAGCTGGGGCGGTGCCACTGCGGCGAAAGGCCCACCACCGCAATGGTGCGGCAGGCGGTGAGCAGGTGGCGCAGGGTGCTGATGGTGTCGGGGGTGTGGAGCATGCAAACAGTGTACGCATGCCCCGGGACCGTGGACCAGCGTCACCGCAGCCGGTCAGGCCGGCGACTTGTACTTGATGCTGCACCCATACGGCGCCGTCGTCGCCGCCGAGATCGGCTTGCCCGCCAGCGCCTCCGCCAGCCCCACCTTCACATAGTTGGTGGCCTTTTCGATGTCGGCCGGGCGGGCCGAGGGGATGCTGTCGATGCCGCCCGCGTAGATCAATTGGCCCTGCGGGTTGACGATGTACAGGTGCGGCGTGGTGCGGGCGCCGTAGCTCTTGCCCACGGTGCCTTCCTCGTCCATCAGCACGGCGGTGGGGGCGGCCTTGCGCTCCTGCTTCCAGGCCATCAGCCGGGCGGGCTCCAGGTAGTCGCTGCTGGCTTTTTCGGTGGAGTTGATGGACAGCCACACCACGCCTTGGCTGGTGGCGTCTTTCTGTGTGGCGGGCATGTTGCCGCTGTCGTAGTGTTTGCGCACGAAGGGGCAGCCGGGGTTGGTCCACTCCAGCACCACGTGTTTGCCCTTGAAGTCCGACAGGCGCACGGTTTTTCCGTTGGTGTCCTTGAGCGTGAAGTCGGGCGCGGGCTGGCCCACGGTGGCGGCGGCCTGTGCGCCCAGGGCAACCAGGGCGGCGGTGGCAATCAACGTACGGCGAAGCAGCTTCATGGCGGAGTCTCCTGAAGGGTTGGCGGGTGGTCGAAAGCAGGGAGGGCTACAGCTGGGCGATGGTGGCGCGCACCTCGTCCACGCTGAGCACCTCGGTCAGCACCACCGGCGGCTTGCCAGGGCGGTAGAACACGTACACCGGCACGCCGCTGCGGCCCAGCGACGCCAGGGCGGCGGTGATGGCAGGGTCGCGTCGCGTCCAGTCGGCGCGCAGCAGGGCCACGTTCTTGGTTTGCAGGTCGGCGATCACCTTGGCATCCGCCAGCGTGGTCTTCTTGTTGTACTGGCAGGTCACGCACCAGGCGGCGGTGAAGTCCACAAACACGGGGCGGCCACTGGCCACGATCTGCTCGGCCGCGCCGGGTGCCCAGGGTTGCCAGCCGGTGGTGGAGACTTGCGGGGACGACGTGGCCGCCTGCGCGGCAGGCATGTTGGTGACGTGCGGCGCAAAGGCCCAGACCAGCAAGGCCATGGCCGCGATGGACACCGTGGCCATCCACACCCGCGCCCGCCCGGCCAGCGACAGGGCCCACACCACCAGCGACAGGCCCACCAGCAGAATCAGCAGCGCACCCGCGCCGTCGATGCCGCTTTGCTGGCCCAGCACCCACACCAGCCAGACCACGGTGGCCAGCATGGGGAAGGCCATCAGCTTGCGGAAGATGTCCATCCAAGCGCCGGGGCGGGGCAGGGCGCGCGCCACGGCGGGCACAAAGCTGGCCGCCAGGTACGGCAGCGCCAGCCCCAGGCCCAGTGCTGCAAACACGGCCAGCGCCTGCGGTGCGGGCAGCGTGGCGGTCAGGCCCAGGGATGCGCCCATGAACGGCGCCGTGCACGGCGAGGCCACGGCCACGGCCAGCACGCCGGTGAGAAAACTGTCGGCCACCGGGTGGCGTGCCTGCAGGCTGGCCACCGAGGACGGCAGGAAATGCCCGAACTCGAACACGCCCGCCAGGTTCAGCGCGATCAGCGTGAACAGCGCCGCCAGCGATGCCACCACGGCGGGCGACTGCAGCTGAAAGCCCCAGCCCACCGCCTCGCCCGCCGCGCGCAGGCCCAGCATGAGCGCGCCCAGGGCGATGAACGACAGCACCACGCCCGCTGTGTAGGCGATGCCGCTGATGCGGTGCGCGCGCCGGTCTTGCGCATGCTGTGTGAAGCCCACCACCTTGATCGCCAGCACCGGGAACACGCAGGGCATGAGGTTGAGGATGAGGCCCCCGAGCAAGGCGCCCAGCAGCGCGGCCGTGAGGGTGAGGGACGAGGCGCCGGAGGCTGCGGCAGGCGTTGCTGCGCCGCCAGCCTGCGCTGCATTGGCTTTGAGCGCGGCTTCCAGGGCGGGCGACACGCTGGCCACCGATGCGCCCTGCGGCCAGGTGCCCAGCACCTTCAGTTCGGCGCGGTAGCCGGTGCGGGTGTCGGGGCCGGTGCCGTGGCCCGGGGCCGCCTGCTCGGCCAGCACCACGGGCATCAGGCTGGGGCTGGCGCTGCGCTGGGCCGATAGGGGAATCTGTGCGGTCCAGACGCTGCCGTTCCAGCTCTGCTTCCAGCTCGCCGCGTTGTCGATGACCTCGGCGGTTTCGGGGAACAGGTCCAGCGTCTTGCCGCGCAGCGCCACGGGCAGGCCCTGCACGCTGACGTTCAGCAGGTTGCCGTCCGCGATCTGCACCTGGCTGTCTGGCACGATGCCGCTGGTGCCTGCCACCACGGCGCGGGGATGGGCCTTGGCGGCCGCCTCAAAGGCAGCACCGCTCAGTGCCGTGGTGCTCTGGATGGGCAGCTGCAGCGTGAATTCACCTTCTTCGGGAATGCACTCCTTGCGGCACACCAGCCACGAGGCGCGCAGCTTGATGGTGGCATCCTTGGCCAGCGGGCCGGGGGCATAGGTGCTGGCCACGGTGACGGGCACGGGCAGCAGCACCGTGCCTTCATAGCCATAGTTGGCCAGCGTGCCGATGGGGATCTTCTTGGGCAGGGGCCAGGCAATCTCGCCCGCATCCAGGCCGGCGGGCAGCGTCCAGGCCAGGTCGGTGGGCAGGCCGGAGTCGCCAGGGTTCTTCCAGTAGGTGTGCCACTCGGGCTGGTGGGTGATCGAGAGGCCCAGCCACAGTGGCTGGCCGGGCGCCACGCCCTGCGGCGCATGGGCCAGCAGCTCGGCACGCACATAGGGCGTGGTGACCACGCTGGTGCCCTGTCCGCTGGTTTTGGTGCCCAATTGGGTGCTAGCGCTAGTCCATAAAGCGCTGGCAGCTATAAAAAAGAGAGTGGCTGCAAGGCGGTGGAACAGGCGTGAAGGCATGGTGCAGTGTGGGAGCGGGCGGGGCGGGATTGGTTCCGGCGCCCTGCGCTCAGCCTGCGGGGCGATGGGACTGGCTGGCGGGAGATTCGCCCAGAACCGCTCGCCAGCCAGCAGCTTATTGTGTCGCCAGGCTCAATTCCGCACGCGGTGTCCACTTTTCTGCCTGTTTGCCCGCTTTGGGTGCCGCGACAAACAGCCGCTCCACCGGCAGCTTTTGCGACACCAGGTACGCGCGGATCGCCTGTCCGCGCTGCGCGGCCAGGTCGGCGGCCATGGCCTCGGTGGCGGGCTGGTTGGCCAGCAGCAGGGCTTCCATCTCGGGCACGCTGAGGTCCTTGGCCAGGCCGACCAGGTTGCGCGGCTTGGGCATGTCGGCGCGGCGGTACACCTCCTTGAGCAGGGCGGGGTATTCGGCGGCCGACACGGGGGCGGTGTCCGCCGGGTTGGCGCGGCGTTTTTCGGCCAGCACCCGTTGTTGCAGGCTTTCGCGCTGCAGGCCTTCGCGCTCGTCCTGCAGGCTGGCCATGCCGGTCACGGTGATCTTGAGCGCGGGGCGGTCGGTCAGGGCCTTGACCACCTTGCCCAGGTTTTGCTCGGCCTCGGGCGGGAGCGTGGCGCTACCCGGGGCAAAGGGCACGTTGCTCATCTCGTCGCCACCGCCAAACGCGCTGGCCAGCAGGCTGAAGGGCGAGGTCAGCGCCTTGCCGATGAGGTTGACGATGATCTTGAAGATCACGGGGCCGATGCGGAACTGCGGGTCGTTGAGCGAGCCGCTGATGGGCAGGTCCAGGTCGATCACGCCCTGGCGGTCGGCCAGCAGGGCCACGGCCAGCTTCACGGGCAGGCTGTTGGGCGCGCCCTCCACGGGCTCGCCAAAGGTCAGCTGGTTGAGCACCAGCCGGTTGCTGGCGGTGAGCTGGCCGTTGGGCAGCACCTTGTAGTTCACATCCACGCTGAGCTTGCCGCGCTCGATGCCGTGGCCCGCGTATTTGACGGAATAGGGCGTGAGCGGGGGGAGCTCCAGGTCGCGCACCTTGCCCACGATGTCGAGGGCCAGCGGTTTGGCCAGCGGGTTGAGCTTGCCGGTGACTTCGAGCGATGCCGAGCCCTCGGCGCGGCCGCGCAGTTCCAGGTCGGCCAGCACGGGCTCGCCGCCCGAGGCTTCAGACGAAAACGCGCTGAGCTTGCCGGTCAGCTCCGACAGGTCGGCCGAGTAGTTGGGCTTGATGAAAAAGTCCGAGAACAGCACCTTGCCGTTGACCAGGCTCACGGGGCCAAAGACCACCACAGGGGCCAGCGGGTCGGCCTGGGCCACCGCCGCAGGGGCAGGGGCGGTGGGCGTTGCCGAGGCGGTTGAGGCGGGGGCTGATGCCGTGGGGGCGGCCGTGCTGGCTGCGGCGCTGGCCGCATTGGCCGCCCGTGCTTCGGCCGGGGTCTTGGCAATGTCGCTCAGGTTGATGCGGCCGGCCTCGTTGATGGTGACCCGGGCAAAGAAGTCCACCAGGCTGGTCTCCTTGACCTCCACGCGCGGCGCGGTGCCGGGGGCGGTGGCCACGGCCAGGCCGCGCAGGTTCAGGCTTTTCCAGGCCAGCAATTCCTCACCCACCTGGGCCTCGGTCTTGGGGGTGAAGGCGGCGGTGCTGTTGGCCTGCAGGTCTTCCACCACGGCATCACCGCTCAGACGCAGGCTGACTCCTTTGTCGGTCTGCGCCAGGGCCACCTGGCCCCGGTAGCCCACGTCGGCGCGCAGCAGTTCTACCGACAGCTGGCTGGCCAGGTAGCCGTCCAGTGCGTGCAGCGGCAGGCGGGTGGCGTCGAGCTTGCCCTGGGTGGTCAGCGGCTGCAGGGCCAGCGTGCCCTGGTAGTCGAGCTTGCCCTGCGCGGCCTTGCTGCCCTTGCCCGGTGCGGCGGCGCGGGCGGTGAGCATGAAGGCTTCGGGCTTGCTGCCGTCGCTGGCCAGGTTGCGGGCGGTGATGCCCAGGGCCGTCACGTCCAGCGCCACGGGGCGCGGCTGGGCGTTGTCGGCCAGCGAGACGGTGCCGCCCTGCAGCGAGAAATCGGCCACGCGCAGCTTCCAGGGTGTGCTGGTGCTGGCGGGTGCTGCGTCAGCCGTTGCCGCCGGGGCCGTGGTGCTGCCTGGCGCTGCCTTCAGCCAGCGCTCGAACATCCAGCGCCCGTCGGCGCCCCGTTCCACCGCCAGTTGCGGCTGGCTGATGGCCAGGCGCTCCAGCGTGGCAGTGCGCGCATCCAGGGGCACCTCGGCGCCTGTAACCTCCAGCTTGCCCAGGCTGGCCAAGGTGGTCTTGCCCTGCTTGACGGCCAGTTGCTCCAGCGCCAGGGGGCCTGCCTTGAGGGTGACGCCGGTGGCGCCCGCCTGCGCGGCCTGTGGCGTGGGCGCTTGCCAGGCCACACCCACATCGCCGCTGAGCTGGCCGGTCACCGTGGGCTCCAGCGTCTGGGCCAGGTAGGGCGCGGCCAATTGCAGGGCCAGGGCGTTCAGGGTGGCATTGACCTGGGCCTTCTGGTCCGTGGCTTCGCCGGTGAAGCTGAGCGTGCTGCCTTGAAGGTTGAGCCCGCCTTTGAAGCTGAAGGGCTTGGCGTTGTCCTTGGCAAAGGGCAGGGCGACATCGGCCGCATCCAGCGTGATGTCGGTGGCCTGCAGGGCGGCAGCGGGGCGCGTGGTGGCGTCGGCCCAGCGCAGGGTGCCCCCACGCACGGCGACGGTGGCGACTTCCACCGCCCAGGCGGGGGCGGCTGTCTTGGCCTTGGCTTTGCCTGTGGAGGCGGGGAACGCTGGGGCGGATGCTGCGCTGGCCGGTGGCGAAGCGGCAGTGTCAACTGAGGCGGATGCCGCAGGTGTGGCGAGCTTGCCCTTGGCGGGCGTGGAAGGCTGCGCTGGCGGGGTGGGCGTTGCCAGTTGCGCCAGGTTGATCTGACCGCTGGTGTCGCGGGTGGCAGTCACTACGGGCGCCGTCAGCTCCACATGCTGCAGGCGCACCACCTGGTCCAGCGGGCGCACATCGGCCATGTCGATCTTCAGGCGCTCGTAGCTCAGCAGGTCGGCGCCCTGGCGGTCGGCCATGCGCACACCGCTGGCCTGCACGGTGCCGGTCAGCTTCACGGCCATGCGCGGGTGCTGTTCAAAGGCCACCTTCACATCCGCATCCAGCGTGGCACCCAACACCTTGACGGGCAGGTTGGCCGGCAGGTAGCCCAGGTAGGGTGCGAGGTTCAGTCCATCCAGCCGGATCTGCGCGTCGGCTTTGCCGGTCTGTGCAAACGGCGTGCCCTCGGCGGAGGAGTCAAACCGGCTGCCGTCCAGTGTGAACGCCAGGTGGGGCTCCACCTTCACCTCGCGCTGCGAGGGCAGGGTGCTGATGAACGGCACTTTCAGCGCCAGCGCACGCACCTCGTGGGTCTCGCTGACGGTGTTGTCGATGAAGTCGATGCTGCCGCCGGTGAGCGCCAGGTTGTACAGCGCCAGGCGCGCGGGGCCGGTGTCTGGCTCGGGCTCGCTCTTGGGCGCGGTGACCTTGGCAATGATGTCGTCCACGTCGTAGCGGCCGTCGCCCAGGTGGGTGATGCGCAGGACCGGGGTTTCGATGGTGAAGGCATCCACCACGGGCGCCAAGCGCAGCAGGGATTGCAGCTCGCCATCGGCATAGATGCGGCCAATGGTCAGCTGTGGGGGCGCACCGTTGGCGCCTGCCACGGTCACGTCACGCAGCGCGAATTCCAGGCTCCAGGGCTCAAAGTCGATGCCGCCCACCGTCACGGTGCGCCCCAGTTGCTCGGACGCGATGCGCTCCAGCGGGCCCTTGACCAGTGGCGGAATGGCGAGCCAGGTGACCAGCCACAGGGCGATCAAACCCGCCAGCGCGCGGACGGCGGGGCGGAACCAGCGGTGCTGGCGCAAAGAGGCAAAAGAGACGGAGCGCAGGGAGATCGGCATGGCGGCAGGCTAGGGTGGGCGCTGCGGCCCCGGGGGCTGGCGAAAAACCAGAGGGGGTCGCGCGCGAGCCGCTATTGTCCCTGCAGTGCGTCAGCCGAGGTAAGCCATTGCAACAGGTGGGGGTGGGTGGTTCAAGATTGTTGACAGTGGGGTGCTGCGCTCTGCGCTGCGCTCACTGGGCAAAGCCCAGCACCACCCTGCGGGTGGTGGCTCAGGACCGTGTCTTTCGGTGCGCACTCACTTGCGCTGCGCACAAGTGAGTGCACCCCAAAGAAAAGCGATCTTCGCTGCGCTCACTGGGCGAAGCCCAGCACCACCCGGCGGGTGGTGGCGCTTTTCTTTTCAATCTTGGTCACCACGATGGCGCCGATCTCCGACGTGTTGGCCACATGCGTGCCGCCACAGGGCTGCAGGTCGATCGGTGGCGCGTTGTCTTCGCCGCCGATGCGGATGGTGCGGATGCGCCCGGTGCCGCGTGGGGGCTGCACGCTCATGCTTTTGACCAGCGCGGGGTTTGCGTCCAGTTCTTCATCGCTGATCGAGGCCACGGTGAGTGGGTGCGCGGCAGCCACCAGGGTGGCGATGGCGGCGGTGAGCTGCTCCTTGTCCAGCGGGTCGGTCATCGCAAAGTCCAGCCGCGCGTAGTCGGGTGTGATGGAGCAGCCGTTGACCAGCTGCGGCACCACATGGCACAGCAGGTGGCTGGTGGTGTGCAGCCGCATCATGCGGTGGCGGCGCTCCCAGTCGATGCGGGCCGTGACGGTGGTGCCGGGCGTGAGCTGCGCCACGCGGTCTTCCTGCCCGGGGGCGGGGATGTGCACGATGTCGCTGGTGGGGTTGCCGTCGGCGTCCTTGCCCTTGCGGGTGTCGGCAATGGTGATCTGTGTGCCGTCTGCCAGCACCAGCACACCGCTGTCACCGGCCTGGCCGCCGCCCAGGGGGTAGAACACGGTCTGGTCCAGCACGATGCCGGCATCGGTGACAGCGGTGATGTGGGCGCTGCATTCGCGCAGGTAGGCGTCTTGGCGGAAGAGGTCTTGGGTCATGGTGGCATGTTAGCGGCGCCAGTGGCCGTTTCCCAGAGGCCGGCAGCGCCGCTACCATGCACGCATGACTTCTGCCGCCTTGACTCCCTTGCCCTCCCGCTTCTGGGCCGACTTGTCCACCCGTGATTTCGCGGCGCTAAAGGCCAGCGGGCAGGCTGAACAGGTGGTGGCCGTGCTGCCCGTGGCGGCTGTCGAGCAGCATGGGCCACACCTGCCCCTGTCGGTCGATGCGACGCTGCTGCAGGGTGTGATCGATGCCGCGCTGCCGCAGCTGCCCGCCGAGTTGCCCGTGCTGTTCCTGCCGCCGCAGAACGTGGGCCTGAGCCCGGAGCACATCCGCTTTCCCGGCACGCTCACGCTGTCGCCCGCCACGGTGATTGCGCTGTGGACCGAGATCGGCGAATGTGTGGCCCGCGCAGGCATCAGGAAGCTGCTGCTGTTCAACGGCCATGGCGGACAGGTGAGCGTGATGGACATCGTGGCGCGCGAGCTGCGCACGCGCTGCGACCTCATCGTCTACAGCGCCAGCTGGTTCAGCCTGCCGCTGCCCGATGCGGTGGCGGGCCAGTTCAGTGCCCAGGAGCACCGCTTTGGCATCCATGCGGGCGACATAGAGACATCGATGATGCTGCACCTCGCGCCCGCCACCGTGCAGATGGCACAGGCGCAAAACTTCCGCTCCACCTCGCAGGACCGGTCGGAGCGCTACGCCATCCTGGGCAACGGCAAAAGCGCCAAGCTGGGCTGGCAGATGCAGGACTACCACCCGGCGGGTGCCGTGGGTAACGCGGCCGCAGCCACGGCCAACAAGGGACAAGCGGTGGTGGACGCTGCAGCGCAACAACTGGTGGCGCTGCTGCAGGAGCTGCAGGCGCTGCCGCTGTCTACCCTGGCGGATGGTCCCCACTTGCGCTGAACCGGATTGCTATATTTTTAATAGCTTCCGGCGCATGATCCACTAGCGCAAGCAGCCTGAAAGGATCAGAAAACCGAGATATCGGTGCTCAGGCGTGCGTCACCCACTGCGCGTGCTCCAGCTCGTTCAGGTGCGGCAGCGTGTTGAAGGTCTGCAACATCAACCGCTTGGGCGAGATGGAGAACTCCGTCACCGCGCTGTTGCGGATGCGCATGTTCAGCGCAATGGTCACCTCGGGCGCCGTGCCCAGCACCTCGCCCACGGCGGTCGAGATGGGGCCGCCGCTGCTCACCAGCAGCACGTTCTGGCCCGCATGGTGGTGGCGCACATGGTCCAGCGCGCTGCGCACCCCGGCCGAAAACTCGTTCCAGCTGGGCATGCCCTGGGGGCTGATGACACCTGCCATCCACTGCGCCAGCGCGTCGCACAGGATGCGAAAGTGCGCGCGGTAGCGCTCTGGCGTGTCGGCCGGGCCCAGGGGCTGGGGGTGGATGGCGGCGATCAGCGCATGGCTGTCGTATTCATTGAGGCCTGGCAACTGCAGCACCTCGGGGGTGGTCTGCAGGCCCTCGGCAATGCCTTCCAGCGTTTGCGTGTGGCGGCGCAGCGTGCCGGTGATGACGGCGTCAAAGCGCATGCCGCGTGCGCGCCAGTGTTCGCCCAGGCGCACTGCCTGCTGGCGGCCCAGAGCACTGAGCTGGTCGTAATCTTCCGCGCCAAACGAGGCCTGGCCGTGGCGCACAAGGTAGAGGGTTCCCATGCGGCGGATTGTGATCAGAACCCGCCGCAGGCGTTTGTCGCAAAAGCGACCGATGCTATTAAATGTGTAGCTTTTTCGGTTGAAGCTGCAAGGTCTTCAGCCCGCCAGAACGCTGCCGAACATGGGCGCATCCACGTTGCCGCCCGTCAACGCCAACCCCACGTTCAAACCCTTCAGGCGGTCGCGCTCCTGCAGCGCCGCTGCCAGCGCCGCCGCACCTGCACCTTCGGCCACGTTGTGGGTGTCGGTGAACAGGGCATGCATGGCGGCGGCCACCTCGGCGTCGCTCACCTGCACGATGTGGTCGATGTGTGGCGCCATCACGGCCAGGGCCTCGGCATCGGCCACGCGGCAGGCCATGCCGTCGGCCAGCTGGGTGGTCACCGGTGCCTCCACCACGCGGCCTGCGGCCAGCGAATCGGCATAGGTGGTGGCGTGGCTGCTGACCACGCCGACCACGCGCACCGGGTGCTGCAGCGCCAGCTTGGCGGCGATGGCCGAGCACGCGCCCGAGCCCTGGCCGATGGGCACGTACACCACATCGAGCTGCGGCACGGCGCGCAAAAATTCCCACCAGTAGGTGCTCACGCCCCGCAGCAGGTCGGGGTGGAAGCTGGGCACCATGTGGGCCCCGCGCTGGGCCGCGAGCTGGATGGCGTGTTCGCGCGCTTCCTGAAAGTCGTCGCCATGTTCGATGAGCGTGACGCCCAGCGCGCGCATGGCGGCGTTCTTCTCCACCGAGTTGCCACGCGGCACGACGATGGTGCAGGCCACGCCGTGGCGGCGCGCGGCCCAGCCCATGCTCTGGCCGTGGTTGCCGCGTGTGGCGCTGATGACCTCTTGGGGCAGCGCGCCGCGCTGGGCGAGCTGGTCAAAGTAGGTGAGACCACCCCGGATCTTGAACGCGCCCACGGGCGTGTGGTTCTCGTGTTTGAGCCAGCAGTCGGTGCCCAGGCGCTGGCTGAGCAGGCCCCAGCGGTACTGGGGCGTGGCGGCGAAGTCGCGGTACACCACCTCGGCAGCGGCTTCGATGTCGGCCAGGGTGGGCAGCAGGGCGGTGGGGTCGAGGCGGGTGTTCATGCGGCGGCTTTCTTTTCGGTGAGGAGGCGCAGGGCGAGCAGACCGAGCACGGTGCCCATGAAGTAGCGCTGGGCGCGCATCCATGCAGCATTGCGGTTGAGGAACAGCGCCACGCGGGCGGCGCCCAGCACCAGCAGGGCGTTGACGGCAGCGCTGGTGCTGATCTGCACCGCGCCCAGCGTCAGGCTTTGTTGCAGCAATTGGCCGCGCTCGGGGTGCAGAAACTGGGGGAAGAACGACAGGTAGAACATGGCCACCTTGGGGTTCAAGAGGTTGGTCATGAAGCCCATGAGGAACAGTGTGCGCGGGCTGTCGTGCGGCAGGTTGCGCGCTTCAAACGGCGCGGCGCCACCGGGTTTGACGGCCTGCCAGGCCATCCACAGCAGGTAGGCGGCGCCGGCGTAGCGGATGGCGTCAAACGCCAGCGGCACGGCCGCCAGCAGCGCGGTGAGGCCCAGCGCCGCCGCCAGCAGGTGCACGACAAAACCCAGCACCACACCGGTCAGCGAGATGAGCCCGGCGCGTGGCCCCTGGGTGAGGCTGCGCGAGACGCAGTACACCATGTTGGGGCCCGGCGTGAGCACCAGCACGAGCGCGGCGAGCGCGAAGAGCAGCAATTCCTGCAACGAAAACAGCATGGCGGTTTACTCCTGAGGGGTGACTGAGGTGAGGGTGACGGGGCCCCGTGGCGTGCGGAGCTGGGCAGAGAGGCGCGGCGCGGTGCCCGGCGTGACGAGGACGGAGGCGGCGACACCCACGGCGGTGCACGCGGCCTGCAATGTGGCGGCTTGCGGGTGCTGCAGTGCAAGCTGCTCCAGCTGCACGCCGCTGGCGGGCAGGCTGTCGCAGGGGTGCGCCGCGGCCCACTGGATGAGCGTGGGCAGGCAGCCGTCCATCAGGCGCAGGCCGTCGTCCCGCACGGTGATCTGCCATTGCAGCACGCCATGGGGCGTGGGGCGGCTGGCGGTGATGACGGCGCCGCGATCCATGTCCAGCGCTGACAGCGCGGTGCACGCGGCCGCCACGTCGGGCACGCTGGCCACCCAGTGGATGAGCTGGGGGCCGTGTTGCGCCACCTGGCCCTGCAAATTGGCGTCATCCATGTCAAACCAGCGCCTTGCGCTAGTGGATATTGCCTTGGATGCTCCTGGGTTGATAGCAATGATCTCCAGGTAAGCGCGCGGATGCGTGGGGCTTGCGACGTTGAAGATGCGGTTGTGCGTGCCCATCAGCGGGTGTTCGCCGCCCGCCGTGGGAGTGATGCCCAGCGTGCGTTCGCACCAGGCCACACCACTGGCCAGGTCGGCCGCCAGCACGACCAGGTGGTCCACGCAGGCGGGTTGCTGGGTGGAGGTGGCGGTCACAGCAGCACCTCACCGGCCATGCAGGTGACCGAGCTGCCGCCGACCCAGATGGTGTCGCCGTCCTGTTGCACGTACACCCGCCCGGCGCGCCCCAGGCAGGTGCCCTGGGCGGCCACATATTGGGCGGGGGCCAGCCCGGCGCCGATGAGCCATTGCGCCAGCGCTGCGTTGAGGCTGCCGGTCACGGGGTCTTCGGCCAGGCCGTTGTTGCCGGGGAAGAAGGCGCGCACTTCAAAGGCGATGCCTTCGGCGTCGGTGCTGCCAATGACACCGACTTTGCCACGCGGGCCCACGACGCCCACGTCCAGCTGGCCCAGGATGCTGGCGTCGGGCTTCAGCGCCAGCACCTGCTCGCTGCTGCGCAGCATCACGCCGCGCCAGTTGGGGCCGTTGTCGCACCAGGCGTGGTGCAGGATGTCGCTGCGCGCCACGCCCAGGCCCCGGGCAATCAGCGCCACGTCGTCTTCGGCCAGCGGGCCGCTTTGGATGAGGGTCGGCGCGGCGAAGGCCAGGCGCTCGCCATCCTGGCGCAGCGTGACCAGGCCCACGCCACATTCCTGCACCACCTGGCCCGCGACCTGGGGCCGTCCGCCGGCTTGGAGCCAAGCGTGGCAGCTGCCCAGCGTGGGGTGGCCTGCAAAAGGCAGTTCGCGCCCGGGGCAGAAGATACGCACGCGGTAGTCGGCACCGGCGGCGCGGCCTTCCGGGGTGGGGGGCAGCAGGAAGGTGGCTTCGGACAGGTTGGTCCAGTTGGTGAAGTCCTGCATGGCTTCGGTGCTGAGGCCGGAGCCGTCCAGCACCACGGCCAGAGGGTTGCCACGGTAGGGCGTGGCGGTGAATACATCGACTTGCTGGAACGGGCGTTGGTGCATGGTGGTCAGGTCCTTGGTCAATCAAACGGGCAGTGAAGCGGGGTGGGCCGGGCACGCCGGGGGCTCACCGGGGTGTGGCCCGGTGTGCAAGCAGGTGGTTGTAGCTCGGCGCCCTGGCGAGGCCGAGGGGGAAATCAGCCGCTGGGGCGTGGGGCAGGGCGGCGCGGGTTCATAGCAGCACCGTGCCTTCGATGCAGGTGACGGCTCGGCCGCCCACCCACAGCTGGTGGTCATCGTCCTGGCGGATGTGCACCCGGCCCGCGCGGCCCAGGCACTCGCCCTGGGCCACCAGGTAGCTGCGGGGGGCCAGGCCATCGGCAATCAGCCATTCGGCCAGGCTCGCGTTGAGGGTGCCCGTCACCGGGTCTTCGGGGTTGCCCATGGGGGCGGCAAAGGCGCGCACCACCACGCCGGGCTGGGCGGTGTTGCTGGCGGCAGGGCCCACATGGATCACGCCCACGTCCTGGCCCAGGTCTTTCAGGCGGGCGTGGTCGGGGTGCAAGCCCAGCACCGTGTCAGCGCTGTCGAGCAGCAGGCCCAGCCACACGGGGCCGTTGTCCAGCATCTGCGCACCCAGAATCTGCTGCGGGCGCAGGCCCAGGGCGCTCGCAATCAGTGGCACCAGCGCAGGGCTGGGGGCGCTGCGCTTGAGCGGAGGGGCGGCAAACGCCAGGGTGTCGCCGCTCAGTGCGATGCGGACCAGGCCCAGCGCGCATTCCTGGATCACCATGCCGTCCTGCTGCGGGCGGTGGCCTGCCTGCAGCCAGGCGTGGCAGGTGCCCAGCGTGGGGTGGCCCGCAAAAGGCAGCTCGCCATTGGGGCTGAAGATGCGCAGGCGGTAGTCGGCTCCGGCGGCGCGCCCGGCGTCGGTGGGCGGCATCAGAAAGGTGGTTTCCGACAGGTTGGTCCAGGCCGCAAAGCGGCGCATGTCGCTGTCGCTCAGGCCGTCGGCATCCAGCACCACGGCCACAGGGTTGCCGTAGCCGGGGCGGTCGCTGAAGACGTCGATCTGCTTGAAGGGGCGCTGGTGCATGGTGAGGCGCGGTCAGGAAAGGGGTTGGTCCAGTACCCCGCGGGCGCCGGGGCGGGTGCTGACCGTGTTGTACCACCGCTCCAGGTGGGGACGTGCGGCGCGTTCTTGCGGCAAGCCCCACCAGCGGTGGATCTCGCAACCCACCGGGATGTCGGCCATCGTGAACCGCTCACCCGCCATGAAGGGCTGGCGGGCCAGGTGGGCATCCAGCAGGGCCAGCAGGGGCTCCGTGGCCGCCACCGACGCGGCGATCAGCGCATCGTTGCGCTGGGCCGCAGGCGTGCGGATCCACTGGATGAAGGCGTCGCGCCCGGCCGGGTTCAGCGTGGTCTGCTGCCAGTCCATCCACTGCTCGGCCACAAAACGCGAGGGAAGGTCTTCGGGGCACAGGTTGCCCAGCGAATGCCGGGCGCACAGGTAGCGCACGATGGCGTTGGACTCCCACAGCACCACGCCCGTGTCCTCGTCCTCAATCAGCGGCACCAGGCCATTGGGGTTGAGGCCCAGGTAGCGCGCCTCGCGCACGATGCCGTACTGGCCGCCCGCGTCGGTGCGCTGCACTGAGGGCAGGCCCAGCTCCTGCACGGCCCACACGACCTTGCGCACGTTGATGGACGACAGGCGACCCCAGAGCCTCAGCATGGTGAATCAGCCCTTGCTCTCGCGGATGGCTGCCGCCAGCGCCGCGATGCCGGTGGCGATCTGCTCGACGGTGGAGGTCACGAACGACAGCCGCAGGGTGCGGTGGTCGGCGTTGTCGGCGTAGAAGGCTGCACCGGGCACAAAGGCCACATTGCGCTCCACGGCCTTGGGCAGCAGCTCGATGGCGCTCATGCCTTCCGGCAGGCGCACCCACAGGAACATGCCGCCGTCGGGGCGGTTCCAGTGCACGCCCAGGCCCTGCATTTCCTTGTCGAGTGCGGCCAGCATGGCCTCGCACTGCTGCTTGTAGAGCGCGCGGATGGTGGGCACGTGGCGGTCCAGGAAGCCGTCCTTCATCACTTCGGCCACCAGTCGCTGGTTATAGCCGGGGGTGTGCAGGTCGGCCGCCTGCTTGGCCTGCAGCAGCTTGGGGTACACGGCCTTGGGCGCCACGATGTAGCCCAGGCGCAGGCCAGGGGCCAGCACCTTGGAGAATGAGCCCATGTAGATGCAGCCGTCGGGGTTGCGGGCCGTGAGCGGGGCCGGCGGCGGTGCGTCGAACCACAGGTCGCCGTAGGGGTTGTCTTCCACCAGGGGTAGGTTCAGCTCGGCGGCGGCGGCCACCAGCTCGGCGCGGCGCGCGTCGCTCATGGTGCGGCCCGTGGGGTTCTGGAAGTTGGGCAGCACGTACAGGAAACGCGCCTTGTTCGCGCCCGTGCCCACCTTGGCACGCAGGTCGTCGATCAGCACGCCCTGGTCGTCGCTGGCAACCGACACCACGTTGGGCTCCATGGGGGTGAAGGCTTGCAGCGCGCCCAGGTAGGTGGGCGTTTCCACCAGCACGCGGCTGTCGGTGTCAATGAGGATCTTGGCGATCAGGTCCAGCGCCTGCTGCGAGCCGGTGGTGATGAGGATCTGGTCGGCGTCCACGTCCCAGGGCAGGAAGTCGGCAATCGCCTGGCGCAGCGGGCCATAGCCTTCGCTGGCGGCGTACTGCAGGGCGCCGGGGCCGTCGTTGGCTAGCACGGCGGCAGAAGCGGCGGCAAACGCGGAGACCGGGAAGGTCTTGGGCGATGGCAGGCCGCCCGCCAGGCTGATGATGCCGGGCTTTTCGGTGACCTTCAGGATTTCGCGGATGACCGAGGGGTTCATGCGCTCGGCACGGCGTGCCAGGGTCCACGTGCTGTTGGTGGGAAGGTCGTTCAGTTTCACTCTCGTCTCCTGCGGGTGGCCGCCTGGGCCGCTACGGTTGCAAAGTTGTCGTCAAAAAATGGATGTGCAGCAGCCCTGGCGGGTGCGTTCACACCTTCTCAGTCCACGATGAACAGGGTGGCGCCCTGCGGGGAGGTGGACCGATGGGGTTCTGCATTGTCCGCCACCTGGTAACTCATGCCGGGTGTCAAGGTGTACTGGCGGCCGTCAGCCAGCTCGGTGTGCAGCTCGCCGCTCAGGCACAAGAGCACATGGCCCTTGGTGCACCAGTGGTCGGACACGTAGCCTGGCGTGTACTCCACCATGCGCACGCGCGCCTCGCCAAATGTCTGGGTGCGCCAGAAGGCCTGGCCCGCTGCGGCGCTTTTTTCTTCGCGCGGAATGCTGGCCCAGTCGGTGGTGGCAAAGGGAATGTTCTGCAAATGCATGGTTTTCAGTCCTTGATCGACACCACGGCCTCGATCTCCACCGCAAAGCCACGCGGCAGGGAGCCGACACCGACGGCCGAGCGTGCGTGCCGTCCTGCATCACCAAACACTTCCACCAGCAGGTCGGAGCAGCCGTTGATGACCTCGGTGTGCTGCATGAAGTCGGGTACCGCATTCACCATGCCCAGCAGCTTGACCACACGGCGCACGCGCGAGAGGTCTCCGAGTGCTGCCTGCATGGTGGCGATCAGCTGCAGGCCCACTTCGCGGGCGTGCTGACGTGCCTCGTCGGCACTGATCTCGCGGCCCACCTTGGGGACCACCACCATGTCGTTGCGCAGTGGCGAGCCCTTGCCCGACAGGTACAGCGTGTTGCCGTCCAGCACATAGGCGTCAAAGTTGCCGCGCGGGGCGGACACGGTGGGTAGCACCAGGCCCAGCTGTTGAAGTCGCTGTTCTGGGGTCATGGCACTCATGCGGGGGCTCCTTGTTGTTGAACGGGCATCCGTTTGCCCACGAAGACGGTGGCGATCACGGCCACTGCAAACACCAGGGTGACGGCATCCAGGTGTTCGCCCAGCAGGGGCACTGCAAACAGCAGGCTCAAAAAGGGCTGGATGAGCTGGATCTGGCTGACCCGCACGGCACCCAGCGCCAGGGCGCGGTACCACGCAAAGAAGCCGATCCACATCGAGAACAGGGCCACATACAGGAAGCCCGCCCAGCTCATCGCGCCAATGCTGGAGGGCACGGCGGGAGCGAACCACCAGGCCACGGGCAGGGTGAGTGGCAGGCAACACACCAGCACCCAGCAGATGACCTGCTCGGCCCCCAGGCGGGGCGTGAGGCGGGCGCCGCCGATGTAGCCCAGGGCACCTGTGGTCATGGCGATCAGCAGATAGATGTTGGCTGCGCCCAGGTACAGGCCGCCCGCACGCCACACCATGAAGCCCAGCACCAGCCCGCTGCCCAGCACTGCACAGGCCCAGAAGCCTGCCGAGGGCCGCTGCCGGTACCACAGTGCACCCAGCAAGGCGGTGGACAGCGGCAGCAGGGCTGTGACCACCGCACCATGGGTGCTGGGCACATGGCGCAGTGCCAGCGCCAGGAACAGCGGGAAGCCGACAATCACGCCAAACGCTGTGATGCCCAGCAGTGGCCACTCGGCCCGCACCGGCAGGTTCAGGCGCCCTTGCGTGCGCTGCCACAGCAGGTAGCCAATCGACAGCAAGCCGGCCACGGCGGCACGCCCGAACGTGACGAACCAGGGGGACAGCTGGGGCGCATCGGTAGAGCCCACTGCAAGCCGCGTCATGGGCAGCGTGGCCGCAAACAGCGTGACGCCGACCAGGCCCCAGAGCAGGGCTTCTTTTTCCTGTGCGCGGTTCATAGGGTGAGCATCCAGTACGCAGTGAGCACCAGCACGAGTGCCAGCGTGCGGTTGAACCACAGCAGCCGCGCGCCCTGCGCCAGCCACTGGCGCAGCAGCGAGCCCACCAGTGCATAGACAAAGTTGCTGGTGAAGGCGAACACCATCATCACGCCGCAAATGATGGCCAGGCGCTCACCCGGGTTGGCGGCGGGCTGCCCTGCGGCATTGACCACCCAGCCTGCGCTGAGCGTGAGGGCCAGCATCCAGGCCTTGATGTTGACAAACTGCAGGCCTACGCCTTGCCAGAAGGTCACGTTCAGGCGCGATGTGTCGATGGCGGTCATCTGGCCTGCGCGGCTGAGTTTGAAAGCCAGCCAGAGCATGTAGGCCACGCCCAGCAGCGTCACCGCCCAGCGCAGGGCGGGCACGCCGGTGATGAGGGCACCCAGGCCCAGCCCGCTGCCCAGCATGAGCAGCGTCCAGCCCGCAGGCACCGCAAAGCAAAAGCGCAGCGCGCGCTTGAGCCCGAGGTTGGCGGCCAGCGCGGTGGACAAGGTGGTGTTGGGCCCCGGCGAAAAGCTCATGGCGGTGCAAAACAGCAGCAGGGCGGTGAGTTCAGCGACGCTCATGGTGGGTGCGGGAAGGGGTGGGGGACTTGTCGGGGATCTGCCTTCAATGTAATCTTGCTACCAATACACAATCAGTACAGACAGTCGGCGCAGTTGCAAATCTGTATTGCCCGGCAAAACAATACACACCGGCGCCTGGCGGCGCAGCGAGCGGAATGCCACCATGCTGATGAAATCGTCCACCCAGTCGCTGACCGAACAACTGTCCACCCGGTTTGCCGAGCGCATCCGCAACCGCCTGATGGCGCCGGGTGCACGCCTGCCGTCGGTGCGCCAGTGCGCGCAGCAGCATGGGGTGAGCCCGTCCACCGTGGTGGCGGCCTATGACCAGCTGCTGGCGCAGGGCCTGGTGGAGGCGCGCAAGAACCGAGGGTTTTTTGTCCGCGAAAGTGGCCGAGCGGTGGAGGCAGCCGATGGCGACCTTGACACGCGCGCTCGCCCCGACGACCTGGCTCTGGAAAGTGCTGCCGCCAACTGGAGCACGGCGCACTGGTTTGCGGCGCGTGCCGCTGGCCGCGCGGGTCCAGGGGTGTCGCCCGTCAACGCCACGGCGCTGATCCGGGGCATGTTCCACAAGATCAGCGACAAGCCCCAGCCCGGCATGGGGGTCTTTCCGCCCGACTGGCTGGAGTCCACCTTCATGCCCGCCGCCGTGCGCAAGGTCACCAACTCGCGCGCCCTGCAGGAGTTTTCGCTGCAGTATGGCGAGCCGCTGGGCGATGCAGGCCTGCGGCGCGTGCTGGCCAAAAAGCTGTCCACGCTCAACGTGCACACGGTGCCTGAGAACATCATCACCACCGTGGGGGCCACGCATGCGCTGGACATCGTGAGCCGCACCCTGCTGCGCCCGGGCGACCCGGTCATGGTGGAGGAGCCCGGCTGGGCGGTGGAGTTTGCGCGGCTGGCCGCCTTGGGCATGCACATCCTGCCCGTGCCGCGCCGCGCCGATGGCCCGGATCTGGAAGTCATGGCGCGCTACTGCGAGGTGCACAAGCCCAAGCTCTACGTGAGCGTGAGCGTGTTTCACAACCCCACGGGCTACTGCCTTACGCCGGGCAGTGCCCACCGCGTGTTGCAGTTGGCCAATCAGCACAACTTCCATGTGGTGGAAGACGACACCTACAGCCACATAGCGCCGGAGCACGCCACGCGCCTCACGGCGCTGGATGGCCTGCAGCGCACCATCTATGTGAGCGGCTTTGCCAAGATCCTGGCGCCCAACTGGCGCATTGGCTTCATGGCCGCGCCGCCTGCGCTGGTGGAGCAATTGCTGGACACCAAGCTGCTGGCCACGCTGACCACACCGGCGCTGCTGGAGAAGGCCCTGGCACTGTGCATCGAGCAGGGCCAGCTGCGCCGCCACGCCGAACGCATCCGCACCCGGCTGGACGCCGCACGCGCGCGCAGCGTCAAGCTCGCCCTGGGGGCGGGCTGCACCTTTGCGGCCGAGCCGGTGGGCCTGTTTGGCTGGGTGGAGACCGGGGTGGACACCGATGCGCTGTCGCAGCGCATGCTGGACGAAGGCTATCTGCTGGCGCCCGGTGCGTTGTTCCATGCCGAGCGCAAACCCAGCACGCTCATGCGCATCAACTTTGCAACGACGCAGGACGCGGCGTTCTGGCGCATCTTTGAGCGTGTGCGTGCTGAGCAAGGGCGGTGAGCCGCAGACATTGCCCTGGAGTCGCCCAATCGCATGGGGGTGTCGCCCACCGAAAACCGGCGCAGGGGCCTACTTTCTTTCCACTTCCAGGTCAGACAGCACCCGCAGCAGCGCGCGGTTGACCTCTTCCAGGTCCATCTCGAAAGTCTCGCACAGCTGGCGGATGGCGCTGGCGTCATCTGTCTCCAGTGCGCAGGCCATCTGCAGACCGCCGGTGTAGGGGCCAGTGCGCAACACGGTGGCGTCGTAGATGCGTTCGGACAGGGGCAGGCGCTTGAGGATGGTGCCCAGGGGCTCGCCCAGCAGCTCATCGAGCTGGGAGAGCAGGCCACACAGGTAGATCTCGCGGCGCAGGTCGTTCTCGATGCCCGCGTCCAGCAGCCGCGCGGTGAGCTGTGCGCGGATCACCATGGCTTCGCGCACCGGCTGCATGTTGGCCTCGGTGCTCGCATGGGGCAGCTGGTCGGACAGCCAGCGCTTGATGGAGCTGTAGCCCATCATCACCAGGCCCCGGCGCAGCGAATCAATGCCGGTGCGCAGGCCCAGGGCGGCCGAGTTGGTATAGACCATGAAGCGGTACGCGAGCAGCGGGTCCTCGCCCATGATGTCTTCAAAGGTTTCCAGCGACTGCTCGTCGTCGATGGCCTTCATGAGTTTGAAGATCACCGCGTGCGAGGGCTGCTGCGGGTGGTGGCGCAGGCTGTAGAGCACATCCTCCGTCGGCCACCCAGCCAGCGCCATCGCGTTGCCCTGGTCCAGACAGTGCTCCATCAGTGCCCGGCTCGCGATGTTTTCGTACATCTGGCCAGCCAGCACCGGGCTGGGGGTGCGTTTGGCAACAGGTCCTGCTGCGGCGGCGGCACTGCCTGGGCGTGGGGGCGTGGCCTGCAGCGCAGCCACGGCGTCTTCCGGGCGCAAGGTCAGCAGGCTGTTGTCGAAGCAGCGGGCAATCTCGGGCTCGGGCAGCTTGTCCATGTCGCCCCGCCACACCATGCGCAGCCCGCGCTGGTGCGCGGCCTTCACGCGGTCATAGATGGCAGAGTCCGACAGCCACTCGCCGCGCACCTCGATCCACGGTGCAGCCCGTGGCGCGTTTTCGAGCAGGTCGCACAGCAGCTGGCGGGTCTGTGCCGAGATCAGCAGTGGCGGCGAGCTGGCCGACCACAGCTCCTGCAGCGTGCGCAGCAGGTGCCCGCCATCGACGGTTGCCGAGGCCTCGTTGTGGGCATACAGCTGGATGCCTGCAAGTTTGCGGGTGCGGTTCCACAAAGGGCGGTAGCCCAGGATCAGGCTACCTAGGACGGATTGGACCATGGGCTCTCAGGCAAAAAAACAGGGCCAGCCGGCGCGCGCGGGATGGGTGTCGCCACGGTGCACCAGCCGGTGCTGAAGCCTGCTGGCACAGGGTGCGATGGGCTCTGCGCCCGAACACCCTCTGCCGCACAGGCTCCTAGCCAATAAAGTTGAACAGCGACAACTTCTGAACCTGCGCATAGGACTTGAGTGCAGCCTCATAACCCACCTGCTGGTTCTGGAAGTCGGAAATGCCCTTGATCATATCGAGATCCTCTGCCCGCGAACGGTCGCCTTCCAGCTGGATGGAGCGCTTTTCCTGGTCGCCGGTGATGCGGTCTGCGCGATTGAGCAGCTCGCCGGCGTAACTGCGCATGTTGTGTACGCGCTCCAGTCCAATATCGATGTTGGCCAGTGCCTGCCCCACGGCCTGGATGGCGCCGTTGTTGTTGGGAGCGTTGCGGATGCCATTGATGGCACTGTCCATGGTGCTGAACATGCTCGCGCTGGGCTGCAGGGTGACGGTATCCCCGTTGGCCGGGTTGCCCTTGATGTCGAAAGAAAGCCCCGGAATGCCTGGAACGGAGATGGTGACCGGCTTGTCGGTCGGGTAGTCCGGCACCACCACCGGGGCGGAGACGGCACCCGTGGTGGTATTGGTGATGGTGTACGTGGCTGTGCTGGTGCCCGTGGTGGCGCCTGGACCCACTGCGCTGAAGGTGACGGTGTAGTTGTCACCCGTCACCAAAGCTTTGTTGGTGGGCGTGATGGCCGTGGTGGTGAGCTGTCGGCCGACCGGGATGTTGCTGACTCCGGCGGTGTAGACACTGTCGCGGGTGGGGTCGAACATGAAGGCAGAGTCGCCGTCGAGGGCCCCCGGTACCGTCACGCCGTTGCTCGCCGTCTGACCCGGCAAGCCCTGGAAGCTGTAGTCGGGGGAGCTGCTCAAGGGGCCCAGGAACGGCGCCAGCGCGCTGCCCAATGCACTCAGCAAGGGGATGCCGTTGGTGTCTTTCCGGTTGGCGACTTCCAGCAGTTGCTCGCGCAGGCCTTGCAGCTGGTTGGCGACCGTGGCGCGGTCGTTCGGGGTCATGCTGGCATCGCCCGCACTGACCACTAGCTCCCGAAAGTTCTGGATCAGATTCACCGCGTCGCCCAGTGAGGATTCCCCCTGTGCAATCGCATTGCGCTGGGTCTCCAGCGCACGTTGTTCGGTCTGGATGCGCGACAGGCGGTTGAGGGCTCGTTCGGCCTGCGCGGCCGACACCGGGTCGTCACTGGCGCGCACCACGCGTTTGCCAGAGGTCAGGTTTTCCTGCAGCGTGGTCAGGCTGGTCTGGCGCGCGCCCAGGTTGCGCAGCGCGTTGTCATACATGTTGGCCGTGCCGACGCGGTAGATGTTTGTGCTCATGTCGAACTCCTCACGCCAGGGGCGGCATTCATCGGCCCAGGCCCTGGATCAGCGAATCAAAAATGTTCTGCGCAATCTGGATCATCTTGGCGGAGGCCTGGTACGCCTGCTGGTATTGGATCAGCTTGGCGGCCTCTTCGTCCAGGTTCACCCCCGACACTGCCGTGCGGTCGCGCTCCAGGTTGGCTGCGATGGTGGACGACAGCTGCTCCGCAAACTTGGCGCTCTGGGTGCGTGTGCCTACCTGGGCAATGGCGCCAGCGTACCCGTCGGAGAGGGTGGACTCGTCAAACATTTTCACGTCGCGCAGTCCCATCAGGGCATTCGCGTTGCCTGCGTTGCGGGTGTAGGCGTCTCCGTACTGCGGGTCCAGCGCATTGCCGATCACCACGGTGTCGCCCGTCTTGGGGGTGCCCTGCAGCGTGATCTGCCAGCCGTTGATCGAGATGGGCTGGCCCGAGGTGTAGGGCTGCGCAGTCGCCAGCGAGGTGGGTGGCGCGGTCCCGCGGTCGAGCACGTCGTAGGTCGTGGGCGGCCCGGCGGTGAACTGCAACTGGATACCCCCCAGGATGGGCGGAATGGCTGCTGGGTTGGCATTTGCCGGCAGCACCAGCCCCGGCGGGTTGGGCAGGCCCGTGGCCTTGAGGCTGCCCAGCTGCATGGTGCCGCCGTTGGCCGTGCCCATGGCGGCGTTGATGGGGTTGGCGGCGGCCAGGTCGCGCGGCGAATACACCAGCGCCTGGATGTTGTTGGCAGCCGTGCTGAACGGCTTGAACAGCATGCGCTCGCCAGGGTTGCCGGGCGTGGTCAGGTTGAAGTTGAGCCCATCGATCTGCAGCGTGGCCAGGTTGGCAGCGCTGGTGAACGGGGTTGATTGGCCGTCGGACAGGCGCACCACCTGCCCGGCCGTGCCCGTGGTGAAGCGAATCTCATAGTCGGACGCAGCAAACTGTGTGGGGCCGGTGAACGACACCGTGCCCACGCCTGCGCCGTTGGTATAGCCCGGCATGCTGGTGGGCAGGGCGAACAGATCCTTGCCTGGCACGCCATCGAGCGTCAGGCCCAGGTTCTGCTGGTCGTTCATCGTCATGCCGATGGCCAGCGCCATGCGGCCCAGCAGATTGCGCCCTTCGCTCAGGTCCGTGTTCTGAAAGCGCAGCAGGCCCGAGACGCTGCCACCGCCCAGCACGTTCTCGTCCAGCTCCACGGGGGTGGCGCCGGGGCGGTTGAAAAACAGCTTGGACTGTCCGCTGCCCGGGAAAGTCGTTGCATCGTCGATCGACAGGCTGGCGGCTGTGCTGCCCAGCACCAGGGGCTGGCTGCCTGCCACGAACAGGCCCACGGTGCCGTCATCCGCCGGGATCTGGGTGGTCTGCACATACTGGTTGATGTCGCGGATGATCTGGTCGCGCTGGTCCAGCAGGTCGTTGGGGCTCTGGCCGTTGCCGGTGGCACGGGCAATCTGCTCGTTGATGGCGGCCATCTGCGTGGCCAGGCTGTTGATGGCGGTCACGCTGCTCTGCAGCTGTTCCTTGACGGTGTACTCGATCTCGTTGATCCGGTCGCTGGCGGTGCGCATGCGTGCGGCCGTTTCGTCCAGCCGCGTAAGGACCACCGTGCGTGCCGTGATGTCGGTGGGGCTGCTGACCACGTCCGAGAACGCGTTCATCATGTCGTTGATGGCGGCGCCCAGGCCCTGGGTGCCGCCGCTGAACACTTCCTGCAACTGGCTCAGGCGCTGGGCGCGGATGGCGTCGGCCGCCTGGGTCGATCCAGCCGCGGCCGACTGGCGCGTGAGCAGCTCGCTCTGGTTGCGCAAGATTGTCTGCACATCCACGCCTTGGCCGATGTAGCCACCGCCCGTGAACTGGCCCTGCACGGTCTGCAGCACCACCGTCTGGCGCGAATAACCGGGTGTGTTGACATTGGCAATGTTGTGGCCTGCCGTCTGCAGGGCCACCTGGTTGGCCAGCAGGGCGCGGGCGCCGACGTTGAGCAGACTCATGGCTTACCTCGGTTCTTCTCGTCCATCACGCCTGGGCGCGCTGTACACGCAGCGCGCTGTTGATAGCGCCGCTGAGCTTCTTGGCGTACTCCGGGTCGGTGGCGTAACCGGCCTTTTGCAGCTCGGCCGCGTAGGCCACGGCAGAGCCCGTCTTGGCGGTGGCCTGGGCTTTTTCGTAGCGCGGGTTGTCGGTGATCAGCTTGGCGTAGTCGCGGAAGGAATCCTCGTACGAGTCGTACGCGCGGAACTTGGCCACCACCTTGCGCGGTGTGCCGTTGATGTATTCGGTGGTCGTGATCTCGGCCACCTTGCCGGTCCAGCCCTTGCCCGCCTTGATGCCGAACAGGTTGAACGAGTTGCCGCCGTTGGCGGTCTTGATCTCGCTCTTGCCCCAGCCGGTTTCGTGCCCGGCCTGGCCGAGCATGAAGCTGGCGGGAATGCCGCTTTCCTGCGCCACGCGCTCGGCGGTGCCGCTCAGGTGCTGCACAAAGCCTTCGCGGCCCTTGGGGACGGGCAGGGTGGTATCGACGGAAGACGTGGTGGCGGAGGTCGCAGACCGGTTCTGTGCCTGCGGCAGGCTCAGCGTGGACGGCACCGAGAAGTTGGTGTCCGCACCGCCCATCTGGCGCGAAAGCTGGCGGGCGATGGCTTCCGACAGGCCGCCCTGCAGGCCCGACATATTCACAGACAGCTGCTGGTCCAGCATGTCCTGGCCCAGGTTGGCCTGCTCGCCCTCCATTAGGCCGGACTTCATGGTGGCGTCGCGCATGCTTTTGATGAGTTCGCGCATGAACAGCGATTCAAACTGCTTGGCCGCCTCGCGCGTGACCTGTGCGCTGTTGCTCGTGCCCGCGTCGTATTTGAGGGAGTTGAGCGAGCGGATATCGACCGCCAGCGCGTTCGAGGGGCTGGAGGTGCTGGACGAGGGCAGGGTCAGGGCCATGGTCGCTCCCGGTGGATGGTGCGCGCAGCGGCGGCGGCAGGGCGAGCCATGTCAGATCACCTCAAGCTCGGCGTTCAGCGCGCCGGCGGCCTTAATGGCCTGCAGGATGGCCAGCAGGTCGCCGGGTGTGGCGCCCAGCGTGTTGAGGGCCTTGACCACGTCGGCCAGTTGCGGCGACGCGGGCATCTGGATCACGTTGCCCGGTTCCTGGTTGATGGTGATGTCGCTCTTTTGCGTGACCACCGTCTGCCCCTGCGAGAACGCATTGGGCTGGCTGACCACGGGTGTGGAGCTGATGGTGATCGACAGGTTGCCGTGGGCGATGGCACAAGGCCCCAGCGTGACCGACTGGTTGAGCACCACCGAGCCCGTGCGGGCGTTGATGACCACCTTGGCTGAGGGCGTGGAGGATTCGAGCGGCAACTCTTCCAGGTCGGCAATGAAGCCGACGCGGGCGCCGGGGTCGATGGGAGCGCGGACCTGCACCGTGCGACCATCCAGCGCGGTGGCCAGGCCGTTGCCCAGCTTGGCGTTGATCACCTGCGCCACGCGGCGGGCGGTCTGGAAGTCCGAGGCGTTCAGGCCCAGGTTGATGGTGTCGCCTTCGTTGAGCGGGGTGGGCACGGCCCGTTCCACCTGCGCACCGAGCGGGATGCGGCCTGCGCTCAGGTGGTTGATCTGCACCTTGCTGCCACCGGACGACGCGCCAGCGCCGCCCACCACCATGTTGCCCTGGGCCAGTGCATAGATCTCGCCGTCAGCGCCGCGCAGGGGTGTGACGATGAGCGTGCCGCCCTTGAGTGACTTGGCATTGCCCATGGACGAGACGTTCACGTCGATCTGCTGGCCCGGCTGGGCAAAGGCGGGCAGTTGTGCCGTGACGATCACCGCTGCCACGTTCTTGAGCTGCAGCTGCGACGCCGTGCCGGGTGGCAGGCTGATGCCCATCTGCTGCAGGTAGTTGGACATGGCCTGCGTGGTGTAGGGCATCTGCGTCGTCTGGTCGCCCGTGCCGTCCAGCCCTACCACCAGACCGTAGCCGGTCAACTGGTTGCTGCGCACGCCCTGCACCGCCGCCACTTCCTTGATGCGCAAGGCCTGTGCAGGCGTTGTCAGCACTGCGGCCACCAGGGCCAGCAGCAGCCACAGCACGCGCGCGGTGCGGGGCAAGAGGGAATGGGACGAGGCTTTCATGGCATCCATTGTGGTAGGCCATGGCCAGAACTAAAACCCAAAAAGAAGCGGGTTCACCGGCTTATTGGCTGGGTCTGAAGCCGCGTTGGCAAGGCGCGCGCAGAAACGGCCCGCGGGCGCTCTGGGCGGCGGTTTTTGAGTAAAAACGGCCAGAGGCGCTAGTGCTAAATGCGCCAATAGCTATCAAATTTGTAGTGATGAAAGGACGCACCCAGCCGTCCGTCGGATGCCGGAAGGACTGGGGACCTGGGCGCTTGCGGTGCGCCCAGTGCGGTCAGAACGGCGTGACGGTGTTGAAGAACCGGCCCAGCCAGCCCATGGCCTGGGCTTCGTTTTGTGCGCCGCGTCCGCGCGATTCGACGCGCACATTGGCGACCTGGGTCGAGTTCACGATGCTGCCGGGTTGCAGCGCGCGTGGGTCCACCGTGCCCGAAAAGCGCAGCACATCCACGTTCTGGTTCACGCCGATCTGCTTTTCGCCAGTGATGACCAGGTGGCCGTTGGGCAGCACATCCACCACCGTGGCGGTGATGGAGCCGGTGAAGGTGTTGGCGCTTTCGGTGCCGCCTTTGCCCGAGAACGCGTTGCCTGACGAAGCGCCCACGCCCAGCTTGTCGGTGAAGCTGGTGCTGGTGAAGGGCAAGGCGGTCACGCCCGCAGAGACCTTGGAGTCACGGTCCACCGTGGACGAAGACTTCTGGCTGGCCGTCACGTTCTCCACGATCTGGATGGTAACGTTGTCGCCCACCAGGCGCGCGCGGCGGTCTTCAAACGCGGGCCGGTAGCTGGCGTTGTGGAACAGCCCGCCCGTCACCGGGGGCGGGGTGCGCGGTGCAGCGGCGAGCGGGGGCGGGGTGGTGGGCAGGATGTCCACCGGCGGCGGTGGCGACAGTGTGGCGCAGCCGGCGCACAGCAGTGCTGCGCCCAGCGCGGGGATGCCCGCACGCAGCGAGCCAAGTGCCTGCAGCAGGCGAAGAGGGCGTGTGAAAGTGCGCATGGCGAAGGTCCTGGGCAAAAGCGCGGGGGGCATTCCGGTCACAACTGGGCGAGCTTGGCCAGCATCTGGTCCGAGGTCTGGATGGCCTTGGAATTCATCTCGTAGGCGCGCTGGGTCTGGATCATGGTGACCAGCTCTTCCACCACGTTGACGTTGGAGGCTTCCAGAAACCCCTGCTTGATGATGCCCAGGCCGTTCGTGCCGGGGGTGCCCTGCTGGGGCTGGCCGGAGGCGGCGGATTCCTTGAACAGGTTCTGCCCGATCGGCTCCAGGCCGGCCGGGTTGATGAAGCTGGCCATGGCCAGGTTGCCAACGGTCTGCGGCTGTGTGTTGCCCGGCACGGTGACTGCCACGGCGCCTTCGGCACTGATGCTGACGCTGGTGGCGTTGGCCGGAAGGGTGATGCCATTGACCACGGGCAGCCCGCTGGACGTGACCATGCGGCCCTGGGCATCGACCTGGAAGGAGCCGTCGCGGGTGTAGCCCACGGTGCCGTCGGGCATGGTCACTTCAAAGAAGCCGTTGCCGTTGATGGCGACATCCAGGTTGTTCTTGGACTCCTGCAGGCTGCCCTGCATGAAGTTGCGGCTGGTGGCCACCGTGCGCACGCCCAGGCCCAGGTGCAGGCCAGTGGGCAGCTGGTTTTGTTCGGTGGTGTTGGCACCCACCTGGCGCAGGTTCTGGTAGATCAGGTCTTCGAACACCGCGTTGTTGCGCTTGTAGCCCGTGGTGGAGACGTTGGCCAGGTTGTGCGAGATGACGTCGAGCTGGGTCTGCTGGGCAGACATGCCGGTCTTGGCGATCCAGAGGGAGTTGATCATGGTGCTTCCTTAGGGCGGGTGCGTGCGGTGGTGGGCAGCGGCATCAGCCGTTCATGCTCAGCAGCTGGCTGGCGGTCTTGTCGTTGGTTTCGGCGGTCTGCAGCAGCTTCATCTGCTGCTCGAACTGGCGCGATGCAGCGATCATTCCGACCATGCATTCGACAGGGTTCACGTTCGAGCCCTCCAGCGCGCCCGACAGCATGCGCGCGTTGGCGTCGTTGGGCATGGGGTCGCCCGACGTGGTGCGAAACAGCCCGTCGTCGCCGCGCTTGAGCGGATCTTCCGGCGTGGGTGTGCCCAGCTTGAGGCGGCCAATGGCCTGGGCGGGCTGGCCCGGGATCTTGGAGGTCACGGTACCGTCCGACCCGAGCGACACATCGGCACCGGGCGGCACGTCGATGGGCGCTCCGCCATCGGACAACACGGGCAGGCCGGTGGGAGTGAGCAGCTGGCCGGTGGCCGACACCTCAAAGCTGCCCGCACGGGTGTAGGCTTCGGTGCCATCCAGCCCCTGCACTGCAAACCAGGCATTGCCGGCCGCCATGGCGTCGAGGTTGCGGCCGGTGCGTTGCACAGGGCCGGGGGTGTTGACGTAGCCGGAGGTGGCCTCCAGCGCAAACACGCGCGTCTTGGCGCCGTCGCCTTGCAGCGGCACCGAGCGGAAGGTGGACATCTCGGCGCGGAACCCGCCGGTGGACACGTTGGCGAGGTTGTTGGACAGCACCGCCTGCCGGTGGGCGGCGGCGTTGGCGCCTGTCATCGAGGTGTAGATGATGCGGTCCATGGGGGATCTCCGGCGTCCTGGGCGGGTTCAGTGAGGGTTCAGCCGGTCAGCGCAGGTTCACCAGGGTGGACATCACCTGATCTTGCGTCTTGATGGTCTGTGCGTTCGCCTGGTAGGCGCGCTGGGCAGTCATCATGTTCACCAGCTCGGCCGTGAGGTCCACGTTGGAGTCTTCCAGGGCGCCCGAGCGCAGCGAGCCAAAGCTGCCATCCGTGGCGGTGCCGACGACGGGCTGGCCCGACTCGAACGTGGCCACCCAGTTGTTGCTGCCCACCGAGGCCAGGCCCTGCGTATTGCGGAAGCTGGACAGCGCGAGCTGGCCCTCGGCACGCGTCACGCCGTTGGAGTAACGGGTCATGATCATCCCGTTGTTCTCGATGTTGATGCCGGTCAGCTCGCCCGAGGTGTAGCCGTCCTGGCTCAGGTTGGACACCGCAAACTTCTTGCCGAACTGCGTCACCTTGTCCAGGCTCACGTCCACGGTGTAGGTGGGCAGGTTATTGGGGTTGGGCGGCGTGGGGTTGATGGTGAGCGGCAGCGAAAAGCCCGTGGCGGGTGGCGTGGCCACCGGGCCGGTGATGGCTCCGTTGTTGTCGAACGTGATCTGGCCGATGGGCGTGGCCACCACGGGCGGCACAGCGGTGGGGTCGTCCAGGGCGTCGTATACGTCCCAGGTGTTGGCGGTGGCGGTTTTCTGAAAGTACAGGCTCACCGGTTTGGCCACGCCCTGGCTGTCGAACACGTTGATCGACGTGCCATAGGTGGCGCGCGGCGTGGCCGGGATGGGGGGCGTGGCTGCGGGGTTACCCGCCGCGTCGGTGGCGCGGGCGTCCAGGTTGAAGGCCGCCGTGATCTTGGTGGTCTGCTTGGCGGGAATTGGCTCGGCGGTCGGGAACACCATGGGGATGGGGTCGGTGCCGGTGCGCAGACCCGTCACCGGGTCTACCGGGTAGCCCATCACCGACGCGTTGTCGTTGGTGATCATGTTGCCTTCCTTGTCCAGCTTGAAGTTACCGGAGCGGGTGTAGGCGGCGGTGCCATCGGGCAGCGTGAGGGTGAAGAACCCATTGCCATTGATGGCCACGTCCAGGCTGTTGCCGGTGATGGTCAGGTTGCCCTGGGTGAATTGCTGCGCCACGGCGCCCACTTCCACGCCGATGCCTGCATTGGAGCCCCCTGCAGAGCCGATGGCAGATGCCACCATCTCGGCAAACTCGGCCCGCGAGGCCTTGAACCCGACGGTGTTGGAGTTGGCAATGTTGTGCCCGATGACATCGAGGTTCTTGCTGGCGGCGTTCAAGCCGGACAGGCCTTGCTGAAAACTCATGGTGTTCTCCTGTTGACGCGATACGAAGCAGGCTGGTGTTACACCAAGGCCTTGATCTGGCTGTAGTTGATGGTTTTGCCGTTGGACAGGCTTAGCACCAGCTGTCCGTCCTCGGCACCTGCGGCCGTCACCTTGGCAAGGTTCAGTGCGGTGGAGTCCAGCTTGGTGGAGCCATTGACGGCCGTCACGCGGAACTGCAGCCCATCGGTGGAGCCGGTGTACTGGCTGGCGTCCCAGTCGAAGGTGTGGCGGCCCGCCGCCTTGGCACCCAGGTCGATGGTGTCCACCACCTGCCCGCCTGCGGTCGTGACCTCGATCTTCACGTTGGTGGCGGCCGAGCCCAGCTCGAAGCCGCCCTTGCCGGTCTTGTCCGCCACCGCCAGGCTGGAGCCCTCGGTCAGCACATTGCGGCCCACCAGGGCTGTGCCCTGCATGACCTGCAGCGAGTTGAACTGCGAAGCCATGCTCTGCATGGTCTGGTTCAGTTGCTGGATGCCGGTCACCGTGTTGATCTGCGCGATCTGCGAAGTCATCTGGGCGTTGTCCAGGGGGTTCATCGGGTCCTGGTTGTTCAGCTGCGCAACCAGCAGTTTCAAAAAGCGGTCTTGCGCGGCAGCCGGGTCGGTGGACGCGTTGGCCTTGGTGCTGGACGAGTCCGTCACCGTGGGGGCGTTGGTTGCACTGAGAATCATGGTGGTGTCCTTCTTGGAGCAGGCTCTTGCCTTACTGGCCCATCTGCAGGGTTTTGAGGAGCAGCGACTTGGCCGTGTTCATGACCTCGACGTTGTTCTGGTACGAGCGCGAGGCAGAGATCATGTTGACCATCTCCTCAACCGCGTTGACGTTGGAGTGCGTCACATACCCCTGCTCGTCGGCCGACGGGTGGCTGGGGTCGTGCACGCGGCGGCCCGGCACATTGCTTTCGCTGACACCGCTGACCTTGACGCCCGCAGAGCTGTCGGCCCCCATGGGCGCTGTCTGGAACACCACCTGGCGTGCCTTGTAGGCCTGACCATCGGGGCCTGCCACGGCGTCCACATTGGCCAGGTTGCTAGCCACCACGTTGAGCCGCTGCGACTGCGCACTGATGGCGCTGCCCGATACGTTGAAAATCGAAAACATGGACATGGGGTGGCTCGCTTTCTGCGCTGCGGGGCTGGCTGGTTATTGGCCCTGGATGGCGCTGAGCATGGTCTTGGCGTTGCCGTTGATGAACCGCAGCGTGGCTTCATAGCGCACGGCGTTGTCCACGAAGTTGGCACGCTCGCGGTCCAAGTCCACCGAGTTGTTGTCCAGGCTCGGTTGTGTTTGCACCGCATAGCCCAGGGCGCCTTGCCGGTCGATGCTGGTGCTGGAATTCACGGTGGGCAGCGGAATATGGTGCGGATCGGTTGTGCCCGCAGTTCCGTACGAACCTCCGGTTGCCAGCCGCGTGACCGCTGCGCCGGCAGTGCCTGTGGCGGAAGAAGTCATGCCCGTGGCCTCGCGCAGCGCGTCGCCAAACTTGAAGTCGCGTGCCACATAGCCAGGGGTGTCGGCGTTGGCAATGTTGCTGGCGATGGCGCGCTGACGTTCCCCGCGCAGCACCAGGGCGTTGCCGTGAAAATTCAGCTGGTTGGTCATCTTGTCAAGCATGTGTGCCTCACACCGTCGGTTGCAAAGTCGCCATCCCCGGGGGGCTTTTGGCGTGGCTCGATTATGGAAACCGCGCCCTTTTTCTAAAGCGCGAAGAAGTGGCAAATGGATGCGCAGTTCCGGGTTTTGCGTCCGGGTCATCTGCCTATAGTTCCAGGGGTGAAATGGCCCCTGCCTTCCGTAGCACCCCGTGCGCGGGCAGCCTGGCCAGCCGATGCCCAGGAGGCCCCTATGACCGCCCACTTCCTTTTCTCTGCCCCCAACACCGACGCCGCGCTGTGCGGCGTAACCCGGCAGTCGCTGGCTGTGCGTGCCGGCGCCTTGGTGCGTACGTTCTGCCTGATGGGTGTATTGGCTGTGGCTGCGCTGGGCCCCCATGGTGTTGCGCACGCCCAGTCGGCGGCAGACCCCGTGGCGGACCTGGGGCCGCTTACCCAGCGCTGGCTGGACGATGCGTTGGCCCGCAACCCGTCCTCCGCGCTGCCACTGCGTATGGAAGTGAGTGTTGGCTCACTGGACTCGCGCCTTCGGCTGGCGCCCTGTGCGCGCGTTGAACCCTATCTGCCCGTAGGTGCCCGCCTGTGGGGTCGGACCCGTCTGGGGCTGCGCTGCGTGGAGGGAGCCACCGCATGGAACGTGTTTTTGCCCGTCACCATCAAGGCGTTTGGCCCGGCCTGGGTGTTGATCAACAATGTGGCGCCCGGTGCCGTGTTGACGGCCAATGACGCCACAGAGGCCGAAGTGGACTGGGCGGCCGATTCCTCTCCCGTCATGGCCAATCCCGACCTGTGGGTAGGGCAGACCGCGGCCCGCCAACTGGTGGCGGGGCAGGCGGTGCGCCAGGCCATGGTGCGTGCCCCCCTGCTGTTCAAGGCCGGTGCGCAGGTGAAAGTGGTGGCCCAGGGGCCGGGCTATGCGGTCAGCTCTGCGGGCCAGGCGTTGACCGCAGGCTCTGTCGGGCAGACTGTGCGCGTGCGCATGGAGAATGGCCGCATCGTAAGTGGAACTGTGAATGATTCTGGGACAGTGGATGTCACTCTGTGATGACGCCCCGGTAATAAATGGCTAAAGTCCGGGCCAAATGGGTCGAAAACATTGCTACTGATGCCCCACATCCAACGGGGTGGTGGAGAGAGCGATGAAGATAGGTCAAACACCGGAACTGCCGGGCGGGTTGCCGCCGACGGGGCTTGCCAAGCAAGCCAAGGCCCCAGCCAGCGCTGCTGAAGGAGCCACCAAGGACGCACTGATGGCGTCATCCGCCGGTGTGCCTGTCACTGTGTCCACCGCGGCCCGGGCGCTCAGCCCTGCCACCCGCAGCACGGCAGATTTTGACGCAGGCAAGGTCAAGGCAGTGCGCGCTGCCATCGAAAAGGGCGAATTCTCGGTCGACGCCGAAGCCATTGCCGACAAGCTGTTGTCCAACGCCCAGGAGATCCTGTCCCGCTCGCGGGGTTGACCGGCGTTTTGCTCCCGGGCGCAATCCATCGCACAATGCGCCATGTCTCTGGAAGAATCTCTCTCGGCTGTTGAGCAGCTGATCGAACAAGTCTCCGCCGCACTTCTCGCGGCCGACCCCACCTCCCTGGAAAAAAACAGCACGGCCTTGCGTGATGCAGCGGCCGATTTTTCGCGTGCGCTGGAGCAGGCGGCCGCGAGGGGGTTGCCCTTGCCAGCGTCGCTGCAAAAGCGCGCGGATGCGATCCGCAGCATGCTGATCCTGCACCGTGAAAGCCTGGCCCGGCTTGCTGCCAGCACGGACCGCCAAGCCGCCGGCTTGTTGCCCCCCTCCAATGCGGCGGCTACCTATGGCGATGGCCTGGGGGCGCGCGGAGCCGCGCCGGGTGTGGCACGCATCTACCGCTCTGCAGGCTGAGCGGCATCCATTGTTCTGAAGGGGTTGTGGGCCCGGTCGCGAAAAGCGGCGGCCCGTCACCCTATGGCCCTGCGCAATGACCTGCGCGGCGCCTGGTGTCCGCCGGTGGGGGCGCTCAGTGCGCGCGCATCTTGGCCCGCAGCCGTGCAATGGACTGGCTGTGCAGCTGGCACACGCGCGACTCGGTAACGCCCAGCACGGCGGCAATTTCCTTGAGGTTCATGTCATGTTCGTAGTACATGCCCATGATGTGCTGCTCGCGCTCCGGCAGGGTCTTGATGGCGTTGACCAGTGACGTCTTGAGCCGTTGATCACGCAGCAGCTCCACCGGGTCAGCCGCACTGTCGGCAACGTGGCGGTCCAGAAACCCATCCTCGTCATCGTTGCCATGCGTCATGTCTTCGAGGTACACCAGTTGGGTGCCCCGGACCTTGCCCAGCAGATTCTGGTAGTCCGCCAGGCTCATGCCCATTTCGCTGGCTATTTCGGACTCCAGCGGGCTGCGTCCCAGCTTTTGCTCCAGCCGGTGCACAGCGTGTTCAATGTCTTTCTGGCTCTTGCGCGAGCTGCGGCTCATCCAGTCGCCCTCGCGCAGCTCGTCGAGCATGGCGCCCCGGATGCGCTGGGTGGCAAAGGTTTCAAACTGCACGCCCTGCGCCACTTCATAGCGCGACAGGGCTTCGGCCAGCCCCATCATGCCGACCTGGATCAAGTCATCCAGCTCGACATTGGGAGGCAGCTTGGCGATCATGTGGTGCGCAATCCTCCGGACCAGCGGTACATGCTGGCGGATCATGGCATCGCGATCAAGCTGGCCTTTGGCGGTGTACATAGAGAGGGTGTTATGCACTGGTAGGGCGGGTATGCGATCTTGTTCTGGAGCCGCTTGGGGGTGCCATCACCCGATCTTTTTCCGCCGCCCGGGGCCAGCAACTTGCCAGACCGAGGGGGGCGTTTCGGGTCAACGTACGTACGTAGAGGTGCATCACAGGCTCTGGTCAGTGGCTCCGGACAAAATGCGCAGGCATGCCTGTCAAGTTGCTGGGTGTCAGCGCAGCCAGCGCTCCGTTCATAGTGCCCGCATTTTCCAGCAGTTGCAAGGCCAGGCGCTGAAGCTCCTGGGGGTTCTGAGTGGCAATGGTGGTGGTTCGTATCGGGCCGCCCAGATGGCGCTCGGCACATGCCTGCAAGGTCATCAGCTGGGACTGGGCCTTGCGGCGTTCGGCGGCGGTGTTGCCGTGCAGCAAAGCGGCCACCATGCAGGGCAAGCCAGTGTGTAGCGCAATCTGCTTGAGGCTCTTGTAGCTGGTCATCACGCCCGCTGCGCCACTGCCCATGACCACCAGCGGCACCGTGGCCGTGTGGGTGAGCAGGGGCCCCAGGGTGGAGGCTGGTGCGTGAATCACCATGAGGCCGTAAGTCCTGAAGCAGGGCAGCAAGCTCTCCATGGGCGAGCGTGTGCTGCCGCTGGCCTTGCGGCTCAGGTGCTGCAGCCCCTTGGCCGCTGGAATCACGGCGAGGGAGGATGCGGTGGCGCCCAGGTTCAGGCTGGCGCCGTCATTCCACGTTGCATGTTGCAGCAGGTGCAGCAGCCCGGGGCTGTCGTCGGACTCCTGCGCCGTGCCGTCGAGTACCACCACCGGATAGCCCAGCCGCTGCAGGCTGGCGCAGATCTGCCATAGCGTTTCCAGGCCGCTCGCCGTGTTGCCCTGGCTGGCGACTGCCAGCAGCCGCAGCTCTGCCTGCGGGGTGAGGCTGTGCAGGCTGGCCGCCTGGTGAAAACCCAGATCAAGCATCGACCAGCCCCCCCTCCGTCACGGTGTCAGGAGAGTGCGAGAAGAAGAAGTTCAGGTCCGTGGCCTTGGGGTCGAAAGCCGACTTCGCCGGCGACCGCATGGAGGCGCTGATGAGCTGGTGGGCGTTGGCACGCTCCCAGTCCTCGGGCACGCGCTGGCCGTTGGTCACGCCGCGCAGCACCATCTGGTGGCGGATCAGTGCGTCGATCGCGGGGCCCAGCTTCACGGCTTCGTCCACCTTGGACAGGATGGCCTGCTGCGAGCCGTCGGTCTTGAAGGCGGTCAGCACGTCATCCAGCGTGTCGCCATGGCAGCCGGCGTTGAGCACGAGCAGGCGGTTCACATGGGGCAGGTCCAGCACATCCAGCATGTCGCGCTTGCGGGGGTCCCTGGGGGCCACGCCGGTGGTGTCGATCAACACCATTTTCTTGCCGCTGAGCAGACCCAGCAGGTCTTGCAGCGCGGCGCGGTCGTGTGCCAGGTGGGCCACGATGCCCAGCATGCGCCCGTAAGTGCGCAGTTGTTCGTGCGCGCCCACACGGTAGGTGTCAAGTGTGATCAGCCCCACACTGCCGGGGCCGTGGATGCGGGCGCACATGGCAGCCAGCTTGGCGGTGGTGGTGGTCTTGCCCACACCCGTAGAGCCCACCATGGCGAAGATGCCGCCCTGTTCATAAAGGGGGGGATCGGTCTGGTCGGTCTTGAGGTTGCGTTCCAGCACCTCCATCAGCCAGCGCACCGATTCGCCCGCCGACAGGTCTTCGGGCATGCGTTCGAGCACGGCGCGGGCCAGCGACGGGGAGTATCCGGCACGGATCATCTTCAGCATCAGGTTGGACTGGATCGGGTTCTGGCGCGCCTGCCCCAGCCAGGCCAGCGTGTTGAAGCGGTCTTCGATCAGCTCTTTCATCGCGTGCAGCTCGTTCATCACGCTCTGCTGGTTGTTCGACTGGATCAGGTGGGCGCTGGGGGTTTCTTGCCGGCGGCGCGGTGGCTCGGGCGGGATGTCCATCGGGATCGTGCGCAGCGGGTTGTGGCGCGCCACCGAGGGCGCGGGCATGCGTTCACGTTCCGGTTCCTGGTCGCGGCTGCGTTCAGACAGTGTCTGGGGTTCCGAGGGGCCATTCAGTGCCTCGTGGCGGCGGCGCAGCATGCGTTCGCGCACATAGTCCTGGAACGACAGCGTGCTCATGGCCAGCTGTTCGGTGTCTTCCTCGACCGGGTTGCGGCCCAGGCCCGACGCTGCTGCCGATTGGCTGGCGCGCTGGGGGGTGCTGCGCGCAGTGCTGGGCGCCAGCAGGGGCGGATTGGACGAAGCGGTGGGCGCACCACCGTCCAGAGCCGACAGCGTGTCCTCGGCCGTGGCCACCACTTCCACGCCGTTGGCCGTGGGGCGGTTGGACAGGATCAGCGTGCCGTCGCCAAAGGCCATGCGCGCCTTGGCCAGAGCCTCCCGGGAGGTGGGGGCGGTAAAGCGTTTGATGTTCATGCTGATGCACCTTTAAGGATCGGCCCAATACGGATGGTGTGGGTCTCTGGAATTTCACTGTGTGCCAGCACCTGCAGGCGGGGCGCTACGCGGCGCACCAGGCGGGAGATGGCATTGCGGATCTGGTCGGGAACCAGCAGGCAGGCGGGCAGGCCCATCTCTTCCTGCTTGAGGGCCACTTCGGCGGCCTTTTGTGTGAGGATGTCGGCTACGCCGGGGTCGAGCGCGGGGCCTGCCGTATTGCCCAGGGCTTGCACCAGCAGGCGCTCCAGGCCGGGCTCGATGGCAATGACGTTGAGCTCGCGGGTGGGGCCGTAAATCTGCTGGACGATGGCGGGCGAGAGCGCAATGCGCACGCGGCGGGCCAGCTCGACGGGGTCCGAGACGCCACCAGCATGCTCGGCCAGCGTTTCGATGATGGTGCGGATATCGCGGATGTGCACAGACTCTTCCAGCAGCAGCTGGAGGACTTTCTGGAACGTTGCGATGGAGACCATTTTCGGGACCACTTCTTCGATGAGCTTGGGGGCCAGCTTGGCCACGTGTTCCACCAGTTGCTGCGTTTCCGTGCGACTGAGGAGCTTGGCGGCTTGCACTTGCATCAAGTGTGACAAATGGGTGGCCATCACGGTTTCGGAATCAACGACGGTAAAACCGGCCATTTGTGCGGCTTCCTTTTGCCGATCGTCGATCCAGTGTGCTGGCAGGCCAAAGGCAGGGTCGGTGGTGGCCGTGCCGATCAGCGGCGTGGTGATGCCGCCGGGGTTGATGGCCAGGAACATGCCAGGGAAGGCTTCGCCCTCGCCCACCACCACGCCGCGCAGCGTGATGCGGTAGCCGCTGGGCTTGAGTTCGAGGTTGTCACGTACGTGCACGGCAGGGGGCAGGAAGCCGACTTCCTGTGCGAACTTGCGGCGCACGCCCTTGATGCGGGTGAGCAGGTCGCCCTGGCGGCTCTTGTCCACCAGGCTGATGAGGCGGTATCCCAGTTCCAGGCCCAGCAGGTCCACGGGCTGCAAGTCGTCCCAGGTGGCTTCGCCATCGGTGGCGGGCGGCGGTGGGGCTTCGACCACCGGGGGAACCTTCTGGCGCTCATACATCACCCAGGCGCCGTAACCCAGCAGGCTGCCCATGGTCAGGAACACCACATGCGGCATGCCGGGGATCAAACCCAGCAGGATCAGGATGCCTGCCGTCACGCCCAGCACGCGGGGCGACATGAACAGCTGCTGAACGATCTGGCGGCCCATGTCGTGGTCCTTGCCCACGCGCGAGATCACCATGGCGGCTGCTACCGAAATCAGCAGGCCGGGAATCTGTGCCACCAGCGCATCGCCAATGGCCAGCAGGATGTAGCTGTCTGCGGCCTGCTTGGCCGACAGGTCGTGTTGCAACACACCAATGGCGAAGCCGCCAATGATGTTGATGAGCAGGATCAGGATGCCCGCCACGGCGTCGCCGCGCACGAACTTGGACGCGCCGTCCATGGAGCCGAAGAAGTTGGCTTCTTCCGCCACTTCGGCACGGCGACGCTTGGCTTCTTTTTCGTCGATCAGGCCGGCATTCAGGTCGGCATCCACCGCCATCTGCTTGCCGGGCATGGCGTCCAGGGTGAAGCGCGCCGACACTTCGGCAATGCGCTCGGCGCCCTTGGTGATCACCACGAAGTTGATCACCACGAGGATCGCAAAAACGATCAGGCCGACGGCGAAGTTGCCGCCGATCAGGAAGTGGCCGAAGGCCTCGATCACTGCACCCGCTGCGCCAGGGCCCTGGTGGCCTTCGAGCAGCACCACGCGCGTAGAGGCCACGTTCAGCGACAGGCGCATCAGTGTGGTCAGCAGCAGCACCGAAGGGAATGCCGCGAAGTCCAGCGGACGCAGCATGTACGCCGCCACCATCATCACCATCAGCGCGACGGCGATGTTGAGCGTGAAAAATGCATCCAGCAGCCACGGGGGGATGGGAAGCACCATCAGAGCCAGAATCGCCACCACCAGCAGTGGTGCCGACAGGCCCTGCAGGGCGCTGGCATTGGTGCCCGCCCATTGCTGCAAAGACTTTACAGAGGTGTTCATACGGCAGCACCTTGCACCGTGGTGCGGTTCAGCGGATCGAGTTCAGGCGGCACGAAAGGCTCCACCAGGCTGTCGGGCATGCGGCCTTCGCCACGCAGGGCCGCCTTGAGGCGGTACACATAGGCCAGCACCTGGGCAACGGCGGTGTAGAGCGTCGCGGGGATGGCCTGGTCCAGCTCGGCATGGGCATACAGCGCACGGGCCAGCATGGGCGACTGCAGCACGGGCACGTTGTGCTCCTTGGCCACGTCGCGGATCTTCATGGCGATGAGGTCGGTGCCGCGCGAGATGACCTGGGGCGCACTCATGGTCTTCTCGTCGTATTTGAGGGCCACGGCGTAGTGGGTGGGGTTCATCACCACAAAGTCGGCCTTGGGGACGGCGCCTACGCTGGCCCGGTCGGCGATCTCGCGCTGCTTCTGGCGGATGCGGCCCTTGGTGTGGGGGTTGCCGTCAGACTCCTTGTGCTCCTGCTTGACTTCCTCGTGCGACATCTTCAGTCGTTCCTTGAAGAAGAACGCCTGCAAAGGCACATCCACCAAGGCTGCCAGAAACACGACCAGCAGCAACAGGCTCATGCCCGAGGTCAGCCAGTCTGCAATCTGGCGAATGGCCAGCGGCGAGGGCTGCAGCACCAGCATGGCGACCGTTTCGAGGCTGTTGCCCAAGAACTTCCAGGCCACGTAGGTCAGGATGGCGGTCATCAGCACCATCTTGGCCACGTTGGCCATCTGCTGCTTGGAAAACAGGTTGGCCAGTCCGGAGATCGGGTTGAGTCGGTTGAACTGCGGTGTGATGGGCTTGGCACTGAGAATCCAGCCGCCCGCCCCGATGGCGCTGATCAGCCCCGCAGCGCTGGTGAGGGTGGCAAACACCGTGCTGGCCACCAAGCCCACGATGACCATGTCCTGCAGCCGCGAGAGCATGGTGCCTGGCGCCATCACCGTGGCCGCATTGAACGCCAGCTGCTGGCTCATCGCCCACTGCATGCGGTCCATCAGCTGTGGGGCCAGCAGCAGCATGCATGCGGCGCCCGCGCCCAGGATGGCCAGGTGCGACAAGTCGCGCGAGCGTGCCCCTTGGCCGTCTTCGCGCGCTTTTTGCAGCTTGCGTTCTGACGCGGGGAGGCTTTTTTCTTGGCTGGATTCCATGGTGGCATGACGGCTGGTGTCATGCCATTGTCGTGAGCGACCTGGAAATCTAAAGGCTGATAAGGGGGCTGCAGCCCCCTCTTTTCGGTGGTGCCTGGGGTGTGTCTAGTGGCGGTTCTGTGTCTGATCCGCACCGTGGATTGCTGCCATTATTTTCAGAAATGATAGCAATCAAGGCATATTGCACTAGCGCCCTGGGGCTGCTGGACTGAAAACGGAGCGTCAGAAGCCCAGACTGGCCAGCAGGTCGTCCACCTGGGACTGGTCGGTGACCACGTCGGGGGTGTTCTCCGGGTCCACCACCGGGCCCTGAAGATGCGCTGCGCGGGCGGGCTCGGCGGGCACCTGGGCGCTGGGCGGAGCCGTCTGGATGAGCAGTTGCACCAGCTGCTCTTCAATGGTGGCTGCCAGGTTAACCACGCGCGCAATCACCTGGCCGGTGAGGTCGTGAAAATCCTGCGCCATCATGATTTCGGTGAGGTGCGTGTCGGCTTCCTTGGTCACGCGCTCCACGTCGGTCAGAAAGTTGAAGATCTCGCCTTTGGCCACGGCCGCCACCGGGTCCGCCACCAGCGAGTTGACGACCCGGCGCGTTTCCGCCGCAATGTAGTCGTGCTGGGCCTTGGCCTGTTCGACGCGGTTGAGCACCTTCTCTGCCGCTTCTCCCGTCAGGCGGGCGATATAGGAAAGTCGGCTCTGCGCGTCGGGCAGCTCGCCCATGGAGCCGCGCAGCTTGTCGGCATAACCCAGCTCGTTGAGCGAATCGTGAAGCTGACGTGTCAGCAGGCCAATCTTGTGATGAACATCGGCAGGCTGGCTGTTGTCCGGTGTGTCGTCCATGGTGTCATAACCCCATCTTCTTCAGAATCAAGGTCACTTTCTCTTCCAGAGTTGCCTTGGTGAAGGGTTTGACGATGTAACCCGCAGCGCCTCCCTGGGCGGCGGCAACGATGTCTTCCTTGCGGGCTTCAGCGGTCACCATCAGGACGGGCAGGTGTTTGAGCTTGTCGTCCTTCTTGATCTCGGCCAGCAGCTGGAAGCCGTTCATGTTGGGCATGTTGATGTCGGTCACCACAAAGTCAAACTTGCTGTTGCGCAGCTTGTTGAGTGCGGCGACGCCATCCTCGGCCTCGTCGGCGTCTGCAAACCCGCTCTCCTTGAGCAGGTTGCGAACGATGCGTCGCATGGTGGAGAAGTCATCAACGATCAAAAAACGAAGGGCTGTGGTCACTTGGGACCCTTTCAGTCGAGATTTACTGTAAGCATTGTCATGGGTGGCAGGTTTGGTGACAAGTCGTAACTGTTACCTGCTTGGGGGGGGATTTTCCCGCTTTTCCGTCAACAGTTCTGTGGACGTGATTTCAGGAATCCCTTTGCCCATGAGCCGTTCTTCGGCCTCCCGGGTCAACACCGTGATGGTGATGCGCCGGTTGGAGGGGGAGCGTGGGTTCTTGGGGTCCAGCAGATCACTGGCGGCCAAGCCCACCACGCGGCCCAGTTTAGCGTCTGGCATGCCCGCAGAGACCAGTTCCCGTCGCGAGGCGTTGGCGCGATCTGCCGATAGCTCCCAGTTGCTGTACCCCTTTTCGCTGTTGCCATAAGGTACGGCGTCGGTGTGGCCTGCAAGGCTGATGCGGTTTTCAACGCCACCGAGGGCTGCGCCAATTTCGCGCAGGATGTCGCGCATGTAGGGTTTTACCAACGCGCTACCGCTGTCGAACATGGGGCGGTTCTGGTCGTCGATGATCTGGATCTGCAGCCCGTCGGGTGTGATGTCGATGCGGATCTGCGACTTGTACTCATTCAGGCGCGGGTTCTCGGTGATCAGCGCATCGATCTTGGCCTCCAGGGCCTTGATGCGCTCCTGGTCCTGCTTGGCCCGTTCTGCCCGCGCGGCATCGATGCTCATGCGGCGCTGCTTGGCTTCTTCCACATCGGAGCGGCGCACCTGGCCATGCACCTTGGCCAGATCGTTGCCGCCACCGGGGATGACGCTGGAGCTGTTGCCTGCACCGTCGCCTCCGGTCATCGCCACTTTGAGCGGCGAAGCGAAATATGCCGCAATTCCCTGCAGCTCACCTTTGGCCGTGGAGCCCAAAAGCCACATCAGCAAGAAGAACGCCATCATCGCCGTCACAAAGTCGGCATAAGCGATCTTCCAGGCGCCACCATGCACCGCGTGGCCGCCTTTCTTGACGCGCTTGATGATGATGGGCTGGAGCTTCTTTTCTGCCATGGTGGTGGTGGGGCGTTACGGCGCGGCTACTGCATTCGCGGCGGCTACTTCTTGCCCTTCACGTGTCCTTCCAGCTCCGAGAAGCTGGGGCGTACGTTGGAGAACAGCACCTTGCGGCCAAACTCAATGGCCGTGGCCGGGTTGTAGCCCTGCATGCTGGCGAGCAGGGTGGACTTGATGCACTGCAGTTCCTTGGCGGCGTCCTCGGTCTTTTGCTCGACGAGTCCACCCAGGGGCTCGACCACGCCGTAGGCCAGCAAAATGCCCAGGAACGTCCCCACCAGCGCCGAGCCGATCATCCCACCCAGTACAGAGGGCGGCTGCCCCACCGAGCCCATGGTGTTCACCACGCCCAGCACGGCGGCCACGATCCCGAAGGCGGGCAGGGCGCCTGCCAACCGGGCCAGCGCAGCCACGGGAGCATGGGCCTCCTGGTGGTGGGTATCGATTTCGCTGTCCATCAGCGCCTCGATCTCGTGGGAATTCAGGTTGCCCGACACCATCATGCGCAGGTAGTCGGTGGTGAACTCGATCACGTGGTGGTCGCTGCCCACCGTGGGGTATTTCTTGAAGATCTCGGACTCGTGGGGCGCTTCCACATCCTTCTCAATGGCCATCAGCCCCTCTTTGCGGGCCTTTTGCAGGATGTCATAGAGCATCGCCATCAACTCCATGTAGCGCTCTTTGGTGTATTTGGAACCCTTGAGCGCCATCGGCAGTGCGGCCAAGGTGGCCTTGATCACCTTGGGCTGGTTGTTCACCACAAACGCGCCCAGTGCGCCGCCCAAAATGGTGATGATCTCAAACGGCAGTGCCTTGAGAATCACGCTGATATTGCCTCCGTGCATGATGTACACACCGAAGATGCAGCCGAGGCAGACGACGTAACCGATGATGACAAACATGCTTTAGACGTTTAGGGCGGCGGCAGGGGCACGACTGCGCTGGGGAGGGCTGCAGTCCACGGATTGACCGAAGGTTACTGCAAATGTATCGGATTGCAGAACGCGAAATGCCCCAAGAGGGCGGTCAACAGGCTGCTTCTCGGGCGAATGGACGCTGGCCGCTGCCACCGATGGGACGTTGGTGGTCTTGCGCGCGGGGTTGGGAGTGTTCCGATGGCCCTCGGGTGCCCAGCAAGGGGTCTGAGCGGCCTCCCGGGGGCAATGCATACCCAGGTTTGTGTCAAGGCGTGGCGATGTGCTGATATTTATTGACTGTGGCGCTATCAATTTGATATTGATCTAAGTGAGCCCTTGCGCAGCGTGTCCGCCATCCGTGCGCCCACATCGCGTGCAAACGCCTCATTTGGACGGTGTTTCTGCTGTGACTGGACCTTTTTGGCCGTGAGGGCCTGCACTATGCTGCGGGCATGAAAGCTGTACTGCTGGCAGGCGGGCTTGGTACCCGCATTTCGGAGGAGTCGCACCTGCGGCCCAAGCCCATGATCGAGATCGGTGGGCGGCCCATCCTCTGGCACATCATGAAGATGTACTCTGCCCACGGCGTCAATGACTTCATCATCTGCCTGGGCTACCGCGGCTACGTTATCAAGGAGTACTTCGCCAACTACTTCCTGCACATGTCCGACGTGACGTTTGACATGGCCAACAACCGCATGGAAGTGCATCACCGCCATGCCGAGCCTTGGCGGGTGACGCTGGTGGACACCGGCGAAAGCACCATGACCGGCGGGCGCTTGCGCCGGGCGCAGGAATACCTGCCTGCAGGCGAGCCCTTCTGCTTTACCTATGGCGATGGCGTGGCCGACCTCGACATGACGGCCCAGTTTGCCTTCCACCGCGCCCATGGCCGCCAGGCCACTGTGACGGCCGTGCAGCCCCCGGGCCGCTACGGTGCCCTGGTGCGTGATGGCGACGCCGTGGCCGGGTTCGAGGAAAAACCGCGGGGCGACGGTGGCTGGATCAATGGCGGCTTTTTTGTGCTGCAGCCTGAGGTGATCGACCTCATCGACGGCGACGCCACCAGTTGGGAGCTGGAGCCCATGGCCCGCCTGGCCACCAGCGGCCAGCTGCGCGCCTTTGAGCACACCGGCTTCTGGCAGCCCATGGACACGCTGCGCGAGAAGAACCTGCTCGAAGACCTGTGGCAATCGGGCCGCGCCCCCTGGAAGTGCTGGTAAACCACGATGCGCCCTGACCCCGACTTCTGGCGCGGCAAGCGCGTGTTGCTCACCGGCCACACCGGCTTCAAGGGCGCGTGGCTGGCCCTGTGGCTGCAACGCCTGGGTGCGCAGGTGACCGGCGTTGCGTTGCCCCCTGCTAGCGAGCCCAACCTGTTCAGCCTGGCCCAGTTGGGGCAGGGCGGCCCGGGCATGGAGAGCCATTTTTGCGACATCCGCAACGCCCCGGCCCTGGCCCTGCGCGTGCACGCCGCCCGGCCCGATGTGGTGCTGCACCTGGCCGCCCAGGCGCTGGTGCGCCCCGGCTATGCAGCGCCACTCGACACCTTTGCCACCAACATCATGGGCACGGCGCATGTGCTGGACGCGCTGCGTGGGCTGGCGGGCGTGCGCGTGGCCGTGGTGGTCACCACAGACAAGGTCTACCGCAACCGCGAATGGGCCTACCCCTACCGCGAAGAAGACCCATTGGGCGGGCACGACCCCTACAGCGCCAGCAAGGCGGCGGCGGAGCTGGTCACCGCCAGCTACCGTGATTCCTTTCTTGCAGCCCAGGGCGTGGCTGTGGCCACCGCCCGCGCGGGCAATGTGATTGGCGGCGGCGACTGGGCGCAAGACCGCTTGCTGCCCGACGCCGTGCGCGCCTGGGAGAAGGGTGAGACCCTGCGCATCCGCCGCCCCCAGGCAACGCGTCCCTGGCAGCACGTGCTGGAGCCGCTGGCCGCCTACCTGCGCCTGGCCCAATGCTTGTGGGAATCGCCCGCACTGGCTGGTTCCTACAACTTTGGCCCGCTGCCGCACGAGGCCGCTACGGTCAAAAATGTCATCGAATTAGCCTCCAGCGCATATCCTTCCGGCGCAACAAGCTATGAAAAAGAGAGTGATGGCCCCCACGAAGCCGGCTGGCTTGCACTGGAGACTGCCCACGCCCGCCAGGTGCTGGGCGTCGCCCCGCATTGGGCGCTGAACACCGCCGTGGCCCGCACCATGAACTGGTACCGACAGCACCATGGCGGCGCCGATGCGCGCGCGCTGTGCATGGCCGACATCGACGCGTGGGAGGCCCGCCCATGAGCCGCCTGGCCCTGGCGCCGCTGCCCCTGGCGGGGTTGTTCCGTGTGCAACGCCAGCCGTTGGTGGACGAGCGCGGCTTTTTTGCGCGCCTGTTCTGCGCCGATGAACTGGCGGGCGCTGGCTGGGCGGGCCCGATCGCCCAAGTCAACCAGAGCTATACAGCCCTCCAAGGCACCGTGCGTGGCATGCACTACCAAAAACCGCCGCACGCCGAAATGAAACTGGTGACCTGTCTGCGTGGCGAGGTCTGGGACGTGGCTGTGGACTTGCGCCAGGGCTCGCCGACCTTTCTGCACTGGCATGCCGAGCATTTATCCGCAGACAACGGCAACGCGCTGCTCATCCCGCCCGGTTTTGCCCACGGCTTCCAGGCGCTGACCGACCATGCCGAGCTGCTGTATTGCCACTCTGCAGCCTTTGCACCCGCCGCCGAGGCGGGGCTGCACCCGCTCGACCCGCGCCTGGCCATTGCCTGGCCGCTGCCGGTGGGGCAAATGTCGCCCCGCGACGCAGGCCAGCCCGGGATGACCGAAGAATTCGAAGGAGTGCGCCTGTGAAGTGCCGACACTGCGGCAGCCCGCTGCAACTCACGTTCCTGGACTTGGGCAGCGCGCCCCCGTCCAACGCCTACCTGAGCGAGGCCGCCCTGCGCGCGCCCGAGACCTGGTTCCCGCTGCGCCTGTTGGTGTGTGAGACCTGCTGGCTGGTACAGACCGAAGACCACGCCGGGCGCGAGGCGCTGTTCACCGACGACTACGCGTACTTCAGCTCGTTCTCATCGTCTTGGCTGGCCCACGCCAAGGCCTATGTCGAGGCGATGCGCGAGCGCCTGGACCTCACCGCCGCGAGCCGCGTGGTCGAGGTCGCATCGAACGACGGCTACTTGCTGCAGTATGTGCAGGCGGCGGGCATCCCCTGCTACGGCGTGGAGCCCACCGCCAGCACGGCAGCCGCAGCCCGCGCCAAGGGCATTGAGGTGGTGGATCGGTTCTTTGGCGTGGCGCTGGCCGAAGAACTGGCCGCCGCCGACCGCCAGGCCGACCTGATCGCCGCCAACAACGTGCTGGCCCATGTGCCCGACATCAACGACTTTGTGGGCGGCTTCACGCGGCTACTCAAGCCCCACGGCGTGGCCACCTTCGAGTTTCCGCACCTGCTGCGCATGGTGGAGGGCTGCCAGTTCGACACGGCGTACCACGAGCACTACTCGTATCTGTCGCTCACGGCAGTGCAGCGCATCTTTGCGGCCAACGGCCTGGTGGTGATCGACGTGCAGGAGCTGCCCACCCACGGCGGCAGCCTGCGGGTGTTTGCCGCCCGCGCCGATACCGTGGGCCACCCCCAGGTAACGGCTGAAGGCGCCGTCCGCGTGCAGCAACTGCTGGCCACCGAGGCGGCAGCCGGCATGCTGGGGGCAGGTTTCTATTGCGATTTTCAGACCCAGGCCATACGGGTCAAGCGCGAACTGCTCACATTTTTGCTTCAATGCCAGGCCGACGGCATCACCGTGGGTGCCTATGGCGCCGCGGCCAAGGGCAATACCCTGCTCAACTTTGCGGGCGTGCGGCCCGACCTGCTGCCCTACGTGGTGGACAAGAACCCCGCCAAGCAAGGCCAATTCCTGCCGGGCAGCCACATCCCCGTGGTGAGCGAGGCGCACCTGCTCGCCCACAAGCCGCAACGTATCCTCATCCTGCCGTGGAACCTGCGGAGCGAAATCAGCTTGCAGCTGAGCGAAATGCGTGAATGGGGAGGCCAGTTTGTCACGGCCATTCCTCGCCTCGAAGTCTGGTAGCCGAATACCTAGCGCTACGCCCATTTGAACCGTACACAACCGAAGGAGACCACCATGATCCCAATGTTCAAGCCCTTGATCGAACAAGAAGAAATCGATGCCAGCCGAGAGTCGCTGGAGCTGGGATGGCTCGGTATGGGCAGCTATGTGTCGGGGTTCGAGAAAAAGGTGAAAGAGATCCTGCAGGTCCCGGACCGCCATGTGGCAGCGGTGAGCACCGGAACGGCAGGCTTGCACATCGCGCTGCTGCTCGCGGGCGTGGGACCGGGGGACGAGGTGATCGTGTCGGCATTCAACTGCTCGGCCGACTACCAGGCCATCACCTGGGTGGGGGCGGACATCGTGTTCTGCGACTGCAACGACGACACGCTCGAGCTGGACCTTGTCAAGGCCGAGTCCTTGGTGGGCCCACGCACCAAGGCCATCATCGTGATGGACTACGACTGCATCATCAGCAACCATGAAGACATTGCCGCGTTCGCAGAGCGCCACAAGCTGCGCGTAATCCATGACGCGGCGCATTCATTTGGTTCCAGCTACAAAGGGCGGATGGTCGGCAGCTTTTCCGACATCTGCGTTTTCAGCCATGACCCGGTGAAAACAGTGACCTGTCTCGATGGCGGCACGATTGTTGTGCGTACGGAAGAGGAGTTGCGTCGTGTGCACGAGCTGCGTTTGCTGGGCATGCAGCAGCCTGCGGAGGTGATGTACCAGAACAAGCGTGCCTGGACTTTTGATGTCGAGCGGGTGGGATTTCGCTACCACATGCTCAACATGCACGCCGCGATCGGATTGGCGCAGCTGGGCAAGCTCGATGTGATCAAGTCGAGCCGCCAGGCGGCATCGCGCCGGTACAACGAAAAGCTGCAAGGTATTGCGCAGGTGCGCACTCCCCGTACCGATTTTGCCGAAGTCAACCCGTTTCTGTACTACATACGGGTGCCGGCAGAGCACCGCGATGCACTGCGAGACTTCCTCAAGGAGAACGGTGTGGACACCGGCATCCACTGGCAGCCGGGGCATTGGTTCTCGCTCTGGAAGGACTGCAGGGCAGGGGACCTGTCGGTGACCGACAGCGTGGGCAAGGGCATTCTCTCGCTGCCGCTGCACTCGCGCATGCCGCTGGAGAGCGTGGACACCGTGGCTGCGCAGGTGCGCCGCTACTTTGCCCAACTCTGAAGAGGCCGCCATGAGTGCATCCACCCCTGGGCAGCAGCTTTTTGCTGCCATCAAACAGACGGCCCGTGCTGGCGAGCCTGGCCTGTTGTTGCCGGTGGGGCAGCCGCTGGCAGCGGTCGTTCGACCCATAGCCACCGTGCCTGGACACACCGATGCTGTTGATGTGCGGCTTTTGACGGAGTGGCGAAACCGCCATGTCAAATCTTTCCTGACCGAGTTTGTATCCACCCCTGAGCGCACCGCCGCCTGGCTGGCTGGAGCGGTTCACGAGAACCCCGGCAAGATGTTGTTCATGGTGGAAACCTTGGACGGCGAGCGCGTGGGGCACGTGGGCCTGGGCTTCATTGATTGGCAGCGTGGTTATGGCGAGGCCGATGCCATTGTCAGTGGAGGTTCATCCCCTCCGGGGTTGATGAAGGCCTCGTTGCTGGCGCTGATGCACTGGGCGCGCGATGCCCTCGGGCTGCAGACGCTGGCCGTGCGGGTGCGATCGGACAATCCGGCGGTCGACTTTTACCGCAAGGTGGGTTTTCAGGAGTACCAGCGAGTGCCCATCGTGGCCAGCACAGTCCCTGGCGGGGTGGACTGGAAGGAGGACCCTTATGCAGTAGGGGCCCCTGCCAGCTTGGTGTACATGCAACTGCACTTACCCCGGGCCTGAAAAGGCCCTGAGGTCGTTGAAGGAGGCTGGGCATGGAAATTTTGCGAATGGACCGTGATCGGTTGCTGCGCTACGTGGTGCAGCAACTGCACTACACACTGCCAGACGATTTCGATCCCCGCATGGACATTGATGCGTGCCTGGACGAAGCACTTGCTCGCCTGCACGGGTGTATCAATGCCGTCCGGCCCTGGCGGCAGGACTGCTTTGATCCGCTGCATTCCACGCAGTACTGCAGTTTTCTGTACTTTTTGGCCAATACCATCTGGCGCCGCACTGCCAGTACGGAAACTCCCACACGCCTGTTCTTGCTGAACAAGGCCTTGAACGGTATCGACCTCTTTTACGAAATTGAGATGCCGCCGGTTTTCTTCATCGGACATTCCGTCGGGATCGTCTTCGCCAAGGCTAGCTACGGCAACTATCTGGTGATCTACCAGAATTCCACCGTCGGCAAGAACCATGGGGTGGCCCCCGTGCTTGGAGAGGGCGTCATCATGTACGCGGGCACTGCCATCATTGGGGACTGTCAGGTGGGCGACGGCACGGTGTTGTCTCAAGGGGTCAGCCTGGTCAACACCCACTCACCCGGGCAGTGCACCATTTACCGTGGCGACGCCGGCAGGGTGGTTTTCAAGCCCACCCGGCGCAATGCGCTGCTCGACATTTTCCGGATCTGACACGCAGCATCAGGAGCCCGGGATGTCCATCCCCATGGCTTGCGTCGCATATTGAAGGTAAGTCACCGCGAATTCGGTGTGCCCGTGTGCATGCTCCACTTCGGCAAGGCACGCCAGAGCGACGGGATCGTGTGGTACGGCGTTGAGCACTTTTTCGGCCAGCTCGGTCACGGCAATCCAGTGGCGATCCGTGATCAAGGGGGCTGATTCGCCGATTCGCCGGGGCGGAGAGGAGGTCCGTGCTTTTTCAACCAGGTTCTGCAGGCTTTGGTGGGCTGCGTGCAGGCTGACCCGCTGGCCGGGTTTCAAGCCGACGCCCAGGACTGGGGGTTGCTCCCACTCTTGCGGGAACTGCGGTAACCAGCTCTGCATGGCTTGCTCCTGCGCCTGAGGATCGTCGGGATGCTCCATTTGAGCCAACCATTTCAGCCACATCACCCGCAGGCCTTCGCCAAAGTGCCGGCAGTAGAGGTCTTCGCGCATGAGCGCAGAGTTTTCCACTTCGCTACGCAGGTTGAGCCGAAGCGCATTGAGCGCCTGGGTATCTGCTGCCAGGCCCGCAGCAATGCGCACATAGTCGTCCGGGCTATCTGCCAGCCACTCCTTTCGCCCCAGGTAGCTGAGCATGCCGACGCCCATGCGGCTCTTGAAACTTTCGCCCATCATGGAGACGATGGGGACCGCCATCCACAACACATCGAAAGTGGTCGTGCCGCCGGTGAGTGGAAATGGGTCCAGCGCAATATCGATGCGGTGGTAGGTCAGGTATTGGTTGTCTTGGCTGAGCGGCACCAGCTCCAGCCGCGAAGGCGGGAGCCCCAGTCCCTCGCAGCGATCGCGGTAGGCCTGCGCGAACTCGGGGCGGTCGAAATTTTTGCCCTCGATCAGCAGGCGTGAATGGGGCACGGCTTCCAGGACACGCCCCCACAGTGCCAGCACCTCATCCGTCAGCTTGCCCAGGTTGTTGCAGGAGCCGAAGGTGATGAACCCGTTATCTATCGCGGGCGAGGGGCGCACCTGATAGCGGGGCTGGTAACGCCACAGGGGATTGCGGCTCATGGGCCGGTAACAGGCGAACAGCGTAGGCAACCGGTACAACTGTTCCGTGTACTGGTCATCGACGCCTGGCGGGTCGGTGATTTCGTCCGTGAACTTGTAGTCCACGGCGGTGAGCCCGGTGGTGGCCGGAAACCCCAGCCACGACACCTGCACTGGTGCAGCCTTGTGCGCCAGGATGAGCAGGCCGTTGTTGCCCGTGTGGCCCGCCAAGTCGACCAGGATGTCTATTCCTTGGGCGTGGATGGCATCGGCCTGATGCTCGGGGCTGAAGCCAGCCAGGCGCACGAAGTGGTCGACATGGCATTCCACCCGTTCTGTGACATGGTCGCCTTTGGGGAACAGGTAGAACGCATACACCTCGAATTGCCGCCGGTCCAGCTGGGCCAGCAGCCCCTCCACCGAGTACATGACGGCGTGCATGCGGAAGTCTGGTGACAGAAACCCAATCTTCAGGCGGCGCCAGGGCGAGCCGCGATGGGCCTCAAAGCTGGGCCAGTTGGGGCGCAGTGGGGGCTCAAAGACGCTGCCAAACTGACGGGCGGCTGCAGACAGCTGCGCAGCGTTCACCTGTGGGTCCGCCAGCATGAAAAGCAGCCTGTTGGTGTAGTTGCCAGGATCGCCGGGGCTGAGCGCGATGGCTTTCTCGCAATCCTGTACAGCCTCGCGCACCTGGCCCAGCTCGCGGCGGTGAATGGCGCTTTGCATCAGTGCACCGACTGTCAGCGGCATGGAGTCAGCCAGCGCGAGGGCTTTTTGGCTGGCATCAAATCCCTTGCTGTGCAAATTGATCAGATAGCAACACTCGGCGAGTTTGATCCATGCAACGGCTTGCTGGGGGCGCAGCTCGCAGACCTTTTCGAGATGCGGAAGTGCGTCGTAGTTGCGTGCTTGCTCAATCAGGATGTTGGCGTAGTTGATGAGCAGCTCGGCATCGCCTGGCCAGTACGCATAGGCTTGCTTGTAGGCCTTGAGGGCTGCGTCGAACTCGCGCTGCTTGTGGAGCGAGAAGCCCAGCAGGCGATGGGCGCCCAGGTGGCGGCCATTCTTGCGCAGAATTTGGCGGCACAACCGAGTCAGCGTGGGCCAGTCTGCGGCTGCGAGTGCCGCATGGAGGCGGGGATCGTCCTGGGCGGTGTTTTTGGATTGCACGTGGCTGCCGATCTACAAGCTAATAAGCGGGGGGCGCCGCACAGTGTGCCATGTGAAAAGGGGCCCATCGGGGCCCCTTGTCGTTGCGTTGCAATTCCACTGCGCGGCGTGTGGGCTGGGTCAATTACTTGAGCAGCGACAGCACGCCTTGTGGGATCTGGTTGGCTTGAGCCACCATCGCCGTGCCGGCCTGTTGCAGGATCTGAGCCCGCGACAAGTTGGCGGTTTCTGCCGCGAAGTCGGCGTCCTGGATGCGCGAGCGCGAGGCAGAGAGGTTTTCCGATGTGATCTGCAGGCTGGAAATGCTGGTTTCAAAGCGCGACTGCAAGGCGCCGAGCTTGGCGCGTTCGCCATTGATGAAGGCCAGGGCCGAGTCCACGGTCTTGAGCGCATCGGTGGCGCTGGTGAAGGTGGTCACGTCCAGGTTGGCCACGGTGTGCAGTGACGATCCACCGCTGTCCAGCTGGTTGCTGGCAGAGGTCAGGGCAAACGATTTCTCAGAGTCGAGTGTGATGTAGCCGCCGGTGGCAACGTTGTCGACCGTGGCATCGGCTGCCAAGGTCTGCGCAGTGCCGTTGCTGGCGCCTGCCGCGTCGTAGCCGGTCACGCTCACGGCGGCTGCATTGGCATTGGTGGTATCTCCCACCACGATGTTGTTGCCAGTGGCGTTGGTCAGGATGATCTGGGTGCCGTCCGAGCTCAGCGAGGCGTTGATGCCGGTTTTTGCAGATTGTTCATTGATCGCCGATACGGCAGGCGAAAGGCGGTCTGTGCCGGTGGCGGATGTCAAGGTGAACGAGATCGTGCGGGATGCGCCTACGTTGTCGCCTTCCAGCGTCAGCGAATAGGACCCGGCCGAGGCCATGCCTCCCAGGCGCACTTCGGTGCGGGCGGTTGCGGTCACGCCCGTGGTGGCCTGCAGGGAATTGATCTGATCGGCGGTGGCTTTGGCGGTGGCATTCGAATTTACCGTCATGGTGCCTGTGCCCAGGTAGCCGCTGATGGAGACCGAACCCGCTGTCACGCCGTTGGATGTGGCGCCAGTCGCAGGGGCCTGTGCACCAATACCCGAGCCGTTGGAGGCGATGTTCTGGTTGTTGCCGTAGACGTTGGTGCGCAGGTTGGCCGTCGCTGCGACGATGGTCTGGTTGGCATTGGCGCCCACCTGGAACTGTTGCGTACCAAAGGTGCCGTCCAGCAATTTCTGGCCGTTGAACTCGGTGGTTTGCGAAATCCGGTCCAGTTCCGCCACCAGCTGGCCGACTTCCTGCTGCAGGGCCTGACGGTCGCCAGCGCTGTTGGAAGCGTTGGCCGATTGCACGGCCAGTTCGCGCACCCGCTGCAGGATGTTGCCGGCGGAGCCCATCGCACCTTCTGCCACCTGGGCCAGCGAAATTCCGTCGTTCGCATTGCGAACCGCCTGGTTCAGGCCACGAATCTGGCTGGTGAAACGCTCGGAAATCGCCAAACCGGCTGCGTCGTCCTTGGCGCTGTTGATGCGCAGGCCCGACGACAAGCGCTGGATGGCTGAGTTGAGCGACATCTGGCTGGTGCCCAAATTTCGCTGCGCGGTGAGCGAGCTGATGTTGGTATTGATGGTTGCTGCCATGGCGAAACTCCTTAACGTCGCAAGACGGATCTGTTTGCCGGTTCAAGCGCACCCGTCCGGCTGTCAATGAGGGAACGATGGATGAATTGTGGAGATGCCGCTTTTTGGCGTTGGGGAGATAAGCGGCAAAAAAGTCGTACAACTTGCGCGTTTGACCCTCAAGTTTTCCGGCGGTGACCCGAAAACACTTACAACGGACCGTAAGCGGCCCGCCGTTCACCAGAAGCTAAAGAGCACTGGCGAACCCAGGAAGCCAGCGTGGTGCTGGCGCCCCGGCTGGCGGCAACGCCATATTCAGTCAGTTCTTTCTGGAGATTTGCAATGGCTTCCACCATCAATACCAACATCAGCTCGCTCACCGCACAGCGCAACCTGGGCATGAGCCAGACCTCGCTGAACACGTCCATCCAGCGCTTGTCGTCGGGCCTGCGCATCAACAGCGCCAAGGACGACGCGGCCGGTTTGGCGATTTCCGAGCGTTTCACCAGCCAGATTCGTGGCCTGAACCAGGCGGTTCGCAATGCCAATGACGGTATCTCCCTGGCGCAAACCGCTGAAGGTGCATTGAAGGCTTCCGGCGACATCCTGCAGCGGGTGCGTGAGCTGGCCGTGCAATCGGCCAACGCTTCCAACAGCGCCGGCGACCGTCAGGCCCTGCAACAGGAAGTCGGCCAGCTGGTGTCTGAGTTGGACCGCATTTCGCAAACCACCGAATTCAACGGTCAGAAGCTGCTGGACGGCACCTTTGGTACGCAACAGTTCCAGGTGGGCGCCAACGCCAACCAGACCATCGTGGCGGCAACGGGCAATCTGCGCACCACGGTGTACGGCAACAACCAAAACGTAGCATCGAACGGCTCGGGCATCGGTGCTCAGGCCACCGTGGCAGCGGGCGCGACGTCCAACGGCGTAGCTGCTGGCACCATTGCCATCAGCGGCTACCTGGGTACTAACAGCATTGCGGCAGGGTCGAACGCGACGGCCAAGGCAACAGCCGATCAGATCAATGGTATGAAGGCCACCACCGGTGTGACTGCCACTGCCCGCACCGAAGTGCGTTTGGGTGGCATGGCCTCGGCTGGTTCCTATTCGCTGACCTTGCAGGGCGACAATGTTGGGTCTGCTGCCGCCGTCACGGTGTCGTTCACGCTGACCTCTGCCACCGGCACCGACCGCCTGTCGGCTGCAGTGTCCGCCATCAACGACCAGGCTGCCAAGACCGGCATCAACGCTGCTCTGAGCTCGGACGGCACGCAAGTGATTCTGACCAACGCTACCGGCAACGACATCGTGGTGGGTGACACAGCCAATGCCAATGCTGCCAATGTGACCGTTACCGGCTACGATGCGGCTGGCGCCAGCAACGGTACGGCCCAGACGCTGACGGCCAACTCTGCCGCAGAAATGGTGAATACGGGCGGCTACATCGTCCTGGATTCGGAAAAGTCGTTCGCTGTGGACTCTACTAGTGCGACCCAACTGGATGACGGTGGCTCTGCATTGCAGGCTGTGGCCAACCTGGACGTGACCACGTTCAGCAACGCGACCAATGCGCTCAAGACCGTGGACTCTGCCCTGGCCTTCATCAACGGCGAGCGTGCCAAGCTCGGTGCCCTGCAGTCGCGCTTTGAAACGTCGATCAGCAACCTGCAAGTGACGTCGGAAAACCTGTCCTCCTCGCGTTCGCGTATCCTGGACGCCGACTTTGCCGCAGAAACCGCCAACCTGTCGCGCGCTCAGATCCTGCAACAGGCCGGTACGGCGATGGTGGCTCAGGCCAACCAGCTGCCGCAAGGTGTGTTGGCCCTGCTGCGTTAATAGGCAGAGGGCATGGCAGTCGGGGCGTTGCAGCGCCCTGAAGTGGCCCAGGCGGCGGCAGATTTCTGTCGCCGCCCTTTGGCTTTTTGGGACAGCGGGTGCCAGGACCGCTGGATAAGACGGGTTTCCTGGCGTGTTTACGGACGTTCTTGATCGCCGTTCGGCGCCATAATTTCCGTTGGACCAGCTCAGGAGGTTTGTATGGCAACCATTTCATCCCCAGGTGTCGGCACGAATGGACTTGATGTCAAAAACATCATCTCTCAGCTCGTCGCTCTGGAAAAAAAGCCCCTGGACACGCTCAAGCTGCAAGCGGCCACGGTCAATACCAAGATTTCCGCCTTTGGGCAGATCAAGTCGCTGGTCTCCACGCTACAGGACGCTGCTGGCAAGCTGACCAGCGTGACCGGGTGGAATGGTGTGGCCACCACGTCATCCGACTCCAAATATGTTTCCGCCACTGCCGTTGGGGGCACGCTGCCCACAACGTTCAGTGTGGAAGTCCAAAGCCTTGCCAAGGCACAGGCCACAGCGTCGGCCGCTTTGCTGCCCGTAGGTGGTGCGCTCGGGGCGGGTACGCTGCGCCTTGAATTGGGCAAGTGGAGTGTGGCGCCCGCATCGTTTACGCCTGGCAGTGGCCAGCCCGTGGACATCAGCATCAGCGCCAGCGACAAACTGTCGGATGTGGCCAGCAAGATCAACGGCGCCAATGCAGGGGTCACTGCGTCGATTCTCAGCGACGCTTCGGGCGAGCGTTTGCTGCTGCGCAGCAAGAGCACTGGTGAGGAATTCGGATTTCGACTGAGCGTGATGGAAGGTGGTGATACGGATCCCCAGAGTGCCGGCAACACCGATGCCACGGGTTTGTCCCGCCTCGTCAATGGCGCCACGGTCACACAGGCTGCCGCCAATGCCAAGGCCACGGTCAACGGGATCGCGGTGTCTTCGGCCACCAATACGTTTGCGTCCACGATTTCGGGTGTAACTTTCAAGGCCGAGCAAGTGACGACGGCTCCCATTGATATCACCGTGAGCAAGGACAACTCTGCCATCCAGTCCAACATTGATGGATTCGTGAAGGCCTACAACGCCATCAACGAATTGCTCCAAGATGCGACCAAATACGACGCAAAGACCCGTTCGGCGGGGCTTTTGCAAGGGGATTCGACCGCTGTGGCACTGCAGAACTCTCTGCGCAACGCGATCCAGTCGATCTCGACGGGTGGCGGGGCCTTCCAGCGTCTGGCAGATGTCGGCATCACGCAGCAGCTGGGCGGGAATCTGGCCGTCGACTCCACCAAGCTGAACAAGGCCCTGACTGAGAAGCCTGACGACGTGAAGAACCTGTTCCGCAACACCGGAGGCGGATCGGCCGATGGCATTGCGGTGCAACTGAAGGCGCTGACCACCAATCTGCTGGCCAACGATGGTTTCTTCAAATCCAAGGACGACACCCTGCAGCTGAGTCTCAAGCGCAATTCTCAGGACCAAACGCGCGTGAACGAAAAGGTTGACGCATTTGAAAAACGCATCACGCGGCGCTATAACGCGCTGGACAGCCAGTTGAGCAGCCTGAATGGCCTGAACGCCTATATCTCGCAGCAGGTGGCGGCCTGGAATAAATCGACGGGCTGAATAAACAGAGGCTTCAGTTTTCTTGGCGCACGCCGATAACTTAAGTAATACCTCGGAAGGATTGTCAGCATGTTCAGCGCCTACAGCCCCCGTGCAGCCAACGCTTACCAGCGCATCAACGTAGAGACCAGCATGCACACGATCGACCAGCACCAGCTGGTCAGCCTGCTGTATGAAGGTGTTCTCAACTCCATTGCCACTGCACGCGGCGCCATGGCGCGCGGTGATGTGCTCGGCAAGGTCAATGCCATTTCCAAGGCCATCCGAATTCTGGAAGAGGGGTTGAGCACCTCGCTCGACAAGGTGGATGGCGGTGAACTGGCGGAGAACCTGGGTGCGCTTTATGACTACTGCATCCATCGCCTTACGCTGGCCAATGCCCGTAACGACGACGCCATGATGCAAGAAGTCATGCGCCTGATCGAGCCCGTGGCAACCGGGTGGAATGAAATCAAGAAATCGGGTGCCGGTGCGTCCGAAACGCCCGCCTCGGGCCAGCCCGTGCTGGTGGAGGCCTGACCATGTCTCACATGCTGATTGACTATTACAAGGCGATTGAAGACAGCAGCGCCAAGATGCTGGAGGCTGCCAAGCTCAAGGATTGGGATGGTGTGGTGCGCTATGAAGGCGCCTGTGCAGTGCTGATCGAGCAACTGCGCTTCAAGTCGCAAGAGCACGAATTGCTGCCTGAGCACCGCCGTGAGAAGACCCGCATCATGCAGCGCATCTTGCGCAACGATGCGCAGATCCGCTGCCTGGCAGAGCCTTGGCTCGCGCAGTTCGAGCATCTGTTCGAGGGGCAGCCCCAGATGATGCACTGAGTGCGGGCAGCGCAACGCTCCCGGGCTGCTGCTGTGTGCGGCAGTGACCTAGCGATCAAATGTGGTTGCTTGTTAGGGCTGGGATGGCCGGATTGGCGGAGCACTGCGGCGATGGGCGGTGCCGTCCAGTGGGGTGCCAAAGTGCGCGGTACTGAACCTGTCGCTACTTCGACCGCCAAGCGCCTCTGGGTCAAAAAATGCACTGGATGTGCGTGAAGCGCCAGTGCAGCATGCCTTTGCTGCTATCAAAAATATAGTTTCTTGTGTTGGCGCAGCGCAGTGCCACACGGCTGCCCCGTTGAGAACGGGGCCTTCATGCTTCGCCAGCAGCTCACACCTGCATGTTCATGATGTCGGTGTACGCCTGCACCATGCGATTGCGCACGTGCAGTGTGGCTTGAAAGCCGATTTGCGCCTTCTGGATAGCCACCATGGTCTCTTCCAGACTCACGGAGGGGTTTTCCATTTGCACCTCCTTTTGCATCTCGGAAGATTTGTTCTGCGCGGCACTCACTGACTGCAATGCGCCCTTGAGCGCGCCGGAGAAGCCGACTTCATTGCCCGTGGTTTGCGGCGCTGCAGCACGGCGCGCGACGCCAGCGCCCGTCAGCGGGGCGGTTGAGCTGGAGATGCGAAGGTCCATGGCGGTATCCGTAGGGGAATGGCGGTATGCTGCGTATCCTAGCTACCGGCCCAGGATGCATCGCTCTGAATAGATGGCCAAACGGACGGCTTATCCAGCGAACATTTTGGGGGCGTGACCGAATAATCGACCCCACGCTAGGTCTGTTGCAGGGCCTGCTTTAATGGAAAGCAAGATGTCTGCTGTTGCTGAAGTCCCTCTCAATCCGCTCCCGACGCCGGCCAGTCCCAACTGGCTGCAGCGGCTGTCCGCCCTCGACCGGGCGCAGCGCATGCGGCTGGGTGCGGGCGTGGCGCTGCTGGTGGCTGCTGCCGTTGCGGCCGTCGTGATGGGGCGCCAACCCGACTACCGGGTACTGTTTTCCAATCTGGGCGACAAGGATGGCGGAGCCGTGGTGGCACAGCTCTCCCAAATGAATGTGCCCTACAAGTATTCCGAGGGTGGCGGCGCCATCCTGATTCCAGCGGAGCGCGTGCATGACGTGCGTCTGCGACTGGCCACTCAGGGCCTGCCCAAGGGCTCCGTCGCAGGTTTTGAGCTGATGGAGTCCAACAAATTCGGGATGACGCAGTTTCAGGAGCGCCTGAACTTCCAGCGCGGGCTGGAGGGGGAGCTCACCCGGTCCATTCAAGCCTTGTCGTCCGTGCAAAGTGCCCGTGTGCACCTGGCCTTGCCCAACCAGAACGGATTTTTCCGTGAGCAGCAAAAGCCGTCGGCCTCGGTACTGGTGAGCCTGCACCCCGGCCGCATTCTGGACCGTGCCCAACTCGCGGGCATCGTGCATCTGGTGGCTTCCAGCGTGCCGGAACTGGCGCCGTCGGCCGTGAGTGTGCTGGATGACACGGGCAAGCTGCTGTCCCAATCGCCTGACAGCACGGCCGGTGCTGAAATCAATGCCCAGCAGCTCTTGTATGTGCAGCAGCTGGAGCAGCAGTATTCGCGCCGCATCATGGACATTCTGGAGCCCGTGGTCGGCCGTGACAACGTCAAGGCACAGGTGACGGCTGAGGTGGACTTCTCCCAGACCGAGTCCACCTCCGAGCAATTCCGCCCCAACCAGACGCCAGACTCCAGCGCCGTCCGCAGCCAGCAGGTGCTGGAAAGCCGTGGCAGCGCGACGAAGACCGCCACGGGTGTGCCCGGTGCGGTTGCCAACCAGCCTCCCGCTCCGTCTGCAGCGCCCATCAATGGCGCCAACCCAGCGCCCAATGCGGGCGGCCAACAGGGGACTGAGGAACAGTCCAACAAGCGCGAGTCCACCACCAACTATGAAGTGGACAAGACGGTGAAAGTGGTCCGTGGCAGTACGGGCGCAGTCAAGCGACTGAGTGCTGCGGTCGTGGTCAACTACCAGTCGGCCGAGGACAAGGGCAAGACCGTGACCAAGGCGCTGACGCCCGAGCAGATCGAGCAGATGACCGCGCTGGTGCGTGAAACCATTGGCTTCAACCGCGAACGCGGTGATTCGGTGAATCTGATGAATACGCCGTTCCAGGTGACTGCAGTGCCCACCACAGACACCCCGCTTTGGAAGCAGCCTGAGGTGGTTGATCTGGCCAAGACCTTTGCCTGGCCGGTAGGTGCAGTTCTGTTTGCTGCCCTGGTGCTGATGGGGCTGGTGCGTCCTGCGCTCAAAGGCCCAGCGCCGGCCAAGGCCGGTGCCGCCAAGCCGGTGGCAGGTGGACAACTGGACGCGCTGGAGGCAGAAACACCCGAGCGCCCGGCATTGGCAGCGCCCGCCCGCAAGGACGAAGTGTTGCCCGCGACCCCCGAGCAACTGCGCCTGGAAGATGCGCGCACGCTGGCCAAGGAGAATCCGGTCGCGGTCGCCAATATTCTCAAGACCTGGCTGAACGGCGAGCCCGTTTAGTCGCCGCTACCGCTACCGATTGCACGGACCACGACCATGGACGACCAAGGACTCCACGATGCCGCCATCATGCTGATGTCCCTCGGCGAGGAAGAGGCGGCTGAGGTGTTCAAGCATTTCTCGCCCAAAGAGGTGCAGAAGCTGGGCGAGACCATCGCGCGCATGCGCTCGGTGTCGCGCGAAAAGGTGGACGAGGTCATCAACAAATTCTCCAACGCGGCCGCAGCGCAAAGCCTGTTGGTATCCGACACCGGCAATTACGTGCGCGCTGTGCTCAAGCGCGCGCTCGGCGATGACAAGGCGGGACTGCTGATCGACCGTATCTTGCAGGGCGGAGATGTCTCGGGCATTGAGAGTCTCAAGTGGATGGATCCGTTGTCAGTGGCTGAACTGCTGCGTAACGAGCACCCGCAGATCGTTGCTGCCATCCTGGTACATCTGGACAGCGACCAGGCCTCGGGCATCCTGATGCACCTGACGGATCGCCAGCGTAGCGAAATTCTGTTGCGTGTGGCCACGCTCGAAGGTATCCAGCCGACTGCCCTCAAGGACCTGAACGAAGTGCTTTTCAAGGTGCTGGCGGGCGGGGACAAGATCCGCAAGAGTTCGCTGGGCGGTGTCAAGGCTGCCGCAGAAATCATCAACTTGCTGGGCGGCAACATGGACGCCGTGGTGCTCGAATCCATCCGGGGCTACGACCCTGACCTGGCGCAGAAGATCATGGACAAGATGTTCGTGTTCGAGGATGTTCTCAAGCTGGACGACAAGGCCATTCAAACGGTACTCAAGGAAGTGGCATCCGAAACCCTCATCGTGGCTCTCAAGGGCGCAGTGCCCGAACTGCGCGAAAAATTCCTCTCCAACATGTCTTCGCGTGCAGCCGACGCGCTGCGAGAAGACCTCGAATCGCGCGGCCCGATGCGGCTGTCCGAGGTCGAGGCGCAGCAGAAGGAAATCCTCAAGACGGTGCGTCGTCTCTCTGACGAAGGCCAGATCGTGATCGGAGGCGGTGGTGATGATGCCTTCGTCTAACCAGCGGTCCTATTCGCGGTTCATTCCCAGCGAGGAAGTCGGCGACTTCAAGCAGTGGAAGTTTGCCGCGGTAGACGGTTCCGATCTGGTCGAGCCAGAGCCCGAGCCGGAACCTGTGGCGGAGCTGCCCGCCGAGCTGGATGAAGCGGCACAGCAGGCGCTTGTCCAGCAGGCTTGCGACGATGCGTATGCAGAGGGCTTTGCCCAAGGGCAGGCGCAGACGGCGCTCGAGTGGCAGCGCCGCATGGATGAATACATTGCCCAGCAGGGACAAGAGGCGGCACAGCGCATGCAAAGCGCGCTGCAGACACTGGAAGCCAGCCTGATCGACATGCAGCAGCACATGGCGCAGCAGGTGCTGGAGCTGGCGTGTGACATCGCGCGCCAGGTGGTGCGCCAGGAACTGTCGGTCAATCCCAATGCCTTGTTGCCGGTGGTGCGGGAGGCCGTGGGCATGCTGGTCTCCGAGGGGCGGCCTGCCACCGTCCGGCTCAATCCGGAGGATATGGAGGCCATGGCCCAGCCTCTGCGCGAAGAGATCAATGCCCCTGGCGTGCAGTGGATGGCGGATGCCGCTGTGCCTGCTGGCGGCTGCATGGTGGAGTCGGCGGGCACGGTCGTTGATGGCAGCATCGACAAACGGTGGCAGCGTGCCATTGCGTCGCTGGGGCTGCAGTCACCCTGGGACGACGAGACGCGTGGGGATGGCGATGACCGTCGACCTTGACTCTGCCTGGACCCGCTTCATGGACGACGCGCGCGAGCGCGTGGCCGAAGGGGCGCCGTTGGAGACGCGGGGTACGCTGACCCGACTGACGGGACTGGTGCTGGAGGCGGTGGGGATCCGCGTGCCTGTGGGGTCGCAGTGCATGGTGCAAATGCCAGGGCACGCGCCGGTGTTGGCTGAGGTCGTCGGGTTTTCTGCCGACCGTGCGTTTTTAATGCCGGCGGGCGATATCCATGGGCTGTCCAGTGGCGCGAGTGTGGTGCCGGCTGCGCCATATATCCCCATGCCTCGCTTGGGCGAGCCTCCCCGGCCCGTACAACGCGCCGGGGTGCTTCGTTTGCCCATGGGCGACGGCTTGTTGGGTCGCGTGGTGGATGCGCAAGGCCTGCCCCTCGACCATGGTGGACCGGTGCAGGATGTCGTGTCGGAGCCCATGGGGCGGCGGCAGATCAATGCCATGGATCGGGATCCGGTGCGTGAGCCGTTGGATACTGGCGTGCGCGCCATCAATGCCTTGCTGACCGTAGGGCGGGGTCAGCGTCTGGGGTTGTTTGCAGGCTCCGGGGTGGGCAAGAGTGTGCTGTTGGGCATGATGGCGCGCTACACACAGGCCGATGTGATTGTGGTGGGGCTCATTGGGGAGCGGGGGCGCGAAGTCAAGGAGTTTGTGGAAGACATCCTGGGCGAGGAAGGCCGCGCACGGTCCGTGGTGGTGGCTGCACCTGCCGACGCGCCTCCGTTGTTGCGCATGCAGGGGGCGGCCTACGCGACTGCGGTGGCGGAGCATTTTCGCGACAAAGGGCAGCATGTGCTGCTGCTCATGGATTCACTGACCCGCTATGCAATGGCGCAGCGGGAAATTGCCCTGGCCATCGGCGAGCCGCCAGCAACCAAAGGGTATCCGCCGTCCTGTTTTGCAAAGCTGCCGCAGCTGGTCGAGCGCAGCGGCAACGGCCTGCATGGTGTCGGCTCCATCACAGCGTTTTATACGGTGCTATCGGAAGGTGATGACCAGCAGGACCCGATCGCGGATGCTGCCCGTGCCATTCTGGATGGGCACATTGTGTTGTCGCGTGCCCTGGCTGAGACCGGGCATTTCCCGGCCATCGACATTGAGCAATCGGCATCGCGGGTGATGCACAACGTGGTGTCTCGCGGGCATTTTGACTTGGCGCGGCGGTTTCGTGCGGTGTATTCGCGTTACCAGAAGAGCCGGGACCTGGTGCAGGTGGGGGCCTATATGAGCGGCTCCGACCCGGCATTGGACGAGGCTATCCGCCTTCAGCCACAGATGGCGGGTTTTCTGCAGCAGGACATGTACGAGGCGGCCTCCATGGACCACAGCGTAGCCGCCATGGCGGCGGTGCTGGACCATTGACGGCGGACAAGGGAAGCCATCATGTCCAACCTTAACGCCCTCTCTGTCGCAGTCGAAGTGGCCTCTCGCAAGCGGGACGATGCCCGCAAGGTGCTGCAGGACACGCTGGCTGCCGAGCAGGCAGCACGTGCCCAGCTCGATCAGCTGGAAGACTACGCCCGTGAAACCGAGTCACGCTGGGGCATGAAGGCAGATACGGCCATGCAGCCCGAAGTGATGTACCACCACTACCACTTCATGGACAGGCTGGGTCATGCGGCCAGCATCCAGACCAGTGTGGTGGGTGACCAGTCTGCGCGGGTGCAAGCTGCCCAGCGTGCTCTGTTAGATGCAGAGCTGCGTTTGGCCAGTCTGCGTAAGGTGGTAGACAAGCGACGCAACGACCTCGCTCTGCAGCAACAGCGCAGAGACCAAAAACAGACCGATGAACGCGCCGCGCTGCAGTATCGCAACGCGGGCCAGGAGAATTGAACATGGAACCGACCAAAGTAGCCTCCTCGCAGGGCACCCAGCCCGCCCACACGACTCGCGCCAAATCATCGGCCCAGCCTGCTGTCGCAGACGCTAGCGATCCTGCGGCTGGGGGCGGTTTTTTGGCTTTGCTGGCGGCGTTGGGGGACGAGGTGGAGGAGGGGGGCGTACTGGGCTCGGCAGGATCGGATGTTCTCGCCGCGGACGGCCTTCCTGGCGTCGGATCCACGGCTGTAGACGCCTCTGCGGTGGCTGCATGGCAAGGGTTATTGGGCATGGCTTCGGCCAATGTCGCTCCTCCGGCCTCCACAGGCACTGACGGTGGTTCGCGCCTCGCTACCGCTTTGGGTGCGGGGGGGGCGTCTCCAGTAGGTTCCGGGGGCGAGTGGACGCCATTTGGCCGTACCCAAGGCTTGGTGGCAGAGACGGCGATGTTGGACTCTGCTGCAGACATTAAGGATGCGCAACCTTTGGGCGCGACGTCCATGGCTGGTCGTACATTCTCTCGGTTGCAGAACGTCGCGGCGCTCCGCACTGGGCTTTCAGGTTCGGGGGACGTCAGTTTGGGGCAAGGCACGGTTGGCGAGTTGAAACCTCATTCATTCGGACACACTCCGGCGGCCGCTGCGCTTTCACAGGCGATGACTGAGCGCTCTGCCCAGGCCGCATCGACGGGGGCGCAACCTTCTGAGCGCGTGGGCGGGCTGTCATCCGCAGCTACTGGCTTCGAGGGAGTCACACCTCTTGCTGATGGTCTGTTGACCTCCGTCGCTTCTGCACGGGCGCCCGAATTCGCTGCCGGTGGGCACTCTGCCGGTGAGAACCCGGGAAATGGGGGCGCATGGTCTGAGAGCGCATTGGGCGCATCGCCTTTGGAGTCCAGCAACTTCACCGATGCAACGGTCTTTGCAGACCCTAACGCCGTGGGTGCAGAAGAGCAGGTGGCCGAGCAGGTGGCCTACTGGGTGAACCAGAAGACCCAGAACGCAGAGTTGACGCTGCAGCGTGATGGTCAGCCGGTGGAGGTGTCGGTGTCTCTGTCGGGTAACGAAGCGCACGTGTCATTCCGCAGCGACCAGCAGCAGACGCGGGAGCTGCTGGACCAGAGCATGGCGCAGTTGAGTGATCTGTTGCGCAGTGAGGGTTTGGTGTTGTCTGGCATGTCGGTGGGCACATCGGCACGCGACAGTGCCGGTGGTGGCGAGGCGGGGCAGCAGCGACCTCGCGACGGGGCACGCCAGGCGCAGGTGGTATCTGCCGTGCCTGCTGGCACAGCCTCGCTGGCGCGTGGTGGTGTGGCGACAGACCGGGCCGTGGACGTCTTCGTCTGATTCTGCGGGGTGATGTGGGCGGTCGGTAGTTCTGCTCCCGTCTCCGCAGTCTAGGCGAGCGCGGTGAATGCCATGGTTTTGGGCTTTTATTCTGGCTATTATTGGTTACACCCCCGACCCATAATGGGCTAGCAGGTTGTGCTTTCACTTTGATAGCGTCTGTTCTGCCTGTTCCCTACCGCAAGGAATTCCATTGTGTCAGCCAATACTCCCGCAGCAGCCGCACCCGCCAAAAGCAAGAAGATGCTGTTGATCATCATCGGCGTGGTGGTGGCTGTGCTAGTGATCGGAGGGGGCGCAGCAGCATGGTTCATCTCCAGTCGGTCGCATGCCGTTGAGGACGAAGAGGGTGGCGGTGCACCTGCGGCTCACAAGGAGGCGCCCAAGGTTGCCCCCACCTTCCTGCCCTTGGAAAACATGGTGGTCAATCTGGCTGATCCTGGCGGTGATCGCTTTGCGCAGATCGGCATTACGTTGGAGCTGGAGGATGCAAAGACTGCAGAACAGGTCAAGCAGTACCTGCCGTCGATCCGCAGTGGAATCCTGATGCTGGTGTCGCAACGCACGTCCACGGAGCTGCTGCAGCGCGAGGGCAAGGAAAAGCTCGCTACCGACGTCTTGCGCGAAGTCTCGCGCCCTCTGGGCTACTCGGTGCCGTCAGAGCGTGAGCGTGCAAAGGCTGCCGCCGCCGCTGAGCAGGACGGAGATGCAGAGGAACGCCCCGCCGCGCGCAAGCGCACAGAGCGCAATCCCGTGCGCAAGGTGCTCTTTTCGAGCTTCATCATCCAATGAGCCAGCCGGGTAAGGACCAGCCATGAGTGATTCATTTCTTTCGCAGGAAGAGGTTGATGCCCTTCTGGAAGGGGTCACTGGCGAGAGCCAGAAGTCCGTTGAGGAAGTGGCTGAGGCGGGGTCGGTACGCAATTACGACATCTCCAGCCAGGAGCGCATTGTCCGTGGCCGCATGCCGACGATGGAAATCGTCAACGAGCGGTTTGCACGCAACTTCCGCATCGGACTCTTCAACTTCATCCGCCGCAGTCCTGAAATTTCGGTGGGGACGGTGTCGGTGCAACGCTACAGTGCTTTCCTGAGAGAGCTGGCGGTGCCGACGAACTTCAACATCGTGGCGATCCGCCCCTTGCGAGGCAGCGGACTCATCGTCTGTGAGCCTTCGCTGGTCTTCGGCATCATTGACACCCTCTATGGTGGGGTCGGTAAGTTCCAGACCCGCATTGAAGGGCGTGATTTTTCGCCTACCGAGCAGCGTGTCATCAACCGGCTCGTAGATGTGATCTGCGCGGAGTACAAGAAGGCGTGGCAGGGGATCTATCCGCTGGAGCTTGAATACCAGCGCTCGGAAATGCAACCCCAGTTCGCCAACATTGCTACGCCCAGCGAGATCGTGGTGTCCACGGCCTTTCAGCTGGAAATTGGCGACCTGTCGGGCGCCATCCATATATGCATGCCTTATGCAACGCTGGAGCCGATCCGCGATGTACTGTATTCGTCCACGCAGGGCGATTCCATTGAGGTGGACCGCCGCTGGGTGAATGTGCTCAAGCGTGAAATCCAATCCGCAGAGGTTACGCTGGTGGCGGAGCTGGCGAAGGCCGATGCCACCGTAGAGCAACTGCTGGCCATGAAGCCGGGTGACTTCATCGAACTGGACCGCGAGCCCCGTATCCGTGCGTCGATCGGAGGGGTTCCCATTTTTGAATGCCAGTATGGAACCCACAATTCCAAGTACGCCATCCGCATTGAAGAGTGCCTGCGCACTTCGGACATGAGTTGGCTGGGAGAGAAGAATGGCAACTGAAGAAGATAACAAGGACGCAGGCGCGGACGACCCGTTTGCGGGTTGGGCCGAGGCGCTCGAAGAGCAGAAGCGGACGGACGAAAAACCGGCGGACGCAGAGCAGGGAGGGCCACTTTCCGGCGAGCCCGTGCGACCATTTTCCGGTGCTGCGGGCGGTGATACTGTCAACGACATCAACATGGTGCTGGACATTCCGGTGCAGCTGTCGGTGGAGTTGGGGCGCACCAAAGTGCCCATCAAGTACATCCTTCAACTGGCACAAGGTTCGGTGGTGGAGCTGGATGCACTGGCAGGCGAGCCCATGGACGTGCTGGTCAATGGCTACCTTATCGCCCAAGGCGAAGTGGTGGTGGTCAATGACAAGTTTGGTATCCGCCTGACCGATGTGGTCACGCCGTCAGAACGTTTGCGGCGGGTGAGCCGTGGATAGTGGGAGCATGACCCAGACGCTGCTGGTCGTGGTGCTTTTTGTGGGCGCCATGGCTTTGCTTCCCTGGGCTGTGCGCCGGCTGCAGCAGCGCCAGTCCTCCGGGACGCTGGCTGCCGGGGTGGCGTCACGCGTGGTGTCTGCAGTGGCCGTCGGCCCTCAACAGCGGGTAGTGACGGTGGAAGTCGGCCCTGAACATGCGCGTACTTGGCTGGTGCTGGGCGTCACCGCTCAACAGGTCAGTTGCCTCCACGTGCTACCAGTGGCGGCCAAGGGGGCTGGGGACGCCGTGAACGTTTCACTCCCGACAGAACCATCGTTTGCTCACGAGATGCGAGCTGCGTCCGCTGATTCTGGAAAGTCCGCGCATGTCTGAGCTCGCATCCTTGCTCCCAAGGCGCGTAGCGCGAACAGCTGGGCGTGCTTTGCCTTGGGCCGTTGCTGTTGCCAGCGTGGTAGCGCATGGCTCCGCTTGGGCTCAAAGTCCGGGCGCATTGCCACTGGTTGTTGGCAGTGGGCCATCTGGCGCCAGCTACTCGGTACCCATTCAGACACTGCTGTTTTTCACGGCGTTGTCTTTTTTGCCCGCTGTGCTGCTGATGATGACGGGCTTTACACGGATTGTGATTGTGCTGTCCTTGCTGCGTCAGGCCTTGGGGACGCAGTCGGCTCCTCCCAATCAGGTCATCATCGGGCTGTCACTGTTCCTGACCTTTTTTGTCATGGGCCCGACGCTGGACCGTGTGTACCAGGACGCTTACGTTCCCTATACCAACAACACCATCAGCTTCGAACAGGCGCTGGACAGGGCAGAGGCGCCGATGCGCAGCTTCATGCTCAAGCAGACGCGGCAATCTGACTTTGCGCTGTTTTCCAGGCTGGCACGTCTTGATCCCAAAGTGACGGCTGAGACGGCGCCCATCCGTGTGCTGGTGCCGGCCTTTGTGACCAGCGAGCTCAAATCGGCGTTTCAGATCGGGTTCATGATTTTCATCCCGTTTCTTGTCATCGACATGGTGGTGTCCAGCATCCTCATGTCCCTGGGCATGATGATGTTGTCCCCGGTGTTGGTGGCATTGCCGTTCAAGCTGATGCTGTTTGTGCTGGCAGACGGCTGGAACCTGCTGATCGGCTCATTGGCCGCCAGCTTCGTCACCTAGAGGATTCCGCCATGACTTCACAAATGGTGCTGACCATTGGGCGTGACGCCCTCACCCTGCTGCTGATGATTTCCATGCCAGTGCTGGGGGTGGTCATGGCGGTGGGCTTGTTGGTCAGTATTTTTCAGGCTGTCACGCAGATCCATGAAGCAACGCTGGCGTTTGTGCCCAAGCTGATTGCGGCCATGGTCGTTTTTGCGATTGCTGGGCCTTGGATGCTCAGTACCCTGGTGGACTTCATCCGCCGGACAATCGAATCGATCCCGTCGATGATTGGATAGCACATGCCAATCTGGGCACTTGGCGGCCTCAGGACAATGCTGGGCTGCTGGAGTCAGCGACGAGCACTGGGGGCGGCCGTGCCTTGGCCGTCAATGCGCCCAGGCCGCGCCGGTGGAGGAGGGGCGTGATCACCTTCTCCGAAGCTCAGATCATGGCGTGGCTGTCTCCCATTCTGTGGCCCTTCTTGCGCGTGCTGGCACTGTTTTCCGTGGCCCCAGTGTTCTCCATGCGGGTCGTGCCCATGCGCGTAAAAATCGGTCTCGCTTTCCTTGTGGCCTTGTGTGCGCAAGGTGTTCTGGGCGAGCAGCCTGTCATCAGCGTGAACGGCCGTGAGGCGCTGGGCACGGTGGCGCAGCAGGTGGCTGTGGGGCTGGCGATCGGCTTTTCGGTTCGCCTGGTGTTCACAGCCGTTGAGCTGGCTGGTGAAATCATTGGCCTGCAGATGGGGCTCAACTTTGCATCGTTCTTTGACCCCACCTCCAACGGACAGATCAGCGCCGTGGCCCGGTTTTTTGGCCACATGTCCATGCTGCTCTTCATTGTCATCAATGGCCATTTGTTGATATTGATGGCCGTGGTCAAAAGTTTTGACCGCTTTCCAGTCGATGGAAATTTTCTGCAGGCGTTGGGACAGATGCGGTTGTATGAGTTGGGTGCTTCGCTCTTTTCCAGCGCGCTCTGGATTGCCATGCCCATGATTGCGCTGCTGCTCTTCGTCAACCTGACCATGGGCATCATCTCGCGTGTGGCGCCGCAAATGAATATCTATGCGGTGGGTTTCCCGGTCACGCTCACGGTGGGGATGCTGGGCATAGCAGCAACGTTGCCGATGCTGGAGCAACCGGTGTTGGCTTTGATGCAACAAGCCGTGGATCTGTTCTCTGTTGGCAGGTAGGGCCGTTAGTTACACCAGCTGATTGCGGATGGCGTAAACGGTCAGTTCAGCATTGTTCGAAAGCTTCAATTTTTCGAGAACCCGTGAGCGGTACACACTCACGGTTTTAGGACTCAGCATCAATTCATCGGCGATGTCAGACAGGCGCCGCCCCGATGCAATCTTGACCAGGGTTTGCAGCTCTCGTTCGGAAAGCGCCGCATGGGGCACCTCCGGCGTGGGTTGAGCCAGGCTGTCCGCAAGCATCTGGGCCACTTCGGCAGTGAGGTACTTGCGCCCCTGCATCACCGTGCGCACTGCCGCAATCAGCTCCACCGGATCGCCGGCCTTGTTGGCGTAGCCTTGGGCTCCCGCCTTGAGGCAGCGCAGCGCGTATTGATCCTCGGGGTACATCGAAACCACCAGCACCCGGATGGTCGAGTGGGTCTCGCGCAGGCTGGCCAGTACTTCCAGGCCGCTGCGTCCGGGCATGTTCAGGTCCAGCAGCAGCACATCACAGGCAGCCGTGCGCAGAACTTCACGCAGCTCAGAATACCCGCCCGCTTCGCCGGTCACCTGAATGTCCGGTGCTTCGGCGAGTGTGTCGCGAATGCCGCGCCGCAATACGGCATGGTCGTCGCACAAGACGACATGGATCACTGGGCATCTCCTGGAGCGGATGTGGAAGGAGATGGTAACGGGACGGACAGAATGACCGACGTGCCCTTGCCCGGCCGACTGCTGATGTCCAGCCATCCCCCTACGGTGCGTGCACGCTCTTGAAGGCCCTTGAGGCCGAAGGCTTTTGGTTTGTCGCGAACTGTGGAATCCATGCCACGGCCATTGTCCGCGACCTCCAGGGTCAGTACCCCTTCCTTGTCAGACAGTTCAATGTCCACCTTGCTGGGCTGCGCGTGCTTGGAGATATTGGTCAATGCTTCTTGGGCAGTACGGTATGCCACCAATTGAATGTCGGTGGGTATATCGATGGTTTCGCTGCTGCTCTGCATCCTTGTGGTGATGCCCGTCCTGCGCTCAAAGCCCGTGGCCAGCCACTGGACAGCCGCCACCAGCCCTTGTTCCAGGATGGGTGGGCGCAGGTTCATCATGATGCGCTGGCTGGCGCCAATCGCGTGTTGCAGCATGTCCACCGCAGAGGTGGCATGCTCTTGCATGGCAGGATCGGTACTGTGGCGCCCTATCCAGGCCACGTCAAAGCGTACTGCGGTCAGTGCGCCACCAATGTCGTCGTGGATCTCGCGAGCGATGGCGGCCCGCTCATGCTCGATGGAGGTCTGCAGATGCTCGGCCAACTCGGCCAAGCGGCGTTGCGACGTGGCCAGCTCGGCAATAGCCTGCTCGCGCGCGTTGCGTGCTTCGTGCACTTCCAGGGTGCGGGCAATTACATGCGGGAGGCGCTGGATATCGTCTTTGAGCAGATAGTCCGCTACCCCGAGTCGCATCGCGTCAACCGCTGCGGGCTCGCCAATGGCACCTGAAAGCAGCACAAAAGGTGGGTGATGCGGTTTTTGCGCCACATGGGCCCAGGCATCCAATGCGGTGAAGCCTGGCAGGCGGTAATCTGCCAGGATGATGTCAAAGTGGCCGCTGTCTGTCAGTCTTTGGAATTCAGAAAGGGTGTCAACCCGCTGCAGGTGGCAACGGAGCCCTGATCGGCGCAACGCACGCGCTGCCAATTCGTGATCGGCCGGTGAATCTTCAAGATGGAGGATCTCAAGGGTCTGGTCTGGTGTTGCAGGGACCATAGGAGCGCTATCATAGGATACAAATTGGAACAAACAAGGGTGTTTGTCCGGTTGGGATGGTTTGTGCGTCAGCGTCCAATGGGCGTGGATGCTCCGGTTTGCTCGGGGGCCTTGGCAGGTTACTGATGCAAGTATCGTAGTCCTGTGTATTTGCGTGTTTTGCTGCTACGTGCTGCGATGGAGAAACGATGCAATCTACGCTAACAACGCCTGGAGGACCTGCTGTCCAGGTTCCCGTCATGGTGGCGGCAGAGCTGCAGGACTCTTTGTTGGTCGTGATGCACGACTTGCACCGCCTGGAAGGCTTGCTGAACCACGCCACCGACAACCTGCTGGAACGGTTTGGAGAGGCAAACGCCATGTTGACAGATGCTGTAGTGGCGGACTCCCCGGAGTTGGTGGCCGCGCGTACGGCGTTGCGCAGCGCAGTGACTGAGTTGCAGTTCCAGGACATGGCCTCCCAACTGATATGGCACACCACCAAGGTGCTGCAGGGCTGTGCCTTCCGGCTGGCCTCGGAAGCCATGGGGCATGAAGAAGGTGAAGATGCCGCGCCCTTTGCGGAGATGGCGCCCGACAGGCCGAACCCTGTCACCCAAAGCGAGATGGATGCAGGTTCTGTGGACCTGTTTTGACGTTCACATCACTGGTTACCTTATATATTCAAGTCAGTTGGAGCCATACATGCAATCGATCCTTGCCGTTGATGATTCACCTTCCATGCGCAAAATGGTGTCCTTCACCCTCACAGGTGCCGGCTATCACGTCGTGGAGGCAGTGGATGGGCAAGATGCCCTCGAAAAGGCTGAGACGCACAACATTGACCTGGTGCTGGCAGACCAGAACATGCCACGTCTTGATGGTATTGGCCTGACCCGCAAACTGCGCGAGCATCCCAAATTCAAGACCATTCCCATCCTGATCCTGACGACAGAGTCGAGCGATCAAATGAAGCAGGCGGGCCGCACAGCGGGTGCCACGGGATGGCTGGTAAAACCTTTTGATCCGAATCGCCTGATCGAAGTCATCCAGAAAGTGATCCGCTGAGCCGGGTTGACTGAGATCATTTAGTACACAGGAGCCCACCATGGCGGAAACCTACCAAGAAGGATCAGGTGCAGGCGCTGACTTCGACCTCAGCCAGTTCTATCAGATTTTTTTCGAGGAAGCGGGTGAGAACCTCGACCAGATGGAGCAGATGCTGCTGAATCTGGACCTGAGCAGTGCTAACGACGAAGAGCTCAACGGCATCTTCCGCTGCGCTCACTCGATCAAGGGAGGTTCTGCCACCTTCGGGTTTTCTGACGTGGCCGAGCTGACCCATCAGATGGAGTCCCTGCTTGATCGTCTGCGCCGCCATGAGCTGCAGCCCATCCCTCAGATGGTGGACGTTCTCCTGGAGTCTGCAGATGCTTCGCGCAGCCTGCTGGCACGGCATCAGGCGGGTGGACAAGGTGAGGCGGTTTCCACCACCTCCTTGGTTCGCCGAATCAGCGACCTGGCGGCAGGCTTGGTGCCCGGCGATGCTGCGTCTGTGGTCGCAGCGCCGCCTCCTCCTGCACCCGCGCCGGTGGCAGCAGCCCCGGCTCCTGCGCCCAAGGTTTCTGCGCCTGTTGTGCCAGGGCAGGCACGGCAGCTGGAAATCCAGATCGGGCCACTGGACCGCCCCGAGCAGGCCGACGCGATCAAAGAATTGTTCCGAGACATTCCCGGTTTGGGGGCGATCCGCGATGTCCCGGGCAGCCAGGCCAATACGCGGGTCTTTGCGGTGGAAACGACGTCCACCAACGATGATCTGCTGGACCTGTTTGCGTTCCATGTTTCCAAGGACCAGGTGCTGATTCGTGATGCTGCCGCTTCTGGTGACGCAGCCGCCGCAGATGCGGACGACGAGCCCGTGGTTGCTGTAGATACCTCCGGGGGCGAAGCGCCTTATGGATTCTTCAACGGCGCACCCGGAGCACCCCATGGTGAAGCTGCGGCGGCTGCCCATGCGCCTGTCGCGCAAGCTCCCAAAGCTGCGCCCAAGGCGAGCGCCGAGCCCAAGGTGGCGATGCAGGCACAGATGGAGTCCACCACCATCCGCGTGGATGTGAAGAAGGTCGATCAACTGATCAACTTGGTGGGTGAGTTGGTGATTACGCAGGCCATGTTGGCGCAGAACAGCCGGGGCCTTGATGCTGGGGCCTACCAGCAATTGCTGGCCGGGTTGGCAGATCTGGATCGCAACACGCGCGACCTCCAAGAGTCGGTGATGTCGATCCGCATGATTCCAATGTCCATCGTTTTCAGCCGCTTCCCGCGCATGCTGCGCGATCTGGCGAACAAGCTGGGCAAGAAGGTGGAGCTGGTGACCCTGGGTGAAGCCACCGAACTGGACAAGGGCTTGGTCGAAAAGATCACCGACCCGCTGACCCACTTGGTGCGTAACAGCTGCGACCACGGTATTGAAATGCCTGCCGATCGTCTTGCCAAGGGCAAATCCGAGCACGGCACCATCACCTTGTCGGCGTCGCACCAAGGTGGGTCGATCGTGATCGAGGTGCGTGACGATGGTCGTGGCCTGTCGCGCGAGAAGATCCTCAGCAAGGCCCAGGAGCGCGGCATCGAGGTGTCCGATCAGATGAGCGATGCCGATGTCTGGCAGCTGATTTTTGCTCCAGGCTTCTCCACGGCCGATGAGGTGACCGATGTGTCAGGCCGTGGGGTCGGCATGGACGTGGTCAAACGCAATATCGCAGCGCTCAACGGCTCGGTAGAGATCGATTCTGCAGAGGGCTACGGCATGAAGGTGTCCGTTCGCCTACCGCTGACGCTCGCCATCATGGATGGCATGTCGGTGGGGGTGGGCGAAGAGGTTTACATCCTTCCCCTGTCGTCGGTGGTGGAATCGTTCCAGGTCAATGCGGACGATGTCAGCACCGTGGCGCAAGGCTCGCAGCTGGTCAAGGTGCGCGACGAATACATGCCTGTCATCGCGCTGGAGAAGATCTTCCAGGTTCCGCGCTTTGACCTCAACAAATCCAGCAACATCATGGTGGTGGTCGAGGCTGACGGAAGCCGTGTGGCCTTGCTGGTGGATGAGTTGCTCGGCCAGCATCAGGTGGTCGTCAAGAATCTGGAATCGAACTATCGCAAGGTGCCCAATGTGTCGGGCGCCACCATTTTGGGTGACGGCACCGTGGCCTTGATTTTGGACACGGGTGGCTTGGTGCGTCGGGCGCGCCACTAGATACAGGTGCGGGCGCCCCTGGGGGCGCTGCGCCGCCATGAAAGGAGAATGCACCATGAGTGTGATCGGTAAAACTGCAGACGCTGCACCAACGGGTGCTCGTGAATATCTGACGTTCCGCCTCGACCAGGAAGAGTACGGCATCGACATCCTGAAGGTGCAGGAAATCCGGGGCTACGAACCTCCCACCCGCATTGCGAACGCGCCAGACTTCATCAAGGGCGTGGTCAATTTGCGCGGCACGATTGTTCCCATCGTGGACATGCGCATCAAGTTCAACTGTGCGCAGGCGGACTACAACAGTTTCACTGTGGTCATCATCCTCAACCTGCGCAACCGTGTGGTGGGCATTGTGGTGGATTCGGTGAGCGATGTGATGGAGTTGACACCAGAGAGCATCCGTTCGGCCCCTGATATCGAGAGTGCGATCGACAACAGCTGCATCTTGGGCTTGGGGTCCGTGGGCGAGCGCATGCTGATCTTGCTGGATATTGAAAAGCTCATGTCCAGCGTGGACATGGGCTTGGTGACCGCCAACGAATAAGGCGTAGCAGTCAGCAGCCAGTGGTGGCGCAGGCGCATGTCAGGCTGTGAGCTGTGCTCGCAGACCTTTTGGAGCGAACAGGACTTCCCCTCGGACGATCAATATGGCCCAAACCACCAGTGCTTCGGCGTCAGTCCGGTCAGGCCCTGCCCGGGTAGATCCTGCGTATGCCGCAGCCGTAGCGCCCTCTGGCCCTCTGGCCCAGGGGCGAGAATTTGTCTGGACCAATGCAGACTTTGCCCGTGTGCAGGCGCTGATCTATCAGCGCGCTGGTATCAGCTTGCATGATGGCAAACACGCCATGGTCTACAGCCGCCTGTCGCGGCGGCTGCGCGACACGGGGCACACCAGCTTTCACGACTACCTGAGCTGGCTGGAGAACCATGACGGGCCGGAGTGGCAGGAGTTCGTGAATGCGCTGACCACCAACCTCACGGCATTCTTTCGCGAGCAGCATCATTTCGAGATTTTTGCGTCGCACCTGCGCTCCAAGCCATCCGCCAACTGGCGGGTCTGGTGCAACGCGGCCTCTACGGGCGAAGAGCCTTACTCCATCGTGATCACCGCGTTGGAGGCGCTCGGCGCCAACGCATCTTTCAAACTGACAGCCAGCGACATTGATTCGCGCGTGCTGGCCACCGCGGCGCAGGGCGTGTACCGGCTCGACGGTGTGAAGGGCTTGAGCCCTGAGCGCTTGCAGAAATTCTTTCTCAAAGGCAAAGGCGGGAACGCGGGCATGGTCCGCGCCAAGCCGGAGTTGCGGCGCGCCATCGACTTCATGAGTGTGAATCTCATCCGCGACGATTGGCCATTCAAGGAGCCCTTTGACGTGGTTTTCTGCCGTAATGTGATGATTTACTTTGATGCCCCTACACAGCGGCGCGTGCTGGAAAGAATCCACCGCGTGCTCAAACCGGGTGGCATGTTGTTTGTGGGGCACGCCGAGAACTTCAGCGAGTCCAAAGACCTGTTCACCCTGCGTGGCAAGACGGTGTATGAGCGCCGCTGACCTGTCCATGTTGTCCTGCACATTGCACCCATGACCAACATTCAAACAGGTTCATCCCCTTCCAATGCTGCTGCTGTGCCCGGCAATTCCGAAAGGCGCCGCGCTCCGCGTATTGCGCCGCTGAGCGCCGATATCTACAGCTCTGGCAACGGGCCCGCGCGCGAGTCGTCGCTGCAGGAGCTCAAGGCCCGCAGCCGCAAGCCAGGAGAGGCCTCGTTTTTTTACCTTGATCACCACTTCCAGCACAACGCGGTGAAGGTGCTGCCTGGTGAGTATTTCGTGTCGGATGAGAACATGGTCATCATGACCGTGCTCGGCTCGTGCATCGCTGCCTGCCTGTGGGACAGCCGCGCACGTGTGGGAGGAATGAACCATTTCATGCTGCCGGACGGCGATCTGGCGGACGCATCCGGGCGTTATGGTTCCTACGCGATGGAGCTGTTGATCAATGAAATGCTCAAGCTCGGTGCACGCCGTGAAACCATGCAGGCCAAGATTTTTGGAGGGGCCCAGGTGATGCACAACTTCACCACCATGAATGTGGGTGAGCGCAACACGAATTTTGTGTTGAACTATTTGCACACTGAGCGCATTCCGATCGTCTCCGAGGACGTGCTCGACATCTATCCGCGCAAGGTGGTTTTCTTTCCAGTGACCGGCAAAGCGATGGTGAAACGGTTGGCGCATGCCCATCCCGAAGCCCTCGTGGCCCAGGAGGTTCGCGGCAACGCGGCCACTGTTGCCAAGACCACGTCGGGTGGTTCTGTGGATCTGTTTTGATAAAGGTTTGAGTTAATGAGCAGGAAAATCCGGGTGATCGTGGTGGACGATTCGGCGCTGGTCCGTAGTCTGCTGTCAGAGATCATCAACCGCCAGCGGGACATGGAGTGCATTGGCACGGCCAACGACCCTCTGGTGGCGCGCGAGATGATTCGCGAATTGGATCCGGATGTCATCACCCTGGACGTTGAAATGCCACGCATGGACGGCATTGATTTTCTGGGGCGCTTGATGCGTCTGCGGCCCACTCCGGTAGTGATGATCTCCACGCTGACCGAGCGTGGCGCGGAGGTCACCATGAAGGCCCTGGAGTTGGGCGCCGTCGACTTTGTGGCCAAACCGCGTGTGGGGCTGGCCAGCGGGCTCAACGATTTGGCGGCGCAGATTGTGGACAAGATCCGCGTTGCTGCCGTCGCGCAGGTGCGCCGCGCCCCTGTGCGTGATGCAGGCCCAGCCTCCAGTGTTGTGGGGGGCACTCCTTTGCCCCACGCCGTACCCGCAGCTGGTCTGCTGGGTCGCGTTTCCACTGAAAAGCTCATCTGCATTGGGGCGTCCACCGGTGGTACCGAAGCCATCAAGGAGGTGCTGGTCCAGATGCCTGCGGATTCGCCCGCGATCGTGATCACCCAGCACATGCCTCCCGGGTTCACTACCAGTTTTGCGTCCCGTTTGAACGGGTTGTGCCAGATCACCGTCAAGGAGGCGGTGAATGGCGAGCGCATTCTGCCCGGCCATGCCTACATCGCACCGGGCGGCACGCAGTTCCATGTGGCGCGCAGTGGCGCCAACTATGTGGCGGTGGTGGACGATGGCCCTCCGGTCAATCGCCACAAGCCCTCGGTCGAGGTACTCTTCAAGTCCGCAGCGGCGGTGGTGGGGCGCAACGCATTTGGCATCATGCTCACGGGCATGGGCAACGATGGCGCTGTTGCCATGCGGGAGATGAAAGACGCCGGCAGCTACAACTATGTGCAGGATGAGGCGACCTGCATCGTGTTTGGCATGCCGCGGGAAGCCATTGCCCACGGTGCCGCCGACGAGGTGCTGCCGCTGGGGCAGATTGCTCCTGCCTTGATTGCCCGGTTGCGCGGAACAACGGACCGCCTGCACCACCGGATTTAAGGGCGATTACCGAGCCCTGGCGGCGGGCCTTCACCATGTGTGTCCCCGCCAGAGCCTCGCGCCATGAACCGGTTTGGCGCCTATTCAGAGAGTGCTGTCCAGCGCTCCAACGCGGTCATCAGCTCCTCGTCGATGGCGGCTGCTCGGCTTGTCATGGCTGCCGCGCGTGTGGGGTCAGTACCAAAGAGTGAGCCGTCGGAAAGTGCGTCTTGAAGGGATTTCTGTTCCGTCTCTAGCGCACTGATCAGGCCAGGCAGTTGATCCAGTTCGCGCTGCTCTTTGTAACTCAGCTTCTTTTTTGATAGCTGTGCAGGCTTATTTGATATGCGCTCCGGCGTGCTTTGATCTGAAACTTCCGGTGTAGGTGGTTTGGAGGACGTTGCAGCAGCTTGCAGTGACCGACTGCGTTTGGATTGGAGCAACCAGTCTTGTACGCCGCCTTCGTACTCGCGCCACAGGCCGTTGCCTTCAAAAGCGAGGGTGCTGGTCACCACGTTGTCGAGAAAGGTGCGGTCGTGGCTGACCAAGAACACCGTGCCTTCGTAGTTTTCGAGCAATTCCTCCAGCAGGTCCAGGGTGTCAATGTCCAGGTCGTTCGTGGGCTCATCCAGCACCAGCACATTGGCCGGTCGGGCGAACAGCCGGGCGAGCAGCAGGCGGTTGCGTTCCCCGCCGGACAGCGACCGCACTGGAGAGTGCGCGCGCGCGGGGGAGAACAGAAAGTCGCTCAGATAGCTCTTGACGTGTTTGCGCTGATTGCCGATCTCGATCCATTCGCTGCCAGGGCTGATGAAGTCTTCCAATGTGGCGTCGAGGTTGACAGCGTGGCGCATCTGGTCAAAGTAGGCTACTTGCAGGTTCGCTCCCTGCCGGATGGTGCCCTTGTCGGCCTGCAGTTCGCCCAAGATCATCTTGAGCAGCGTGGTTTTACCGGCGCCGTTCGGGCCGATCAAGCCCACTTTGTCCCCGCGCAGTATCGTCCCGGAGAAATTGTGAACGATGGTTTTGTCGCCGAAGGCTTTGCTCACTCCTTGCAGTTCCGCCACGATCTTGCCCTGGTAGCCGTTGGAGCTTCCGGTGGCGACATCCATGCGCACACTGCCAACGACCTCACGGCGAGCCTCCCGCCGGGCGCGTAACTGTTCCAAGCGGCTGATACGGCTCTGGCTGCGGGTGCGGCGCGCTTCCACACCACGCCGAATCCAGATTTCTTCTTGTGCCAGGAGCTTGTCGGCCTTGGCGGCGATCACTGCCTCCTGCGCCAACTGCTCTTCTTTCTGAATCTGGTATTGAGCAAAGTTACCGGGGTAGGAGCGCAATTGACCGCGGTCCAGCTCCACGATGCGGGTGGCCACACGGTCAAGGAACGACCGGTCGTGGGTGATGGTCACGACACTGCCCGGAAAGTCCAGCAGCAGGTCTTCCAGCCACTCGATGGAGTCCAGATCCAGGTGGTTGGTGGGTTCGTCGAGCAGCAACACGTCAGGGCGTGCCACCAGCGCCTGCGCCAGCGCCACGCGTTTTTTGGTGCCGCCAGAGAGTGCTCCGACCACGGCTTCCGGGTCGAGATGCAACCTCTGCAGGGTTTCTTCGACACGCTGCTCCCAGTTCCAGGCGTCGTAGGCCTCGATCTCCGATTGCAATGCATCCAGATCCAGTCCGTCCGCTCCCGAGAGGTATTGATCGCGGATAGCGATCACGCGTTGCAGGCCTTCGGAGGCTGCCTTGAAAATGGTGGCATCGGGGTCTAACGTCGGCTCCTGTGCGACGAAGGCAATGCGTACCCCCTGCTGAACTTGCAAAGAGCCATCATCCGGCTTGGCAAGTCCTCCCAGGATTTTGAGTAGGGAAGACTTTCCCGCACCATTGCGGCCAATCAGGCCAACCCGCTCAGCGGTCTCCAGGGAAAAGCCGGCGTGATCCAGCAGTGCAACATGCCCAAATGCGAGTTGGGCGTCCAGTAAGGTGATAAGTGCCATAGAGCGGGATTATCCGTGTCGCGCTCTGGCGGGATTTTTTTGCGCCAGTCACATGATGGAGTGACAGCCGGTCGGGCGCAACTTTGATTGGCGGAAAATTCCGCGATCAGTTACGCAGCGATTTCTTCAGAATCTGTCGCGCCCCTGCAAGCGTGCAAGGACGCGCAGGTCTTCCCCGATCCTGTCTACCGTATGGAAGCTGAGGGCATGTGCCTCTGCAAGTGTCGCCAAGGGAGCTATCTGGGCCAATCCCATACCCTCGCCCATCAGCTTGGGGGCGAGATAGACCAGTAGTTCATCGACCAGTCCTTCGCGCAGCAGCGAACCATTGAGCTTGTAACCTGCTTCCACGTGCAGTTCATTGATCTCCCTGCGCCCGAGGTCTTGCACCATCGCGGGTAAGTCCACCTTACCGGCACTATTCGGCAAAGTGATCACGGTGGCGCCAAGGGCTTCGAGCGCGCTACGCCTTTTCTCGTGTGCAAAGGCTGTATAGATATAAACCGGCCGGTTCGCTGCGAAAAGCAAGGCATCCAGAGGAACAGCTAGCTCGCTATCCACCAAAACGAGTGCGGGTTGCCGATCGGTGGGTACATCCCGCACATCCAGTCGTGGGTTATCTGCGAGTACGGTCCCGGTGCCGGTCAACACCGCGCAAGCCCTTGCGCGCCATGCATGTCCGTCGGTACGGGCGGCGGGACCGGTGATCCATTGGCTTGCTCCATTGGGCAAGGCGGTCACACCGTCGAGCGAGGCGGCTGCTTTCATGCGGACCCAGGGCGTTTTTCGAATCATCCGACTGAAAAATCCCAGGTTCAGCTCCCTGGATGCTTCCGCCCATTGCCCTATCTCTACAGCAACCCCCGCCGCGCGCAGGCGTGCAAACCCATTGCCCGCCACTGCGGGGTTGGGGTCGGCAATCGATGCGACGACCTTGGCGATACCTGCCTTAATGAGTGCATCGCAGCAAGGACCCGTACGTCCATGGTGTGAGCAAGGTTCTAGCGTGACGTAGGCGGTAGCACCTTGAGGGGAATAGCCCCTCTGCTCTGCGTCGCGCAGAGCCATCACCTCCGCATGTGGCCCCCCCGCGCGCTGGGTGGACCCCTGGCCAATGATGGTGCCGTCGTGGTCGACGAGCACGCAGCCCACGCGCGGGTTGGGCGATGTCCTGTAGAGAGCCTCATGGGCAAGATCCAATGCCGCCTTGGTGTAATCCGTCATGGTTGGTGTCGATGAAAAAGCGACTGGTACGGGTTGTAGTCACAGCAGCTTACGCGACGTTCGCGAGATGGCTGTTGACGCAATGCTTACCGAGACCGCCAGAAAGAGCGTGGCTTTCCTGTTCCTGGATGCCTTGGAGGCCGCGGTGACGGGCCTGCGGGACTGAATGTCTAATCGCATGAGCGGGGCTGAGACGGGCAACCCCCTAGGTTTACCCTGCTGCCTGTTGTAAACCGTGCTATAGTCGAAGGCTTCGCTACTGAGACCTGAGCGCAAAAGTGTTGGGGTCGAGGGGGTGGTTTGTGGTGGTGCTTAGGTGCTGCGGCAGATGGCTCGGAAGGTTGGCGAAGAAAGTTTGGTTTTGTCTTCTTGGCGGTTGAAAAACCGGTATAGAATAGA
>NZ_LMDQ01000016.1:0-276808 GCF_001425125.1 Acidovorax sp. Root402
ACTGCCTTGCTGCTTCTGGTCGCGGCCCTGCGCGTGTGTGTCGGCGTCGTTGCGGGCACCTTGCTGGCGGTGGGTGTTGCCGCCCGTGCTCTGCTCGGCCTGCTGCTGCCCGGCGGGCGACTGGCGCTGAGACGAAGGAGTGTTGGGCTGGTTCTGCGGGTTGTTTTGAGACATGGTGGCTCCTGTCGAAGTGGTTGAACAAAGGTGGCACACAAAGCCTGCAAAGGCGTCTTGTGTGGGTTCATGTTCGAGGGGCACCGCAGCGCTTTTTGTAGGCCGTGTCCTATAGGCCTGTGGGCCAGGTGCGATGCGGTGTAAGCAAGCGCACAGCAGGTAGCGGGATGCAAAAGGGGGCATTTGCCAGACCGCAGCAACCGGCCTTGCCAGGCCGGTGCGGTCAGGCTGGGTGGGCGCCATGCAAGCGCCTACAGCCCGGGCAAGCAGCGTCACATCCTGATGCACAGGATGCGCGTTGGAACGCTCGGCCCGCTGACTGAACGACCACCGAAGGCAACACACCCACGGCCTGATCCACTGCGCTGAACGGCCCCTGCGGCGGCCGCCAAGCACCTGGGGGCGGGACGCCAACAGGGAGGTTGCGAAAAAAGGACTGGCTACGCGTCCAGCGTGGCGTCCAGCCAGCCGCGCAGGCTGTTGATGAACGCCCAGCCTTGCACGCGGGGGATGTCGGCCACGCGCAGCACGGCCTCCACCACGTGGCCGTCCTGCAGTGCCACGGCGCGGCCCACGCCGGGCAGCAGGCCGCAGGACAGGGGCGGCGTCACCCAGCGCCCATCGACGAGCGCGGCGATGTTGCCGAAGGTGCCTTCGGTGATCTCGCCCGCCTCGTTCCACAGCACCGTGTCGAACACGCCGGGGGTGGTGGGTGCAAACGCCGCGTAGTGCGCGCGGCGCGTGGTCTTGTAGCGCACAAACTCGCTGTGTGCGGCCGCAAAGGGGCGCGGCGCCAGTTGCAGGCGCACAGGCACTGCCGTGGTCTGCAGCGCAAAGGCCTCGGCGCGTGCGCTGCCGTCCGCCGCCAGCAGCAGGCGCACCCGCCAGTCGCCATCGCGGTGTTGCAGGGCGGCAATCTGCAGCTCCTGGCGCACCGCATGGGCGTTGAACACAAAGCCGAAATGCGCGGCCGCCTCGCCCATGCGGCGCACATGCTGGTCGGCGTGCACGAATTTGCCGTGGTGCAAGCCCAGGGTTTCGAGCACCTCGAACGGAGCGCTGGCCCGCTCGACAAAGGCGCGCTTGTGGTGCCACTCGGCCCATTCGGCGCCCGCCCCGGCACCCGAGGTGATGCCGCTGCCAATGCCGCAGGTGGCTTTGGCAACGCTGGGGGAGGCCTCCGCACCGGCACCCGTACCCACGCCACGCAGCACCACGGTGCGGATGGGCACATTGAACGTGGCCGCCACCGGGTGCAGGCCGTCCGGCCCCGCCGCCCCGCCAGGCCGCACCACACCTACCGCGCCGCAATACACACCGCGCGGCGCGGGCTCCAGCGCGCGGATCATCTGCATGGCGCGCACCTTGGGCGCCCCCGTGACGGAGCCACAAGGGAACAGCGCCGCAAAAACCTCTGTCAGCGTGGTGCCGGGCCGCGTGCGCGCCGTCACGTCCGAGGTCATCTGCCACACCGTGGGCAAGGCCTGCGTGGCAAACAGCGCAGGCGCCTGCACACTGTGCGGCAGCGCAATGCGCGACATGTCGTTGCGCAGCAGGTCCACGATCATCACGTTCTCGGCACGCTCCTTGGGCGCCGTGCGCAGGTGCTCGGCCTGCTGCGCGTCCTGCTCGGGGGTGGCGCCGCGCGGGGCCGTGCCCTTCATCGGGCGGGCCAGCAGGGTGCCGCCTTCTGGGGCGTCCTGCCAGTCAAAAAACAGCTCCGGCGACACCGACAGCACCTGCTCGTCACCCGCCTGCAGGTAGGCGGCATAGCCCCCGGGCTGGGCGCGCAACAGTGCAGCAAACAGGGCCTGCGGCGAGCCCTGCAGCGTGCCGCGAAAGGGTGCGGTGTAGTTGACCTGGTACAGCTCGCCCGCCGCAATGGCCTGCTGGATCTGCGCCAGTGCGGCATCAAATTCCTCGCGCTCGGGGCTGTCGTCCCACACCACCTGCGCTGGTGTTGCCGCTGCGGCAGCATCCGCCGCATCGTCGGCCCCAGGCTGGGGCGCGTCGTACACCGCAAACCAGGCCAGCGGGCCGTCGGCCGCGTGGGTCTGCAATGCGGCATCAAAGGCCGGAGCGGCCTCGTAGCGCACATGGCCCACGCACCAACGGCCTTGCTGGGCGGCGGCGAACACGGCGTCGAGCACATTGCGTACCTCGTGCAGTGCGTGGGCCACCAGCACCTCGCGCGGTGCCTCGAACCGGTGGCGCAGGCGCGTGGCGCCCGCAGTCAGCGGCTGGGTGAAGTCAATGTGGCAACTATGGGTCAAAGCAGGCGGTAGCGCTAGTGGATCATGCGCCTATAGCTATCAAAAAATGAGCATACATCACCACACCGAGCGCTCTCAGGCAGCGCCCAGGTGGGGCACCAGTGCGCCGGTGGGTTGACCGTTCTTGAGCGCCGCCGTGAAGGCCAGCATGCGGTCAATCGGCTGGCGCGCACGCGGGATGAGCGCGGGGTCCACATGCACGGCGTTGGCACCCGTCTCCAGCACGCGGGCCACATCGGCCAGGCCGTTCATCGCCATCCAGGGGCAGTGTGCGCAGCTCTTGCAGGTGGCGCTGTTGCCCGCCGTGGGCGCTTCGTAGAAGGTCTTGCCAGGGTTGAGCGTGCGCAGCTTGTGCATCATGCCGTTGTCGGTGGCCACGATGAATTCGGTGGCGTCCATCTCGCGCGCGGCTTTGAGGATGGCGCTGGTGGAGCCCACGGCGTCGGCCAGGGCCACCACGTCGGCGGGGCTCTCGGGGTGGACCAGCACCTTGGCATGCGGGTGCTGCTGCTTGAGCAGCTCCAGCTCCAGCGCCTTGAACTCGTCGTGCACGATGCAGGCACCGTTCCAGAACACCATGTCGGCGCCCGTCTCACGCTGGATGTAGGCGCCCAGGTGGCGGTCGGGGGCCCACAGGATCTTCTGGCCTGCGGCCTTGAGGGCGCTCACGATGTCGAGCGCGCAGCTCGATGTGACGAGCCAGTCCGCGCGCGCCTTCACGGCTGCGCTGGTGTTGGCGTAGACGACCACAGTGCGGTCGGGGTGCTGGTCGCAGAACGCGCTGAATTCGTCGATGGGGCAGCCCAGGTCCAGCGAGCAGGTGGCTTCCAGATCGGGCATGAGCACGGTCTTTTCCGGGCTCAGGATCTTGGCCGTCTCGCCCATGAACCGCACGCCGCTCACCACCAGGGTCTGCGCCGCGTGGTCGCGGCCAAAGCGGGCCATCTCCAGCGAGTCGCTCACCAGGCCGCCGGTTTCCTCGGCCAGGTCCTGCAGGTCCGGGTGCACGTAGTAGTGCGACACCATGACCGCGTTCTTTTCCTTGAGCAGGCGACGGATCTTGTCCTTGAGCGCGACACGCTCAGCCTGTGTGGGCTCGGGCGGCACGCGCGCCCAGGCGTGTTTGGTGGAGCAGACGGCGCCTTCCTCGGTATCGAGCGGCTGCTCATACTCCACGTCGATGCGGTTCAGTACAGCGGTGGTCATGACAGCTCCTGCAGGCGCATCGAAAAGTCCGTGGCCTTCACGTCCTTGGTCAGCGTGCCGATGGAGATGCGGTCCACGCCGGTCTCGGCCAGTTCGCGCAGGCCGTCGAGCGTGACGCCGCCCGAGATCTCCAGAATCGCCCGGCCTGCATTGATGCGCACGGCCTCGCGCAGCATGGTCAGGGGCATGTTGTCCAGCAGCACCATCTTGGCGCCAGCCTCCAGCGCCTCGGCCAGTTGCTCCAGGGTTTCGACTTCGATCTCGATGAACTTTGCCTGAGACGCCACCCGCTCGGCAGCGCGCAGCACGGCGGTCACGCCTCCCGCAGCGGCAATGTGGTTCTCTTTGATCAGCACCGCATCGTGCAGGCCAATGCGGTGATTGGTGCCGCCGCCCACGCGCACGGCATATTTCTGTGCCAGGCGCAGGCCGGGAATGGTCTTGCGCGTGTCCACGATGTGGGCGCGGGTGCCAGCCACCACATCCACATAGGTGCGGGTCTTGGTGGCCACGGCCGACAGCAGTTGCAGGAAATTGAGCGCCGTGCGCTCGGCGCTGAGCAGCGCGCGGGCATTGCCTTCAATCTCCAGCACCACCTGGTCGGGGGCGCAGCGCTGGCCTTCGGCCACATGCCAGGTGATCAGCACCGTGGGGTCGAGGGCGCGCAGCGCGGCTTCGGCCCAGGGGGCGCCGCAGATCACGGCAGCTTCGCGCGCCAGGATGCGCGCACGGGCGCGGCGGGCGGGGTCGATCAGGCCGGCGGTGAGGTCGCCGGTGCCCACGTCTTCGGCCAGGGCGCGGGCCACATCGGCCTGGGCCAGGGCCTTCACTTCGGTATCGCTCATGGGGGTCTTTGCGGGGGAATGTGCGGAATATGTCGCAGCTGTCATGGGCCGCGAGCATACCGGGAACGCAAAGGCCACTGTGCCAGCGCAGGCCCCTGGGACCCGCGCAGGAAACCAATAAGTACACCCAGTATTGGTCGCATAGACTCGCGGCAATTTTTTGGCTCCACCGCGCTAAATGACCGCCACCAGCCCTGTTTCCGCCACGCCCTACGGCACGCTGCCGCCCGCATCGCCCCTGCCCCAGCGCCGCCCCGTGAGCCTGCCCCGCCTGGCGCAGATGCGCGCGGCGGGCGAGAAGATCACCATGCTCACCGCCTACGACGCCACCTTTGCGGCCGTGGCCGATGCGGCGGGGGTGGAATGCATCCTGGTGGGCGACTCGCTGGGCATGGTGTGCCAGGGCCTGCCCAGCACGGTGGGCGTGACGCTGGACACCATGGCCTACCACACAGCCAGCGTGGCGCGCGGCCTGCACCGCGTGCAGGGCACCGCCTGGCTGGTGTCCGACCTGCCCTATGGCACCTACGCCGAAAGCCGCGAACAGGCGCTGCGCAGCGCCTGCGTGCTGATGCAGGCGGGGGCACACATGGTCAAGCTCGAAGGCGGCGGCTGGACGGCGGCCACGGTCGAATTCCTGGTGCAGCGCGGCGTGCCAGTGTGCGCCCACCTGGGCCTGACGCCACAAACGGTGCACGCTCTGGGTGGCTACCGCGTGCAGGGCAAAACCGACGACGCGGCCCGCACGCTGCGCAAAGAGGCCCATGAGCTGCAGGACGCAGGCGCCGCCATGCTGGTGCTGGAGATGGTGCCCGCAGCGCTGGCCGCCGACATCACGGCCGAGCTGCCGCACTGCCACACCATCGGTATCGGCGCGGGCAACGGCACGGCCGGGCAGGTGCTGGTGTTGCACGACATGCTGGGCATGAACCTCGGGAAGATGCCGAAGTTCGTGCACAACTTCATGCAGGACGCGGGCAACGTGCGCGGCGCCATGGAGGCGTATGTGCAGGCCGTGAAGCAAGGGCGCTTCCCGGACAACGCTGTACACGCCTGGTGAGCCCTTTTCCTCTCTCCTTCTGACCCCTCCGACCCCATGCTGATTGCCCGCTCCGTTGCCGACCTGCGCCAGGCCCTGGCCCCCTACCGCCGCCCTGCCTTTGTGCCCACCATGGGCAACCTGCACGACGGGCACATCGCCCTGGTGCGCCAGGCCAAGCCCCTGGGCGATGTGACCGTGGCCAGCATCTTTGTGAACCGCCTGCAGTTTCTGCCGCACGAGGACTTTGACAGCTACCCCCGCACCTGGGAGGCCGACTGCGCGCAGCTGCAGGCCGCCGGTTGCGATGTGCTGTTTGCCCCGCGCGAGACGGACCTGTACCCCGAGCCCCAGACCTTCAAGGTGCACCCTGACCCGCAGCTCGCCGACATGCTGGAAGGGCACTTTCGCCCCGGCTTTTTTGTGGGCGTGAGCACGGTGGTGATGAAGCTGTTTGCCTGCGTGCTGGGCCAGACCGGCGGCACGGCCGTGTTTGGCAAGAAGGACTACCAGCAGCTCATGGTGATCCGCCACATGGTGCGGCAGTTTGCGCTGCCCATTGACATCGTGGCGGGCGAAACCTGCCGCGCAGCGGACGGGCTGGCGCTGAGCTCGCGCAATGGCTACCTGGGCCTGGAAGAACGGCAGGAGGCCGTGGCTCTGTCGCAGGCCCTGAAGCGGCTGGCGCAGCAGTGGCTGGCCGCCAGCGACCGCAGCACGCTGGAGGCCCAGGCGCAAGATGCCTTGCGCGCCCGGGGCTGGGCGCCCGACTACCTCACGGTGCGCCGCCGGGCCGACCTGCTGCCCGCCACGGCCGACGATGCCGCGGGCACGCTGGTGGCGCTGGGTGCTGCACGGCTGGGCAGCACGCGGTTGATCGACAACCTTGAGTTCTGATTAGCTACTATTTTCATAGCTAATCAGGCATATTCCACTAGCGCTTGCAGCCAAAAACTCTTCAATTTATTCAAATCCACCCGTTGCGGGCCAGCCACTGCACCAGCAAGCGGGTCACCACCTCGGGCTGCTCCATGGTCAGCATGTGGCCGCTGTCGGGCAGCAGGTGGTGTTCGGCGCCTGGCACCAGCGCCACGATCTCCGCAGAACATTCGGGCGGCGTGAGCTGGTCGGCCGCACCACACACCACCAGCACGGGGCAGGCCACCTGCGGCAGATGCACCCGCGCATCGGGCCGATGGATCACGGCGCGGTTCTGGCACACCAGGTGGTCGGGGCCCGCATCCAGCACAAAGTCCAGGTAGGCCTGCACCAGGTCCGCCTTGGCGGCGTTCACGGGGTGGAAGGCCAGGACCACGTTGGGCTCGATGACCTCGCGCACCTGGCCCTGTTCAAACAGCGCGATGGCGCCTTCGCGCAGGGCGCGCATGTCGGGCGTCTCGGGCCGCGCGGTGGTACCCAGCAGCGCCAGCCCTGCCACACGCTGCGGCGCGTGGCGCGCGGCCTCCATGGCGACCATGCCGCCCATCGACGCGCCTGCCAGCACCAGCGGCCCCGCGTGCTGTGCCAGCAGGCGTGCGGCAAAGTCTTCGATGCGGTGCAGGTTCACATCCTGGTGGGCGGTGGCGACCTCGGGGCGCAGCGCGGCGGGCAGCAGCGGCAGCACGCCGCGCCACATGCGTTCATCGGCGGCCAGGCCCGGCAGGAGCAGTAGTTGGGGGGAATGGGACATGGGTGAATCAGGGCATCACCAAGTTGGTGCGCGATAAGCTAAAGAGAGACAGCCCCGGCAGCGGGGCACGGACCGCACATTGTGAACAGCCGATGACGGCTTGTCACCGCCCCCGGAATAGTTGCCCGCGATGGCTCGGGACTTGCTAGCATGGCTTGCATATGCCTATCCACGCCGCGCTCCACCACGTCACGCATTACCAATACGACCGGCTGGTAGGCCTCGGGCCGCAGACCATCCGATTGCGGCCCGCGCCCCACTGCCGCAGCAACGTCATTTCGTATTCGCTCAAGGTCGAGCCTGCGCAGCACTTCATCAACTGGCAGCAGGACCCGTTTGCCAACTACCAGGCGCGGCTGGTCTTCCCCGAGAAGACGCGCGAGTTCAAGGTCACGGTGGACCTGGTGGTGGAAATGGCGGTGTACAACCCATTCGACTTCTTCCTGGAACCCGAGGCCGAGAACATTCCGTTCAAGTACAGCAGCGATGTGCTGCAGGAGCTGGCGCCCTACCTGGCCACCGACCCGATGACACCGCTGGTGCAGGCCTATCTGGACAAGGTGGACCGCAGCAAGCAGCGCACCATCGATTTCCTGGTCAAGCTCAACCAGCAGGTATCGCAGGACATCCGCTACCTGATCCGCCTGGAGCCCGGCGTGCAGACACCCGAGGAGACGCTGCAAAAAGCCAGCGGCTCGTGCCGCGACTCGGGCTGGCTGCTGGTGCAGCTGCTGCGCCACCTGGGGCTGGCGGCGCGGTTTGTGTCGGGCTACCTGATCCAGCTCACGCCCGATGTGAAGGCGCTCGATGGCCCCAGCGGCACAGACCACGACTTCACCGACCTGCACGCCTGGTGCGAGGTCTACCTGCCCGGCGCGGGCTGGATCGGCCTGGATGCCACCAGCGGCTTGATGGCGGGCGAGGGCCACATCCCGCTCGCTTGCACACCCCAGCCCTCGGGCGCCGCGCCGATTGAAGGCGGCGTGGACAAGGCCGAGGTGGAGTTCAGCCACGAGATGCGCGTGACGCGCATCTTTGAATCGCCCCGCGTGACCAAGCCCTACACCGAAGACCAGTGGCAGGCTGTGCTGGCGCTGGGCGAGCGGGTGGACGCCGACCTGGTGGCGGGCGACGTGCGGCTGACGATGGGCGGCGAGCCCACCTTTGTGGCCGTGGGCGACCGCGACGCGCCCGAGTGGAACACCGACGCGCTGGGCCCCACCAAACGCGGCTTTGCCACCGAACTCACGCACAAGCTGCGTGCCGAATATGGACAGGGCGGCTTTCTGCATTTTGGCCAGGGCAAGTGGTACCCGGGCGAGCAGCTGCCGCGCTGGGCGCTGTCGATCTGCTGGCGCGCCGACGGCCAGCCTGCGTGGCAGAACCCCGCGCTGTTTGCCGACGAACGCAACCCCTCGCACTACACCAGCGCCGACGCCGAGCGTTTTGTGCGCCACCTCACGCGCAAGCTGGGCGTGACGGACCGCTACATCCAGCCCGGTTATGAGGACACCTTCTACTACCTGTGGCGCGAGCGGCGCCTGCCGGTCAACGTGGACCCATTTGACGCACGTCTGGACGATGAGCTGGAGCGCGCACGCCTGCGCCGCGTGTTCGAGCAAAAACTCGACAGCGTGGTGGGCTACGTGCTGCCGCTGCAGGCAGGCGAAGGCGCGGGCACGCTGGCAGGCAGCGTGTGGAGCACGGGGCCGTGGTTCTTCCGCGATGACCGCATGCTGCTCATCCCCGGCGATTCGCCCATGGGCTACCGCCTGCCGCTGGACGCCCTGCCCTGGGTGAAGGCATCAGACACCGAGCACCTGATCCCGCAAGACCCGACCGCGCCCCAGAGCCCGCTGGCCGCTGCCACCACGCTGCGGGCGCAGTATTCCGTGCCATCCGGCCCGGTCACCGGCGACCGCGACCTGCCCTACCTGGCAGGCGCCACCGCCCCTGGCGAGGCACGGCGCGTAACGCAGAGCACTGCGGGTGGTGATAACGCGCGCCTGTCCGGTCAGCCCGACCCGCATGCGGGCGTGCAGCCACCCGGCAAGTTCCAGTCGGCCGCAGGCCTGTCGCGCACGGCGCTGTGCGTGGAGGTGCGCGATCCGCGCCGAGCCAGCGGCCCCAAGGCCGAGAAGGTGGGCGAAAAGTACGGCGTGCTCTATGTCTTCATGCCGCCGCTGTCGCGCCTCCATGATTACCTGGACCTCCTGGCCGCCATCGAAGCCACGGCCGAAGAGCTGGGCATGAAGATCGTGCTGGAAGGCTACCCGCCCCCGCGCGATGCGCGCCTCAAAGTGCTGGCAGTCACGCCCGACCCGGGCGTGATCGAGGTGAACATCCACCCCGCCAGCCACTGGAAGGAGCTGGTGCAGCACACCGAGTTTCTGTACCGGGCCGCGTGGGAGACGCGCCTGTCGGCCGAGAAGTTCATGACCGATGGCCGCCACACCGGCACCGGTGGCGGCAACCACTTTGTGATGGGCGGCGCCACACCGGCCGACTCGCCGTTCTTGCGCAAGCCCGAGCTGCTGGCCAGCCTGCTGCTCTACTGGCACAACCACCCCAGCCTGAGCTATCTGTTCAGCGGCCTGTTCATCGGCCCCACCAGCCAGTCGCCGCGCGTGGACGAGGCGCGCAACGACCAGCTGTATGAGCTAGAGATTGCACTGCGCGAGATCGAAACCAACCGCGCGGTCTACGGCCAGGACATGCCGCCCTGGCTGGTAGACCGCACGCTGCGCAACATCCTGGTGGACGTGACGGGCAACACGCACCGCAGCGAGTTTTCCATCGACAAGATGTTCTCGCCCGACAGTAGCACCGGCCGCCTGGGCCTGCTGGAGCTGCGTGCGTTCGAGATGCCGCCCCACGCCCACATGAGCGTGGTGCAGCAGTTGCTGCTGCGCGCACTGATCGCCCGCTTCTGGAAGACCCCCTACCGCGCCCCCGCCGCCCGCTGGGGCACCGAGCTGCATGACCGCTGGATGCTGCCCACCTTCATCCAGCAGGACATGCACGATGTGGTGGCAGAGATGAACGCCGCAGGCTACGCGTTTGACGCGGCCTGGTTTGCACCGCAGTTCGAGTTCCGCTTCCCCATGGTCGGCACCGTCCAATCGATGGGTGTGGAGCTGACCCTGCGCAACGCGCTGGAGCCCTGGCATGTGATGGGCGAGGAAGGCTCCGCCGGGGGCACCGTGCGCTATGTGGATTCGTCGCTGGAGCGCATCGAGGTGCGCGTGACGGGCATGAACGAAAGCCGCCATGTGGTCACCGTCAACGGCCAGCCGCTGCCGCTGCAAAGCACAGGCACCACCGGTGAATTTGTGGCGGGAGTGCGCTACAAGGCCTGGAACCCGCCCTCGGCCCTGCACCCGACCATTGGCGCCCATGCGCCGCTCACGTTCGACATCGTGGACACCTGGATGAACCGGTCGCTGGGCGGCTGCCAGTACCACGTGGCGCACCCGGGCGGGCGCAACTACGACACCTTCCCGGTCAACGCGTATGAGGCCGAAAGCCGCCGCCTGGCGCGCTTCTCGCGCATGGGACACACGCCGGGGCGGCTGGCGGTGCCACCTGCGACCATCGAGCTGCCGGGCAGCCGGGAGTTTCCGTTCACGCTGGATCTGCGGCGCAAGATGCGGAGGTAGAGAAGCCCCCTGAGTCGCTGCGCGCCTTCCCCCCAGGGGGACGACGCCCTTGCTTGGCGTCTCTGGCATCGGCCCCGCCAGTTTCGACGGTGCGGGTTACCCGCAGAGTGTTGTCGACCAAATGCCCGAAAATCGAGCGCAGTGAACCACCTCAACGACAGCCTCCCCACCCCCGACCCTTCTGACAGCGCAGCCCAGTTGGCGGCTGCACTGGCGCCCGCTGCGGCGGCCGGGCATTTTGACGAGCTGCGGGGTGCCAGCGTGGCGGACGCCCCCGGCGCTGCCACTGCATCGGCCACTCCCAAATCAATAGCAAACAAGCCAGATATCACTGGCGCCTGGGCCCAATTCTTTGATCAATTGGGGCCCGAGGGCTTCCAGGACCTGGACCGGCGCATGCAGAGCCTGCAGCGCCAGGTGCGCGACAACGGCATCACCTACAACGTCTATGCCGACGCCGACGGCCCGCAGCGGCCCTGGTCGGTGGACCTGTTCCCGCTGATCCTTTCGCAGGTCGACTGGGCACACATCGAGCGCGGCGTGCTGCAACGCGCACGCCTGCTCAACCGCGTGATGGCCGACGTGTATGGCCCGCAGGAGCTGCTGCGCAAAGGCCTGCTGCCCAGCGCGCTGGTTCAGGGCCACCCGGGCTACCTGCGCGCCATGCATGGCGTGCAGCCCGTGGGCGGCACCCATTTGCACATCGCGGCGTTTGACATGGCGCGCGACGCGCAGGGCGACTGGTGGGTGGTGACGCAGCGCACGCAGGCGCCCTCAGGCCTGGGGTATTTGCTGGAGAACCGGCTGCTCATCTCGCGCCTGTTCCCCGAGGCGTTCAGCCAGATGCATGTGCAGCGCCTGGCCGCCACCTACCGCGCACTGCTCGACGGGCTGCGGCAGATGAGCCCGGCGGGGGCGGATGCGCGCATCGTGCTGCTCACGCCCGGCCCGTACAACGAGACCTACTTTGAGCACGCGTACCTGGCGCGCTACCTGGGTCTGACGCTGGTGGAGGGCAACGACCTCACGGTGCGCGATGCGCGCCTGTACCTCAAGACGCTGCACGGCCTGCAGCCGGTGCACGGCATCTTGAAGCGCCTGGATGACGAGTTTCTGGACCCACTGGAGCTGCGCAGCGACTCGCGCCTGGGCGTGCCTGGCCTGCTGCAGGCCATCCGCGCGGGCAACGTGCTGGTGGCCAATGCGCCGGGCTCGGCGTTCCTCGAATCGTCGGCGCTGCTGGGCTTCATGCCCGCGCTGTCGCGCCACCTGCTGGGCGAAGAGCTGGCCCTGCCGTCGCTGCCCACTTGGTGGTGTGGCGAGCGCTCGGCCATGCAGGCGGTGCTGCCGCAGCTCGCGCACAGCGTGATCCGCCCCACCTGGCCCATGGCGCAGCGCGTGCCCGTGCTGGGCGGTGCGCTGTCGGCGCAAGACCTGGCGCAGTGGTCCGCTCGCATCGAGGCCCAGGGCGACGAATACACCGTGCAGGCCCACCTTCCGCTGTCGCAAATGCCCACCTGGCGCAGTGACGCCGCAGAGGGTGCGGGCCAGGACGGTGGCCCCATCGCCCCCCGCTCGGTGATGCTGCGCGTGTTTGCGGTCTGTGACGGCCCCGGCTCGTGGCGCGTGCTGCCGGGCGGGCTGGCCCGCCTGGCCCAGGGCGACAGCGGCATTACATCCATGCAGCGAGGCGGCAGCAGCGCCGACGTATGGGTGCAGACCGATGGCCCCGTGGACACCACCACGCTGCTGGCCCACAACCAGGCCGCGCCCGCCGTGGTACACCGCAGCCGCCAGGTGACCAGCCGCGCGGCCGAAAACCTGTTCTGGCTGGGCCGCTACACCGAACGCACTGAGAACGTCACGCGCCTGGCGCGCATCACGCTGCAATGCCTCAATGGCGAGGACCAGACCTCGCAGCCGCTGCTGACCTGGCTGAGCGCCATGGGCGTGAGCCAGGGGCTGGTGCTGCCGACCGTGCCTGCGGCCGGGCAGGCACGGCGCGTGTTCGAGCGCTCGCTGATCGCCGGGCTGACGCAGCCCGCGCAGGTGACCAGCGTGGGCTACAACCTGCGCGGCATCCTGGGTGCGGCCTCGGCCGTGCGCGACCGTTTGTCGCAGGAACACTGGAACCTCATCGTGCGCGCCGAGGCGGAGTTTTTTGCGCCTCGCACAGGGGCCGAAGACGACGGTGACTACTCGCCACTGGACGCGCTGCGCCAGCTGGAAGGGCTGAGCGGCCACACCGCCGCCATGACGGGCCAGCAGACCGACCGCATGACCCGCGACGACGGCTGGCGCCTGCTGTCCATCGGGCGCCATCTGGAGCGCCTGGGCTTTCTGGCCTCGGCGCTGGAAAGCGGCCTGCAGACCGGCGCCGTGCACGATGAAGGCGGCTTCGAGGCCATGGTGGCGCTGTTCGACAGCACCATCACCTTCCACGCGCAGTACCAGCAGCGGCGCGACATGCCCGCCCTGCTGGACCTGCTGGTGATCGACCGAGACAACCCCCGCTCGCTGGCCTGGGTCGCGCAGACGCTGCGCGGGCGCATTGCCAAGATCGAAGCGGCCGCGGGCACGCCCGGCGAATCCGCCGCCACGGGCATCCCTGAGGCGTCCGACCTGTCGCTGGTGGCCCTGTGCGCACAGGATGCCGAGGGGCGCCATGCCGCTCTGGAGGAATATCTGGGCCGGTGTGTGCGGGGCGTGATGGGCTTGTCGGATGTGCTGGCCACGCGCTACTTCACCCACTCCATCGATGCGTTGCGGCACAGCGTAGGAGCTTGATATGGGACACCCCCCTGAGGCGCTGCGCGCCTTCCCCCCGCTCTCGCATCGCTGCGCGATGCGGGCAGGGGAACGCAGCCTTTGCTGCGGGGCGGCCCTTGCTCGGCCGCCCTCGCCTCGGGCGTGCCAGTTTCGCACCCTGCGTCCGACTTCAAGGCCTGGATTTTTATGAAGCTGCGCGTCATCCACGAAACGGTGTACCACTACAGCCCGGCGGTGCAAAACGCCCAGCACATGGCCCATCTGCGCCCGCGCACCGGTGTGGTGCAGCGCGTGCTGACCCACAGCCTGCAGGTGGATCCCGCCCCAACACAGTGCAACATGGTGCAGGACGTGTTTGGCAACACCCGCGCGTTCTTCAGCCTGCCGTTCACCCACGAGCAACTGCGGGTGCGCGCCGAAAGCCTGCTGGAGACCCTGCCCGTGCCCGCCGCACCGCCTGGCGAGCCCTGGGAGGCCGTGCGCGAGCGACTGGGTTATCGGCGCGGCCAGCCCTACCACGCGGCCACCGAGTTCAGCTTTGCGTCGCCCTACATTCCCCGGCATGCCGACTTTGTGGCCTATGCCGCCGAGAGCTTTGCACCCGGCCACCCGCTGATGCAGGCCGCCCGCCACCTGATGTCGCGCATCCATGCCGACTTTGCCTACACATCCAACGCCACCGACGCGGGCACGCCCGCGCTCGAATCGCTGCGGCTGCGCCGGGGCGTGTGCCAAGACTTTGCCCACGTGATGATCGGCTGCCTGCGCAGCCTGGGCCTGGCGGCGCGGTATGTGAGCGGCTACCTGCTGACCGAGCCCCCGCCCGGGCAACCCCGGCTGGTGGGGGCCGATGCATCGCACGCCTGGGTGTCGGTGTGGTCACCGGCAGCCGACGAAAGTGATGGCGCATCAGACGACAACACCTGGTTTGACCTGGACCCCACCAACGACCGCGCGGCGGGCGAGGACTACGTGACCCTGGCCATCGGCCGCGATTTTTCGGATGTGTCGCCGCTGCGTGGCGTGATCCACGGCGGCGACCACCATGTGCTGCAAGTGGGCGTGACGGTGGAGCCGGTGCCCGCCGCTACGGCCGCTACGGCCGCTGCGCCAGACGCGCCAGATGCGCCCCTCACACCGCCGCAGGCACCAGAAAATCCCGGCTGATCCGCGCGCCCAGGTCGTTCACCCGCTCTAGGAACTGGGTGAGGTAGGCATGCAGTCCATGGGTCAGGATTTCATCGATGCGTGCGAACTTCAGGTGCGCCAGCAGCCGCCCCGCGTGCCGCTGGGTCTCGGCCGACTGGCCGCTGCCCAGCATGTCGAGGTTACCCAGCACCTCTTTCATGCAAGCGTGCAGTGAGCGGGGCATGTCGGCCCGCAGGATCAGCAACTCGGCCACACGTTCGGGCGTGATCACGTCGCGGTACACCTTGCGGTAGGTCTCGAAGCCCGACACGCTGAGCAGGATGGCGCTCCAGTGGTAGAAGTCGTAGTCTTGGTCCTGCGCCGTGGCCGCGCCCATGAAGTCGCTTTGCACCGCGTGAAACTTCACATCCAGCAGCCGCGCCGTGTTGTCGGCCCGCTCCAGAAAGGTGCCCAGGCGCATGAAGTGCAGCGCCTCGTCCTGCAGCATGGTGCCCACCGTCACACCCCGCGAGAGGTGCGAGCGGAACTTCACCCATTCGAAGAATCGCGCCGGGTCCTGCTCCAGTGCACCGCTGGCGATCAGGCGGTTCACTTCGAGCCAGGTCTGGTTCTGGATCTCCCAGGCCTCGGTGTTGAGCGCACCGCGCACCGCCCGCGCGTTCTCGCGTGCAGCCTGCAGGCAGGCCACGATGGACGACGGGTTGGACGGGTCCTTGACCATGAAGTCGAGCACCTTGGCGGGCGTCACCTCGCCATGCTGGGCGATATAGGCAGGCAGCAGCTCGCTGATGGACAGCAAGCCCTGCCAGCCCAGGGTGGCCACCTCGGTCGATTGGGGTAGCAACGCACTCTGGTAGTTGACGTCGAGCATGCGTGCGGTGTTCTCTGCCCTTTCGGTGTACCGGGCCATCCAGAACAAATGATCGGCGGTGCGGCTCAGCATGTGATCTCCTTCTTGGACGAGGGCAGAGAACCCCGAGCGTGTTGCACACGCTTGCGGTATTTTTTCGAAAGCCCCGCTGCGCAGGGCTTTTCTGCCCGTTCGGTGTAACGGGCCATCCAGAACAAATGATCGGCGGTACGGCTCAGCATGGTCATTCCCTCCCTTGGCGTTGTGTTTGCATTGGTGGTGACGGTATGTGTGCTGTAGCGGGCTGATCGCCCAGCACCCAGGTGTCCTTGGTGCCCCCGCCCTGCGACGAATTGACCACCAGCGACCCCTCCTTGAGCGCCACGCGCGTGAGGCCGCCCGCCACCATCTGCACCTTCTGGCCGCTGAGCACAAAAGGCCGCAGGTCGATGTGGCGGGGCGCAATGCCGCTGTCCACATAGGTGGGGCAGCTGGAGAGGCTCAGCGTGGGCTGGGCGATGTAGCCGTCGGGCTTGGCGATGACTGCAGCGCGGAAGGCCTCGATCTCGGCCCGGGTGGCCGCAGGGCCAATCAGCATGCCGTAGCCACCCGCGCCATGCACCTCCTTCACCACCAGTTCATGCAGGTGGTCCAGCACGTACCGCAGGTCGTCCGGCTTGCGGCACATCCAGGTGGGCACGTTCTGCAGGATGGGCTCCTCACCGAGGTAGAAGCGGATCATGTCCGGCACATAGGGGTAGATCGACTTGTCGTCCGCCACGCCTGTGCCCACGGCGTTGCAGATGGCGACATTGCCGGCCCGGTAGGCGGACATGAGCCCCGCACAACCCAGGGTGGAGGTGGGGCGGAAGACATCGGTATCGAGGAAGTCGTCATCCACCCGGCGGTAAATCACGTCCACCCGCTGCAGCCCGCGCGTGGTGCGCATGTACACAAACTGGTCCTTGACCACGAGGTCCTGCCCCTCGACCAGCTCCACGCCCATCTGCTGCGCGAGGAAGGCGTGCTCGAAATAGGCGCTGTTGTACATGCCGGGGGTCAGCACCACCACGGTCGGGTCGGCCGCACCGGCCGGGGCGCTGGCGCGCAGGGTGTCCAGCAGCAAGTCCGGGTAATGCGCCACCGGTGCCACCTGGTGCTGAGCGAACAGTTCGGGGAACAGCCGCATCATCATCTTGCGGTCTTCGAGCATGTAGCTCACGCCGCTGGGCACGCGCAGGTTGTCTTCCAGCACGTAGTACACGCCCTCGCCTGCCGCATCCGGTGCCCGCACGATGTCGATGCCGCTGATGTGGGAGTAGATATCGAGCGGCACATGAACGCCGACCATCTCCGGCCGGAACTGGGCGTTGCGCAGGATCTGCTCGGCAGGCACGATGCCTGCGCGCAGGATGTCCTGGCCGTGGTACACGTCGTGGATGAAGCGATTGAGCGCCGTGACCCGCTGCACCAGGCCCCGCTGCATGTGCGCCCATTCCTGCTGCGGAATGATGCGGGGAATCAGGTCGAAGGGGATGAGCCGCTCGGTGCCCGCGCCGTCCTCGTCCTTGGCGCCGTAGACGGCGAAGGTGATGCCCACGCGCCGGAAGATGACCTCGGCCTCGGCGCGCCGCGCCTGCATGGATTCGGCACTCTGGCGCGCCAGCCACTGGGCAAACCGCGCGTAGTGGGGCCGTACATCACTGCCCGCCCAGCCTGCCGCACCGCCCAGGCCGGCCAGGGGCAGCCGGGTAACCATCTCGTCGAACTTCTGCATGAGAGCCAATCTCCTGCAAGCCCTCAAGCAAGTTCCAGGCCGTTTTCATGCCCGGCCGACAGCCACCGTCAATATTTCGACCGAATCGCTATCTAGCGCCGGTCTTTATTGGCTGCCTTGCTATTCTTTTTGACACCTTGATTCGCAGCCGGCGAGGGTGGCGGCATGGGTGCCATAGTGGCCACAGGGGCAGGGCGCGCGGCCGCTGCACGCACCATGTCGTGCACAAAGCGCAGCTTGGCCAGCACCTCACCCGCCAGCGCGAACGGGTAGGCATCAGGTTGACCCAGGCTGCGCGTAAGGCTGTTGAGCAGCAGCGTCAGCGGCACCAAGTGTTGCACCATGGACTGAAAGTCGGGCGCCGGGCTGGCAAACGGATCGATGGCGCTGCTGCGCTGCGCGCCATAGATACCGGGAATAGTGACCTCGGTGGCATAGCTGGCCGAGGTTTCCAGCAGGTCGATCATGTGCAGGTAATGGGCCCAGGTTTCAGCCCAGTCTTCCCAGGGGTGGGCGGCGGCATAGGCACTCACATGGTGGTTGGCCCAGTCACTGCCCTCGTTGCCCTTGGCGTAGTGCGCCTCCAGCGCCGCTGCGTAGTCCTGGCGCTCGTCACCAAACATCTGTCTGAAGTCGTCCAGCCGCCCGCCGTCGCGCACCAGCTGGTCCCAATAGAAGTGGCCGGACTCATGGCGCAGGTGACCGATCAGAGTGCGGTAGGGCTCACCCAGCGCGATGCGGCGACGCGCGCGCTCGTCGTCGTCCGCCTCGGCCACGTTGAGCGTGATGGTCCCACTGTGGTGGCCCGTCAGCACGGGCGGTCCGCCCGGCACCTCGGCCAAAAACTCGAACACCGGACCGGTACGCCCGGGCGCCGGCTCCAGGCCCAGGCGGGCCAGGCTGTAGAACAGCCGCCGCTTGGCCGCTTCGATCTGCATCCAGCGCCCCATGTTGGCGGGCTCGGACAGGTCGGGCATCACCCGGGTCTGGCGGCACGACACACACAGCTCTGCAAAGTCGTTGGCGGGTATCGCAAAGTTGCAGGCTTGGTGGTCCGTGTGGTTGCGGCACATGCGGTACAGGCGCCCGCTGTAGTGGGCACTGCCCTGCCCCCCTTGGCGGCGCCACAGGTCGGCTCCGTCCTGCGGTGCAGGGGCCAGGGCAGCCATGGTCAGCACATCGGGCAAGAAGGCCAGCGCACTGCCGCAATGCAGGCACTGCACGCTATCGAAAAACACCAGATGACCGCAATGGTCGCAATTGAATACCCGCATGGTGTGGAGCTTATACCCCGTGGACCGGAGCAGTGAGGAGGAACAACGCACGGACCCCCTTTTGCAGCGCCAGGATGGGTCCATGAAAAAAGCAGGCCCCGGGACATGCCCGGAGCCTGCTTCAGGATCGAAGCCACTGCGCCAGGGGCGTGGGACCCCGGGTGCAGGGCGTCAGCCCTACCGGTCAGGGCCGCACAACGATGCTGTTGCGCACTTCGCGCACATGCTTGGTGTTGCGCGCAATGTTTTCGGCCTGGTTCTTTTCAGCCTGCGACTTGGCAAAGCCCGACAGCTGCACCGTGCCATTGAGCGTTTCCACGCTGATGGAGGTGGCAGACACGTTCTTGTCTTCAGCCATCTTGGCCTTCACGGCGGTGGTGATGCCAGCGTCATCCACATAGGAGCCAACTGTTTGCTGTTCGCGGGCCACCGAGCAACCGGTGGCTGTGACGATGGTGATACCGGCAACTGCGGCAAAAGCGAGGGCACGTGCGTATTTCATGGTGTTTTCCTTGTTCAAGAATGGTTGGGAACGCGGGTGCTGGGACATGTTCAGTCCACCGGTCTGTTGCACCCTCCGCGACCGGCGGACTGTGGGAAAAGGACAGCGCTGGCGCATAGCCAGGCGCTGCGGGCAAGGCACCGGCGTGCAAACACCGGCGTGCTAGCCCTCAGTATGCATTGCGCCGGCGGGACATCCACATCGCCACGGTGGCCAGCAAAGCCCCCGATGCGGCGGCGATGACCAGCGACTTGCCGGGCTGCTCGGCCACATACTTGCCGGTGACTTCGGCTGCCTGCTGGATCTGACGGCGTGCACGCGCGCTGGTCTCGGCGCAGTAGTCAATGCTGCGAGCAGCCAGGTCCTGTGCACGGGCGGCCAGGTCATCAATCGCCGGGTCGGTCTGGCGGCGCAGGGCGCGCACGCTTTCTTCGGCCTTGTCCAGCGACTGGTCGGCGGCAGCCCGGGTGGTCTGCACTGCGTCCTGCGCGCTTTGCAGCACGTCATCGGCCAGGTTGCGAACACCGTGGGTCACTTTGTCGGTAGCGGTCTGAAGGCTCATGGGGAAACTCCTTGGGGTATGGGGTACAGGGGATGCGGGAGGGGGTGAAGGGCAGCAGTCCAGGCGTTGCGGCCTGACTCACCCCTTTTTCAGGAGCCCCAGCACGAAGGTGACGACAGCCATGATCACGAACACAAAGAACAGAATCTTCGCAATGCCCACGGCACCGGCAGCAATACCGCCAAAACCGAAGAGGGCTGCAATCAGCGCGATCACCAGAAAAACAACTGCGTAGTGCAACATTTCCATCTCCTTATGGGTGGCCGGCTTGCCGGCAGATCGGGTGGCGCCAAAACCTCAACGCCTGGGACCAACTGTAGGTATCTCCCTATGCCCTGGATGCCGGTGCGCGGCGCGCGCCCATGTCGGCGGCGCAGTGGGGGTCATGTAGGACGGCGCGCACTGGCCGGACCGGTCGGACTGGGCGCACGGTAGCGCGCACAAGCGGCTGCAGCGCAGGCACGCCACAACGGGACGATGGCTCCGGGCAGCATGGCGTGCCCACAGCCCACAGCCCACAGCCCACAGCCCACAGCCCGCAGATGTCGCACGTGGGCCTGCATGCGCTGCGCCACGCAATGCAGGGAATGAGGGAGATGCAGGAAGAGGGCGGCGTATGCCTCAGGCATCGTGTGCAGCGGCGTTGCGGCGCGGCTCCGACGAGGTGCGCGGCAGCGGCAGCACGGCCGACAACAAGGTGCCATTGCCAGGCCGCGAAGTGAGCGTGAGACGCCCGCCCGCTGCCTCGACCCGGTGGCGCATGCCAGCCAAGCCGTGCGAGGTGGGGCGCACGGTGCCAGGGTCGAAACCCACACCATCGTCGCGCACCTGCACCGCCACATGCGTGGGGTAGCCGTGCACCGACACCAGCACCTTGCTGGCCTTGGCGTACTTGCCGATGTTGGTCAGCGCCTCTTGCACCATGCGATACACCGTGAGCTGCGCTGCGTCGGGCAGTTGAACGGCCTCCAGACTGGTCTCAACCTCAATGCCTGCGCGCTCGGCGTATTCGCGTGTCAGGATCTCCAGCGCTGCCGTAAGCCCCAGGTTCGACAGCGACGACGGCCGCAGGTCTTCGATGATGCGACGCTTGAGCGCAATGCCGCTGTTGAGCGTTTCGGTGAGGTGCTTGAGGCGCTCGGCAATGTCGGGCGCAGTGGCGTCGATCTTGGATTTGAGGCGCGCCACATCCAGCTTGGCAGCCGTCAGCAGCGCGCCCAGCTCGTCGTGCAGTTCCCGCGCCAGATGACCCCGTTCTTCTTCGCGCACCTGCTGCAAGTGGTTGGCCAACTCGGACAGCGTGGCCGTGCGGTCGCGCACCAGCCCTTCCAGACGGTCGCGCTCACGCTCCAGCACCTCTTGCTCGCGCAGGTTGACGGTCTGAACCGCCTGCGTCTGGCGCAGGTACATGTAGAACGCCAGCAGGCCAATGGCAGTGACCGTGGCAATGCCGATGCGCGACAGCATCAGCGACTGCTCGATCTGCTCGCGCCCCTGTTGCAGGCGCTGGTCGCTGCGGGCAATCAGCTCTTGCGCGTGCTGCCGGATCGCCTCCATGTGCTCCTTGCCCACATCCGTGTTCAGAATGAACTTCCATGCGTCTTCGTTGCCCTGGCGGCGCAGGCGCAGGCTCAGCTCCATCTCAGCCAGCTTGCGCGAGATCTGCCGCGACAGCAACGCAAACTCCTGCATGTCCTCGGGCGACGCCATGAACTGGTTGCGCAGGCGATCCAGGTTGGTCTGCACGGTCGCTACGGCCTTGTCATACGGTTCCAGGTAGGTCTCGTTGCCCGTGAGCAGATAACCCCGCTGGCCGGTTTCGGCATCCAGCATGCTTTGCAGCAGCTTGTTCACATCGGCCCGCGTGGTCAGCCCCTGGGCCAGTTGTTCCACCGCGTCCTGCGAACGCATGTGCCCCGTTTCATTGATGCCCACCAGCACCATGGCCGCCAACAGCGCCATGGGCAGGCTCAAGGCCATCTGTCGGACTTTTGGTAACCAACGCCGGGTGTTTTCTTGGAGATTCATACGCTTATTCTGGATAATGACCCGTTACCTGCCAGGTGCGCCAGCCATGCAACCACATGCCGAGCGCCTGGACTTCAATACACACCGGCAGCACCTTTGCTGCCGCCTCGAAAGAAGCATCAATGATCAAGATTGGCATTGTGGATGACCACGCGATTGTTCGTTCCGGGCTGCGGCAGTTCTTGTCCGAGCACGTGGACTTGCGGGTGGAAGGCGAGGCCGCCAACGGCCGCGAGGCCATCGACCTGGTGCGCAACAAGGAAATCGATGTGCTGCTGATGGACCTGTCGATGCCTGGCCAAAGCGGGCTGGACGCGCTGGCCATGCTGCGCGCCAAGGCGCCCGACATGGGCATCCTGATCCTGAGTGGCTACCCTGAAGAACACTACGCGATCAACCTGATCCGTCAGGGTGCCAGTGGTTACCTGAACAAGGAGTGCGAACCGTCGGAGATCGTGGAGGCCATTCGCACCATTGCTCTGGGCCGCCGCTACCTGACGCCTGCCGTGGCCGAACTGCTGGCACAGCAACTCAACCGCAAGGACGATGCGCCACCGCACGAGCAGCTGTCTGAGCGAGAGTTCCAGGTGTTCCTGAAGCTGGCCAAGGGAGAGACGGCGGGCGATATCGCCAAGTCGTTGTCGCTGAGCGTGAAAACGGTGAGCACGTACCGCACACGCCTGATGGAAAAGATGAGCCTCTCGTCCAACAGCGACCTGACCTACTACGCGCTCAAAAATCGCCTGATCGACTGACATCCAGGATCTGGCCAGAGCCCGGCGCTGCCGGGCGTAGGCAAGTCTTGCTTTTGCGCTGAAAAAGAAGGAAAAAGAAGCATCCCGACTGCCGCATGCACCCACGCACGCGGCGGTGGGTTGTGTCACTGGGATGCGCCCGATGAGGCGGCTGACACACCGCCGCCGCTACCGGCGTCCAGCCCGTGAGCCGGGCTGCTGTGCTGTACGCAGTAGTCCACCAACGCGTCGATCTCGTTGGATTTGTCAAACACGGCATCCACACCCAGCTGCGCACAGCGCATGCGCACATCCGGCGTGGCGTAATTGCTGAGCACCACCATTTTTTGGCCAGGCCGCCGCGTGCGGCAGGCAGCCAGCACACCCAATCCGCTGCCCTGGCGCAAGAACAGATCCACGATGGCCAAGTCCCATTCCTCAGGGTGCGAGGACAACCAGTTCGTACCGTCGTCTTCGGTTTCTGCCACGCCCACCGCTTCTACAGACGCCAACTCCTCCAGAGTTCCGATCAGGTTCTCGCGGATGGTCGCGTTGTCTTCAACAATGTAGGTGCGCAGTTTCACGGGCGGGTCCATGTGTACGGACAGTGCGGGTCACGCTGTCCTAGCCTTGAATTTAAGGCTTCCATGCGCCGGATTCTGCCAGCCACAACACGCTGGCCATGTAGGAAAAATCCTACCGCGCAACACACACCTTGCAATGGGCGTGGCGCTGAACGCGCATGGTGCTCCACTCCATAGCCCGGCCATCGAGCATCAGCAGCCGACCCGCCAGCGACTGCCCCACACCCGCTATGAGCTTGAGCGCCTCGGCTGCCTGCATCGCACCCACCACACCCACCAGCGGAGCAAATACACCCATCGTGGAGCAGCGGACTTCTTCAAACTCCGCATCCGGCGGGAAGATGCAGGCATAACAAGGCGACTGCGCATCGCGCGGGTCCACCACCGTGATCTGCCCATCGAACTGGATCACAGCCCCCGCCACCAAGGGTTTGTTATGACGCACACACGCGGCATTGACCGCCTGGCGGGTCGCATAGTTGTCGCTGCAGTCGAGTACCACGGTGGCATCGCGCACCAGACTGTCGAGAGCCGCCGCATCCACCCGGGCCTGCAGTGCGGTGACCTGCACCTCGGGGTTGATGTCGGCCATGGCCTGCGCCGCCGACTGGACCTTGGGACTGCCCACGCGCGCGGTGGTGTGCGCAATCTGGCGCTGCAGGTTGGTCAGGTCCACCACATCGTCATCGACGAGTGTGATGTGGCCCACACCGGCGGACGCCAAGTACAGCGCAGCGGGCGACCCCAACCCGCCAGCGCCGATGATGAGAGCATGGGCTTCCAACACCCGCTCCTGCCCCTCGATGCCCACCTCGTCGAGCAGGATGTGGCGGGAATAGCGCAGGAGCTGGTCATCGGTCATGGGAAGGCTGGCCTGCAGCGGCCAAAAAATCAACGGTGAAACAGGCGGACATGAAAAAGGCTGGATTCCTCGCGAAATCCAGCCCGGGGTCGGAGCGCGAAAGGCTCAATTCTCTTTCTTTTCTTCCTTGCGCTCTGTCAGCGTCTTGCTGACCAGCACAGGGCGACCCTTGAGCTGATTGAGGGCCTGCACCAGCTGGAAGTCCTTGTCCGAACCGAATTCGGGCACCTTGCGGTCGGCCGCAGGCTTCTTGGCTTCTTCTTCCATGCGCTTGCGGGCTTCCTCACGGGCCTTTTCACGGGCTTCGTCCTTCTTCTCTTCACCCTGGCCGCTGTTCAAGTGCTTGTCCAGATCTGCCTCGCGCATGCGCAAGGCGGCAAAGATGTTGCCCTCTTCCGACTCGTCAATCATCACGTCGGGCACGATGCCCTTGGCCTGGATCGACTTGCCACTCGGCGTGTAATAGCGGGCGGTGGTCAGCTTGATGCCCGTGTCAGGCCCCAGCGGACGCACGGTCTGCACCGAGCCCTTGCCAAAGGTCTGGCTGCCCATGATGGTGGCGCGCTTGTGGTCCTGCAGCGCGCCAGCCACGATCTCGCTGGCGGAGGCAGAGCCTTCGTTGACCAGCACTACCAGCGGCACCGCCTTGAGGGACGCGGGAAGGCGTTTGAGCGGATCACCGCCGCCGCGGCGCTGGTAGTAGTCGGGGGCAGCCTTGTAGGTGGCCTTGCTGTCGGCCAGCTGGCCATTGGTGGTGACCACCGTCACGTTCTCGGGCAGGAAAGCCGCAGAAATTGCCACGGCTGCATCCAGCAGGCCACCGGGGTCGTTGCGCAGGTCCAGCACCAAGCCCTTGAGGTTTGGCTCCTGCTTGTAGACCTCTTCCACCTTGCGCACAAAGTCATCCACCGTGCGCTCCTGGAATTGCGACAGGCGGATCCAGGCGTAACCGGGCTCGATCACCTTGCCCTTGACGGACTGGGTCTTGATCTCTTCGCGCGTGATGGTGACAGGGAACGTGCGGTTCTCGTCCTTGCGGAAGATGGTGAGGGTGACCTTGGTACTGGGCTCGCCGCGCATGCGCTTGACGGCGTCATTCAGCGCCAGGCCCTTGACGGCGGTTTCGTCAATTTTGGTGATCAAGTCGTTGGTCTTGAGGCCGGCGCGGAAGGCCGGCGAGCCTTCGATGGGCGACACGATCTTGATCAGGCCGTCTTCCTGCGTGATCTCGATGCCCACGCCCACGAAGCGGCCGGAAGTGCCCTCGCGGAATTCCTTGAAGGACTTCTTGTCGAAGTACTGCGAGTGCGGATCCAGGCTGGAGACCATGCCGGAGATGGCGTCGGTGATGAGCTTCTTGTCATCGACCGGCTCGACGTAATCGGTCTTGACCAGGCCGAACACGGCGGACAACTGCTGGATTTCTTCGAGCGGCAACGGCGTCATGGCGCCACGCGCCACCGTTTGCAGTGACACCGTGGTGAGCGCACCCGCCACCACGCCTACCGATACCCATCCTGCAATCTTGAGTTTGTGGCCCATACAACACCTTTTACCGCTTCGAAACCAATATACACCTTGGAAGGGCCAAACCCGCCGCAGTTCCGCATGGATGCTCACTTTGGCGGGGATAAGCGGGGTTTTCCCCGCTCTTTACCTGCGATTTACGCTTTGCCCTGCGATGCCACGGCGGCTGCGGCCTTGGCCGCCGCTTCGGCATCGCCCAGATAGTAGTGACGGATGGGCTTGAGGTCGGCGTCGAGCTCGTATACCAGTGGAATCCCGTTGGGAATGTTCAGACCCACGATGTCGGTCTCGGAGATGTTGTCCAGGTACTTCACCAGCGCGCGGATGGAGTTGCCATGCGCAGCCACCACCACCCGCTTGCCCGAGCGAATGGCGGGCGCCATGGCCTCGTTCCAGAACGGCAGCACGCGGGCCACGGTGTCTTTCAGGCACTCGGTCAGGGGCACATTCTCGGCAGCCACCCCAGCGTAGCGGCGGTCACCACGCTCGCTGCGGGGGTCGGTGGCTTCCAGCGCTGGCGGGGGCGTGTCATAGCTGCGGCGCCATACCAGCACCTGCTCGTCGCCATACTGCTTGGCCATGTCGGCCTTGTTCAGGCCCTGCAGGGCGCCGTAGTGGCGCTCGTTCAGGCGCCAGTCCTTGACCACGGGCAGCCAGGTGCAGTCCATTTCGTCCAGCGTGTACCAGAGGGTGTGAATGGCGCGCTTGAGCACGCTGGTGAACGCCAGATCGAACTCGTAGCCCTCGGCCTTGAGCAGCTTGCCGGCCGACATGGCCTGGGAGACACCGGTGGGCGTGAGGTCCACATCGGTCCAGCCGGTAAAGCGGTTTTCAAGGTTCCAGGTGGATTCGCCGTGGCGGATCAGAACGAGCTTGTACATGGTTTCCCCAGGAAAGGCAGGTCAAAAAAATGCGGGCCAAAACCCAGCATTCTAGAATTACGCTGTTCGCCAACCCAAGGAAGCTTCGTGAAATTCATTATTGATAACTGGTATCTGTTCCTCGTTGCACTGGCTTCGGGCAGCATGTTGCTGTGGCCGGTCCTCAAGAACGCCAGTGGCGGTTCGCTGACGCCAGCACGCGCCGTGCAGCTCATCAACCGCGAAAAAGCGGTGGTCATCGACGTGTGCGAAGCCGAGGAATTCGCCACGGGCCACGTGACTGGCGCCAAGAACGTGCCCGTGTCCCAGCTCGAAGAGCGCCTGCCCGCCGTGATCAAGAACAAGGCCCTGCCCGTGGTGCTGGTGTGCGCCAGCGGCGCACGCGCCAACCGCGCCGTCGCCATTGCCAAAAAACTGGGCTACGACAACGCCCAGGCACTCGCCGGTGGCATGAAGGCCTGGCGCGAAGCCAGCCTGCCTGTGGAAAAAGCCTGATCCGCCCCCAGTTATTCGGTCAGCGCTAGTCTTGCGACTGGTTTTTCAGTCCCACAGGAAGAAAGAGGAAGGTTCGCCATGCAACCCGTGAAGATGTACACCACCGCCGTCTGCCCCTATTGCATCCGGGCCAAGCAGATCCTCAAGTCCAAGGGCGTGGAGCAGATCGAAGAGATCCGCATCGACACAGACCCCGCCGCGCGCAGCCACATGATGGAAATCACCGGTCGCCGCACGGTGCCGCAGATCTACATCGGCGACACCCATGTGGGTGGCCACGACGATCTGGTGGCGCTGGACAGCCGTGGCGAGCTGATGCCCTTGCTCGGCGCCTGACCCCCTGTCTGGGCGCTGCATAATGCAGCCCCATGTGCCCGCTGCGGGAGCTGCTCCCCGGCGGGTTTTGTTTTGCTAGCAATTTCGTAAGAGCAAAGAGACTTCACCATGGCCGACCAAGAAAACCCCGTGTTCCAGATCCAGCGCGTCTACCTCAAGGACATGTCGCTGGAGCAGCCCAACTCCCCCGCCATCCTGCTCGAACAAGAGCAACCCAGCGTGGACATCCAGCTGGGCGTGGAAGCCACCCCCGTGGCCGAAGGCATCTTTGAAGTGGCTGTGACCGCCACCGTGCAGACCAAGATCAAGGACAAGACTGTGTTCCTGGTCGAAGCCAAGCAAGCCGGCATCTTCGAAATCCGCAACGTGCCCGAAGACCAGATGGGCCCCATCATGGGCATCGCCTGCCCCCAGATCGTGTACCCCTACCTGCGCGGCAATGTGGCCGACGTGATCAACCGCGCTGGCTTCCCGCCCGTGCACCTGGCCGAAATCAACTTCCAGGCCATGTACGAGCAACAGCAAGCCCAGGCCGCAGGCCAGGCCTCGCCCATCATCACGCAGTAAGCATTTACAGGCATTTTTGCCTGTAGTGCTGGATGAATAAGCGCATACAGCTATGAAAATCATAGTATTGGGCGCTGGAGCCTGGGGGACAGCGGTGGCCATGAGTGCCGCCCAGCACCCCGCAGGCCATGCCGTCACCTTGTGGGCGCGCGATGCCGCCCAGGCAGCCCAGATGCAGACGCAGCGGCAGAACGCGCGTTACCTGCCCGGCATCACCCTCCCCCCCTCCCTCACTCTGGCCCATGGCGACTTTGCGGCGCTGTGGACCGGGGCCGACCTCGTCATCGTGGCCACACCCATGGCGGCTTTGCGCGGCATGCTGCAGGCCTTGCATGGCTGCGCTGCCCCTGTGGCCTGGCTGTGCAAGGGCTTTGAGGCTGCAACCGCTGGCAATTCCACGTCTTTTGGGCTGCTAGCGCACGAAGTACAAGCCCTGGTAGCTCCTGAACTGATAGCAGGCGTATTTAGCGGCCCCAGCTTTGCGCAAGAAGTGGCGCTGGGCCAGCCCACCGCCCTGGTGGCTGCCAGTCCCCATGCGCAGGTGCGTGATGCGCTGGTCAGCGCCTTCCACAGCCCGAGCGTGCGCGTGTATGCCAACGAGGACATCGTGGGCGTGGAGGTGGGTGGCGCGGTGAAGAACGTGTTGGCCATTGCCACCGGTCTGTGCGACGGGCTGGCGCTGGGGCTGAACGCCCGCGCCGCGCTCATCACGCGCGGCCTGGCCGAGATGACGCGGCTGGGCCTGGCGCTGGGCGCGCGGCCCGACACCTTCATGGGCCTGTCGGGCCTGGGGGACCTGGTGCTGACCGCCACGGGCGACTTGTCGCGCAACCGGCGCGTTGGCATGCTGCTGGCCGAGGGCAAAACCCTGCCGCAGGCCGTCGAGTCGCTGGGCCATGTGGCCGAGGGCGTTTACAGCGCCCGCACCGTGGCGCAGCGGGCGGCCCAGCTGGGGGTGGACATGCCCATCACCCGCGCGGTGGTGGCGCTGCTGGATGGCCAGCTCACGCCGGCCGATGCGGTCGTCACGCTGATGGGGCGCGGGCCCGCGTCCGAGTTGATGTGACCCCAATAGTGATGCCCAAAACAAAAGGCCTCTGCGGAATTCCACAGGGGTCTTTTGTTTGGTGGCGCTGATGCCATGCGCTCCGCGGGTGGATTCAAAACACCCCAAACAGCATCAGCAGCAGCACAACCGACAGCGGGACGCCAAGTAGCCAGGCAATGAGAGGCATGGGGATCTCCTTGAAAGGTGAGAAGTTCAGGTGGTTTCACTGTATTTCTCACCCCGGCTGGTGCTTGTCCGGCTTTGCACCCCAAACCCGTAGGCCCTCACCTACCCGCACCTCTTGCCGGCTCGGCCCGCGGCGCCCCTGAGCAGCGCTGCGGCCTGGCTTACAGCCCCAACTCCAGCGCCAGCAGCTCGTCCACCGTCTGGCGGCGGCGGATCAGGCGGGCCTGGCCGCCATCCACGAGCACCTCGGCAATCAAAGGCCGCGTGTTGTAGTTGGAGGACATGCTGGCGCCGTACGCCCCGGTGTCGTGGATCACCAGCAGATCACCCACCTGCGCGGCGGGCAGGTCGCGCGGCAGCACCACGCCGCCGTCGCCCTGGGTGAACACGTCGCCCGACTCGCACAGCGGGCCCGCCACCACCGTGGGGTGTTCGGCCGCCGTGGAGCCATCACGCCGCAGCACGCTCATGGCGTGGTAGCTGCCGTACATGGACGGGCGCATGAGTTCGTTGAAGCCGGTATCAACCAGCACAAAGTGGTTGTTGCCCGCGTTCTTGGTGGCGCGCACCTGGCCCAGCAGCACGCCCGATTCGGCAACCAGGAAGCGGCCGGGCTCGATCTCCAGGCCGAGCTTGTGGCCCACGATGGCCTCGGCCTGCTGGCGCGCGGCGTCCCACAGGCCGTGGTAATGCTGCGTGTCGACCACGGGGTCGCCGCTGCGGTAGGGGATGGACAGACCACCACCGGCGGAGATGGCGTGCAGGTCATGCCCTGCCGCATGCGCCGTGCGCACCAGGTTGACCATGGCGCCACACACTTCCTGCAGGTGGCTGTAATCCACACCCGAGCCAATGTGCATGTGCAGGCCCACCAGCTTCAGGCCATGCTGCTTGATCGCATCCAGCGCCGCAGGCAGGTCGGTGTGCCAGATGCCGTGCTTGCTGTGCTCGCCACCCGTGTTCGTCTTGTTGCTGTGGCCGTGGCCAAAGCCGGGGTTGATGCGCAGCCACACCGCATGGCCGGGCGAACGCGCGCCCAGCTGGTGCAGCATGTCGATGGAGCCTGCGTTCACGGGCACGCCGTGCTCCACCACGCAGTCCAACGTGGCGGCGTCGAACAGGTCGGCGGTGAAGACGATCTCCGAAGGCTCGCCACCCGCCACATAGCCCGCCGCCAGCGCACGCAGGATCTCGCCGCGCGAAACGGCATCCACCTTCACGCCCTGCTCGCGCATGAGCTTCAGGATATGGATGTTGGAGCAGGCCTTTTGCGCAAAACGGATGGTCTCGAAATTGGACACCTGCGCAATGCGCTGGCGGATGGTGGCCGCGTCATACACCCATAGCGGGGTGCCGAACTGGTCGGCCAGGGCCCAGAGCTGGGCGGGGGAGAAAGGGTTGGACATGGGGAAGCTCCAAAGGCAGAAGGCGAGAACGATGCGCGGATGATGCCGCCATCTATGTATTCAGTCGAATGCTTTGATTTACGCCATCCATTCAATATGGATATGCTCCATGCATGACCGGACCGACCGACACGCCCCTGGCCCACCGCATCACCCACCGCCACATCGAGGTCTTTCGGGCCGTGATGACCGCTGGCAGCGCCACGGGTGCGGCCGACCTGCTGCACAGCTCGCAGCCCACCGTGAGCCGCGAGCTGGCGCGGCTCGAATCGCTGCTGGGCTATGCGCTGTTCGAGCGCGTGCAAGGCCGACTGCGCCCCAACGCCCGGGCGCTGGCGCTGTGGGACGAGGTGCAGCGCTCGTGGCAGGGGCTGGAGCGTGTGGTGGACCGGGCCGTGGCCCTGGGCCGGTCGGGGGCCGTGCAACTGTCGGTGCTTTGCCTGCCCGCGCTGGCCCATGCACTGCTGCCAGGTGCGGCGGCACGGCTGATGCAGGCGCACACCGAGGCACGCTTGTCCGTCACACCGCAGGAATCGCCCCTGCTCGAAGAATGGATGAGTGCCCAGCGGTTTGATCTGGGCCTGTGCGAACAGACCACCGCCCCGCCGGGCACACGGGCCGAGGTGCTGCTGACCCTGGACGAGGTGGCCGTGCTGCCCGCCCACCACGCTTTGGCACGCCAGCCGGTGCTGCAACTCGGCGACTTTGCCGGTGAATTTTTTGTGAGCCTCTCGGCCGACGACCCCTACCGCCGCCTGATCGACGCCCGGCTTACCGAGGCGGGCGTCGAGCGCACGCTGCGCGTGGAAACCCATAGCGCCGCCGCGGTGTGCGCCATGGTCGAGCAGGGCCTGGGCATCGCCATCGTCAACCCGGTCACCGCCCTGGCCGCCGCCAGCGAGCGGCTGGTGCTGCGGCGGCTGGCGTTTTCTATCCCGTTCAGCGTGACAGCGCTGCTGCCGCTGTACCGCCCGCCGCTGCCCGAGGTGGTGCCCATGCTGGAGGCCCTACGCGCGCAGGCCCAGGCCATTGCAACGCAGCTGCCGCCCGCCATGGACTGATGCAACAGAATCTACATACTATGATTTTGATAGCATTCAAGGCATATTGCACTAGCGCTATCGGCAAAAAGGAGCCACAACCGGGGATCCTTGTGCGTTTCGGACAGTGTCCTCAGCCGCCCGGCGCCGCCAGGCTGCGCACCTTGACCGCCAGCCGCTCTTCGACCGAGGGCGACACGAACTTGGTCACCTCACCGCCCAGCACCGCAATCTCGCGCACAAAGGTGCTGCTGATGAACTGGTACTTGTCGCTGGGGGTCAGGAACACGGTCTCCACCTGCGGCATCAGGCTGCGGTTCATGCCCGCCAGCTGGAACTCGTAGTCAAAGTCGGTCACGGCACGCAGGCCACGCACCATGGCCTTGCCGCCGCGCGACACCACAAAGTCGCGCAGCAGGCCCGAGAAGGGCTCGACCTGCACCTGGGGATACATCTTCACGGCCTCGCGCACCATCTCGATGCGCTCTTCCAGCGAGAACAGGGTCTTCTTGTGGTGGCCCGCCGCCACGGCCACGATCACACGTTCAAACAACTGGGTGGCCCTGCGCACCACGTCTTCATGGCCCAGCGTGATGGGGTCAAAGGTTCCGGGGTACACGGCGAGCACGTTCTGGGCCATGGCTGGTTGTCTCCTGTCTGGCGATTGACGTTGGCCCCGGCCCCCGGGGCGCTCCCCGCAGGGCCCGCCGGGCCGCGTGCGCGCATTATGCAGTGCAGTGCAACATGAACCGGCGTTGGCTCATTCTGTGGTGGCTGCCACAGGGCGCAGCAGGTGTGCGTGCACGGCGCCAGCCTTCAGATGCCGGTACACGGCCAGGCCGCTCCCGGCCAGTTCCTCGTCCGTCCAGGCGCGGGGCGCTTCGAGGTAAATAAAGCCCTGGGCGGCCACAGCCTTGGCTGCGGCTTGCAGAGCGGGCGCAAACAGGTCGCCGTCAAAGGGCGGGTCCAGCAGCACCAGGTCCACACTGGCAGGTGCGGCCTGCTTGAGGGCGGCTACGCCGTCGCCGCGCTGCACGCGCACAGCGCTGGCCTGCAGCTTCGCTTGCAGCACCTGCAGCTGGGCCACCAGTGCAGCATCGCTTTCCACCAGTTGTACCGACGCGGCGCCGCGCGAAGCGGCTTCCAGCCCCAGCGCACCGGTGCCCGCAAAAGCGTCCAGGCAGCGCCAGCCAGAGAGGTCCTGGCCAAGCCAGTTGAAGAGCGTTTCGCGCACCCGGTCGGGCGTGGGGCGCAAGCCGGGGCGCTGCGCCACGGGCAGGCGGGTGCGCTTCCATTGCCCGCCAATGATGCGGATTTCGCCCGCGCCCTTGGGGGCGGCAGCCGCCGCAGCTTTGTCCTTGGCGTTTTTCTTGGTGGCCTTGGGGTCCACAGGGGCCGCAGCGGCTGCGGCCTGGGCCTTGCGGATTTCGGCGGTGATGGCGCTGCCGCGCAGGGTGGAGCGGCTCATGGCTGCTTGCCTCCCACCACCACCGTCACCATGCGACCGGGTTGCAGCTTTTGGGCCATGGCGGTGCGCACATCGGCCACCGTCAGGGCCTCGACCTTTTTGGCCCACTGGTCCAGGTAGTCCAGGGGCAGGTCGTTCCACGCGATGTTGGCCACGTTGCCCAGCAGCTTCTTGTTGCTGTCGATGCGCAGCGCAAAGCCGCCGATGAGGTTGTCCTTGGCGGCGCGCAGCTCGGCCTCGGTGGGGCCTTCGGCCACAAAGCGGGCGATCACGTCGCGCGAGACCTGCACTGCCTGGGCGGCCTGGTCGGGGCGCGTCTGCAAGCCCACGGTGAAGGCCCCGGCGTGCAGGCCGGGGGCGAAGTAGCTGTAGACGCTGTAGGAGAGGCCGCGCTTTTCGCGCACCTCGTGGGTCAGGCGCGACACAAAACCGCCGCCGCCCAGGATGTGGTTACCCACCAGCAGCGCGAGGAAGTCCGGGTCGCGGCGCTGGAAGCCCGGCTGGCCGATCAGCACATGGGCCTGGGCCGACGCGAACGGGATGGTCTTCTCGGCAGGCGCCGTCAGCGCTACCACCTCGCCCACGGGCGGCAGCGGTGCGCAGCCTGCAGTGGCAGGCAGGCGCGACAGCAGCGTGGCCACCAGCGTCTGCGCCTGGGCGCGCGATACGGCGCCCACGATGCTGACCTTGGCGCGGCAGGCGGCCACGTACTGTGCGTGAAAGGCCTGCATGTCGGCCACGCTGATGCGGGCCAACGTTTCTTCGGTGGTGCGCACGCCGTAGGGGTGGCTGCCATACACCGCAGCGGCAAACGCGTGGTTGGCCACGGTGGCGGGGCGCGTGTTGGCTTCTTTCAGGCTGGCACTCCAGCGGGCGCGGTCGCGTTGCCAGACGTCTTCGGTCGTCACGGGCTCGGCAATCTGGCGGGCCGCCAGGCGTGCGGCGCGCTCGAGCAGCGGCGGGTCGGTCAGCGAGCGCAGCACGTAGTGCAGTGTGTCGTTGTCGGCATTGGCTTCAAAGCTGGCGCCCAGGTCGGCCCAGGCCTCGCCCAGGCCGTTTTCGTCCAGCGCGGGCTCGGCTGTGGCGTCGCGCCCGGCTTTCACGCCCTTGCTCGCCATGGCCGCCACCGCATTGGCCAGGCCGGACTGGCCTGCCGGGTCGCGGCGCGTGCCGGCGTCAAAGTCGATCTGCACATCCACCATGGGGATGACCGGGCTTTCGACCAGGTAGACCTTGGCCCCATTGGGCTCCGTCCAGTGCTGGATGGGCAGCAGCGCCCAGGCCGAATTGGAAGAAAAAAGGGCGATAGCGCTAGTGCATAAAGCACGGACAGCTATGTTTTTGATAGTAATCATGGGCAGTTTCCGCAGGGCGGGTTCAGCGGATGGCAGCGCCCGGGGGCAGCTGGGGACGGGCGCGGGGGGCGTCCAGGGGCTGGGGCAGCAGCGTGGCCACGGTGAGCTGGTCGTCGCCAAAATACCTGGCAGCCACGGCCTGCACCTGCGCAGGGGTCACGGTGCGCAGCAGGGCCAGCAGGCGCTCGTTGGCGTCCAGGGGAAAGCCCTGCACCCAGTTGCCCCCCAGCTCCTGCGCCTGGCTCATCACCGAGTCGCGCTCGTACACCGTGGAGGCGATCCATTGCGTCTTCACGCGGTTCAGCTCGGCCTCACTCACCCCATCCTTGGCCACACGGGTCACCTCGGCGCGCAGCGCGTCTTCGACCTGTTGGGCGGTCTTGCCCGCAGCGGGCACGCCGCTGAGCATGAACAGGCTGGGTCCGCGCCCGGTGACCATGGCGGAGCTGCTGGCGCTGTCGGCCACGCGGTTGGGCCCCTGGGTCAGTGCGCGGTCCAGCCGGGCACCGTCATAGCCATTGAAAACGGCCGAGAGCACCATCAGCGCGAGGGCGTCGCGGTCTTCGTCGGTGAGGTTGTCCACGCGGTCCAGGCTGGGCGCGCGGAAGGCCAGGGCCACATAGGCCTGCTCTGCCGGGGCCTTGACGGCAATGCGGCGCAGGCCCTTTTGCTCGGGCTCGGTGCGCGGTTTGCGCGCGGGCAGCGCGTGCACGGGCAGGCTGCCGTAATACTTTTCGGCCAGCGCACGCACCTGGGCCACATCCACATCGCCCGCCACCACCACGGCGGCGTTGGTGGGGGTGTACCACTGGCGGTGGAAGGCGCGCACGTCATCAGGCGTCATCGCGTCCAGGTCGCTCATCCAGCCCACGATGGGGCGGCGGTAGGGCGACGCATTGAAGGTGGCGGCAAACAATTGTTCGGCCAGCACGGCCCGGGGCTGGTCTTCGGTGCGCAGGCGGCGCTCCTCCTTGACGACCTCGATCTCTTTCTTGAACTCCTCGTCGGGCCAGTGGTTGTTGGCAAACCGGTCCGATTCGAGCTTCATCACGTCCTCCAGCCGGTTGGACGGGATCTGCTGGTAGTAACCGGTGTAGTCGCGGCTGGTGAATGCGTTCTCCCGCCCGCCCAGCGCCGCCACGCGGCGCGAGAACTCACCCGGCGGCAGGGACTTGGTGCCCTTGAACATCATGTGCTCCAGCGCATGGGCCACGCCCGAGGTGCCGTCCACCTCGTCCATCGAGCCCACACGCACCCAGACCATGTGCACCGCCGTCGGGGCGCGGCGGTCGGGCTGGACGATGAGCTGCATGCCGTTTTTGAGCGTGAACTGCTGCGCGCCAGAGGCCGTGGCGGACGGCGTGGTGGAGGGTTGAGACACCGGGGTGGTTGCCGCAAAGGCAGCCCCGGACGAGAGGCAGGCCAGCAGGCCCAGTAGGGTGAAAGCGCGTTTCATAGAATGGGGTGATTCTAAGAACCCGCCAATGTTCAGTTTTTTCAAGAAAAAGCCCGCTCCTTCGCCCGCCCCCACCGATGTGCCCGCCCCGGCCCAGCCGGTAGGCGCACCGGCGCCCACCCTGGTTGCGCCCGTAGCGCCCCCCCTGCCCGCCACGCCGCCCGTGGCTACCCTCAACCCGCCAGCGCCCGCTACACCGGCTCCCGTGGCGGCGCCCGCCCCGGCAGGCTTTGGCTGGCTGCGCAACCCGTTTGGCAACAAAGCCCCTGAGCCCGCTGCGCCGCCCCCCGCAGCACCAGCGCCCGTCACTGTGACCCCGCCAGCGCCCGTGGCGATGCCTCCGGTGGCACCGGTCGTCACCCCACCGCCCCCTGCAGCACCGGCAGCCACGACGCCCGCCGCTGCTCCGGTGGTTACAAGCCCTGCATTGCCCCCCGTGGCGCCCCCGATTTCCGTTGCTGCACCTGCGCCGGTTGCACCACCCACGCCCGCCACACCACCGGTTGCGCCAGTGGCAGCACCCGCAACCTCGGCTGCGCCCCCTGCCCCGGCGCTTGAGCGCAAAGGCTGGCTGGACCGCCTCAAGGCGGGCCTGCGCAAGACTGGCAGCAGCATTGCCACCGTCTTCACCGGCACGCAGATTGATGACGCGCTGTATGAGGAGCTGGAAGAGGCCCTGCTGATGGCCGACACCGGCGTGAAAGCCACCACGCACCTGCTGACGGACCTCAAGCGCCGCGTGAAGGACAGCAAGACCACCGACCCTGCGGCAGTCAAGGGCCTGCTGGCCGACGCGCTGGCCGACCTGCTGCGCCCGCTCGAAAAAGCCCTGGTGATTGGCGAGCACACCCCCACCGTGATCATGGTGGCCGGCGTGAACGGCGCGGGCAAGACCACCTCCATCGGCAAGCTCACCAAGCACCTGGCGGATGAAGGCGCCGCCGTGCTGCTGGCCGCCGCCGACACCTTCCGCGCCGCTGCCCGCGAGCAGCTGGGCGTGTGGGCCGACCGCAACACGGTCGAGATCGTGAGCCAGGAAGGCGGCGACCCTGCCGCCGTGAGCTTTGATGCCGTCACCGCCGGCAAGGCGCGCGGCAAGGATGTGGTGCTGGTGGACACCGCCGGCCGCCTGCCCACGCAGCTGCACCTGATGGAGGAGCTGAAAAAGATCCGCCGCGTGGTCACCAAGGCCGATGCCACCGCCCCGCACGAGGTGCTGCTGGTGATCGACGGCAACACCGGCCAGAACGCGCTGGCCCAGGTGCGCGCGTTTGACGATGCGCTGCAGCTCACCGGCCTGATCGTCACCAAACTGGACGGCACGGCCAAGGGCGGCGTGCTGGCCGCCATCGCGCAGGAACGCCCCATCCCGGTGTATTTCATCGGTGTGGGCGAAAAGCTCGAAGACCTGGAAACCTTCAACGCCCGCGAATTTGCCCAGGCTTTGCTGAGCTGAGCCTCGCGATCTCCCCTCAACCTTGTGAGCAATGGCCCCATCCGGGGCCATTTACACGTTTACGGATCGCAACGTTTCCTCCATCATGGGCTTTCCCCTCGGAAAGCACGGAGGCCCATGTTCATTGAGCTGGTCAAAGGCGTTGCGCTGCTGCTGGCGCTGTGCTTTCTGCATGGGTTCAACATCCGCGTCTGGCGCCAGCACCCGTGGGTAGGCCAGGTCTTTTCGGGGCTGATCTTCGGCGGGATCTGCGTGGTGGGCATGCTCACCCCGGTGGTGCTGATGCCGGGCGTGATCTTTGACGCGCGCTCGGTGGTGCTGAGCATGGCCGGCCTGTTTGGCGGCCCGCTGGTGGCGGGCATTGCGGCGCTGATGGCGGCCACCGGGCGCCTGTGGCTGGGGGGCGCGGGTGCCGAGGTGGGGCTGATGGTGATCGTGCTGTGCACAGCCATGGGGCTGGTGTACCGCGAGGGCCGCGCCCGGGGGCGGCTGGGAGTGGAGCCCGTCCCCCTCGCACTGTTCGGGCTGCTGCTGCACACGGCGGTGATCGCGCTGTTTCAGCTGCTGCCCGCCGAGGCCGTGCAGCGCATCAACCAGACGCTGGCCCTGCCCTATCTGCTGACCTTCACCCCAGCCACTGTGGTGCTGGGCCTGCTGCTGCACGATGTGGAGCAACGCATGGCCACCGAGCGTGCACTCACTGGCACGGCAGCCCGCCTGCATGCCATCACGCAGGCCATCCCCGATGTGCTGCTGGTGCTGGATGCCCAGGGCCGGTATGTGGAGGTACTGTCCCCCAACGACGCCACCCTGGTCGCCAGCGCCCCCGAGCTGGTAGGTAAACGGCTGCACGATGTGCTGCCCGCCGAGCAGGCAGAACGGTTCATGGCGCTCATCCAGGACACGCTGCAGTCTGGCCAGACCCACAGCGTGGAATACGAGCTGCAGACCCTGTCAGGGCTGCGCCAGTTCGAAGGACGCACCCAGCCCCTGGGCGTGCAGGTGGGTGGCCAGGCGGCTGTGGTGTTCCTCGCCCGCGACATCACGAAGCGCAAGCAGGCTGAAAGTGCGCTGCGCGAGTCCGAGCTGCGTTTTCGCTCGCTGCTGCGCAATATCCCGTCCATCTCGGTGCAAGGCTACCTGCAGGACGGCACCACCAGCTACTGGAACCAGGCGTCCGAGCAGCTGTACGGCTACACGGCCGAAGAAGCCCTGGGCGGCAATCTGCTCGACCTCATCATCCCGCCGCCAATGCGCGACGGCGTGCGGGCACACATGCAGCACATGTTCGCCACCGGCGAGGTGATCCCGGCGGGCGAGCTGCAACTGCAGCGCAAGGACGGCACGCCGGTGCATGTGTTCTCCAGCCATGCCTACATCCAGGTGCCGGGGCACCCGCCCGAGATGTTCTGCATCGACATCGACATCTCGGGCCGCAAGGCCGCCGAGGACGAGGCACGCTACCTGGCGTTCTACGACGCACTCACGCAACTGCCCAACCGCCGCCTGCTGGTGGACCGGCTGCAGCAGGTGCTGGTCAACGGTGCGCGCTCGGGCCTCACCACGGCCGTGCTGTTTGTGGACCTGGACAACTTCAAGACCCTGAACGACACCCGGGGCCATGAGGTGGGCGACCTGCTGCTCAAGGACGTTGCCCAGCGCCTGCGCAGCTGTGTGCGCGAGCAGGACACCGTGGCCCGCCTCGGAGGTGACGAGTTTGTGGTGGTGCTGCAGAACCTGAGCAGTGACGCCCCCGAGGCCGCTGCGCAGGCGCGCACGCTGGGCGAGCTGATCCTGGCGCAATTGCGCCAGCCCTACGAGCTGGCGGGGCACGAACACCACTTCACCGCCAGCATCGGCGTGACCCTGCTCAACCACCAGCGCGACTCGGTGGACGAGGTGCTCAAGCAGGCCGACATGGCCATGTACCGTGCCAAGGACGCCGGGCGCAACACACTGCGCTTTTTTGACCCCGACATGCAGCAGGCCGTGAACCGCCGCGCCCTGCTGGAAACCGAGCTGCACAACGGCCTGCGGCGCGCGCAGTTCCTGCTGCTGTACCAGCCGCAGGTGGACAGCCAGGGGCGCGTGACCGGCGCAGAGGCCCTGGTGCGCTGGCAGCATCCGGTCCAGGGCATGGTGCCGCCGTTGGAGTTCATTCCGCTGGCGGAAGAATCGGGCCTCATCCTGCCACTGGGCCACTGGGTCATGGAAACCGCCCTGCGCCAGCAGGCCCGCTGGCGACAAGACCCGCAGTTTGCGCAGCTGAGCCTTGCCATCAACGTGAGCGCACGCCAGTTTCTGCAAGACGACTTTGTGGCCCAGGTGCTGGCGCTGGTGCAGCAGACCGGCGCCAACCCCGCGCAGATCAAACTGGAGCTGACCGAAAGCCTGCTGCTGGACAACGTGGACAGCGTGATTGCCACCATGCGCGCCCTCAAGGCCCATGGCCTGGGGTTTTCGCTGGACGACTTTGGCACGGGCTACTCGTCGCTCAGCTACCTCAAGCGCCTGCCACTGGACCAGATCAAGATCGACCAAGGCTTTGTGCGCGACGTGCTGCTGGACGCCAGCGACGCGGCTATCGCCCGCTCCATCATCGCGCTGGCTGGCAGCCTGGGCCTGTCCGTGATTGCCGAGGGGGTGGAGACCACCGCCCACTACCAGTTTCTTTTGGCCCATGGCTGCCAGGCTTTCCAGGGCTACCTGTTTGGCCGCCCGCTGACGCTCGAAGACTTTGAAAGCCGGGTGCGGCAAGAGGTGTAGCGGGGGGGGGCGGAGACTGCCACCACGCCAGCCATCGGGTACCCGGCAAAAGGAAGCCAGAAAGAGGGCAAGGCAACATTCAAGTTCTTTCTCCGTGGCGTCGATATCTCTGTGTGGAAGCCCTGGAGGTGTCCCATGAAGATTGAATCGTCCGCCCTGCAGATGCAGGCCCAGCACGTTGCCAGCCGCGTGCACACCCAAAGCAGCCACTTTGAAGCCTGGGTCGGCGATCGCCGCCCCACCAGTGCCCCTGGCCTTACCCGAGCGACCCCGGCCGTACAAATTTCTAGCACAGCACGCCTGGCCCGCGCCGCCCAGGAGGCCATCGACCCCAACCATGCCGCAGATGCCGCGCCCGGCAGCAGCCCCAGCGACGGCCTGACACCCCAGCTGGCCATGATCCGCGACCTGATTGCCCGCATGACGGGCGTGCAGGTGCGGGTGTACACCGGCCAGACGGAACCCGCACCTTCCCCACCCGCCAGCCGCCCCGACACGACGCCGACCGCCGATGCAGGCCGTCCCCGTGCCGGGTGGGGCCTGCTGGTGGAGCAGCGCGAAGTGGTCGTAGAAACCGAAAGCACCCAGTTTGCCGCCCAGGGCACCGTGCGCACCGCCGACGGGCGGGAAATCCGCTTCAGCCTGCAGCTATATATGCAGCGCAGCTACCGCCAGGAATCATCGTTCAGCCTGCGCCTGGGCGACGCTGTGGCGGTAGACCCGCTGGTCATCAACTTCGACGGCTCGGCCGCGCAGTTGCAGGACCTGCGCTTTGCGTTCGACCTGGACAGCGACGGCCAGACCGACAACGTGCCCCTGCTCTCAGGCAACCGGGGCTACCTGGCCCTGGACCTGAACCACAACAGCCGCATCGACAACGGCCGGGAGCTGTTCGGCCCCGGCACCGGCAACGGCTTTGCCGAACTGGCCGCCTATGACAGCGACGGCAACGGCTGGATTGACGAGGCGGACCCGGTCTTTCAGCAGCTGCAGGTATGGACCCCGTCGGCGGATGGCGCCGAGGGCGCCGGCAGCCTGCGCACCTTGGCCGACGTGGGCGTGGGCGCACTCTCCACCAACGCCATCGCCACCCCTTTTGCCCTGCGCACCGCCGACAACGCCAGCCTGGGCACCGTGCGCTCCACCAGCGCCTACCTGCGGGAAAACGGCAGCGTAGGCACAGTGCAGCAGGTGGATCTGACCGTCTGACGGTATTGCAGCGACAGTCCGCTACTATGATTTTTATAGCTTCACAGGCATGAAACACTGGCGCTTGATGGCAATTTGACTCAAAAAAGTCCAACGGTATCAATGAGCAACCCGACGGGAACTCCGGGCTTAGCACTCAATCATAGAGAGTGCTAATATCATGGCTTAGAGGAAAGGATTCCCGGAATGAACATTCAATCTGGAACCGCGACGATGTCTCTGGCGCCCGCCAATCCCTGGGCGCTGGTGCCCCCCTTGGGCAATCTGGACGCCTACATTTCGGCCGTCAACCGCCTGCCCCTGCTCACGCACGAAGAAGAGCAGACTTACGCACGCCAGCTCAAGGACAACAACGATCTGGACGCCGCCGGCCGGCTGGTGATGTCGCACCTGCGCCTCGTGGTTTCGATTGCACGCCAGTACCTGGGCTACGGACTGCCCCATGGCGACCTGATCCAGGAAGGCAATGTGGGCCTGATGAAGGCCGTCAAGCGCTTCGACCCCGACCAGGGCGTACGCCTGGTGAGCTACGCCATGCACTGGATCAAGGCCGAGATCCACGAATACATCCTGAAGAACTGGCGCATGGTCAAGGTGGCGACCACCAAGGCGCAGCGCAAGCTGTTCTTCAACCTGCGCTCCATGAAGCAGGGCTTCAAGGCCGATGCATCGGCCGCCGATGCCGCCACGCACCGCGACACCCTGTCGGACCATGAGATCGACGCCGTGGCCGCGCAGCTCAATGTGAAGCGCGAAGAAGTCATCGAAATGGAAACCCGCATGGCGGGTGGCGATGTATTGCTGGACCCGGCCCCCGCCGACGATGGCGAGCAGGCGTTTGGCCCCATTGCCTACCTGGCCGATGCGTCGCACGAGCCCACGGCCATGATCGAGTCGCGCCAACGCGACGCCCTGGCTACCGACGGCATTGCCAACGCGCTGGCCAGCCTGGACGACCGCAGCCGCCGCATCGTGGAAGAGCGCTGGCTCAAGGTCAATGACGACGGCAGCGGCGGCATGACGCTGCACGACCTGGCGGCGGTGTACGGCGTGAGCGCCGAGCGCATTCGCCAGATCGAAGTGGCTGCCATGAAGAAGATGAAAAAGGCCCTGGCCGAATACGCCTGACCGGTCCGGGCAGCGGGGTTAATATCCCCGGCTGCAGAAGTTGCCTCGCGGGGCCCCAGTTCTGGGGCCCCGCGTCGTTTGGGCCCCCGAATATTCTTCAAGGAGATTGCACCCCATGCCCTCACGTCCCGCCTTTCCTGGCCGTGTTTCCCGCCGTGCTTCGCTGTTGATCGCGCTGGCTGCCGCGTCCCCCTGGGCCCTGGCGCAAAGCGCCGGCAAGGCTGCTGCCACTGCGCCCGCGCCGCTGGCCTGGCCCACCAAGCCGCTGAAGATCATCGTGGGCTTTCCTGCGGGCTCGTCGCCGGACCTGACGGCACGCACGTTCTCGGAACCCCTGTCCAAGGCCCTGGGCCAGCCCGTGATTGTGGACAACAAGGTGGGCGCAGGCGGCAACATTGGCGCCGACGCAGTGGCCAAGGCCCGTGACGATCACACCATCGGGCTGATGATCAACGGCAACATGACGATTGCCAAGCTGCTGAACCCGGCGGTTCCGTATGACCCGATCAAGGACCTGGCACCGCTGAGCCTGATCGGCACTTCACCGCTGATCCTGACTGCACCCGTCAACCAGCCCGGCGTGGCCGCCAACAGCAGTGCCCGCGACTTCTTCGTGGCAGCACGCAATGGTGGTGACAAGTGGAGCTACGGCACGCCAGGCGTGGGTACGGTGGGCCACATCGGCACCGAGCTGCTCAAGGCGCGCAGCAACATCAACCCCGTGCATGTGCCCTACCCTGGCTATCCGCAGGTGGCCAACGCGATGCTGGGCGGCCAGCTGCAGATGGCGCTGCTGCCCCCGGCGCTGGCGCAGGCCCAGGTGCGTGCGGGCAAGCTGCGCGCGATCGGCGTGACCTCCTCCGGGCGCAGCCCGCTGGCACCCGAGGTGCCGAGCCTGGCCGAGGCAGGCATCAGCAACTTCAACCTGGAAATCTGGAACGCCTTCGCAGCACCTTCCACCATGCCCAAGCCCATCCAGGCCAAGCTGGCCGCGCTGATCAGCGAGATCGGCCGCAGCGAAGACGTGCGCAGCAAGCTATTTCAGCAGGGGTGGCAGACGGTGGGCTCGTCTCCCGAAGGCTTGGCCAACCGCATCAAGGCCGACACCAATCTGCTGGGCGGCGTGATTGCGATGCGGGGCATCAAGGCCGAATAAGGCCCAAGAGCATCAACTCATGCGGGGCCGCACAGTGCCTCGCATAACGGCGGCCTGACACAGGCCCCGGGTCACTCAGGGGCTGGAGGGGCTCAGCCCCCGGCCTCGGCCAACAACACCTTCACATCGGCCGCCAGGGCCTGTGCGCCGCTGCCATAGCGGTTGTAGACCCGCAGGCGCCCTGCGGGGTCGTACACGTAGCTACCTGCAGAGTGGTCCATGGTGTAGCTGGTGGGCGTCTTGCCATCGACTTTCTTGTAATAGATCTTGAAGTCCTTGGCGACGGCGGCCAGTTGCTCGGGTGTGCCGTGCAGCGCCAAGAAGCTCGGGTCGAAGTTGGCCATGTAGGCCTTGAGCACTTCGGGCGTGTCGCGCTCCGGGTCCACCGTTACAAAAATGCCCTGCAGACGGCCTGCGTCCTTGCCCAGCATCTGCTTGACCTCGGCCAGCTCCTGCATCGACGTGGGACACACGTCGGGGCACTGGGTGTAGCCGAAGAACACCACCACCACTTTGCCGGCAAAGTCCTTGATGTGGCGTGGCTGGCCGTTGTGGTCGGTCAGTGGAATGTCGCGGGCGTACTCAGCGCCGGTGACGTCCACGCCGCGGAATTCGGCCTTTTTCTCGGAACATGCACTCAGGAGGCCTGTAGCGCATATGGATATTGCACCAGCCGCTATCAATTGAAGAGCGTTTCGTTTCTGCATGGAGATCATCACAGCACATAGTGGTCCACCAGCAGTGCCGCAAACAGCACGCTCAGGTGGATAAGGGAGAAGCGGAAGGTCTTGCGGGCCAGAGCGTCCGAATAATTGCGCCACAGCGCGAACGCGTAGCCGCAGAAACCCAGACTGAGGAGCACGGCGGCAACCAGATAAATCCAGGAACTCATGCCGTAGATGAAGGGCATCATGCACCCCGCCAGCAGGATCAGCGTGTACAAGAAAACTTGCAACCGCGTGAACTCGTTGCCGTGCGTGACGGGCAGCATGGGCAGGCCAGACTTGCGGTAATCCTCCACCCGGTACAGGGCCAACGCCCAGAAATGCGGTGGCGTCCACAAAAAGATGATGAGGAAGAGGATAAGCGCCTCGGGCCCTACATCGTTGGTCATGGCCGCCCAACCCAGCACCGGCGGCATGGCCCCCGAGGCACCGCCAATGACGATGTTCTGGGGCGTCAAGGGCTTGAGGATCACGGTGTAGACCACCGCGTAACCCACAAAGGTGGCAAAGGTGAGCCACATGGTCAGCGGGTTGATCCAGACATACAGCAGCAGGGAGCCGGCGGCACAGAGTACGGCCGAGAACAGCAGGGTCTGCGCGTTGGACAGCTCGCCCTTGGCCGTGGGCCGCCAGGCGGTGCGCTTCATTTTGGCGTCAATGCCTTGCTCGACGATGCAATTGAACGCGGCTGCAGCACCAGCCACCAGCCACACGCCCAGGCAGGCCAGCGCCATGTGGCCCAGTTGCGCAGCGTTGGGCAGGCCGGGCACAGCCAGCACCATGCCGATCAGCGCACAAAAGACGATGAGCTGCACCACGCGGGGCTTGGTCAGCGCATAAAACTGCTGGAACCGCGAGGGCGGCGCAGCAACGGCGGAGGGGGCAACACTCATGCAGATACTCTCGATGCGCCCGTAGGCGCGGAAAACTCTTGGGGCGCAGGTGCCGCGCGGCTGGACAACAGGGCCCAGGTCAGCACCACCACCAGGGCAGCAGCGCCTCCGGTGTGCAGCACCGCCGCCACCAGGGGCCAGTCCAGCACCACGTTGGACAAACCCGTCACCAGTTGCAGCAAGGTCAGCCCGCCGATCCAACGCGCCTGCGTGGGCAGCACGCCACTGCGGTGAAAGCGCCAGGCCACCAGGCCCAGCGCCAGCAGCACCACATAGGCCATCAGGCGGTGCACGTAGTGAATGGCGGTGAGCGCAGCAAAGCTGATGTGGCTGCCGTCTTGCAACAGGCCCAGCTTGCGCCAGATCTGGAAGCCTTGCGCAAACTCCATGGCGGGCCACCAGCTGCCCTGACAGGTAGGAAAGGTGGTGCATGCCAGCACCGCGTAGTTGGTGCTGACCCAGCCACCCAGCACCACCTGCAGGGCCAGCAGCAGCGAGGTCACCACCAGCCCCCAGCGCAGCGCGGGGGACAGGGCCACCGGTGAACGCCCCTGGGCACTGTGGGTGTGTCGTACCGCTTGCACACATAACAGGGCCAGCAGCACCAGGCCACCGATCAGGTGCAGGGTGACGATGGCGGGAAAGAGCTTCATGGTCACCGTGAGCGCGCCAAACGCACCCTGCAGGCACACCCAAAACAAGGTCACCGTGGGCCACCAGGGACTGAGCGGAGGCGCCTGCCCGCCATCGCGCCGGGCACGCCGCTGCTGCACCCAGGAGGAGACAGTGATGACGATGATCAGCACCCCCACCCCCGTGGCGAGGTAACGGTGGATCATCTCGATCCAGGCCTTGCCGTGGGTCACCGGGCCGGTGGGCATGGCCTGCTGGGCGGCTGAAATCTCGGCGCGGGCGCCCACCGGGCTGGCACTGCCATAGCAGCCAGGCCAGTCGGGGCAACCGAGGCCCGAGTCGGTCAGGCGCGTGAAAGCGCCAAACAGCACCAGATCAAATGTGAGGAACAACGTGAGCACCGTGAGCGCCTGCAGGCGCCGCATGGGAGAGCTGCGGCGGTTACGCGCCCACACCCAGACCAGCGGCCCCAGTGCGATCACCAGGCCGAGCAGCATCAGCTCGAGCACTGGAGCCAGGTCGTACAGCGGTTGGGTATCGGTCATGGCTTGACCGGCCGCCCCGGCTCGTCCCACGAAGAAGAAGCGCGCAGCAGACGCTCCAGGTCACGCTTGGCCTTGGCGGCGCCACCGGTGTCCATGGCGGCCGGAAAACGCATCATCCAGTTGCCCATCGGGTCCACCACATAGAGGTGGTCCGCCAGCTGCTGGCCCGGGGCAGGCTCCAGCCAAGCCTTGAGCGCGCCCGGGTCCACCCGCAACACGGTGGCCTGTTGCAGGGCGGGAGTGAGGGCGGCCGGAGGCAAAGCGTTGTCGTTGATCAGCCAGACCCAGTCCACACGGTCCTTTTCCTTGCCCAGGCTCTCGCGCAGCTGGCGCTGCAGGTACAGGTGCTTCTGGCAGGCCGGATCACAGTCGCCCCCCGCCACGCTCACCAGCAACCATTGGCCTTTGAGGGCCTCCAGCCGGGCGGCCCCACCATCGAGCGTAGAGGCCATGAGCGCGGGCACTGTGCGCTGGGGACTGATCAACTCACCGTAATTGCGCCGCCCCTCCGGACGGATCACGTAGTAAGTGAAGTACGAGGCAACCACCGGCGCCGCGCAGATCAGCAGCACGCCCAGCATCTTCCAGCGCCCATGGCGCGCACGCTGCACGGTGGCGACCGCATCCCCCGCCTCGGGCAAGGTGTGCACGGTCAGCCCCAGCGGGTGCTCTGCACGGGCGCCCGCCTGTGAATCAGGCGGCTGGCTGGCTGCGCGGGCGAATGAACCGTCGGACGATTTGGAACCAGACATAAAGGAGTGCTATCAGGCCGCAGAGCCCGAACCATTGAAATGCGTAACCGTAGTGTTTTTCGACGCCTGCGCCGACCACAGGCCAGTCGCGTTGCAGGTCATCGCCCGCGTCGCCTGCCGGACCTGTCTGCAACACCGTAAGGGGGGCGAGCGCCAGACCGGTTTCGGTACGGAACGCTGCCAAGTCGAGATTTTGCCGGATGCGGGAAGACCCCTGTGCGCTATTGCCCCCTTGGAACTCATACAGCCGCGAGGGCGCCAGGGCCACGCGGCCTTGAACGAGCACCTCAGTATCAGCCGGCGTGGTCACGGAAGGCAGCTGGGTGCGGTCCTGAAAATTGCGCCCCACCCATCCGCGCTGCACCAGCACCACCCCAGCACCCCCGCCAGAAAGCTGCAGTGGCGTGAGCACAAAAAACCCAGGGCGCCCCTGCATCTGCCGATTGTCCAGATATACCGTGTGCTCAGGCCACCAGCGCCCCTGCAGCACCACAGCACGGTGTACGAGGGCCTGTTGCGCCTCGGGTGTCTGGTTAGTCAGGTCTGTCAGCGCGCGTCCATCAATGGCCGGCAAGGTGGCGCGCGCATCCAGCATCGCCTGCAGCGATTCTTTCTGGGCGGCTCGCGACAATTGCCAGCGCCCTAAAGAGGCGGTGACCAGCATGCCCACCACCGCAGCCAGGGTAATGAGCCAAAAACGCAGGTCCACAGGACGACGAAGGGGGGTCACAGGATAATGCGCTCCATGAAATACCTCGTAGTGCTGGCGTTCCTCGCCATTTTGGCCAGCCTGGCATCGGCCCTGTTCTTCATGATGCGCAATGGGCGCGACGACAAGAGCAAGGGCAACCACATGGCCAAAGCGCTGGCGGTGCGTGTCGGGCTGTCCATCGTGCTGTTTTTGTGCATTCTGGTGGCCTGGCAGCTGGGATATATCCAGCCCACCGGCCTGCCCGCCACCCGTTGACCTGAGGGCTTGGTCCGCAGCCTGGGGGGCTTGGGCCCATCACAGGCCACCACTGGCCAGCACGCAGAGGGTGGAACAAAAAAAGCGCCGCGAGGCGCTTTTTTTGATGGCGTCCGGGTCTGACTTACATCCAGTAGACCAGCACGTACAGACCCAGCCACACCACGTCCACAAAGTGCCAGTACCAGGCCGCACCTTCAAAGCCAAAGTGCTTGTCAGCCGTGAAGTGGCCCTTTTGCAAGCGCAGCGTAATCACCAGCAGCATCAGCATGCCCAGGAACACGTGGAAGCCGTGGAACCCGGTGAGCATAAAGAACGTGGAGCCGAACACACCCGAGCTGAGCTTGAGGTTCAGGTCGGTGTACAGGTGGTAGTACTCATAACCTTGCACCAGCAGGAACACGAAACCCAGCAGCACCGTGGCCCACATGAAGCCGATGGTCTTGCCACGCTGGTTTTCACGCAGGGCGTGGTGGGCAATGGTCAGCGTCACGCCGGAGGTCAGCAGCAGCGCTGTGTTGATCGTGGGCAGCCAGAAGGGGCCCACCGTCTGGAAGGGCTCGATGATGCCGGCCGGCGAAGCGGTGGCGCCAGCGGCGAGGCTGGGCCAGACGGCCTTGAAATCGGGCCAGAGCAGCGCATTGTCCAGACTGCCCAATGCAGGCACCGAGTGCGAGCGTGCCCACCACAGGGCTGTGAAGAACGCGCCGAAGAACATCACCTCGGAGAAGATGAACCAGCTCATGCTCCAGCGGTACGACAGATCGATCTTGTGACCATACAGACCACCTTCGCTCTCACGCACTGCGTCGCCGAACCACTGGTACAGCGTGAACAGCCACCACACCAGCCCCACGGCCAGAGAATATTTACCCCAGTCGTGGCCATTGATCCACTGGCCTGCGCCGAGGATCACAAAGAACAGACCGGCCGCGGCCATCACCGGGTGGCGGGACTCGGCGGGCACATAGTAGTACGGGGTTCCGCCGTGGGTTGATGCACTCATTTCAGCTCCTGATTCTCAAAATCTTTGTTTTCAGTATTTGTTCGCACGAACCAGCCAACACACACTCACACAATCCAGTTCACCAGCCCTATCAGACCAATGACGAGCAAGAAAACCGCGATCAATCCCACCACGATGATGTGAATCGGATTGAGCTTTTCGACATCTTGCTGGTACTCGCTGCCTTTGCGCAAGCCAATCAGCGACCATGCCACTGCACGCACTGTGCGCAGCAACGAGCCCTTGCGTTGCGAGGGCTTGACGTCTGCCGATGGCTCCAGGGGCGCACTCATGACCCGGCTCCTTGCATGCCTGCAGAGCTGGGCGCGGGCACCACCACCGCCGCCGTCGATTCGGGAGCTGCCGGCGTCTTGCCGCCCACCTCGAAGAACGTGTACGACAGCGTGATCGTGGTGACGTCTTTGGACAATTTCGGATCAATCACGAACGCCACGGGCCAGGTTTTCTTTTCACCCGGCTCCAAGGTGTACTGATTGAAGCAAAAACATTCCAGCTTGTTGAAATGCGCAGCGGCCTGCCGGGGCGCGTAACTGGGGATGGCCTGAGCGGCCATGCGACGGTTCTGCACGTTCTGGAACTCGTACATCACAGTCGTCAGTTCACCAGGGTGCACCTGCACAGAACGCTGCGCTGGCTTGAAGTCCCAGGGACCGCGCGAGTTCGCGTCGAACTCCACGGTGATGGTGCGCGACTTGTCCACCTGGGTGTTGGCGGGTACGCGTACATCCTTGCCAGCCACACCGTTGCCAGGCACCTGCCGCTCGGACAGCGACAGGATGTTGATGCCCGTCATCTCACAGATGTGCTTGTAGATCGGGATCAGCACGTAGCCGAAGGCGAACATGCCAGCCGCAATCACGACCAGCTTGCCGACCATCTTGGCGTTTTCGCGGTGCAGGCTCATGGGGTGGGCCAGTGGCTTCAGCGAGACAGCAACACCACCTTGACCATGAACCCGACAAAGAACACCACCGCCACGGACGCCAGAATCAGCGCCAGCCGCAGGTTGCTCTTTTTTTGCTCGGGGGTCATGGACATGGTGTTCAGCCAATCACGCGGGTTGCAGTGGCGTCCAGTTTGGGAGGATTCTCAAACGTGTGGAAAGGCGCGGGGGAAGGAACTTCCCACTCCAGGCCCTCGGCACCGTCCCATGGCTTGGCGGGGGCCTTGGCGCCGTTGCCACGCATGGCAGGCACAACGACCGCCAGGAAGAAGTACACCTGCATCAGACCGAAGCCAAACGCACCCACCGAGGCAATCGCGTTGAAGTCAGCAAACTGCATGGGGTAGTCGGCATAACGACGGGGCATGCCAGCCAGGCCCAGGAAGTGCATCGGGAAGAAGGTGATGTTGAAGGTGATCAGCGAACCCCAGAAATGGATCTGGCCACGGGTTTCGGAATACATCACACCGGTCCACTTGGGCAGCCAGTAGTACACGCCAGCAAACATGGAGAACAACGAACCTGCCACCAGCACGTAGTGGAAGTGAGCCACCACGTAGTAGGTGTCCTGCAGCTGGATGTCGATGGGCGCCATGGCCAGGATCAGGCCGGTGAAACCGCCCATGGTGAACACGAAGATGAAGCCCACAGCAAACAGCATGGGGGTTTCAAACGTCATGGAGCCGCGCCACATCGTGGCGATCCAGTTGAAGATCTTCACGGCCGTGGGCACCGAGATCAGCATCGTGGCGTACATGAAGAACAGCTGGCCGGTCACGGGCATGCCGGTCGTGAACATGTGGTGGGCCCACACGATGAACGACAGGATCGCGATGGACGAGGTGGCGTACACCATGGAGGCATAGCCAAACAGCTTCTTGCGGCTGAACGCGGGCACGATCTGGCTGATGATGCCGAAGGCCGGCAAGATCATGATGTACACCTCGGGGTGACCGAAGAACCAGAAGATGTGCTGGTACATCACCGGGTCACCGCCACCGGCGGGGTTGAAGAAGCTGGTGCCGAAGTGACGGTCCGTCAGCGTCATGGTGATGGCACCGGCCAGCACAGGCATCACGGCGATCAGCAGGTAGGCAGTGATGAGCCAGGTCCACGCGAACATGGGCATCTTCATCAGCGTCATGCCGGGGGCGCGCATGTTCAGAATGGTCACGATGATGTTGATCGAGCCCATGATGGACGAGGCACCCAGGATGTGCATCGCGAAGATGCCAGCGTCCATGGAAGGGCCCATCTGCAGCGTCAGCGGTGCGTACAGTGTCCAGCCCGCAGCGGGAGCGCCACCGGGCATGAAGAACGAGCTGACCAGCATCAACGCGGCGGGAATCATCAGCCAGAAGCTGAAGTTGTTCATGCGCGCAAAGGCCATGTCGGATGCGCCGATCTGCAGCGGGATCATCCAGTTCGCAAAGCCCACGAAGGCCGGCATGATCGCGCCGAACACCATGATGAGGCCGTGCATGGTGGTGAGCTGGTTGAACAGCTCGGGGTTCACCAGTTGCAGGCCGGGCTGGAACAGCTCGGCGCGGATCAGCAGGGCCAGGATGCCGCCGACCATCAGCATGGTGAACGAGAACAGCAGGTACAGCGTACCGATGTCTTTGTGGTTGGTGGCAAACACCCAGCGGCGCCAGCCGGTGGGGCCATGGTGGTCGTGGCCGTCGTGTGCGTGGTCGCCAGCGTGCCCGTGGTTGTCGAGTACTGCGCTCATGGTGAATTCCTCAATACGATGGGGCGATGATTACTTGCCACGCTGGGCCACAACTTCAGCGGGCTGCACCAGCTGGCCGGTCTTGTTGGACCAGTTGTTCTTGGTATAGGTGACCACGGCGGCGATGTCGGTGTCGCTCAGCTGTGCCCATGCAGGCATGGCGCCGTTGTTCTGACCCTTGAGCAGCACCTGGATCTGCTTGGCATGATCGGCATCCAGCACCACGGCGGCGCCGTCGAGGGGCTTGATGGGGCCAGCGCCCTTGCCGTTGGCCTGGTGGCAGGCGGCGCAGTTGGCCGCATACACCTTCTCGCCGCGCTTGAGAATGTCGTCCAGTGCCCACACCTTCGTGGGGTCGTCCAGCTTGGCTGCGGCCTTCTTCTTTTGTTCGGCCACCCAGGCGGTGTAGTCCTCGGCGGACACCACCTTCACGTGGATGGGCATGTAGGCGTGTTCCTTGCCGCACAGCTCGGCGCACTGGCCGTAGTAGTCGCCGATCTTCTCGGCGCGGAACCAGGTGTCACGCACGAAACCGGGGATCGCGTCCTGCTTGATGCCGAAGGCAGGCACCATGAAGGCGTGGATCACGTCGTTGGCCGTAGTGATGATGCGGATCTTCTTGTTGACCGGCACCACCATGGGGTTGTCCACCTTGAGCAGGTAGTTGACGGGAGCGTCCTTGACGTTGCCGCTGTCGGACATCACGCGGTGGCTGCTGTCCAGCGTGGAGATGAACGCCAGGCCTTCGCCTTCGCCCGTGATGTAGTCATAGCCCCACTTCCACTGGTAGCCCGTGGTCTTGATCGTGAGGTCGGCGTTGGTGGTGTCCTTCTGGGCCACCAGCACCTTGGTGGCGGGCAAGGCCATCAGGATCACGATGATGAACGGAACAATGGTCCACACCACTTCAACCGTCACCGACTCGTGGAAGTTGGCAGCCTTCGCGCCTTTGGAGCGGCGATGCTTCCAGATCGAGTAGAACATCACGGAGAACACTGCAACAAAGATCACCGTGCAGATGATCAGCATCATCCAGTGCAGAAAATGCTGCTCTTCTGCGATCTTGGTGACGGGCGGCGCCAGGTTCAGCTGGTTGACTGCAGGGCCGCCAGGCAGGTCCTGAACGGCATGGGCTGCGGAGCCCACCCATGCACCGGCAATCAGCAGCAGAGAAGCCAGCTTGTTGGAAATGCTCTTCATAGTTCTCACTTACTTCTAAGCCTCAATTTAACCAATCCCTTACGCGCGCCTGCGTGGGGTCAGGCAGCGCGCAAGGCCATGCGGATCTCCGATGCCAGGGCCGGCCGGAGCTCTGGGCGCACATAGCGCCCCACCTCCACCGAACGGCCCTGAGCAGACAGCGTGATCAGCGAATGGTCTCCCGTCTTGGGCTCTACGCGAACCCGGCTCCGGTCAAACTCCGCGCGCTCCAGCCTGCCTGCTGTCTCCAGCTCCACCACAAGGCGTGAGCCCTGCAATGAAATCCTCTCGCCATCCGCCGCATGGCGACCGTACATGGCGAATGCAATCCCTACTGCCACGATTTCGAGCCAGGCGAAGGGCATCACCAGGTGGGCGCCGAGCATCCAGAAGAATGTCGCGATCCCCAGGGACACCACACACAGCGACAGGTACATCCAGCCCAATTGCGTCGGCGTGACCGAACAATTGCGAACCAGACGCCAGTCAATGCGCTGACCCGACACCGTGGCAAAACGAAAAACCAAGCCCGTCACCGTGAGTGCTCACAAGACTGCCGGCTGCAGCACACGTTGCGCCTTGGGCACAACAGGCACAGCCTGCCAAATTGCGCGGGAAGATGCCCGAAATCTCAGTAACCAAGAATTGTAGCGTGCCTTGTTCCAAGTCATTGACACGCCGTTACAGGTTAGTTCTCAGTGCCGCCCTTGCGCAACATGGCACGCATGTCCTGCAGCGACACCGCACTGCTGGAACTGACGCGCACCCGGGGTGCAGGCTTGAAGGCATGGCCATAGATGATTTCAAAAGTCAGTGCCAACTGACCATCCTGGCCCGAATCGGCCAGACGCTCAGACAGCACTTGGTAGAGCTTGTCGCGCCAGCGCCGTCCGCGCAATGAGGGAAAGCGATCAGGGTGCAAATTGACACCCAGCTCGCGCAGCTCCTGAACCAACCGCTCGGGCGTGGCAAATGTGAGCGTGATGCGCTCCATGTCCATGACCGGCTCTGCAAAACCTGCGTGCACCAGCATGTCGCCCCAGTCGTGCATGTCGGTAAAGGCATGGCCCGCAGGCGGCCAGCCCAAGACGGCGTACACGCCATGCAGTTCGCGCAGCGTGTCCGGTCCGAGACACGAGAACATCAGATAACCGTCCACCGCCAGGGCGCGATGCCAGCGGCCAATCAGGTCTTGCGGGTCGGCCGCCATGTGCAGCGCCATGTTGGACCACAACATCTGCACACTGGCATCGGCCGGAGGCCCCATTTGCAGGGCCCCAGCACCCCAGCGGGTGGGGTTCCACCAGGGCTTGGCCAATGCCTGCCTCGCAACGGGTTCGCAATGCGCGCTGGTTTCGTACACCTGGCAGCGCGCCTGCGGGTAGCGAGCACTCACCAGGGCATGCGCCTGCAGACCGCCACGCACTGGGTCCCAGTGGCACCAAGACTCTGGGGCCTGGCGAATCCACTGCAGTCGGTCCTCCATGCGGCGCGCCACTTCTTCGTGCAGCCAAGGGGACGCAGCCGGGGCTGCGGCATGCCAGCGGGCGGCGGCAACAGGATCAATGGTGGGGGGACGCTCGGAGGACATGGGCGGTGCAGAAGGACGCGCGAGTATATTGATTCATGCTCTTTTTGGGTTTGCCAGGGATTTCACGCCGCCTCCACGCCTGGGTGGACAAAGTGCCCAGCCAGTGCGCCGTGTGCCACGCATGGCCATCGCAGCGTGTCTGCAACGCCTGCGTGATGCGGTTCGCCCAGCCCGCCACGCGTTGCCGGCGATGTGCACTTCGGGTGCCCGCAGGGGTTGACGTTTGCGGCGCCTGCCTGCAGAACCCGCCCAGCTTCGACGCCTGCATTGCCGCCGTGGACTACGCCTACCCCTGGGCCGACGCCCTGGCGCAGTTCAAGTTTCGCGGCGATCCGGGGTGGGCCAGGGCCTTGGCCACCCTCATGCGCAGCACACCCTGGATGGAGCCGGCACTGGACGCGGCCGACCGGGTACTGGCGGTGCCCCTGTCCACCGAGCGCCTTCGCGAGCGGGGCTTCAACCAGGCGGCCCTGCTGGCGAGGCAACTGGCTGGTGCCAAGGCAGACGGCCACACGCTGTTGCGCCTGCACGCCACCGAGGCACAAAGCGGCCTGCCCAGGGCGCAGCGGCTGCGCAACCTGCGTGGCGCCTTCGCCGTTGAACCCGCCCGCGCAGCCAGCCTGCGCGGCCAGCGGGTGGTACTGATCGACGACGTGATGACCACGGGCGCCACCCTGCATGCTGCTACGTTGGCACTGCGCGAGGCGGGTGTCGCGCACGTCACAGCCGCTGTGCTGGCGCGCACGGAGCTGGACTGAAAAGCACCAGACAGGTAGCGGACAGGAACCGAGGAGGTAGTGCACACCTACCAAAGGGATACTTTTGATTACGAGCGGTTGCTCAACTCACAGGTCCAACGATGACAATGGCGGTCATGTTCCATATCGTCCTCGTCGAACCCGAGATCCCGCCCAACACCGGCAACGTGATTCGCCTGGCGGCCAACACCGGGTGTTCGCTGCACTTGATCGAGCCCCTGGGGTTCTCGATGGAAGACCGCCAGATGCGGCGGGCAGGGCTGGATTACCACGAATACGCCAGCGTGCAGGTCCATGCGGGCTGGACGGCCTTTCTGCGAGACACCCAGCCGGACCCGACCCGCATGTTTGCGATGACCACGCATGGCTCACAACCCGTGCACTCCACGTGCTTCCTGCCCGGCGACTGGATGGTGTTTGGCGCTGAAACGCGGGGACTCCCCCCAGAGTTGCGCGAGAGCTTCCCCCCGGCGCAGCGCCTGCGCCTGCCCATGGTGCCGGGTCAGCGCAGCCTCAATTTGTCCAACGCGGTGGCGGTGACCGTGTTCGAGGCCTGGCGCCAGAACAGCTTTGCCATGCCCGACGGGCAGGTCATGGTCGAGCCCGAAGGCACGATCATCAGCGGGTTCGCGCAGCTCAACTGAGCTGGCCGGACTTTTCCGCCATGGCGCGGGGCACGTGTTCGGTCAGGAAGTCCAGAAACACCCGCGTGCGCGCGGGCAGCATGCGGCCCGAGGGCAGCGCCGCATAGATCGTGTAACGCGAAAAGATCCAGCCGGGCAGGATGTGGACCAGCTCGCCGCGGGCTAGGTGCTCCTCGGCCAGCAGGCGCGACGTGACAGCCACGCCCGCCCCGTCCACAGCGGCACGCATCAGCAGCTCGGTGCTGACGGACTGCAACACCGCCGGTGCGTCCACTTCTTCATCCGGCACGTCTGCCCGCAGCGACTGCAGGCGCAGCTTGCGGCCGGGCCCTGACTGCAGGCGCACGGGCGCGCTCGAATCGCGCAGGTAGTCGTGGTGAATCAGGTCTTGTGGCTCACGGGGAATGCCCCGGCGCTCCAGGTAGTCGGGGGACGCCACCACAATCGCCTCCCCCTGCACCAGGGGGCGCGCGACGATGTTGGCGTCAAAGTCCTCGCCCGCCACCATGATGGTCACATCGAACTCATCCACTCGGCTGGAGGCATAGGCGTCCATGCTGATGTCCAGCATGAGCTTGGGGTAGTAGGCATGCCACACCGCCACCAAGGGTGCCAGAAAGTTGGTGGCGAGCACTGGTGCCGCCACGATGCGGATGGTGCCGCGCAGATCGCGCGTGCTGGCAGCGGCAGCGGCCTCGGCATCATCGATCTCATGCAGGATGGCGCGCACCCGCTGCAGGTACGACTCTCCCGCGTCGGTCAGAGCCAGCTTGCGGGTGGTGCGTTGCAGCAGGCGCGTGCCCAGGTGCTGCTCCAGCTCGGCCACCATGCGGGTGACCACGGGGGGCGACATGTCCATGGCGCGGGCAGCGGCGGCAAAGCCGCCCTCTTCCACCACGCGCTCGAAAATTTTCATGGCTTGCAGGCGGTCCATGGTTCAGACCTCCTGCCCGATGGCGAACCGGCTCAGGCCGGAGCGCCGAAGTTGCGCGCGAGGGATTCCGCCACACACACCGGCTTGTCGCTGCCCTCGCGCTCCACGGTCACCAGCCAAGTCATCTGCATGCCATCGGGCGCCACGGGCTCGGCAGCCTGCAGCGTGAGGCGCGCCCGCAAGCGGCTGCCCACCGGCACCGGCGCGGTGAAACGCACCTTGTTCAGCCCGTAGTTGACGCCCATGCGCGCACCCTCGATGGTCAGGCCCGTCTCGAAGAATTGCGGAATCAGCGACAGCGTGAGAAACCCGTGCGCAATGGGCGCGCCAAACGGCCCGGCCTTGGCACGCTCGGGGTCCACATGGATCCACTGGTGGTCGCCCGTGGCCTGGGCAAACAGGTTGACCTGTTCCTGCGTGATGGTGATCCAGTCGGTCACGGCGACCTCCTGGCCCACGCAGGCGCTGACTTCGGAATATGAGCGGAAGATTTTCATCGTTGCAATGTAGCCCTGCGCTCCGGCGCGCCTTGTCTGCCGGGTGACAGGTGTTTTCCCGGGGGATTGGATGTACGTCGTGCTTCACGCTGTCCTTCAAGAATTGAGCCACGTGCAGATCCCTTGCCACTGCTCCAGGTCGCGTGCCACGCGGCCAGGGGCCACGTCAAACAGCGTGAGGCCGTGTGCTGCCAGGTGGATGTAGTTCTGCGTGTCACGCAGATAGCCCAGCACCGGAAACCCCAGGCTGTCCACAAAATGATGCAGTTGCTCGGCCGCCTTGGTGCGCGCATCCACCCGCATGCCGACGATGCCCACGGGCACCCCGGCGGCGTGGCGGTGCTCGGCCAGCTGGTCCAGAAAGGCCCGCGTGGCAAAGATGTCGAACACGCTGGGCTGCAGCGGCACGATGACCTTGTCAGCCAGCTTGAGCACATCGTTCAGGCGCCAGCCGTGCAGGCCGGCGGGGGTATCCAGCACCGCATGCGTAGTGCCCTTGGGCGGGCGGCTGATGACGTCCGAGCTGGTGTCCCAGCTGCCGATGGGGCGCGCAGCGGGCGGGCGCAGGCCCAGCCACAGCCGGGCGGACTCCTGCCGGTCGGTGTCGCCCAGAATCACGGGATGCCCCTGGCTGGCAAAGTAGCCCGCGATGTTGGTGGACAGCGTGGACTTGCCCACTCCGCCCTTCGGGTTGGCGACAACAACTACTGGCATGACAAGCTCCTTGGAATCTGCAGGTCCATGAAAATACAAGCCAAATCAGCCTCAAGCGCAATATTCATATGCGCTAGCAGCTATCAAATCAGAAGCACCCTCTGACACCCCAGCGGTGCCACAGCCGCCTCAGGCGTGCTGACCACCGCGCTTGACGAAGAACAGCCCCGCCCCCACCGCCATCAGCAAACCGCCAAACACGCGGTTCTGCGCCCGCACGGCCCGCGCACTGCGCATCAGGCGGCGCAGCGCGCTCGCCCCCGCAGCGTAGCCGTGCATGACCACCACGTCCACCGTCACCGTGGTGGCGGCCATCACCAGCAGCTGCGTCCACAGCGGGCGCGTGTCGGTCATGAACTGGGGCAGCACGGCCACCATGAAGATGATGCCCTTGGGGTTGGTGGCGTTGGTCAGAAAGCCGGTCAGGCAGCGTTTTTGCCAGGTGCCCGCCGACTCGGTCTCATCACCTTGTACCGGCGATTTATCACCAGCACGCCACTGGCAGAAGCCCACATAGATCAGATAGCAGGCGCCCAGCACCTTGACGATGCTGAACGCCACCTCGGACGCCAGCAGCAGCGAGCCCACACCCGCCCCGGCAATCAGCAAAATCAGCAACAGCCCCAGCTGCAGGCCCAGGATGGTGGCGCCCGTCTTGCGCACACCGAACGACAGACCATGGCTCATCGACAACACAGCCCCCGAGCCCGGCGACACCGCAATCAGGCACGACGCCGCAAAAAAAGCCAGCCAAGTCTGCAGATCCATGGGTCACCGTGCCTGTGTGCGAAGAAGGGCCCGCATCTTAGCAACGCGGGGCTCCGTGCACCATGATCTGCATAAAAACAGGCTCAGGCGCTAGATAATCATGCCTTAATAGCTATCAAATAAATAGCGCTACAGATCCAACCCACGGCACCCAACCCAACGCCTTGCAGCGGTGCCAGAATCTGCCACACCCGCCCCACTCCTCGGGGGCGCGGTGTTCTGCCTCCCCACGACGACCCCCAAGCGCACGCCCATCCATGGAACACGCCCCCACCTGGCTCACCTACGGTTTCCTGTACCTCACCGCCGCTGTGCTGGCCGTGCCCATTGCCAAGGCGCTGGGCCTCGGCGCCATCATTGGCTACCTGGCAGCGGGCATCGCCATCGGGCCCTGGGGCCTGGGGCTGGTGAGCAACGTGCAGGACATCCTGCACTTCGCCGAGTTCGGCGTGGTGCTCATGCTGTTCCTGGTCGGGCTGGAGCTGCAACCCAGCCGCCTGTGGGCTCTGCGCCGCCCCATCTTTGGCACCGGCACCGCCCAGGTGCTGGGCTGCGCGGCGGTGCTGTTCGCGCTGGGTGCGCTGGCCGGCCTGCCCTGGCGCGTAAGCCTGGTGGGCGCGCTGGGCCTGGCGCTGTCGTCCACCGCCATTGCGCTGCAATCGCTGGCCGAGCGCAACCTGATGCGCACACAAAGCGGCCAGGCCGGCTTCTCCATCCTGCTGTTCCAGGACGTGGCGGCCATCCCCATCCTGGCCCTGCTGCCCGTGCTGGGCGCGGCCGCCGGTGAAGGCGCAGGCCACACCCCGGGCGAGATGGTGCTGGAGGTGCTGAAGATCGTCGGCGTGATCGCCGCCATCATCCTTGGCGGGCGCCTGCTGCTGCGCCCCGTGCTGCGCTGGATCGCCAAGAGCAACACCCCCGAGATCTTCACTGCCGCCGCGCTGCTGCTGGTCGTGGGCATTGCGTACCTGATGGTGCTGGTGGGCCTGTCGATGGCGCTGGGCGCCTTCCTCGCCGGCGTGCTGCTGGCCGACAGCGAATACCGCCGCGAGCTGGAGGCCGACATCGAGCCCTTCAAGGGCCTGCTGCTCGGGCTGTTCTTCATCGCCGTGGGCATGAGCATCGACTTCGGCGTGATCCTGCGCTCGCCCGGGCTCATGGCCGCCATCCTGGTCGGCTTTCTGGCGGCCAAGGCCGTGGTCATCTACGCCCTGGCCAAGGTGGTCGAGATTCCCTACCAGGAGCGCCCTGTCTTCACCCTGCTGCTGGCCCAGGGCGGCGAGTTTGCGTTTGTGGTGTTCCAGGCCGCCGCCGGCGCCAACGTGTTCCCGGCCGAGACTGCCTCGCTGCTGATTGGAGCCGTGGCGCTGTCGATGCTGATCAGCCCGCTGTTGCTGGTGCTGCTGGACCGGGTGCTGCTGCGCCGCTATGCCCAGCTCAAGACCGCCACGCCCCAGGCCGAGGAAATCTCCGAGCCCCAAGAGGCGCCCATCATCATCGCGGGCTTCGGCCGCTACGGGCAGATCGTCTCGCGCGTGCTGCTGGCCCAGGGCATCCCCACCACCGTGCTGGACCACAGCGTGGACATGCTGGAGGTGGCGCGCACCTTTGGCTACCGCGTGTTCTACGGCGACGCCACGCGGCTCGACCTGCTGCGCATCGCCGGGGCCGAACACGCACGCATCCTGGTGGTGGCCGTGGACGATGCCGAGCAGTCCCTGCAGATCGCCAAGCTGGCGCGCGAACACTTCCCGCACCTGCAGGTCGTGGCCCGCGCGCGCGATGTGACGCACTGGAACAAGCTGCGCGACCTGGGCGTGACGCTGGTGCAGCGCGAGCTGTTCGAGTCCAGCCTGCAAAGCGCCCACACCGTGCTGGAGCTGATGGGCCTGCCCCCCGCGCAAGCCACCGCCATCACCCAGCGTTTTCGCACCCACAACATCGCCCTGGCCGACCGCATGTACCCGCACCACAAGGACCGCGCCAAGTTCATCGCCGTGGCGCGCGAAGGTCGCAACCAGTTTGCGGAGCAGATGGCGCGGGAGCGGCAGGAGAGTGCGGCGCTGGATGCGGCCGCTGGTGCATACCCGGGCTACGCCGCAACGGAGGATGGCCCTGGCGGGGACGCCCCCTTGAACACCAGTACCTCCGACAAAAACAAACCTTAGCGCTTATCTTTATTGCCCACATTGCTATTCATTCAATAGCATCCAACAGCACCCCAGGAAAGTAGCCAACGCTATCGACGCAGGGCTGCGGCCCCGCGTGGCCTCAGTGCTTGCCCTCAACGCAGCCCGCTACCGCCGGCACAAGGGGGCGGCCTCATGGACCCGGCTGTATCCGAACACAGGGCTCAATGAAATACAGCCCGCCCCGGCATCACCGCTCGGCACCCAGGCAACGATGTCGGAGCTGCCCGGCGCTTGCTTCACAAACTCGCGCATGCGGCCATGCTCGTAGGACGCGTTGGCAGGCGATTCACAAAAGAGCTTCGTGCTCGTGTACCGCCGTCCTTCCAAGACATAAGAAAACTGCACGTCTGGTACGCCCACCCGGTTGCCTCCTCGGGGGTGCTGCCGGGGCACCACGGAGGTGAAGGTCACGGGAACGGTGTAGAAATTGCACGCAGGTGGAGGGCCGTCGTGGAACAGCATCATGGCCGTGACCCACAGCAAGGGGCCCAGGACAAGGGTCAGTCCCAGGACTGCAGCAAAGCGTCTCACCAGACGTCCTCTCAACGATCAGCAGCCCGGGAGTTTGCCCCAATTCGCCATCCCCAAGAAAGGCTGGCGGCCGGTCGCACGCGACCAAAGCCGGAGCAAAGGAATGCAGTACCATTGTCGCAAAAGATAATCATTCGCATTACAATCCATCACCTTCAGCCAGCCAGCGTCCCGGGACATCACGCGAGCCAGTGCACTCCGCGTTTTGCCCACTCTCCAACGGGACATCCATGCCTTTCCAGCCCTCTCGCGCAGCCCTGGCGTCCAGCGCTGCCCGCACTTTGGCGCATGCCATTCCTTCGGTCTGCCAAGCCCGTCTGTTCGCCCTGACACCCCTTGCCCTCTGCCTGGCCCAGGCCGCAATGGCCCAGCAGGCTGACGCACTGGCAGCAGAGGCCGCGGCCTCTGCCCACAGCGCCACCGCCCCCCAGCTCCAAGAAGTCCGCATCAACGCCAGCACCGAAAAAGACATGGGCTTTGCACCCGTGGAGGCCCAAACCGCCAGCAAGGCGCCCATGCGGCGGCTGGAGACGCCGCAGTCGGTCAGCGTGGTCACGCGCGAGCAGATGGAATCGCGGCAGATCACCAACGTGCAGCAAGCGCTGCAGACCGTGGCGGGGGTGAGCCCGGTCAACTTTGGGCGCCGGGGGTTTGACGATCTGAATATCCGGGGCTTTCGCTCCACCGAGTCCATCCTGGTCGATGGCCTGGTGCAAAGCCCGGGCATGTGGGCCAAGCTGCAGCCTTATGGCTACGAGCGCTTCGAGGTACTCAAGGGCTCGGCCTCAGTGCTCTATGGCCAGGTGCAGCCGGGCGGCATCGTCAACGCGGTGAGCAAGCGGCCTAAGAAGGAGGCGATCAACGAGGTGGGTGTGGAAGTGGGCAGCTTCGGCCAGCGCACGCTGCAGGCCGACATCAACCGGCCACTGTCCGAATCGGGCAAGACGGCGCTTCGCATCAATGCGCAGGTGTCCAACGCCGACGACCCCACGCAGTTCGTCTACCGCAAGGACCGGTGGTTTGCGCCCTCGCTCTCCATCGACCTGGGTGCGCAGACCGACCTGGTGCTGTTTGCCACCTACAGCCAGAGCGAGTGGATGCGCCAGCAGGGCATCACGCCCTACGGCACGGTGTTGCCCAACCGCAATGGCACGTTGTCACGCACGATGTTCACGGGCGACCCGAGCTTCGGTGTGTATGACGTGGAAAGCACCACGGTGGGCTATGCGCTGGAGCATCGCCTGTCGGATGCCATGACCTTCCGCCAGAACGTGCGCTACGAGACCGAGAAAGGCACGGGCAACTTCGTCTCCAACCAGGCATTGCAGGCCAACCAGCGGCTGCAGAACCGCCAGGCCTCGCGCCAGTACATGGACTACGACCTGCTGGCCACCGACACCTCGCTGCTGTCACGTTTCGAGGCGCTGGGCGTAAAGCACCAGCTGGTGACGGGCCTGGATGTGCGCAGCGGCACCAGCCTGCTGGCCAGCCGCACCTGCCGCATCGGCGCGCTGGACCTGTTCGCGCCCGTGTACGGCATGCAGGCCACCTGCCCCGAGGCGCTGACCAGCGATGCGCCTTCCAAGCTCACCGTGGCGGGCCTGTATGCGCAGGACCAGATCAAGTTCGGCCAGGGCTGGACGGCCCTGGTGGGCCTGCGCCGCGACTGGTCCACCAACGACACCAACAACCGCGTGGCCAACACGCAGACGCGCCAGAAGGACAACGCCACCACGCTGTCGGCCGGCCTGGTGTACGAGTTCAAGCCGGGCTGGGCCGCTTATGGCAGCTATGGCGAGTCCTTCCTGCCCCAGTCGGGCCTGACGTTTGGTGGATCGAACTTCGTGCCCGAAACCGGCAAGCAGTGGGAGGCGGGCGTGAAGTACGAAGCCCCCGGCGGCCAGATCACCGGCGCGCTCGCCGTGTTCGACCTGGTGCGCCAGAACGTGACCACCGCCGACCCGGTGAACACAGGCTTCAGCGTACAGACCGGCGAGCAGCGCGCGCGCGGGCTGGAGCTGGAGCTGGGCGCCGACCTGAAGAACGGCTGGAAGATCACCAGCGCCTACACCTACACACAAAGCAAGGTCACGCGCGACAACAACGCGGCGATTGTGGGCCTGCCGCTCAACCTCACGCCGCGCCACACACTCACCGCCTGGGCCACCTACAAACTGCCGCAGTACCAGCGGGTGACGCTGGGACTGGGCGGGCGTTATGTGAGCGAGCAGATCGGCTCGTACCCCTTCACGCTGCCGTCGTACTTTGTGGCCGATGCGTCCGTCAGCTACATGGGCGAGAACTACCGCGTGACGGCGGGCGTGAAGAACGTGTTCAACAAGGCGTACTACGACGGCGCGATCAACGCCAACGTGGTCTCGCCTGCATTGCCCCGCAGCTTCAGCCTGGGTGTGACGTACTTCTTCTGACGCAACGCCCCACTACATCGCCCACACGCCATGACCAGCCAGCGCACGCTCAACCGCCTCTTCACCCTGCACTCCTGGGCCGGCATCGTCACGGGGCTGCTGCTGTTCATCGTGTGCTTTTCGGGCGCGGTGGTGGTGTTCAAGAACGAGATCGACCTCTGGGCCAACCCTTCACTGGCAAAGTTGCCACGCTCCGAAAAGCCGGCCTCGCTCGACGCGGTGCTCACGCAGCTGCAGACCCGCTACCCAGGCGCCACGGTGGAAACCATTGCGCTGCCCGATGCCGTCAACCCCAGCTACTTCGCGTTCGTGCGCGAGCGCGGCGCGCCTGCCAACACCCGCACCAAGGTGGCCTTGCGCTCCGACACCGGCACGGTGGTGGGCCCGGTGGACAGCCAGCTCGGCCAGTACCTGCGCATGCTGCATGTGTTCCTGTTCTTCGGGCCGCGCTGGATCGTGGGGTTCCTCGGCGCAGCCATGCTGGTGCTGATTGCCACCGGCATCGTCATCCACCGCAAGGTCCTGGCCGAGCTATTCACCCAGCGCTGGGGCCGCAGCTTTCGCGTGGTGATGTCGGACCTGCACAAGTCCGCCGGCATCTGGGGGCTGGGCTTTCACATCCTGATCGCCACCACCGGCGCGTGGATGGGCCTGGCGCCGCTGTTCGAGCAGGGCTACAAGTTCATCACCACCCCTGCCGCAATGGCGCCCTCTCAGCCCGCGCGCAAGGCCGAGGGCAGCGAGCCCGCCCCCATGCAGTCGCTGGATGCGATGTATGCCACCGCGCAGCAGGCCGTGCCGGGGCTGGAGGCGCGCTATGTGTCGCTGCGCCGCTGGGGCACGGGCACCGCCGAGGCGGGTTTCACCGGCAACCTGAGCGGCCACCTGGCCAGCACCGCGCGGGTGGACATCCATGCCGTCACGGGCGTTCCCAAGAAGGTGCACGATCCACGCACGGCGGGCTTCTGGTCGCTGGTCAACAGCCTGATGGAGCCGCTGCACTTTGGCGACTTTGGCGGGCTGGCGCTCAAGTGGCTGTATTTTTTTCTGGGCATGACCCCGGCGTTTTTGTCGATCTCGGGCACGCTGATCTGGCTGGATGCGCGCCAGCAGCGCAGGCGCGAGGCCGACGCGGCACATCCGGCGTCCGCAGGCAACGCCATCGCGGCGGGCTGACGGGCATCAGCCCCCACCTTCCACACCACACCCACCATGCAACGTTTCTTTTTGGCCCTGCATGCCACCGTGCCCGCCGCGCTCCTCGTGGCGGTGTTCGTACACCTGTGGGGACCTGCGGGCTTGGCCCCGCTGGCGCAGCGGCCGGTGTGGACGGTGTGGGTGCTCATTGCCGTGTGGCTGCTGATGTCGGCCCTGGCCGCGTGGGCGCTGCGCACGCTGGCGCTGTGGCGGGTGACGCTGGGCAGCACCGGGGCGCTGTTGGCTGTGGCGGCGCTCACCGGCCTGGCACTCGGTAGCGCCCTGGCGCCTGCCATGGCCCTGGGCCTTGCGGCCACGGGTCTGGCCTGTGCGGGCGTGGCGGCGTTCATGGGCCCGCAGCGGGTGCAGCAGGCTCCTCGGCGCCGGGGGAGTCGCCCGTCCATTGCTGTCATCCCGGCGGCACCACGGCATGTGGTGTCCCACACGGGCCGCCCCTGGCCCCTGGCACCGCTGGCGCACCTGCCCTTCTGGCTTTGCACGGCGCTGGCGGTGGAGTCATTCCGTCTGGCGCACATCGTGGCGGTTGAGCCCGCTCGATCGGCCGGCATGCTGGGCCTGCTGCTGTCCTTTTTTGTCGGGTTGCCTGCGGCCACGGTGCGCACCTGGGCACCCCGCACCAGCGCCCTGCTGTGGCTGCTGGCAGGGCTGGCCTGTGCCGGCCTGGCAGCCAAGGCCGGGCTGCAGCAAGGTTGGGTGGCCGCCATGTTCTGCACGGCAGCAGCCTGCAGCAGCGTGCGGCCGCTGCACAACCGGCCGGGGGCCCGGGGCCTGGGCCATCGCAGCCGCACCCGTCACACCCCGCGCCACCCACAGCCCTCGGAGACCGCATGAACGAACTGCTGGGCATTGCCGCCGCCTTGGCCTCGCTGGTGGCACTGGCCTGCTGGGCCCGCACAGTGCCCACCCGTGCGTGGGGCGATGACACACCCACGGGGGCGGCGCGATGGCGCGCCAAGGCTGTGGCGCTGGGCACCTTGCTGCTGCAGACCACCACCGCCAGCCTGGCTGCTGGCTGGGTCGCCGGTGTGGCCCTGGTGCTGGCCGCATGGATGGTGCTGGGCTGGTTGCTGGTGCTGGCCATGAACCTGTGGCCGCAGGCCAGCCAGCGCTGGGCACTGCGGCTGGGGTGGCTGGGCCTGGGCGGATGTGTGCTGGCGCTGGTGGCCTGCGCATTGGGCGAGGGCCTGCTGCGCTGAGTGGACGCAGGCGAGTGCTGCACCGGGACCTGACGGGGCCCACCAGGCATACACAACGCCCATCTGCACATTTTTTGCTCAAAATGCGCTCAAGCGCTACTGATTCATACCTCAATAGCTATCAAATAAATAGCGATCACCCCCCATGGAATCGCCAGCGGCCACGGCACAATCGTCGCCATGGATTCGCTGATCATCAACGCCCCCTGGGTGCACACCCTGCGCTTTGTGCTGGAAGTGGCCGCCACCGTGGCTTTCGCACTGTCGGGCGTGATGGCCGCCGCGCGCAAGCGGCTGGATGCCGTGGGCGTGTGTGTGGTGGCCTTCGTGGCCGCGTTTGGCGGGGGCACGCTGCGCGATTTACTGCTGGACCAGCGGCCCTTTTTCTGGATTCGCCACACCGAGTTTGTGTGGGGCATTCTGGCGCTGTGCATCGGCGCCATGCTGTTCATGCGCCAGCGGCACTTTGAGCCCACCGAGCGCGCCATGCTGCTGCCCGACGCCATCGGCCTGGGCCTGTTTGCCGCTGTGGGCGTGGACATTGCCACCGCCGTCGGCATGCCGCCCATCATCAGCGTGATGATGGGCGTGACCACCGGCGTGTTTGGCGGTGTGCTGCGCGACGTGCTGTGCAACGAGGTGCCCCAGGCCTTCAGCGACCACCGGCCCTATGCGCTGTGCGCGTTTGCGGGCGGCTGGGCCGACGTGGCCCTGCGCCAGATGCAGGCTCCCGACTGGGCGCCGCTGGTGGTCTGCGTGCTGCTCACCGCCGGGCTGCGCGGGCTGGCGGTGTGGCGCAACTGGGAGCTGCCCGCATGGCGGGTGTGACCAAGGCATCCAGCCCTGGCGCAGCAAGGCTGGCGCGCCTGTGACAGCATCGGGTGCCCGAGGCCCGCACACTGGCCTCCGTCCGACTGCAGGAGACACACCACAATGACCACCGCACCCACGCCCACCCACCTGCGTTCCACGGCCCTTATCGACAGCGACGCACCTTCGATCCAGGCCTTTGCCGCCCAACACGCGCACGGCGCCACCGACCGTGAACGCGCGGTGGCCCTGTACCTGGCCGTGCGCGATGGTTTCCGCTACGACCCCTACCGCATCGACCTGTCGCCCCAAGGCATGACGGCCAGCACCGTGCTGGCCAACGGCTATGGCTGGTGCGTGCCCAAGGCCGCGCTGCTGACGGCCGCGTGCCGTGCGGCGGGCATCCCGGCGCGCATGGGGTTTGCCGATGTGCGCAACCACCTGAGCACCGAGCGCATGCGCGAGACCATGAAGACCGACCTCTTCATCTGGCATGGCTACACCGACATCTGGCTGGACGGCGCCTGGCGCAAGGCCACGCCCGCCTTCAACATCGAGCTGTGCGAGCGCTTTGGCCTGCTGCCGCTGGAGTTCGACGGCGAGAACGATTCCATCTACCACCCGTTCGACAAGTCAGGCGCACGCCACATGGAATACGTGCACCAGCGCGGCGCGTTTGACGACATGCCGCTCGCGCAGATCGTGGCCGACTTTCGCTCGGTGTACGGCGGCTGGCTGCAGGGTGACGCCACCCGCAGCAGCCTGCAGGACGCCAGTTTTGCCAACGACATAGACAAGGAAACCCGCTGATGACGCACGCCCCCGAGAATGCCACCACCGCCCCCATCCCCGCAGGTTTTGCGCCGCTGGTGGCCGGGGGCCCTTACATCCAGCACAACGGCCCGCTGTATGTGCTGCACCAGGGCAATGTGGTGAAGTTCGGCTTTCGCGTGGAGCCGCGCCACACCAACCCCATGGGCAACCTGCACGGCGGAATGATGGCCACCTTCTGCGACATGCTGGTGCCCCTGTCGGTGCACCGCAAAAGCGACCAGGTGTCAAACCGCTTCCTGCCCACCATCAGCCTGCAGATCGACTACCTGGCCCCTGCCCCGCTGGGCGCCTGGGTGGAGGGCGAGGCCGAGCCGCTGCGCATCACGCGCTCGCTGGTGTTTGCGCAGGGTCTGGTCACCGCCGACGGTGTGCCGTGCGCGCGGGTGAGCGGGGTGTTCAAGATCGGGCCCGTGGCGCCCCGCGACGCCGTGGAGTGAGCGGCACTGGGCGTCACGCCCAAGGCCCCAAGCCTCCAGCTGCGCGCCCCCGGCGCGCAAGCCTGACCCGCACCGCTCAGGCTGCGCCCAGCGCGCCCACCACATGCTCCACAAACCGCGCCAGCTTGGGCAGTTGCCGCCGGTCGGGCGCATACACCAGGTGCATCGGGCGCGGCACGGGCAGGCAGTGCTGCATCACCGGCACCAGCACGCCACTGGCCAGGTCGTCGGCCAGTAGCACCTCGGGTTGCATGATCAGGCCCAGGCCGCGCAACGCCGCCTGGCGCAGGCCATCGCCCTGGTTGCACACAAAGCGCGCGTTCTCGGGCCAGAAGAAATCCTCGTTGCCATCGCGCAGCGTCCATTCCACCCGGCGCTGCCACACCGAGTGGCTGAGGCACTGGTGGCGCGCCAGGTCGGCCGCGCGTTCAGGCGTGCCGTGGCGCTGCAGGTACGCGGGTGCTGCGGCAATCACCATGCGGTAGGGGCGCAGCGGGCGCGCCACCAGGCCCTCGTTCACCACCTGGCCAATGCGCACGGCCACGTCAAAGCCCTCGCCTGCCAGGTCCACCACGCTGTCGGTGAGCTGCAGGTCCACACGCACCTGGTCGTGGCGCTGCAGAAAGTCGGCCACCAGCGGCGCGATCACGTGGTTGCCCAGCGTGAAGGGCGCGCTCACCCGCAGCAGGCCCTGCGGCACGGCGCGGCTGCGCTCCACGGCGGACTCGGCCCAACGCACCTGCTCCAGCACACGTTTGCTGTCGTCGTAGAACGCGGCGCCCACCTCGGTCAGGCTGTTCTGGCGCGTGCTGCGCTGGAACAGGCGCGCGCCCAGGTGCGTCTCCAGCTGCTGGATGTGCTTGCCCACCATCACGGCGGAGATCTGCAGCTGGCGCGCGGCAGCGGCAAAGCTGCCGGCCTCCACCACGGCCACCATGACTTCCATATTGCGCAGCTTGTCCATGGCAACTCCCTCAATTCCTAATCAAAGGTTAGCACAAGCATAACTTGCAGGTACTTTATGTTTCGATTGATTAGCAAAAGAATCGGGCTGTCAGTTCCTCATCAACCCTTTTTGACACCCAAGGAAAACACCATGTCCAAGATTCTTCTCATCGGCGCGAGCGGCACCATCGGCCAGGCCGTGCTGGCCAACCTCGGCGCACGCCACGACGTGATCACCGTGGGCCGCAGCAGCGGCACGCACCGTGCGGACTTCTCGCAGCCAGGCGCGGTTGCCCAACTGTTCGAGGCCGTGGGCAAAGTTGATGCCATCGTGAGCACCGCAGGCAACCTGCACTTTGGCCCGCTGGCGGAAATGACGGCCGAGCAGTTCAACCTGGGCCTGCAGGACAAATTGCTGGGCCAGGTGCAGCTGGCGCTGGTCGGCCAGAAGTATCTGAACGATGGCGGCTCCATCACGCTGACAGCGGGCATCCTGTCGATTGAGCCCATCCGCAACGGCGCCAGCGCCACGGCCGTGAACGCGGCCATCGAAGGTTTTGTGGCTGCCGCCGCCATCGAGCTGCCGCGCGGCCTGCGCATCAACGCCATCAGCCCCACGGTGCTGACCGAGTCGATGGGCAGCTACGGGCCGTTCTTCCCGGGGTTCGAGCCGGTGCCCGCCGCGCGCGTGGCGCTGGCCTACCAGCGCAGCGTGGAAGGTGCGCAGACGGGGCGTGTGTACCGGGTGCAGTGAGCCCGGCTGCCTGATGTGAAGCAAAAATAGCTGCTACCGCCCGATGCATGAGCGGTAGCAGCTATCAATCTGGTAGCCGCAAAAATCTCGACTGCGCTTAGAGCGGATAACAAAACTCAGCGCAGCGGTTCTGGCGAGGCGCAGCGTCGCAGGCAGTACGAGTAGTACGACAAGACGCGGCAACGACGCCAGAAGGGTTTTGTTAGCCGCTCTTAGTCCAGGCTCGCCCCAGACTCCTTCACGACCTTGCCCCACTTGATGGACTCGGCCTGGATGAAGGCAGCAAACTGCTCGGGCGTTTCGCTGTACGTCTCGGCGCCCTGCTCGTTGATCTTCTTCTTCACCTCGGCCTGGTTCAGCACCTTCACCAGTGCGGTGTTGAGCTTGGCCAGCACCGGCGCAGGCGTTCCGGCGGGCGCAAACATGCCAAACCACGAGGTGGCTTCATAGCCGGGCACGCCAGCTTCGGCGATGGTCGGCACATTGGGCAGCTCGGGCGAGCGCTTGGCCGTGGTCACGGCAATCGGCACCAGCTTGCCACTGCGCACGTGTTGAATGGCCGAGGGCATGTTGTCGAACATGATGCCGATCTGGTTGCCCAGCAGGTCGGTGACCGCTGGGGCGCTGCCCTTGTAGGGCACGTGCACCATGTCCACCTTGGCCAGGCTCTTGAACAGCTCGCCCGACAGGTGGATGGAGCTGCCGTTGCCCGAGGAGCCGAAGTTGACCTTGCCGGGGTTGGCCTTCGCGTAGGCGATCAGCTCCTTCACCGTCTTGTAGGGCTGCGCCGGGTTGGCCACCAGCAGGTTGGGCACATTGGCCACGCGCGTCAGTGGTGCAAAGTCCTTGATGGGGTCGAACGGCATCTTCTTGTACAGGCTGGCGTTGATGGCGTGGGTGCCCACCGTGCCCATGAAGAGTGTGTAGCCATCTGCCGGGGCCTTGGCCGCCATGGCCCCGCCGATGTTGCCGCCCGCGCCCGCGCGGTTGTCCACGATGACGGACTGGCCCAGCTCCGTGGTCAGCGCCTGGCCGATGATGCGGGCCAGGATGTCGGTGGTGCCGCCTGCCGCAAAGGGCACGACGATGGTGACGGGCTTGCTCGGATAAGCCTGGGCGAGCGCAGTACTGCTGCCCAGCAGGCCGATACCAGCGAGGGCGGTGACTGCAGCGGCCGACAGCGCGAAGCGGCGGGTGGTGTGGATGGAATGGGTCATGGTTTGTCTCCTTCAAGAAGGTGGATGAATGAATGGGTCGGTGCCACCAGGGCCGCGTGGGCCCGCGTCTGGCCGCGCCGTGGCCTCAACCGGGCGCCGAGGCCTCCGGACGAGAACGGGGGGTGCCCCTTGCGGGGCGGCAAGGAAGATCAGTTCAGGTTGCTAAACAGGCGCCACTCCCAGCGTGGTGCCTCCGCACACGTACAACACCTGCCCGGTCACGAAACCGTTGTCGGGCGAGAGGAAAAACAGCGCCGCGCGCGCCACGTCGTCGGGCGTGCCCATGCGGCCCACGGCGATGCTGTTCAGGATGCGCTGCGTCTGCGGCGCACCGTCGGGGTTGCTCTGGCGGAACAGCTCGGTGGCGATGGGCCCGGGGCCAATCGCGTTGACGGTGATGCCGTCACGCCCCAGCTCCATGGCCAGCGTGCGTGTCATGCCGATCATTCCGGCCTTGGTGGCGGAGTAGACGATGCGCTCGCCCTTGCCCAAAGCGGCGCGCGACGACATGTTGACGATGCGGCCCTGCCCGCTGGCGCGCAGCGTGGGCAAAAAGGCCTGCACCAGCAGCATGGGCGCGCGCAGGTGCAGCCCCACCACGTCATCCAGTTGGGCTGTGGTCGCCGTGTCGATGGTGCCAGGGCGCGTGGCGCCCGCGTTGTTTACCAGTGCGGTGACGTTGTGCTTGGCCGCAATCTCGGCCGCGCGTTCACGGGTCGAGGCTTCGTCGGTCAGGTCGCCCTGGTACGAGGTGAGTTGCGGGTGGCTCCAGGTGGGCAGCACGTAGTCCAGGTTGACCACGGCGTGGCCTTGGGCCAGCACGGCTTCGGCAATCGCGCGGCCGATGCCGTTGCTGGCACCGGTGACGACCGTGACGGGAGTGCTTTTATCAATTGCGGTCACACGCGCTCCAGGATGATGGCAATACCCTGCCCCACGCCGATGCACATGGTGCACAGCGCGTACTGGCCCGCGTGCTCGTGCAGGCGGTTGACGGCAGTGGTGACCAAGCGCGCGCCGCTGGCGCCCAGCGGGTGGCCCAGCGCGATGGCGCCGCCCCAGGCGTTCACGCGGGCATCGTCGTCCTTGAGGCCCAGCGCGCGCAGCACGGCCAGGCCTTGCGCGGCAAAGGCTTCGTTCAGTTCGATCACGTCCATGTGGTCGATGGTTAGGCCCGTCTGCTCCAGCACCTTCAGCGTGGCAGGCGTGGGGCCAAAACCCATGATGCGCGGCGCCACACCAGCCACGGCCATGCCCACCACGCGGGCGCGGGGCTTGAGGCCATATTTGGCAGCATTGGCTTCATCGGCCAGCAGCAGCGCACAGGCGCCGTCGTTCACGCCGCTGGCGTTGCCCGCCGTCACCGTGCCATCGGGCCGCACCACGCCCTTGAGCTTGGCCAGCGCTTCGATGCTGGTCTCACGCGGGTGCTCGTCCTGGCTCACGATGATCGCGTCGCCTTTCTTTTGCGGGATGTGCACCGGCACGATCTCGCGCGCCAGATGGCCAGCCTTGATGGCGGCCACTGCGTTGAGCTGGCTGCGCAGGGCCATCTGGTCCTGGGCTTCGCGCTCAATCTTGAAGTCGGTGGCCACGTTCTCGGCGGTTTCGGGCATGGAGTCCACACCGTACTTTTCCTTCATCAGCTTGTTGACAAAGCGCCAGCCAATCGTCGTGTCATACACCGCGTTGTTACGGCTGAAGGCCGACTCTGCCTTGGGCATGACGAAGGGGGCGCGGCTCATGCTCTCCACACCGCCAGCGATCATCAGACCTGCCTCGCCCGCCTTGATCGCGCGCGCTGCGGTGCCCACGGCATCGAGCCCCGAACCGCACAGGCGGTTGATGGTGGCGCCGGCCACGTCGATGGGCAGGCCCGCCAGCAGGCTGCTCATGTGGGCCACGTTGCGGTTGTCTTCACCGGCCTGGTTGGCGCAGCCGTAGAGCACGTCGGTCACGGCCGCCCAGTCCACGCCGGGGTTGCGCTCCATCAGCGCCTTGATGGGGATGGCACCCAGGTCGTCGGTGCGCACGCTGGAGAGCGCGCCGCCGTAGCGGCCAAAGGGGGTGCGAATGGCGTCGCAGATGAAGGCTTGGCGTTGTGTGCTCATGGTTTTGTCTCCTCGTTGCTTGGGGGGTGGATTCGTTCAGGCGGCAGGGCGGATGGGCAGGCCCACCAGTTGCTCCAGCTCAGCGTGCGACAGGCCGGGCACGGTGTCGATGAGCTGCAGCCCGGTGGGCGTGCAGGCCAGTGTGCACAGATCGGTGTAGATGCGCTTCACGCACGCGACACCGGTGAGCGGGTAGGTGCACTGCGTCACGATCTTGCTGGCGCCCTGCTTGGTCAGCAGATCCATCATCACCCAGGTCTGCTTGGCGCCGATGGCCAGGTCCATCGCGCCGCCCACGGCGGGGATGGCGCCGGGCTCGCCCGTGCTCCAGTTGGCCAGGTCGCCCGTGGCGCTGACCTGGAAGGCGCCCAGCACGCAGATGTCGAGGTGTCCGCCGCGCATCATCGCGAAGCTGTCGGCGTGGTGGAAGTACGCGCCGCCGGGCAGCAGCGTGACGGGCTGCTTGCCCGCGTTGATCAGGTCATAGTCCTCCAGCCCTGCAGCGGGCGCAGGGCCCATGCCCAGGATGCCGTTTTCGCTTTGCAGGATGACTTCGCGGCCTGCCGGGATGTGGTTGGCGACAAGGGTCGGCTGGCCGATGCCCAGGTTGACGTAGGCACCATCGTGGATGTCTTGCGCCACGCGTTTCGCCAGCTCGTCTTTACTACGCTTTTGATAGCTGCTCATGCTTATTCTTTCTGCGCTTGGGGCCGATATCACGTGGATTTCTTGAATCCGCCCGCCTGCGTGGCCGTGCGGTCGATCTTCACCACGTGCGTCACATAAATGCCCGGGGTGACGATGGCTTCCGGGTCCAGCGCGCCCAGCTCCACCACCTCGTGCACGGTGGCAATCGTGGTCTTGGCAGCCGTGGCCATCACGGGGCCAAAGTTGCGCGCCGACATGCGGTAGGTGAGGTTGCCCCAGCGGTCGCCCTTCTCGGCCTTGACCAGGGCCACATCGCCGTGGATGGGGTATTCGAGCACGTAGTGTTTGCCATTGATCTCGCGTGTTTCCTTGCCCGCAGCCAGCTCGGTGCCATAGGCCGTGGGGCAGAAAAAGGCGCCGATGCCCGCGCCCGCAGCGCGCAGGCGCTCGGCCAGATTGCCCTGAGGCACCAGTTCCAGCTCCAGCTTGCCACTGCGATACAGGTCATCGAACACATAGCTGTCCACCTGGCGCGGAAAGCTGCAGATGATCTTGCGCACCTGCCCGGCCTTGAGCAGCGCGGCCAGGCCCTGGTCCGCATTGCCTGCGTTGTTGTTGACCACCGTGAGGTCCCGCGCACCCTGGGCGATCAGGCCATCGATCAGCTCGCCCGGAATGCCGGCCGTGCCGAACCCACCTATCAACACCGTGGCACCATCCTTTACCCCCGCAAGGGCCTGGGCCACCGAGTCCGCCAGTTTGTTGATCATTGCAACGCTTTCTTGGTTTCTCTGTTGTCTCTTTGAAATTTGTTCGTATATAGAACAAATGTTCGCTTAAAGAATTATAGTTGGCATACGTATGAATTCCCAAACCCCTGAAGCCAAAGACCCCAAACCGAGCGACAGCTATGTGCAGTCGTTCGCGCGCGGGCTGGAGGTGATCCGCTCGTTCAGCACGGCCACGCCGCAGCAAACCTTGAGTGAAGTCGCCGCGCAGACAGGCCTCACGCGCGCCGGTGCGCGCCGCATCCTGCTCACGCTGCAGACGCTGGGTTATGTGGAGACGGACGGCAAGCTGTTTCGCCTGAGCCCGCGCATTCTGGATTTGGGGTTTGCGTACCTGTCCTCGCTGCCCATCTGGAACCTGGCCGAGCCGGTGATGGAAGACTTGGTGGAAGAGGTGCGCGAGTCGTCATCGGCCGCCGTGCTCGACGGCCTGGATATCGTCTATGTGCTGCGCGTGCCCACCCACAAGATCATGCGCACCACGCTGGGCGTGGGCTCGCGCCTGCCCGCGTGCTGGACGTCCATGGGCCGCATGCTGCTGGCCGGGTTGCCGGACGACGAACTGCAGGCCCGGCTGCAAGGCCACCCCATGCAGCGTTTTACCGAACACACCACCATCGATGTGGATGCACTGCTGGCCCACATCCGCCAAGCGCGGCAGCAGGGCTGGTGCCTGGTGAACCAGGAACTGGAAGAGGGATTGATATCGATTGCTGCGCCGCTGACCAACCGTACGGGGCAGACGGTGGCGGCGCTCAACATCAGCGGTCAGGCCAATCGCACGAGTGCGGCGGTGATGCAGGAGAGCCTGCTGCCCGCACTGCTGAGCGCGGCCCGGACCATCTCGCGCATGATGGGGGCGCCGAGGGGGTGACAGATAACGGCTGTCGGCAACCGGCACCAGAGATCACCCACCGCAACGAGCGGCCGGTGCTAAAGCTCCGATTACCGTCTTACGTGGATAGGGCGAGAACCGGAGCCGCAACACCCGTCACTCGCCACGGTGGATGAAATCAGTTCTTGCGAAAGCCGAGCACCAGCACCACGCCGCCGAGAACCATCGCGCCCAGGCTCAACCATTGGGGGATATTCACGGATTCCTTTTCTTTCACGGTCAACTCCAACGGACCGATCTTGGCCTGGGTGGTGTCCTTGGTAAAGCTGAACCCTCCGGTCAGAAACCCGGCAAGGCCCACCACCAACAACAGCACACCAACGATTCGCATTGCATTCATGACACTTCTCCCGATGCCGGGTTTGGAGGACTGCAGCAAAGTGGACCCGGCTCCCGACCCTTGCGCCAGCCCAATGTAGGTGCGCCGGCGCGCAGCCCGCGTAGGACGCCGCCCCGGCGCGATGTAGCGGCCGGGCGCAATCCGCATCACCTCCCCCGCCTCCCCTCTGACGCCAGGCCCTTGCCCTGCGTGCTACCCTCACGCCCCATGTTCAGCCCCTCCCAAGCCGATGTGCGCCGCTTTCTGTGTGGTGTGCACGCCAAGACCCAGAGCGGCGCCCCCATGGAAGCCATCGAGACGCTGGCCAGCCTGTGGATCGCCGAGCACCCCGAGTACCACGCCGACCTGTCCGACGCCGATGCTGCCGTGGCCCGCAACTACGACGAAACACCGGGCCAGACCAATCCGTTTCTGCACCTGTCGATGCACCTGTCGATCAGCGAGCAATGCAGCATCGACCAGCCCCGTGGCATCCGCCAGGCGGTGGAGCTGCTGACGGCGCGGCTCGACTCGCTGCACGATGCCCACCACGCCGCCATGGACTGCCTGGGCGAGATGCTGTGGGAAAGCCAGCGCTCCGGCCGACCGCCTGATGGCAACGCCTACATCGCCGCCGTACAACGCCGCGCCACGCGCGATTGATCCAGTAAGCCCCTGAAAAAGCGACAAAGGCCAGTGCCCCATGGGCACTGGCCTTTGTTTTTTGTGGTGAAAGCCTTCAGGGACGATCAAGCCGTTTCGTAGTGCGCCTGGCGCTCTTCCATCGCCTTCCAGCCGATCACTTCCTTGAAGTCGGCCATGCTGGTCTGTCCGCAGGGCAAGCCGTCCACATCGCCCGTGCGGCGGGCCGACAGCGTGGCGAGGTTCTTCTGCAAGGCGTGCACCGTGCTCATCAGCGTGACCACCGGATAAGTCGCAAAAGCCGCCACCTCTTCGATCTGCGACCGCGTCAGGCGCGACATCCACAGCCCCTGCATGAGCTGCAGCGACAGGCGGCGGCCCGAGGCATTGCGCAAGCGCACCAGGTCTTCATAGCCCTTGAACGTGCGCGAGATGGGCTGGATCAGGTCCGCCCCCGCCTCCGCAAAGCGCACGGCGCGCTCGATGGCCTCCTCGGGGTCGGCCACATCGGTGCGTGCGACGATGAGAAAGTCCGGGTCCTGGCGGGCATCCACCGCCGCCTTGATGCGCGCCACGGCATCGGGGATGGACACCACAGGCGTCACCGCTGCGGCCGCCGGGCAGCGCTTGGGGCTGATCTGGTCTTCGATCGAGATCGCGGCCACGCCCGCCTTCTCGAACTCACGCACCGTGCGGGCCACGTTGATGACATTGCCGTAGCCGGTGTCGGCATCGGCAAAGACGGGCTTTTTCACCACGTTGACGATGTGGTGCACCACACCCACGTTCTCGCTGAGTGTGTAGACCTCCATGTCTGGCTGGCCCAGCAGCGATGCCGAGATGCCAAACCCCGTGGTGAAGATGCCGTCAAAGTCCGACTGGTCCACCAGCAGGGCCGAGAGGGCGTCCTGGGCACCGGCCATCCAGAAGGTGGGGCCCGACTGGATGCGCGCACGCAGCTGTTGTCGCAAGCTTGTTGTCATGGCGGGTGTCCTCAACGTTTCACGGGGTCGATGTAGCTGCCCATGGACACGAACTTCTGGTCCTTGAGCTCCATCAGCGCCACACCCGTCTGGCCGCGCCGCGCATAGCCACCGGCACTGACGGGCTGGAAGGTGATCTTGGGGCCGATCTTCTGGTCAAAGTCCTTCATGCCATCCAGCTCGGCCACCACCTTGGCGCGGCTCGGTTCGGCGCCGGTGCGCTTCAAGGCCTCGACCGTCACAGCGGCCGACGAATAGCCCATGAGCGCCATCGAGGTGGGAGCCGACTTGGGATACAGCTTGGTGTAGCGCTGGAAGAACGACTGGATGGCTGGGTTGTTGCCATCCACCGCGTCGTAGTACGAGGCCACATACAGCTTGGACTGCGTCTTGCCCAGCAGCTCGATGAACTTGGGGTCGTTGAGCCCCCCCGCACCAAACACCGTGGGCTTCCAGCCCAGCTTTTCGGCACCGCGGAAGAACTGCACCGCCTCCTGGCCCAGCGCGTAGACGATGACCACGTCCGGCTCAGCCTGCTTGAGTTTGAAGACCTGCGAGGTCAGGTCGGTCGCGAAGCGCTCAAAGGTCTGCGCCTCCACCAGCTTCATGCCATGCTTTTCCATGCGCTGCACGGCAATGTCGTAGGCCGGTTTGCCCCAGCCGTCGTTCTGGTAAAGCATTGCGATCTTCTTGGCCTTGAGCACCTCCACCGCATGGTCGATGTAGGCCGCCGTCTCGGTGGACTGGGGCGACGGCAGCACGTACAGCAGGTCGCGTGGCGGGTTGGAGGTCAGGTCGGAGATGCTCAGCGCGCCAATGGTGGGCACCTTCTTGGTGGAGCTGTATTCGTAGGCGCTGATGTTGGTGGCGTGGCCGATGTTGCCCACCATGGCAAACACCTTGTCGCGCTCGACCAGGAGCTTGGCGTTGGCCACCGACTTGGCGGGCTTGAGTTCGTCGTCATAGGTGATGAGCTTGATCTTGCGGCCATTGACGCCGCCCTGCTCGTTGACCATGTCGAAGTAGGTGCGCATGCCTTCGTCCACGGCCTTGCCCATGTAGGCCAGTGTGCCAGACAACGGCTGTGATGAGCCCAGCACGATCTCCTGGGTCAGCACGCCCTCTTCCTTGTTTTCGAAAGCATGCGCGCCCAGGGTGGCGGTCATCAGACTGGCAGCTGCTGCGGCCAGCAGGGTGCGGCGGGGGGTGAGGTGGGTCATGGTTTGTCTCCTGTGTTTATCGGTGGGAAGGGAACATGGGGGAAGGAACTTGCAAAGCCGAGCCTGCGGTCAGCCGCCCAGGTAGGCACGGCGGATGTCTTCGTTGCCTGCCAGCTCCGAAGCAGGGCCTTGCATCACGACACGGCCGGTCTCGATGACGTAGCCCTCGTCGGAAATGTCGAGCGCAATGTCGGCGTCCTGCTCCACGATCAGCAGCGTGAGGTTTTCGCGGTCGCGGATGTCGCGCAGCGTCTCGAAGATCGCGTCTTTCAGGATGGGTGCCACGCCCATGGAGGGCTCATCCAGCATCAGCAGGCGCGGCTTGGCCAGCAGGCCCCGGGCAATGGCCAACATCTGCTGCTCGCCGCCCGACAGCGTGCCGGCGCGGGACGTGATGCGTTCCTTGAGCCGGGGGAAGTAACCCAGCACCCGGTCGATGTCGTCGCGCACCTCGGCGGCTGGGCGGGTGTACCCACCCAGCACCAGGTTGTCGCGCACGGTGAGTTGCGCAAACACCATGCGGCCTTGCGGCACATGGGCAATCCCTCGCCGCACCAGCGCTTCGGCGGGCACGTTGGCGATGGACTGGCCGTCAAAAATGGCTTGCCCGTCACTGACGGGCAGCAGCCCCGAGAGTGCACGCATCAGCGTGGTCTTGCCCGCGCCGTTGGCGCCCAGCACACACACGATGCGGGCCTGCGGTACGCGCAGGCTCACGCCGTGCAGCGCGCGGATCTTGCCGTAGCCCGCGCTCAGGTTGTCCACGCTCAGCAGTGCGGGCGCACTGGATGGTTCAACGCCGTTTGCCACTCTTGCCTCCTCCGAGATACGCCTCAACCACGGCGGGATGGTTTTCGATCTCCCTGGGGGAGCCCTGCGCCAGGAAGGCGCCGTTGTGCATCACGGTGATCGTGTCCGAGATGGACATCACCAGGGGCATGCTGTGCTCGATGAGCAGCAGGGTCGCTTGCGTGCTGGCCTGCAGCCGCTTGAGTGTTTCGCCCAGGGCATCGATCTCACGGTTGTTCATGCCCGCTGCAGGCTCGTCCAGCAGCATCAGGCGTGGCTCCAGCGCCATGGCACGGGCCAGCTCCACCAACTTCTGCGTGCCATAAGGCAAGTCGCGCACCACCGCATGGGCATGGGCTTGCAGGTTGAGCTTCTCAAGCACGGCCTCCACACGCTCACGTTCCTCGCGCTCCTCACGGCGCTGGCGTGGCAGGCCCAGCAGGGCTTCCACCAGCGTGGCGCGCATGGCCATCGACCGTGCAATCAGCACGTTGTCAAACACGGTCAGTTCGGCAAACAGCTCCAGGTTCTGGAAGGTGCGGGCAATGCCCAGGCGCGCCACCTGGTGCGCCTTGCAGCCCAGCAATTCCACGTCACCTGCGGCCGTGCGATACCGCATGGAGCCTTGCTGGGGCGTGTAGAAGCGGCTGATGCAATTGAGCATCGTCGTCTTGCCTGCGCCGTTGGGCCCGATCAATGCGTGCACCGTACCGGGCATCACGTCGAAGCTCACGTCCTGCACGGCCACAATGCCTCCGAACGCCATGCGCACGCCCTGGATGCTGAGCAATGGGGTTGCCCGACCGGGTACTGCCGACACAGTTGCCTGCAACGGCAATGTCTTGTCGTCCAAAACTCTCATCGCGCCACCCCGCTTTGCGCTGCATCGGCGCCGGGCAGGCGCTTGCGCTTGAAGAGGCTGGCCAGCCCGTCGGGCAGGAACATCAGCGCCAGGATCATGGCCACGCCGTACAGCGCGCGCTGGAACTGATCAAACCCCAGGTAGGTGAGCAACTGCGGCGCACCGATGACGAACACCGCCCCCAGCACCGAGCCCAGGATGGAGCCCAGACCGCCCACGATGACCATCGAGACGAAGCTGATCGACACCATGATGCTGAACAGCGATGGGTCGATGAAGCGCACCAGCGGTGCATACAACGCACCCGACAGGCCGGTGTAGAAGGCGCAGACGCCAAACGCTACCAGCTTGAGCGCCGTGGTGTTCAGGCCCAGAGCGCGAGCAGCTGTCTCGCTGCCCTTGATGGCCAGAAAGCCACGCCCAAACCGGCTGCGCGCCAGGTTGCGCGCCACCCACAGCGCACCCGCCAGCACCACCGCGGTGAACACGTGGTACGCACGCTCGTCCAGCGCCCAGCCGAACAGCGTGGGGCCGGGCGCGCCCATGCCGTTCTCGCCGCCCGACATGTCGCCGCTGGACTTGGCGATCTCCACCGAGATCATCACGAAACCCAGCGTGGCGATCGCCAGGAACACCTCTTCCAACCGCAGGACGGGGAGCGCCAGCAGCAAGCCCACCACGGTGGCGATGCTGGCTGCAATGAACATCGAGAGCACCAGCGGCACACCAAAGTGCGTGGTCAGGATGGCCGAGCCATAAGCACCGATGCCGAAGAACACGGCACCCGCCATGGAGATCAGGTTGGTGTAGCCCGTGAGGATGTTGGTGCCAAACGAGGCCAGCGTATAGATGATGACAAGCGTGAAGATGTACAGCACGTAGCCACCGGGCACAAGCGGCGCCAGCACGAAGGCCAGCACGAACAGCAGCGGGCCGAGCCAGGGGTATGCGTCAAAGACTTTGGTCATGGCGGCTCCTTAGACCTTCTTGATCTGGGCGCGGGCCAGCAGACCGTGGGGGCGCAGGATCAGGATGACCAGCATCACGATGAAGGGCACCGCGTCCTTCCAGGCCGAGGACACATAGGCGCCCGTGAGGTTCGACGACACGCCGATGATCACGCCGCCCAGCAGCGCGCCCGGCATGCTGCCAATGCCGCCCAATACCGCGGCGGCGAACGCGAAGTGCAGGGCGTGCTGCATCATCGAAAAGTGCACGAAGGTCAGCGGCGCAATCAGCAAGCCCGCCGTGGCGGCGATCACGTGCGACAGCGCCCAGGCCAGCGCATAGATGCGCTTGATCGGTATGCCCATGAGGCGCGCAGCCGTGGGGTTTTCCATCGTGGCCTGCATGGCGATGCCCAGCCGCGTGAAGCGAAAGAACGCAAACAGCAAACCTGCCAGCGTGGCGCATACGGCCACGATGCCCAGGTCGATGCCCGAGACGATCACACCGCCGATGTCGATGGGAGCAGCCGGGAAGATGCTGGGCAGCTCCTGCGTGTCCTTGCCCCATACCCAGATGGCCAGGTCGCCAAACACCAGGAACAGGCCCAGTGTGCAGATCGCAGACGACAGCAGTGCCTTGCCGATGAAGCGGCGGATGATGAACCGTTCAATCGCCATGCCCAGCGCCGCGCCAAAGAGCAGCGTGAGCGGCACCACCGCCCACAGCGGCAGGCCCAGCTTGAACAGTGTGTAGGCCACAAAGGCCGAGAGCATGGCCGCTTCGCCATGCGCGAAGTTGAGGATGCCCGTCGCCTTGAACACCATCACGATGCCCAGGGCGATGAGCCCGTAGATGGCGCCCAGGGCGACGCCGCTCACAATCATCTGCAACATGGTGCGCTCCTGCCCGTCATGTCGCCGCAGCGGCTGCACGCTCGCGCGCCAGCCGGGCTTTGAGATACGGCGTGAACCCGCCCGCCTCGATGGTGGCGCGCTCGGTGGACGACCAGGGCTCGAACGGCAGCGCCTGGCCCGTGCGCTCGTTGACAACCACACCACGCTCCCAGTCCACGCGCAGCGTGTCCCAGCGCTGCGTGGCGGCACGGATGCCCGGGCAGGTGATCAGCGGGAAGCCCATGCTGATCTCCCCCCGAAAGAAGCCGGGCGAGAAAGACTCGGCGATCACGCCAGCCACCCCGAGGTGGCGCATGGCGCGCATGGCCGGGTAATGCGGGTGGCCATAGCCAAAGTTCTGGCCGCCCACCAGCACATCACCTTTGGCGACGGATTGGGCAAAGCCAGGGTCGTAACTGGTCATGGTGACCGCCGCCAGTTCATTGATGTCGGTGATCTTGATGTTCTTGATGCCAACAATCAGGTCGATGTCATAGTCGTCTTCGGTGAAGACCCAGGCCGCGCGGCCATGCAAGGTTGGCAATGTCATGCTGCGCTCCCTTCGGTGTTGGCGAGATAGGGCCGGGGGTCGGTGATGCAGCCTTCCAGGGCCGATGCCGCCACCACGGCAGCGTTGCAGATGAAGATTTCGGAGTCGGCACTGCCCATGCGGCCGGGCGTGTTGAGCGTGCCGGTGGACACAGCGCGCTGGCCATCGGTCATGGTGGCAATGCGGCCGTAGCAATAGTCACAGCTCGATGAGCTGATGAACGCGCCTGCATCCACCAGGATGGAGATCAGGCCTTCGCTGGCGGCCTGCGACATGATGGCCTGGGAGGTGGGCACCACATGCAGCTGGAAGCCCGGCTTGATCTTGCGGCCCTTGAGCACCTGGGCGGCAATGCGCAAGTCCTCCAGGCGGCCGCTCGCGCAGCTGCCCAGGTAGCCCATGTGCACTTCCAGGCCTGCGTATTCGGTAAGGTCCCGGGTATTGGCGGGGCTGGGTGGCGCCACTACGATGGGCGCCAGGTCGCTCACATCCACGGTCACCACACGGTCGTAGTGCGCATCGGCATCGGGGTAGACCGGGTCCAGGGCGATCTTGGAGCGGCCCTTGGCGTGTTCCAGCGTCTTGGCATCGGGGGCAATCAGCATCGTGGTCGCGCCCAGGAACATGGCCTGGCCGCAGATCGTCTGGCGGCCCTCGATGCTCATGGCGTCGATCACGGGGCCGCACAGCTCCACCACCTTGAAGCGGCAGGACGATGGCCCCATCACCCGCACCAGGTGGTGGAAGATGTCACGCGCCATCACACCGGGCTGCACCCTGCCGGTGACTTCGATCTTGACCGTGCCCGGCACCACGAGCGCCATGCGCTCGGAGACAAAGGTCTCCAGCACACTCTTGCGCGCTCCAATGGCCAACGTGCCGAACGCACCCAGCTGGCTCACATGCCCGTCGAAATGCACCGCAAACGCACCCGGCGTGGCGTAGCCCAGCTCGGCCGACACCTGGTGGCCAATGCCCTCGCGCTCGTGCACGGGCACGCCCTGCTCCTTGCCCCAGGCGCGGGTGACCTTGTGCAGCTCTTCCTCCTTGGGGGCGGCGGCCGGGACCATGTGGTCAATGAACAGCACAAAGCGCTCGGGGCTGGGCACCTTGTCCACACCGAACTCCTCCTTGGCCTCCTTGAAGAACACATCCGTGTAGCCCGGAAAGTCATAGGCAATCACGAAATCCGGCCTGGCCAGGATCTCGTCGCCCGCCCGGACTGCAGGCACCCCTGCAACCCGGGCGAGGATCTTTTCAGTCATCGTGTAAGACATGTGGCTTCACCCAGTTATCCACTATGTGGAAGTTGAAAAATCGTTTGATTACTTATTAAAAAATCAAACGACAGCCCAATCGCCTGGGTAAACCCTAGATTGCCCACTATGTGGATACAAACTACAAAGACAACATGAATAAAAACACCATGACAGTCCCATCAGAGACAAATAAACCGCCACATAGTGGAAATTTAAAAACAGGAACTCAAAGCATCGAACGTGTCGTGCAGATGCTCCGTATCGTGGCGTCTCGTGGCAAAGGTGGCATGCGCATCGGCGAGATCGCCGCCACCAGCGGCCTGCCGCAGTCCACTTGCTTTCGCATGCTTCACCGGCTGGAGGCCGAAGGCCTGGTGGACCGGGATGCCCACACACGCAAGTACTACCTGGGCCCGCTGCTGTACGAGCTGGGATTGCTCGCGCGCCCCCGCTACCGGCTGTCGGAGCTGTGCGACAGCGCGCTGCAAAAGCTGGCCGAAGTCACCCAGGACACCATCTACCTGAGCGAGCGCAGCGGCCTGGAGGCCGTGTGCACCCACCGCGCACTGGGCGACTACCCCATCAAATCGCTGGCGCTGGACGTGGGCATTCGCCGCCCGCTGGGCGTGGGTGCGGGCGGGCTGGCGATCCTGTGCGCATTGCCTCCCGACGAGGCCGAATCCATCATCGATGCCAACGCGCCCAAGTACGAGAAGTACGGATTCGTCACAGCCCCCTACCTGCGCGAGGCGATCAAGGTGGGACGCGAGAAGGGCTATGCGTTTCTGGACAGCGTGGTCACACCAGGTACAGCAGCCATCGGTATCGCTTTTCCGCCAGACAACCCGATCGCCGCCATCAGCGTGGCCGCGATCTCGGGGCGGCTGGAGTCACACCGGCGCGACGAGGTGGCCCGGCTTATGCGCCCGCAGATCCGCGCCATCTGCGAGGCCATGACCAGCCAGGCCGTGCTGGCAGATCGCTGACCGCCCATCAACTACAACACCCGAAACGCCATCACCGCCACCAGCGTGGGCGGCAAGGCCCCCAGCAGCAGGCCCAGTGGGTTGATGACACCGTCCGAGAACTTCTCCTTCAGGATGGACGCCCCGGCCGGGTTGGGCGCATTGGCAATCACCGTCAGGCCGCCCCCGGTGACGGCGCCCGCCACCAGGGCCACCTTGAACTCGTCACTCAGGCCTTCGACCAGCGAGCCCAGGTATGTCAGCGCAGCGTTGTCGGTGAACGCGGTGAGCGCAGCGGCGCCAAAAAACACAGCGTTGGCATCCATCTTCATTAGCACGGGCTGCAGCCACCATTGCTGCAAGCCGCCCAGCACCACCAGCCCAGCCAGGAAGAACGCCACCAGCAGCGCCTCGCGCAGGATCAGCGGACTTTGGTAGCGCTGGTACGCCGTGGTGAACCCCATGAAGAACAGGAACAGGCCCATGAACACAGCGGGATGGTGGGCAAACACTACCACCAGCACCAGGAAGGCAAGGTGCACGCCCGTCACGGTCCACGGCATGGGGGACTCGGAGGCGGGCATCTTACGGCCCATGTGGCCCAGCTGGTTGCGGAAGATCAGCATCGCGATGGCCGCATTGACGAGCACGGCCACCGCCGCCTTCCAACCGAAGTTGGATAGCATGAACCAGATGTCCCAGTTCCACTTGGCAGCCACCATCAGCACGGGCGGCGCCGCAAAGGAAGTGAGCGTTCCACCAATCGAGATGTTCACGAACAGCACACCGATGGTCGAATACTTGAGTCGGCTGGAGATGGGGTGGGAGAACAGCGTGTCCCGCAGCATCAACGCGGCCAGCGTCATCGCTGCAGGTTCGGTGATGAACGACCCGAGCAGCGGCACGAACGCCAGCACCACAAAATACATGGCCATGCCGCGCTGTACCGGCAACAAAGCGGCAAGTGCCCGGACAAGAGCCCCAGACAGCTCCAGGATAGGCCGCGTGGCGGCGATCACCATGATCGCGAACACGAACAGTGGCTCGGTGAAATTGCGCGAATCCAAGTAGGCGGTGGCCTCCTGCTTGCCGCTGATGGAGAACATGAACAGCATGAGCACCATCGCCCAGAAGCCGAACACGACCTCTACCTCGCCCAGCAGATGCCAGATGCCCGCGTGCCGGGGCTGCGTGTGCGCAAGGTGCTCGAAATACTTGGTGGAGAAGGTGTGAAGAATGGCCAGGCCGAACAGGACGGCACCAACCACCTGGATCAGGGTGGGGGAGGAGTTCATGGGTCGCAGAAAAGCCGCGCGGCGGCCCGACCAGCGCATGAACCTGCCGAGCCACCATGGCGCCGACACCCAAACAGCATTTTAACTGGCGATACCGGAGAGCTCTGTAGGCGCAGGGCTTGAGGCACTCGCGAAAGGACGGTTGGCTGGCACACACAACCATGCATGGCACTCGGGAGTCTCACTTTCCAGACAATGCGGACACCTATCTGGAGGCTTTCATGTCGACGCACATCCATACGCCCACACAACCTTTGCCTTCGCCCTCCTCTGCCCCCATCCCGCCGGCAGTGGCCTGGCTGGGATACGGCGGCCTGCTGCCGTTCCTGGCGCTGGCAGCCGTGGGCCTGTGGGCGCCCAGTACACCGTGGTGGAGCGCGGCGCTGCTGGCCTACGGCGCGGTGATTCTGAGTTTTGTGGGCGCACTGCACTGGGGCTTTGCCATGGCACAAAGCGGGCTGAGCGCCACAGAACGCACGCACTGCTTTGTGTGGAGCGTGGTGCCATCGCTGATGGCCTGGCCTGCCACGCTATTGCCCCCTGCAGCAGGGGCCGTGCTGCTGATAACAGGCTTTGCAGCCCACCTGGTGCAAGACCATCGGCTGGCTGCGCGCACCTTGCTTCCCACGTGGTACTTGCCGCTGCGATGGCGCCTGACGGTCACGGCTTGTGCATGTCTGGCGTTGGGGGCATGGGCCGCCAGCCGTTGACGATTCAACCAGTCAGCAAAAAGCCCACCGAAGCGGGCTTTTTTTGTTGTCGTCAGCCAGCCTGCTAATCAACGGAAGCGCGACTGGGGCACCGTGTGCAGGTCGCCGTCCAGGCCGCTCACGTAATTGGCCAAGGCCTTCAGTTCAGCGTTGGTGAACTGCTTGGCCACACCGCCCATGATGGCGTTGCCACGACCCACGTTGGCGTTCTTCTCAACCTTGTAGGCCTTGAGCGCCACAAACAGGTAGTCGGCATGCTGGCCGGCGATCTTGGGGTAAGAGGGGTCGATGGGCTTGGCGAAGTTGTCGCCGTGGCAGGAAACGCAAGCGCCCTTCTTCAGCAGCTCGGCCACTTGCACGCTGGGTTCACGCGAGGGCTTGGCGGGCAGTTCGGCACCGGTCTTGCCGTGTTGTTCGTAGTAGACCGACACGTCAGCGATGTCCTTCTCGGACAACGACTCGGCGATGCCGCGCATGGTGGGGTGCTTGCGCTCGCCCTTTTGGTAGGCGACCAGCGCTGCCGCAATGTACTTGGCGCTCTGACCCGAGATCATGGGCACCTTGTGGATCTCAGGAAAGCTGGCCTGGTAGCCAACGATGCCGTGGCAACCAATGCACATGGCAATCTTTTGCTTGCCGGCTTCCACGTCGCCCTTGGCTTCCTGGGCGTGGGACAAGGCGGTCACGGAAGCGACAGCCAGGGCAAATAGCGTGGTCAACGTTTTGTTCATTTTGCGCGCACAATCTCGTGGAAGTTCAGCTCTGGGCTCTGATCAGCCGTCGATTATAGCCAGCGCCCTGTCAAGCCCATTCATCAACGATCCGGTGTTTTCCCCCATGAAATTCCAAGGCTCCCAGAACTACGTCGCCACCCAAGACCTGATGCTCGCCGTGAATGCTGCCATCACGCTACAACGGCCGCTGCTGATCAAGGGCGAGCCCGGCACGGGCAAGACGATGCTGGCCGAGGAAGTGGCGCAGGCGCTGGACATGCCCCTGCTGCAGTGGCACATCAAGTCCACCACCAAGGCCCAACAGGGCCTGTATGAATATGACGCGGTGAGTCGCTTGCGCGACAGCCAGCTCAACGACGGCGACAGCGCCGAGCGCGTGAAGAACATCCGCAACTACATCATCCAGGGCGTGCTGTGGCAGGCCTTCACGGCCGACCGCCCCGTGGCGCTGCTGATCGACGAGATCGACAAGGCCGACATCGAATTCCCGAACGACCTGCTGCGCGAAATCGACCGCATGGAGTTCTACTGCTACGAAACGCGCGAACTCATCAAGGCCAAGCACCGCCCGCTGGTGTTCATCACATCGAACAACGAAAAAGAGCTGCCCGATGCGTTCCTGCGCCGCTGCTTCTTCCACTTCATCAAGTTCCCCGAGGCCGACACGATGCGGCAGATCATCAACGTGCACTTCCCCACGCTCAAGAGCGAACTGCTCAGCGTGGCGATGAAGACGTTTTATGACGTGCGCAACCTGCCGGGCCTGAAAAAGAAGCCCTCGACCAGCGAACTGATCGACTGGCTCAAGCTGCTGGTGGCCGAAGACATTCCACTCACCGCCCTGCAAAGCGCCGACAACAAGGTGGCCGTGCCCCCGTTGGTGGGAGCGCTGCTCAAGAACGAACAGGATGTGAGCCTGTTTGAAAAGCTGGTGTTCATGAACCAGAGGAACCGCTGAGTGAACAACGGCAACAACGACACCCGCCAGCTGCTGGCCCACGGCGTCGCCGATGCCGTGGGCTTTGTGGGGGGCGCCCTGCTGGGCTTCTGGCTGGGCCAGCTGCTGGGGCTCGATATCTTCGCGCCTGGCTACGGCACCGGCAGCCTGGTGGGCATCGCCCTGGTGGGCATCGGTGGCGGCCTGGGCCTGCATGCGGCGCGGCGCTGGCAGAACAGCCGCCGCAGCCAACCGTCCAAGGATTGATGATTAAGGGGTAGAGACCCATGGCTTTTGTAGAACCTGTCACGCTGCGCGATCGCGGAGTCCGCCTGGAACCGCTGGCGCTGGCCCATGAAGAAGGCCTGCGGGCCGCAGCCGCCGATGGCGAGCTTTGGAAGCTGCGCATCACCTCGGTGCCCGAGCCGCAGGACACCCGCGCGTACATCGAAGCCGCGCTCAAGATGCGCGAGGACGGCAACCGCTTTGCCTTTGCCGTGGTGGAAGACGCCACCGGCAAAGTGCTGGGCTCCACCAGTTACCACGACATCGTGCCGGCTGTGAAACGCGTGGAAATTGGCTACACCTGGTACTGCCAAAGCGTGCAGCGCACCCACGTCAACACCACCGCCAAGCTGCTGATGATGGGCCACGCCTTCGACACGCTGGGCTGCCATGTGGTGGGCTGGCGCACCGACAACTACAACTTTGCGTCACAACGCGCCATCGAGCGCCTGGGCGCCAAGAAGGACGGCGTGCTGCGCGGCCACGCGCTGCGCCGCGACGGCACCATCCGCGACACGGTGATGTACAGCATGCGTGCCGGCGAATGGCCTGAGGCCAAGGCGCAGTTGCTATATCTTTTAGAGCGTCATGCGCAATAAACACTAGCGCTAGAGGCCCAAATCATGCTCATCGACTTCTTCTACACCCTGCGCTCGGCCAAGTTGCCCGTGTCGGTCAAGGAATACCTCACCCTGCTCGAAGCCCTGCAGGCCGGTGTGGTGGGCCCCAAGTCGGATGACGCGTGGAGCCTGGACGACTTCTACAACCTCTCGCGCCTCACGCTGGTCAAGGACGAGAAGCACTACGACAAGTTCGACCGGGCCTTCGGCGCCTACTTCAAGGGCGTGGAGATGGTGGCCGACTTCACCAAGGAGATCCCGGCCGACTGGCTGCGCAAGATCCTGGAGAACGAACTCACGCCCGAGCAGAAGGCCGCCATCGAGAAGATGGGCTGGGACGAGCTGATGGAGACGCTGAAGAAGCGCCTCGAAGAGCAGAAGGAACGCCACGAAGGCGGCAGCAAGTGGATCGGCACGGGCGGCACCAGCCCGTTTGGCCACGGCGGGTACAACCCCCAGGGCGTGCGCATTGGCGGCGCGGGCAAGAACAAGAGCGCGGTGAAGGTGTGGGAGCAGCGCGCCTACAAGGACTACGACGACCAGCAGGAGCTGGGCACACGCAACATCAAGGTGGCATTGCGCCGCCTGCGCAAGTTTGCGCGCGAAGGGCATGAGCTGGAGCTGGACCTGCCCGACACCATCCGCAGCACGGCGGCCAACGCGGGTTACCTGGACATCAAGATGGTGCCCGAGCGGCACAACAACGTGAAGGTGCTGCTGCTGATGGACGTGGGTGGCACGATGGACGAGCACATCCAGCGCGTGGAAGAGCTGTTCAGTGCGGTCAAAAGCGAGTTCAAGCACCTGGAGTTCTACTACTTCCACAACTGCGTGTACGACTTCATGTGGAAGAACAACCGCCGCCGCTTTGCCGAGAAGTTCCCGACCTGGGACATCATCCGCAAGTACAACAAGGACTACAAGCTGATCTTTGTGGGCGACGCGACGATGAGCCCGTACGAGATCCTGCAGCCCGGCGGCAGTGTGGAATACAACAACGAGGAGCCGGGTGCCGAGTGGATCCAGCGGCTCACCCACGCCTTTCCCAAGTTTGCGTGGATCAACCCCGAGCCCCAGGGCGTGTGGCAGTACCGCCAGAGCATCAGCATCATCCAGCAGCTGGTGGGCAACCGCATGTACCCACTGTCGCTCAAGGGGCTGGAAGAAACCATGCGGCTGCTGTCCAAATAGGCGCGGTACCGGGGTCAGATGCCTTGTGAGCATCTGTCCGACAGGGAGCGCTGCAGTTTCAGGGCATAGTCGGGGATGAATGGGACAGGCTGGCAGGCTTGTCCGCCCCCCCATACGACCTCCCTGACATATCCTTCCGCGCCGTGCCTCTCCGCGTTTTGCGCTCCGCCACCGCTACCACCCCAACGCCGGCCCTGTGGTCGGCGTTGCTGCTTTCCGGCGCACTGTGCCTGAGCGGCTGCAGCCTGCTGCCACGGGCCGACGAGCCCACGACCGGTGACTCGCGCAGCGACATGGCCAGCACCGCCGCCAGCGATGGCGCGGCGTCGTTTGACGTGGTGGTGCGCGCCCCCGACGCGGTGCGCGAGACGCTGGAGCGCCACCTGGAGCTGCAGCGCTTTCGCCAGCTGCCCGACCTGCAGGCCAACGAGCTGCAGCGCCTGCTGGGCGCCACTGATGCCAATGTGCGGGAACTGCTGGGCACCCTGGGCTACTTCGCGCCCACCATCACCGTGGAGCTGACGGAGGCGCAGGAAACCGCCGGTACCCGCAAGGGCGCGCCCCGCACCGTCACCGTCACCGTGGAGCCCGGCCCCCAAACCCGCATTGCCCGTGCCGACATCACCGTGGCGGGCACCGACGATGCCGACAAAGACAACCTGGCGCGGCGGCAGCAGCGCCTGCAGCGCAACTGGTCCCTCGCCCCCGGGCAGCCCTTCACCCAGTCGGCCTGGGACAACGCCAAGGCCGACGGGCTGCGCCAGCTGCAGGCCCGGCGCTACCCCACGGCCCGCATCGCCAACAGCCGGGCCGAGATCGATGCCGACCGGCACGAAGCCCAGCTGGGAGTGAGCTACGACCCCGGCCCCGCCTACCGCTTCGGCCCCTTGCGCGTGCAGGGCAGCCAGCGCTACGACAGCGACGGTGCGCGGCGCCTGGCGCGCCTGCCGACCGGTGCGGTGTATGACGAAGCCGACATGCTGGACGCCCAGCTGCGCCTGGCCAGCAGCGGCTACTACGATGCCGTGTTCCTCACGCTCGATACCGAAGGCACCGACCCGCAGGCCGCCCCCGTGGTGGCCCAGGTGCGCGAGGCCCCGATGCAAAAGCTGGTGTTCGGCCCCGGCTTCTCGACCGACAGCGGCGCACGCCTGTCACTGGAGCACATCCACAACCAGATGCCTGTGCTCGGCTGGCGCGCGGTGACCAAACTCGCACTCGACCGCGAAACCAAGCTCGCCAACACCGAATGGACGGACCTGCCCAACGAAAACGGCTGGCGCTGGTTTGCAGGCGGCCAGGTGCTGCGCGAGGCCACGGGCGACTACGACGTCAACAGCGGCCGTCTGCGCGCAGGCCGCAGCAAGAGCACCAAATCCATCGACCGCAATTATTTTTTGCAGTACGACTACGCCAACAGCCAGGGCCTGACCGACAACGCGCGGTCGCCCTCCGACACCAGCACGGCCCTGAGCATCAACTACGGGTGGACGGGCCGCTACTTCAACAGCCTCACCGCCCCCACCCGGGGCCATGGCCTGGCGGTGGAGCTGGGCCTGGGCACCACCCTGCGGCCAGAGCGCGACCCGTTTGTGCGCACCCTGGTGCGGTGGCAGTCCTTCCTCCCCGCAGGCCGCGTGCAGGACGATGCAGGCATCGGCCGCAATGCCCGCGTAGCACTGCGGGCCGAGGCAGGCGCCGTGCTGGCGCGCGAGGGGGCGCAGATCCCCGTCACGCAGCTGTTTGTGACGGGCGGCGACACCACCGTGCGCGGCTATGGCTACCGCAGCATCGGCGCGCGCACCGACAACGGGCAACTCTATGGGGGCCGCTACCTGGCCGTGGGCAGCGTGGAGTGGCAGCGCCCCATCGTCTACAAGGGTGCCATGACCGACTGGGAAAGCACGCTGTTTGTGGATGCAGGCGCCGTGGCCGACAAGGTGGGTGACCTGAGCCCGCGCGTGGGAGTGGGTGCCGGTGTGCGCTGGCGCAGCCCCGTGGGCCCGCTGCAGGCCGACCTGGCCTACGGCGTCAAGACCAAGGAAGTGCGGCTGCACTTGCGCCTGGGGTTCAGCTTCTGATGGCAATGAACGCCCCGCACCTTCCCACACCCCGCGCCCGCGCATCGGACTTCAGCGCCGGGTCCTCGTCGGCCCCACGCCCTCCTGCGCCCCGTGCGCCGCGCGTGCTGCGGACTCTGGGCTGGCTGCTGGTCGCCCTGGTGGCCCTGCTGCTGGCGGCCAGCGCGCTGCTGTGGTGGTGGGCGGGCAGCGGCACATCACTGGCCACCACGCTGGCCCGCGCGGCGCAATACCTGCCCGCCAACCAGCAACTGGAAAGCCGCGAGGTCAGTGGCTCGCTGCGCAGCGGCGGGCGCATTGGCTGGCTGCGCTGGAGCAGCCCCACCCTGGTGGTGGAAGTGACTGACATCCGCCTGGGCTGGCAGCTGGCCACCTTGCTGCAGCGCCGCCTGGAGCTGGGCGAGGTGCATGCCGCCCGCGTATTGATCACGCCCCAGCCACGCCCCGCCGACACGCCCGAGCCACCGCCCACGCCCCTCACCGACCTGGTGCTGCCGCTGCAGCTGGGCGCGCCGTTCCGGGTAGACCAGCTGCTGTGGGCCGGCCCCCCCGCCGTGGAGGCCCAGGGCCTGGTGGGCGACTACCGGTTTGACGGCCGCCAGCACCGCCTGAACATCGGCGCGGTAGAACTGGCCCAGGGCCAGTACAGCGTACGCGCCACGCTGGACGCACAAGCCCCCATGGCGCTGGATGCCACCGTGGACGGCACCGTGCAAACCGCCGTGCCCGGGGGCGGTGCCGCGCTGCAGGTGGGCGCCCACGCCACGCTACAGGGTACGCTGGCCACCGCCGCCGCCCAGTTGCAACTGCAGGCACGCCTGAAGCCCACACCGACCAGCGAAGCCGCCACACCGCCCGTGGCCGCGCCTGCCAGCAAACCGGGCGCATCGAAATCCCTGCCCCCACGCGCGACCCCTGCGCCTGCGGCCGACCCCATGCAGGCTGACCTGACCGCCACACTGGCACCGTGGGCACAGCAGCCCCTGCAGTCTGCCAACGCCACGCTGCGTGCCGTCAATCTGGCAGCCCTGTGGCCGCAGGCACCGGTCACGCAACTGCACGGCACGCTGCAAGCCGGGCCGACATCCGGTGGCACAGGCACGGCAGGCTGGAGTCTGCAAGCCGCGCTGCGCAACGACCTGCCCGGCCCCTGGGACACCACCCGCCTGCCACTGACCGCGCTGGACGCCAGCGCAAGCTACGACGGCACCCGCTGGACCGTGCCCAGCGCCACCCTGCAGGCGGGTGCGGGCAGCATCACCGCACAGGGCCACTACACCCCCGCCGCCCATGCCCTGGAGGGCCAGGCCACCCTGCGCGCGCTGCGTCCCGACGCGCTGCACACGCTGCTGGCCGCCGCCCCGCTCTCTGGCCGCGTCACCGCACAAACCCAGGGCGACGCCGTGCGCTTCAGTGCTGACGTGCGGGCAGACACCGGCACGGCGGCGCGTGCAGCAACCGTAAAGACCCCGGGTGCAGCGGGCCCACCGCTGCGCATCAATACCTTCAGCACACAAGGCACGTGGCAGGCCGCCGACGGCGGCACGGTGCGGCTGGACCGCTTATTGCTGGACGCACTGCAGGCCCGTGTGGAAGCCACCGGGCTGCAGGTCGCACTGGGCACGCAATCTGCGCAAGGCAAGGTCACCCTGGCAGTGCCCGGCGCCACCGCACAGGCACAAGGCACACTGGCCCCGCGCAGCGGCGCTGGCGACCTGCAGCTGCAGTGGGCCGATGCAGCACTCACGCAGCGTTGGCTGGCCGGCCTGCCCGTGGTGGGCACCACCGTACAGCGCACCCTGCAAGGGGCCAGCGTCCAGGGCGCCGCACAGATCGCCGCGCGCTGGAAGGGTGGATGGCAGACGCTGACTGAGCAACTTCAGACTGCCACAGCCGACAGCGCACCCGCCCGCAACCCCGACCGCTTTGATCTGCAGGCTACGCTGAACACCCCCCAGCTGGACCTGACGCTCCCGGCCACCACCAACGCCAGCGGCGGCACATCCGCCGGGCAAGCCCTGCAACTGCGCGCCTTCAAAGCCGAACTGGGGGGCAACCTGGCGCAGGCCTCTCTGGCGTTGACCGGCGAGGTCCGCACGCCAGCGCCCCAGGCCCTGCAGACCACGGTGCAGACCCGCCTTGCCAGCACCCTGGTGGGTGCCGGGCAATGGCAGTTGCAGGTCAGCGAACTGCGCCTGCAAGCCCAGGTCGCCCAGCGCCCCGGGCCGTGGACGCTGCAACTGGCTGAGCCCCTGGGCCTGACCGTGCGCACCGGCGCCCCTACACCTGGAGCCCCCAGGTCACCGGCCAGCGGGCGGGCGTCACCATCGCCCACCACCAGCTCCCTCAGCCTGCAGGCATCGGCCGGTCAGGCCCGCATCACCGGTCCCTTGCCGGGCACCGTCACCCTGCGCTGGTCGCCGGTGCAATGGTCAGCAGCGACGGCACCCGGCGCCCTCTCGCGCTTGCAGACGCAGGGCACGCTACAGGGCCTGCCCATGGCCTGGGTGGATGCGCTGGGCCTGGGCGAGACGCCCGCCGCCGCGGGCCGGCCCGCGCAGCCGTTGCTTGCGCGCATGGGGCTGGCCAGCAGCATCGTGCTCGACGGGCAATGGAGTGTGGACACCACGGGCGACGCCCTGCGCGCCAGCGCCAGCCTGCGCCGTGCCAGTGGCGACCTGCGCATCCTGGCGGGCGATGCCACGGCCGTCACAGCGGTGCAAAGCAGCGGCCAGGGCACCGGCGCCGGAGCCACCACCGTGCTGGCGACTGCGGCCACGCCGCCTGCAGGTGCATCCAGCGCATCGAGCGCCCCAGGCACTCCCGCCGGCGTGCGCCAGGCAGAAATCACGGTCACCGCCGAAGGCGGCACGCTGCGCGCGCGCCTGCTCTGGGCCAGCGACCGCGCGGGTGAGATCGATGCCACCGCCAGCACGCGCCTCGCCGCCGCCAACGCCGATGCCCCCTTCACCTGGCCTGCCGACGCGCCACTGGCCGGCACCTTGCGCGCCCGCCTGCCCGACGTGGGCGTGTGGTCTGCGCTGGCGCCACCCGGCTGGCGCGTGCGCGGCACGCTGGACGCCAGTGCGACCTTGTCGGGCACGCGCGATGCGCCGCGCTGGGCGGGCACCCTGGGCGCCGATGACATGGCAGTGAGATCGGTGGTGGACGGCGTGGACCTGCAAGGCGGCCGACTTCGCGCCACGCTGCAGGGCAACCAGCTCCATATCACCGAGTTCCGCCTGCAAGGCGGGCGGGGCAACAGCGCGCGCATCGCAGGCTTCAGCGGCAACCGCACAGCCGCCGCGCAAGACGGCGGCACGCTGACCGCCACCGGCCGCGTGGCCTGGGGCGACAGCGCCACTGCAGGCACGGGCATGTCAGGCATCACCATGTCTCTGCAGGCCGAGGCCAAGGCCCTGCAGGTGCTGGTGCGTGCCGACCGGCAGGTCAGCGTGTCGGGCCAGTTGCAGGCCCAGTTGCAGCAGGGCCAGATCAGCCTGCGCGGCAAGCTCACCACCGACCGCGCCACCATCATCCTGCCGGATGAATCCGCGCCGCGCCTGGGATCAGACGTGGTCGTGCGCTCCGCCGCCAAGGACCGCGAAGACCAGGCCAAGGCCCAGGCCGCCGCCAAGGCCAACCAGGTGGCCGCGCAGGCAGAGACCGCCAAGCCGCCCGACATCGCCGTCACCCTCAACCTGGGGCGCGACTTTGCGCTGCAGGGCCAGGGCATCACCACCCGGCTGACCGGCGAGGTGGACATCCGCAGCAGCGCCGTGCCCGGCGCCCCGCCGCGTGTGACCGGCGAGGTGCGCACCGACCAGGGCCGCTACCGCGCCTGGGGCCAGATGCTGGATGTGGAGACAGGCCTCATCCGCTTCAACGGCCCGTACAACAACCCCTCGCTCGACATCCTGGCGCTGCGCCCCAACATCAGCGTGCGCGCGGGCGTGCAGGTCACCGGCAGCGCGCAGGCGCCACGCGTCACGCTGTATTCCGACCCTGAACTGCCCGATGCCGAAAAGCTGTCGTGGGTGGTGCTGGGCCGCAATGCCTCGGCCGGAGGCGCCGAAGCGGCCGTGCTGCAACAGGCCGCCTTGGCGCTGCTGGGCCGCAACGGCGGCCAAAGCCCCACGGCCAACGCCGCCAGCCGCCTGGGCCTGGACGAAATCGGCTTTCGCGGCGCCACCACGGGTGAGGACGCCAGCGCCGCCGCCCTCACCTTCGGCAAGCGCCTGTCCAAAGACCTGTACGTGACATATGAACGCAGCCTGTCGGGCACGCTGGGCACGCTCTACATCTTTTACGACCTCTCCCGCCGCCTCACCCTGCGCGGGCAAACCGGCGAGAAGAGTGCGGTGGACATCATCTACACCGTGAAATACGACTGAGGTCCAGACGGCCAGAGAGGCAGCCGCGCGCCACTACAATGCGCGGCTGCCTTGCCTCCTCGTAGTTCAATGGATAGAACGAGTGCCTCCTAAGCGCTAGATACAGGTTCGATTCCTGTCGAGGGGACCAAATTCACAGCCAAAATGGCGGCAAGCGCTGGTGCAATATGCGCTGATAGCTATCAAATTTGTAGCAGACTCACACGCTACGTACGCTGCACCAGCCAGCCTGTAGTGAGCCCCGCACACCCTACTTCGGGTCTGTCTTGCCTTCCGGCCCTCGCAGGGGTGGCGCAAGGTGTTCTGCGGCCACAGCATCGGCCGAAGGATCATCCGGGCTGACCAGGGTGCCCGCTGCGGCACCACCCAGCGCACCGGCGATGCCGCCCAAGGTGCCCCCCACCACCACCCCCACCGGGCCCGCGACGGCCACGCCCACGGCGGCGCCGGCTGCTGCGCCAGCCATCATGCCGCCGCCCATCAAGGCGGAGTGGGCTTCGCGCTCTGCGTCTTCAGGCTCCAGCGCGGTCTGTGCGCCGGTTCGGGGGTCTTGCGACGGGATGCCGTAGCCGGGGCGCGCTTGCTCGGCCAGGTCTTCGTCCACCGGTGTGGCGGTCGCAGCGGAATGGATGGTGGATGGAATCATGATCGGCTCCTTGGACAGGGGGCGACGGCGCCAACGGGGTGCCGTCACTGTCCCTTTTTTAACCCTGCAGCTAGACCGCCCTTGCCAGCCTGCAGACCACACCACTGTCAGGCAATGCGCCGTGCCATGGCACCGCCCGCTTGGCCGCAGCGCGCCGCCGGCGAGCGCCCTCAGGCCGCCTGCGGTGCCGCGCGGTCTGCTGCAGCGGGCCGCGCAGCCGTCATCGCACTGCCCATCGACGCGGCCATGATGCAGCCAATGGCCAGCCACTGCACCACGCTCAGGTGCTCGCCCAGCAGCGCCATGGCCACCAGTGCAGCCACCGCAGGCTCCATGCTGATCATGATGCCGAAGGCCTCCTTGGGCAGGCGCTTCAGGGCCATCATCTCCAGCGAGATCGGGATGGCGCTGGACACCGCAGCCACCGCCACGCCAATGAGCAGCACCGTGGGCGACAGCAGCGCAGCACCCGCATGCACCACGCCCACCGGCACTACCACCAGCGCGGCCACCAGCAGGCCCAGCGATACCGAATGCCCCGCGTGCAGGTGCCCGGCGCGCTTGCCGAACACGATGTACAGCCCCCAGAACACGGCCGCGCCCAGGGCGTAGAAGACGCCCACCGGGTCCAGCGTGCTGCCGTTGAGCCCCAGCGGCAGCAGCATGCCCAGGCCCGCGATGGCCAGCGCCACCCACACAAAATCCACCGCGCGGCGCGATGACCAGATCGCCACGGCCAGCGGCCCGGCGAACTCGATGGCCACCGCCAGGCCAAACGGCAGGGTGCGCAGCGACATGTAGAACATGAGGTTCATGCCGCCCAGCGCCGCGCCGTACAGCATGACGGCCCGCGCGTCAGCGCGCGACAGGTGCCAGCGCCAGGGCCGCCACAGCAGCAGCACCAGCAGCGCCGAAAAACCCACGCGCACGGCGGTGGTGCCCTGCGCCCCGACCACCGGAAACAGCCAGTGCTTGGCCCACGAGGTGCCAATGCCCAACGCGGTGACGGAACCCAGCACGGCCAGGAAGGGGAAGAACCGGTGCAGAAGAGAACGGAGGGGGGAAGCGCTCATGGGCTGAAAATATAGTGCGACCCCAGCGTGCTTTTGGCTCGAATTTCGGGGCTCGCGCGCAACTTTCGCTCACCCTGAGACCCCGTTCCAAGGAACCCCCATGTCCACCCCAGCAGCACTTGACCGCTTCGACCTCGCGATCCTCGACATCCTGCAGGCCGACAACACCACGCCCCAGCGCGCGATTGCGCAGGCGGTGAACCTGTCGGCGCCTGCGGTACAGCGGCGCATTCAGCGGCTCAAGGACAGCGGCGTGATCCGCGCCAACGTGGCCGTGCTGGACCCGGTGAAGGTGGGCAAGCCGCTGACCATCGTGCTGGAGGTGCACCTGGACAACGAGCGCCCCGACCGCACCGCCCCGCTGCGCGCGCGCATTGCGGCGGAAGACGCGGTGCAGCAGTGCTACAGCGTGACGGGCGAGGCAGACTACCTGCTGGTGGTGAACGTGGCGTCGATGGCAGACTACGAGGCGCTGACGCGGCGGCTGTTTGAGGGGGACGACAACATCAAGCGCTTTCGGACCTCGGTGGCGCTGGCCAGCCTCAAGACCGGGCTGCGCGTGCCACTGGACAGCGCAGCACCCGCTGCCTGATCACCGGTCACAACCCCAGTCCCGAATCCCAAATCCCAACTCACAGACCCAGCATCTGGCGCATCTGCCTGCCCGTGAGGCGCTGGCGCGGGCCACCCAGCAGCTCGCACATGCGCGCATTGAGCGGTGCCGCCATGCCCTGTTGCGCCGCCAGCCGCACCACGGCGCCGCACAGCGCGTCGATCTCCGTCACGCGCCCGGCCTCCAGGTCGTCCCACATCGACGAGCGGGCCGTGGCGTCGATCTGCAGCATGCGCTTTGCCAGTCGTGTGAACAGCCAGTTGGGCAGGCGCAGCACATGGGGCAGCAGCGTGGGCGACACGGCGGTGACCTGGGCGGGCGTGATGCCCGCGCGCACCATCACGCGCAGCGCCTCGGTCTGCAGCGCGGCAAAGACGCGGCGGCAGTCGCGGTCCAGCAGCTCTTGCCGCAGGGGCAGGTTGGACAGCGCGTTGACCGGGTTGTTGAGGTTGAGCAGCAGCTTGCCCCACTGCACGGCACGGATGTCTGGCGGCAGCGTGGTGGCCAGGCCGGCGGCGTTGAACAGGGGCGCGATGCGCTCGGTGACCGCGTCGCGCTGCAGCTGCAGGTGGCCTGCGGTGGCGCGGTGCACCTGCGCGCCACGCAGCACCACGTTGTAGGGCACCATGCCCGCCAGCACGTTCAGGCCGGGCGCCAATGCGGCGATGCGGGCCACGTTGTCCACGCCGTTTTGCAGCGAGATCACCGGTGTGCCGGGCGCACAGGTCGCCGCCAGCTCGCGCGCGGCAGACTCGGTGGCGCCGCTTTTGACGCACAGCAGGATGATGCTGTCGGCACCGGGCGCGGCGTCGGCCAGCGTGGCAGCCAGTTGCAGTGTGGACGTGGGCACGGTGCGGTCAAAGCCGTCCAGGTCAGTGACCTGAAGACCGCGGAGCGCGATGGGCTCCAGCGCATGCGGCCGCCCCACCAGGCACACCGGCTGGCCGCGCGCGGCCAGGCGCCCACCCACATAACAACCAATGGCGCCTGCGCCCAAAACGATGAAGTTCATGCCGATGCGTGTGTACGGTGGTGGAAGTGGACGCAGGCGGACCAGGAACCGGCACAGCCTGCGCGCTACCCCCGCATTGTGCGGGGCAGGCCCCTGGCGGCGTGGCGCGCACGTGACGAGGCGCTTTGAAGCACTCAGCGGGTGCTTTTGAGTGCTTTTGAGCCGATAGCGCTAGTGCAATATGCCTGGACAGCTATGCAATTAATAGCAAACAGGGCATCACGCAGCTCAGGGCTTGGCAGCCGCAAACCGCACGGTCACCCGCAGACCGCCCAGGCGCGCCGAGCTGTCCAGCGCCACGGTGGCGCCATGGCTTTGGGCGATGGCCTGCACGATGGCCAGACCCAGACCGCTGCCGGGCGCACCGTCGGCGGTGACGCGCACAAACCGCTGCATGGCCCGCTCGCGGTGCTCGGGGGCGATGCCGGGGCCACTGTCTTCCACGGTGAGCACGGCGTGGTCGCCCTCGCGGCGCACCTGCAGGTCCACCTGGCCGCCGGGCGGGCTGTATTTGATGGCGTTGTCCAGCAGATTGCGGGCCAGCATGCGCAGGGCCTCGGCATTGCCTGTGACGGTGGCGGCGTCCGATTCAAGCAGGCCCACATCCATGCTGCGCGCCTGGGCAGCGGGAGCCACGTCGGCCAGTGCCAGTTGCGCCGTGGCACGCAGGTCCACCGGATCGTTGACGGCCGTGCTGGCCTCCTGCCGGGCCAGGGTCAGCAGCTGCTCGACCAGCCGCGTGGCGCGCTCGATGCCGGCCGACAGGCGTTCGATGGCGGACGCCCGCGCGGCGTCGTCGCCCGCACGCTGCAGGCCCTGCAGTTGCAGGCGCAGTGCGGCCAGGGGGGAGCGCAGCTCGTGCGCGGCGTCGGCCACAAAGTGCTGCTGCGCCTCGAACGCGTGCTGCACGCGCTCGAACAGCAGGTTGAGTTCGCTCACCAGCGGCTGCACCTCATCGGGCAGTTGTGCATCGCTCACGGGCGACAGGTCGTCGGCCTGGCGCTGTGCCAGCTGGCGGCGCACGCGCTCCACCGGGGCCAGCGACCGGCTCACGCCCCACCACACGGCCAGCACCAAGAGCGGCGCCATGATGGCCAGCGGCGCCAGCGTGCGCAGCGCCAGGCTGCGGGCCATGTCGCGCCGCGCAGCCATGTTCTGCGCCACCTGAATCACCTGCGAGCGCGTCTGCATCGAGAACACCCGGTAGGTGCCCCCGCGCGCCTGCACGTTGGTGAAGCCCAGCACGGCAATCTGTGGCAGGGCGGCGCCCACGGCCGATTCAAAAATGCGCAGGCCTTCGTTGGTCCACACCTGCACGATGAACTCGTGGTTCTCGTCCTCGGGGTCCAGGCCCGGGCCCAGGCCTTGGGCATCCACCGGCAGACCCGAGCGCAAAGCCAGCGCCGTCTGCTGCATGTGGTAGTCGAACAGCGCATCGGCCTCGTCCAGCGCGCCCCGGTAGGCCAGTGCGCCCTGCACTGCGCCTGCCAGCACGATGGCAGCCAGCAGAAACATCAGCAGACGCATGCGCAGCGAGCGCGGGAGCATGGACTGCAGCGCGCTGCGCCAGGAGGTGGTTGGCACGTTCTTCATCTCTATCCATCCATCCCCGCCGCATGCTCAGGGCGGGAGATTGCGCGGGGGCAGCCAGCAAGGGCCGCCCCGCAGCAAAGGCTGTCGTCCCCTTGGGGGGAAGCGGCGAAGCCGCTCAGGGGGGTCATGCCTTCGGCACGAGGTAGCCCACCCCGCGCACGTTCAGCACCAGCTCGGGCCCCAGCTTCTTGCGCAGGCCGTGGATGTAGACCTCCACCGCGTTGCTGCTCACCTCGTCGCCCCAGCCGTAGAGTTTGTCCTCCAGCTGCTGGCGCGACAGCACCATGCCGGGGCGGGCAATGAGCGGCTCCAGCACCGCCCATTCGCGCCCCGACAGCACCACGGGCGTGCCGCGCACCGTCACCTCGCGCGTGGCGGGGTTGATGCTCACGCCCTGGTGCTCGTACACCGGCTCGGCCCGCCCTGCCGCGCGGCGCAGCAGGGCACGGATGCGGGCCAGCAGCTCGTCCAGGTCATAGGGCTTGAGCACATAGTCGTCGGCCCCGGCATCCAGCCCCTCGATACGCTGCGCCACGGCATCGCGGGCGGTGGCCACCAGCACGGGGGTGCGGTTCTTGCGGGCGCGCAGGTCGCGCAGCACGGTCAGGCCGTCGCGTTGAGGCAAGCCCAGGTCCAGCAGCACCAGGTCGTACGCCTGGGTGCGCAGGGCCGTGTCGGCCGCGTCACCATCGCGCGCCCAGTCCACCGCGTACTGCTCGGCGCGCAGCAGGTCCAGCACGGCTTCGCCGATCATGGAATCGTCTTCAACAAGCAAGAGGCGCATAAAAAGGGGGCAGAACGGTCGGCCGGGGATCGGTGAGAAGGGCTACCCGCGAAGGATAGCGGCGGCACGGCCGATGACCCAGCCCCGGGCTGCGAGAACGACTTTGTTTTGTCACATCACTGTCACAATGAATGCGCCACGCGCACACTGCCCGCCCCAGGGGCCGGGCCACTACCACAAAACACAAGGAGCAAGACCGATGGCAATTCCGATGGCATTTCCCCCTCTCCACCACGTTGCGGCAGCCGTTGCGCTGGCGGCGCTGTCTTCCACGGGTGCCCAGGCACAGGGCGTGGTCAACGCGCTGTGCAGCACCGACGCGCCCTGGTGCGAAGCGGCTGCCAAGGAGTTCACCCGCAAAACCGGCATCAAGGTGAACCAGGCCCACAAGGGCACGGGCGAGATTGCCGCGCAGCTGCGCGCTGAGGCCAACAACCCCAAGACCGACATCTGGTGGGGCGGCACGGGTGACCCCTTCTTGCAGGCGGCCGAGCAGGGCCTGCTGGCCGAATACCGCCCCGCCTATCTGCACGACCTGCACAGCTGGAGCGTGCGGCAGTACGCCATGTCGGGCCACCAGGTGGGGGGCTTTTACAGCTCGGCCATCGGCTTTGGCTACAACACCGAAACGCTCAAGAAGAAAAAGCTGCCCGAGCCGCAGTGCTGGTCCGACGTGATCAAGCCTGCCTACAAGGGCGAGGTAGAAATCTCGCACCCCGCCTCCAGCGGCACGGCCTACACCGTGATCGCGGGGCTGGTGCAGCTGATGGGCGAAGACAAGGCGTTCGACTACCTCAAGGCCCTGCACAAGAACACCACCACCTACACCCGCAGCGGCCAGGCGCAGGCGCCCAACGTGGCCAAGGGCGAGGTGGGTGTGGGCATCACCTTCATGTTCAACTTTGAGAAATGGAAGGCCGACAAGTACCCGGTAAAAACCCAGGCGCCTTGCGAAGGCACCAGCTACGAGGTGGGCGGCATTGCGCTGGTCAAGGGCGCGCGCAACATGGAGAACGCCAAAAAGTACTACGACTGGCTGATGAGCCCCGAAGGCCAGGCCGTGGGCGCCCAGGTGGGCAGCTACCAGGTGCCCGCCAACAAGACCTTCAAGATAGACCCGCGCATCCCGACACTGGACAACGTGAAGCTCATCAAATACGACTTCGAGAAATACGGCAAGGCGGCCGAGCGCCGGCGCCTGATCGACCGCTGGACCAAGGAAGTGGAGGCGCTGCCGCACTGATGCGCAGCGCCTGCCGCAGGGTACCAACCGACGGCAGACGCAGGCCATGGATCAGCCCAGGCGCACGGGCACAAAGATCTTGTCGCCGTCGCGCTCAATGAGCAGCGCCACCGACTTGCCCGCCTTGGCCATGGCGGCACGCACCTGCGTGATGTCCTTGATGGGCGCGCCGTTGATGGCCAACAGCACGTCGCCCGGCTGCACACCGGCCGCAGCGGCGGGGCCGCGCGCCTGCTCGATGACCAGGCCCTCATTGAGGCCTGCCGCGCGCCGCTCCTGTGGGTCCAGCGGGCGCAGCGACAGGCCCAGTTGGCCCTTGCCCACGGCATCGTCGTTGCGCGCCTGCTTGATCGCCTTGTCGCTGGCGTCGCCCAGGGTGGCGGTCAGCTCCAGCGGCTTGCCCTGGCGCCACACCGACAGCTTGGCCTGCTGGCCCGGCTGCGCCTGGCCCACCCAGGCGGGCAGGTCGCCCGAGGCGACGATGGGCTGGCCGTCCACCTGGCGGATCACGTCGCCGGCCTGCAGGCCGGCCTTCTCTGCGGGGCTGCCCTTGCTGACGCTGGCCACCAGCGCGCCTTCGGGCTTGTCGAGGTTGAACGACTCGGCAAACGCCTGGTTCACCTCTTGCACGGCCACGCCCAGCTGTGCATGGCGTACCTTGCCGGTGGCAACAATCTGGTCTTTGATCTTGGCCGCCAGCTCGATCGGGATGGAGAACGACACCCCTTGGTAGCCCCCCGAGCGGCTGTAGATCTGCGAGTTGATGCCGACCACTTCACCACGTGCATTGAACAAAGGCCCGCCCGAATTGCCAGGGTTCACCGCCACATCGGTCTGGATGAAGGGCACCAGGCTGTCGTCGGGCAGCGAGCGGCCCTTGGCGCTGACCACACCCGCCGTCACGCTGTTTTCAAAGCCAAAGGGCGAGCCGATGGCCAGCACCCATTCACCCACCTGCAGGTCGCGTGTGCTGCCCAGGCGCACCGTGGGCAGGTTCTTGGCGTCGATCTTGAGCACGGCCACGTCGGTCTTGGGGTCAGAGCCCAGCACCTTGGCGCGGAACTCGCGGCGGTCGGTGAGCTTGACGATGACTTCGCTGGCACCCTTGACCACATGGGCATTGGTCAGCACCAGGCCATCGGGGCTGACGATGAAGCCCGAGCCCTGGCCGTGCGTGGGTACGTTGGGCTGGGCCTGCGGCCCCATGCCGCCCGGAAAGCCGAACTGTCGGAAGAACTGGTAGAACGGATCGTTCGGGTCCATCTGCGGCGCCCGGCCCTGGCGCGCGGCGGGCTGGCCTTCGTCTTCGCCGTCGTCATCGGCCATGGCGGCCTTGGTGCTGCCCGTCACGCTGATGTTGACCACTGCAGGGCCGTTTTGCGCGGTGATCTGCGCGAAGCTGGGCAAGGCCCCGCCGGGGGCTGCGGGCGTCTGGGCCACCATGGCGGGGGGCGGTGTCAAGGCACGGGCCTGGTGCCCGGTGATGAGGCCTGCGCCCGTGGCACCCACCGCACCGGCGGCCACCAGGGCCAGGATGAGGCGGCGGGGGGTGGAGGTCAGCGTTGTCGTATTCATGGTGTGGTGCCTTTCCAATCGGAGTTGCGTTGGAGGGCAGTGTGGGCACCAACACTTAGACGAAACTTAGAGCGGCTAACAAAACTCCCCTGGCGTCGTTGTCTCACCTTGTCGTACTGCTTGTACTGCCTGCGGCGAAACGCCTAGCCAGGGCCGCTTCGCTGAGTTTTGTGAGCCGCTCTCAGACCGGGATTCAACACCCTCACTGTTTTTCTGAGTACCGTGGGGGCTTCCTCACGAAGCGCCCGGTCGCCGCACCCCGCAGGTCACCCAGCGCCACGGCCTTTCTGGCTTTCGAAATACACCACCTTGCGGGCCCGCATCACGTCGCCCAGGGGCCGGTGCGCAGCCAGGGCCTGCCAGGGGTCGAACACGGCGGCCTCCACCTCGGCGGCCAGGGCTGCGTCGGCAGCCGGGTCCTGCCTTGGCAGGGTGAGCCGGGCCACGGTGGTGTAGGGCGTGGGCCAGTCCACGCTGGCGTCTTCAATGGGGGTGGTGGCCTCGTCCACAAAAGGCTGCAGCTGCAGGTCCCACTGCAGGTCCTGCTGGCGCAGGCGGCCGGAGAATTCGGCATCCCAGTCGTGCTGTACCTGCCTGACGGGCGCGCCGTTGGATGCATGGGGCACGAGGCGCACACGCACGGCATAGGGCCCGCAGGCAATGGGCGCAGCGCTGAACATGGCATGCGATGCAAAGCCCCCAAAGGGCCGCCCAAAGGTCTTGACCGTCTTGGCGATCTGCCGGGCCGCACCCAGCAAGCCATGGCGCTGCACCAGGAACTTGATCAGCGCGCCGCCGCCGTGCGACGCAGCGACCACAAAATCCACAAACTCTGCGCTCTGGGGGAAGGCGAACTTTTCCTGGTTGATGAGCAGGAAGTCCTGGCTTTTTGCGGGCCCGTTGCCCAAGGCAGAGTCGCCCTGCACTCCCCGCACACTGATCGCAAAGCCCCGGATGTCGGGCTTGTGGTCCGCCGCCTTGTCCATGCCGCCGTTGCTCAGCCGCACCCGCACGTCGTACTGCGCCGGCTGCGCGAACAAGCCCTGGGCCGCAAACGCGGGCAGATCGCCCAGCACCTCCAGGCGGCCATACGCGGCGGTCAGCTGCTTGCGGTGCAGCCCCCGCCCGGCGCCATATTTTTGCGACTTGCGCGCCTGCAGCTCGGCAAACTGGCGCGCATAGCCCGCAAAGCGCTGCGCTTCATCGGGTGCCACCACTTCTTTCCACTGGGTGCTGGGGGCGTTGGACATGTGCATGAGCCACCTCGGTTAAGAGCCAGGCGGCATGGTAGCGCGGCACGGGCTTGCCAGGCCAGCCCATCGGCCGTCAGCCCCCGATGAAGCGGTACACGATGGCGCCCCGCACCACTTCGCCCGGCAGCCACCAGCGCACCGGAAAGCCCGCATGGTTGGGCGCATCCGGGTACTCCATGGGCTCCAGGCAGATACCGTCGCCCGGCTGCCAGAGCCAGCCGCCCTGCCCCGCACCACGCCCCAAGTCCCGCGCGGGGTCGGCCTTGAGGCCGTGGCCTGCATACACCTGCACACCCGGAGCGGTGCTCCACACCTCCATCGCGCGGCCGCTCACCGGTTCGCCCAGCAGCGCGGCCAGTCGCAGGCCCGGTGGCGTGATGGATGACGACGGAGGGGCAAGGGGGGCCGCCTGTTCGTCCAGCACCAGGTAGTGGTCCAGCCCGCCCGCCACGGCCAGCTGCTCATGGGGTGTTGCGATGGCGTCCGCCACAGCGCGGGCTTGGCGGAAGTCGAAGGGCGTGCCCTGCACCGCAGCCAGCGCGCCCGTGGGACACACATCGGCCGCCAGGGGCACATAGCGGCTGGCGGGCACCTGCAGGGTGTGGCCGTGGGTGCTGCCCTGGCCTGCCAGGTTGAAGAACGCATGCCCGGTGAGGTTGAGCACCGTAGGCGCATGGAGCACCTCGGCCGTCCAGGCCATGTGCAACGCGTTGTCCACTGTGACCTGCAGGTGGAGCTGCAGGCGCACCGTGCCGGGCACCCCGTCGTCCTCGGTGCGGAAGGTGTGGCTCATGGTCAGTGCATCAGCCTGCACGTGTTCCACCGCAAACACCTGGAAGCGGCTGCCGAGCGGGCCGCCGTGGTGATGGTGTGGCCCGCTGTTGGTGGGCAGTTGCTGGCGCGATCCATCCGGCAGGGTCAGCGTGCCCGCACGCAGACGCCCCGCCCAGCGGCCGATGAGGGCGCCCATGGAGAGCTGGCCGTCCAGGTAGCCCTGCAGGCTGTCGTAGCCCAGCGCCACATCGGCCAGACCGCCCTGACCGTCGGGCACCGCCACCTGCACCAGCCGTGCGCCATAGTTGCTCACGGCCACCTGCAGGCCGCCGGGACTGCGCAGGGTGAACAGGTCGGTGCGCTGGCCGTGCAGGTCGCGCTGGAATGCGTCTCGGGAGAGTGTGTAAGCCATGGGCCGAGTCTATTTGGTGGCACTAGCCGTATCGCGCGTGACCAGCCAAATGCCCACACACACCAGCACCAGGGCCAGCAGGTTTTTCCACTCCCACAGCGCCTCGCCCAAAAACAGTGCCGACAGCGCCGCGCCAAAGATCGGCACGGTGAAGTTGAACACCGTGATCTGGCTCACCCGGTTGTGCTTGAGCAGGATGCTCCACAGCGAAAACGCGGCCGACGACAGCAGCGCCAGGTACACCAGCAGCACCGTAGAGCCCCAGGTGAAGCCCGTGAGCGCCCCCCCCAGCGACCAGCCAATGGCCAACAACGCCACACCGCCCAGGCCCAGCTGCCAGCCCGTCATCACCACCGAGTCCATGCGCTGCGACACCTGCTTGCCGTAAATGCTGGCCGCGGCCAGCACCAGGGCGGCGATCACCACGAAGCCTTCGCCCAGCAGGGTGAAGTCCAGGTCCACCATGCCGCGCCCCAGGTTGACGACCATCACGCCCGCAAAGCCCACCAGGCAGCCCCACAGCTTGGCGTGGCTGAGGCGGTCGTTGCGATAGACCCAGTGCGCCAGCAGCACGCTGAAAAACGTGCCCGTGGCGTTCATGATGGAGCCCTTGACGCCCGTGGTGTGTGCCAGGCCCACGTAGAAGAACACGTACTGCAACGTGGTCTGCGCTAAGCCCAGCACCACCAACTGGCGCCCGGCCCCGGGCCCCAGGCCCCAGATGACCTTGCGCGTGGCTACAGCCCAGGCCAGCAGGATCAACCCGGCGCCCAGAAACCGCCAGCCTGCGAATACGAGCTGCGCGGGGACGTCATTGCGTGAGATGCCGAACCAGGCGTACCCGGTCTTGATGGCGGGGTACGAGCTGCCCCAGAGCAGGCAGCACAGCAGCGCCAGCGCCACCACGACCTTGCGGTCAGAAAATCGGGAATGCCCCATGAGATGCGGTCTTTCAAGGACAACAGCCCTTGCAGGCAAGGGCTGTTGAAGGGGGAACACAAAGGGCCTGGGCCCGGCAGGGTTTAGGTGACGGGCGCCGGGTTGAACAGCACCAGCGCGTTGTGCAGTTGCCACTGCTCGGCCCAGGTCTTCTTGCGACCGCTGGCCACGTCGAGCAGCAGGTGGAACATCTCCCATCCCAGCTGTTCGATAGTGGCCTCGCCATCGGCGATCTTGCCGGCGTTGATGTCCATCAGGTCGTGCCAGCGGCGGGCCAGATCAGTGCGCGTCGCGACCTTGACCACAGGGCACTCGGCCAGACCGTAGGGTGTGCCCCGGCCGGTGGTGAACACGTGCAGGTTCATGCCGGCAGCCAGTTGCAACGTGCCGCAGATGAAGTCGCTGGCGGGCGTGGCGGCATACACCAGGCCGCGCTGGTCGCGGCGCAGCTTCTCGCCCGGGGCCAGCACATGCGCAATGGGCGCAGTGCCGCTCTTGATGATGGAGCCCATGGCCTTCTCGGCGATGTTCGACAGCCCGCCCGCCTTGTTGCCCGGCGTGGTGTTGGCCGCGCGGTCCACGCGGCCCCGGTCCAAATAGCGGTCGTACCAGCCCAGCTCGCGCACGATGGATTCGGCCACCTCGGGTGTGGCGGCGCGGCTGGTGAGCTGCTCCACGGCGTCGCGCACCTCGGTGTTCTCGCTGAACATCACGGTGGCGCCCGCGCGCACCAGCAGGTCGGCGCAGAAGCCCACGGCCGGGTTGGCGGTGACGCCCGAGAACGCATCGCTGCCACCGCACTGCACACCCAGCACCAGCTCGCTGGCGGGGATGGTCTCGCGGCGGCGGGCGTTCAGGCGTTCCAGGTGCGGGCGCGCGCTTTGCACGATGTGGTCGAGCATGGACATGAAGCCCACATGCTCGTCGGCCTGCAGGCACACCGTCTCGGGGCCCAGCGCCGCGTCGCGCTCGTCGGTGATGGGGAAGCTGCCCGGGGGCAGCAGCCGGTCGGGCTGCAGCTTCTCGCAGCCCAGACTGACCACCATGACCTCGCCCCCAAAGTTGGGGTTGAGGCTGATGTTGCGCAGCGTGCGGATGGGGATGATGGCGTCGGGCGCATCAATCGCCACGCCGCAGCCGTAGGTGTGCTCCAGGCCGATCACATCGTCCACATGGGGAAACAAAGGCAGCAGCTCGGCCTTGATGCGGCGCACGGCCTGCGCCACCACACCGGCCACACACTGCACGGTGGTGGTGATGGCCAGGATGTTGCGCGTGCCCACCGAGCCATCGGCGTTGCGATAGCCCTCGAAGGTGTAGCCCGTCAGGGGTTCAAGCACCGGCGGTTGCACCGTGGCCATGGGCAGCCCCTCCAGCGCACGGGCCGAGGGCATCTGCAGCAGGCGCTCATGCACCCAGCTGCCTGCGGGGATGTCTTTCAGCGCATAGCCGATGGGAACGTTGTAGCGGCGCACCACGCCGCCTTCGGGGATGTCCGCCAGCGCCACCTTGTAGCCCTGCGGCACCTTGTCGCGCAGCGTGATGCCCGCGCCCGGCACACCGTCTGGCAACAGGGTGCCCGCAGGCAGGCCACCGTCGTTGGCGACAATGGCGACGTTGTCCTGGGCATGCATGCGGATGGTGAGAGCTTGTCGCATAGGTCCGTTCAATTCACAAGGTACGCGGGTTTCAATCCGCCCGGTGGCCGAGCCATCACTCCTGCCAGGTCAGCCGCCGCCCTTGAGCACCAGGTCTGGCAGCCACATCGAGAACTGGGGCACATAGGTCACCAGCATCAGCGCCACGATGAGCGCACTGTAGAACGGCCAGATGGTCTTCATCACCTCGCCCACCGACACGCCCCCGATGGTGCAGCCGATGAACTGCGTGGTGCCCACGGGAGGGGTGTTCAGGCCCAGCGCGCAGTTGATCAGCATGACGATACCGAACTGCTCCGTGCTCATGCCGAACTGCTGGCAGATCGGCAAAAAGATGGGCGTGCAGATAAGGATGGTGGCCGCCATGTCGAGAAAGGTGCCCAGCACGAACAGGATGATGTTCACCGACAGGAAGATCACCCAGGGCGAGGTGCTCATGGACTTGAGCGCATCACCCGTGAGCTCGGCCACACCGTAGAGGCCGATGAGGTAGCCGAACATCGACGAGATGCCGATGAGCAGCAGCACCGTGCCCGTGGTCTTGACGGCCTTGGACGCGGCCTTGAGGAACTGCTCGCGCGTGAGCTTCTTGTAGACGAAGACCGACAGAATCAGCGCCCACAGCACTGCGACCGACGCCGACTCGGTAGCGGTGAACGCCCCCGACAAAATGCCCGCGATGATGATGACCACCACGGCGAGGCCTGGTACCGAGGCGCGGAACGAGATCCACACAATCTCCCAGCCCGGGAAAGTGCCTGCGGGGTAGCCGCGCTTGACAGCCACGAAGTAGGCGGCAGCCAGGTTGCAAATGGTCAGCAACAGGGCCGGCACGATGCCTGCAAGGATCAGCGCCGCAATGCTTACCTTGCCCCCAGCCGCCAGCGTGAAGATGATGAGGTTGTGCGAGGTGGGCATGAGCGCGCCCACGAGCGAGGCGTGGGTGGTCACGTTCACCGCGTAGTCAGCGTGGTAGCCCTCCTTCTTCATCTGCGGGATGAGCACGGCGCCCATGGCCGACACGTCGGCCACCGGCGATCCCGAGACACCGCCAAACAGCGTGCAGGCCAGCACATTGCTCATGCCCAGGCCGCCACGCACATGGCCCGCCACGCTCTTGGCGAAGTTGACGATGCGGTCGGCGATGCCGCCGTACATCATGATCTCGCCGGCAAAGATGAAGAACGGGATGGCCAGGAACGAGAACGGGTTCATGCCCGAAATCATTTGCTGGAAACCCACGGCCAGGGGCAGGCCTTCGTACAGGATGGTGGCCAGCGAGGACAGGCCGATCGAGAAGGCCACGGGCACGCCCAGCAGCAGCAGCAGCGTGAAGCTCACGCACAGGATGGTCAACGCCATGATGGTGGAATCTTTGTAGGGACGTTAGGGGGCGGAGGGACAGTGAGGCCGCTCAATGCCAGGCGGGCTCTACTTCCGTGCCACGCAGGATGGCGACGATGTGTTCCAGCGAGAACATGGCCACCAGCACGCCAGCCATGGCGGGCGGCACGTACTTGAAGGCTTCGGAGATGCCCAGCGTGGGGATCTTGTACGGTGCCACCGATTCGGCCAGCACGCCGCAGTTCCAGGCCATGACGATGCCGAACAGCAGCACCAGCGCGTGGATCAGCAGCTCGAGCTTGGTGCGCAACCAATCGGGCGCCAGCACCAGGAACGATTCGAGACCGATGTGGCCCGCATCACGCACGCCCACAGCCATGCCCAGCATGGTCACGTAAAGCACCAGCAACACGGCGCCGCTCTCGGCCCAGGTGGGTGTGTCATTGAAGATATAGCGGCCGATGACCTGGTAGAGCACGGCGCAAACCAGCAGGACCAGCCCTCCCACCCCGAGCTTCAGGCAGGCGCGCGCAATGAAAGCGCAGAGTCGCGTGTACATAGTGGACATTCAAAAACAACAACAACTGGGAACGGGCAGGCGGCGGGCTGTTCCCGGTCCCGCCTGCCCTGGAGGCTCTGGCTTCTGGCTTACTGCACCGCGTCGATGCGCTTGACCATGTCCTGCAGCTTGGGGTCCTTGAGGAACTTGTCGTACACCGGCTTCATGGCAGCCTTGAAGGCCACCTTGTCGATATCCACCACCTGCGCGCCGCCAGCCTTCACCGTGGCCAGGGATTTCTCTTCGCGCTCGTCCCAGATCTTGCGCATGTAGCCCACCGACTCCTTGGCGGCGGCGCGGATGGCCTTCTGGTCGTCAGCGCTCAAGGTGTCCCACACCCGCTTGCTGAACAAGAGGATCTCAGGCGCCATGGAATGCTCGGTCTTGTTGAAGTATTTGGCGACTTCGAAGTGGCGCGAGCTTTCGTAGCTGGGGTAGTTGTTTTCTGCAGCGTCCACCAGGCCGGTCTTGAGCGCGGTGTAGACCTCGCCGAACGGCATGGGGGTGGCGTTGGCGCCCATGGCTTCGAGCAGGGACACCCACAGGTCGCTCTGCTGCACGCGCACCTTCAGGCCCTTGACGTCGGCCAGGGTCTTGATGGGCTTCTTGACGGTGTAGATCGAGCGCGCGCCGCTGTCATAGAACGCCAGGCCCACGAAGCCCTGCGATTCGCAGTCCTTCAGGATCTCGTCGCCAATGGCGCCGTCCAGCACCTTGCGCATGTGCTCCTTGTCGCGGAACAGGAAGGGCATGGTGGGCACCATGGTGGCGGGGCAGATGTTGTTCATGGGCGCGACGTTCACGCGCGTCATGGCAATCGCCCCCAGCTTGGTCTGCTCGATGGTGTCCTTCTCGATGCCAAGCGACCCCTTGGCGTAGACCTTGATGCTGTGCTTGCCGCCGGTGGCCTTGGACAGCGTCTCACCCATGTGGCGCACGGCCAGCACGGTGGGGTAATCCTCGGGGTGGATGTCCGACGAGCGGAACTCGGTGGCCTGCGCGGCCAGGCTGCCGAGCAGGATGCCAGCGGCGATGGCCACGCGGCCAAAGAGGTGTGGAACGTTCATGGTGCTTTGTCTCCGGGGTTGAATCGGTTGGGGTGCCGCGCTCAGGCGGGCGGGTACGGGGCCTCTGCGAGCCCTTGGGTGCCCGGGCGGGTCACGAAGACCGCGCCGCCGTGGGCCACATCGTTGCCCTGCGGCTGGCCGGGGCGGATGGAGGTGATGAAAAGCAGGTCCATGTCGGGCCCACCAAAACTGCACATCGAGGGCTTGCTGACCGGCACGGCCAGCGAGCGGTCCAGCACGCCCGATGGGGTGAAGCGATGCACCATGCCAGCGTCGTTGGCGCAGATCCAGTAGCAACCATCGGTGTCGATGGCCGCACCGTCCGGCCGGCCGGGCAGTTCGCGCATATCCACCAACAGACGGCACGGCCCCAGGCTGCCGTCTTCGTGCAGGTCCAGCGACCATATCTTTTGCACGCTGGGGTGGCTGTCGCTGAGGTACATGGTGGCGCCATCGGGGCTGAACGCCAGGCCGTTCTGGGTGACCAGGCCTTCGATCAGCGGCGCCGAGAGGCCGCGCGCGTCCTGCCGGTACAGGCCGCCAGCGGGTTGCGCCAGCGACATGTCGCGCACCATGGTGCCGGCCCAGAAGCGCCCCTGGCGGTCACAGCGCCCGTCGTTGAAGCGCATGCCAGCTTGCGGGTGCTGCACGGCAGAGATGAGGGTGCAGACCAGAGTGCCGTCATCGGCAGGCTGCAGGTGGAAGATGCCCGTGTCCATGCCAGCGATGAGCCCGCCGCTGGCATGCAGCGCAATGCAGGCCAGCCGCTCCGGCGTCGCCCAGCTCATCAGTTGCCGGTCGGCCCAGCGCAGGCGGCGCAGCGCGCGGCCTTCGATGTCCACCCAGTACAGCGCCTGCTCGACCGTGCTCCACAGGGGGCTTTCGCCCACCTGGTCCTGGTGGTGAGGCAACAGGAGTTCCATGGCCCCACTCACTCGAACGGACCGGTGCGCACAAAAGGCCCGCCCTGGTAGATCACGGCCGGGTCCGTCAGGTCGGGCTGCGGGTCTGCAGCCTCCACCTTGGCGCGGAAGGGCTCGGAGCTGTCCTGCGGGCGGTAGCCGATGTGGCGGGCGAGTGTGTTGTCCCACCAGGTGGTGGTGTTGTCGCCTATGCCATAGATGATGCTGTGGCCCACCACCGGCGCTGTGAGGCTGGCCACGACCAGGCGCTCCAGGTCGTCGTAGCTCATCCAGGTGGCCAGCATGCGGCGGTTGCGCGGCTCGGGGAAGGAGGAGCCGATGCGCAGGCACACGGTTTCGATGCCGTAGCGGTCAAAGTAGAAGCGCGAAAGGTCCTCGCCAAACGCCTTGGACAGGCCATACAGGCCATCGGGCCGCGCCGGGTCGCGCAGGCCCACCACTTCGTCCTGGCGGTAAAAGCCGGTCACGTGGTTGGAACTGGCAAACACAACGCGCTTGACGCCTTGCTTGCGAACGGCCTCATAGAGGTTGTAGGCGCCAATGATGTTGGCCTGCAGGATGGGGTCCCAGGGCTGCTCGGTGGACACGCCGCCCAGGTGCACCACAGCGTCCACGCCCTCCAGCAGCGGCAGCATGGCGCTGGCGTCTTCCAAGCGCGCGGGGCGCAGTTCTTCGCCCGGCGCCTCGCTGCCCAGGTCGGCGATGTCGGACAGGCGCAAGGTGGTGCAGTACGCCTTCAGGCGCGTGCGCAATTCACGCCCCAGTCCGCCAGCGGCCCCGGTCAATAACAAGCGTTGAAAACGGATCGGTGTCGGGTGACAGGGCATGGCTTTTGCGGAGGTTCTTGGTACAGTGGCGTTACACGCAGTTGAACGTCATCAGTTGTCATACAACGAGGAGGCAATGTACTCCTTTCAACCCGTCCAACACATAGGGATAACACCGAGACATGAGCATCGACATCGCCCCACGCCGCAAGCCCCGCACCCTGGCCCTGGAGCTGGTGGACTCCCTGGGTGACCGCATCCGCGACGGGCGCTTGGCACTGGGCGACAAGCTGCCCACAGAGGCCGCGATCATGGCCGAGTTCAACGTCAGCCGCACGGTGGTGCGCGAGGCCATTTCCAAGCTGCAGGCGTCGGGCCTGGTGGAGACACGGCATGGCATCGGCACGTTTGTGCTGGGCCTTGGGCAGGCCCCGGGCTTCAAGATCACGCCCGACCAGTTCAGCACCCTGCGTGACGTGATTGCGGTGCTGGAACTGCGCATCGGCGTAGAAACCGAGGCCGCCGCACTGGCCGCGCAGCGCCGCACGCCCGCCAACCTCAAGACCATGCGCGAGGCGCTGGACACCGTGGCGGCGGCCGTGGACGCCGGGCGCGACGCGGTGGCGGCGGACTTCCAGTTCCATCTGGAGATCGCCCGCGCCACGCAGAACAGCCACTTCGCCGAGCTGATGGGCACACTGGGCAGCATGATCATTCCGCGCGCGCGGCTGGATTCGGTCGAAGCCCCCAACGACGAACGCAGACAGTACCTGCGCCGGGTCAATGGCGAGCACGAGAGCATCTACGACGCCATCGTGGGCCAGGACCCCGACGCAGCCCGTGCAGCCATGCGCACCCACCTGGCCAACAGCCGTGAACGCCGCCGGCGTGCACAGGCCGAGGCTGGCTGAAGGCCAGGGGTCGTGTCGATGCGCCCCACCCCATGCGCCGACCTGTCGCCCTGCGGGTCCGAGGCACCCTGCGGGCTCAGCCGGCAGGAAGTGATCCCATGAGTAGTTACCCGGGGTGCCCAAAAATGCACTGATGTTGTACGATGACATACAACAACAAATCCGCAGCGGCCATGCCATGGCGTGCGGCCTTGCCTGAATGGGCAGCCCCTGTAGCGGCCAGCGCTCCTGGCCACGCAGCCCCGCCACCGGGGCTGTGATTCGAATTTCTTCAACCACCCACCCTTTCACACCACCACCGCCATGCACGCAAACCTGATCGCCGGCAACTGGACCGAAGGCGTCCGCACGTACCAGAACACCAACCCCTCCGACACGCGCGACGTGATCGGCGACTACGCCGTGGCCAGCCGCGAGCAGGCACTCGACGCCGTCGCTGCAGCGCACGCGGCCTTCCCGGCCTGGAGCCTGTCCACGCCCCAGCAGCGCTTCGACATCCTGGACGCGGTGGGCAACGAGATCATTGCCCGCAAGGCCGAGCTGGGCGACCTGCTGGCCCGCGAGGAAGGCAAGACCCTGCCCGAAGCCATTGGCGAAGTGGGCCGCGCGGCCGCCATCTTCAAGTTCTTTGCGGGCGAGGCGCTGCGCCCCGGTGGCGAGATGATCCCGTCCGTGCGCCCCGGCGTGGGCATCGAGATCACCCGCGAGCCGCTGGGCACCATCGGCATCATCACGCCGTGGAACTTCCCCATCGCCATCCCGGCCTGGAAGATCGCCCCGGCCCTGGCCTACGGCAACACGGTGGTCTTCAAGCCCGCCGAGGTGGTGCCGGGCTCTGCCTGGGCGCTGGCCGACATCCTGCACCGAGCGGGCCTGCCCGCTGGTGTGTTCAACCTGGTGATGGGCCGGGGTTCGGACGTGGGCGCCGTGCTGCTGGAAGACGAGCGCATTGCGGGCGTGAGCTTTACCGGCTCGGTCGGCACCGGTCAGCGCGTGGCAGCGGCCTGCGTGCCACGTGGCGCCAAGGTGCAGCTGGAGATGGGCGGCAAGAACCCGTTTGTGGTGCTGGACGACGCGGACCTGAACGTGGCCGTGGGCGCGGCCATCAACAGCGGCTTCTTCTCCACCGGCCAGCGCTGCACCGCCAGCAGCCGCGTGATCGTGACCGAAGGCATCCACGACCGCTTCGTGGCCGCCATGGTCGAGAAGATGAAGACCCTGAAGGTGGATGACGCGCGCAAGACCGGCACCGACATCGGCCCCGTGGTGGACGACCGCCAGCTCGCACAAGACCTGGAATACATCGGCATCGGCCAGCAGGAAGGCGCCAAGCTGGCATTTGGCGGTGAAGCACTGGAGAAGAACGCCGACGGCGCCCCAGGCTACTACCTGCGCCCCGCCCTGTTCACCGAGACCACGCCCGGCATGCGCATCAACCGCGAAGAGATCTTCGGCCCCGTGGTGAGCGTGTTGCGCGCCAAGAACTACGAAGAGGCGCTGGCCCTGGCCAATGACACGCCCTTCGGCCTGGCCAGCGGCATTGCCACCACCAGCCTCAAGCACGCCACACACTTCAAGCGCCACGCCCAGGCCGGCATGGTGATGGTGAACCTGCCCACAGCGGGCGTGGACTACCACGTGCCGTTCGGCGGCCGCAAGAGCAGCAGCTACGGCCCGCGTGAGCAAGGGCGTTACGCGGCAGAGTTCTACACCACGGTGAAGACCGCATACACGCAGGCCTGAGACGGGCGCGACACAAGCCTGCGCCCGCGACGGCACTCCAGCCCCGGAGTGGCGATGCCAAGCGCCTGCACCGCGCCGGCGCGCACCGGCACTGCACAGGTCGTTCGCCAACGGTTTTTCAGGCAAATCGACCGCAATCGCTAGTGAATCATGCGCTGATAGCTATTATTTGTATAGCAACAATAATCCACCGGCTCTGCGCCGCTGATTCCGGCCACGACGGCAGCCGCTATCATCGCGCCCCATGACCGCCCTCCGAACCTTCTCTGCGCTGCGCCTGTGGGTGCTCGCATGGTTCGTGGCGTCGATGGGGGTGGCCATTGCGTCGCCACTGGTGCACCCCCAGGCCTTTGAGGTGATCTGCTCGGGCGCGGGCGCCATCAAGCTGCTGGTGCAGACCGACGATGGCACCGTTGAAATGGGCGCGATGGGCATGGACTGCCCGCTGTGCTCCACCCCCAGCGCCCCGCCCCCCACACCGGTCGCCGCCGTGCTGCCGCCCCACCCCCTGGCCCATGCGCTGCAGCCCGTCGAGGCCGCCCGCATTGCGGCCGTCACTGCAGCCCCCCTGCCCGCACGCGGGCCCCCATCGCGCTCTTGATCTGAAGCTTGTTGGCAGTGCCCGGTACCTGGTGGTCGGGTGCTGCCTCGTTCCCGCTGGTTTCCAGATGGCGCAGCCCTGCGTGCACCCCACGCGGGCGTGGCTGCGCTGTCGCTTCAAGACAAGAGCGTTTTCATGTCCCGTATTTCCTTTGCTTCGCGCAGCGCTGCGGCCTTGCCGCGCCTGCCCCTTTCCCCTCTGTGCCTTGGCGTACTTGCCACCTGCGCACTGTCGTCTGTCGCAGCCCATGCACAGACCAACACCCCACCCACAATGCAGGCCGTGGATGTGGTCGATGCCGCCGCATCGCCCAACGGCAAACTCAACCTGGACACGCCCGTGGACACAGGCAGCCGCATGGGTCTGACGGTGCGCGAGAACCCCGCCTCCGTCACTGTGGTGGACCGCGCCACCATCGACGCACGCGGCGCGCAAGACACGCAGGAGATCCTGCGCGCCGTGCCGGGCGTGGTGGCACACAACGCACCGGGTTCGATGTCTGCGCACTACCGGGGCTTCACCAGCAACTCGGTGGCGCAGCTCTACAACGGCATCAACCCGCAATACGGCAGCGCCACACGCGCGGTCGACAGCTGGATCTACGACCGTGTGGAGGCCATCGGCGGCGCGTCGAGTTTTCTGTACGGCTCGGGCGGCGTGGGTGGCTCCATCAACTACATCACCAAGACGGCAGAGCGCAGTGACTTTGCCGAGGGCCAGCTGCGCCTGGGCTCCTACGACATGAAGGAAGTGTCCGTGGGCCTGAACCGCCGCATCGCCGGCGGCAACGGCACTGCAGGCCCTGCCCACTACGCACGCATCGACCTCAATCACCGCAACGCAGGCAGTTGGACCGAGGGCACCAAGACCCAGTCCACCCAGCTGGCCACCTCGCTGCTGTCGGACCTGGGCGGCGGCTTCAGCCACACGCTGACCTACGAATACCAGAAGGACCATGTGGACCGCCCCTACTGGGGCACGCCGGTACTGAACCCCGCCGTGGGTGCACTGACCATCGACCCCGCCACGCGCTTCAAGAACTACAACAGTGCCGACGGCGTGTACGAGCACCGCGTGCAGTGGCTGCGCTCGGTGGCGCAGTGGCGCGCGTCGGATGCATTGCAGCTCAAGAACACGTTCTACGGGTACGACGCGCTGCGCGACTATCGCAACGTGGAGATCTACACCTTCAACGCTTCCAACACTGCCGTCACCCGCACCTCCCCCTATCTGCAGCGCCATGACCAGACACTCGTGGGTGACCGGCTGGAGGGCACCTACCAGGGCCAGCTTGCAGGCCGAAAGAGCGACTGGGCCTTTGGCCTGGACGTGAGCGTGAACAAGCAGACGCGCTTCCCGTTCGGCCCCTCGGTCACGGTGAGCACGGTCAACCCCTACCACTTTTCCACCGAAAACTTCTTCGACATTCCCGGCATGTCGCCCGTCCTGAACCCGGACAAGGACAACAAGATCACCAACACCGCGCTGTACCTGGAAAACCGCACCCTGGTGGCCTCCGGCGTAAACCTCATCACCGCACTGCGGCACGAGCGCATCGAGCTGGACCTGGTGAACCGCCGCGCCGTCACAGCCACCGCACCCGCCACCTTCAGCCGCAGCTACCACCCCACCACGAGCCGTCTGGGCGTGGTGTGGGAGATTGCGCCCGGCGCCAACCTGTATGCGCAGGCCTCCAACGCGGCAGACCCACCCTCGGGCTCGCTGGCTTCGGCCTCGTTTGCCGATGTGCGCAACAACAGCGAGCTGACCACGGGCCGCCAGGTCGAGCTGGGCAGCAAATTCGACTTCTGGGACGGCAAGGGCAGCGCCACGATGGCAGCCTTTGAAATCCGCCGCAAGAACATCGCCTCGCAAGACCCGTCCAACCCCAACCTCACGGTGCTGGTGGGCGAGCAGTCGTCCAAGGGCATCGAGCTGTCGGCAGGCGTGCGCCCCACGCCGCAGTGGCAGCTGCAGGGCAACCTGTCGCTGATCCGCGCGCGGTATGAAAACTTTGTGCAGGGCGGCGTCTCGCGCGCGGGCAATGTGCCGCAACTGGTGCCGCAGCAGGTGGCCAACCTGTGGGCCTCGTACGCGATCACGCCCACCGTCACGGCCAGCGCGGGTGTGCGCCATGTGGGCAAGGTGTATGGCAATGCGGCCAACACCAAGTTCTGGCCGTCATACACGCTTCTCGACCTGGGCCTGGCCTGGAAGGTCAACAAGACCACCACGCTCACCACCCGCGTGCGCAACGCCACCGACCGCATCTACGCGGCCGAGACGCGCGACCAGGTCTACCTGGGCGCACCGCGCACGCTGGACGTGACGCTGCACACCGCGTTCTGACGCAGGCGGAGCACCGGACATGCCACACGCCAAACGCTGGCTGTACCTCGTCCACCGCTGGCTGGGCGTGTTGCTATGCGCCTTCTTCGCCATGTGGTTCGTCTCGGGCGTGGTGATGATGTACGTGGGCTACCCCAAGCTCACGCAGGCCGAGCGCCTTGCCCATCTGCCGCCACTGAGCAGCACCATGCTGGGCCCCGAGCGCCTGCTGGAACCCGCCGATGCCCTGCAGCGCGCGGGCCTGGTAGGCCCGCTGCAGGACCTGCGGCTGGCAGTGGCCACCGGCGGACGCGCCGTGTACCTCGTGGTGCCCGCAGTACCCACCGGCGACGCCGCGCCACGCCCGCGCAGGGCACCTGCGCCTGCGGTCATCGACGCCATCACCGGCGAGCGGTTGCAGCGTGTGGACGCCACGCACGCCATCGCCTCGGCCCGCGCCTTTGCACAGGAAGCTAACCCGTCCATCGACTACGAGGGCACCATCGACGAGGACGCCTTCACCCACTCGCGTGCGCTGGATGTGCACCGCCCGCTGCACCGCCTGCACCTGGGCGACAGCGCGGGCACCGTGGTCTATGTGTCGGGCACCACCGGCGAGGTGGTGCGCGATGCACCGCTGCAGGAACGCGCCTGGAACTACGCAGGCGCCTGGATCCACTGGCTCTACCCCTTCCGAGGCAATGTCTTCAATGACTACTGGACGGACATCGTGAACTGGCTGTCCATCGCAGGCATCGTGCTCGCGGTGACGGGCACGGTGGTGGGCGTGCTGCGCTGGCGCTTCCGGGGCCGGTACAAGACGGGCGCGCGCACGCCGTACAGGGGTTACATGATGCGCTGGCACCATGTGTTTGGGCTGGTATTTGCGGTCATCGCGTTCACCTGGATCTTCAGCGGCCTCATGTCCATGAACCCGTGGAAGATTTTCGACAGCGGCGCAATGCCACTGCGCCAGCAGGCCATGAATGGCGGGCCCCTGCAAGTGCCCGCGCAGGCAGCAGCCGTGCAAGCCTTGCTCTCTGCGGCGTCGCCCAACACCCGTGAACTGCGGTGGGTGCGCCATGCCGGCCACACGCTGGTGCTGGCCCACAGCCCCACAGGCGCCCCGACGGTGCTGGACGCCATCACCGCCGCCGCGCACGTGTGGGCCCCAGGTGCTGTGGCCGAAGCCGCCGCGCGCCTGTTGCCCCACGCGGTGGTGCGCACCGACACCCTGACCGCCTACGATCTGCACTACTACGACCGCGCTGCCCACACCATGACTGGCGGCGCCGAGAAGCCTTTGCCCGCGCTGCGCGTGGTGTTCGACGACCCGCACGCCACCTGGGTGCACATCGACCCGCACACAGGCGCCGTACTGGGCCGCACCGACAGCCACCGCCGCACGAGCCGCTGGCTGTTTGCCATGCTGCACAGCTGGGACTGGCTGCCGCTGCTGGAGCGCAGACCGCTCTGGGATGTGATGCTCATCGCGCTGAGCCTGGGTGGGGCGGTGATGAGCGTGACAGGCGTCATACTGGGGTGGCGCAGGCTGGGTACGAAACTGCAAGGACCGCAGTGGCGCAGCAGCCGCTAGTGACCAGGGCGCAGTGCGCGCCTATGATGGCTATCGTTGCGCTTGGAAAACTTTTGCCCATGACGGCCCCTAAACCGCCCTCCGCCACCGCCCCCGAGCGTTCTGCCACCAGCAGTGCGGCACCGCACCTCAAGCGGCCATCCAGCCTGCCTTTGCGTGCCATGGTGACATGGGGTACGGCCTTGGTCTTGATCATGGCCTGGGGTACGGTGGCTCTTCTTATGGATGTGTCACGGCGCGATGCCATGAACGCGCAGGTTCGCCAGAACAGCAATCTCGCGCTGAGCCTGGGCGAACAGACCGTACGGGTGATGGCGGCCGTAGACCAAGCGACCCTTCGCATGCGTGACACTGTGCTGGCCAACGACTTTGAAAAGGCAGACTTCACGCGGTTCGCCAACGAGACCGGGCTTGCCCCCTTGATCCTGACTCAGCTCTCACTGGTCGGCTCCGACGGCCGGTTCGTTGGAAGCAACATCGACCCCACCGGCGAGAAAACGGGTCACGTTGACCTGTCCGAGCGTGAGCATGTGCAAGTGCACCTCCATCCCTCCGCGTCGGAGACGGTCCGTCTGCAGCAGACGCCTAGCGGACTGTTTGTGGGCAAGCCCGTGATTGGGAAGGTGTCCGGCAAGGCCACCATCCAGTTGTCGCGCAAGATTCAGGACGCTGGCGGTGGCGTAGCCAGCGTGATTGTTGCCTCCGTGAACCCCGGTTACTTTGAGGACGTCTATCGCGGAGTTCAATTGGGGCGAACTGGTGTCGTGACACTTATCGGAAACGACCGCACCATTCGAGCAAGAGTGATGGGAGGACAGAGCGTCGGAATGGGAAGCGTAGTGCCGCGCAGTCCGGACAACAATGCAGAAGAACGCGGCCCCAGCGGCCACTACGTGCGCTCGAGCGGCATCGACGGTATCGAACGCATTTATGCCTACAGCCGTGTTGGCACCTACCCTCTGATGGTGGTGGTGGCCACCAGCACCGACGAGGCCTTGCAGGAATGGCGCGCTAGCCGCAATGTGGCCCTGTTCACCATGGCGCTGTTCAGTGTGGCGCTGGTGGGTGCAGCGCTGATCTTTGTGCGCAGCGTGCGCCAGTTGGAGAGCACCAACGCCGCACTGCGCATCAGCGAGGCCGAGGCCCGCTCGGCCAGCCAGGCCAAGAGCGAGTTCCTGGCCGCCGTCTCGCACGAGTTGCGCACGCCCCTCACCAGCATCCGCGGCTTCGCAGAACTGATGGAGCTACGGCTGGAGCAGCCCCGCTTCAAGGAACAGGCCAGCCTGATCCGCAAGGCGGCAGACCACTTGAACGCCCTGCTCACCGAGATCCTGGACCTGGCCAAGGTGGAAGCAGGTGCCATGCCCCACATGCCCACCGAACAGAACGTGACCGAGATTGTTCAGTCCACCGCCGACTTCTTTGCCGTCACGGCCGCCAACAAGAACCTGGCGCTCCATGTGCGCATTGCCCCTGACGCCCCCCACACTTTGATGTGTGACGGACTGCGGCTCAAGCAGGTGCTCAACAACCTGCTGTCCAACGCCATGAAATTCACGACCGCAGGCTCGGTCACCATCGAAGTGGACGCCAGCAACGACGCCGTCCGCTTTCATGTGGTGGACACCGGCCCGGGCATCCCGGCGCACCTGCACGAAACGATCTTCGAAAAATTCCGCCAGGGCGACGACCAGGTGAGCTACCAGCACGGTGGCACGGGCCTCGGGCTGGCGTTGTCGCGGGCGTTGGCGGTGCTGATGGGGGGCACGCTCACACTATCCTCTGCGGAGGGCCAGGGGTCGCGCTTCACGCTGACTTTGCCCCGCGAGCCGGGCATGGAGTCTAAGTAACCAGATCTGTGCTGGTGCGATACGTTGAACGTTTTGTGTCCAGTGCTCCGTACAGCACCCGCCTCAGATGCAGTTCGCAGCTGCGATCCAACATTCCCATATCGTTGAAATACGAAGGCATCAGTCGGTTCTCCAATCGAACTCACAGCGCCAACGTCTATGTCAAGACACGTTGCCTTTTTAGGCTGATCAACTGAAGCGTATGTAACGCTCGTTGCCTTTGAATGCGGGACAAGGTGACCAGATGTTCTACCGCACCGTACAGCTTCAAATGAAGCGGTCGCCGCCTAGCCTCTATTGCAATGGCGTCGATGCGTTTTTTGCACCCGGCCCACCACTCAGTAGCCGTTGCAACTGGAGACGAAATAAAGCTGCGTGAGATGCGTTATCGAATCAATACAGAGAACAATGCGCCGCGCGGGAGGGTACTTCCGTCACAACGCCCATTTGAGCAGATGGGCGAGCCAAGGAATAGTGCAGATGAGTCCGCAGTAACGGCTCAACTTGAGGCTCTACATCAGTAAATCTGCTCGCACACTTTAAAAACAGATACGAAAACAAGAATCAAGAATGCCTGACTTAATTGACTATTCATTTCTGAGCGACCTAGAGGGCGGTCGCACCACTAGTGGCTACGTTCCGGCAACTGCGGTGAGCAAAAGCGGTGTAACGATTGCGACCGGTTTTGACTTGGGCCAACGGTCAGAAGCAGACTTGAAGCGACTGGGCTTGCCTGCCAACCTGATCGAAAAATTAAAACCGTACCTCGGCGCCAAGAAGGAGGACGCCAAGAAACTGCTGGATACAACGCCGCTCACAATCACATCCTCCGAAGCAGAATCTATCGACAAGGCTGTTAAATCTGCTCACTTGGCCACGGTAAAAATTAAATACGACGCAGCCTCTAGCGAAAAAAGCTTTATAGATTTGCCAGCAGAGGCTCAAACCGTGATCGCGTCGGTATCCTTCCAATACGGGAAAAATCTGGATGCAGCGACACCGAAGTTCTGGGCAGCCGTCACAAAACAGGATTGGACGGAAGCAGCAAAAATCTTGAGGAACTTCGGCGATGTTTTCCCAACCCGCAGAAAGAAGGAAGCAGCGCTTCTGGAAAACATCAAGTGAACAAATTTCTACTCACTACAGCAGCAACTGTTTATCTCTCGTTGGGCGCATCACAAGCGGCGAGCCATTCCGCTCACAAAGCACTCACCCAGGTAAGCCCCCAGAACGCTGCTGTGGCGGCCGCACTTACGGACCTGAAGGGGGCGCTTTCTGTACCCAGGACGGCTTTGCCATTTGACAACGGGGGCGTGGCAAACAACTGCGCGCAGTATTCCAATCTTTTGTCTACCAGTGCTCCGGACGAATCCACACGCAGTGCGGAAATTCGCAGCGAATACCTGGTGTGTGACGCATTGCGAATGGTCGGCACCCAGCCTTTTATCGTGACCCAAGCCGCCCTGCCTGCCAACGCGGTCAAAGCGCTTTATGAACGCTTGGACCTGCGCACCTTCCCGTCCTCACTGCGCAACCGTGCAGACGGTCCAACCCACACGCCCAAGACTCTCTTGGGTTTGGGCAAAGTGACCATGAACCGAGACACCGTGGAGATCGAAACGGACACGCAATTTTTCAGCCTCAAGATCGTCGGGGTGGTGAGCCGCCCGGCCACCGAAGCGGGTAGTGAACGCCTGCAGAAAGAATGGATTGTGTGGGTTGGCGATGAGCTGAAAGACGGCAACTACAAGTCTTACCGCACATTGATCGTGCGCCCGTCTCGTGACTCGCGTGGTGACCGTTACACAGGAACGCTCTACCCCGTGCAATGACGTCCGACCAACGACAGCGGCGCCTTGGATCTTGGCGATCTGTCGAAGAAGTGGCGAGACCGTTCACCATCGGCCCCCCCGCCTCCCTCTGCCTCGGTGGCTTTGCAGTCTGGCACTACGCCCGGCTGCGCAATGTGCGGCTGAGCAAAATCACCGGCACCAGCCCCACCGCCACCAACGCCAGCGACGGCAAGGCCGCCTCGCCCAGGCGCTCGTCGCGGGCCAGCTGATAGGCCACCACGGCCAGGGTGTCGCTGTTGAAGGGGCGCAGCACCATGGTGGCGGGCAGCTCCTTCATCACGTCCACAAACACCAGCAGCGCTGCGGCGGCGGTAGAGCGCTTGAGCAGCGGCCAGTGCACGCGTGCCAGCAGGCCTGCGCTGCCCATGCCCAGCATGCGGGCAGAGTCGTCCAGGCTGGGCGGAATCCGCGCGTAGCCGCTCTGCATGGATTGCAGGGCGACTGCACAAAACCGCACCAAGTAGGCCCACACAATGCCAAAGGCCGTGGCCGTGACCAGCGCGCCCACGCCCCACTGCGGCATGGCCGCCTGCAGCCAGCCCACGGGCAACAACAGCCCCACGACGATGACGGCGCCCGGCACGGCATAACCCACGCTGGCCAGCTGCACCACGCCACGCGTGATGGCGTCGGGCTGGCGGCGCACCGCAAAAGCCAGGGCGAGCGCGATGGCGACGGCCAACGCCGCAGTGATGCATCCCAAGCGCACGCTGTGCCAGGCCCATTCCATGAACCGCTCCCACGGCAGCACCGACCAGTCGGCCGCCAGCGGCCGCAGCATGAAGACCACCGGGGCGACAAAACCCATGACCACCGGCACCGCACAGACCACCCAGGCGGCCCATCGGCGCGCACCATGCAGCCGCAGCGGCTGCGCCTCGGCCGAGCCAGCGCGCCCGCCGCCGGTGGCAAAACGCATGCGCTTTTGCGCGCGGTGCTCCAGGTGCAGCAGCGCCATCACCACCACCAGCAGCATGGTGGCCAGCTGCGCGGCGGCCAGGCGGTTGTCCATGGACAGCCAGGCTTTGTAGATGCCCGTGGTGAAGGTCTGGATGCCGAAGTAGCTGGCCACGCCAAAGTCGGCCAGGGTTTCCATCAGCGCCAGCGCCACGCCAGCCGCCACGGCCGGGCGGGCCAGCGGCAAGGCCACGGCGCGGATGCGGCGCGGCAGCGGTGCGCCCAGCAGGCGTGCGGCCTCCATGAGGTGAGCAGCACGCTCACCCAGCGCCGTACGCGCCAGCAGGTACACGTAGGGGTAGAGCGAGAAGATGAACACCCACACCGCGCCGCCCAGGCTGCGCACCTCGGGCAGCAGGCGGCCTTCCAGGCCGAAGGTGTTGCGCAGACCCACCTGCAGCGGGCCGCTGAACTGCAGAAAGTCGGTGTAGGCGTAGGCCGTCACGTAGGCCGGCATCGCCAGCGGCAACAGCAGCAGCCATTCAAAGGTGCGGCGGCCCGGAAAGTCGAACAGCGTGACTGCCGCAGCCGCCAGCGTGCCCACCACGGCCGCGCCCAACGCTACCAGCACGCTCAGCCACAGCGTGGTCCACACATAGCCGGGCAGCACCGTGGCTGCCATTTCGCGCAGGATGGCGCCCGTCTGCGCATCGCCCTGCCCGGTGGGCGAGAACGGCAGCCACGACGCCAGCACCGCCAGCACCGGCAAGGCCAGAAAGCCTGCAAACAGGATCAGCGGGATGCTGCGAAAGACAGAAGACGGCGTGCGGCGCAAGGCGATGGGCTCGGCAGAGGAAAGAAAGCGCACACCTGCCGAAAGGCATGGGCACCGCAGCACCCAGGAATGCAAATGCGAATTTTAAGCATTCACTCCACCCCGCCTAAAATGCACAGATATGTTTCTTGAGGTCTCCCAACTCGAAGTGCACTACGCAGGCCGCGCACAGGCCGCCGTGCAAGGCGTCACGCTCAGCCTGAAAGCGGGTGACATCGGCGTGCTGATCGGCCCCTCCGGCTGCGGCAAGACCACCCTGCTGCGCGCCGTGGCCGGGCTGGAGCCCGTGACGGGAGGCGAGATCCGCCTCACCAAAAGCGTGGTCAGCAGCGCCCGCCTGAGCGTGCCACCCGAGCTGCGCCGTATCGGCATGGTGTTCCAGGACTATGCGCTGTTCCCGCACCTGTCGGTGGGCCGCAATGTGGCGTTTGGCATCCACCAGTTGCCCAAGGCCGAGCAGGCCGCGCGGGTGGCCGAGGTGCTGCAGCTGGTGGGCCTGACGGGCAGCGAGCACCGCTACCCGCACGAACTCTCTGGCGGCCAGCAGCAGCGTGTGGCGCTGGCGCGTGCGCTGGCGCCGCGCCCACAGCTCATGCTGCTGGACGAGCCGTTTTCCAACCTCGACGTGGACCTGCGCGAGCGCCTGGCACACGAGGTGCGCGGCATTCTCAAGGCCGCAGGCGCCACGGCGCTGTTTGTGACGCACGACCAGTTCGAGGCGTTTGCCATCGGCGATGTGATCGGCGTGATGAACGAAGGCCACCTGCACCAGTGGGACGATGCCTACACCCTGTACCACCGCCCCGCCACGCGGTTTGTGGCCGACTTCATCGGCCACGGCGTGTTTGCCCCCGCCACGCTGGTGCAGCGCGGCAACAACGTGGTGGCCCAAACACCCTTGGGCGACCTGACTGACCTGGATGAGTGCCCCCTGCCCAGCAGCTACCCTGCGGGTGAATGTGATGTGCTGCTGCGCGCCGACGACATCGTGCACGACGACCACGCGCCCGTGCAGGCGCAAATCGTGCGCAAGTCGTTCCGGGGGTCGGAGTTTCTGTACACCCTGCGCCTGGCCAGTGGCCACACGGTGCTGGCCCATGTGCCCAGCCACCACGACCACGCGCTGGGCGAGTGGATCGGCATCCGCGCCCAGGTCGACCATGTGGTGACGTTTCCGCGTGGCTGAGGCGGTGTTGGAATCAAAATCGGCTGGATGCGCTAGTCGAACATGCCTGAATTGCTATTGAATCAATAGCAATTACCCTCCAACTCAGGACTTGCCCTTGCGCTGCAGGCCTTCCAGCCCGTTCAGGTCCACCTGCGACATCAGGCCTCGCAGCTCTTTCACACCGATCTTGTCGCCCTCAATGCTGACCACAAGGCCGTTCTTCAGGATGATCTTGAACTCTGCGTGGCTGCCATCCTTGTCGTAGCGCTGGTGCAGGGTGCGGCCCCCCTCTTGCCACGTCTTTTCGGCGCTGGTCTGGTCTTCTTTCTCGCCCTGCGCCATGCCCATGGCCATCACCGCCATCTGCCCCAGGCCGCCCACGTCCACGATCTCCAGGCGCAGCTGCTTGTCGTCGTTGCCGTATTGCGCGCTGGCCTGGCTGGTGGGCAAGCCCAGGGCGGCACCGTCCTGCACGTCAAAACCCGTGCGGGGCAGGCCCGCCAGCTTCTCGGGCAGGGCCGCCTTGAGCGACTGGGCCGCAATGGCCTGACCCCCACCCAGCACACCCGCAGCGGCCTTGGCGGCATCGCCCGTGGCGGCTGCGATGGCGGCCGGATCCTGGCTCTTCTGGGCCTCTTCCATCTTGCGGGCGGCTTTTTCCATCTTCTTGCCGGCAGCTTCCAGACCGGCGGTGTCGATGGACACCTTGCCACCGGGCGTGTTCATGGTGATGGCAGGGGCATCGGCACCGCCAAACAGCGCACCGCTGCGCGGCATGAACAGCGCACTGACGGCACCGATGACCACCCCCATCACGATGGCCGCAATGATGACCACCACCGTGTAGCCCACCGACTTTTCGGGCACACTGCGCATGAGCACCGGCAGGCCGGTGTAGAGCAGGTAGATGGAGTACACCGCCGCCAGCAGGCCCAGCATGGCCAGCGATGGCAGCAGGCTGAACACTCCGCCCAGCAGAGCGGCCGTGCTGGCGTACACCGCCACCTTCTGTGCCTGGATGGCGTTCTTCTGCCCGCCAAAGGTGGGCGCCAGCGCATCGATGATGAAACCGAGCACCAGCAAGCCCACCAGGCTCAACCCGTATGACACGACCATGTTCACCAGCCCGGAGACGAAGGGCACGCGGATGGTGACCCCAAAACCGCCAAAACCGATCAGCGACATGCCGATGAAACCGCAGACCGCCGGAATGGCGGCCAGGACCATGGCGTAGCGGGTGAACAGGGTGGCGGTGTCGGCGGCCTCCGCATCGATGGTGGCCCAGGCCTCTTTGGGTTGCAGAAGAATGCTTTTGGCGCGTTCAATCAGGTTCATGGTGCCCTCCCGGCAGTGTGCAAAGGCCTGCGATGACCCGCAGGCAAATGGAAAGCGCGGACGATACGGGACATTGCGCCGGGCAGACCACCCGGACGACCACCTGCAGGGCCCAAAGCGTGGAATATGCACGCTTTTGCCGCACAAAGACAGCTCGTTGGGGACCCAGGGATCCTGTGTGCGTTCTCAGGCCTTGCGCAGCTGATCGACCGTGTCGTGCAGGTGCTGCGTCCAGGTGCGGCGGTCGCGCTCGCCTGCCAGCTCCGGGGGGCCGTAGTGCACCACGGCCTCGATGGGCGGGGCGCTGAGCGTGCGCCAGATCGAGCCCACCAGGGTTTCGTCGCCGATGTAGCTGGGAGCAAAACTGGTGGCGCCCGTGGCCTTGTCGGCAAAGCGCAGGCCTACGGGCTGCACGGGCGCCTTTGCAGCCACGGCGGCCTGCAGCAGGTTGGCGTGGAAGGGCAGCATCTCGCGCCCGTCGCCCGTGGTGCCTTCGGGGAAAACGGCCAGCACCTCGCCGCGCTCCAGCGCCTCCTGCATCGAGCGCACCATGCGCAGCGCATCGCGGCGCGAGCTGCGTTCGATGTAGAGCGTGCCCGCCGCCGTGGCCAGGGTGCCGATCAGCGGCCAGGCCTGCACGTCGGACTTGGAGACAAAGCGGCAGTGCCGCGCCGCATGCATCACCGGGATGTCGAGCCACGAGATGTGGTTGGCCACCAGCATCACCGGGCCAGTCACCGGGGGCTGCCCCAGGATGCGCAGGCTGATGCCCGCATGGGCCAGCAGCTCCAGCGACCACACCTGCACGCGGGCGTGTTGCTGGTCAGGCGACAGCGCCGGAAACCGCAGCGCCACAATCCACAGGCCCTTGGCAATGTGGCCCAGCAGCCGCAAGAGGCGCCAGCTGGCGCGCAGAAACTTCACGGCCGGACCTTGCTATCGCAGCGTCGCGCCGTCTCAGCCGCGGTCAAAAGCGACCTGTCCGCCGACCAGGGTCATGCGCACGCGGCCGGGCAGCTCGTAGCCCGAGAACGGCGTGTGTTTGCCCTGGCTGGCGAGCGCGTCGTCCTGCACCGTCCACGCTGCCTGCGGGTCGAAGATGCAGAGGTCGCCCACGCCGCCTTCCACGATCTGGCCGACGCTGGCCTGCAAGGTGCCCAGCGCGTTGCCCAGCACGCGTGCGGGCTCTGCCGTGACCACTGCCAGCGCGCGCTGCAAAGGCACACCACTGTCTTGCGACCACTTGAGCGCCAGCGACAGCAGGAGCTCCAGACCCGTGGCGCCGGGCTCGGCTTCGGCAAACGGCAGGGTCTTGGCGTCTTCATCCACCGGGGTGTGGTCGGACACCAGCGCATCGATGGTCCCGTCGAGCAGCGCCGCGCTCAGGGCGTCGCGGTCACGTTGCTGGCGCAGGGGCGGCGTCAGGCGCGCGCGGCTGTCGAAGAAGCCGATGTCGTTTTCGGTGAGGTGCAGCGAGTTGATGCTGACATCGGCCGTGACCTTCAGGCCATCGGCCTTGGCGCGGCGTACCAGCTCCACGCCCGCAGCGCTGCTCAGGCGGCACAGGTGCACGCGCGCGCCGGTGGTCTTGAGCAGTTCAAAAATGGTGTGCAGCGCAATGGTCTCGGCCGCCACGGGCACGCCCGACAGGCCCAGGCGCGTGGCCAGCGCACCGCTGGCGGCCACGCCCTTGCCCAGGTGCATCTCTTGCGGGCGCAACCACACCGTGTAGCCAAAGGTGGCGGCGTACTGCAGCGCGCGCTGCAGCACCTGGGTGCTGGCCAGCGGCACCTCGGCCTGGCCAAAGCCCACGCAGCCGGATTCGGTCAGCTCGGCCATCTCGGTCAGCACCTCGCCAGCGAGGTTGCGCGTGAGCGCGCCCAGCGGGAACAGGCGCGACTGGTGCAGCTTCTCGGCGCGGAACTTGAGCATCTCCACCAAGCCGGGCTCGTCGAGCACGGGGTCGGTGTCGGGTGGGCACACCAGGCTGGTCACGCCACCGGCCACAGCGGCGGCCATTTCGGATTCGAGCATGCCCTCGTGCTCGTGGCCGGGCTCGCGCAGGCGCGCGGCCAGGTCCACCAGGCCGGGCAACACGATGCAGCCGGCAGCGTTGATGGTGCGGTTGGGCGCAAAGTCGGGCGGCACGCGGTTGACCCCCACGATTCGGCCCGCCGCCAGCGCGATGTCGCAGGTCTGGTCAAGGCCCGAGGCGGGGTCGATCACACGGCCGTTCTGGATCAGTATCTTCATGATTTCAAGCCAAATTGGCTGCTAGCGCTTGATTGATAAGCCTGAGCAGCTATGAAAACAGGAGTATTCATCCTCAAGGTCACGCCTCGTTCCCTGCGACGATGGACATGACAGCCATGCGTACCGCGATGCCGAAGGTCACCTGCGGCAGGATCACGCTCTGCTTGCCATCGACCACGGCGGAGTCGATCTCCACGCCACGGTTGATGGGGCCGGGGTGCATGACGATGGCGTCGGGCTTGGCCAGTTGCAGCTTTTCCTGCGTGAGGCCGAAGCTCTTGAAATACTCCTGGCTGGAAGGCAGCAGCGCACCGCTCATGCGCTCGTTCTGCAGGCGCAGCATGATGACCACGTCGGCGTCCTTGATGCCCTCTTCAAGCGTGTGGCACACCCGCACGCCCATTTGCGCCATGTCCGACGGCACCAGGGTGCGCGGCCCCACCACACGCACTTCGGCGCAGCCCAAGGTGGTCAGGCCGTGGATGTCCGAGCGCGCCACGCGCGAGTGCAGCACGTCGCCCACGATGGCCACGGTGAGGTTGCTGAAGTCCTTTTTGTAGTGACGGATGGTGTACATGTCCAGCAGCCCCTGCGTGGGGTGGGCATGCCGTCCGTCGCCGGCGTTGATCACGTGCACATGCGGCGCCACGTGCTGCGCGATCAGGTAAGGCGCGCCGGACTCGCTGTGCCGCACCACGAACAGGTCGGCTGCCATCGCGCTCAGGTTGGCGATGGTGTCGAGCAGCGACTCACCCTTGCTGGCCGAGCTGCGCGCGATGTCCAGGTTGATCACGTCGGCAGACAGGCGCTTGGCCGCGATCTCGAACGTGGTGCGGGTGCGCGTGCTGTTCTCGAAGAACAGGTTGAACACGCTCTTGCCGCGCAAGAGGGGCACCTTCTTGACTTCGCGGTCGTTGACGCTGACGAAGTTGGCGGCCGTGTCAAGGATGTGCGTGACGATGTCGCGCGGCAGGCCCTCGATGGACAGCAGGTGGATGAGTTCGCCGTTGCCGTTGAGTTGGGGATTGCGCTTGTGCAGCACGGTCAGGCCTCTTTAGTCTTTGTCTTGGACTTGGAATTGGAAGGTACCGCTGTCGCCTCGCGCCAGGGCAAGCGACTGGGCGGCAGGCAGAGCCACGCGCGCAGCGGCAAAGTCGGCCTGCACGGGCAGCTCGCGCCCGCCACGGTCCACCAGCACAGCAAGGCGCACGCTGGCGGGGCGACCATAGTCGAAGAGCTCGTTGAGCACGGCGCGGATGGTGCGGCCGGTGTAGAGCACGTCGTCCAGCACCAGCACGTCGGCGCCGTTCACGTCAAACGGCAGCGCGGTCTGCGCACTGGCCGACAGGCCACGCTGGGCGAAGTCGTCGCGGTGCATCACCGATGACAACACACCGGCCGGGCCTTCCAGGCCCAGGTCTTTTTGCAGGCGCTCGGCCAGCCAGGCGCCGCCGGAGGCGATGCCCGCCAGGCGCGTGGTGGGGGTCAACATGCTGCGCACGCCGCGCAGCAGTTCGCGGTACAGCGCCTCGGCATCAAGCACCAGGCTGCCGGACGTTCCGGGGGATGGGGTGGTCATGGGAGATTCCTCAAAAACTGTTCCAGGATGATGCAGGCCGAGGCCGCGTCGGCATCCTTGGCACCACCTGCAATGGCTTCGGTGGTGCTGTAGCGCTCGTCCACCTCGAACACCTGCAAGCCAAAGCGCCCGCGCAACTGGCGCCCGAACTTGAGAGCACGCGCGGTGTTTTCGTGGGCCGCACCGTCGGGGTGGTAGGGCACGCCGATCACCAGCGCATCGGGCTGCCATTCCTTGATGCGCTCGGCCACTTGGGCAAAACGGGCGTCGCCCTCGGCCTGGATGGTGCGCTGGGGTGTGGCGCTCTTGAGCATGCGGTTGCCCGAGGCCACGCCCGTGCGCTTGAGCCCAAAGTCAAAAGCAAGAAAGGTCTGGAAATGCGCAGGAACGGCTGGCGGCTGGATGGACTGAGCGGGCGCACCAGTCATGCGTGCCCCGCCTCCGGCGACAGCATCCAGGCCTGCAAGCCCAGAAGCGACAGGGCCCGGTCGTACCGCTCGGGCACGGGCGTGTCGAAGATCACCGACAGATCGGCGGCCACCGTGAGCCAGGCGTTCTCGGCAAGCTCAGACTCCAACTGACCCTCGCCCCAGGACGAATACCCCAGCGTGATGAGCACGCGGCGGGGACCTGCGCCAGTGGAAAGGGCTTCGAGCACGTCCTTGGAGGTGGTCATCTCCAGGCCACCGGGGATGGTCATGGTGGAGGCGTAGGCCGACTCGTCGGTTTCCCCCTTGTCCATGAGCATGGGTTCGTGCAGCACAAATCCGCGCTCGGTCTGCACCGGGCCGCCCTGAAAAACGGGCTCTTTGGTGAGGTCCTCGCGGCGCAGCGACAGGTCCACCTTGTCAAACAGGCCCTTGAGGGTGATATCGGTGGGCTTGTTGATGATGAGGCCGAGCGCACCGCGTTCGCTGTGCTCGCACAGATAGACGACGCTGCGCGCAAAAGACTCATCTTCCAGGCCGGGCATCGCGATCAGGAAGTGATGCGTCAGGTTGATGGGCGCAGAATCGAAAGACATCCCGCAATTTTAACGGTGAACATGCCCCCCTCCCCCGAGCCCACTTACTCCCGTGGCCTGGTCTGGTTCCGCCGCGACCTACGCGCCCACGACCAGGCGGCCCTGTACCACGCGCTGACGCGCTGCGAGCAGGTGTTCTGCGCTTTTGTCTTCGACAAGGACATCCTCGATGCCCTGCCCCGCGCCGACCGGCGGGTGGAGTTCATCCGGGAGTCGCTGGTAGAGCTAGATGAAACCCTGCGCGCACTTTCGGGGCATGAAAGGGGAGGCCTCATCGTGTGGCACGCGGTGGCCAGCGATGCCATTCCGGCAGTGGCCAACGCCCTGGACGTGCAGGCGGTCTTTGCGAACCACGATGACGAACCCCAGGCGCTGGACCGCGACCGCCTGGTGCGCACGCGCCTGGCGGCTGCAGGCAAGGCCTTCCACACGTTCAAGGACCATACCCTGCTCGAGCGCAGCGAAGTGCTGACGCAGACCGGCAACCCGTACAGCGTGTTCACGCCGTACAAGAATGCATGGCTCAAGAAGATCGATGTGTTCCAGCTCAAGAGCTATCCGGTGGAGCGACACGCCCACCATCTGGCCGCGCGACCGGAAGCCTATTGCCAGCCGGTACCCACCTTGCAGGACCTCGGGTTTGAGCCCACAGCGCTGTCCCAGCTGCGCCTGCCCACCGGCGCCCAGGGCGCACAGCAGTTATTCGACGATTTTCTCGGCCGCATCGAGCGGTATGAGGACACGCGCAACTTTCCAGCGGTGAAAGGGCCCAGCTACCTGAGCGTGCACCTGCGTTTTGGCACCATCTCGCCGCGCTTGCTGGCACGCACGGCGCACCGCCTGATGCTGGAGGGCAACCCGGGCGCCACGACCTGGCTCAGCGAACTGATCTGGCGGGACTTCTACTTCCAGATCCTGCACCACCACCGGCATGTGGTGGGCCAGAGCTTCAAACCGGCCTACGATGCCATCGCCTGGGAGACCGGCCCCGGGGCCGACGCCCTGTTTGCCGCCTGGTGCGAGGGCCGCACCGGCTACCCGCTGGTGGATGCCGCCATGGCGCAGATCAACCAGACAGGCTACATGCACAACCGCCTGCGCATGGTGGTGGCAAGCTTTCTGGTGAAAGACCTGGGCATCGACTGGCGCCGCGGCGAGGCCTACTTTGCCACGCACCTCAATGACTTCGACCTGGCCGCCAACAACGGTGGCTGGCAGTGGGCCAGCTCCAGCGGGTGTGATGCCCAGCCCTATTTCCGCATCTTCAACCCGGTGAGCCAGAGCGAGAAGTTCGACCCGGAGGGCAAGTTCATCCGCCGTTACCTACCCCAGCTCGCAGCGCTCCCCACCAAGGCACTCCACGCCCCCTGGCTGGCGCGCCCGCTGGAGTTGCAGCAAGCGGGCGTGCGCCTGGGAGACACCTATCCCTTACCCGTGGTGGAGCACGATGCCGCACGACAACGCACGTTGGAGCGGTATGCCGTGGTGAAGACAGCTGCAGGGTGACAACACACGGACCCACAGACTCAAGCAGGTCGCCGAGGGCTAGCGATGCGCCGTGGGCGGCGGGTCATCCGGCGGGGGCTCCTCCGGCGCCATCTGCATGCCCTCACCGCCCAGCGAGGCACCGGCGGCCAGCCGCAGTCGCAGGCGCACATCGGTGCGGTTGTCGGCGTTGGCGATGGCTTCTTCGGGCGATATCGTGCCCGCCTCCACCATGCCCAGCAGTGACTGATCAAAACTCCACATGCCCTGCTCGCCACTGCGGGTGATGGCGGTCTTGAGTTCGTCGATCTGCCCCTTTTGGATCAGCTCGGCCACATAGGGCGTGAGCAGCATGATCTCGGTGGCGGGCACCAAGTGGCCTGCAAGGCCCGGCACCAGGCGTTGCGCCACCACCGCCCGCAGGTTAAGGGACAGGTCCATGAGCAGTTGGCGGTGCGCGTCCTCGGGGAAAAAATTCACGATGCGCTGCACCGCCTGGTTGGCATTGTTGGCGTGCAGGGTGGACACACACAGATGGCCGGACTCTGCGTAGTGCAGCGCGTGCTGCATGGTGGCCCGGTCGCGGATCTCGCCGATCATGATCACGTTGGGCGCCTCGCGCATGGCACGGCGCAGCGCCTCGTCATACGACAGGGTGTCGAGACCCACCTCGCGCTGCGTTACCAGGGATTTTTTGTGGCTGTGCAGGTATTCGATGGGGTCTTCTACCGTGAGGATGTGCCCGCCAGTGTGCGTGTTGCGATGGTCCAGCAATGCGGCCAGCGTGGTGGTCTTGCCCGAACCTGCGGAGCCCACCGTCAAGACCAGCCCCCCTTTGAGAAACGCCAGCCGCTGGAGGACGGGCGGCAACCCCAGTTCTTCCAGCGTCGGGATCCGCGCTATCACATGGCGGATCACCATGCCGACCTGCCCTCGCTGCATGTGCACGTTCACGCGAAAGCGCTCCCCGTCAGCGGTCTGCAGCGAGAGGTCGCACTCCATCGTGGTCTCGAACTCCTTGCGCTGGGCCTCCCGCAGGACGGAATAGGCCATTTGCCGCACGTCGTCGGCTGACAGGACTTGCTGCGCAATGGGGATGAAGGCGCCCTGCCGCTTGATGGTGGGCGCAGCACCTGCCATCAGAAACAGGTCCGAAGCGCGCTCGCGCGCCACCAGGGCCAGGCAAGCCAGCAGCCGGGGGTCAGGGGAAGGGGATGGTGCCAGCGGGTCCATCACGGTGACTGGGTCCGCCCTGTCCATGCACAGGACACCACAAGGCAAGGCAACAAGAGAGCACTCCCGACCCAGGCTGACTCGCAGGGTCGGGAGTGGGCCAGCATGGTGTCAGGCCTCGGCCGCCGCAGCGATGCGCGCGTAGTGCTGGATCAGGCTCAGCAGCTCTTCGTCCGAATAGGGCTTGCCCAGGTAATGGTTCACACCCAACTCCATCGCGTGCTCGCGGTGCTTTTCAGCAATCCGCGAGGTGATCATGATGATGGGCAGATCACGCAAGGCACCGTCTGCCCGGATGTTGCGCGCCAGATCGAAGCCGTCCATGCGCGGCATTTCGATGTCGGACAGAACCACCGTCGGGCGCTCCTCCTGCAGACGCTCCAGCGCCTGCAGGCCATCGGCCGCCAGGGCCACACGGTAGCCTTCGCGCTGCAGCAGACGCTGCGTCACGCGGCGCACGGTGATGGAATCATCCACCACCAGCACCAGCGGCACCTGACTCGGTCCCGACAACTGCTGAGACACGACGGCCTTACCCGTGCCGCCTGCGGCGGGGGCGTCGGGCGCTGGTGCCATGTCGGCACTGGCCGCACGCACCTGGTCGCCATACACCGTGGCCAAGGCCACCGGGTTGTAGATCAGCACTACGGCACCCGATGCCAGCACGGACATGCCCGCCAGACCCGGCAGACGGGACAACTGCGGCCCCAGGTTCTTCACCACCACTTCCTGGTTGCCAAGCACTTCGTCCACGTGCATCGCAACACGCTGGGCAGCGCTTCGGAAGATCACCACCGGGCGGGTCTTGCCCGCCGGCTCGGTGCTGCGGCTGGACGACTGCAGCAGGGCTCCCGACCAGAAGAACGGGATCTTCTCCATGCCGTCGTCAAACACGCCGGTACGGTAAGCCTCTGCCAAGTCAGGGGCCGAGGTGCGGCGGACAATCTCGACCACGTTGGCCGGAACGCCGATCGCCAAATCACCCGAGCGCAGCATCACCACCTGCGTCACTGCGGTGGTCAACGGCAGCACCATGCGGAATGCCGCACCCTTGCCCGCCTCGGTGGAGGTTTCGATGCGGCCGCCCAGCGCATTGATCTCAGCACGCACCACGTCCATGCCGATGCCCCGCCCTGCCAGACCAGTCACTTCGGAGGCCGTCGAGAAGCCTGGCATGAAGATCAGGTTGGCCGCATCCGCATCGCTCAGCTCCACGCCGGGCTCCACGATGCCCTGAGACACGGCCTTTTCGCGAATGCGCGGCAGGTTCAGACCCGCTCCGTCATCGCGGAACTCGACCGATACGTCATTGCCTTCGTGGTGCAGATCCACCGTGATGGTGCCCGACGACGGCTTGCCGGCCGCCGTGCGCACTTCAGGCTCTTCAATGCCGTGGGCCACGCAATTGCGCAACAAATGTTCGAAGGCGGGCGTCATGCGGTCCAGCACGCCACGGTCCATTTCGATGGAGCCGCCGGTGATGTCCAGCTTGATCTGCTTGCCGGTTTCCTTGGAGGCCTGACGCACCACCGCGTACAAGCGCTCGGCAATCCCCTCGAACTCCACCATACGTGTGCGCAGCAGATCCCGTTGCAGCTCACGCGCCTGGCGGCCTTGGGCAATCAAGTCGTCTTCAGCGCCTTCCATGGCACGTTGCAGATTGCGCTGCACCGTGGCCACGTCGTTGACCGACTCGGCCATCATGCGGGTCAACTCCTGCACCCGTGTGAAGCGGTCGAACTCCAGCGGATCGAAGCCCGCAGCAGAGTCCTTGGACAGCGCCAGACGCGACTGCATCTGGGATTCGGCCTGCACCTCGATGTCGCGCAATTGCTGACGCAAGCGGTCCAGATTGCCCGACAGATCGGTGAGTGAGCTACGGAACTGGCCCAGGCGCGCGTCCAGGCGCGAACGGCTGATCATCACCTCGCCCGCCTGATTGACCAGGCGGTCCAGCAGCTGTGCACGCACGCGCACCGACTGGTTGGCTGCCACCCGCAGGGGCGCCAGCTGGGACGGTCCGGGCAGGCGCACGGCCGGAGCCGTTATCGCCAGAGGCTTGGCAGAAGATGCTGCCGCCGAGGGGACGGAGGCTTCGGCCGCATCCGCCACATTGGCACGCAAGGCGGGGGTGGCTTCGACCGGCAGAGTAACCACCGTGTCGGAAGGACTCTGACCAATGGCACGCAGCGCCTCGAAGTTGGCTTGCAGTCCATCGAAACTGCCTTGCAATGGCTCGATCAGGTCGGCCGTGACGGTTTCTGCGTCCAGCTGCTCGATCGCAGATTCCAGCCGGTGGGCCATTTCGCCCAGGCGCATCGCCCCGGCCAATCGCGAACTGCCCTTGAGCGTGTGCAGGGCTCGCAATACTTCGCTGCGGGCGCTGAGGTTGTCGGGGCGCGACGCCCATTGGCGCAACGCACCACCGAGCTGGGGCAGCAACTCGGCCGCCTCTTCCTCGAAGATGGGGAACAGGTCGGGGTCGATGACGTCGATCGCATCGATGTCGTCGTCCGCGTCCGGGATCGAGGCAATGGCGTGCGCAATGGCATCGTCAATGTGCTGGTCGTGGTCGTGGATGACTGCAGACAGCGCGGGCGCCACATGGCCCACCACGGGGGCAGGCACAGCCGGTGCAAAAGCCTCAGGCTCTGCAGCCACCACGGGTACCTCCGCCACCGGCTCAGGTGCCAACTCGGCCGCAGCAACTTCGGACGCTTCCTGCTCTGCGGCATCGAGGTAGGCCTGCGCATCTTCCTCGGGTGGAGACTGGGTGCTGACCACCTCGGTTTCCAGAATCTGGCGCAGCTGGGCCAGCACTTCCGGGCTGGGCTCTTTGAGGAACCCGGCAGCAAACTGGTGCAACAGGCGACGGATGTCTTCCGCTGCAGCCATGAACGCTGCCGCTTGCTCTTCGGTGCCACCCGACTGCAGCTGCACGTGCTGCAGCGTGTGCTCCAGCACGCGGGCCATTTCGGACAGCGCGGTGAAGCCCACCGTGGCCGAACTGCCGGCGAGCGAGTGCGACAGGGCCACGGCCGTGTCAGGCAGTGGCTCATGCAGCTCCAGCGCCCATTCCTGCAAACAGGTCACCAAGCGACGAGACCATTCATCGGCCTCATTCAGGTACACGTTGTACAGCGGGATACCGATGCGCAGCGTGTCGATGACCTTCACCGCATCGTCGCTGCCGCCTTCTTCCTGCGGCAGGGCATCGAGCAGATGCGCCACTTCTTGCGCGGGCTCCACTTCAGCGATCAGGTCGTCTGGCAACGCTTCGGAACCGGCCACAGCCACGTCCTCGGGGGCAGGTGCAAGCAGTTCGGCAGCCTCGGCCGACTCGGCCTCCAGCAGCTTCTCCAGCTCAGCCACGTCCAGGGCTTCCAACCCATCCGAAGGAATGGGGGCCTCTGTATCCACCACGTTTTGCGGTTCGGCGGCATCGAGCACCAGGTCTTCTGGCAGCAATAGTTCGTCGCCCAGGGCGCCTGCGGGCGCTTGCAGCGGCGCATCGACAGCTTCTGCGTGATCCACTGCAGGCACAGGCGCTTCCGCAGACACAGGTTCCAGGTCAGGCAGCTCCAAGTCGAGGACAAAGTCCACGCTGGACGGATCGACCATAGGTGCAGGTTCGTGGGCAGACTCGTTCAGTGCAGCAGTGAACACCGAGAAGTCGATCTCCTCGGCCACTTCCGGGGCACCGTTGGCGCTCTCGACGGGCTGTTCGGGCACATGTTCGGAGATCTCGGTGGCCTGGAAATCCGGCACCGTCAGTTCTTCGCTGAGCACATCGGCGGAGAGGGCATCCACCGGCTCTGCCACGGCCTCGGCAAGCTCCGGCGCGGCCTGTGGTGCTGTAGGTTCGGGCGCAATACCGCCACCCGATGGCATCGCCAGCGGTACCAGCGTGCCATCCAGGCGCATGGCGTCTGCCGACCGGCGGAAGGACTCAGGGTCCCAGCCTGTCACGCGGCCTGCGGCGATGTCGTCTGCCCAGCTGCTGAAAGCATGCAGCGCGTCGGTGGACAACTGCAACAAGCTCGGCTGCATGGGCTTTTGTTCGGCCAGCCAGACGTTGAGCACCTGCTCCATCGACCAGGCTGCTTCGCCAAAGTCGTTCAGCCCCACCATGCGCGAGCTGCCCTTGAGCGTATGGAACGCACGGCGCAGTGTGGTCTGCTCGCTCAGGTCACCAGGTTCAACCCGTAGCTGCTCAATAGCAGCCAAGCCGTTGACCACCACTTCGCGTGCCTCTTCGAGGAACACGTCGAGCAGTTCATCTTCGACATCGGGCGCTGGAGCAGGCGCAGCCGCAGCCGCCGGAGCGGCTGCTTCCAGCGGTACGGGCGCGGCAACGGCGGGAACGTCAAAGGAGATGTCCGGTGCCAGGCCTGCGGGCTCTGCCGCCACGCTGGCATCGGCGGCGGGGGCCGACTCAAAATCAGGGAACGGCGCAAAGTCCGTAGGCTCGCTGACAGGCTCCTGCACCGGAAAGCGGGGAATCACGTCTGGCACCAAGGTGGCAGAACGCTCTTCCAGCTTGGCAGGCGCTTCTTCCACAGCATCAGAGGCGCGCGCACGGGTTTTACCCATGAGGATGCGCAGTTCGCCCAGTTCTTCGTCGTACACAAAGAGCTTGCGCGCCATGGTGCGCTGGTAGCTCAGCATGTCGATCAGGAAACCCAATGCACCCAGGCTGTTGCCCAGCTTTTCAAACGCGCTTTGGCGTTCTTCTTCGGGCACCTCGTTGATCAGCAGGCGCTCCACCGTGTCGCGCATGCGGACCACCGCCAGTGATGCCTGATCCAGCCCCAGCACTGACAGCACGCCGCGCATCTGCGCAAGATGCCCTGGCACGGTCGCCAGCACACCAGTGTCCTTCGGGTTGCGGAAAAACTGGTCCATGGCCTTTTCGGCCTCGCCCAGGGTCACCCGGAGCTCATCGACCACGCTGCCCATGGTCTGGTTGTCGCTGACCCGGCGGTACAGCTCTTCCATCCATTGTTCAAGGGGTTCGGGTTCGGCACCCGCCGTGACCGCATCCAGACGCTCTGCAAGACGGCTGGCGCGGGCTTCCATCTGTTCGTCTGCCGTGTCCAACTCTTCAAAAGCTGCCTGCAGGTACAGCACGGAGGTAGCCACTTCCATCGCCAATGCGGGCGACGGGGGCTCGCCCGACCGGGTGGTTGAATCCAGGGCACGCGTCAGCGCCTGCGCCAGGTTCTCACTGCCCGGATGGAGCTTGCGCAGCGAATCGCACACCAGGCTGAACTGGTCTGCCGCTGGCTTGAGTTTGTTGCGGTCCCCACCCGCCAGGGCAGACCAGGTTTCCGTGGCCGAGGCAATGCGCTTGCGCGCCTGCGTCAACACCGCCGGGTCAAAACGTCCGAAGCGGGCAGTCTCGTAGTCCACCGGCTTGAAGCGGTCCAGCGCAAAGGCCTGACGGACAGCACGCAATGAGGGCGCTGCGTCCTCTGCCAGATCGGCCACCTTGGCCTGCGAGCAGAAGAACAGCAGGTCCTGCACCAGCCGGTCGGCGATCGTCGGATCGCCCTTGGCCAACGTGGCGTACTGCATGAGCACACGGGATGCCACGCGCTTGACGTACACATCTGGCGGCAAAAGGCCCGAGCCAAACGCATCGAAGAAACCCGCGCAAATTTTCCAGAACGCACGCGCCTGCCGATCTGTTTGTGCGGCCACAAAGCCCAGGCAGGTGTCGCGCAGGCTCAGGGCGGCCTTCAGGTCCCCCGACTTGACGATGCGCAGCACAGCTGCATCCAGCCGCGCCCGCGCCTCGGGACCGTAAGGCAGAGGCGGGCGCGACACCGCACCTTCGGGTTCACGGAAACGGCGCTCCACCGGCCAGAGGTCAGCGGGATGAACGCGATCAGCGCCTGCCAATGCCTGGGCATCGCGGTACTGCGGAAACAGGGCCACGGGCGATACGGCTTTGCCCGCCAGCACGGTTTCCAGGTATTCGATCAGCGCAAAACTGGCGCGCTCAATCACGGCGGCAGCGTCATCGCTGCAGGTTTCGGGGCGCTGAACAAACTTCTGCACCGCCGATTCCATGGACCGCAACACCAGCGCCGGAGGGCCCATGCCCACCATTTCCAGCGCACCACAGGCTTGGTGCAGTTGCTGGCGCGCAATGCGCAGGGGGCCAGCGTCCAGCGCCGCCAGATCGGACTCGCGTGCTACCTCTGCATCACGCACAAAGCGCCGCATCGCCTTGACAGCACCGTCCAGCGATTTGCGCAGCTCGTCAAGCACCCAAGCCAAAGGACCCAGGTCCTGATCTCCCTGGGTCCCGTCGGCGGCCGGTGCATTGTTGACATCAATAGATGACATGGATTCGTCCCCGGCTGCAATGAGCCAGCTGGTTGATGACTAACTGCTGCGTCAGGCGATCTTGAAACGTGCCACCGATTGGCGCAGTTCCTCGGCCATGTGCGAGAGCTCGCGCACCTGTTGCGCTGTGGTGCGGGTACCTTCACCCGTCTGCTCGGTCACCGCAAAAATGTGCTGGATGTTGTCGGCCACTTCGTTGGCCAGAACAGCTTCCCGGGAAGTCGAAGACGAAATCTGCTCAATCAGTTCGGCCAACCGGCGCGACACGCGGTCAATCTCGGTCAGCGCAGTACCAGCGCTGTCGGACAGGCGTGCCCCTTCCACCACACCCTGCGTGGAGCGCTCCATAGCAGCCACGGCATCCTGGGTATCGGTCTGAATGGCTTTCACCAGGGCAGAAATCTGGCGCGTCGCATCGGCCGAACGTTCAGCCAGACGCTGCACTTCTTCCGCCACCACCGAGAAGCCGCGACCGGCTTCACCGGCGGATGCAGCCTGGATGGCAGCGTTCAGAGCCAGCACGTTCGTCTGTTCGGTAATGTCAGAAATCAGCTCGGTGATTTCACCGATCTCCTGCGACGATTCACCCAGGCGCTTGATCCGCTTGGAGGTGTCCTGGATCTGGTCACGGATGGAGTTCATACCGCCGATAGCGTTCTGCACGGCCTGCAGACCCGAGTCCGCGGCTTGCAGCGACTGACGGGCCACCGTGGCGGACTCTTGCGCTTGTGTAGACACCTCGTTAATGCGAGTCGCCATGTCCAGAACGGAGCGGCCGGTTTCGCGAATTTCACGCAGCTGCTCGGTCGATGCCGCCAGCAGTTCGGTCGAGGTGTTGTCCACCTGGGCAGTCGTCTGCGCCACGCGGGTCGCCGTGTTCTGCACGCTGCCCACCAGTTGGCGCAGCTCTTCCACCGTGTAGTTCACCGAGTCGGCAATGGCGCCAGTGATGTCTTCCGTCACGGTGGCTTCTTGCGTCAGGTCACCTTCAGCGACCGACTGCAGTTCGTTCATCAAACGCAAAATGGCGGCCTGGTTGGCGTCGTTGACGCGCTTGGCTTCCTGCTCCTGGCGCTTGGCGTCGCGTTGCTGGTTTTCAGCAGCTGCCTGACGACCACGGCTGTCCAGCAGCTGGACGCGCGAAATGCCGATACCGCACAGCAGCACGAACAAGCCTGCCAGCGCCAGAGCGGCGAACTGGCCGGCGCCCAGACCGGTCTGGGCGGACAGCTTGCTCTGCAGACCTTCCAGCTGGCGGCGCAGTGGCTCGCTGTCGGCAATGATGGCGGACTGTGCTTCGCGGGCAGACACCAGACCTTGCAGGTTGCCCAGAATCGCGCTGGCCTGGGTCCGGGTCTGTTCGTACAGCTTGATCAGCGCTTCCAGTTGTTCGCGGGTCTGCGCGTCCTTGGTGGCCGACAGGCGCAACTCAGGGCTGCCTTCCAGCAGGCCCTGCGCGATTTCCTTGAAGGAGTTCAAGTCCTTGCCCAACAGGAACACGGCCTCAGGGCTCACGCCTTCCATGGTCTGGAACTCGTTGGCAGACTTGCCGATACGCTGGGTCAACATCACCAGCTGGCCTGCGGCGGAGATTTCGGCAGCGGGCGCATTTTGTTGCAGCTTGAGCGAGGAGACCGTTTCAGCGATTTCCAGCAGGTCGGACGACTGGCGGTTGATGGTGCGCAGAGCGTCGCCCACCTGCGTCAGGATCTTCTGCTGACCCATCACCACACTGGCGTTGCGCTCAGCGCGCTCCATCAGGGGGTTGACGGCGTCCAGATCGGGCTTGAAGGGCTCACCCAGCGACTGCACACCCAACTCGTTGTCACCGGCATTCAGGGCGCGCACGTTGCGCGCCAGCACGCCAGAGCTTTCCACCACGTCCGGGAAGGCCTGTGGGCTACCCACCAGTGCCTGCGACACCGACTTGGCAAGACGTTGCGACTGCATCAGCGACTGACCGGTAGCGGCCAATTGCTGTGCGGAACGGTCGGCCTGCTGCAGCACCCAACCGGCGATCAGCGCCAGCACCACCACACCCACGGCCAGCAAGGCCAGCAGTCGGCGCTGATGGCCGGCAGCGGTCGAGCGGCCCAGCAGGGGCAGGCTGATGAGGTCTTCTTCGGCCTCGGGCGCGGTCAACTCGGGCGTGTAGCCGTCGGGATCGCCCTGGACGCTGTTCATGGCTTCGGCCTGGTAGGAGTCGCGCAGTTGCGAGCCATCCAGCGCCCCCGTGGCCAGGAGATCCTGCCCATCGTCGGTCGCGCCGGCGGCTGCGCCGGTGTCAGGCGTGGCGGGTTTCCGGTTGAACAGTTTTCCAAATTGATTGACGACGGACATGGTGCAGCCTTACAGAAAAACTCAAGCACTGATGCTCAGGAAAGCGGGATGTTGGGACAGGATCTGCAAGTTCAGCTCCTGCCAGCGTGTGCCACTGGAATCGATATAGGTGGTGCCGAAGAAGCTGGGTGAATCCTCGGCGGGCGGCTCGGACGACACAAACGCATCCGTGCCGCGCAGACCGGCGAGGCGGTCCACCAGCAAGGCAGCGTTCACGTCAAGCGCCGCATTGAATGCCAGCAGGCTGGCCTCGGACAGGGCTTGCTCGGTGCGTGCTGCGGTGGACCCCAGCAACCCGGCCAGATCCACCACCCCCACCAGGCCGCCGCGCAGGTTGGCCACCCCCAGAAACCAGCTCTGGGTGTAAGGCACCGCCTGCACCGATACCCAGGGGAAGATCTCCCCGGACTGCCCCAGGGGCAGCAAATAGAAATTCCCGGCGGACTCTACAGCCAGCCAGGAGGACACAGACGTACCTTCGGACCTTGCAGCCTGCAAACGGCTGGCAAGTCGGGTCTGGAGCTCCCGTAGGGCTTCGCGGTTTGCCATGAGCGCGCCGCTGCCTCAGTTCAGAGCGTCAATTTTGGCCTGCAGCTCTGCGGGATCCACCGGCTTGGTGATGTAGCCGCGCGCACCCTGGCGCATGCCCCAGACACGGTCGGTTTCCTGGTTCTTGCTGGTGCACATGATGATGGGCACATCAGCGTAAAGGGGGTCACGGGTAATGGCACGCGTGAGCTGAAACCCGTTTTGGCCCGGCATCACCACATCCATCAGGATGAGGTCAGGCTTTTCTTCGGCCAGACGGCGAAACGCCTCTTCGGCATTTTCTGCGGTACGGACTTGCATGCCTTTTTTCTGAAGCAGGTCCGTCAAAAACATCAACTCGGTCTTCGAGTCGTCGACGACCAATACTTTCTGAATGGGCATTACATGGCTCCTTGTTGGGAATTGCCAAACTGCTGCACTGCCTGCAACAGCTGGTCTTTGGTAAACGGCTTGGTGAGATATTCCTGGCAGCCGACCATGCGCCCACGCGCCTTGTCGAACACGCCGTCCTTGGAGGACAGCATCACCACCGGGGTATCTGCGAAACGGGCGTTGCGCTTGATGATGGCGCAGGTCTGGTACCCGTCGAGCTTGGGCATGAGGATGTCGCAGAAAATCAGCTGAGGCTGGTAATCGTTGACTTTGGCCAAAGCATCAAAGCCGTCGTCGGCCAACAAGACTTCGTGCCCCCCCTGCTTGAGAAAAATCTCGGCGCTTCGACGGATGGTGTTGCTGTCATCCACCACGAGCACTTTGAAAGATGCGCCTGTTGTAGTCAATTGTCACTGCTCCCGATGGAGAAAATAAACAACGCAGCAGCGATTGGTGCTGGAGCGCCTCAGATCTGGACCATCTCGAAATCTTCCTTGCGGGCACCACATTCTGGGCAGGTCCAGTTCATCGGGACCTGATCCCAGGGGGTGTTGGGTGGAATGCCGTGTTCGGGAGACCCCTCAGCCTCGTCATAAATCCAGCCGCAAATCAAACACATCCAAGTTTTAAAGTCGGTCACAGCTTAAAGGGCCTTCACATAGAATGCAACGATTGTATCTAGTGATCTCCGCGGCCTGCAGCTTCCGTGCCACCCCTCCAGCAGGATCTGGTCCATGACCATTAAAGCCTCCCCTCCCCCCCCAGAAATCCCAGATATTGACGACGATGACGCGGAGGAAGCGAGCCCGGCCTGTGTGCTGGTGTTCAATGCCAGCGACCCCAGCGGAGCCGGCGGACTGACCGCCGACATCACCACCATCGCCTCGGTCGGCGGGCATCCGATCGCTGTGGTCACCGGGGCCTATGCCCGCGACACCGCTCAGATTTTTGACCACTTCAGCTTCGACGACGAGGCTGTGTCCGAGCAGGCGCGGGCCGTGCTGGAAGACCTGCCCGTACAGGCCATCAAAGTCGGCTTTGTGGGCAGCCCCGAGAACATCAGCACCATTGCCGAGATCACGACCGACTATGACGAAGTCCCCGTGATCGCCTACATGCCCAACCTGTCCTGGTGGCGTGACGAGCTGATCGACGAGTACCTCGACGCCTTTCGCGAGCTGCTGCTGCCCCAGACCTCGGTGTTGGTTGGAAACCACAGCACCCTGTGGCGCTGGCTGCTGCCGGACTGGACGGGCGAGCGCAGCCCCACCGCCCGGGACATTGCCCGCGCAGCGTCCGAGATGGGCGTGCCCTACACATTGGTCACTGGCATCCCCTTGCCCGAGCAGTTCGTCGAGAACGTGCTGGCCTCGCCGCAGACCGTGCTGGGCAGTGGCAAGTTCGAGCTGTTTGACGCCACCTTCTCGGGCGCGGGCGATACGCTCTCGGCCGCACTCACTGCCCTGGTGGCCAGCGGCAACGACTTGGGCGAAGCCACCAGCGAAGCGCTGGGTTACCTCGACCGCTGCCTGGACGCAGGCTTTCGCCCCGGCATGGGGCACATCGTGCCCGACCGCATGTTCTGGGCACAGCCTGAGGACGACGAGACCGACGGCGACGAAGAAGAAACCACGATTGATGAAACACAGGCCCTGGAGGGTTTTGTGATGCCACCCCATGACACCAAGCACTGATCTCAATATTCCCCTGTTCGAACGCGCCAAGGCGCTGATCCCCGGAGGCGTGAATTCGCCCGTGCGGGCCTTCAAGGCGGTCGGAGGCACACCCCGCTTCGTCAAGCGCGCGCAAGGCGCCTACTTCTGGGATGCGAACGACCAGCGCTTCATTGATTACATCGGCTCCTGGGGCCCGATGATCCTCGGCCACGGCCACCCCGCCGTGCTCGACGCGGTGCAGAAGGCGGCGCTCGAAGGCTTCAGCTTTGGCGCCCCCACCGAGCGCGAAGTCGAGCTGGCCGAGGAGATCCTGAGCCTGGTGCCGTCCATGGAGATGATTCGTCTGGTCAGCTCGGGCACCGAAGCGGGCATGAGCGCCATCCGCCTGGCCCGTGGCGCCACGGGCCGCAGCAAGTTCATCAAGTTCGAAGGCTGCTACCACGGCCATGCCGACTCGCTGCTGGTCAAGGCCGGCTCGGGCCTGGCCACGTTTGGCAATGCCACCAGCGCGGGCGTGCCGCCTGAAGTGGTGCAGCACACCCTGGTGCTCGAATACAACAACGTCGCCCAGCTCGAAGAAGCCTTTGCACTGCACGGCAAGGAACTGGCCTGCGTGATGATCGAGCCCATCGCGGGCAACATGAACCTGGTGCGCGCGAGCGTGCCGTTCATGCAGCGCTGCCGTGAGCTGTGCACCGAATACGGTGCGCTGCTGGTGCTGGATGAAGTGATGACCGGTTTCCGCGTGGCCCTGGGCAGCGCGCAAAGCGTGTACGCCAAGAGCATCCCCGGCTTCCAACCCGACATCACCGTGCTGGGCAAGGTGATCGGCGGTGGCATGCCGCTGGCGGCCTTTGGTGGCCCGCGCGCCATCATGGAACACCTCGCACCGCTGGGCGGCGTGTACCAGGCGGGCACGCTGTCGGGCAACCCGGTGGCCACGGCCTGTGGCCTGGCCACGCTGCGCGAGATCCAAAAGCCCGGCTTCTTCGATGCGCTGTCGGCCCGCACCCGCTCGCTGGTCGATGGCCTGCAAGCCGCTGCCACGGCGGAAGGCGTGCCGTTCTGCGGTGACTGCGAGGGCGGCATGTTCGGCTTTTTCCTGCTGCCCGAGCTGCCCCAGAACTATGCCCAGGTGCTCCAAACCGACAGCGCGCGCTTCAACCAGCTGTTCCACGGTCTGCTGGACCGGGGCATCTACATTGCACCGGCTTTGTATGAAGCGGGCTTCGTGAGCGCCGCCCACACCGCCGACGACGTGGCAGCCACCGTGGCTGCTGCGCGTGAAGTGTTCAAGACGCTCTCAAAATAATAGCTAGCAGCGCATATTGCACTAGCGCTTCCTGCCAATTTGGCACCGAATGGCCCTCACAAGGGCCATTTTTCATGGCGGCGAGGCTTGTGGCGGACAGTCACAGGAGTCCGCGCAGTTCGCGGGCGGCCTCCTGCAGCAGCGGCAGCATGTCGCGCTGCAGGCTGCCCTCGTCCATCTGCTTGGGCGACGCCACCACGTTGAGCGCCGCCACCGTATGGCCCTGCAGGTTGCGCAGCGGCACAGCCAGCGCGTGCACGCCCAGCTCATGCTCCTCCACGGCCAGGCAATAGTCGTCCCGCCGCACCTTGGTGATCACCTGCCGCAGCGGGCCTACCTGCGTAATGGTTTGGGGCGTGAGGCGGTGCAAGGGCCGGTTCTTGAGCCAGGCGGTCAACTCCGCCGGGGGCAGCGCCGCCAGCAACACGCGGCCGGTGGACGTAGGGTGGGCCGGCAGCCGCGCGCCCAGGTGCAAGCCATAGGCAAGCACCCGCGACGGCGCGCCATACACGCCGCTGCGCGCCACGATCACCACCTCATCCCCATCCAGCACCACCGCCGAGAATGACTGCTGGGTCTGGGCTGCCAGCCGGTTCAGCGTGGGTTGCAGCACGCGCGGCAGCCGGGCAGACGCAAGGTAGCTGCCCGAAAACCGAAGCACCTTGGGCGCCAGCCAGAAGTAGCTGCCATCCGTCTCCAGGTACCCCAGGTGCGCCAGGGTCAACAGGTGCCGCCGCGCCGCCGCCCGCGTGAGGCCGGTGCGCTGCGCCGCCAGCGTGGCGTTCAGGCGCTGGCGCTCGGTGTCGAAACTCTCCAGCACGGCCATGCCTTTGGCCATGCCTTCGATGAAGTCTGCCTTGGCGATGGGAGTGGAAGCCATGGGGGTGACGGGTTGGGGACCGGGGAATTGAGCGGGGTTCTAACGCCGGGGCTACCGGGGCCCTGCAGCGACTCGGTGCACTCACCACCGGGCCTGACCACCCGCATCACCCCGGAGACTGCGCGATCATCGCACAAAGCATCGACTGATCGCACGCAATCGGCAGCGCCGGATATCGCTTTGATCTGGATCAACCTACGCTCAAGGCCACTGGCTTTCGGTATCCCCCATCTCCCCACCCCATTCCCAGAGGTTTCCCATGCGCACCCAGGTTGCCATCGTTGGTGCCGGCCCCGCCGGCCTGCTGCTCGGTCAGTTGCTTCACAAGTCCGGCGTTGACGCCGTCATCATCGAGCAGCGCAGCCCCGACTACGTGCTCGGCCGCATCCGCGCCGGGGTGCTGGAGAAGGTCTGCATGGACCTGCTGGACCAGGCGGGCGTGAGCGCCCGTGCCCACGCCGAGGGCCTGCCCCACGACGGCATCGAGCTGCTGTTCAAGGGCCAGCGCCACCGCATCGATCTGCACGAGCTGACCGGCGGCAGCCGCGTGACGGTGTACGGCCAGACCGAAGTCACGCGCGACCTGATGGATGCGCGCGCAGCGGCCGGCCTCACCACCGTGTACGACGCACATAACGTGCAAGTGCACGACTTTGACGGCCAGCACCCACGCGTGACGTACGAAAAAGACGGCCAGACCCACGAGCTGGCGTGCGACTTCATCGCGGGCTGCGACGGCTACCACGGCGTGTGCCGCGCCAGCGCGCCGGCCGACCTGCTCAAGACCTATGAGCGCGTGTACCCCTTTGGCTGGCTGGGTGTGCTGGCCGATGTGCCACCGGTGTCGCACGAACTCATCTATGCCAACACCGAACGCGGGTTTGCGCTGTGCAGCATGCGCAGCGCCACGCGCAGCCGCTACTACGTGCAGGTGCCTACGACTGACAAGGTCGAGAACTGGACCATCGACCAGTTCTGGACCGAGCTGGGCAACCGCCTGGACCCCGAGGCCCGCGCCAACCTGGTGACCGGCCCCGCTCTGGAGATGAGCATCGCCCCGCTGCGCAGCTTTGTGGCCGAGCCCATGCGCTTTGGCCGCATGTTCCTGGCCGGTGATGCTGCCCACATCGTGCCACCCACGGGCGCCAAGGGCCTGAACCTGGCCGCCAGCGACGTGGGTTATCTGTGGACCGCGCTGACCGAGTTCTACAAAGAAAAGTCAGCCGTTGGCATCGACACCTACTCCGACCGCTGTCTGCGCCGCGTGTGGCGTGCCGAGCGCTTCTCCTGGTGGTTCACTTCGCTGATGCACCGCTTTCCGGAAACTGGCGAGTTCGGCCAGAAGATCCAGGAGGCTGAGCTGGACTACCTGGTGCACTCCCGTGCGGCCTCGGTGTCGCTGGCGGAAAACTATGTGGGTCTGCCGATGAACTTTGGGGCCTGAGCCCTAACGGGCCTCCAGACCCGGCCGCCATCGCCATCGCCGTTCAGCGGGCGGCGGATGCGGGCTCTGCGGCCGACGCGCCCTGTGCCGCGGCGGACGGCACCGGCAGCGACACCAGCCACTGCGCCATCTCGCGCGCCTGGGCTTCCGTGACTTGCGGGTGGCGCGGCATCAAGGTGCGGCCCCACTCGCCCACACTCCCGTTGCGGATCTTGCCGGCCAGGTAATCGACTGCGTCGGCGCGGTCGCGGTACCGCGCTGCTATCTGCTGGAACGACGGGCCTACGTAGTAGCGCTCCATGCCATGGCAGCGCAGGCAATCGGATGCCTCCACCAGGCGAAGTCCGGCCGGTGCGGAGGGCGGTGATGCAGCGCTGCCTAGCCCGTTTGCACCCGACGCGCCCTCAGCGGCACTCGCAGCGCCCGGCCCCGGCTGCAGCATGCGCCAGCCCAGGTTGAGCATGCCCAGCACCACCAGTGCCATGAACACCATCAGGGCCCACCCCAGCCAGCGGGGCCGGGGTGGCGGGGTCTCATCGTCGCGGTGCATGCGCGCGCACCGCCGCGAGCCCCGTCGCGATACCCATCATCTCAGTGGCGGAAGTGGCGCACACCGCTGAAGACCATGGCCACGCCACGCTCGTTGGCGGCGTCGATCACTTCGTTGTCGCGCATCGAACCACCGGGCTGGATCACGCAGGTAGCGCCCGCATCAACCACCACGTCCAGGCCGTCGCGGAAGGGGAAGAAGGCGTCGCTCGCTACAACCGTCCCTTGCAAGGTCAGGCCTGCGTGGCCTGCCTTGATGCTGGCGATGCGGGCCGAGTCCAGACGGCTCATCTGGCCCGCACCCACGCCCATGGTCATGCCGCCCTTGCAGAACACGATGGCATTGCTCTTGACGTACTTGGCGACCTTCCAGGCAAACAGCAGGTCTTCCATTTCTTCCAGCGTGGGCTGCTTCTTCGTCACGACCTTGAGGTCGATGAGTGACAGCTCGTGGTTGTCAGCGGTCTGCAGCAGCAGACCCGAGCCAATGCGCTTGGCATCCATGGCGTTACGGCCGCGTTCCCAGTCGGTCTTGCCACCGTGTGCGGGCAGCGCGATCTTGAGCAGACGCACATTCGCTTTGGCCTTGAAGATCTCCAGCGCCTCGGCGGTGAAGTCGGGGGCCATCAGCACCTCGACAAACTGTTTGCTCACCTGGGCCGCCGCTTGGCCGTCCACCACGCGGTTGAAGGCGATGATGCCGCCGAAGGCGCTGGTGGGGTCGGTCTGGAAGGCCTTGCTGTAGGCGCTCAGCGCGTCCAGGCCCACGGCCACGCCGCAGGGGTTGGCGTGCTTGACGATCACGCAGGCGGCGGCCTCAAAGCTCTTCACGCATTCCCAGGCGGCATCGGCATCGGCGATGTTGTTGTACGAGAGCTCCTTGCCCTGCAGCTGCACGCCGGTGACCAGGGAGCCGGGGGCGGGGTGCAGGTCGCGGTACAGCGCGGCCTGCTGGTGGCTGTTTTCGCCGTAGCGCAGGTCCTGCACCTTGGTGAAGATGCCGTTGCTCTGGCCGGGGAACTGGGTGCGCGTGGGCACGTAAGTTTCCGACAGTTTTTCTTCTTCGAACATGACGGACGAGAGGTAGTCGCTGATGGCGCCGTCGTACTGCGCGATGCGGTTGAACGCAGCCACCGACAGCGCAAAGCGCAGCTTGTCGCTCAACTTGCCACCGGCCTTCAGCTCGGCCAGCACGGCTTCGTACTGGTCGGCCGAGGTGATCACGCCCACGTCCTTCCAGTTCTTGGCGGCACTGCGCACCATGGCGGGGCCGCCAATGTCGATGTTCTCGATGGCGTCGGCCAGCGTGCAACCGGCCTTGGCCACGGTGGCTTCAAAGGGGTAGAGATTGACCACCAGCAGGTCGATGGTGTCGATGCCGTGCTCCTTCAATGCCGCCATGTGTTCGGGCAGCTCGCGGCGGGCCAGCAGGCCACCGTGCACCTTGGGGTGCAGCGTCTTCACGCGGCCGTCCAGCATCTCGGGGAACTGGGTGACTTCGGCCACCTCGGTCACGGGCAGGCCCTTGTCGGCCAGCAGCTTGGCCGTGCCGCCGGTGGACAGCAGCTTGATGCCCAGCGCGTGCAGCGCTTGCGCGAATTCGACGATGCCGGTCTTGTCAGAGACGGAGAGAAGTGCGTTCATGGTGGTGGTGCGGAGGTTTTGAATGAAAACAGGCTATAGCGCTAGTGCATCATGCGCTGATAGCTACAAAATAAATAGCAACTAGACGCAGTCCATCAGAGCAGCTTGTGCTCGACCAGCTTCTTGCGCAGGGTGTTGCGGTTCAGGCCCAGCCATTCGGCGGCGCGCGACTGGTTGTGGTCGGCCTGCTGCATCACGACTTCCAGCAGCGGCCTTTCGACCACACGCACCAGCATGTCGTACATGCCATCGGGCGTCTCGCCGCCCAGGTCGCGAAAGTAGCCCTGCAGGCTTTCGCGCACGCATTCTTCGATGTGTTTCTTGCTCATGCAACCAATCCCTCTTGTTCTTCTGTGTCGGCATCCACGTCGGTGGCGGCAGGCAGCCGGTCCATCTGTTGGCCCAGGGCATCCAGGTAGTCGGCCACGGCCTGCCACTGCGTGGTGCAGTCTTCGATCGTATTGATATGTGCCCGCAAGGCCTCGCCGCCCGGCAGCGCGCGCAGGTACCAGGCAATGTGCTTGCGCGCACTGCGCACGCCGGTCAGCTCGCCATACAGGCTGTAGTGGTCTTGCAGGTGGTCCAGCAGCAGGCGCCGCACCTCGGCCACCAGCGGTGGTGCCAGGTGTTCGCCCGTGGCCAGAAAGTGGCCGATCTCGCGGAAGATCCACGGGCGGCCCTGGGCTGCGCGACCGATCATGATCGCGTCGGCTCCGGTGACGGCGAGCACGTCGCGCGCCTTTTCGGGCGAGGTGATGTCGCCGTTGGCCACCACAGGCACCTTCACCGCCGCCTTGACGGCGGCGATGGTGTCGTACTCGGCATGGCCCTTGTAGCCCTGCTCGCGCGTGCGGCCGTGCACGGTGAGCATCTGGATGCCCACGCTTTCAAACTGCCGCGCCAATGCCACGGCGTTCTTGTGCTCCTGGCACCAGCCGGTGCGCATCTTCAGCGTGACAGGCACGTTGAAGGGAGCGCAGGCCTCGACCACCGCAGCGGCGATCTCCACCGCCAGCGCCTCGTTCTGCATCAGGGCGGAGCCCGCCCATTTGTTGCAGACCTTCTTGGCCGGGCAACCCATGTTGATGTCGATGATCTGCGCGCCGCGTTCCACGTTGTAGACCGCAGCCTCGGCCATCATCGGCGCATCGGTGCCGGCGATCTGCACGGCAATGGGCCCCGGCTCCCCTTCATGGTTGGCCCGGCGCGAGGTCTTGAGGCTGTTCCACAAATCCTTGCGCGAGGTCACCATCTCGCTCACCGCATAGCCCGCACCCAGCGCCTTGCACAGCTGGCGGAACGGCCGGTCCGTGACGCCCGCCATCGGGGCGACGAACAACCGGTTCGCCAAAGGAATGTGGCCAATTTGCATGGGCGGGGATAGGGAGGGGGAGGCAGCAACAGATGCTGAAAAAGGAGGCGGGATTGTACCTGCTCAAAATTTCAGCAACTGAAATGGAGCACACACCGTATCTATCTGACTGTCGGGCTCCATTGAGTCAGCCCACTGGACGCTTCCCTCGCCCCCCACTCGGGCCCTGTGGCGCAAGCACCGCAGCGTCTCAACGCGCTGAGTGCAGGTTCACCGTGCGGCGAGATCGGTGTCTGCAGCCTGTGCGGGCGGCACACCCCGCTGCGCGAAATGCCACCAGGCATCCGGCAGGTTGTCGAACTGGTGGCGCGCCATGAGCGCCCTCAGCCACTGGCGGTTGTGCAGCACGTCCGGGGAGAAACCGCTGGCGCCCGCCGCCGCCTCCGAGCGCGCAGCGCCCGCCGGAGTGCCCATGTCCACGGCCTGCCCATCGGCCAGCGGCCCGCGCACCACCTTGTGGGCCTTGGTGCCATCCACCACCTGCACCTGCACCACCCAGCCACCGCTGACGGTGTTGCAGATGGCCTGCAGCGCCATGCCCTGGGATTGCAGCTCGCGGCCAATGCGCTCCAGCGCCGGCCGTGCGGTGGGCGCCCTGTCGCAAGGCGTTATCGCGGTGGGCTCCCACAGCGTTGGCCCCCCTTGCAGGCCAGGGCTAGGTACCGCGGCCTGCGGGCTGTGCACGCAGGCCGCCAGCAACAGGGCCATGGCGGCCGAAGACCAGCGGGTCGCGGGCCGCAAAGCCATCGAGGGGTTCAAGCGGCGTGGTTGGGACGTTGTGGGCAATACCAGCATGGGCGACCTCCTGGGGTTGTCATTCAGGGCCAATGTGTTTTCACGATACAAAAGACGCTGCAACCCAGCCATGCGCCGATGGCGCGCGCCCCTGTAGGACAGATCCCCCTGGGGCACATGGAGCCCCACCCGCCCCCTACACTCGACGGCTATGGAAATCTGGATGCACCAGCTGCTCGAATGGCTGGCCCTGCCGCAATTCGGACTGAGCACAGTCTTTGTGGTGTCTTTTGTCTCGGCCACGCTGCTGCCACTGGGCTCCGAGCCCGCCGTGTTTGGTCTGATCAAACTCAACCCCGACCTGTTCTGGCCCGCCATCATCGTGGCCACCCTCGGCAACACCCTGGGCGGCGGCGTGAGCTGGTGGATGGGCCTGGGTGCGCACAAGGCGGTGGACAAGGCACGCGGCAATGCCACCGAGGTGCGGGCGCTGAGCTGGCTCAAGCGCTTTGGCGCGCGGGCCTGCCTCTTGAGCTGGCTGCCGGTGGTGGGCGACCCGCTGTGCGCGGTGGCCGGCTGGCTCAAGCTGCCGTTCTGGCAGTGTCTGGCCTATATGGCCGTGGGCAAGTTCCTGCGCTACCTCGTGATGACGAGCGTGCTGCTGTACTTCATGCCCGGCCACCTGGCCCCGTAGCGGCCCGCCGGTGCCACCGGGGTCAGTGTGGCAGCAGACGGTCCCAGTCCACGGGCACTGTGGTGTCCACGTGCAGCGTGATGGCCTCTTCGTGAGGCTGCAGGGGGTGGGCTCGGGCCCACTGGGCGTCCAGCACTGCCACGTCCGCCTCTGACGCACCGCCTCCGGCCAGCGCGCGCTGGCGTACGCGCTCGCGCAGCACCGGCAGGGGGGCCTCGAACGACAGAATGTGGCAGGGCACTTGCGCGGCAGCGGCCAGCTCCAGGAAAAGTGCGCGGGCATCACGGTCCAGCAAGGTGGCATCCACAATCACGGAGTAGCCTGCCGCCAGCACCTCGCGCGCCACTTGAGCCAGCCGCTGGTGCGTGCGCAGTGTGGCCTCTGCGGTGTAGATGCCGCCCGGTATTCCGTCGCTGGCAGCATCGGGCGCCAGGCCAAACAGGCGCTTGCGCTCCACATCGGCCCGCACACGCACCATGCCACGCTGGCACGCCAAGGCCAGCGCATGGGTGCTCTTGCCCGCGCCCGAAAAGCCATGAGCCAGCCACAAGCTGGCAGAGCACGCCGTGGACCAGCGTGCAGGCCGTTGTCCTGCAAAGCCCGCCGCCAGCTCCAGATACCCCTCCACGGTTTGCGCAGCGTGCCCGCTGCCACTACCGCCACCGGTGGGGTCCATCCGCAGGGCTGCAACCCGCGCCCGCACCAGGGCACGGTAACAGCCGTAGTAACGCAACACCACCAAGCCTGCATAGTCCCCGGTGTGTTCGAGCCACCGGTTCAAGAACCGCCAGGCCAGATCCGCCCGACCATGGGCCGCGAGGTCCATCACCACAAAGGCGATGTCAGCCACGCAGTCGATCCAGCGCAGGGCGGGGCTGAACTCCAGGGCGTCGAACAGCTGGGCCTCACCATCGATGAGCGCAATGTTGGCCAGGTGCAAATCGCCATGGCACTCGCGCACCCGACCGGCTGCCCGGCGCGCCTCGAACGTGGGGGCCAGGGCCTGCCCCTCATGCTGGCACCAGCTGGTCACCTGCGCCAGCAATGGCCCCTGACCAGGCAGTGCGCCTGCCACGGAGGGGAGCAGAGCCGCCAGGCAGTCACCCACCGGCGCTTGCACCGCCGCTGCTGTGCCCCAGGTGGTGGCGCCTGCGGCGACGGCGGCCGTGGCATGAAACTGCGCCACATGGCGCGCCAGCTGGTCGATCTGCGCAGGTGACACACGATGTGCGTCCAATGCGGTAGCGAGCAGTGCCTCCTGGGCAAAACGCCGCATCCACACAGCGGGCTCGGCGCCTGGTGGAGCGCCTTGCCAGGGCACCACCCGCAGCGTGGCCGAAGCATCTTTTGCCGCATCGCTCACCAAGCCGACAACGCCCAGGTAAAGGCCCGGCGCCGTCCGGCGGTTGATGCGCAGCTCTTCCTCGCAGGCCGCATGCCGTAGCGCCCGCGTGCTGAAGTCCAGAAAATCCAGCTGCAGTGGCTTTTTGAACTTGTAGGCGAAGTCACCGGCCAGCAGCACCCACGAGATGTGGGTTTCTATACATTCCACGGGCTCCATCGGGTCTACCGGATGCGGGAAAGCCTGTGGTTGCTGCTGCAGCATGCGCACGCGCTGCTGGGCAGTGGCGAATTCGGCCGACAGGTCAACGGATGGGGACATGGAACGGACGCGGGGCCTGGGCTTCGGCACCCACGCGCCGGCGCAGCACGGTGCGATGCCACCCAACGCGCAGGTGGGAACAGACCCTCAGTGTGGGCGCCGCAGGCCGCTTGTCAACCCGATCAGCACAAACGATAGCCGGCACACCGCCAGCCAATGGCCAGAAACTACAAGAAAGCGTGGCCGCTGGGGATCGACAGGTCCGACAGCTGAGAGTCGCCTTTGGCGATGGGCTCCTCGACCACCACCTGGTTGCGCCCACCCTCCTTGGCCATGTACATGGCAGTGTCCGCCCGCGAGAAGAACTCCAGCACCGACTCGCCCAGCACATACTGGGTCACACCGATGGACACCGTCACGCGGCCTTTGAGCAGGCCCGTCCAGGCGTGCGACTCGACCTGGGCCCGAATGCGTTCGCAGGTGTTGAGCGAGGGCAGCAACGAAGTCGCCGGGAAGATCAGCAGAAACTCCTCGCCACCGTAGCGCCCAAACACGTCGCCACCGCGCACCCCCTGCTGCGCAACGCGCGCAAAGGTGCGCAACACCTCGTCGCCCCCCAGGTGACCCAGCTCGTCATTGATGCGTTTGAAATGGTCAATGTCCAGCACGGCCAGGCACAGCGGAATCCCGCTTTCGTCAGCCAGCTGCTTCTGTTCTTCGAGCGCCGCGAGAATGTAGCGGCGGTTGAAACAGCCCAGCAAAGTGTCGCGCTGCGCATCTTCCTGGATGTTCTTGATCTTGCGGCTGGCCTGGTAGAGGCTGCGGTACAGCCGCTGCACGCGGCCCATGAGCACGATGAACGCAGGAACCGATACAGCCAGCGCCAGCAGGTGCATCAGCTCCAGCCGCAGCAGTGCGTCGTTGCCCTGCTCTGCGTAGTGCGCGGCTGCCACTGCCGCATAAGCGCACAACACCCCGGCCGTCAGCACCAGCAACGTGCGCCGGGGTACGGTAAAGATGCCATAAGCCACTGCCACAAACATGAAGGGGGCCAACAGAATCTGCGTGACAGGCTCCAGGTAGAACAACCCCAGCATGCCACTGATGGAAGCCACCACGATGCCCAGCTTGAGATGGCGCAGCCGCAGTTTGTGGTGCAGGCCCAAACGAAACAAGGCACCAAACACCGCGAAGCCCGCCGCCGTCAGACCGGCCAGCACCCACAGCACCTGGACCCCCACCACGCCCAACGCATAGAACCCCAGCAGGGCCAGGGCGTACAGGCCAATGAGCCCCGCCACAGCCCACCACTTGGACTGCGCACTGCGCTCTCCCCGGGGGCCAAAGCCATCCAGCGCGCGCCGTCCAGGTCGCACGGCGACTGAAGACGAATCGTCGAACTCCAGCACGGCATCGGTCAACGGGAAGGCATCCGTCGCCGAAAACAGGTTTTTGCGTCCAAAAAGCATGTGGTGGCGGGCTCTGGCCTGGATATGTGGGTGGGCGGTGCAGCAACACACGCGCAGCACCCGTCAGACAAATCGCAGGATCTTACGCGTGGCTGACAGAATCGAACTGCGCGTTTTCCAGTAGCCCAGGCGACAGGGACCGCCCCCGGCGATTCAGGCCACCGCCATCCGCTGACGCGTCCACCAGCCCTCCACGCTGTACACCAGCAGCGCGGCCCAGATCAAAACAAAACCCACCAGCCGCGCGGGCTGAAAGGCCTCGTGGTACACCCACACCCCCAGCGCAAACTGGAGGCTGGGCGAGATGTATTGCAGGATGCCCAGCGTGGACATGGGAATGCGCCGCGCGCCAGCGGCAAACAGCAGCAAAGGTACGGCCGTCATGGGCCCGGCCAACAGCAACCAACCCACAGTAGACGCATCGCCCTGCACCAGAGCGCCCTGTCCTTGCCAGCTCCACCAGGCCAGCACCACTGCCGCCAACGGCGCCAGCATCAGGGTCTCCAAGGTAAGCCCCTCCAGCGCGCCCAGCACCGCTACCTTGCGCAGCAGGCCATAGAAGCCAAAGGTCAGTGCCAGCACCAGCGCGATCCAGGGCAGGCGCCCTGCCTGCACGGCCAGCCACAGCACACCAGCCGCAGCCACCGCCACGGCCAGCCACTGCCCGGGCCGGGGGCGCTCGCGCAGGAACACGAAGCCCAGCGCCACATTCACCAGTGGCAAGATGAAATACCCCAGACTGGCATCGACCACATGGTGGTTCTGCACCGCCCACACGTAGGTCAGCCAGTTGCCCGACAACAGCACGGCCGACAATGCAAATGCGCCGAGCACCCGCGGCTGGCGCACCACAGACGCCATCCACGCCCATTGCCTGCGCACGGCCAGCAGCCCCAGCACCACGGCCAGCGACCACAGCGTGCGGTGCATCACCACCTCCAGCGAGGGCACATCGGCCACCTGCTTGAAGTACAGCGGGAACAGCCCCCAGGCGACATAGGCCAGGGCAGCGTAGAGGATTCCTGTATTCATGCGTGAGAAACCATCAAAGAGTGAACAAAGGCATGGCCTTGCCCGGGTTGCTCTGGAGCGGGAAGCCGCCAGAAAAAATCCCTGCCCGCCCGGGGGCAGACAGGGATGACGGGCAACACAGCGCACGCAGGCCCCGAGGAGCCTGCAGCAGGGTCAGACGTTGAACAGGAAGTTCAGCACGTCACCATCCTTGACCACGTACTCCTTGCCTTCGGCACGCATCTTGCCGGCATCCTTGGCGCCCTGCTCGCCCTTGTAGGCAATGAAGTCCTCGAAGGCAATCGTCTGCGCACGGATGAAGCCGCGCTCGAAGTCGCCGTGGATCACACCAGCAGCCTGAGGCGCGGTGTCGCCAATGTGGATGGTCCAGGCGCGCACTTCCTTCACGCCAGCGGTGAAGTAGGTCTGCAGGCCCAGCAGCTTGAAGGCGCCACGGATCAGGCGCGCCAGGCCCGGCTCGGTCTGGCCCATTTCGGCCAGGAACATGTCGCGGTCTTCGTCGCTCATCTCGGCCATCTCGGCCTCCATCTTGGCGCAGATGGCCACCACAGGCGCATTCTGGCTGGCAGCATAGTCCTTGAGGCGGTCCAGGAACGGGTTGTTCTCGAAGCCGTCTTCACTCACGTTGCCCACGAACATCGCGGGCTTGGCCGTGATCAGGCACAGGGACTTGAGCAGCGGCTGCTCTTCCTTGGTGATTTCGACCGAGCGGGCAGGCTTGCCTTCGTTGAGTGCGGTCTGGATGCGGGTGAGCAGCGCCACCAGCTTGGCGGCATCCTTGTCGTTACCCGACTTGGCAGCCTTGGTGTATCGGTTCAGGGCTTTCTCGACAGTGCCCAGGTCAGCCAGGCACAGCTCGGTCTGGATCACTTCGATGTCGGAGATCGGGTCCACGCGGCCCGCCACGTGGATCACGTTGTCGTCTTCAAAGCAGCGCACGACGTTCACGATGGCGTCGGTTTCACGGATGTGGGCCAGGAACTGGTTGCCCAGGCCTTCACCCTGGCTGGCGCCAGCCACCAGGCCGGCAATGTCCACAAACTCGACGATGGCGGGAACGATGCGCTCGGGCGAGATGATCTGGGCCAGCTGCTGGAGGCGGGGGTCCGGCACCTCCACCACGCCCACGTTGGGCTCGATGGTGCAGAAGGGATAGTTCTCGGCGGCAATACCAGCCTTGGTCAGCGCGTTGAAAAGGGTGGACTTGCCGACGTTGGGCAGGCCCACGATGCCGCATTGGAGGCTCATGGCAGGGCTTTCTGATGTTCTGGAGACAAACCGCCGATTTTACGGGCGCGCCCAGTGCCCAGTGCTGATGGCCCAAATCAGACGGTCATTCAAACCGCAAATCGGCAGCAATGCGTTGCCCCACACGCAGCCACTGCCCTGCGCCGCTTCGCACGATGGCGTTCATGCCGAACGTGATGGCGCCGTCCAGCCGCTTATCCTGGCGGTAGGTGCGCAGGGTGTCGCCCACCGACGGATGGCTCTCGGCCGTGGCCGGGTCGATGTCGGGGATGGGGCATCGCGCGCAGGGCTTCACCGGTTGCAGGTGGACGTCGGCGGTGCCATCACCCTCCACATGGATCAGATCCACGCGGTCCTCGTCGTGGGCATCCACCCCCGCCAACACCACGTTGGGCCGGAACCGCTCCATGCCCACCGCGCCGTGGCCGCCGGCCGTGAGCCGTGCGTTGAGATCCTTCAGGGATGCCTCACTGGTCACCAGCAGCGGAAACCCGTCAGCAAACTGGTTGGGAGCCTCCATGCCATCCGTCCACTCCAGGCTGGACAGCCGCCGATGTTCCGGGTCAAACCGCACCAGGCGGCAGGGCTGCCCCAGAAAGTCGCTGAACCACTGGGCCGCCACAGGGCCCATGTCCCACGCAGGCACCGTGTCGCGCCAGACGGTCACCGTGGCCGGGGCCTCCACTGCGTCGATCGCCACATGCAGCGCCAGCATGCCCGGAGCCCGCAGCACCATTTCATCACTCTTGAGCTGGGGCCGGATCAGCGCCATGCGGGGCAGGCTGCGCTGGGTGAGGAACATGCCCTGTGCGTCCACCACCATCCAGGCGCGGTCCAGATCCAGCCCGGTCTCGGTAAGCAGCGCCTGCTGCACCTCGATGCCCGCACAGGATTTGACGGGATACACAAACAGCCGCGCAATGGTGCCGGACAGATCAGACTCGGAAGGGAAACTCACGCCGGGTGCTCCTGAAGAAGGGTGCCAGAAAGGCCAGACCGCAATTCTGCCCTGTCATTACAGGGGGTAAGACCCCTCCTACAATGCCTGTCATGGCCCCAACCTTTGATATCTGTATTCGTGGCACCGGCATCGTGGGCCGAACCCTGGCCTTGTTGCTGGCACGGGAACGACTGAGGGTGGCCCTGGTACCAGCCCCGGCTCCACGCAGCGCGGCGGCCACTGATGTACGGGCCTATGCCCTGAATGCAGCATCCCGTAGCCTGCTCGAATCGCTGCGCAGCTGGCCCGACGCCGAACACGCCACCGCCGTCAAGCACATGCAGGTGCAGGGCGATCAGGATGGCTGCGTGCATTTCGATGCCGCCCCCCAGGGGGTAGAAGCCCTCGCCTGGATCGTGGATGTGCCGGCCCTGGAAGAGCGACTGGCACAGGCTGTGCGGTTTCAGCCATTGGTAGAGGTGGTGGATATCCCAGTGGCTGCGCCCCTGACCGTCGTGTGCGAAGGACGCGCCAGCACCACCCGGTCCGAGTTTGGCGTGCACTTTGACGTGACGCCCTATGCCCAGCACGCCATTGCCACACGGGTGCGCTGCGAACATCCGCATGCGCAGGTCGCACGCCAGTGGTTTTTGCCACAAGGCATCCTGGCTTTTTTGCCGCTGGAGGGAGCCCAGGGGAACTCTGTGGCCGTGGTGTGGTCCGTCCCTGAGGAGCGGGTTTCCGCGCTGATGGCGTTGCCGGCCGACGCCTTTGCGCAGGAATTGCAGACGGCGAGCCAGCAGGCGCTCGGCAGCATTGCGCTCATTGCCGAGCGTGCCACTTGGCCGCTGCAGCTGGCCAAGGCAGACCGCTGGTGCGGTGCTGCATCGACCAATGCGACCAATGGCCCAGCTGCGCGCAGCTGGGTACTGGCAGGCGACGCGGCGCACAACGTGCATCCGCTGGCAGGGCAAGGGCTGAACCTGGGCTTGGCCGATGTGGCAGCCTTGGCCGATGTGCTGCGCACCCGCGACTACTGGCGCAGCGTCGCCGACCTGCGGCTGCTGCGGCGCTACGAACGCCAGCGAAAACCGGCTCTGATAGCGATGGGCCTGGCCACCGATGGGTTGCAGCAACTGTTTGCACGTCCGGAGGCGCCCTGGCAGGCGCTGCGCAACTGGGGCATGAAGGGCTTTGAACACAGCGGCCTGCTGAAGGATTTTTTGGCCCGCCAAGCCATGGGAATGCGCTGAACGCGCGAGTTTGATAGACAGGAATACGATGAAACTGACCACTGCTTTGCTGACCGTTGCGGCAGCCACCCTGAGCCTGAGCGCCACGGCGCAAGAGGACGCCATCCGCAAGGCATTGGCCCAGCGTATTCCTCAGATGGACAAGATCGACGAAGTGCGCCCCACTCCCATGAAGGGTCTGTACGAAGTGCGCATCGGTACCGACCTGTTCTACACAGACGCCAAGGGCGACTATGTGATCCAGGGCGAGCTCATCGACTCCAAGGCGCGCCGCAATCTGACCGAAGACCGCATCAGCAAACTCACAGCTGTCAACTTCTCGGCCCTGCCCCTGAAAGATGCCGTAACCATTGTGCGCGGCGACGGCAAGCGCAAGGTGGCCGTGTTCGAGGACCCCAACTGCGGCTACTGCAAGCGCTTTGAGCGCGACTTGCAGCAGATCAACAACGTGACGGTGTACCTGTTCCTGTACCCCATCCTGAGCCCGGATTCGGCCGAAAAGTCGCGCAACATCTGGTGTTCAAAGGACCAGGCCACGGCGTGGCAAGACCAGATGGTGCGTGACAAGCCCGCACCGGCGGCTAGCTGTGACACCAGCGCGCTGCAGCGCAACCTGGCCTTTGGCAAGAAGTACAAGATCACCGGCACCCCCACCCTGATTTTTGCCAATGGAACCCGCGTGCCTGGCGCCATAGGTGCCCAGGAAGTGGAAAAGCGCCTGGCCGAGGCCGCCAGCGATGCACCCTCCGCCAATTAATAGCCGCTGAAAGCCCCCGACCGACGACTCCGCGCGGCCCTTGCGCGGCACATGCCATGCCCCTCTCCCGCTCAGCCTCCGTCGCAGACATTCACTACCGCGTCGAACCCACAGACCTGAATGCGCATGTGTTCACCGTGACGCTGACGGTGCAGCGGCCCGCGGCATCGCAAGAGCTGTCTCTGCCGGTCTGGATTCCAGGCAGCTACCTGGTGCGGGAGTTCTCCAAGAATCTGCAGGTTCTAACGGCTCGGCAAGGCCAACGCGCTTTGCAACCGGCCCAGCTGGACAAGCACCGCTGGCAAGTGCAATGCACGGAGCGCAAGCCTCTGGTGCTGACCTATCAGGTGTGCGCCTACGACAGCTCCGTGCGCACCGCCTGGCTGGACACCTCGCGCGGCTTTTTCAACGGCACCAGTCTGTGCCTGCGCGTGCATGACCAGGAGAAACAGCCCCACACACTGGAACTGGCACGCACGGCGGCCACGGCGACCTGGGCTGCTGCCACCGGTCTACGGTCCCTGGATGCAGACAAGCAAGGGTTTGGCCTGTACGCGGCGGCCGACTACGATGAACTGGTCGATTGCCCGGTGGAGTTGGGTAACTTCTGGGTGGGGCGCTTCAAGGCCTGCGGCATTGCCCACCAGTTTGTGGTGGCAGGTGCGGCTCCGTCGTTCGATGGCAAGCGCCTGCTGGCCGACACGCAGAAAATTTGTGAAACCGCCATCCGTTTCTGGCACCGCGAAGGCAAGGCGCCGTTCAAAAGCTACGTCTTCATGCTCAACGCCGTGGGAGATGGTTATGGGGGACTGGAACACCGCAACTCCACGGCGCTGATCTGCGGGCGGCGTGATCTGCCCCGCCAGGGCGATGTGCGAGCCAGTGAGGGCTACACCACACTGCTGGGCCTCATCAGCCACGAATACTTTCACACCTGGAACGTCAAACGCCTGCGGCCTGCCGAGTTCACCCGCTACGACTATGCGCGAGAGAACTACACCGAGTTGCTGTGGTTCTTCGAGGGCTTCACGAGCTACTACGACGACCTGCTGCTGCGCCGCGCCGGGCTGCTGGACGACGCAACCTACCTCAAGCTCATCACCAAAACCATCAACCAGGTGCTGCAAACACCCGGCCGGTGGGTACAAACCGTGGCCCAGGCCAGTTTTGACGCGTGGGTGAAGTACTACCGACAGGACGAGAACACACCCAACACCACCGTCAGCTACTACACCAAGGGCTCTCTGGTGGCCCTGTGCCTGGACCTGGCCCTGCGGCGCGAGGGCAAAGCCACGCTGGACGATGTGATGCGCGCACTATGGGAGCGCTGCGCGGGCGGCCCAATGACCGAAGCGGATCTGCGCGCCGTGCTCCACGACCTGGCCGGCCGCCCATTCGACAAGGAACTGGCGCACTGGGTGCACAGCACCGCCGATCTACCCCTGGAGGAGCTGCTGGCCGCCCACGGCGTGGCGCTCAAGGCCGACCGGCCGCAGCTGGCCCAGCGCCTGGGCCTGCGTGCGGCCGAGAACCACAGTGTGCAGATCAAGACCGTGCTGCGTGGCGGAGCCGCAGAGAAGGCAGGAATGTCTGCAGGCGACGAGTGGCTGGGCGTGGAAGTGCAGGGCCAGGGTTGGCGCATCAGCAAGCTCGACGACGTCACTTTCTACGCGGGCACCCACACCACCCTGCAGGCACTGGTGGCCCGCGACGGGCGACTCCTGCGCCTGTCCTTGGAGATGCCACCGCTCCAGGCAGCTGGAGCCCCTGCCAAGGGCCGGCGTAACGCGACCGCCACAGCCATGGCGCCAGACACCATCAGCCTGACGGTGACAGACGCCGCTGCAGTGGGACGCTGGCTGGCCTGACGGCAGCAAAGCCCTACTGCCTTGGGTATATTGCTGCAGCTTTCATAACCAACCATAACCCCCAGGAGATTTCATGGCTTACGAAACCATCGAGGTGCGCATTGAAGCGGACAAGGTCGGCATCATCACCCTCAACCGACCCAAACAGCTTAACGCGCTGAACGACCAACTCATGAATGAACTGGGCGCTGCCCTCAAGGCGTTCGACGCTGACGAGAAAATCGGCTGCATGATCGTCACCGGCAGCGAAAAGGCTTTTGCGGCGGGCGCGGACATTGGCGCCATGGCCAAATACAGCTTCGCTGACACCTACAAGGGCGACTACATCACCCGCAACTGGGAGACCATCCGCTCCATTCGCAAGCCCGTCATCGCAGCCGTCAGCGGCTTTGCATTGGGCGGCGGCTGCGAACTGGCCATGATGTGCGACTTCATCATCGCCGCCGACAATGCCAAGTTCGGTCAGCCCGAGATCAAGCTGGGCGTGATCCCTGGTGCCGGTGGCACGCAGCGCCTGCCCCGCGCCGTGGGCAAGTCCAAGGCCATGGACATGGCACTGACAGGCCGCATGATGGACGCGACCGAAGCCGAGCGCGCCGGACTGGTCAGCCGCGTGGTGGCTTACGACAAGCTCATGGACGAAGCGCTGGGCGCTGCCATCATGATTGCCGGCTTCTCGCAGATCGCCGTCATGGCAGCTAAGGAATCGGTCAACCGGGCCTTCGAGGGCACGCTCGCCGATGGCGTGATGTTTGAGCGCCGCCTGTTCCACGCGCTGTTTGCCACACAAGACCAAAAGGAAGGCATGGACGCGTTCATGAACAAACGCGCCGCTAACTTCACACATCAATAATTTTTGTTCTATAATTCTGGTTTCCGGTCGTATAGCTCAGTTGGTTAGAGCGCAGCATTCATAATGCTGATGTCGGTGGTTCAAGTCCACCTACGACCACCAAATACAAAAACCCACAGTGCGGTAACCCACTGTGGGTTTTTTCTTTCAGGCGAGCCTCAGAACCTGTTCCTGTGCCCATCGAAGCACAGAGCCGCTTGACTTGTCAGAGGGATATGCCACGCTGGCAACCCCTTCTAAAATTGTGCCTTCAGCCCCTGGATGTAAACCATGAACCGCTGCACCACACCCTCTTCCAGCCGCTACCCCGCCCAGCGGGGGCCCCGCTTTTTCCATGCCGCATGGATGGCCGTGGTGACCTGTGCGGCCCTCTGCGCCGTGGCACCGGCCTCGGCTCAAGTCCAGCCAGGCCTGGGCCTCTCACGCCCGTTCCCCGAAGCCGCACTGCGGGGCACGCTGAGCATCAACACCGCATCCGAAGCCACACTCAATGGCAAGACCATCCGCATGGCCCCCGGCATGCGGCTGTTCAGCCCCCAGAACACCTTGGTCATGGCACACACGGTGCTGGGCCAGACCTTCAAGGTCAACTACGTGCTGGAGAACAGCACCGGCATGCTGCATTCCGCATGGATCCTGACCGAAAGCGAGGCCGCACAGCCCCGCAAGGGCAGCGACGCCATCGTCACCAACATCACGACCGGCTCGGGCGCCGCTCTGAAGTAACTCCTTTCCGGTGCGGCCGCACAGCCACCGCGCCGTTGTGACATTCACAGTTTCCGCACCATGCCGGGCGCGGTGTTTGCTTGCTCTTTTGCGAAGTTGCCATGGCCAAAAAAGTCTTTATCAAAACCTTCGGCTGCCAGATGAACGAGTACGACTCGGACAAGATGGCCGACGTGCTGAACGCCGCCCAAGGCTACGAGCCCACCCAGAACGTGGACGAGGCCGACCTCATCCTCTTCAACACCTGCTCGGTACGCGAGAAAGCGCAAGAAAAGGTCTTCAGCGACCTGGGCCGCATCAAGCACCTGAAGGCACGCGGCGTGAAGATTGGTGTGGGCGGGTGCGTGGCCAGCCAGGAGGGCGCCGAGATCATCAAGCGCGCGCCCTACGTGGACGTGGTGTTCGGCCCCCAGACCCTGCACCGCCTGCCCGAGATGCTCAACCAGCGTGAACGGCTGGACAAGCCCCAGGTGGACATCAGCTTTCCCGAAATCGAGAAGTTCGACCACCTGCCACCCGCGCGGGTGGAAGGCGCGTCGGCCTTTGTGTCGATCATGGAAGGCTGCAGCAAATACTGCAGCTACTGCGTGGTGCCCTACACCCGTGGCGAAGAGGTGAGCCGCCCATTCGACGACGTGCTGGTCGAAGTGGCGGGCCTGGCCGACCAGGGCGTGAAGGAAATCACCCTGCTGGGCCAGAACGTGAATGCCTACCTGGGCAAGATGGGGGGCACGGCAGAGATTGCCGACTTTGCGCTGCTGCTCGAATACGTGTCGGATATCCCTGGCATTGAGCGCATCCGCTACACCACCAGCCACCCCAACGAATTCACGCCCCGGCTGATCGAGGCCTATGCCAAGCTGCCCAAGCTGGCCAGCCACCTGCACCTGCCCGTGCAGCACGGCAGCGACCGCATCCTGATGGCCATGAAGCGCGGCTACACCGCCATGGAATACAAGAGCACGGTGCGCAAGCTGCGCGCCATCCGCCCCGACCTGGCCATGAGCAGCGACTTCATCGTAGGCTTCCCCGGCGAAACGGAAGACGACTTCAACAAGATGATGAAGCTCATCGACGATATTCACTTTGACAACAGCTTCAGCTTCATCTTCAGCCCCCGCCCCGGCACGCCCGCAGCAGGCCTGCACGACGACACGCCGCACGACGTGAAGCTGCGCCGCCTGCAGCACCTGCAGGGCGTCATCAACGCCAACATCAAGTCCATCAGCGAAAGCCGCGTGGGCACGGTACAACGGATACTGGTGGAAGGCGCCTCCAAGCGCGACGCCACCGAGCTGATGGGCCGCACCGAGTGCAACCGCGTGGTCAACTTTGTAGGCCAGCCCCGCCTGGTGGGTCAGATGGTGGATGTGACCATCACGGAGGCCAAGGCCTATACCTTGCGCGGCGAGGTGCTGACGCACGAAACCGCCGCCCTGGCCGGCTGACGCGCAGGCACAGACGCCGCGCACGCCGACCCACCTGGCTGCAATGCCCACCCAGAGCCCCCCACCCACGGCACCTCCACCCGCCGAAGGCCTGCTGCATGGCCTCTCCTTCCAGCAACTGTTGCTGCTGGCATTCGTGCTGATTGCAGGCTTGCTTGGAGTCAGCTCACTGAGGGCCTTGCACACGTTGGAGCAGCTCATGGTGCTCAGCCGCCATGGCACGGCCGAGGCCACTGCACTGGCCACGGCCGCACAAGGCCTGAACCAGCGCGGGCAAGCCCTGGAACGTGCGGCGCGGCAGTCCCTGGTGCTGCGCGATGCGCCGCTGCGCCGCAGCTTCGACGACATGGCGGTCGATGCGCTCACCGTAGTGGACCATCTGCAGGCCGCAGGGTTGCCGACCGCGCAGGCGCAAGCGTGGCGCACCCACCTGGAGGCCGTCAAAACCCTGCTGGACGCACCACCAGACCGTGCGCTCGACAATGAACGCCTGGTCGCCGAGGAATTTATGGCCCTGGAAACCCTGCACGGCACCATGGTGCAGTCGGTGCAGGACATCAACACCCAACGCAACCAGGCGCTGCAGGACCAGGTGGAGAGCAGCCGCCGCAACGTGACGCACCAGGTAGTGGGCGCCATTGTGCTGGCGTTGGTGCTGGCACTGTCTCTGGGCATCTGGCTGGCGCGACCGTTCAAGCGTCTCGAAGGCGTCATCCGGCAGCTGGGTGAAAACCAGCTGGACGAGCCGGTGCTGATCTCCGGCCCGGACGACGTCCGCCGGCTGGGGCAGCAACTGGAATGGCTGCGGCTGCGGCTGCTGGAGCTGGATGCCGACAAGGCGCGGTTCCTGCGCCATGTCTCCCACGAACTCAAGACCCCTCTGGCCGCGCTGCGCGAGGGCGTGGCGCTACTGCAGGACGGCGTGACGGGCGAACTCACCGCCGGCCAGCGCGAGGTCGCGCAGATCCTGCACCACAACACGCTGCAGCTGCAGGGCGAGATCGAGGCACTGCTGCGCTTCAACGCCGCCGCCTTCGAGGCACGGCAACTGCAGCGGCGCGACACCGATCTGCTGGCCCTGCTGGAGGCCCAGGTCGAGACACAGCGGCTGCAGTGGCAGGCCAAGGGCCTGACCGTGCGGGTAGAGGGGCCGCCCGTGCGCATGCCCGTCGACGCCGACAAGATCACCTCCGCCGTCAGCAATCTGCTGTCCAACGCCATCCGCTTTTCACCTCCCCAGGGCACGGTGCGGTTGGTGCTCTCGCAACCTCCCGGCCAAGTGCGCCTGGACGTCTTCGACCAGGGGCCCGGCGTGGACCGGGTGGACCGCGACCGCGTGTTTGAACCCTTTTACCGGGGTGTTCGCCAACCGGACGATGCAGTGCGCGGCACCGGCATCGGGTTGTCCATCGTGCAGGAATATGTGCAGGCCCATGGCGGCAGCGTGCGCCTGGTGGACGAAGGCGCACACTCCTTCTTTCGCATCGAACTTCCCCATGCCGCCTAGCACTCCCCCTCTGTCCTCCCACGCGCTGCGATGGCCGCTGCTTGCCTTGGGCACCGTGCTGGCAGGCTGCGTCACCACCGCGCCCCCACCTGCCCCCTCCAAGCCAACTCCGGTGGCCATGATCATTGCCGTGCCTGTAGCCCCGGCGATCGAAGTCGGCGCCACCGAAGCACGCGGTACGGAGACCGATAACAACGCCCCGATTGCCCTGCTACTGGCCCAGACAGACCGTGTGCTCAAGCTGCCACCGGCCGAACTCGCCAGGGAAATTGCCCGACTGAGCGAAGCGGAGGACGCCACTGCCGATACGCCGTTGCTATTGGCCACGGCCCTGGCACAAACGCGCCAGGCCGTGGACACCGCCCGTGCGCTGGGCCTGGTGCAGCGCGTGCTGGGCAACACCGGCGCCGCAGCGCAACCCTTGCACCCGCTGGCCCGGCTGCTGGAGGCCCGGCTGCTGCAACAACGCCGGCTGGAGGACCAGCTCGACCGCCAGGTCCAGCAGTTGCGCGACAGCCAACGCCGCAATGACCAGCTCAGCGAACGCCTGGAGGCCGTGCGCGCCATCGAGCGCAGCCTGAGCACGCGCCCAGCACCGTCACCCTCCGCCCCCGCCGCGCCTGCAGCGAGCAATGGCGCGGCGCCACGGCCCGCCCCCTGACCGACCTACCCGCCATGCCCTCTTCCGCCCCCACCCGCGCCGCCCCACCCGCCCGCATCCTGGTGGTGGACGACGACGCCGACATGCTGCGGCTGCTGTCGCTGCGCCTGAAAGCCGCCGGGCACGACGTGGTGGCCGTGGGCTCGGCTGAAGCGGCACTGGCACAGCTCGATATTGCCCGCCCGCAGCTCGTGCTCAGCGATGTGCGCCTGCCGGGGCGCGACGGCCTGGCCCTGTTTGACGAAGTGCGCGCCCGCCACCCCTCACTGCCCGTGATCCTGCTGACGGCACACGGCACCATTCCCGATGCGGTGGAGGCCACGTCGCGCGGGGTGTTCACCTACCTCACCAAGCCCTACGACGGCAAGGAGCTGCTGGAGAAAATTGCGCAGGCGCTGGCGCTCAGCGCCCCTGCCGTTGCGCAGCCGCATGCCGACGAGGACTGGCGGGCCGAGATCGTGAGCCGGTCGCACCGCATGACGGACCTGTTGTCCGAGGCATACATGGTCGCTCAGTCCGACGCCAGCGTGCTGCTGCGCGGCGACAGCGGCTCGGGCAAGGAGTTGCTGGCGCGCGCCATCCACCGTGCCAGCCCGCGTGCGGCCCGCCCGTTTGTGGCCGTCAACTGTGGCGCCATCCCCGAGGCATTGCTGGAGTCCGAGCTGTTCGGCCACGTCAAAGGCGCCTTCACCGATGCGGTGAGCAACCACAAGGGGCTGTTCCAGGCGGCGGATGGCGGCACCCTGCTGCTGGACGAGATTGGCGACATGCCCCCGGCCCTGCAGGTCAAGCTGCTGCGGGTATTGCAGGAGCGCGCCGTGCGCCCCGTGGGCGCCAGCCAGGCCACGCCCATCGACGTGCGCATCATCTCGGCCACGCACCGGGACCTGGAGGCCGCCATGGCGAGCGCGCAGTTCCGCGAGGACCTGTATTACCGGCTGAACGTGGTGTCGCTGGTGCTGCCCACCCTGGCCGAGCGGCGCGAGGACATTGCGCTGCTGGCCAACCACTTTCTGGACCGGCTGTCCCGCAAATACGACAAGCGCCTGTCCGGCTTTGCGCCTGAGGCGCTCAAGGCACTGACCACCGCCGCCTGGCCGGGCAACGTGCGCCAGCTCTACAACGTGGTTGAGCAGGTGTGCGCCCTGTCCACCACCCCCCTGGTCCCGCTGACACTGGTGCAGCGCGCGCTGCGCACCCCGTCCACCCAGGTGCTGAGCTTTGCCGAGGCTCGCCAGCGTTTCGAGCGCGAGTACCTGGTGGGACTGCTCAAGATGACCGACGGCAATGTGGCCGATGCTGCGCGGCTGGCGCAACGCAACCGCACCGAGTTCTACCGCCTGCTGCAAAAGCACGCGCTGACGCCTGGACAGTTCAAGCAGGATGCAGGCGATGCGGACGATGTCGTGGATGAGCGACACGAGTAAGTCATTGATTTACAGGGTTTTTTTATCAAAGCACCCACCCCTTGTCGCCATCTGGCGACAAAAAGCGGGGGCCGAGTGGCGCTTACAGGCCATTGCACAACTGCTTACACGCAGAGCCCTCTCCAAACCATTGATTTCAAAGCGTTTTTTGTAGCTGGCACAGGGTTTGCCCTATGCCTGCCATGCACGCAGTTTTTCCCTCCTTTTTTCGCCAGATCGGCAGGCGCGCAGGGCCCGCAATAGCCCTGGCCACCGCCCTGCTGGCTGGGGGCGCGCACGCACAGGGCTTTGACTTCGAGAGCGTGACCCGCCTCGCCCGCGACCGCGCCAGCCAACCCTACCGACCCGTGAGCGACAAGCTCCCGGCCGACCTCGCACAGCTCAACTACGACCAGGTGCGCGACATCCGCTGGCGCCCCGATCGCGCCCTGTGGCGAGCCGACAAGCTGCCCTACGAGGCCATGTTCTTCCATCTGGGGCTGTACCAGAAAGAGCCGGTGCTGATCAACGAAGTGACGCCGCAGGGCGTGCGCCACATCCCCTACAGCCGCGCGGACTTTGACTACGGCAAGAACCAGCTGCGGCCCGAGGCCTGGGGCGACCTGGGCTTTGCAGGCTTTCGGCTGCACAACCACCTGAACTCCAGTGCCTACAAGGACGAGCTGGTGGTCTTTCAGGGCGCCAGCTACTTCCGCGCTCTGGGCAAGGGCCAGCAGTACGGCCTGTCGGCGCGCGGGCTGGCCATCGACACCGTGGGCGGCCGGGGCGAGGAGTTCCCCCGCTTCACCGAGTTCTGGCTGGTGCGGCCCGATCCGCTGTCCACCCAGGTCACGGTGTACGCACTGCTCGACTCGCCACGCGCCACGGGCGCCTACCGCTTTGACATCCAGCCCGGCGCGCAGACCACCACCACCGTGCGCAGCCGCATTTTTGTGCGTGCCGCCTCCGGCAACCCATCCATCGCCACGCTGGGCGTTGCGCCGCTGACCAGCATGTTCTTCTTCGGCGAGAACCAGCCACGCAAGGAAGACTTCCGCCCCGAAGTGCATGACTCCGACGGCCTCATGGTCGCCACGGGCGAGGGCGAATGGCTGTGGCGCCCGCTGCAGAACCCCCGGCAGACGCTGGTCACCTCGTTCGCCACCAAGAACCCCAAGGGCTTTGGCCTGATGCAGCGCGACCGTCAGTGGAGCAGCTACGAGGATGTGGAAGCCCGCTACGAGCGCCGCCCGAGCGCCTGGGTCCGTCCCCTGCACGACTGGGGCGCGGGCCGCGTGGAGCTGGTGCAGCTGAACACCCCCGACGAGACGCACGACAACATCGTGGCGTACTGGGTGCCCGCCCAGATGCCAGCCCCCGGCCAGCCGCTGGAATTTGCCTATGAGCTGAGCTGGCAGGGCGATGAGCAGCAGCGCCCACCCAGCGCCTGGGCCACCCAGTCGCGCCGCGGCATGGGCTACACCAAGTTGTCGGCCCAGGAACTGCGCCAGCAGGTGCAGTACTTGGTCGATTTCGAGGGCCCTGCCCTCAAGGCCCTGCCTGCCGAAGCCACCGTGAAGGCCGTAGTGACCAGCGATGCCAACGGCAAGGTGCTGGAAAACATTGCCTACCGCAACCCCGCCACCGGCGGGTGGCGCATGACCGTTCGCATCCAGCGCCTGCAGGCCGACCGGCCGGTCGAGCTGCGCGCTTTTCTCCAACACGACAACCACGCTGTGAGTGAAACATGGACGCACATCAGTCTTCCCGAGTAAGCCCTCATGACCCCCACGGCACCCACGCATCCACGGGCCCTGCCGTGGTCGCGCGGCGTGGTGTGGCCTACCCCCGCCAAGCCCCGAGCCGACGCAGCACACTGCGCGAGGAGCGCCACCCCAATGCGGTGACGGCACCGCCTCTGCACCGCGGCTCCATGGTGCCCCTGCCCTGGCGCGGCTTTTGGAACAGCGTAGGCACCGCCGTGCTGCTGCGCCTGACGGGCCGTACGTCTCCGCAACCCGCATCGACTACGGTGGCACAAGCTCCCGCTGAATCCACCGCCGCTTGGCAAGGCGCAGCGCAGCGCCGCCGCTGGACGTTTGCGCTGCTCACCGTGCTGGCCACCGCACTGGCCAGCACCCTGTTTGCCAGCGTGCAGCCCGACTATGAAAACGCTTGGCTGGGCTACGGCCAGATTGCGTTGTTTGCGCTGCTGTCCGCCTGGGTGGTGACCGGCTTTTTGACCGGGCTCATGGGCTTTTGGGTGATGTTGCGCGGCGACCGGCATGCGTTGTCGGCACACAGCGTGGCAGATCACGCGATGGCTTCCGACGCCCGCACTGCCATCATCATGCCGATCTGCAACGAAGACGTGGCCACCGTGTTTGCCGGGCTGCGCGCCACCTGCGAGTCGGTGGCTGCCACCGGCCACGGCACCACGTTCGATGTGTTTGTGCTCTCCGACAGCAACGACCCTGCCATTGCCCGCGCCGAGCGCGCCGCCTGGGAAGAGCTGCGCAGCGCCCTGGCGCAGCACAGCCAGCAACCCCAGGTGCAGGTGTACTACCGCCTGCGCACACGCCGCACCCACCGCAAGGCGGGCAACGTGGCCGACTTCTGCCGCCGCTGGGGCAAGGACTACCGCTACATTGTGGTGCTGGACGCCGACAGCGTGATGAGCGGCGACTGCATCGTCTCCATGGCCAAGCTGATGGAAGCCAACCCCACGGCCGGCATCATCCAGACCGCTACGCAGGCCATCGGCCATGTGACGCTGCACGCCCGCGCGCAGCAGTTTGCCTCGCGCGTCACGGGTCGTCTGTTCACTCTAGGCATGCAGTACTGGCAGCTGGGCGAATCGCACTACTGGGGCCACAACGCCATCATCCGCGTGGCACCGTTCATGCAGCACTGCGCGCTGGCGCCCATCCCCGGCAAGGGGGGCCTGGCTGGCGGCATCATGTCGCACGACTTTGTGGAAGCCGCCCTCATGCGCCGCGCGGGCTACCACGTGTGGCTGGTAGGCGACCTGATCGGCAGCTATGAGCAACAGCCGCCCGACCTGCTGGCCGAGCTGCAGCGCGACCGCCGCTGGTGCCAGGGCAACCTGCAGAACGCGCGCCTGATGGCCGAGCCCGGCATCCACGCGGTGCACCGGTCCATGTTCGTCACCGGTGCCATGGCCTATCTGTCGGCGCCGCTGTGGCTGGCCTTCATGACTCTCGGCACGGCGCTGTGGCTGTCGGGCGCCAAGCTGGTAACGGACTGGCACATTCTGCCCGCCGAGCTGCTCGCCCTGTGGGTCTGGACCTTGTGTCTGCTGTTCTTGCCGCGCATCCTGGGCGTGGCCGCGGTGTTCATGCGCAGCGAGCAAAAGCAGTACGGCGGCGCTTTCAGCCTGCTCAAGAGCGCCGTGCTGGAGAGCGTGATGGCCATCCTGCAGGCGCCGGTGCGCATGCTGGCGCATTCGCTGTTTGTTCTGATCGCGTTGACCGGCCTGAAGCTGGAGTGGAAGTCGCCCCCGCGCGAAGCCCATGCCGTGCCCTGGCGCCACGCCGTGCGCCAGCTCGCTCCCATGAGCGCGGTGATCGCCCTGCTGGCAGCGGGCGTGGCGCTGATCGACAGCAGCGCGCTGTTGTGGCTGATGCCCGTGGGCCTGCCGCTGGCGCTGGCGATTCCGCTGGCGGTGTGGACCAGCCAGATCGCACTGGGCCGGGCGCTGCGTGCACAGCGACTGCTGCTGATTCCCGAGGAGTCGTGGTCCCCTCCAGTACTGCGCCGTGCCTGGTTGCACGCCAACCGGCTGGCACGGCCCGTGGCGTTGCAGGCAGCCTGAGGCACCGCGCAGAGCCACCATCCACCGACCCATAAAAAAAGCCGACGCATGTCGGCTTTTTTATTCACTCATATTTTCATAGCATTCCAGGCATATGGTTGTAGCGCCTGGTGCCAAAAAGGCTTGAAAACCCTTCAGAAAGGCATCTTGGGCATGCCTCCGCCGCCCATGCCCTTCATGCCGCCCATGCGCTTCATCATCTTCATCAGGCCGCCGCCCTTCATCTTTTTCATCATGCCCTGCATCTGCTCAAACTCCTTGAGCAGGCGGTTGACCTCCTGCACATGCACACCCGCCCCGTTGGCAATGCGCTTCTTGCGCGTAGCCTTGATGAGTTCGGGCTTGCGGCGCTCCAGAGGCGTCATGCTCTGGATGATGCCTTCCTTGCGCTTGATGTCTTTTTCGGCCTTGTCCATGTCCAGCGAACCCGCCTTGGCGGTGAGCTGGGAGGGCAGCTTGTCCATCAGGCTCGACAGCCCCCCCATCTGCTTCATCTGCTGGATCTGAGACAGAAAGTCGTTCAGGTCGAACCCGTCACCGCTCTTGACCTTGGCCGCCAGCTTTTGTGCGGCCTCCATGTCCACCCCGGCCGTCACCTGCTCCACCAGCGCCACGATGTCGCCCATGCCCAGGATGCGACCCGCATGGCGCTCTGCGTCGAACACTTCCAGGCCGTCGATCTTCTCCGAGACACCGGCAAACTTGATCGGAGCCCCCGTGATCTGGCGCACGGACAGCGCGGCACCGCCGCGCGAGTCGCCGTCCAGCTTGGTGAGCACGATGCCGGTGAGGGGCAGCGCCTCCTTGAAGGCCTTGGCGGTGTTGATGGCGTCCTGGCCCTGCATGGCATCGACCACGAACAAGGTTTCGACCGGGTTCAGCGCGGCGTGCAGGTCCTTGATTTCCTTCATCAAGGCTTCGTCGATGGCCAGGCGACCGGCCGTATCGACCAGCAGCACGTCAAAGTAGTGCTTCTTGGCGTAGTCGAGTGCGGCGTGGGCAATGTCAAGCGGCTTCTGGTCGGGCGTGCTGGGAAACCATTCGGCACCGGCCTGCTTGGTCACGGTCTTGAGCTGCTCGATGGCGGCTGGGCGGTACACGTCGCCCGACACGGTCAGCACCTTCTTCTTGCGCTTTTCAATCAGGTGCTTGGCCAGCTTGGCCGTAGTGGTGGTCTTGCCCGCGCCCTGCAGGCCGGCCATCAGGATCACGGCAGGCGGCTGGGCGGCCAGGTTGATGTCGGCCACGCCCTCGCCCATGGTGGCGGCGAGTTCACGGTTGACGATGCTGACCAGCGTCTGCCCGGGCTTGAGCGAACCCAGCACCTCCTGGCCCAGGGCCTTTTCCTTGACGCGGGCGATGAAGTCGCGCACCACGGGCAGGGCCACGTCGGCTTCGAGCAGCGCCATGCGCACTTCGCGCAGCATGTCCGTGACATTGGACTCGGTAATGCGGGCCTGGCCACGCATCTCCTTGACGAGGCGCGTGAGTTTGTCGGTAAGGGCGGAGGCCATAGGGGTGTTTCCGGTATTGGCTGCGCGCCGTCAACAACGGCGTTGTGCGCGCGGCCCCGCCAGGGCGCTGGCGGTGGGCGAAAGGCTAAACTGTGCCCATGATTTTAACGAGTAGCTCCCCCGTCAGTTGGCTGCTGGCCCTGGCCGCTGCCGTGGCCTATGCCGTGCCGGCCGCTGCGGCCTCCCGCCTGGGGGCTGCAGCAGCGCGCAATGCACTGCTGGTCGCGTGGTTGCTGCACGGCGCCGTGCTGGTCTGGGGCCTGTGGGGCGATGCGCCCCGGTTCGGTTTTGCGCCTGCGCTGTCGATGACCGCGTGGCTGGTGCTCACGGTGTATGCCGTGGAGCGGCAGTTGTTTCCGCAAATGCAGTCGCGCTGGGTGCTGGCAGGCCTGGGCGCGGCAGCCATTGTGCTGGCCATGCTGTTCCCTGGGCAGCCCTTGCACGTGACCGCATCCGCCTGGCTGCCTTTGCACCTGGCGCTGGGCATTGCGTGTTATGGCCTGTTTGCAGCAGCGGTGGTGCACGCTTGGCTCATGACACGCGCCGAACGCCACATCCGGCAGGCTGAAGACCCGCACAGCGGCATCCCACTGCTGACACTGGAGCGACTGACCTTCCGGTTCGTGACGGCGGGGTTTGTGCTGCTCACCGCCACCTTGCTGGCCGGGTGGCTGTTTGGCGAGACGCTGTATGGCCGGGCCTGGCGCTGGGACCACAAGGCCGTGTTCTCGATGCTCTCGTGGCTGACCTTCGCCACGTTGCTGCTGGGCCGTGCCCGCTTTGGCTGGCGGGGCCGCAATGCGGTGCGTGTGTTGTATGCAGGCTCGGCCCTGCTGCTGCTGGCCTATGTGGGCTCGCGTTTTGTATTGGAAGTTGTTCTGGGCCGCAGCGCATGAAGTACCTGGTCTTATTGGTCGTCATCGCGGTGGCGGTGGGTATCTGGCGCAGCCGCCGCGCCCCTGATGCGGCGGCGCCCAAAGCGCCCCCTACACCGCCAGCCCTACCGCAGGACATGCTGGCCTGCGCGCACTGCGGCGTGCACATCCCGCAGGCCGAAGCCCTGATGCTGGGCAATCAGGCCTATTGCAGCGCCGAGCACCGGCGCATGGGCCCGGCCTGAGCGACGCCTTCCCGTTGTGACCATGCAAGCAGCGCCCGCAGGCCCACTGCCGCCTTCCGCAGAAGCCCCCTTCGCACGGCTGTGGCTCGGTTTTCTGACGGGCCGCGTGATGGTAGCCCTGGCACTGTTGGTGCTGCAGGGGGCCGGGCAGCTGATCAATCAAGCGGCGGCGCCTTCAGTGCTCGCGGTCTGCGTGGCCTACCTCGTAGCCACCGTGGTACTGCGGGTGTTGTCGCGCAAGGCCCCCCCGTCGCCCAGCGCCGGCCCGCAGTGGCTGCCTTCCATTGGTGTGGACCTGGCGGCAATCACTGCGCTGCAGTTGCTGCATGCGGGCACCATGAACTACACGCCCCTGTTCGGCCTGCCCATCCTGATCGCAGCGGTCATGGGCACGCTGACCCTGGCCCTGGGCACCACCGCCGCAGTCACGCTGCTGCTGCTGGGCTGGGCGTGGTGGGTGGGGCAATACAGCACAGGAGACGAAGGCCAGCGCTACCTGCAAAGTGCACTGACCGGCACAGGCTACTTCATCGTGAGCTATCTGGTGCACCAGCTGGCCACCCGCCTGGCGCGCGAACAGGAAGTGGCACAACAAAGCCAGATCGCAGCGCGCGTGCAAACGCAGGTCAGTGCACTGGTCATCCAGAACCTGACCGACGGGGTGCTGGTGGTGGACGAGACCGACGTGGTGCGCATTGCCAACCCCGCAGGGCTGCAGCTTCTGGGCGGCATGGCACTGACCGAGCTACCGTTTGCCCTGACCTCCACCGCGCCGTGGCACCCCCTGGTGATCCTGGCGCGGCGCACCTTCCGGCACGAACAACCCCAGACGGCCGACGTCGATCTGCTGCACGAAGGCCAGAGCCCCACCGGTCTGCATGTGCGCACCTGGCTCACATCCACCCGCAACGCGGCCTTGCAAACGCGCTCCGAGCGGCTGTGCGTGATGTTCCTGCACGACCTGAGGGAAATGGAAGCGCGGCTGCGCACCGAAAAACTCGCGGCCATGGGCCGCATGTCCGCCGCGGTGGCCCATGAGATCCGCAACCCGCTGGCGGCCATCGTGCAGGCCAATGCCCTGCTGGAAGAAGACCTGCACGACCCCGCACAAAAACGGCTGGCGCACATGGTGCAGCAAAACGCCGACCGCCTGGCGCGCATCGCCGAAGAGGTGCTGGACATTGCCCGCGTACAGCACCAGATCAGCCATGCCCCAGCCTCGACCGTGGCGCTGGACGAGACGGTCGCCCAGATCTGGAACGACTGGCAGGCCCAGGACCCCGCCCGGCGGCGCGCCCTGGTGTCGCTGGACACGGGCGCCATCCAGGTGGAGTTTGACGCCGAGCACCTGCGTCGGGTGCTCGTCAACCTGCTGGACAACGCCCTGCGCTACATGGGCCCGGAGCCCGACTCGTTGTCAGTGACCACGCGCAACACGCCCGCTGGCCAGGTCAGCCTGCAGGTGTGGAGCGACGGTGCCCCGATGGACAAATCCGTGGAGCGGCATTTGTTCGAGCCCTTCTTCTCGTCGGAGAGCCGCTCCAGTGGCCTGGGCCTCTATATTTGCCGGGAGCTGTGCCAGCGCCATGGCGCCTCCATCAGCTACCAGCGCCTGAACCGCCACACCGCACGCGGTGACATCGGAGGCAACGCCTTTACTGTGGGCTTCCGCCGCACGACCCGCCCCGCCGACAATGCCACCTTGTTTGACACCATCGTGGTCTGACTGCCGCCTCCATGAACGCCCCTGCCGCCTCCATCCTTGTCGTTGACGACGAACCCGATCTGCGCACCCTGTACGAGCTCACCCTGCTGCGCGAGGGGTACCGGGTCGAGACCGCGTCGAGCGTCCAGGAGGCGCGTGATCAACTCAAGGCCCACCGCTTTGACGCCGTGATTACCGATATGCGGCTGCCCGACGGGTTTGGCATGGAGCTGCTGCAGGATCTGCGCGACCAGCAACGGCGCGAACGCTGCGTGGTCATGACCGCCTACGGCTCGGCAGAGAACGCGGTCGAGGCGCTGCGCGCAGGGGCCTTCGACTACCTCACCAAGCCCGTGGACCTCAAGCAGTTCCGCTCGGTGGTGGCCTCAGCCATCCAGGGCACGGGCGGGGTTCCACCGCCGCGTGCGGCACGCAACAACGGCTCCAGCCGGTCTACCAATGCAGCGACGGCGACCGGCGAATTCGGCAATGCCAACGCCGCCCTGGACCGCCTCGTGGGCGAGTCCGACGCCATCCGCAACGTCAAGCAGCGCGTGGCCAAGGTATCGCGTGGCATGGCGCCGGTGCTGATCCATGGCGAGTCGGGCACGGGCAAGGAGCTGGTGGCCCAAGCCCTGCATGCCAGCAGCCAGCGTGCTGACGGGCCCCTGGTCGCCGTGAACTGCGGGGCCATCCCCGAGAACCTGCTGGAAGCTGAATTTTTTGGTGCCCGCAAGGGCTCCTACACCGGCGCGTCGCAAGACCGTGACGGCTACTTCCAGGCCGCACGCGGGGGCACATTGTTCCTCGACGAAATCGGCGACCTGCCGCTGGCCATGCAGTCCAAGCTGCTGCGCGCCATCCAGGAGCGCAGCGTGCGGCCACTCGGCTCCACCCAGGAAGAGACGGTGGATGTGCGCATTGTGAGCGCCACCCACCGCGATCTGGCGGCCGATGTGCAGGCCGGCCGGTTCCGCCAGGACCTGTACTACCGGCTCAATGTGATCGAGATCGTCATCCCGCCGCTGCGCGAGCGCCGCGAGGACCTGCCCGCACTGTGCGCAGCGCTGCTCACCCGCATTGCCCACGAGTCGGGCATGCCGGTGCCCCAACTCACCGACCGGGCACTGAACGCCATTGCCGCCCACCCGCTGACCGGCAATGTCCGCGAGCTGGAAAATCTGCTGCACCGCGCAGTGGCATTGAGCGACGGGGACGAGTTGCAGGTGGATGCGCCAAGCGGCGCGTCAGATGTGCAGATGGCACGCCTAGCACCGCCCACGCTTGTGCCCGCGCCAGAGGGATCGGCGGTGTCCGCCGCCTTCTCTGCCGGGCCCCACGCTTCGACGTCTGCAGACACAGGCCAGGGCCCTCAGCCCCTGGCCAACGGCTGCACGGTGCCACTGCCCAGCGACCTGCAGGCCTGGTTGGACCAGCAGGAGCGGGAGATCCTGATCCGCGCGCTGAAAGAAGCCGGGTTCAACCGTACCGCCACAGCCGCACGCCTGGGCATCAGCCTGCGCCAGATTCGCTACCGCATCGCCCGTCTGAACATCGCCGTGCCCAATGACCAGGACCCGCATGACGAACTGGGCTGACAGTGCACCAGCGGCAGACATGGCGCCCTGGGAGGGCGGCTGGTACAGGACCGCTCAGCGGCTCGCATCTCCGAACCACGGGCCGCGCCCGGTACAGACCTCGCAAGTCGATCTGATCGTGGTGCATTCCATCAGCCTGCCGCCGGGCGAATACGGCGGCGGTGCCGTGCAACAGCTGTTCACCAACACCCTGGACTGGGATGCGCACCCCTACTACCAGGGCATCCGCGGATTGCAGGTCTCCGCGCATTTTTTCATCGAGCGCACCGGGGTGCTGTGGCAGTTTGTGGATTGCGACCTGCGCGCCTGGCATGCCGGGCAATCGTTCTACCGGGGGAGGAGCCAGTGCAACGACGATTCCATCGGCATTGAACTGGAAGGCCTGGAGGGCCTGCACTTCGAGTCGCCACAGTACGAAACCCTGGCCAGGGTCTGCCAGGACATTGCGCTGCGCTATCCCATCGAGCACATCGCAGGGCATGAACACATTGCCCCGGGACGTAAGTTGGACCCAGGCCCGGGCTTTGACTGGCCACGACTGCAAGGGGCGTTGGACTGGCCCGCGCAGCGATTCCCGCTGAACACGCGGGCGGACCCCTTGCAGCTTCGCTGACGCCGCACTTTCACTGTCGTACGGGCGCATCAAGACATTTTTTTCTTTGTGCGCTTGCACATATTTTTGCAGCCAAGCGCTGCGCGGCCTGGCGCAGGAAATCCGCCGCCAAGGTACGCCACTGCACGGTTTTGCATCGCCCACATCGCATTCACAAGGGCTCGCCACAGGCACCGGTTGCGTACGCAACGGGGTTGAGAACATGCTGTTTCGGTTTTGGGGACTCATTCCGGCGGTACACTACCGGTAGTGTCTTGAACCGCCTCGACACACCATATATAGTGTGCACCAGACTGAAGTCCGGTGCAGCACCCACACACTGCGGCGGCACTCCAGGCCGCACGCCCACCCCAGACAGCCCACAGAAGAGGACCCCCATGCAAGCTGCTTTGAACACGCCTTCCCCATCGCCCACCGCCTCTACGGATGCCGCCACGCACGCTGCGGCGGCCGCAGCTTCCGGGCACCCGCTCACGCATTACCAGATCATTCGCCGCAACGGCGCGGTGGTGCCGTTCGAGCCCCAAAAAATTGCGGTGGCGATGATGAAGGCGTTTCTGGCAGTGCACGGCACGCAGGGCGCTGCCTCTGCCAGCGTGCGTGAGGTAGTGGACACGCTCACCCAGAACGTGGTCCGCGCCCTCATGCGCTCGCGTCCTGGCGGCGGCACCTTCCACATTGAAGATGTGCAGGACCAGGTCGAGCTGGGCCTGATGCGCGGCGAGCACCATGAAGTCGCCCGTGCCTACGTGCTGTACCGCGAGCGCCGCACGCAGGAGCGCGCTCACCACCTGGAACAGCTAGCACCCGCCACCCCGGTGCTGCACGTGATCGACAACGGCCAACGCGTGCAGCTGGACATCCTGCGCCTGCACGCCTTGATCGAGTCGGCCTGCGCCAACCTGGGCGCCGACATCCAGGCAGCCCCCATCGTCGCAGAGACCATGCGCAACCTGTATGACGGCGTTCCCATGGACGAGGTCTACAAGGCGTCCATTCTGGCGGCCCGCACCCTGATCGAAAAAGATCCTGACTACACCTACGCCACGGCCCGCCTGCTGCTGCACACCATCGTGCGCGAGGTGCTGGGGCGTGACGTAGCCCAGAGCAACATGGGCCAGGCCTACAAGGACTATTTCCCCACCTTCATTCAGAAGGGGGTGGACAACGAGCTGCTGGACGAGCGCCTGCTCAAGCAATACGACCTGAACCGCCTGGGCGCCGCGCTCAAGGCCGAGCGCGACCTGCAGTTCGACTACCTGGGCCTGCAGACGCTGTACGACCGCTACTTCCTGCACGTCAAGAAGACCCGCATCGAGCTGCCCCAAGCCTTCTTCATGCGCGTGGCCATGGGCCTGGCGCTCAACGAAACCGACCGCGAAGCCCGGGCCATCGAGTTCTATGAAGTGCTCTCGTCGTTCGATTTCATGTCGTCCACTCCCACGCTGTTCAACAGCGGCACGCTGCGCTCGCAGCTGTCGAGCTGCTACCTGACCACGGTGCCCGACGACCTCGATGGCATTTACGAGTCGATCAAGGAAAACGCCTTGTTGTCCAAGTTTGCTGGAGGCCTGGGCAACGACTGGACCCGCGTGCGCGCCCTGGGCTCGCACATCAAGGGAACCAACGGCGAATCGCAGGGCGTGGTGCCCTTCCTCAAGGTGGTCAACGACACGGCCGTGGCCGTGAACCAGGGCGGCAAGCGCAAGGGCGCCGTCTGCACCTACCTGGAAACCTGGCACCTGGACATCGAAGAGTTCCTGGAACTGCGCAAGAACACCGGCGACGATCGCCGACGCACACACGACATGAACACGGCCAACTGGATCCCTGACCTGTTCATGCGCCGCGTGATGGAAAAGGGCACCTGGACGCTGTTCTCCCCTTCTAACGTGCCCGACCTGCACGATCTGTTTGGCGCCGACTTTGAAAAGGCCTATGTGGCCTACGAAGAAAAGGCTGCACGCGGCGAGATCAAGCCCGCCAAGACCATCCAGGCCACGGACCTCTGGCGCAAGATTCTCACCATGCTGTTCGAGACTGGCCATCCCTGGATCACGTTCAAGGATGCCTGCAATGTGCGCTCGCCCCAACAGCACGCCGGTGTGGTGCACTCCTCTAATCTGTGCACCGAGATCACGCTCAACACCAGCGACACCGAAACTGCCGTTTGCAACCTCGGCTCGGTGAACCTGCTGCAGCACATCAAGAACGGCCAGATCGACCACGACAAGCTCAAGAAGACCATCACCGTGGCCATGCGCATGCTGGACAACGTGATCGACATCAACTACTACGCAGTCAACAAAGCCCGCGACTCCAACCTGCGCCACCGCCCCGTGGGCCTGGGCGTGATGGCTTTCCAGGACAGCCTGTATGCGCTGCGCATTCCTTACGCTTCGCAAGAGGCGGTGGAATTCGCCGACAAGTCGATGGAAGCCATCTGCTACTACGCCTATTGGGCGTCCACCGAGCTGGCCAAAGAGCGCGGCAAATACTCGAGCTATAAGGGCTCGCTGTGGGATCGCGGCATCCTGCCTTTCGACACGCTGGACATGCTCTCGCAGGCCCGTGGCGGGTATGTGGAAGTGGACCGCTCATCCACGCTGGACTGGGATGCCCTGCGCAAGAAGATTGCACTGGACGGCATGCGCAACTCCAACTGCGTCGCCATTGCCCCCACGGCCACCATCTCGAACATCATTGGCGTCGATGCCTCGATCGAGCCTTCGTTCGGCAACCTGTCGGTCAAGTCCAACCTGTCGGGCGAGTTCACGGTGATCAACGGCGGCCTGGTGCGTGACCTCAAGCGCCTGGGCCTGTGGGATGACGTGATGATCATGGACCTCAAGCACTTCAAGGGTTCGCTGCACCCCATCGACCGCGTGCCCCAGGACATCAAGGCGCTCTACTCCACAGCCTTCGAAGTCGAACCCCAGTGGCTGGTGGAAGCTGCATCACGCCGCCAGAAGTGGATCGATCAGGCGCAGAGCCTCAACATCTACATGGCCGGCGCGTCGGGCAAGAAGCTCGACGACACCTACAAACTGGCGTGGGTGCGCGGCCTCAAGACCACCTACTACCTGCGCACCCAAAGCGCTACGCACGTCGAAATGAGCACCGTGAACACACGCCAGCTCAATGCGGTGTCATCAGGCAATGACAGCGGCGCATCGGCAGCTTCAGCCACCGCAGCGGCCAAGCAAAACCCGCTGGAAACCGCTGCCGCAACGGCCTCTCAGCAGGCTGCAGCCGTGCCAGCCACGGACGTCAAGTTCTGCGCCATCGACGATCCTGGCTGCGAGGCCTGCCAGTAAGCACATTGCCAGCAACGCCTCGGGCGAGCCCGAGGCGTTGCTCCGGTGCTGTGAAGCAACAAAACCTTGCTGCACAACGCTTCAGTGCTTTCCTTTTCGCAGCACTGCTTTCATAATCCGAACACTGGAAAATCTATGTTGACCTGGGACGAAGAAGTCAAGCCCTCATCGCAAAATCAACTGGACGGCGGTCTGCCCAACAACCGCCAGGTGGGACAACCGCCTCTCGCTTTCCAGACGCCTTCGCTGCAGCCTTTGAGCACCTCGGCCCCAGCAGCAAGCGCCACCACCACACCCGTCGCCGCAGCAGCACACCGCCGTGTGAACGCTGCCGACAAGCGCATCATCAACGGCCAGACCGACGTCAACCAGCTGGTGCCTTTCAAGTACAAGTGGGCGTGGGAGAAATACCTCGCCACCTGCGCCAATCACTGGATGCCCCAAGAGGTGAACATGACGCGTGACATCGCGTTGTGGAAGGACCCCAACGGCCTGACCGAAGACGAGCGCCGCATCATCAAGCGCAACCTGGGCTTCTTCGTCACCGCCGATTCGCTGGCCGCCAACAACATCGTGCTGGGCACGTACCGCCACATCACGGCCCCTGAGTGCCGCCAGTTCCTGCTGCGCCAGGCGTTCGAAGAAGCGATCCACACCCACGCGTATCAGTACATCGTCGAATCGCTGGGTCTGGATGAAAGCGAAATCTTCAACGCCTACAACGAAGTCCAGTCGATCCGCGACAAGGACGAATTCCTGATCCCCTTCATCGAAGCGATCATGGATCCGTCTTTCAAAACCGGCACGCCCGAGACCGACCAGACCCTGCTCAAGTCGCTGATCGTTTTCGCGTGTCTGATGGAAGGCCTGTTCTTTTACGTGGGCTTCACGCAGATCTTGGCATTGGGTCGCCAGAACAAGATGACCGGCGCTGCTGAGCAGTACCAATACATCCTGCGCGATGAGTCGATGCACTGCAATTTCGGCATCGACTTGATCAATCAGCTCAAGCTCGAAAACCCCCACCTGTGGACCGCAGAGTTCAAGGCCGAGATCAAGGCGCTGTTCCTCAAGGCCGTGGAGCTGGAATATCGCTACGCCGAAGACACGATGCCCCGTGGCGTGCTGGGCATGAATGCTTCCATGTTCAAGGGCTACCTGCGCTACATCGCCAACCGCCGCGCCACGCAGATCGGGTTGGAGACGCTGTTCCCCAATGAAGAGAACCCGTTCCCGTGGATGAGCGAGATGATCGATCTCAAGAAGGAGCGCAACTTCTTCGAGACCCGGGTTATTGAATACCAGTCCGGTGGTGCGCTGTCCTGGGACTAGCGCCTTTTTTGCAGGCCACACCACCATGGATTTTTACACCACGCCCAGCAACGACAGCGCCGCAGAGCGCTGCCCTGCGGGGCGTTCCCGTGTTCATGGAGATGGAGTTTTCATCCATCTCCATGGATCGCTCTCTGTCCACTGCAGACAGGAAGTGCTCTTTGCAAATTGACCCAAGGAGAACATGATGGCAACTGCGAAAAAACCGGCCGCTAAGAAGGCTGCTCCCGCGAAAAAGGCTGCAACGGCCAAACCCGTAGCCGCCAAGAAGGCTGCACCTGCCAAGAAGGCAGCAGCACCGGCAAAGAAAGCCGCTCCYGCCAAGAAGGCYGTAGCTGCGAAGAAGGCTGCACCCGCCAAGAAGGCAGCAGCACCGGCAAAGAAAGCCGCTCCTGCCAAGAAGGCCGTAGCTGCKAAGAAGGCTGCACCCGCCAAGAAGGCAGCAGCACCAGCAAAGAAAGCCGCTCCCGCCAAGAAGGCCGCAGTAGCCAAGAAGGCCGCGGCACCTGCCAAGGCAGCCCCCGCAAAGAAAGCTGCCCCGGCCAAGAAGGCCCCCAAGGCGCCTGCCCCTGCGGCCGCTGCCCCTGCAGCGCAAACCACGCTGAACCCTCAGGCAGCCTGGCCTTTCCCTACGGGCAACAAGCCCTGATCCTGGCGCGCCACGCGCTCAACCCGGTGCAAACGCACCGGGTTTTTTTTCGTCTGTATGCAGGTCTGGGCACTCTCAAGAGCTACCTGGCAAGCAAGCTGCGTTGTACAGCACTGGGCAGCGCAACGCAGACTACACTGACTCGGAGGATTAACCCAACGGATCGAAATCCAGCGTGTAGTTCTGTGGGCCACGTTGCGCGATCTTGAGAGCGCCAACCCGGTTGCCCAGCTCCGCACAACGCACGAGGGACCAGCCCTTTTCCAGACCAAACAGCAGCGCGCCGCGCCAGGCATCGCCGCAACCCGTGGGGTCCACCACCGCTGCAGGCGCCACAGAGGGTACATGGGTTTTTTCACCATCCACCCAGACCTCGCAGCCCTCTGCGCCCAGCGTCACCACCAGCCCCTGCACCTTGCGGGAGATATCGGCCAAAGACCAGCCGGTGCGGTCGCAGAGCATCTTCCCCTCATAGTCATTGACGGTGACCCAGGTGGCCTGGTCGATGAACTGCGCCAACTCCTGCCCATTGAACATGGGCAAGCCCTGACCTGGATCGAACACAAACGGGATACCCGCCGCCACGAACTGGGCCGCATGCTCCAACATCGCGTCACGCCCGTCCGGCGCGATGATCCCCACGCTGACACTGTTGTCTGCACCAATTCGATTGGCATGGGCCTGCATCATGGCGCCAGGATGGAAAGCCGTGATCTGGTTGTTGTCACGGTCCGTCATGATCATCGCCTGCGCGGTGTAGGTGTCCTGCACCTGCCCGACGTGTCGGGCGCTGATACCCAGCGACTGCAGTCGCTGCAGATAGTCAGCACCGTCACTGCCCAACATGGCCATGGGCAACGGCTCCCCACCGAGCAGCTTGAGGCTGTAAGCAATGTTGCCAGCACACCCCCCGAAGTCGCGGCGCAACGACGGGACAAGGAAGGACACATTCAGGATATGGAGCTGATCCGGCAGGATCTGCTCCGCAAAACGCCCCTCGAAAGTCATGATGGTGTCGAACGCCAGGGAACCACAAATGAGGGCAGCCATAGATAGTGAAACTCGGTAAGTTGTTGGGAGAAAAATCAGGGATAGAACGCAAGCAGCCGGTAGCCCGCCACGCGCGCACCGCCGGTGGTCACGAGCACCGACACCGAGGTGCCCCACTCACCTTTCGCGGGCAGCTCCGCTGGAGCCGCCATGTCGGTAGGCAGCAGAACCCGCCGCAATACGGCCTGATCCTGCGCATCGGTAAGGGTCAGCTCCACCGCAGGCATGGCCAGTGGAATGGTGGCGGTGCTCTTCATCGTCAGCGCTAGCTGGTAACTGTCACCCCGGGCTTTGTTGAAAGAAGAACTGTCGATGACCACATCGGCAATCTGGCGCACAGGGGCAAGTTCGCAGCGCAAGGGCTCGCACAGTTTCACCAACCAGGGCCGGATACGCACATCCAGGGCTGCAATGCGGTCACGCTCCTGCACCGCAATCTGCAAAGCCAGCCCCAGCAAGGAGACGATGAACCCCAGCCACAAAACCATCCGCACGACCGGCTTGCGCCAAAACGCCTTGCGGCGCGCAGCCACCACAAAGCTGACCTCGGGGTCTGACGCCTGGTTGTCGGCCTCATCGTCGTCGTCGTCAACAGCGGGTCTGGGGCGCGCCTGCAGGATGGCGGCATGCGAATCGTCCTTCACCAACTCCATCGCCGGAGCCTCTGGCGCAACATCCTTCGACACAAAGTCCACAGAAGGCAACGCGGGCGCAGGCGGGGTGGGCACAGCAACGGGCGACGCAGGCTCAGATTTCTGAGCATCGCCTAAAAGTCTAGCACCGGTATCGGATGACGGAGCGAGAGCAACAGGCGCTACCGGAGGCTGTGCAAGCTCTGCCGAGTGACTCGCGCGCTCCTCTGTGGCATCCGCATCCATGGTTGCGTTCAGCGCTACCTCGGAATCGCGAAGTTCGGCAAACGGCAGTTCATAGCCTGCCAGGCTGGGGGACGCAGGAACCGGTGGCACAGCTCCACCAAACAAACTGCCGCGTCCATCAGCGACATCCTGCGCCACGTCGGATGGCATCGTGACGGCGGAATGCTCTTGCCTGGCCACATGAACGGCAGGGGAGAGACCATCCAAGCGGAGCGCCGTGTCCGGTATCACCACCGGCTCTGGAGCATCAGCAGGCGCTGTGACGGATGGCGATGCCCCAGCCTCCGCCGCTGTCGCAGTCCGCGATGCACTGTGGGCTCTCCATGCAAACGGCGCGGCGACCTCCTCGCCCAAGACATCCGACGAGACTTCCGTGCGAGCCGCGGCAGTAAGAAAAGCAGGTACCGCAGGACTGGGAATATCGAGCACCGGAGCAGCAGGTAAATCACTGTCCATGCCATACCGAAATGCGTCCATGGCGGCGGTTGCGGCAACCTCGGTGGCGGAGGTTGAAGCACTGCGGATGGCGGGAGTGCCTGCCTTGTCCACATCCTGCGGGGCAGGCGGGGTACCGGTGGGCGACTTGCCTCCACCCCAGGCTCCCAGTGCATCCGGCTTGCGCGCTATGGGCGCAGTGGGTGCGCGCAGGTCCGTGAGCGATACATCGGGCAGCAGCGCAGCCGGTGCCACAGGCAGCAAATGGGCCGAGGCATCGAATACCTCCTTGCATTGGCCGCAGCGCACCCATCCTTCAGAGATGCGCAATTGGTCCGCCACAACCTTGAAGGTGGTGGCGCAGGACGGGCAGCGGGTGATCTGGCTCATCAGCGATGGATTGTAGAGGCCGTGCCACGGCTGCCAGAACGGCGCCCGCGCACCTTCAGCGGCGCGCAGTCATCAAGATCCAGCCGTCCTCGGCATCCGCCACTTCCAGCGGCAGCCAGGGCGCGTAGGCCTCCTTGAGCTCATCCGCCTGGCGCTCCAGAATGCCTGCCAAAACCAGATTCCCACCCACAGCCACATAGCTGCACAGCAGTGGGGCCAATACACGCAACGGAGTGGCCAGGATATTGGCCAGCACGGTCTGGTATTCGCCTTGCGCCTTGTCGGGCAGGCCCGCTTTCAGCGTGACCTGATTGGCCTGGGCATTTTGCACCGTGGACTCCACGGCAGCCGGGTCGATATCCACCGCATCAATGTCCGTGGCACCGAACTTGGCAGCACCGATGGCGAGGATGCCGGAGCCACATCCGTAGTCCAGCACCCGCCCCAGCAGGTTGCCCTGCTCAGGTTGCGTTGCGCCATGGCGCGCAATCCAGCGCAGGCACATGCGCGTGGTGGGGTGGGTGCCCGTGCCAAACGCCAAGCCGGGGTCCAGACGGATACTCCGTACTGCCTGGGCGGGCAACTCATGCCAGGTAGGCACGATCCAGAAATCCGGGGTGATGTCCACCGGCGCAAATTGCGACTGCGTCAGCCGTACCCAGTCCTGCTCGGGCACCTGGGTGACACCCAGCACCTGGCAGCCCACAAAAAAGTCCTGCACCACCAGCAACTGCTGCGCTTCACGGGCCGCCACCTCGGAGGGGAACAAGGCCACCACGCGGCTGCGTTGCCAGCCATCCTTGGGCGGAGGCATGCCAGGCTCGCCAAACAGCGCCTGTTCAGCGTCGGTCTGGGCATCGGCGTCTTCTACCGACACGGACAGCGCGTCCAGCGCGTCCAGCGCATCGCTGACCGCTTCAATCCGGTCCTCGGGGCACATCAGACTCAGCTCAAACATAGGCGTCTCTCAGAAAAAGTGAAATGCTGGCACCCGTTGCCAGGAGCCAGCATGTGAATGACCTGCTGCGTGCCAGCTCAGCGTTTGTGCTGCGACAGCCACTCTTCCAGGTAGTGGATGTTGGTGCCGCCCGCCATGAACTTGGCGTCCACCATCAGCTCGCGGTGCAGCGGCACATTGGTGTTGATGCCTTCGATCACCGTCTCGGACAGGGCAGTGCGCATGCGGGCCAACGCCTGCTCGCGCGTGTCGCCGTGCACGATGATCTTGCCGATCATCGAGTCGTAGTTGGGTGGCACGAAGTAGTTGGTGTAAGCATGCGAGTCCACGCGCACGCCGGGGCCACCTGGTGGATGCCAGGTGGTAATGCGCCCGGGCGAAGGGATGAACTTGTACGGGTCTTCCGCGTTCACCCGGCACTCGATGGCATGGCCACGGATTTCGATCTGGCGCTGGGTGAAAGGCAGCTTCTCGCCCGCCGCCACCATGATCTGCGTTTTCACGATGTCCACGCCCGTGATCCACTCAGTCACGGGGTGTTCCACCTGCACACGGGTGTTCATCTCGATGAAGTAGAACTCGCCGTTCTCGTACAGGAACTCAAACGTGCCCGCGCCCCGGTAGCCGATCTTCTTGCAGGCAGCGACGCAACGCTCGCCGATCTTCTCGATCAGCTTGCGAGGAATGCCTGGTGCTGGCGCCTCTTCGATCACCTTCTGGTGGCGGCGCTGCATGGAGCAGTCGCGCTCGCCCAAATACACCGCATTGCGGTGCTTGTCGGCCAGAATCTGGATTTCGATGTGGCGTGGGTTCTGGAGGAACTTCTCCATGTACACCGCAGGATTGCCAAACGCGGCACCCGCCTCGGCCTTGGTCATCTGCACGGCATTGACCAGTGCGGCCTCGGTGTGGACCACGCGCATGCCACGGCCACCGCCGCCGCCTGCGGCCTTGATGATCACCGGGTAGCCCACTGCCTTGGCGATGCGGCGGATCTGCACCGGATCGTCGGGCAACTCGCCCTCAGAACCCGGCACGCAGGGCACGCCTGCACGGATCATGGCCTGCTTGGCGGACACCTTGTCGCCCATGATGCGGATCGACTCGGGCGTGGGGCCGATGAACTGAAAGCCACTCTTTTCCACGCGCTCGGCAAAGTCGGCGTTCTCGGACAGGAAGCCATAGCCGGGGTGAATGGCCTCGGCGTCGGTCACCTCGGCCGCCGAGATGATGGCGGGCATGTTGAGGTAGGACAGCGGCGAAGGCGCTGGGCCGATGCAAACGGCCTCTTCGGCCAGCTTGACATACTTGGCGTCGCGGTCGGCCTCGGAATAGACCATGACGGCCTTCACGCCCAGCTCATGGCAAGCGCGCTGGATACGGAGAGCAATCTCTCCGCGATTCGCAACAAGAATCTTCTTGAACATGAGCGCCTTATTCGATGACGAACAGCGGCTGTCCGTATTCCACGGCTTGGCCGTTCTCGCCCAGGATGCGGGTGACGGTGCCCGACTTGTCGGCCTCGATCTCGTTGAGGATCTTCATGGCCTCGATGATGCAGATGGTCTCGCCTTCCTTGACCTGGCTGCCCACTTCGACAAAAGCCTTGGCGCCAGGGCTGGACGAGCGGTAGAAGGTGCCCACCATGGGCGACTTGACGATGTGGCCGGTGGGTGCGGCGGCCGCAGGGGGCGCGGGCAATTCCGCCACAGGCGCGGCAGCAGGCGCAGCGGCAGGAGCTGCAACCGGGGCGGGCACATACTGCTGAACCACGGCACCACCGCTCTTGACGATGCGGACTTTGCCCTCGGCCTCGGTAATTTCGAGTTCGGACACGTTCGACTCGGACACGAGATCGATGAGGGTTTTGAGTTTTCGCAGATCCATGGAAGCTCCAACGGCTATAAAACTGAATAGGGCGCGAATTTACTCCAATTTCACCCTATCGCAGTCTTCCACACCCATTTTTCATGAACTTCGGCATGGGAATTGCCATTTCTCAGAGAGAGACGCACCCAGAAGGCCTGAAAGGGGGCTGCTTTTCGACGCGAACCCTCAGCCCATACCTGCCCAAAGCTGCAAGTCCTGGGTGGTCACTTGTCCCATTTTACGATGCAGCACCTTTCCCTCCCCACCAAGGACCACGGTGAAAGGCAGGCCTCCCGTCAGGTTGCCCAGCGACCGGCCCAGATCCGTGCCACCCAGTCCCGCCAGTCCCACAGGGAAATCCAGCGGGATACGCGTCAGAAACTTGCGTACCGCTGACGGCTGGTCAATGGCCAAACCCAGCACTTGCCAACCTTTGGCAGATTGTTCGCGATAGAAGGCGTTGAGCATGGGCAACTCTTCCACACAAGGCGGGCACCAGGTGGCCCAGAAATTGAGCAGCAACGGCTTGCCTGCCAATGACTTCATGGCCAAGGTGCCACCGGCGGGAGTGTCAAATTCAAGCCCCCAGAGCGCCTGCTCGGCCCCTTGCTCCACGGCGTGGGGCTGAAACTTCCACCATGCCAGGCCTGCGCCCCCCAAAGCGGCGGCACCTGCCACCCCGGCATACAAAAAGCGCCTGCGAGCGGCGTTGGGCGCGACGTCGCCAGGAGTCACAGGTTCGGGGGATTCAGCAGGCTGGGTCATGGGGTCGTGTTTTCTTGAAGCAAGCGGCGCACTGCCGTGATGTCACCACGCGGGGTTCGGCCCTTGGTGTCGGGCCGGAGCGCACCCCGCAGGTCGTCAAGGTCGTAAATCAGCAGGTGCACGCCGATCATTTCGTTGAGTTCGGGCGATTTGCTGCCAAGACTCAATGCCTCCACCGATTCACCGTGGAAGCCAGTGACCGTGCGGGGTTCATAGTCCACATGATGATCGATCAGAGCGATCTCTGCCGATTTGGGGTCATCGCAGAACAACTGCAGGTAAATATCCGACAGGCGTGTGGCCGTTCCGTGCCATACCGCACCCGCGAGATGCGGCCGGAAAGCCGCCATGCGCTCCATCCACACCAGGGCCAGCTGGCGCAGTGCCCGCAGCTCGCGCGGCTGGGTGTCAGCACAGAAGAGCTGGATGTACTCGCGCACAGCCTCTTCCACCAGGTCGTTGTCCGGCAGCGGGGTACGGGCCGGCAAACCCATCTGCCGCAGCGCACGGCGCTTGGCGGGGCCCCATTCCAGCCCTTCTTCCACCACCAGGCGGGCCGTGGTGTGGGCGATTTCTTCGCTCAAAGGTGTGTGCATGGCAGACAGAGGCAACTAAGGACCCTGCATTGTGGCGCGAAGCGATGACAGCACGGGTGATGCCCCTCAGACACCCCTGGCAACCCCAACAACCGCCGCCCCGAAAGACTATTGTTTTGAGAGCAACTCAGGCAGATGGAACAGGCGCCAGCTGCCACTTTTGCTCTGAACAGTGCGCGGAACCCCGGCTTTAGAATCAGCGCCCATGCATATACACATACTGGGCATCTGCGGCACTTTCATGGGAGGCTTGGCGGCCCTTGCGCGCGAGGCGGGCCACAAAGTGACAGGCTGCGACGCCGGGGTCTATCCCCCCATGAGCGACCAGCTCCGCGCGTTGGGCATCGACCTGATCGAAGGCTTCGGCGCCGACCAGCTTGCGCTCCGGCCCGACATGTTTGTGGTGGGCAACGTCGTGAGCCGCGCCAGGCTGGCCGATGGCTCCCCCAAGTTTCCGCTGATGGAAGCCATTCTGGACGCCGGACTGCCCTACACCAGCGGGCCCCAATGGCTGGCCGAGCACGTGTTGCAAGGCCGCCATGTGCTGGCCGTGGCTGGAACCCATGGCAAGACCACCACCACATCGATGCTGGCGTGGATTCTGGAGTCTTCCGGGCAGCAACCGGGCTTTCTGATCGGCGGCGTGCCGCTGAACTTTGGCGTGTCCGCACGCCTGGGCGCTGCACAGCGCCCTGCCCCCGCCGCCACGCCGCTCGGGGCCGCGCCGCTGTTCGTGATCGAGGCCGACGAATACGACACCGCCTTTTTCGACAAGCGCAGCAAGTTCGTGCACTACCGGCCCCGTACCGCTGTGTTGAACAATCTGGAGTTCGACCACGCGGACATCTTTGACGACCTGGCGGCCATCGAACGCCAGTTCCACCATCTGGTGCGCACCGTGCCGCCGTCGGGGCGCTTGGTGGTCAATGGGCTGGAAGAAAGCCTGGCACGTGTGCTGCACACCGGCTGCTGGAGCGAAGTGACCAGCTTTGGTGCTGCCGTCAGCGACTTTCACGCCGTGGGTGACCCGCAGGCTTTTGATGTGGTGCACCAAGGGCAAACCGTTGCGCGCGTGAAGTGGACGCTGACCGGCGTGCACAACCAGCTCAATGCGTTGGCAGCCATGGCAGCGGCCCACCATGTGGACGTGGCGCCCGAGCAAGCGGCAGCCGCGTTGGGCAGTTTTCAGAACGTCAAGCGGCGCATGGAGCTACGCGGCACGGTGGCCGGCGTGGCCGTGTACGACGACTTTGCCCACCATCCCACCGCCTTGCGAACCACCCTGGACGGCTTGCGCCGCACCCTGGGCCCGGGTGCCCGCATCCTCGCTGTGTTCGAGCCCCGCAGCAACACCATGAAACTGGGCGCGATGAAAAGCCAATTGCCCTGGGCCCTGGAGCCGGCCGACCTGGCCTTTTGCCACACGGCTGGGCTGGACTGGGATGCCGCGCAGGCTCTGGCACCACTGGGCGTCGGCCCCGGTCAGCGCGCCCAGACGGCCCCGGACATCGATACGCTGGTGGCCCTGGTCACCCAGGCCGCGCGCCCGGGCGACCATGTGGTGTGCATGAGCAATGGCGGTTTTGGCGGCATCCACGCCAAACTGCTGCAAGCACTACAAAAATAATAGCTGCCAGCATATATTCCACTAGCGCTAGCAGCCAATTTCTATCCAATGGCGGTCAAAATGTGACTGCCATGCCCGGCACGTCCACGCGCACGATAGGCTTGGCCAGCACGGCACTGGAGGCGCGAGCAAAGTCGCGAGACCACACTGGGTCCTGCATCAGCGCCGCACCGGCTGCGCGTGCCACGGTCAGCACCTTGTCGGCCAGCAGCACCTTGCCGCTGGCGCGCAAGGGCTCGCAGTCCAGCGCGATAAACTGGTCGTCGAGCCAGCGCCGACCCGCCTCGTGGGCCATGGGCTCGGCACTCTCCAGATCAAAACGGTATTCCTGATTCGCGGCCAGCTTGACCGACACTTCGCTGTGCATGATGGATCGCCTTTCTGTGTTGTTGCTGTGACTGGTGACCGCTGCTGCACGCAGAGTGCGTGCAGCAAGCGCCCCCAGTTTAGACCTTGCAATGGAGCCAGCGATCAGCGGGCGCGGCGTGCCTTGACGGCGTCCGACAGCTCGGCCAGCGCCTGCAGCGAAGCGTCCCAGCCCAGGCAGGCGTCGGTGATGCTCTTGCCGTATTCGAGTGCCGAAGGATCGTCCTTGCCGGGTGTGAACTTCTGGGCGCCTGCCGTCAGGTGGCTTTCGATCATCAGGCCGAACACGCTGCGCGAACCGCCCGCCACCTGGGCCGCCACGTCGCGGGCCACGTCCAGCTGCTTTTCGTGCTGCTTGCTGCTATTGGCATGGCTGCAGTCCACCATCAATGTGGCGGGCAGCTTGGCGGCTTCGAGGTCTTTGCAAGCCGCGGCCACACTGGCAGCGTCGTAGTTGGGCGTCTTGCCGCCGCGCAAAATCACATGGCAGTCCTTGTTGCCCTTGGTGTTCACGATGGCGACCTGACCGTTCTTGTGCACAGACAGGAAGTGGTGTCCCCGGCTGGCCGACTGGATGGCGTCGGTGGCGATGCGGATGTTGCCGTCCGTGCCATTCTTGAAGCCGATGGGGGCCGAGATGCCTGAGGCCAGCTCGCGATGCACCTGGCTTTCGGTGGTGCGCGCGCCAATCGCGCCCCAGCTGATCAGGTCGCCGATGTACTGGGGCGAAATCACGTCCAGGAACTCGCTGCCGGCAGGCATGCCCAGGCGGTTGATCTCGATGAGCAGCTGGCGCGCAATGCGCAGCCCTTCGTCGATGCGGTAGCTTTCGTCCAGGTAAGGGTCATTGATGAGCCCCTTCCAGCCCACGGTGGTGCGTGGCTTTTCGAAGTACACGCGCATCACGATTTCGAGTGTGTCAGCGTACTGGGTGCGCACGGCCATCAGGCGGCGGGCGTACTCGACAGCGGCGGCGGGATCGTGGATAGAGCAAGGGCCAATCACCACCAGCAGGCGGTCGTCCTTGCCCGCCATGATGTTGTGAATGTTCTTGCGGGTTTGGGTGATCAGCGTCTCGACCGGCGTGCCGCCGATCGGGAAGAAGCGGATCAGATGCTCGGGAGGAGGCAACACGGTGATGTCCTTGATACGTTCGTCGTCGGTCTGGCTGGTTTTCTCGACGCTGCGGTACCAGGCATCGCTGGTGGGATTCGTAGTGGCCGTCATGGTTGCTTCCTCGTGGAGTCGGTTGGAGTGGATGGAAAAACGGGAGTGCTGAAAAACAAAAACCGCCGGGCTTTGCAGCGTCGGCGGTTGGTATGGGGAGGTTGTGTGTGCTTGCGCGTTTTCCTCTCATCCGCCGGGGACCGAGATAAAAAACCAAAAATAAAACGCGCTGCGAATTTGCATGGAAAGCAATGTAGCACAGGAGTGCGGCAGTTCAGCACCCTCGGCATGTTGCAAATGCACGACATCCACTCGCCCCAAAAGCGCCAGACCAGAGCGATTCACCGGCGTCCCCCCCGAAACCATGCACGCAAGCGCTGCAACGCCGAGGGCTTGCGCGGCGGCTGCACGTCTTGCAAGTCGCTCGCAGGATTGCTCTGGTGCTCGTACATGTCGATGAGCAGCAGCGCTTCGCCCAGGGTCCGCCAGGCCAGCAGCTCGAACTGGTCAAAGCTTTCGCTTTCTTTGGTGCTGCGCCGCTCCAGCATCAGTTGCCAGTCTGCAATGGCGTTGCGCAGCTCCCGCAGTGCACGCTGGTAGGCGCCAAACTCGTACAGCGCGTGCCACGCTGAGCCCAGGCCAGTCAAAAACAACTGGTGTTCACGCGCGCTGTGCGACAAGGTCACCACACGGCGCGTGATCTCGGTGGTGTCCGAGCTGGTGCGGCGGATGCGAACTGCCTCGTCGATCTGCGAGGACAACGCACCAAGGCTGTCACGCAGCTGGCGCGAGTCCTCGTCGGCAACGCCCTCGCGCAAAAAGCGGCTGATGTCTCCAAACGACTGGAGCGTCAGCAATTGACTGGGGCGCGTGGCAGGCATGGTGTCACCCATTGTGCGCTGGCCAACGCGCTGTACAAGCCCCGAAAAGCGGGTGAAAACGCGAAGTCACGCACCACCCCAGGTCTGCCGGAAGGCTGCCAACGCAACCCTCAGGCCGTACCGCCCACCGTCAGACCTTCGATGCGCAGCGTGGGTTGCCCCACGCCCACCGGCACGCTCTGGCCTTCCTTGCCGCAGGTACCCACGCCGCTGTCGAGGCGCATGTCGTTACCAATCATGGTCACCTTCTTGAGCGACTCAGGGCCGCTGCCGATGATGGTGGCGCCCTTGACGGGGTACTGGATCTTGCCGTTTTCCACCCAGTACGCTTCGCTGGCCGAGAACACGAACTTGCCCGAGGTGATGTCCACCTGCCCGCCGCCGAAGTTGCTTGCGTACAGGCCCTTCTTGATGCTGGCGATGATCTCTTGCGGGTCCTTGTCGCCGCCCAGCATGTAGGTGTTGGTCATGCGCGGCATGGGGATGTGCGCATAGCTTTCGCGGCGGCCGTTGCCGGTGGGAGCCACACCCATCAGGCGTGCGTTCAGCGAGTCCTGGATGTAGCCCTTCAAGATGCCATCCTCGATCAGCACATTGCGCTGGCTGGCATGGCCTTCGTCATCCACGTTCAGCGAACCTCGGCGGTCTGCAATGGTGCCGTCGTCCAGCACAGTGACACCCTTGGCAGCCACGCGCTGGCCAATGCGGCCACTGAACGCGCTGGAGCCCTTGCGGTTGAAGTCGCCTTCCAGCCCGTGGCCGATGGCCTCGTGAAGCAGGATACCGGGCCAGCCTGAGCCCAGCACCACGGTCATCTCGCCCGCCGGGGCGGGGCGCGATTCCAGATTGACCAGGGCCGCGTTCACGGCCTCGTCAACGTACTTACCCATTTGCTCGTCGTCGAAGTAGGCGAGACCAAAACGACCACCGCCGCCAGCAGAGCCCATCTCACGTCGGCCGTTCTGCTCGGCAATCACCGTGACCGACAGCCGCACGAGCGGTCGTACATCGGCCGCCAGAGTGCCATCGGCGCGCGCCACCAACACCACGTCATATTCACTGGCCAGCCCCGCCATCACCTGCGCCACGCGCGGGTCCTTGGCCCGGGCGCGCTGCTCCAGCCGCTCCAGCAGCGCCACCTTGGCCGTGCTGTCCAGCGAGGCAATCGGGTCCACGCCCGGGTACAGGCTGCGGCTGGACGCTACCTTTTTAGGAGCTACCCGCACTTTGCCTGCGTTCGCTATAGACGAAATAGACCGTACGGTGCGCGCTGCGTCCAGCAGCGATGCCTCGGAGATGTCGTCCGAATAGGCAAAGGCCGTCTTTTCGCCACTGACAGCACGCACCCCCACGCCCTGGTCGATGCTGAAGGAGCCTGTCTTGACGATGCCCTCTTCCAGGCTCCAGCCTTCACTGCGGGTGTACTGGAAGTACAGGTCCGCATCGTCCACCTGGTGGGTGCGGATCTCGGCCAGTGCGCGGGCGAGGTGGCCTTCGTCCAGGCCAAAAGGGGTCAGCAGCAGTTCACGGGCAACATCAATGCGCTGGCTGGTGGCCGCACGCTGGGGCGCGGCAGTGGTGGAGCGAAAAGTCATCGAAGCATTTTAGGCGCCTGACCAGCCCCTGCCCGTGTGGAGCCCACATGTCCCTATTTGACCCTGGCGCCCCGTCAGCGCCGCCCCGCCGCCTTACGCGGCGGTCTGGTCATCCAGGCCGGCCTCGGCCGCATGGGCCTGCACCGACTCGATGCCCGCGTCCCGGGCCTTGGCACCGGAGTACATCTGGCTTTGGCCAATCACCTGGCCATTGGCAGCCTTCAACGTGAAATATGGCGCTCCGTTCTTGGCACTGAGCCTGCCAAAACGGCCATCGTTCGGAGCGTTCTTGCGCACCGCCTCGATACCACCCAGCGCGCTGGCTCGAGACTCGTACATCTCGCTGGTCAGGATGACCTGACCGTTGGCGGCCAGCAGGTTGAAGACAAACTTGTCGTTTTTCGACTTCTTGAGCTCGAACTTCGCCGCCATGGGGAAACCCTCCGGATGCTGAGCGGCCAAAACACGGTTGGCCAGCCGGTTTGTACCCCGAGGGCGTGTTCCAGGCAACCAGGCCCACAAGGCCCTACAGTGCTGCAGGAAGAGGATCCTTGGTTTCCTGCTTCTGGGATCGCGCCACCGACATCAGGATGCCCAGTGCCAGCCCCAGCGTCACCATAGCGGTGCCGCCATAGCTGATGAAGGGCAAGGGGACGCCCACCACCGGCAGGATGCCACTCACCATGCCCATGTTCACAAAGGCATAGGTGAAAAAGATCATAGATACCGCGCCCCCCATGAGGCGGCCAAACAAGGTAGTGGCGCCTGCGGCAATGGCCAGGCCGCGCCAGACCAGCAGCAGAAAACTCACCAGCAGGAACAAGTTGCCCGCCAGGCCAAACTCTTCCGAATAGGCGGCAAAAATGAAGTCGGTGGTGCGCTCGGGGATGAACTCCAGGTGGGTCTGAGTACCCGCCATGAAGCCCTTGCCCCACAGGCCGCCCGAGCCGATGGCGATCATGCCCTGGATGATGTGAAAGCCCTTGCCCAGCGGGTCGCGGGTGGGGTCCAGCAAGGTGCAGATGCGCTGCTGCTGGTAGTCGTGCAGCACCACCCATCGCACGCCATCCGCGCACAGCTGGTCGCCCAGCAGCACCAGGGTGGCAATGCCCACACCGCCAATCAGCACCGGGGGCAGGATCAGCTTCCAGGACAGGCCCGCAAAAAAGATCACCGAGAGCCCCGCCGCCAGCACCAGCAGCGAGGTACCTAGGTCGGGCTGCTTCATGACCAGACCCACCGGAACCGCCAGCAGCAGGCCCGCCGCAGCAAAGTCCAACGGACGCAGCGTGCCCTCGCGCTTCTGGAACCACCAAGCCAGCATCAGTGGCATGGCGATCTTGAGGATTTCGCTGGGCTGGATCACGATACCCACGTTGATCCAGCGCGTGGCCCCTTTTTTGGTGATGCCAAACAGCGCCACCGCCACCAGCAGGGCCACCCCGGTCAGGTACAGCGGCACGGCGCAAGCCATGATTTTCTGGGGGGGCACCTGGGCCACCATGAACAGGATGGCTCCTGCAATCAGCATGTTGCGCCCGTGGTCCACAAACCGCGTGCCGTGGTCATAACCCGACGAATACATGGCCAGCAACCCCGCGCTGGCCAGCATCAGCACCAGCAACAGGAGGGGAAGGTCAAAGCCCCGGAACAGGGGTGCCACACGCTGGACGAGCGTGGGTTTTTCAAAAACGACGGCCATTCCCCGATTATCGGGGGATGCCGGGCTTCAGAGCAGCCAACGCCCCGGCAGAGAGATCGCCAACAGCGGCACTACCCTGCCTGCCGGAAGGCCATCACGGCCTGGTTGCGCAGGGTGCGCAGCAGGCCCAGGGCCTTGTCATCCACCACAATGCCCCCCGGTGTGGCCTGATCGGCATAGATGAGGGCAAAGGGCTGCCCCTTGATTTGCAGCGGCAGCAGCAGGAACGACGGTGCATTGACGCCCTTGCGGTACCACTCGGGCAGTCGCGCCTGCATGCGGGGCTCGGTGGCGTCGTTGATCAAGGTGTCTGCACCGCGCAGGCACACGGCGGCAAACAGGTCGCCCTGGGCCTTGAGGGGTACCTTGAGGGCCCGCACGGCCACCTCGCTGCCCTCCCCCAGGCCAAAGCGGCCGGTCAACATGTCGGTGCGGGCCTCGCGCAGGCAAAACACCATGCGCCGGAAACCCAGCGCACGGAACATGGTTTCCAGGATCATGCGCAGTACATCGTTGAGCTGAAAACTCTCGACCATGGCGTTGGTGATGTCCTGAATGCCTGCCGCCAGCACCTCATTGACCTGCGCCACCGACACCGCCCCTCCGGCCTGGGACTCCAGCACGGCAGGCAGGGGCTGGGTTTCGTTCACGCGCAACTCGTGGGCGCCCAGCGCGTCATCGGGGGCCACAGACGCACCCGCAGCCGACGGCAGCTTGAGCAGGCGGGCGGCTGGTGTGTCCGGTGCCACGCGCAGGTCCAGCGCCTCGGCCAGTGCCACCAGCTTGTGGCGCGCACGCAGGGTGGCGTCGGCAATGGCCTCGGCCGACAGCGCCAGCGTGCGTGCGTAGCGCGTGCCCACTTGGCCCAGCTGCCCCTCCAGCTGAGCAGGTTCGCAAAACAGCAAGGCGCTGGCGACCTCGTTGGCCGCCATGGCCGCCCAGCGCAGACGCTCCACGCCCTGCTCGGGCGCGCGCTGCATGGGTGAGCCCAGCGGCTTGCGCATGCAGCGCTGCAGGCTTTCGGGCAGACCCCAGACGCGCGCCACGCCCACCCCCAGATCCTCAAACCCGAGGCCCAGCACCTGTACCGACGCAGCCTCTTCCCCGCCCTCCATGCGCCCCGAGGCCACCAGGCTGCGCACCTGCCGGGCCTCTTCAGGAAAGTAGAACTCGCACAGCATGCGCCCCAGGTTCTGGAACATCGCCCCGATGAAGGCCTCCTCGGCAGCCTGGCTGGTGCTGCACAGCTCGGCCGCGACCGAGCCCGCCATCATGGCGCGCAAAAATTCCTCGCGCATCTGGCTGGCATGGGCCTTGTCCTGCATGTGGTCCAGCAACACCAGGCTCAGCGCCATGTTCCGCACTGCATTGAAGCCCACCAGGCTCACCGCGCGCGACACGGTGCTGATGGTGCCCCGGCTGGCGTGGGCGTAATGCACGCTGTTGACCAGACGCAGCAGCTTGTTGGTGAGCGCTACGTCTTTCAGGATCTCGTGGGTCAGATCGCTGATGCTGTCGTCTTCCGAATTGGCCACCCGCTGGATGCGGGCCACAGAATCCGACAAGGCCGGGAAGTCGCTCTTGTGGCGCATGCGCCGCAGCAAAAAGTCCAGCGTGGCGTTGCTCGCCGCCGATGGCGCACTGGCCGGAGCCGCCCAGGCGCGCAGTGCATCCCGAAAGTCCGCCGCCGTGGCGTAGCGCTGCGCGGGGTCGCGTGCCATGGCCCGCTGCAGGATGGCGCGCAGGCCGTCGTCCACGCCCGGCCCCAGGTCGGCGGGCAGCGCCAGGTTTTCGTTGGCAATGCGGTACAGCGCCTGCCAGGTGTCTTTTTGGTGGATGAGGGGGCGCCTCGTCAGCATCTCGATGAGCACCAACGCGGCGGAATACACGTCCATCCCCGGGGTGGGCGCAGCGCCCGCCGCCGCCTCCGGTGCCATGTAGGCGGGCGTGCCGCTGGCCAACTGGGCGTCCGGCGCGGCCTGCACGGGGGCCGCCATGCCAAAGTCCATCACCCGGGCGTGCCGGTGCGCATCGATCATGATGTTGGACGGCTTGAGATCGCGGTGCACGATGCCCGCCTGGTGGGCGGCATGCAAGCCATCAAGTACATCCACCAAAAGTGCCACGGCGTCATGCGGCGTACAGCGCCCCTGCTGGGCCAGGTGTTCGGCCAGCGTGTGGCCTGGCACGTACTCAAACACGATGTAGGGCTGCAAGCCCTGCACGTCGGCCTCGAACACCGGCACGATGTAGGGGTGGGCCAGGCGCCCCACATGGCGCGCCTCGCGCAGCCACTGCTCCAGCACGGAAGGGTCCTGGTCCTGCATGGGGCGCATGAGTTTGATGGCCACTTCGCGCTGCAGACGGGGGTCCAGCGCCAGCCACACGGTGGCCTGAGCGCCCCGGCCCAGCTGCTTCTTGAGTTCAAACCGCCCCAGCGACGCAGGCGGCTTGTCGCCTGATCCGAGCGCCCATCGTCTGGCAGTGGAAAGCGGGGCAAAATCGGTCATGGTGCGGGTAGCAAAACCAGGCGCCGCACGGTGTGGCGCCCCGGTACGCACATCTTATGCCTGCGCCAGCCCGGTTAAAGCAGTGATTCCCCTGCCCCGATCACTTTCTGTCTCATGACCACCACCCACCTGCTGTACCTGCACGGTTTTCGCTCGTCCCCCTCGTCGTCCAAGGCCCGCCAGACTGCGGCCTACATGGCAGCCCACCACCCATCCATGACCTTCTGGTGCCCCCAGTTGCCGCCATCGCCGCGGGCCGCCATGGCGCTGGTGGCGCAGGGCATTGCCGATTGGCCCCAGCCGTCCATGGCCGTGATCGGCTCTTCGTTGGGCGGCTTCTACGCCAGCTGGGTGGCGCAGCACGCGGGCTGCCCCAGCGTGATGCTCAACCCCGCCGTGGACCCGGCACGCGACCTGGCCCGCTACATCGGCGAGCAAACCACCTGGCACGACCCGAACGAGCGGTTTTATTTTCTGCCGGAGTACATCGACGAGTTGCAGGCCCTGGACATGCGGGGTCGCTCGCCCGCGGCCCCTGAGCTGGCCATCATTGCCAAGGGCGACGAAGTGCTGGACTGGCGCGAGATGGTGGGGCGCTACCCGCAGGCCAAGCAGGTGGTACTGGAGGGAGGCGACCACGCGCTGGGCAACTATGGGGACTACCTGCCCTTGTTGAGCAAGTTTCTGCGGTTGGCCTGAATGCGCGGCGGCCGTCCGCCACGCATTCGGTCAGGGCTTGAGGTGCGACGAAATCCGCCGACCCTGCTCCCGCCACCGCTCATAGTCCGCCGGGTATGCAGCACGGTATCGCTTGAGGTGAAACGCAGCCTCGTCGTCCAGCCCTAGCATCGTGGCGCTTTCGATCAGCGGCTCGATCACCCGGGGTTCGGGCGAGAAGTGCAGCAGCTTGTTGGCCACGGCAAAGACTTGGCCCGCGTTGCTGGGCGAAAGCTCGATGGTGGTCAGCAGCGCAAAATCGACCTGATCGGTGAAGAAAGGGGTGTTACCCACCTTGCGAACGGTGTCCTGGCGCAGGGACGGCGGCCGGTCGGCGAGCGGTTTGTACAGCTGGCCGACGCGATAAAAATCCCAGCCCACGTAGGCCCCTGTTGCCAGCGCGGCCACGATGATACCGGCCGCCCCCCGGCGTGCGCCCAGCGAGCTTGCCCAGCCGGGCAGCTGCCAGCGCCACAGCAACGCGACGGCCAGCACCGTGACCAACTGGAACGGCCCGTACCACAGCGGAAACTCCAGCAGGCTGTGCAGACCCAGCGGCGCCAAGATGCCCCAGGCCAGTTGCCGCGCTGGATCGGTCTCGCGCCAGGGCTTTTCGCGCAGCACCCACACCACCACCGCGGCACAAAAGATCAGCGCCACCGGCACGCCCAGCTCCACCGCAAGGTGCAGGGGCAGGTTGTGGGCATTGTCCAGCAGCGCACAAAACCGCTCGCCCGGGAACACGGTGACGTAGTGCGCGTAGTCCAGCTCCCCCCAGCCCCAGCCCACCCAGGGCTTTTGGGCGATCAGGTGCAGCACATTGGCCCACAGCACGCGGCGGCTGGTGCAACCAGGCTCTTCGTCGAGGATGCGCACAAACAGCCCATCCGATGCGAACCCGGTCCAGTCCAGCAGTAAACGGGGCAGCAGCCAGGCCGCTGCGCCATACAACACGAGGCCAACCAGTCCCAGCCCCAGAACAAGGCGCCCCCAAGACACGCGCCAGCACACCACGAGCCCCAGCAGCAGCAACCACTGCGCAGCCCCGGTGCGCGACGCCGTGGCCGCGCTCGACATCGCCAGCAATGCCAGCCCACAAGCCACCAGCCAACCCGTCAACCAACCGGGCCAAGCTTGCCCTGTCTGAAAGGGGGTGGCAGAGCCTGGCTGTTCCAGACGCCCTTGCCTCTGGACCAGGGTCCACAGCAAGGCCCACACACCCAGGCTCAACAGCGTCGCCTGCTGATTGCGCTGGCGCAGGTTGCCAATGGCCTGCCCCAGCGTGGAGGGCTGCACTCCTGGCAGGCCAGGGTCCCCCAGAAAGTACTGCAGCAGCCCGATGACTGCACTGATCAGTGCCGCTACGAGAAGGCCGGCCGCCAGCATCCGGCTCGACACCAGGGCTGACGCAACCCCGGTCTCTCCTTCCTGATCCCGCACAGGCGAACTGCCGGAGCGAGTCAGGGCCAGCAGCACCAGCACCGCGCCGCAGCCCCAGGACGCCAGCAGGGGCCAGAAGTTGTTGATGGGGGCCTGCGTGAAACAGAACAGGAACGGCAGTGCCAGTGCCAGCAGTGTCAGCGGCGTGGCCATGGTGGCAAGGGGCATGGGATGGCAGGTCGGGCAGAAAGGGCGCGCCGTGGATCATATGCGCGGCTGCCCGGGTACCCGCTGGCGCCCATGGGACAATCGCCGCCATGCACGCATTGTTTGAAGAAGCCGGCAAATTTCTCGCCGGCCGTATCCTGTCCGAAGCCGATACCTCCGCCCAAGTGGAGCTGGACTCGGGCAAACGGGTCAAGGTCAAGGCCGCCCACATCCTCCTGAAGTTCGAAAAACCCGCCCCGGCAGAACTCGTCGCCCAGGCCCAGGCCGTGGCCGAGACCATCGAGCTGGACCTGGCCTGGGAGTTCGCGCCCGAAGACGAGTTCGGCTTTGCCGACCTGGCGCGGGACTATTTCTCCGAGAACGCCACGCTGGCCCAGCAGGCCGGTGCGCTGTTCCGCCTGTACGACGCGCCCCACTACTTCCGCCGCGCGGGCAAGGGCCGCTTCAAGAAGGCCTCGGCCGAGATCCTGCAGCAGGCGCTGGCCGCCATCGAGAAGAAAAAGGCCATCCTGGCGCAGATCGACGAGTGGGCCGCAGCGCTCGGACGCGGCGAATGCCCGCAGCCCATCCGCGACCAGCTCTACAAGATCTTGTTCAAGCCGGACAAGAACGCGCCCGAATACAAGGCCGTGGTCGAGGCCAGCCGCGCCACGCACACCGCACCGCTGGACCTGCTGCAAAAAGCGGGTGCCATCGATTCGGCCTACCAGTTTCACTGGAAGCGCTTTCTGTTCGAGAACTTCCCCAAGGGCACGGGCTTTCCCGCGCTCACGGCGCCGGCCATTGCCGACGAGCTGCCGCTGTCGTCCGCACAGGCGTACTCCATCGACGATTCGCAGACCACCGAAATCGACGATGCGCTGTCGGTACAAGGCCTGGGCACCGGCACGGTGGTGCTGGGCATCCACATCGCCGCGCCGGGCCTGGCGATCCAGCCGGGCAGCGCCATCGACCAGCTCGGACGCGCCCGCCTGTCCACCGTGTACATGCCGGGCTACAAGATCACCATGCTGCCGGATGACGTGGTGCAGACCTACACGCTGGACGAAGGCCGCGCCAACCCGGCCGTGTCTCTATATGTGACCATCGACGAGGCCACACTGGAGTTCAAGGGCTCCGAGACCCGGCTGGAGCGCGTGCATGTGGCCGCCAACCTGCGCCACGACCAGCTCGACGCGGTGGTGACCGAAGAATGGCTGTCCAACCCGGCGTTTGAGCACCAAAACGACCCCAATCGCTTGTCCGAATTGCGCCCGCAGCTATCCTTTTTGCACCGCCTTGCCAAGGACCTCAAGGCCCGTCGCGAAGTGGTGCGTGGCAAGCCCGAGAACTTCAACCGGCCGGACTACAACTTCCGCCTGGTCGGCAACAACGGTGCCGAGCCCACGGGCGATGAACAAGTGCAGATCAGCGTTCGCCAGCGCGGCGCGCCACTCGACCTGATCGTGGCCGAGGCCATGATCGTGGCCAACAGCACCTGGGGTAGCTGGATGGCCGAGCTGGGCGTGCCCGGCATCTACCGCAGCCAGGCCAGCATGGCGCCGGGCGTGAAGGTGCGGATGGGCACCAAGGCGCTGCCGCACGCAGGCATCGGTGTCAAAGCCTATTCGTGGGCCACATCACCCCTGCGCCGCTACACCGATCTGGTCAACCAGTGGCAGATCATTGCCTGCGCCCGCCATGGCAAGACGGCCGCACTGGCCGCGCCCTTCAAGCCCAAGGACGCCGACCTGTTCTCCATCATCAGCAGCTTCGATGCGGCCTACAGCGCCTACAACGGCTACCAGGCTGGCATGGAACGCTTCTGGACGCTCAAATACGTGGAGCAGAACGGCATCACCGAACTGAACGCCACGGTCTTCAAGGAAGGCCCGGGCGGCAGTTTCCTTGTCCGCGCCGACGACATTCCGCTCGTGTTCCCCGTGCTGGGCGCACAAAACCTGCCGCGCGGCGCGCGCCTCAAGGTCAAGCTGGGCGAGGTGGACGAAATCACCCTGGACATCCACGGCACCGTGATCGAGCGCCTGGACGACCCCGCCGACACCAGCGACGATGGCCCGGTGGACGATGCCGACGACGACGACACTGTGGCGGGGCCCATCGCCATTGCCGTGGACGTGAACGAGGCCCCCGCCGACGCCACTGCAGCAGCACCGGCCGCCTAAGCCCCGGACAGCCCCTGATAATTGCCGGCGATGAAACTCCCTGCCATCCTCCGCACATTCAGCACGCTGCAGCTGGCGCTGGGCGTGTCCATCGCCGTACACGCTGCACTCATCTCCGTGCGCTTCATTGACCCCGAGGGCTTCAACCGGGTGTTCCAGGACACGCCGCTCGAAGTCATCCTGGTCAACGCCAAGTCGAACGAGCGGCCCGACAAGGCCCAGGCGATTGCCCAGGCCAACCTGGCAGGCGGTGGCGATGCAGAGAAGGGCCGGGCCACCAGCCCCCTGCCCTATTCGGCCCTGACCACCATCGGTGACGACTACGAAGAAGCCCAGCGCAAGATGGACGCGATGCAAGAGCAGCAGGCCCAGCTGCTGGCCCAGTTGCGCAAGCAGCTGGCCACCATGCCAGCGCCCGATCCGCGCCAGGCCAGCCAGAGCGGAGAACAGGCCAGCGAGCAGGAAAAGCGCCGCCAGCTGGTCAAGCTGCTGGCCGAGATAGAAAAACGCATCAACGAAGAAAACTCGCGCCCCAAGAAGCGCTACATCAGCCCCGCCACCCGCGAGGAAGCCTATGCCGTGTACTACGACGCGCTGCGCCGCAAGGTCGAGGACAAGGGCACCGAAAACTTCCCGGAGCAGGGCGGGCGCAAGCTGTACGGCGAGCTGACGATGATCGTCACCGTCAACCACGACGGCCGCGTGCTGGGCACCGAGATCGTGCAAGGCTCAGGCAACGGCACGCTGGACCGCCGCGCCGAAGCCATTGCCCGCGCCGCAGGGCCGTTTGGCGCCTTTGATGCCGAGATGCGCAAGAAGGCCGACCAGATCGCCATGGTGGCGCGCTTCAAGTTCACCCGCGACCAGACCCTGGAAACCGTTGTGAAGTAACTGCCCGGCGGGTGCGCAGCGAGGCCCTTCTCGCAGGCCGTCAAGGCCTCGACGCCCATCTGTCCGCCCCACAGAACACACAGCACGGCCGCCCGTACCGCCAGCCCCACGCCGCCCTAGCCACCCATGACATCCCCCGCCTCCCCTGCCGACCTGTACTGCGTGATGGGCAACCCGGTCGCCCACAGCCGCTCGCCCGCCATCCACGCCCGTTTTGCCGAGCTGACCGGTGAACACATTGCCTATGAACGCCGCCTGGTGCCCATGGACGGGTTTGCCCAGGGCGTGCGCGCGTTCGCGGCAGAGGGCGGGCGCGGCTGTAACGTCACCGTGCCCTTCAAGACCGACGCGCCGGGCCTGGCGACCGAGTGCAGCGAACGCGTGCGGCTGGCGGGCGCCGCCAACACGCTCACCTTTCGCGCCGACGGCAGCATCTACGCCGACAACACCGACGGCCTGGGCCTGGTGGCAGACATCACGCACAACGCAGGGGTGTCGCTGGCCGGGCGCGACGTACTGCTGGTGGGTGCCGGTGGCGCGGCCGCAGGTGTGCTGGGCCCGCTGCTGCTGGCAGGTGCCCGCCACATCACCGTGGCCAACCGCACCCTGGCCAAGGCGCAAGCGCTGGTGCAGTCGCACAGCGCACTGGCAGCGCTACAAAAAGCAGAACTGTCAGCACAAGATCCACTAGCGCTATCGGCCAATTTCGATGTGATCATCAACGCCACGGCCAGCAGCCTCTCTGGCGGCGGTGTGCCGGTCCCCGCCAGCGTGCTGCGCCAGGGCGCTCTGGCCTACGACATGATGTACGGCCCCGCAGCGCAAGGCTTCCTCGACTGGGCGCGCCAGCACGGTGCGGAGCCCCGTGACGGCCTGGGCATGCTGGTGGAACAGGCAGCTGAAGCCTTCTTGCTGTGGCGCGGTGTGCGCCCGCCTTCGGCCCAGGTGCTGCGCGAAATGCAGCAATCCATGGCGGCCTGAGCCCCGAGGACGCCCCGATGAAAGCCGTGCTGCGCTGGCTGGGACTGCTGGTGATCGCCTTCGTGGCGCTGCAGCTGTTCTTCGTGCTGCGCATTGCCGCCATGGTGGCGATCAACCCCCAATCCACCACCTTCCAGCGCTCTGAAGCCTGGACGCTGCTGGCCAGCAAAGGCCACGTGCCCTGGCGCCAGCAATGGGTGCCGTACGCGGACATCTCCGACCACCTCAAGCGCGCCGTCATCGCCTCGGAAGACGATGGTTTTGTGAACCACGACGGCGTGGACTGGAACGCCATCGAAAAAGCCTGGGAGCGCAACGCCAAGGCCGAAGCCCTGGCCAGCAAGGCGCAGGCCCGTGCCCCCGAGCGCCCGGTGCGTGCGCCCAAGATCCGGGGTGGCTCCACCATCACCCAGCAGCTGGCCAAGAACCTGCTGCTGTCGGGCGAACGCACGCTGCTGCGCAAGGGGCAGGAGTTCGTGCTCACACTGGCGCTGGAGCAGTTGCTCTCCAAGCAGCGCATCCTGGAGATCTACCTCAACAACGTGGAATGGGGCGAAGGCGTGTTCGGCGCCGAGGCGGCCGCGCAGCATTACTTCCGCAAGAGCGCCAGCCGCCTGGGCACTGCCGAAGCCGCGCGCCTGGCCGTGATGCTGCCCGCGCCCAAGCGCTTTGAGAAAACGCCCGGCTCGGCGTATCTGGCAGGACGGACACGCACGATCCTGGGGCGCATGGGCGGCGCGGAGCTGCCCTGAACTTCACCCACAGGTAAGCAGCGCGCCTTATCGCCCCAGCGGCGCATCGCGCCGCTGCAGCCACAGCGCAGACGCCCCCTCCGGCCGCAGTGTCACTTGAAACCGGGGCGCTCCCACGGCGCCCCCCACCGGCAGCCGCACGGTGTAGCGCTGCAGCAGCATCGCCGCCAGCAGCGTCATCTCCAGCATCGCAAAGTGCTGGCCAATGCACACGCGCGGCCCCAGGCCGAACGGAATCCACGCGCCCCGAGGAATGGACGGAGCGCCGTCCAGAAACCGCTCGGGCACAAAACGGTCCGGCTCGGCAAACCAGCGCGCATCGCGGTGCAGCACCCAAGGGGTGATGCGCAGCATGGCGCCCTGGGGGACCGGCACGCCGCCCAGCGTGATGGGCGCGATGGTGCGGCGGCTCATCAGCGCGGCGATGGGGGGGTACAGGCGCAGCGCCTCTTTGAGCGTGGCGCCCAGCCAGGGCAGTTGGGCTAGATGCTCGGGGCCGGGGGTGCCGCCCTGCAGCACGGCATCGACCTCCGCCTGGGCACGCTGCGCGGCCTCGGGGTGTTGGGCCATGAGCAGGGTCCACCACAGCAGCGTGGTGGCGCTGGTTTCGTGCCCGGCCTGGAAGCTGACGATGCACTGGTCAAACACCTCTTGCGCAGACAAGGCCTCACCGGTTTCCTCGTCGCGCAGGGCCAGCAGCATGTGCAGCAGGTCCGTGCGCGCAGGGGCATCGGGCGGTGGCACCTCGGCCTGGCGGGCATGGATGTGGCGCCAGACCAAGCCCTTCAACGACCGGATAGCCCGCCGCTTGGCCGCCTTGCCCGGCAGGGGCAGCCAGTCGGGCAGCGTGAAGGGCATGAACATTTCGCGGAAGGCGGCTTCCGACAACGTCTGCGTGGCCCAGGCGGCTTCGCGCGCATCGGCCTGCGCCGAGGTGCTGAACAGCGTGCGCAGGATCACATCCATGGCCACATCGGTCCAGAGCGCATCCACTGCCACCTGGGCGCCGGACTGGCCCGGGGGCACGGCAGCGTCGAGCGCGCTGCGGGCGGCATCGGTCATCAGTTGTGCGTAGCCTGCCACCCGCTTGGGAGTGAAGGCGGGCATCAGCATGCGGCGCTGGCGCTGCCAGGTGTCGCCTTCGGTCACCAGCACGCTCTGGCCAAACACTTCTTCAAACACCGCAATGCCACGCTCCCAGCGGATGAGCTGGTCGGCATGGGTGACGAGTGCCTCGCGCACGAGGTCGGGGTGCATCAGGTCCCACGCATCTTCATACCCTAGTCGCATGCGGGTGAGGTCGCCATGCTCACGCTGCAGTTGGGTGACAAAGCCCAGGTAGTCGGCCCGCATGGCGCGCAGCAGCGGCAGGCCCCACCAACGGGTTCGCGGGCCGCGTGGCGTTGCAGGCGTGGGGGGATGAGTGGGAGAAGTAACAGAGGACGTGGTGGCTGTGGGCGAGTTCATGCCCCACATGCTGCAGCGCAGCGACGAGTCGGTATTGAACGATTGCGACAACCCCCGTCGCCTACACTCGCGCCCCATGGCAAGCTTGGCCCCCCTTTCCCCCCGGCACCCTGCCGGGTTGATCCCGTCGGGCGAACTGTGGCTGCCGCGCGCCAGCCTCACGGCCTGCCTGCGCGCGGCCATGGCGCGTAGCACGGTGGGCCATGCGCTCAGCGATGCGCAGCGCATCAACCGGTTCCCTGCATCCCCCTTGTGCAGCCTGAGCTGGTGGTTTGAAGGCCGCAGCGAGGCCCTGGTGGCCGAGCGCCCCGACACCATGCCCACGGAACACAGCCCGCGCGAGGCCTACCCCGGCCGCTGGGTGCTGGCAGGCCCGCAGACGCGCCCCACTTCCAGCTACTGCGCAGGGCCCACACACGCCATGATGGTGATGTTCATGCCCGACGCGCTGCACCAGCTCACCGGCGTGGACCCCGGCGCCCTGACCGACCGCATGGTGGACGCGCAATCCCTGTTGCCGCCCGACTGGCTGGCGCTGTGCGAAACGGTGCAAAACCTGCCCGACAACGCGGCCCGCCTGCAGCACCTGGAAGACTTTCTGGAGCCCCGCTGGCAGGCCTGCCGCCCCGCCCAGACATTGCCCACACAGCGCTACGGCGACTGGGCTGCGCACCTGGCGCAGCGCGCCGCCCTGTCTGCCCCCGGCCGCAGCCTGCGCCAGCTGGAGCGGCGCATCAAGCGCTGGGCCGGGCTGCCCCTGCGCGAGCTGCGCGGCTTTGGCAAGGCCGAGCAGGCGTTCTTCGACACCATCGCGGCCGATGCATCCCAAGGCAGCGTCAAATGGGCGGATGTCGCAGCGGGCGCCGGGTTCTCGGACCAGTCGCACCTGTGCCGCGTCACGCGCCGCATCACGGGCTATGCACCGCAGGCGCTGTATGACGGCATCTATGGGGACGAAGCTTTCTGGGCCTATCGCATCTGGGTGTAGCGCTGCCCAGGTCCTTGCCTGGCATGCAGGCCCGGCGCCCGTATCATCCCCGCCATGCTTGCCAAGTTGATGAGTTTCCTTCTGCTGGGGATCGTGCGGTTTCTCACCGGCTCCCAGGCCCGCTGGTATGGCTGCCCGCCCAAGGCCGAGCAGCGTATCTACTTTGCCAACCACCAGAGCCACGCCGACATGGTGCTGATCTGGGCGGCGCTGCCCGAAGAGCTGCGCAGCATCACGCGGCCCATTGCCGCCAAAGACTATTGGACCAAGACGCCGTTCCGGCAGTGGATCACCACCGCCGTGTTCAACGCCGTGTATGTGGACCGCCAGGCCACGCCCGCGCGGCCGGTTGCGCCGGAGGCGGCCGAGCCCACTGGGGCACCAGCCACACCGAGCGATGCAGACACGGCCGCCGCAGGTGGCCCAGACCCATCGCCCGAAGCCCCGCCGCGCGCTCCAACCCCCGAGGAGTTGCGTTCCGCCCTGCCAGAGTCCGACCCGCTGGCCCCGCTGGTGCGCGCGCTCGAGAGCGGCGACTCCATCGTGATCTTCCCGGAAGGCACGCGCGGCCACGGCGACGAGCCCCAGTCGTTCAAATCCGGCCTGTTCAAGCTGGCACAGATGTTTCCGCAGGTGGTGCTGGTGCCCGCATGGATCAACAACGTACAGCGCGTGATGCCCAAGGGCGAGGTGGTGCCTGTGCCCATCCTGTGTTCGGTGACCTTTGGCGCGCCCATCCAGCTCGAAGCGGGTGAAGAGCGCCGCCCGTTCCTCGACCGCGCGCGCCGCGCCGTCATCGCTCTGCGGGAAGTCTGAGCATGACCCGTCCGAAGCCCCTGACCTTGCCGAATGCTGCGCGCCGGAGCGCGCGCTGACATGAACCAATTCTTGCGCAACCTCACCGCCACCCAGCAGATCGGAGCCTTGTTCCTGGTCGTGTTCGGCATCCTGTCCATCGTCACCGTGTGGGCCTTTGTGCGCAATCTGCGCGAGCACGCCAGCGACGACCCCGAAGCCGAAGCCCGGGCCCTGGAAGCCAAGCGCTTCTGGGGGCTGCTCAAGACCTCCTGGGTCATGGCCACGGTGTTCTGGATAGGCTGGGTGCTGGGCGAAACGGTGGCCACGGTGCTGTTTGCCATCGTGGGCTTTTTTGCGCTGCGCGAGTTCATCACCCTGTCGCCCACGCGCCGGGGCGACCACCGCAGCCTGGTGCTGGCGTTCTTCGTAGTGCTGCCCTTGCAGTTCTGGCTGGTGGGCAGCAAGCACTTCGACCTGTTCACCGTGTTCATCCCGGTGTACGTGTTTCTGGCGCTGCCCGTGGTGAGCGCACTGGCCAACGACCCCCAGCGATTTCTGGAGCGCAATGCCAAGCTGCAGTGGGGCATCATGGTCTGCGTGTACGGCATGAGCCACGTGCCCGCGCTGCTGCTGCTCGACTTCCCGGGCTACCGCGACAAGGGCGCGTTTCTGGTGTTCTTTCTGGTGTTTGTGGTGCAGACCTGCATGCTGGTGCAGCACCTGCTCGGGCGGCGCTTTCCGCACAAACCGGTGGCGCCGCAAGTGAGCCAGAGCTTTCAGTGGACCAGCTGGCTGGCAGGCGTGGCCGCCGGGGGCCTGGCAGGCGGTCTGCTGACCTTCATCACCCCCTTCAAACCCGGCCAGGCGCTGGGCATGGCGCTGCTGGCCTGCGTGGCGGGCAGCCTGGGGCACCTGGTGATGAAAGCACTCAAACGCGACCGCGGCATCACCAGCTGGGGCATGCAGGGCATGTCCGTCACCGGTGCCGGGGGCCTGCTCGACCGGGTGGATGCGCTGTGTTTTGCAGCGCCCGTGTTCTTCCATTCGGCACGCTGGTACTTCGGTTTGTAGAAGAATCGGCCGATAGCGCTAGTTCCCATTGCCCCAATAGCTATAAAAAAGAGAGCAAATGCGCATCCTTGGTATTGACCCCGGCCTGCAGACCACCGGCTTCGGCGTGGTGGACATGGACGGCCACAAGCTCAGCTACGTGGCCAGCGGCACGATCCGCACCACCACCCTCGCGCTGGGCGACTTGCCCGGGCGCCTGAAGATCTTGTTCGACGGCATCACCGAGGTCGCAGCCCGCTACCAGCCCGATGTGGCCTCGGTCGAGATCGTGTTCGTCAACGTCAATCCCCAGTCCACGCTGCTGCTGGGACAGGCGCGGGGCGCCGCCATCACCGCCCTGGTGGCCAGCAATCTGCCCGTTGCCGAATACACCGCGCTGCAGATGAAAAAAGCCGTGGTCGGCCACGGCCGCGCCGCCAAAAGCCAGGTGCAGGAAATGGTGCGGCGGCTGTTGCAGCTGCCAGGCCTGCCGGGCACGGACGCAGCCGACGGCCTGGGCATGGCCATCACCCATGCACACGCCGGTTCCGCCATGGGCCGCCTGGGTGAAGCCGCCACGCTGAACCGGCGGCAGCATGCGATGTACAAGGATGGGCGAAGTTACTGAAATCCCGCCATTGCCAAAGTCGAAGTACCTAGGTTTGGAGCATCGCCCATACTGCACCTGACAGACGCACTTGGATCAGTTGCACTGTGAGTAGCCTCGAGGCGATAGGGATGACGTCTCGCGCGCTACGCGCCTGGCCAAAAGGATCGACGACTGAACTGCATCAAAGCTGGCCCCGGTCCCAGGCCAGTAGAGGCCACGCGGACCTGAGCAGAGCGTCAGAATCTGCGGTTTGGTATCAATCTCCGCCCCTTCTCCGCGCTCCACCACCATCTCATAACGGATGGTTGAAGCGGGTTTGCCTCGAAAGGTCTCCAACACGCGAGCGTGATAGATGTGACGCTCCTCGGTCACTACGTCAGCTGCCTCGTGGTGCGCACTTTTATTGTGCAGTGGAGCTATGTCCACGCGGGTGTGAACAACAAGGGCCGAGTAGGGCGTCTGCGCAATCGCTTTTGCCAGAAACTCCCTTTCGGCAGACGCCATGGCTTCGGCAGAGTTCGTTTCTCCTGCGGCTGACATCGTCACCGCAAAGGCACCGTCGGTGTTGAACCAGGAACCCGCGATAAATGTGGCTACCACCACGCTAGCGCGCAAACTCATGACTCACTCCCCGCTTCAGACGATGTCCCCTGAAAAACTGGCAAAGATTTGCCCTGCGCCGATCCGGAGGGAAAGGTGAATGCATCCCAGACGCTCGCGGGATATCGACTGATATTGACTTCGTTACCCTGGTTGCCTCCGAGCATGAAGTAGTGTTTGCCATCACGGCTCTGGCCGACTGCAAACGCCACGTGCCCTCCGCCAGACCTGCTTTTGATACAGATGGCCCCATAAACGGGACTCTTGAGTTCCACGCCGAAGTTAGACCACTCCTTGGCTCTGAACGCGTTTGGAGGAGGCAAGTAGCCGTGCTGGGACATGACCCAAGCCACGAACGATCCACACCAAGCGTCCTTCTTGCCAGAATCATCCTTGGCCCAGTATTTGGCGGCCTTGTGATACTCCATGATGCGCGGATTGGCGCTGGCACCTGCCACTTCTTTCTGACCCAGTTCGCGTTCGGCCGTCGCGATCCAAGGAGCCCCCAAATCAGCGCTGGAGGGCGCGGGGTTGGTCAAGGCAAGCTTCGATTGCACCGTGTTTTCGGCGTCAGCCCGGCACATGAGCTCGGTCATTGTTTTGCTGCCAGGCCGAATCAACCCATCCGGACGCGTTATGCCTATGCTGCGTTGAAAGGCCTGAATCTTGAAAATGGTCCGCGCCCCGGGCGAACCATCTGCCACCAGTTGCTGAACACCCGGCATGTCAATCTCGTTCAGCAACCGCTGAACGATCATGGTGTCGTTCAAGGAATTGCGGCCGCCTTGGCCAACGGTATCCGTGATCATCGGCGTCTCCTATGCGCTCGCTGGATGTTCAAGGCTTTCACGCCAACTGCGTCTTCATCCGCTCCGCCCGCTCCTTCGGCGAGGGGTGGGTGGACAGAAAGTTGCTCGAATCACCGCCCGACATCGCGGCCAGCTTTTCCAGTGCGCTCACGCAGGCGCCAGGCTGGTAGCGCTTGGCTTTCATGAAGCCCATCGCGTAATCGTCGGCCTCGCGTTCGTTGCTTTGGGAGTGCTGGGCGCGCACCACTTTTTCAAACAGATCGCCCAGTTGCGAGTCGGCGATGGCGCCGGCGCGGCTGTTGCTGGACGAAACAGCATTGCGCAGGGCGCTGGTGCGCAGGGCCGCCTGGATGCGGGCCTTGCTGTGGCCCTTTTTGACGTGGCCGATTTCGTGGCCGATGACGTAGCGCACTTCGTCATCGGTGAACTTGTCCATCAGGCCCGAGTACACACGGATGGTGCCGTTGGCCATGGCAAAGGCATTGATGTCGGGGGTGAGGTAGACCTTGAAGTTCATCTTCAGGCCGTCATACGTGCCCAAGCCCGCCGTGAGTTTGTTCAGGCGCGTGGCGTAAGGGTTGCCAGCGGGAGCAATGCGGTTTTGGCGGTCGCTTTCAGCGGCCATCTGGTCAAAGGCAGCCTTGACCTCGTCGTCGGTCAGCGACTCGGATTTGGCCAGGTCCTTGCCCGCGTCGAGCATCTTGCCCAGGTCAAACTGTGCCCAGACGGGCGATACGGCACTCACGCCGGATGCCAGGGTCACAAGCGTCAGTAGTTGGCGGCGGTCCATCGAATTCCCTCTCTCTTCTTTATCGTTGCTTTAGGTATGGATGTTTATTGAGCAACCTTGTGCAAGCAAAGGTTCTCAAGTGCGCCGAAATATAGCGACGCCCCCCCCGATTTCGGGGGCGGGTCCTGTCTGCAGATGTAAGAGCTGTGTGCCGATGCTCGGCGCGGTCAGTGCGCCAAGGCGTCGTTCACGTCCGCTCTAAAAAAGGCATCGCTAGCGACACCTCCACCTTCGCGCTGCGCGACGCGCGCAGCGGCAGAGGATTGCGGCTTCAGAAGGCCGAACGGCTTGGCAAAAAGAATGCCCCCACCCGGGGTGGTGCGGCTCAGCGCCCCAGCCCGCGCTTGAGCTCCTTGAGCAGCAGCAGCACCTGGTTGGATGCGTGGCGGCAGCTGCCGTTGAGCAGCTGCGCTGCCTTGGGCTGGTCGCCCGACTGGAAAGCTGTCACCACGTCGGCCGCCTGCTGGTGAAAGTATTTGTGCCGCGCCACCAGCATGTCGAACGCGGGGTAATGCCCCAGGCGCACCCGGCCCGTGCCGTAGAGCCATCGGCCCAGGTCACAGCGGTCGTCCTGGCAGATGCGTTCGGGCCGCATGACTTCGTCGGAGCGCCCGTTGACCATGTCTTGCAGCTGCAGGCGCCAGCGCTCGTGGCTGGCAATGGCGGCGTCGATGTCGATCTCGGTCATCAGCGTGGCCGCGTACTCGGCATCCAGCACCAGTTCACTGCCGTTGTCTTCCATGGCCCAGGTGGTCTCGGGGCTGGTGGGGTCCTGCTCCCGGATCTTGAACAAGCGGCTGAAAAAACCCATGCGTCATCCCTTTTGCGCGACTGGCCCGCGCAGCGCGAAATGGCAGCCGGCGCGGAAATGTCTTGAAACATTCTGTGGCGCCTCCGCCGTTTTGGCTACCAAAAAATGGCCCCTTCGTAAAAATGTGCGTGGGCAACCCTGCTGCCACTGCCAGCTCTGCGCCCACCGCCTGCACAAAAGCAACGGCAGCCGGACAATGCGTGCATGACTTCCACTCCCCGCCGCCCTGCCCTTTCCATGCTTGATCTGGTGGCCGTCCGCGAAGGCGGCACCGTGGCCGATGCGCTGCAGATTGCGCTGCGCACCGCCCAGCATGCCGAAAAACTGGGCTTTGCCCGCTACTGGCTGGCCGAGCACCACAACATGGCGGGCATTGCCAGCTCCGCCACCGCCGTGCTGGTGGGCCACATTGCCGGTGGCACCTCGCGCATCCGCGTCGGGTCGGGCGGCGTGATGCTGCCCAACCATGCCCCGCTGGTGGTGGCCGAGGCCTTTGGCACGCTGGCCGAGTTGTACCCCGGCCGCATTGACTTGGGCCTGGGCCGCGCGCCGGGCACCGACCCCACCACCATGCGAGCACTGCGCCGCAACCGGGTGGAAACCGAAGAAGACTTTCCGCGCGACGTGGCCGAGTTGCAGCGCCTGCTGGCCCCTGCCGAGCCCGGCCAGCGCCTGATTGCCATGCCAGGTGCGGGCACCAATGTGCCGATCTGGTTGCTGGGCTCCAGCCTGTTTTCGGCCCAGCTGGCAGCCGAGCGCGGTTTGCCGTATGCGTTCGCCTCGCACTTTGCGCCGCGCCTGCTGCACCAGGCCATTGACCTGTACCGCAATCTGTACCGGCCGTCTGCCGCCTGGCCCGAGCCCTATGTGGCCATTGGCGTGCCGCTGATCGCTGCCCCGACGGACGAAGAGGCCGACTTCCTGGCCAGCAGCACCTACCAGCGCGTGCTCGGCATCTTGACGGGCGACCGCCGCCGCCTGCTGCCGCCCATCGAGAACTATGCTGCGCGCCTGCAACCCCAAGAGCGTGCAGCAATTGGCGACTTTTTGGCTGCGGCCGTGATTGGCGGGCCGGACACGGTGCGTGCAGGGCTGGCCAGCCTGAGCGAAGCCACAGGCGCCGACGAGCTGATGCTGGTGAGCGATGTGTACGACCCTGCGCTGCGTTTGCGCTCGCTGGACATTGCCGCCAAGGCCCACGCTACGCTGGGCCAGGCCGCCGTCGCGGCCTGAGCACCTGGGCAGCCGGGGGGCGCCTGGGCGCCGCTCTCATTCTTCAGCGCGCCAGGTAGCCGCCATCCACGGGGTAGTACGCCCCGGTCACAAACGACGCCTTGCTGGACGCGAGCCAGGTCACCAGCTCGGCCACCTCCTCGGGCTGCCCCAGGCGGCCGATGGGGTGGGCGCCAACCAGCATGGCGTTGATGCCGGCGTCCTGCTCCAACCCGCTGATCATGGGCGTGTGGATGAAAGCAGGGCCCACGGCATTGACGCGCACGCCGTGCGCGCTGTATTCGATGGCCGCAGCCTTGGTCAGCCCCACCACGCCGTGCTTGGCCGCCGTATAGGCGGGCGCCGTGGCAAAGCCCACCGAACCCAGGATAGACGCCATGTTGATGATGGCGCCGCCACCGTTCTTCAGCATCGCGGCGATCTGGTACTTCATGCCGTAGAACACGCCCGACAGGTTGATGTTGATGACCTGCGCCCAGCCGTCCAGCGGGTAGTCGGCCGTAGGCGCCTGCGGGCCGCCGATGCCCGCGTTATTACAGGCCACGTCCAGGCGGCCGTAGTGGGCGACGGTGCGCTGCACCAGCGCCTCGCAGTCCTCGGGCTTGCCCACGTCGGCCGCCACAAAGATCGCATCGCCCCCGGCTGCGCGCACCAGCGCGGCGGTTTCCTCGCCCGCCTGCACATTCACATCCGACACCACCACCTTGGCACCTTCACGCGCCCACACCAGCGCAATGGCGCGACCGATGCCCGACGATGCGCCCGTTACCAATGCCACCTTGTTCTTCAGCATGAAAGACCCCTTGTTCGTTCCAAACGCCTGCAACCTGATGCCACAGATCAACTTTCATTCTGCGCGTGCCATGCGTCAGCGCCTTGACCTGTGTCATGCCCCGGGCATGGAAGCAGGGTGGAGGCATTGGGCCTTGGGTAGCGGCTACCATCAGGGGCTGCCGAGCCTGCGGCGGACATCCGTCCGTTGCAGGACTGCCTGATTTCCACGCTGACGCCCCACCACCCACGCCCGCATTTGCATGCCTGCTTTTTCCTTTGAAGCCCTGGACGCCCAGGGCCAGACCCGCAAAGGCCTCCTGGAGGCTGACACCGCCAAGGCCGCACGCAGCCTGCTGCGGGCCCAGGCGCTGGTACCGCTGGCGGTGGAGCTGGTGCAGACGGGCCAGTCGCTGGACGGCCGGTCCGCCAGCCTGGGCCAGCGCCTGTTCACCCGGCCGGTGTTCAGCGCGACGGGGCTGGCCATCTGGACACGGCAGATCGCCGGGCTGGTGTCGTCCGGCCTGCCTCTGGAACGTGCACTCACAGCGCTGTCCGAAGAAGCCGACGATGAACGCCAGCGCCACCTGGTCGCCGCCCTGCGCGCCGAGGTCAATGCGGGCGCCACCTTTGCCCGCGCACTTTCGCAGCACCCGCGCGAGTTCTCTGACATCTACTGCGCCGTCATCGGTGCGGGCGAGCACAGCGGCAACCTGGGCCTGGTGCTGGAGCGCCTGGCCGACGACCTGGAAGAGCGCCAGGCGCTCAAGGCCAAGCTGGTGGGCGCTGCGCTGTACCCGGCCATCGTGACCCTGGTGGCCATCGTGATCGTGTTGTTCCTGGTGGGCTATGTGGTGCCGCAGGTGGCCAGCGTGTTTGCAGGCACCAAGCGGGCGTTGCCGTTCCTGACAGTGGCCATGCTGGGCCTCAGCGCCTTTGTGCGCAGCTATGGCTGGGTGATGTTGATTGCTTTTATTTTGATAGCGATTGGGACAAGATGGGCGCTCACCATCGGCCATATTCGCGAGAAATTTGATGCCGCCTGGCTCAATCTGCCCCTGGTGGGCAAACTGGCGCGCGGCTACAACGCAGCACGGTTTGCCGGCACGCTGGCCATGCTGGCAGGCGCCGGGGTGCCGATCCTGAAGGCCTTGCAGGCGGCTGCTGAAACGCTGAACAACCGCGCGCTGCGGGCCGACGCGCTCGACGCCCTGGTTCTGGTGCGCGAGGGTGCCCCGCTGGCCTCGGCCCTGGCCCAAAAGAAACGCTTTCCGGGCCTGCTGTCGATGTTTGCACGCCTGGGCGAACAGACCGGACAACTGCCCGTGATGCTGCAGCGCGCGGCCCGCCAGCTCTCGGCAGAGGTCCAGCGCCGCGCCATGGCCCTGGCTACGATCCTGGAGCCGCTGCTCATCGTGGGCATGGGCCTAATCGTGATGCTGATCGTGCTGGCCGTGCTGCTGCCGATCATCCAGCTCAACCAGTTTGTAAAGTGACCTTATGGCCGTGACGCTCGACGACAAGCTGGTAGTCGCCATCTCCTCGCGCGCGCTGTTCAATTTTGAGGAAGAGAACCGCGTCTTCGAAAAGGACAACGACCGCGCCTACGTGGACATGCAGCGCCAGCGGCTCGACGTACCTGCTGCGCCGGGCGTGGCGTTTTCACTGGTGCGCAAGCTGCTCGCGTTCAATACCTCCGAGCACCAGCGCGTGGAGGTGGTGCTGCTGTCGCGCAATGACCCGGTGAGCGGCATGCGCGTGTTTCGCTCGTGCCATGCCCATGGGCTGCCCACCATCCAGCGCGGTGTGTTCACGCAAGGGCGCGACCCGTTTCGCTATCTGCGGCCACTGGGTGCGCACCTTTTCCTGTCCGCCAACGAGGCGGACGTGCGCGAGGCCTTGCACCTGGGCTACCCCGCCGCGCGGGTGGTGACGGAGTCGGTGCAGGCGGGCGACTCCAACCCCAACGAGGTGCGGATTGCCTTTGACGGCGACGCCGTGTTGTTCTCCGATGAGGCCGAGCGCGTGTACCAGGCGGAGGGGCTGGCCGCCTTCCAGCAGCACGAGACCGACAAGGCCGCACAGCCCCTGCCCGACGGCCCGTTCAAACCCCTGCTGGCCGCCTTGCACCGCCTGCAGTCTGCGGGCGAGGCCGGTGGCACCGGCATGCGCATCCGCACCGCGCTCGTCACCGCCCGCAGCGCCCCCGCGCACGAGCGCGCCATCCGCACCCTGATGGACTGGAAAATTGCAGTGGACGAAGCCATGTTCCTGGGCGGCCTGCCCAAGGGCGAATTTCTGCGCGAGTTCGAACCCGATTTCTTCTTTGACGACCAGACTGGTCACGTCACATCGGCAGCGCGCCATGTGCCTGCGGGCCATGTGAACAGTGGTATCTCGAATCCGGTGCGGGCCGCAGGGAACTGACCCGCAGGAGCCTCGGCTGCAGGCTGGCGCGCTGTGCCACCCTGCACCCAGCCGTTGGGAAAAGTTCTGCAAAGACTTGCAACGCCCGGTGAAAGCCTGCAAAGCCCCGGTTGCAAACCACCGCCCTCGCCCCCCATGTGCCACCATGGCCGTTGAGACTTCGAAGGAGAACACTTTGCGCATTCGCACATCCCTAGCGTTCATGGGGTTGCAAAGGCCGGTACTGGCGACGGTGGCCCTGTTGGCAGCCTGTGCAGCACTGGCACAAACGCCCCCACCAGCACCGGCCCCTCCAGCGGAGACACACGCCGCCACAGAGCCCGCAGCGGCAGTAAGCCCCGGCGAGCTGAAGGCCCAACGTGAATTCAAGATGCTGGACTTCAACGGGGACGGCAAGCTCAGCCGCTCTGAGGTGAAGCTGTTCCCGCGCCTGGCGGCGGCCTTTGACGAGGCCGACACGGATGGCGATGGCTTTGTGTCATATGCCGAAGTCCGTGCCTTCGCCGCCAAGTACCGCGCCGAGCGTGATCGCCAGCGAGCAGCGGCACAAGCGGCTGCGACGTCGGCGGCACCGGCTGCGCCGCCCCCTGCGCCAGAAACCCGTCCGTGAGGAACGCTGATTGCACTTTGCCAAGCGGCAAAGCCCAAAAAATCAGTCCAATCGACTTGGAGCGCTAGTGCAATATGCGCTACAAGCTATCTATTTGATAGCAAAAAAATACCTGACGCATCGAGACAGTACCCACAGCTTCCGTGCGCACGGCACCGTGCACCCACCGCATGCAGCGCCTGTACGTCACAGTTTGCTGCTGCGCAGTGGCTTCGCTGCACTGCACCGGGCTCGCCAAAGCACGCAATGGGCCGCCTTCAGGGCAGGCAGCCCGGCAGCGCCAGCTGCTCAGACGCCACCGGTGCGCTTGACCTTGGGGTCGGTGTAGGTCAGCGGCTCGTTCTTGGCCTGCTGGGCCAGTCGCTCCTGCAAGGTCATCTTGTTGACGTCCTGCGCTACCTCTACCGCGCTGCCGCTGGCGCGCCACATCGACTGGATGAACTCCAGCAGTTGTTTGTAGATCGGCTCTTTGGGAGGCTCCGGCGGCTCTTCGACAGTGTCTTTCTTTTTTACCGCCGTCCAGTCCCGGTTGGGCGCATCGGGCGCCGAGGGTTTGTCCGGCTCGCGCACGATCGCCCCCTCACCCATCCGGTCCATGGACTCGACAGGGTTGGGAGCGTTGATGGGACGCACCGGAGGCGCACCCGAGGCGCCAGTGGAATACAAATCAGCGCCCTGAGGACGCCAGGACGGCGATCGATCGACAGGTGGCATTTGCATGACATTGGCCCGTAGTTGAACAAAAGGTACAGAGGGTCTTTCGGCCTCTTCGTACATTCATTACGGCAAAAAGAAGGGTGAATTTAGGTCTTTTTCACCGATTGAACGAAATTTAGGGTTTTCCCTAGTAAAAAGCCAGCTTTTTGGGACGGTTCGGCGTCAGGCAAGGACCATGAAGGTGCCAAACAGTGCCCCGAATGGGCCGAATCGGCCGAAGAGCGCGCTGGGCGCACGCCGAATGTCGCAACAGCACCACGCCGTCAGAAGGCGGGGCGCCCGCAGGTCATCACCCGCTGCAGGGGAACAGGCAGAGAAGTAGGCGGCTCGGGCCGTGCGCAAGGAATGCGCAAGAGGCGGGCTCCGCCGGCCCCACATTCCCGACAGAGCATGTTGACGGTCTTGCAGAGGAGCGCAGACAGGCCCCTACGACTGGCAGGACAAGGTCCGAGCCCAGGACGGAGCCGGCTCGACTCCGCCTTACAAGGTCAAAGAAAGCGTTCGAGCAAGCGGCGCGAATGCTTGTCCAGCGCCGTGGTGTCCTTCACACGGAACTGCAAGCCGTCGCCCCCGGCAATCAGCAGCCGGGTGCGCCCGCCCAGGCGGCGGATGTCTTCTTCGGCCTTGAGCACCAGGCGGGCAGGCCCCCGGTCGGTCTCCACATCCCAGGTGCTAGGGGTCGAGAAACTAGAAACAGCGAGGATTTTCTGGATAGTGGGCACAAACTCGCGCACCTCCAGCTCTTCATCAATGAGCTGCCGGGCGGCGCCCGTCACGGCCTCCAGCCGGGGAACCCACAGCAGCTCATGACCGTCGGCGCCCACCAGGGACAGCCCCTCGCCCGGCGCGGCGATGGGAAAAGCACGCACGGGAGTCACGCCCTCATGGGCCGTGTCATCGGCCAGGGTCAGGACGAGGCGGCCGTGCGGGTTGCGCGTGAGCTGGAAAGCGAGGGTGGACGACGATGGGGTCAGGGAAGCATTCATGGCAGGGTCGCTCACAGCGTCTCAGGGGTTGCCGGCGGGGTGGGCCGGGTGCAGCAGGCTGCTGTCGATGATCACGCCCGCCGCCTGCGCGTCTTCTTCGGCGCGGCGGGCCTGGGCTTCGTACAGCCGCCAGTAGGCGCCCTGCTTTTCCATCAATTCATCGTGCGGGCCCACTTCCACCACCTCGCCGCGGTCCATGACCACCAGGCGGTCGGCTTTGCGCAGGGTGGACAGGCGGTGGGCAATGGCGATCGTCGTACGGCCTTGCACTAGGTTATCGAGCGCCTTCTGGATTTCCTTTTCGGTCTCGGTGTCCACCGCCGAGGTGGCCTCGTCCAGGATCAGGATGCGCGGATCGATCAGCAGAGCGCGCGCAATGCTGATGCGCTGACGCTCGCCGCCCGACAGGCCCTGGCCGCGCTCGCCCACCAGCGAGTCGTAGCCGTGCGGCAGGCGCAGGATGAATTCATGCGCATGGGCAGCGCGGGCGGCGGCCACGATTTCCTCGCGCGTCGCTTCGGGCTTGCCGTAGGCGATGTTCTCCGCGATGGTGCCAAAGAACAGGAAAGGCTCCTGCAGCACCAGGCCGATGTGGCGGCGGTAGTCGGCCACCGCAAAGCGTCGGATGTCGATGCCATCGACCTGGATGGACCCGTCGCTCACGTCGTAAAAACGGCTGATCAGGTTGACCAGCGTGCTCTTGCCCGAGCCACTGTGGCCCACCAGACCGATCATCTCGCCGGGGCGGATGTCCAGATCCAGCCCCTTGATGACCGCGCGGCTGCCGTAACGGAAGCCCACGCCCTGCATGCTGATGGCGCCTTGCACCTTGTCCACCTTGACGGGTTGGGCAGGGTCGGGCACGTTGCTCACGTGGTCCAGGATGTCGAAGATGCGCTTGGCGCCTGCGGCGGCCTTCTGGGTGACCGAAACGATGCGGCTCATCGAATCCAGCCGCCCGTAAAACCGCCCGATGTAGGCGATGAAGGCGGTGAGCACACCCACCGTGATCTGGTTGCGCGACACCAGCCAGATACCAAACGCCCAGACCACCAGCAGCCCGATTTCGGTCAGCAGCGACACCGTGGGGGTGAACAGGCTCCAGGTCTTGTTGAGCTTGTCGTTCACCTCCAGGTTGTGCTGGTTGGCATCGCGAAAGCGCTGGGCCTCGCGCTTTTCCTGGGCGAAGGCCTTGACCACGCGGATGCCGGGGATGGTGTCGGCCAGCACATTGGTCACCTCGGACCACACACGGTCGATCTTTTCAAACCCGGTGCGCAGGCGGTCGCGCACGGTATGGATCATCCAGCCAATGAAGGGCAGCGGCACCAGCGTGACCAACGCGAGCCACGGGTTGATGGAGAACAGGATCGCCGCCGTCATCACGATCATCAGTACATCGGTGATGAAGTCGAGCGCGTGCAGCGACAGGAACACGTTGATGCGGTCGGTCTCCGACCCGATGCGCGCCATCAGGTCGCCGGTGCGCTTGCCCCCAAAGTAGTCGAGCGACAGGCGCAGCAGGTGCTCGTACGTGGTGGTGCGCAGGTCGGCGCCGATGCGCTCGGACACCAGCGCCAGGATGTAGGTGCGCGCCCAGCTCAGGCCCCAGGCGGCCAGCGCCGACAGCAGCAGGCCGCTCAGGTACAGCAGCACCAGGCCAGGTTCGATCTGTTTGCCGTTCTGGAACGGAATCAGGATGTCATCCATCAGCGGGATGGTGAGGTAGGGCGGCACCAGGGTCGCTGCGGTGGACGCCAGCGTCAGGGCAAAACCGGCCGCCAGCTGTTTGCGATAGGGCCGCGCAAAACGCCACAGGCGCAGCAGCACCCAGGTGGAGGTCTGGGGTGGCTGGGCACGGGCGCAAGCCGGGCACTCTTCGGTGTCGGGCGGCAGCGGCGTATGGCAGGTGGGGCAAGCGGGCTCGTCGGCTTCGTCCTCGGCACCGCTGTCGCCCCGGGCGCTTTGCTGCTCAAAACGCTGCACCAGGCGCAGCGCCTGCGCATGGTGCGCCAGGGTAAAGCGCCACTGGGCCAGGCGCTCCTGGGGGTTGTGCAGCTCGAGCGAGCCCACTCCGCCATGGTCATGCAGCTTGAGCGTCAGCCCTTCACCCAGGGGCCAGCTGCGCCAGGTCGTGGTACCAGGGTCGCAGGCCAGCAGCCGTTCGGAGGTCACCACCACCCACCCCGCCGCAAAGCGCAGTGTGGCGCTCAGGTCAACCGGCAAAGCCGCCAACACGTTCTCTTTGGAAGCGAGCATGACCCGCAAATCGGCCCCCACAGGGCCAGAAAAGACACCCGAGGCGTCCACAGAATGGTGATGTTGCATTTTTGGTTGGGTTTTCCGCCACCGGCTGCCTGCGGTGGCCGCTCTCGCGAAAGCAAGAATTCTCACCGATACTGCACGCCACGGTGCGACGGCATCCTCCTGTAACGTCTGTGGCGGCCTTTTGGCTGACACTGCGCACAGGCCCTGGACTGGCGCACAATCATCGTCCACAAAATTCCCTTTCGTCCCCCTACCGCACAGCCCTTACCAAGGCCGGAACCACAACCGCTGCAATCCATGGCGAAACTCAACGACATCCAACTGCTTCGCATCAACTACCTGCGGGGCCCCAATATCTGGACCTACCGGCCGGTCCTGGAAGTCTGGCTGGACCTGGGCGAGCTGGAGGACTACCCCTCCAACACCATCCCCGGCTTCAATGACCGCCTCACGGCCTGGCTGCCAGCGCTGATCGAGCACCACTGCGGCGTGGGCGAGCGCGGCGGCTTCCTGCAGCGCCTGCAGGAAGGCACCTGGTGCGGCCATGTGCTGGAGCACATCGTGATCGAGCTGCTCAATCTGGCAGGCATGCCCACCGGCTTCGGCCAGACGCGCAGCACCAGCCAGCGCGGCGTGTACCGCATGGTGTTCCGCGCCCGCGACGAAAGCGTGGCCCGCGTGGCACTGGCCCAGGGCCATGCACTGATCATGGCGGCCATCAACGACCAGCCTTTTGATGTGCAGGCCGCCGTGGCGCGCGTGCGCACCGAGGTGGACGACCAGTACCTCGGCCCCAGCACCGCCTGCATCGTCACCGCCGCCACCGACCGGGGCATTCCCCACATCCGCCTGAATGACGGCAACCTGGTGCAACTGGGCTATGGCGCCCGCCAGCGCCGCATCTGGACCGCTGAGACCGAGTACACCAGCGCGATTGCTGAAGGCATTGCCAGCGACAAGGATCTGACCAAGGGCCTGCTCAAGTCCTGCGGCGTGCCCATCCCCGAAGGCCAGGTCGTCAACAGCCCCGAGGAAGCCTGGGAGGCCGCGCAAGACATCGGCCTGCCCGTGGTGGTCAAGCCCTCCGACGGCAACCACGGCCGGGGCGTGACGCTGGACCTGCGCAAGCAGGAAGACATCGAAGCGGCCTACCACGTGGCCTACCCCGAGGGCAGCGACGTGATGGTGGAGCGCTTCATCCCTGGCGACGAGCACCGCCTGCTGGTGGTGGGCGGCAAGGTGGTTGCCGCAGCACGCGGCGAGCTGGTCACCATCACCGGCAACGGCCGCTCCACCGTCAAGGAACTCATCGACACCCAGCTCAACTCCGACCCGCGCCGGGGTTACGAAGAAGAGTACCCGCTCGAAATCATCGACCTGGCCACCGACACCAAGGTGCAACTGGAACTCAAGCGCCAGGATCTTGAAGCCGACTCGGTGCCCGCCGCTGGCCGCCAAGTGGTGGTGCAGCGCAATGGCAACGTGGCCGTGGACTGCACGGACGACGTGCACCCTGAAGTGGCGTACATCGCCCAGCTTGCCGCCAAGGTGGTGGGCCTGGACATCGCAGGCATCGACATGGTGGCCCGCGATATTTCCAAGCCCCTGCACACTCAGGGCGGCGCGATTGTCGAAGTCAACGCAGGCCCCGGCCTGCTCATGCACCTGAAACCCGCCGTGGGTGCGCCGCGCCCTGTGGGCCAGGCAATTGCCGAGCACCTGTTCCCCTCCGACGCCGATGACGAAGGTCAGGCCGGTCGCATTCCACTGGTGGGCGTGGCCGGCACACGCAGCACATCGACCATCTCGCGCGTGGTGGCCTGGCTGCTGCACCTGAGCGGGCACCACACCGGCCTGGCCTGCCGCGAAGGGCTGTTTCTGGATCGTCGCTGCGTGGAGGCCACCGACTGCGCCCACTGGGAAGCCGCCCACCGCCTGCTGATGAACAAGATGGTGCAGGCCGCCGTGATCGAAAGCGACGCCCGCACCATCCTGCGAGACGGCCTGGCGTATGACCGCTGCCAGGTGGGCGTGGTGACCGACATGGACGGCGTGGAAACGCTGGCCGAATTCGATGTGCACGAACAGGACCAGATGACCAAGGTGATGCGCACCCAGGTGGACGTGGTGCTGGCCGAAGGCGCTGCGGTGCTCAATGCCGCCATCGCCCAGGTGGCCGACCTGGCCCCCCTGTCCGACGGCGACGTGGTGCTGTATGCGCAGGACGGCACGCTGCCCGTCATCGCCGAACACCGCGCCAAGGACAACGGCCGCGCCGTCTTCGTGAAGAACGGCCGCGTGGTGCTGGCCACGGGCAGCGCCGAGCATGTGCTGGGCACCCTGTCTGATCTGACTTTTGGCCGCAATGCCGTGGTGCCAGACACCGACGCCCTGCTGGCCGCCATCGGCACGGCCTGGGCGCTGGACATTGCCCCCGACCTGATCGGCGCAGGCATCAAGACCTTCGAGCCCGAACTGGTCCCCACCGCCGCCCTGCGGTCGTGATGGCCTCTCGTGCATTTGCCTTTGTTTGTTGTTTGACCCCACATCCCACGACCTGAACAGGGCCCCAGCGCTCTGATGGACCACTGAAAGAGACTTCCATGGATGTAACCCGCACCCGGGCCCTGCGCGGCCCCAACCTCTGGAGCCGCCACATGGCCATCGAGGCCGTGGTGACCTGCGCCGAGAACGAGCGCGCCGTGGGCCAGATGGCCGGATTCGAAGCCCGCCTGCGAGCCCTGTTCCCCGCCATCGGCGCACTGCACCCGGAAACCGGTGGCGGCGATGTGTCGCTGGCCCACGTGCTGCAGACCGCAGCACTGGCGCTGCAGGCGCAGGCCGGCTGCCCCGTGACCTTTGCGCGCACCACGGCCACCAGTGATGTCGGTGTGTACCAAGTGGTTGTCGAATACAGCGAAGAAGCCGTGGGCCGCAAGGCGTTTGAAGACGCACAGCAACTCATCCAGGCCGCGCTGGGCAACGGCACCTTCGATGCCGAAAAGGCCGTCGCCGACCTGCGCGAGCTGGACGAAGACGAGCGCCTGGGCCCCAGCACGGGCTCCATCGTCGAGGCCGCCGTAGCCCGGGGCATCCCCTACCGCCGCCTCACGCGCGGCAGCCTGGTGCAGTTTGGCTGGGGTTCCAAGCAGCGCCGCATTCAGGCAGCCGAAGTCGATTCAACCAGCGCCGTGGCCGAATCCATCGGCCAGGACAAGGACCTGACCAAGCGCCTGCTGCACGCCGCTGGCGTGCCTGTCCCGCTGGGCAAGCCGGTGGAGACTGTGGACGAAGCCTGGGAGGTCGCCCTCAAGGTCGGCCTGCCCGTGGTGGTCAAGCCGCAAGACGGCAACCAGGGCAAGGGCGTCACCGTCAACATCACCGACCGCGCACAGCTTGAAGAGGCCTACAAGAACGCCGCCGACTACGGCACCGTGATGGTCGAGCGCTTCTTGCCCGGCCACGATTTCCGCCTGCTGGTGGTGGGCGACCAGCTGGTGGCCGCCGCCCGCCGCGAGCCGCCCCAGGTGCTGGGCGATGGCGAGCACACCGTGCGCCAGCTGGTGGACGTGGTCAACCAGGACCCCCGCCGTGGCGAAGGCCATGCCACCTCGCTGACCAAGATCCGCCTCGATGACATCGCCGTGGCCCGCCTGGCCATGCAGGGCCTGACGCCCGACTCGGTGCCCGAGAAAGGCCAGCGCGTCATCTTGCGCAACAACGCCAACCTGTCCACCGGCGGTACCGCCACCGATGTGACTGACGACGTGCACCCCGAGGTTGCGGCCCGCGCCGTGGCCGCCGCCCAGATGGTGGGCCTGCATATCTGCGGTGTGGACATGGTGGCCGAGACCGTGCTGCGCCCCCTTGAAGAACAAGGTGGCGGCTTTGTGGAAGTGAACGCCGCCCCCGGCCTGCGCATGCATCTGGCCCCCAGCTACGGCAAGCCCCGCAACGTGGGCCAGGCCATGGTGGACAAACTGTTTGCCCATGGCGACGACGGCCGCATCCCTACCGTGGCCGTGACCGGCACCAACGGCAAGACCACCACCGCCCGCCTGATTGCGCACCTGTTCACGGCCCAGGGCCTGCGCGTGGGCATGACCAACACCGACGGCGTGTACGTGAACGGTCGCCAGATCGACAGCGGCGACTGCAGCGGCCCCAAGAGCGCCCGCAACGTGCTGCTGCACCCCGAGGTGGACGCCGCCGTGTTCGAGACCGCCCGTGGCGGCATCTTGCGCGAAGGCCTGGGCTTTGACCGCTGCCAGGTGGCCGTGGTCACCAACATTGGCGCGGGCGACCACCTGGGCCTGAACTACATCACCACGGTGGAAGACCTGGCCGTGCTCAAGCGCGTGATCGTGCAGAACGTGGCCCCCACGGGCTACGCGGTGCTCAACGCCGCTGACCCCATCGTGGCGGCCATGGCTTCGGCCTGCCCCGGCAAGGTGATCTACTTTGCGAGCGACCGCCACCACCCCGTGATGGTCACGCACCGCGCCCAGGGACACCGCACCGTCTACGTGGATGGTGACTCCATCGTCGCCTCCGAAGGCTCGTGGCGCGAAACCATCCACCTGCGCGACGTGCCCATCACGCGCAACGGCAAGATCGGCTTCCAGGTCGAGAACGTCATGGCCTCCGTGGCTGCCGCCTGGGGCGTGGGCATGCCCTGGCAGACCATCCGCCGCGGCCTGTCGGGCTTTGTGAACGACAGCGACAACGCCCCCGGCCGCTTCAACATCATGGACTACCGGGGTGCGACGGTGATCGCCGACTACGGCCACAACCCCGACGCCATGCGCGCCCTGGTGCAGGCCGTGGACGCCCTGCCCGGCAAGCGCCGCAGCGTGGTCATCAGCGGTGCGGGCGACCGGCGCGACGAAGACATCCGCGAGCAGACCGTGATCCTGGGCGCCGCGTTTGACGACGTGATCCTGTACCAGGACGCTGCCCAGCGCGGCCGCGCCGACGGCGAAGTGATGGCCCTGCTGCGCGAAGGCCTGGCTGGCGCGCCGCGCACCACGCATGTGGAAGAGATCCGTGGCGAGTTCATCGCCATTGACACCGCCCTGGAACGCCTGCAACCCGGCGACCTGTGCCTGGTGCTGGTGGACCAGGTCGAAGAAGCGCTGGCCCACCTGGCCCAGCGCTGCACCGAAGGCGAGACCGCGGCATGACCGCTGCGCGCACGTTGGCAACTGCCGCCGTTGTGGCGCTTGCCGCCCTCGCGGGCGGCACAGTGCAGGCCGCATCGGGCGAAAAGATCGGCACCGTGGACACCGCGTTCCAGTGGATCGGCCGCGACCACGACATCATCGTCGAGGCCTATGACGACCCGGGCGTACGGGGCGTCACCTGCTACGTCTCGCGGGCACGCATCGGTGGTGTCAAGGGCACGCTGGGCCTGGCCGAAGACCGCGCCGAGGCCTCCATTGCCTGCCGCCAGGTCGGCCCCATCAGCATTCCCGAGCCACTGAAGAAACAGGAGGAAGTGTTCAGCGAACGCATGTCCATTCTGTTCAAGCGCCTGCGCATCGTGCGCATGGTGGACCCGGCCCGCAACACGCTGGTGTACCTGACCTACTCTGAAAAGCTCATCGACGGCTCCCCCCAGAACAGCGTGACCGCCGTTCCCGTGGACCGCGCCACCGCCATCCCGCTGCGCAAGTGACGGTAGCCCGGTGTGGCCGGGGCATCGCTCAGACATCAAAAAAGGGGCTCCAGGCCCCTTTTTTGATCGTAGATGCCAGTAGCGCTAGTGCAATATACCTGAGCAGCTATCAAATAAATAGCATCTAGCCCTGAGCGGCAATCTGCCGCAGCGCCTGCTCAAACACCTCCACCGGCTGCCCACCCTGGATCAGGTGGCGCTCGTTGACGATGATCGCGGGCACCGAATGGATGCCGTTTTGCAGATAGAACTGCTCGCGCTCGCGCACCTCGTCGGCGTAGCGGTCTGAGGCGAGCAGCGCACGCGCCTCGGCCACATCAAGCCCTACCTCCCCCGCCACGCGCACCAGCACCTCGTGGTTGCTCGGGTCCTGCCCGTCGGTGAAATACGCCGTGAACAGCGCCTTCTTCAGCGCGGGCTGCACGCCCTTCTCTTCGGCCCAGTGCAGCAGCCGGTGCGCATCAAAGGTGTTGTAGATGCGGCTGCGCTTGTCCATGCTGAAGGTAAACCCCAGCGCCGCGCCGCGCGCCGCGATGGCCTCGCGGTTCTTCTGGCTCTGCTCGGGCGTGGCGCCGTATTTTTCTTGCAGGTGCTCGCCAATGTCCTGGCCCGCAGGACCCATCTGCGGGTTCAGCTCGAACGGCTGAAAGTGCAGGTCCAACGCGACCTCGCCCTGCAGCCGGTCCGCCGCCTGCTCCAGCGCCTTGAGGCCGATGATGCACCAGGGGCAGGAGACATCGGAGACGAAATCGATCTTGAGGGTGGTGGTCATGGGAGGGGTGTACTGATGAGAGATGGCGAATAGTAGGACGGGTTTGAAAACCGCGATTGTGATGGGTGTACCGGAAACTCATACTCGCCTGGACGAGCGCGCTCTTGAGTCCTTCAAGGCCTTGTCGGCATAGCTATCGGCAAGCTGTCGCATGAGCTGCTTGACCCAATCTACGCCGAACATCCGGGCTAGATGCCGACAGGAATGCGGTATTGAGGCACGCAGCCCCGCCCGCCACTTTTCGCCACGGGTGCAACCCACGCGTCGATACCTCTACCTACCTATGAAAGTGAGGAGCGCAGGACCTAGCAGAAAGGCTCCAAGCAGCAAGATGACTGGCACGCCAACAGCAAACCAGATCATCAGCCTCGACTCCCTCTTGAAATGATGGTTGACGCTCTTGCTCTTGTCAGAGGAGCTTCCTTCTTCGTTGGAATGATTCGGGTGATTCATGAAGTGCTTTCGCAGTGAATCTTATGACTGCTATCGGCCAAAGCCAATCGGCCCAGCAAGCCGTCACTTGCTCACATACGCCGCAACTCCGTCTTCAACACCTTCCCATAGCTGTTCTTCGGCAACGCCTCCACCCACCGGTATTCCTTCGGCCGCTTGAACCGCGCAATATGCTCCAGGCACAGCGCATCCAGCACGGCATCGGCCACCGCACCGCCCTCCCCCGCGACCAGGAAGGCGACCACCACCTCGCCCCATTCCGTATCGCGCTGGCCGACCACGGCGACCTCGCGCACCTGGGGGTGGAGCAGCAGCACCTCTTCGACCTCGCGCGGGTAGATGTTGCTGCCGCCGGAGATGATCACGTCCTTGGACCGGTCCTTGAGCGTGAGAAAGCCATCGGCATCCAGCGCGCCCATATCGCCGGTGTAGAGCCAGCCATCGCGCAACGTCTGCGCCGTGGCGGTGGGGTTGTTCCAGTAGCCGGGCATCACGGTGTCGCCGCGCACCACCACCTCGCCGGTCTCGCCGGTGGGCACGGGCTCACCCATGGCATCGACCACACGCACTTCCACCAGCGACTGCGCCACGCCCACCGACACCATGCGCTCGGCCCAGCGCGGGTGGTCGCGGTCGGCCAGTTGGGCGCGCGACAGGGCGGTGATGGTCATGGGGCTTTCGCCCTGGCCGTAGATCTGTGCAAAGCGGTTGCCCATCACGGCCAGAGCGTTGCGCAGGTCGTCGGCGTACATGGGGCCGCCGCCGTAGACGATGGTCTTGAAGCCTGAGACGTCGGCACCCGTGGCACGCACATGGTCCACCAGGCGGTGCACCATGGTGGGCGCTGCAAACAGCGTGAGCTGGCCCACGCTGGCCGCGAGCTGCACCAGTTCGGCCGGCTCGAACCCGCCCGACAGCGGCACCACATGCCGCTCGCCGCGCAGCACCTGGGCGTAGTTGTAAAGCCCCGCGCCGTGCGACATGGGTGCGGCATAGACCATGGCGTCGCCGGGCAGGATGTCGTCCACATCGGTGAAGTAGCAGGCCGTCATGGCCAGCAGGTTGCGGTGGGTCTGCATCACACCCTTGGGTCGGCCGGTGGTTCCCGAGGTGTAGAACAGCGAGGCCACGTCATGCGGCGCGCGGTCGCATACGTCCATGGGCGTGTGGGCGACTGCGGCGCGGTATGCGTCGGAGCCAAAGACCAGCACCGCGTCCTGCGGCGCCCCGGCCTCGCGCACGGCGGGTGCCAGCGCTTCAGAGGTCAGCACCACACGCGCGCCAGAGTCGGCCAGCACGTAGGCGAGTTCTTTGGCATGCAGCTTGTAGTTGACCGGCACCGAAACGGCCCCCGCCCACAGGATGGCGTGCAGGGCCTCCAGGTATTCGGGCGCATTGGCGGCGTAGATGGCCACGCGGTCGCCCGGGGCCACGCCACAGCGTGTGCGCAGATGGGCGGCCAGCGCAGCGGCGCGGGCGGCCAGCGTGCCGTAGCTCCACAGCACCTGGTCGCCATGCAGCAGCGCGGGCTGGTGGGCGTGCAGCAAGGCGCTGCGGCGCAGCAGGTGGGCGATGTTCATCGGGCGCGCTCCAGAATGCTCACGTAGTTGGCCACGGCCGAGCCGCCCATGTTGAACACGCCCGCCAGGGTGGCACCCGGCACCTGCAGGTCACCCGCCTCGCCCATGAGCTGCATGGCCGACACCACATGCATCGACACGCCCGTGGCGCCGATCGGGTGGCCCTTGGCCTTGAGCCCGCCCGAGGCGTTGACGGGCAGGCGGCCGTTGCGCAGCACGGTGCCGTCTTCCAGCAGGCGGTGGCCCTGGCCTGCGGGCGCCAGGCCCATGGCCTCGTACGTGAGCAGCTCGGCGATGGTGAAGCAGTCGTGCACCTCGGCCAGCGACAGGTCGTGCACCGCGCACCCTGCCTGCTGCAGCGCCTGCTGCCAGGCGCGCCGGGGCCCTTCAAAGTCCACCACGCGGCGGCGCGCCATGGGCAGGTAGTCGTTGACCTGCACCCGCGCCCGCAGGCGCACGGCGCGGGGAAAGTCGCCCACCGCATCATCGGCCGCCAGGATGATGGCTGCGGCACCGTCGGACACCAGCGAGCAGTCCGTCTTGCGCAGGGGCGCGGCAATCATCGGGTTGCGGTCGGACACGGTGTTGCAGAACTCAAAGCCCAGGTCCTTGCGCATGTGGGCCCAGGGGTTGAGCGCGCCGTTGGCGTGGTTCTTGGCGGCGATGCGTGCCAGGGTGGCCGAATGGTCGCCATGCGCGGCAAAGTAGTCCTGCGCGATGGAGGCAAAAATGCCCGGAAAGCCACCGGGCGGACTGCCCGCCTCGCCGGAGTAGCCGCAGTCGCCCAGGATGCGCGTGGTCTCAGCGCCAGAAACAGCGGTCATCTTTTCAGCGCCGATGACGAGGGCAACCCGGGAGCGGCCGGCTTCGATCGCGTCACACGCGGCATAGAGGGCCGCCGAGCCCGACGCGCAGGCGTTCTCCAGCCGTGTGGCGGGCTTCCACCGCAGGGCGTCGTCGCACTGCAGGGCCAGCGACGAGGCAAACACATCGGGCGTGAAGCCGCCGTTGAGGTTGCCCAGCCACACGCCATCCACCGCTGTGCCGTCGATGCCCGCGTGCTGCAGGGCCTCGCGGCCCGCGCGGGTGATGAGGTCTTCCAGGCCCATGCCGTCCAGCCGTCCAAACGGCAAATGCGCCCAACCCACGATCGCTGCACCCATGTCCATCCTCCGTTGATGTGCGCCAAGACGGCGCGATGGCAAGCACTGTAGGCAAGCGATGGCCCTCCGCACAGTCGCCGAACTACCCAAGGGAAAACCCGAAGTGCTGGCGCCCCGCACAGCCCGCGCCATCAATCCCCCACACGTTGTGGCGTTGAAACCGCATTGCCTAGACTGCACCTGAGAACCTGTTCACAAGCCACCGCACAACACACTGCAAGCAATGTGCAACCCCTCCCACCCCTTTTTTCCGCACGACGACCATGACCCTGGACCAGCAAAAATCCATCCTCACCATCGCCCTTCTGGCAGCGTTTGCCGACGGCAACAAGGACGATGCCGAACGCGAAGAGATCCGCCGCATTGCCCAGTCGCTCGCGGGCGACGGGGGCGTGGCCGACCTGCCGCGCATCTACCAGGACGTACTGCTGCAGCGCACCAGCGTGCAGGCCGCCGTGCAGGGTCTGAGCGAGCCCATGCACCGCCAGCTGGCCTACGAGATGGCTGTGTGCGTGTGCGATGTGGACGGCCGCCAGACCGCAGCGGAGCGCGAGTTTCTGACCCGCCTCAAGGCGGCCCTGCAGCTGGGCGACCCGCAGACGGCAGCGTTTGACCAGCAAGCCGATGCGCTGGTGGACGTGGCCGAAAAGGCCGTGCCGATGGCGGTGCCGGTGGCCACTGCTGCGGCAGCGCCTCTGGCCGTAGCAGTCGGTGCAGGTGCCTCAGACGCAGAGCTGGACAAATCCATACTGAACTATGCGCTGCTCAATGGCGCGCTGGAGCTGCTGCCGCAGTCATGGGCGTCGATGGCCATCATCCCTCTGCAGGTGAAGATGGTCTACGGCATTGGCAAGGCGCACGGGGTGGAGCTGGACCAGGGCCACATCAAGGAGTTCATCGCCGCTGCCGGCGTGGGCATGACGTCGCAGTATCTGGAGCAATTTGGTCGCAAGCTGCTGGGCGGCCTGTTGGGCAAGGTGGCGGGCCGCACCATCGGCGGGCTGGGCGGCGCTGCCACAGGCATGGCGTTTTCGTTTGCCACCACCTACGCGCTGGGGCAGGTGGCCAAGCGCTATTACGCCGGTGGCCGGGTCATGAGCACGGCCATGCTGCGCGAGACCTTTCAGGGCCTGCTCACGCCCGCCAAGCAGCTGCAGACGCAGTACTTGCCACAAATTCAACAGAAGGCAGCGACGCTGGACGCGGGCCAGATCATGGCCCTGGTACGGGGCAAATAGCGAACGCTATTTAATTGATAGCTGCTTGCGCATATTCGACTAGCGCTTGCAGCCGATTTGACTCAAAACCCGTCCCACAGGCACGTAGTGGCCTGCTCGGACGCACCGCAGCGCGCCACCACGCTGCGCGCACCCGTTGCCGCGGCGCAGCACCTTGCGATTCGGCAGGCAACACACCGCCCGGTGCATGACAGAATCCGACCATGCTCGACCACACGGATCCTGTCGCCTCCATCATCCCGGCCATGTCGCTCGATTCGCCGTCCGACAATGCCATGGCGGCCATGTCGCGGCTGGCCCTGGGGCCAGTGAGCACGGACTATTACCTGAAGGTGTTCGAGCGCTTCGACGACACGGGCCGCACGACCACCACCTGGAACTGGGCCGCCTGCCTGTGCACCCTGAACTGGATGCTGTTTCGCCAGCTGTGGGGCGCCGCGCTGGTCTATGTGGCGGCAGCCGAGGGGCTGGCACTGATCGTGTTTGGCGTGGGCCGTTCGTTTTTGCACTGGCCCGTGGGCATCGAACTCGGGGTGCTGGGCGCCTTTGCGGTGCTGGCCTTTGCCGTGCCGGGGCTGTACGGCAACGCCATCCTGTACGCCGACATCCGCAAGCGCATTGCGCGCGCGCTGGCCGCGTCGCGCACCGTGCCGGAAGCCTGCGCGCTGCTCGAAAAGCAGGCCAGCTCGCGCAAGCGGCTGCAGGTGCTGGTGCTGGCAAACGTGGTGCTGGGCCTGGCCGCACTGATCGCCTACCTGGCGCTGTCGCCGTCGGACGTGAAGCCCCTGGCGCTCGAACCCGCCGTCACGGTGGCGCAGGCCACGGCAGCGGCCCATGCGGCATCTGCCACCAAGCCCGTGGGTGCCTTGCCGGTGCCGGAGGCCGAAGGGGCACCCACACCGCCAACGCCAGCCCCTGAAGTGGCAACAGAACCACCGCCAGCGCCCACACCCGCGCCGCAGGCTGCTGCTGCAGCAGCAGCCCCCAAGCCTGCGCTTGCGCCTGCACCTGTGGCGTCGGCACCTTTGGCTGTCGCGCCCGCTCCTGCCGCCACTGCCGTTCAAAAATCGGCCGAGCCCCCAGCTCCAGCACTGTCCGCATCGGCCACGGCCGCCCCCCCAGCCGCCAAAGCGTCCACACCCAAGCCAGCCACGCCAGCCGCATCGACCCGCGCACCGACGCCTGCGGCCAGCGCCACCGCTACCGCCCCTGCACGCCGTGATGCCGCCAGCCGCGCAGCAGCCCCCACCAAGCCCAAGGCACCGGCGGCAGCAGCGTCCTCCACCGCCGACACCGCGCTGCCCACGGTGGGCTCTGCCCCGGGCTACTACATCAACGTGGGCCTGTTCGCCGAAGAAGCCAACGCCCGCAAGACGCAGGCGCGCTTGCTCAACGAAGGCCTGCCCGCGTTTCGCCAGGAGCTGAACAATTCCAAGGGACGCCGCATCCGCGTGCGGGTGGGGCCTTACGCCACCCGCGCCCAGGCCGATGCCGCGGCCGAGGCGATCCGGGCGATGGCGCTGGACGCCGTCGTCTTCAAGCAGTAGCACCCCCTGGACGCGGGGCGTAGCACTGTCCTACGCGCGCGAATGCCCGACGCCGACGCAGGGTCGCCGAGTCTGCAGGTACGCTGAGCCCAGAGCAACTTTGGGCGCATGCACCATGACGCGAAAGACCTCCCCGCACCACAACGCCACCCGCCGGTGGGCCACCCTGGCCGCGGTGGCTGCGGGCGCACTGCTGCTGACGGGCTGTGCCCCTTGGCGCATGTGGACGGCCGCCGACCTGGCCCGCGACGCGCGCCCCTACACCGCTCAGCCCCCGCAGCCGACGCGGCGTGTGCTGGTGGTGGGAGACAGCACCGCCGTGGGCACGGGTGCCAGCACCGCAGCAGACAGCCTGCCGGGGCGCATCGGCCAGGACCATCCCCAATGGCGCATCGACAACCTGGCGGCCAACGGCGCCAAATTTGGCGATGTGGTGCAGCAACTGGAGCGCGCTGGCGGCGACTACGACCTGGTGCTGGTGCTGGCAGGAGGCAACGATGTGATCCGCTTCACGTCTGAAGACACGCTGCGCGACCACGTACAGCAGGCCGTGGCGCTCGCGCGCCGCAAGGGGCAGCAGGTGGTGCTGATGCCTTGTGGCAACGTGGGCCACGCGCCCTTTTTTGTGCCGCCCCTGTCATGGGCCATGTCGCGCCGGTCCGAGGCGCTGCATGCCCTGGCGCGGGAGGCAGCCAGCGCGCAGCAGGTGCACTACGTGCGCTTGCTCAAGCCGCGCGACCAGGACCCGTTCGTGACCCGCAGCCAGGAACTGAACGCCGCCGACGGCCTGCACCCCAGCAGCGCGGGCTATGCGGAGTGGTACCGCGAGCTGGTGGCACACGGTGCGTTAAACAGCCTCACGCCGTAGCCCCCGTTACCCGTCCGTTGACTCGCTACGGGACAGCCACTGCAGCACGGCATCGATGACCCACTTCGGGTCATCCAGCGGCAGGTCGTGTCCCGCCCACGGATGCGACTGCAGCGGCAGCCCCCAGGCCTGCGCAATGGCCTGCGAGCATTGGCGGGACACCAGGTGGTCCTTCTCGCTGCCCAGCAGCAGCACACGGTCCACGGGTGCGGCTGCCGGCGCGCGATACCGCGCGGCCGCCATCAGCTGGCGCAGGGCATTGTGGGCCGACACCGGCCGTTGCCTGCGCACAGCAGTCCACTGCGCCAACACGCCGGTAGCAGCGGATGGCGCGCTGCGGCTGGTGATCTGCCACACCACCTGCTCGGCGGCCTCCGCAGATCGCCACCGCCAGGCCAGCCGCAGCAGCGGTGCGATGTTGTGCAGCTGCAGGCGGTGCCAGAACGGGCTGAACGGCCGTAGGCTGGTGTTGATGAGCACGCACCCCGCCACCTCGTGAGGCGCCACGCGCGCCCATTCGGTGGCCACCATCGCCCCCAGCGACATGGCCAGCAAGTGGTAGGGCGGCGCCACGGCACGCTGCGCCAGCTTTGCACGGCAGGCTTGCACCATGCCTTGTACCGACAAGGGTGATGTCAGATGGTGGAACTGGCCGTTGCCCGGCAGGTCCAGCGCCAGCACGTCGTCGCCCGGCACCGCTTGCGCAAAGCGCTCGCCAAAGGCGCCCCAGTGCGCGGCCTCGCGCGTCAGACCGCGCAGCAAGATCCATTGGCGTGGTGGGCGCACTGGCATCTCAGTACCACGCAGCCAGGGCATCTGCCCGGCGCTGCGCACGCTGATCGGGCGCTGGCACCCAGCGTGCATGGCTGCAGGCCGCGCGCGACAGAAAGTCCAGCAGCGAGAGGTGCCGCCGCAGCACCCGCTGCTGGCGGTGGTTGATGAGCGGATTGAAGATGCCGTTGCGCGAGAACAGCTGGCGCGGGTTCTTCTTGATCCACAGCCAAGAGCCCATCTCCAGCGTGAGCGGCAAGAAGGTGTGTGCGGGCACATCGCGGCAGGCCTGCAGGTACAGGTGGTCCCACAGGTCGCCATGGGCCAGGTACTGCGCGCTTTGCGGCTCGATGATGTACTGGTGGTTGCTGTGCGCCTGCAGAAAGATGTCTTGCAGCGCATGCAGCTCGGCCAGGTGCGGAATGGGCCGGCGGGTGTGGGCAAACGGGAACCACAGCCGGTCCTTGACCCCAAAGCCCGAGTGGCAGTCCAGCGCAATGCTGAAGGGCCGCGCCAGCAGCTGCTGCGCCACCACGTCGCACAGCGCCTGGCTCTCGGCCTCCATGGGCTCGCCCAGCCTGCCCCGGTACCAGGGCAGGCCCGCGCTCACGCGCTGCCCGCCAATGCCCCAGGGCACCGGGTCCACCGCGTCGACGGGCGCATTGCGCATCAGGTCCACCCCGCGCGGATTGGCGCGCGTGGCAGACCACATGCCGCCGGGGTTGACGATGGGCATGAAGACCAGGCGCACACGCTCCAGCTGCTGGTGCAAGGTGGTGTCCCACTGCAGCCGCATGACCACGTTTTGCAGGTAGGCAATGACCACCTCGGCACCAATGCGCTCCAGCCCATGCACGCCGCCAAAGAATCCGACGGCGGGCACGTCCAGCGCCGGGTTGCCCAACCCAATGGCATAGATGGGAAATTGCGTGCCCGATGCCACAGACACCTGCTGGACGACCTGCACCTGCAGATGGGTCGCCCCCAGGTTCAGGATTTTTTCCAGCGCCGCAAGCTCGGGCAGCATGTTCAATGGGTGGGGGTAAGTCGGTGTGTGGAGCACGCCAGAGCGCGTGCCAGGCAGTGAGGATAGCGCCCGGGGCCCAGCACGAACAGCGCTGCGGCCAACCTGTGGGGTTTGCGCGAACCGACGCGAAACCGTCACACAAGGGCGCTACCTTGCCTGCAGTCACCACCCTTTGGAAGAGGCGCAACATGCTCTGGAAATTGTTCGGACTGCAGCGGCTGCTCGATGAGCTGTTCGATGAACGCGGGTGGCTGAGCCTGGACCTGCCCCGCACCACCGGCTGGGACCACGATGATGTACCCGCCATCGCGCAAGACTGAGGCCTACCGCTGGGCCATGGGCTGGGCGATGCTGGCCTGTGCACTGGCCTGGGGCGTGGTGGAGTTCCTGGCCCTGCAGCGCGCGCGCTGGCAGCTGTGGCGCGAGCGGCTGCACACGCCTGCCCATCACTAGCAAGATCGCCATGAGCGACCGGCCGCAGGACCTGCACGAAGAGGTGGCCAACAGTGCGCTGCACGGTGCTGCGCTGGTGGGCGCCTGCCTTGCCGTGCCACAACTGCTGCAATCAGCCCCCGCCGCGCATCCCGCAGCCATAGGGGGTGTGCTGGTGTTTATAGCCACCATGGCGCTGCTGTATGGCGCGTCCACCCTGTACCACGCGCTGCCGCCGGGGCGGGCCAAGCAATGGGCGCTGCGGCTGGACCATGCGGCGATCCACCTGTTCATTGCGGGCAGCTTCACCCCGTTTGCGTTGAGTGCGCCGGGCCACACGCACCATGTCACCGCCCTGGCCCTCGTCTGGCTCGCGGCCCTTGCGGGCTGCTGGCTGCAGCTGCGCACAAGGCGCACGGCGCCCTGGCTGTCCACGGCCTTGTATGTGGCGATGGGCTGGGTGGCGCTGCTGGCGGCCTTGCCCCTGATGGCCCATGTGCCCGCCGTGAGTGCGGCCTGGCTGGTCATCGGCGGGGCCGCGTACACGGCCGGTGTGGTGTTTTTTGTGATGGACGCCGTAGTGCGCTACGCCCACGCCGTGTGGCATGGCTGTGTCATCGCAGGCACAGGCTGTCATGTGATCGCGGTGCTGGGCCTGCAGACGGCAGCTTAGCCACGCAGACAACAAGGGGGCGCAAAGCGCGCTCCTGCACCGACCTCGCTGGCCCTGCGCAAGCAGTTGGCACCGCACCCATGCGACGGCTGCAAACACCTGCGGCACGCAGGCCCTATCGCGTCTGGCGTTATCGCACCTAAAATCACGCAGGTCCTCGCCCGCAGAGGCAGGGCCCATCGTCATTCCAATCAACGAAAAAACATCATGGCAACTGCAAAGAAAACTCCCGCTCCCGCAAAGAAGGTGGCCGTCAAGGCCGCAGCACCCGCCGCCAAGAAGGCAGCACCTGCAGCCAAAAAGGCGGCTCCAGCCGCCAAGAAAGCAGCCGCTCCCGCCGCCAAGCCCGTGGCCGCTGCTGCCGCCCTGAAGCCCATCAAGGCTGCTTTCAACAAGACCACGCTGGTCGCCCATCTGGCCGAACAGTCGGGTGTGGAGCCCAAGGCTGCCAAGGCCGTGCTGGCTGCGCTGGAAGCCGCCATCCTGGGCTCGGTGCACAAGAAGGGCTCTGGCGAGTTCACGCTGCCTGGCGTACTCAAGATCGGCCTGCAGCAAGTGCCTGCCAAGAAAAAGCGTTTTGGCAAGGACCCGTTCACGGGTGAAGAGCGCTGGTTCCCCGCCAAGCCCGCCTCGGTCAAGATCAAGACCCGCGCCCTGAAGAAGCTCAAGGACGCAACCGCCTGATGCACCCAGCGCCGCAAGGCGCCTGCTTCAGCACCAGGGGCCGCGAGGCCCCTTTTTTCTTTTGGGGGAACCCGCAAGGGTGCGCGACGACGCCTCCCCTACACGCCCTGGGCCCCGCGCAATCAGGCCCTGATGACCCCTGGCGCTGCAGGATGGGCATACAAAGCCTGCACCGCCGCCGCGCGGCGTGAGAGCACCGCCCCCTGGTTGATGTAGCCCTTGTCGGTGATCTCCCCGGCGTCTGCATCAGGCGCCATGTCCATCACCATGGCCCGCGTGGGGCATTGCGAAGACCCAGCGCCCGCATCGCGGCGCGCGCGCATCACGGCCTGCAATGCTTGCTCCAGCCGCGCAGCGTCGGCCGCACCGGCCGCAGACGGAAACACCAGCATGCCCACCTGATCGCGGTCATGCCCGGTGAGCACGATGTCCTGGACCAGCGGCGCCAGTTGCGACACCAGCTCCACCCGCAACGTGCCCACCGACACCCAGCTGCCGCTGGACAGCTTGAAATCCTCCGCCACGCGCCCGTTGAAGACCACGCCTTTGTCTGGCTGCTCCGCGTCCACCAGATAGCCCGCATCGCCGATGCGGTAGAACCCCTCGTGATCGAACGCGGCCGCCGTTTCGCGCGGCGCATTGCGGTAGCCTGCAAACACCGACACGCCACGAACCCGCATCTCCAGCTTGCTGCCGTTGGGCACCAGCTTCAGCTCCAGCCCTGGCAAGGGTGCACCAATACAGCCCGCGCCTTCAAGGTGCCAGTGCGCGGTGGTGACGGCCGGCGCTGTCTCTGTGGATCCCCACGATGTCGTGAGCCACAGCGGCTGGGCGGGGCGCACGCGCAGCGCAACGGCCTGCAGGCGCTGCCAGGTCGATGGAGCCAGCGCCGCCGCCGCATAGAAGGCCAGCCGCATGCGCGCCAGCACGTCAGCGGCCAGGCCGTCGTCGGCCTCCAGAAACGGCAGCAGCATGTCAAAGCCCCGGGGCACATTGAACAGCATGGTGGGCTGCACCTCGCGCAGGTTGCGCACCGTCTTGTCGATGAGCCCCGGCACCGGCCGCCCCTCGTCGATGTAGAGCGTGCCGCCGTGGCACAGCACCATGTTGAGGTTGTGGTTGCCGCCAAAGGTATGGCTCCAGGGCAACCAGTCCACCAGCACTGGCTTTTCGTGCTCCAGAAAGCGCCACGCCTGGGCCATCATCTGCTGGTTGGCGCAGAGCATGCGGTGGGTGTTGATGACCACCTTGGGCCGACCGGTGGAGCCGGAGGTGAGCAGGTATTTGGCATGGTCATCGGGCAGCAACGCCTGCATGGCCTGCTGCACCTGGGGCGTTTCCTGCCCAGCGAGCAGATGCTCCCAGGGCAGCGCACCCGGACACGTGGAGGCGTTGCGGCTGAACACACGCACGGCATCGCTGTCCCAGCCTTGCAGGGCTGCCGCATAGACGCTGGCATCGGACGCATAGACCAGGCTGGGCTCCAGCACCGACAGCATGCTGTGCAGGCGGCTGTGGTCCTGGGAGCGCGCATACGCGCTCGACAGCGAACAGGGGGTGATGCCCACATGCATGGCCGCGAGCATGAGGACCGCATGGTCCACCGCGTTGTCGGACAGGATGGCAATGGGCCGCCCGACTGGTAACCGCAGGTCCAGCAGCGACTGCGCCACGGCGCCCACCTGGCGGCGCAGCTGGGCATAGGTCAGGCTGCGCCAGCCTTCTGCGCCATCGCCCCGCTCGGCCAGCGCCAGGGCATCTGGCGTCTCTCGCGCCCAGCGTTCCAGCCATTCCCCCACACAGCGGGCATAGGGTTGCAGCGCCATGGGAGAGCGCAGCGTGAAAGAACCATCGTCAAACTGGGTGCGCACAGCGCGCGCGGGGGCAATCTGGCACTCGTCATCAAGAAAGGCTGGGTACATGGTGGGTTCTCGGGAACGATGGAGGTTCAAAACAGGGGACGCTGTGCCTCAGGTGTGCAGATCGGGATCGGGCTCGCTCAACAGGCCGGACACCTGCTTGGCGCGCAGCAACTCAATGAGCAAGGTATCCCGCGCACGGGCCAGATCGCTGGCTTGGCGCGTGCCTAGTGCTTGTGCGACCCCATCGGTCACCTGGCGCTGCAAGGCTTCGGTCATGGACGGAGTGCCCAAGTCCTGCCACCAGCTTTCGATGGGACCGCCCAGGTGGGCCAGCAGGTGGGCTATGCCACCGTCGCCACCCGACAGGTGCAGGTTCATGAACGGCCCCATCAGCGCCCACCGCAAGCCGGGGCCCTGGGAGATGGCTGTGTCGATGTCTTCCACAGTGGCTACGCCCTGGTCCACCAGATGAAAGGCCTCGCGCCAGAGCGCCGCCTGCAGGCGGTTGGCAATGTGCCCCTTGATCTCACGCCGCACCTGGATGGGGCGCTTGCCAATGCGGGTGTAGAACGCCATGGCATCGGCCATCGCCTGGGGCGTGGTGCGCTCGCCGCCGCCCACTTCGACCAGCGGGATCATGTGCGGCGGATTGAACGGGTGGCCCAGCACCACGCGCCCGGGATGTGCGCAATCCTTCTGCATGTCCGTCACCGCCAGCCCCGAAGAACTGGAGGCCAGCACCACATGCGCCGGGGTCGCTGCATCCATGCGGCGGAACAGGTCCACTTTAAAGTCGAGTCGCTCGGGCCCGTTCTCCTGCACAAAGTCGGCCTGCGCCAGAGCATCTTCCAGCCGCACATGAAAGTGCAGGCGCTCCTGGCTTGCCCCCGAGGCCAGCCCCTGCTGCGACAGCGCCACCCAATGCGCGGCGACGGCGTCCCGCAGTCGCTGCTCGGCCCCTGGCGACGGGTCGGTGGCATGCACGTCCAAACCCCGTGCCAGAAAGTACGCGGCCCAGCTCGCGCCAATGGTGCCGGTGGCCACCACAGCCACGCGCTTCACGGTGTGTGCCATGGGGAACCTTTCAGGACTCTGCCGTGAAGCCGACCTTCTTCACCAGCGGCCCCCAGCGCTCATATTCGGCCTGTTGCGAGGCCAGCATCTCCGCAGGCGTAGAGCCCTTCGCGATGAGCCCCACCACGGCCAGGCTGTCCATGACGGCCTTGTCCTTGATCGCTGCGTTGATGGCGGCGTTGGCGGCAGACACCACGGCTGCTGGCGTGCGGGCCGGGGCGTAAAAGCCAAACCATTCCTCGGTCGTGAGTTCTGGAAAGCCCTGCTCTGCAAACGTGGCGACCTCGGGCGAAAACGGAGAGCGCGCCTGGCCTGAGGTGGCGATCAGCCGCAGCTTGCCCGCCTTGTGGTTGGGAATGAAGTCTCCGCTGGGCGTGACCATCGACGCGATCTGCCCGCCCACCACATCGGTGACGCCCGGGATGGACCCGCGGTACGGCACATGCTTGAGGTCCACGCCGTTGTTCAAGCCCAGCAGCGCTCCGATGAAGTGTGGTGTGGAGCCTGCAGCGGGTGAGCCGTAGTTCGCCTGCCCGGGGTTGGCCTTGGCCCAGGCCAGAAAGTCCTTCACCGTCTTGACGGAGGCAGGCACCAGCGGCCCCACAGCCAGACCATGGTGCATGACGGCGCCGATGGACACCGGCACAAAGTCCTTGGCCGGGTCGTAGCTCAGGCGGCTGTAAATGTGCGGGTAAATGGACGTGCACGAAAACGGCGACAGCGTGAGCACGCTGCCATCGGCGGGCGCCCCCTTGAGCGACTCCAGCGCGATGCGGCCGCCCGCGCCGGGCTTGTTTTCCACCACCGCGGGGTTGCGGGTGTAGGGCGATCCCGCCAGCTTCTCGCCCACCCTGCGCGCCACGCTGTCGCCCGCGCTGCCTGCGGGAAATCCGTAAAAGATCTTGACCTGGTCGATGGTCTGCGCCCAGGCGGCCAGCGGCGACAAGGCCCCCAGCACAGAGGCGCAACCAACGTGGTGCATGAACTGGCGGCGGGTGTGCATCATCATGTGTCTCCTGTGGATGGAGCCGTCATTATTTTTTGACGCCCTTGCACATTCAGTCATCGCGATGACATTTGGACTCAGGGAATACGCGCACGCGCCTGTACAGCACACAGTGGCGCAGGAGACACTCTCACCATGTTGGTCAAACTGGCGCCCCCTACCCTCACCGATCTGCTGCTGCACTCTGCCTGGTTCCCGGCCCTGGACGGCGCCGCCCAGCAGCGGGTGATGGACGATGTGCGCGAGGTCGAAGTGCCCCAGGGCGGCGAGCTGTGCCGGCGCGGCCATACCCCGGTGCACTGGTATGGCGCCATCGAGGGGCTGCTGAAGTGGACTGTGACCTCGGGGGATGGCCGCTCGGTCACGCTCGGCGGACTGTCGGCGGGAAGCTGGTTTGGCGAGGGCACCTTGCTGCGCGGCACGCCCCGCACGGCCGACGTGATCGCACTGCGCCCCAGCCGCGTTGCGCTGGTGCCGATGGAGACTTTTGAATGGCTGCACGCCACGCAGCGCAGCTTTGACCACTTTCTGCTGCGCCAGATCAACGAACGCATGCACTGGTTTCTGGGCAACTTTACGGCCCACCATTTGCTCGATACCGACAGCCAGGTGGCCCGCGCGCTGGCAGGCCTGTTCCACCCCTGGCTGCACCCGGGCAGCGACACGCACCTGCAGGTGTCGCAGGAAGAAATTGCCAATCTCTCGGGCGTATCACGCCAGCGCTGCAACGCGGCGTTGAAGCGGCTGCAGGCCGCTGGGCTGCTGGAGATCGAATACGGCGGCATCACCGTGACCGACCTGGAAGGCCTGCGGCGTCAGGTGGAATAGCCCCTTTTTTTTGGCGTCACTGGGTGCATGGGCTACCGCCCGCTACTGCACCATCTGCCGCTATGTGGGCGAGTGGTGCGCTTGGATGAAGGCGACCGCAGCGGCCATCACCGCACCAGGCTGGTCACGGTGCGGAGAGTGCGCGCAGTCCGGCAATTCCAGCAACCGGGTGCCTGGCACCCGCTGGGCAATGCCCCGGATCTGGGCCAGGGTGCCGTACTCGTCATCACAGCCCTGGATGGCCAGCACGGGGGCGCGGATCAGGGCAACCTCTGGCTCGATGTTCCACGCACGGAAGGCCGGGTCCAGCCAGACGCGGTTCCAGCCCCAGAAGGCCGAATCCCCATCGTCGTGGTAACGCGCCAGCTTGTGGCGCAGATCGGTCTGTTCGTAAGCGTCCCGCGCGCGTTCGATGTTTTGCACCGTCACGTCTTCCACAAAGAGGTGCGGCGCCATCACCACCAGCCCTTGCACGCGCTGCGGCCAGCGTGCAGCCAGCAACAGGGCAATCGATGCGCCATCGCTGTGGCCGAAGAGCCAGGCGGCTTCCTGCACGCCCAGTGCATCGAGGAATGCGGGCACCACCTCGTGCGCCTGCTGGTGCATGAAGTCCACGCCCCACACCTCGTCCGCGCGCCGGGGGGTGGACCGGCCATAAGCAGGACGAGAGAACACCAGCCCCCGAAACCCGCCTGCATCGCACAGCTGGCGCGGGAAGTCCTTCCACATCGCCACGGAGCCCAGGCCCTCGTGCAGGAACACCACCAAGGGGGCAGTGGTGCGCTCGGGGGCTATCCACTGGTACTCGATATGGACCGTGCGGTTGCGCCAGCGCACTGGCACATGCTCAGTGCACCCCACGGGGCTGGGTGCAACGCCATTGGCACTCACGCCCGCTGCTCCCGCTCGCGCAGCCGAAATCGCTGGATCTTGCCGGTGGCCGTCTTGGGCAGCTCGGGCAAGAATTCGATCAGACGCGGGTACTTGTAGGGCGCCAGGCGTTCCTTCACAAAGGCCTTGAGTTCATCCGGTGTGACCGCCTGCCCATCTTTGAGCACGACAAACGCCTTGGTCTTGGTCAGGCCATCAGCATCCTGCGTGCCGACCACGGCTGCCTCCAGCACGGAAGTGTGCTGCATCAACGTGGCCTCCACCTCGAAGGGGGACACGTAAATGCCGCTGACCTTGAGCATGTCGTCGCTGCGCCCGGCGTAGGTGTAGTAACCCTCGGCATCGCGCACATATTTGTCGCCGCTTTTGGTCCACGCGCCCTGGAATGTCTCGCGGGTCTTGGCGCGGTTGTTCCAGTACATCAGCGCAGCGCTGGGGCCCTGGATGTAGAGGTCGCCAATCTCGCCCTGCGCCACCTCGCTGCCGTCTTCGCCGCGCAGGGATATCTCGTACCCGGGCACCGGTTTGCCCGTGGTGCCGTAGCGCACATCGCCAGGGCGGTTGGAAAGGAAGATGTGCAGCATCTCTGTCGAGCCAATGCCATCGATGATGTCGCAACCAAAATGGTCCTTGAAGCGCTGCGCGATCTCGGCCGGCAGCGCCTCGCCGGCAGACGAGCACATGCGCAGCGCCACCGCACTTCGGGAAGGCAGGCGGGGCGAGGCCAGCATGCCGGCAAAACCGGTGGGCGCCCCAAAGAACACCGTGGGCTGGTGGCGCGTCCAACGCTCGAACGTGGCGTCTGGCGTGGGTCGCTCGGCCATCAGCACCACTGTGGCGCCCACTGACAAAGGGAAGGTCAGGCTGTTGCCCAGCCCATACGCAAAGTAGAGCTTGGCAGCCGAAAAGCACACATCCTTGTCGGTCAGACCCAGCACCGCCTTGCCATACAGCTCGGCCGTCCACCACAGGCTGCCCTGCGTGTGCACCGTGCCCTTGGGCTTGCCCGTGGAGCCCGAGGAATAAAGCCAGAACCCGGGCTCGTCCGGGCCGGTGCGGGCGGGCGCAGTCAGCGCGGGGGTGCTGGCGATGGCGGCCTGCATGTCCACCGCCCCCGCACCCAGCGGGCCTTGCGGCTGCGACACCACGCAAGCACGCACCTCATGGTGGGGTGCCAGGGCCAGCGCCTCGTCCAGCACCGGCAGCAATGCACCGGAGACCAGCGCCGCCTGCGCGCGGCAGTGCGTCAGCATGTAGGCGTAGTCGTCGGGCTTGAGCAGGGTGTTGACCGCCACAGGCACCACACCCGCGTACAGGCAACCCAGAAACGCCACCGGCCAGTCGCTGGTGTCCAGCATCAGCAGCAGCACGCGCTCCTCGCGCCGCACGCCAGTGTTGGCCAGCACCGCCGCCAGCCGCCGTGCGCGGTCTTCCAGCGCGCTGTAGCTCAGGGTCCCCCGGTCGTCGATGTAGGCGATGCGGTCACCCCGCGCGCGGTTGAGAGCAAACAGATGCTCTGCAAAATTGAACTGTTCCGGAAGGCTGTTCATGGCGTGTCTCCGTCGCGATGGTGTGGTCGTTGTGGGTGGGGCTGAGGGGTCAGCAGCCCAGCGCAGCAAGCACTTCGGGGCTGGCCTGCACCGCACTGCGCTGGTGGTAGAAGTCCAGCGCCCGCAAGCCACCCAGCTCAGCACCACCACCAGCCCGGCCGGGCCCCCCATGCAGCGACATGGGCATGACATTGCCGTGGCCCGTGTGCGCAGTGGCCACTGCCGGCGTCACCACATGCACACGGCCATTGCTCGCAGCCAGCGCTACGGCGGCCTGGGCCAGGGCCTTGTCGTCGGCGCCATAGAGCGAGGTCACCAGCGAGCCCTGGCCACGCTGCGCAAGGGCCAGCGCATGGGGCAGGTCGTTATAGGGCAGCAAGGTGGCCACCGGTCCAAACACCTCCACGTCATGAACGATGGAGGCCTTGTCGGCATCGCGCGCGCCCAGCAGCACCGGGCCGACGCAGGCGGCCACTGCAGAGTCGGCATCGACCAGCGGCCGCGTTCGGCCGTCATACACAAGGTCGGTATGGGCCCCCAGGGCGGCAATGCCTGCCTGCACTCCATCGAACTGGGCGCGGCTGACCAGCGAGCCCATGCGCACTTCCGGGTTGCGGGGGTTGCCCACCACCACGCGGGCCAGCTGGGCGCTGACAGCCTCCGCCACCGCAGCGTACGACGCAGTGGGGACCAGGATGCGGCGGATCGCGGTGCACTTCTGGCCTGACTTGACGGTCATCTCACGGACGACTTCGCGCACCAGCAGGTCAAAGGCCGAACTGCCCGGCGCCGCGTCGGGCATCAGCAGCGCGGCATTGAGGCTGTCCGCCTCGATGTTGGCGCGCACCGAACGCTGCGCCACCGCCGGATGCGCCCGGACAACGCCCGCCGTCTCGGCAGAGCCGGTGAACGACATCACATCAAAGGGTTGCAGCGCATCCATCAGGCCCGCCGAGCTTCCCGCGATGATCGACAGCGCGCCGGCGGGCAACACCCCCGCGTTCACCACGTCCTGCACCATGCGCTGGGTCAGCCACGCCGTGGATGTGCCGGGCTTGACGATGACCGGCATGCCCGACAACAAGGCGGGCGCGGCTTTTTCCCACAGGCCCCAAGCAGGAAAGTTGAACGCGTTGATGCACAGCGCCACCCCTGGCCTCGGCACCTGCAGGTGCTGCGACTGAAAGACCGGTTCCTTGCCCAGCCTGACGGCATCCCCGTCACGCAGCACGCGCACATCGCCCAGCGCCTCACCCCATTTGGCGTATTGGCCGAGCGTGAAGATGCCGCCGTCGATGTCCACCGCAGAGTCCGTCTTGACGGTGCCGGAATTGGCGGTGGCGATGTCGTAATAGCTGTCGCGGTGCGCCTGCAGCACCTTGGCGACCGCGCCGAGCATGGCGGCCCGCTCACGATAGGTGGCAGCGCGTAGCTCAGCTCCCCCCTGTTCGCGGGCAAACGCAAAGGCCTCGGGCAGATTCAACCCCGTGGCGTCCACCCGCACCAGGGCGGTGCCCAGCACAGGATCGCGCAGCTCAGTGCCGGGCCCTGTTCCGTGTTGCCAGCGGCCGGCAAGGTGGTTGGCGAGCAATTCAGTCATGCAGTCAATCTTTCAGAGCAAGAAAGTCAATAGGGAGCAGCGCTGGCGCCAGCCCTAGCGGGTGAACTGGATCTGCCCCTCGGGCAACAGGTACAAAACCAGCGCCCTGCCGCGCGCCACCGTAGGGTGGTGGGCACTGCCGGGCGGGTAGACGCACCAGCCGGCAGGGTGGCCGTCAAACAACGCATCGCCCTCCAGTGGCATGATCAAATCGATTTCGCCCTGCGGGTGGGTGTGGTGGGGGCCAGCAATGTTTTGCATGTCCACCACGTCCAAAGAAAACCGGTGCAAGGCATCTTCGGGCTTGAACACACGGCCATAGCGGATGCCGCCGCCTTCGCGTTCACACAGCCAGCCTTCACGTGCGCCCTGAATGCACGCCTCCCGCAAGCGCTGGTAGGTCGCACTGGTGGGGCCGTGCGCGGTGTTCAGCCATTGCGCCAGAGCGGCATCCAGGGGTTTGCCAGCGAGCTGGGCGGTCAGATCAACCAGGGCTTGGTGAAATGCAGTTTTGTCGGACATGGGCAGTGGGTGCAGCTAGAGTCGGGGCCCAATCTGCACCGTTTTTGATCCACCGCCTTGCGCGCATCCAAAACATGCAGTATTTTGCCAATTGATGAACCATAGTTACCTCAAAGATCCATGTCAAGCACTATAGTGCATGAATGGCGTTTTCCCTGAGAAGACCAGGGCGCTCCATGAAAAGGATGGGTATGAATGAAACAGAAACGGCGGGGCTACTCGCACCCGCCTCCGCGCAGGAGGGTGCGCAATCATCGGCCGAGGAGCCCAAGAACCCTCTTCTGGTGTCGCTGGGCGAGCGCGTTCGCAATCTGCGTGCACAGCGGGGCCTGACCCGCAAGGCGGTAGCGGTGGCCGCCGACGTCTCGGAGCGCCACCTGGCCAACCTGGAGTACGGTACGGGCAACGCCTCCATCCTGGTGCTGCAGCAGGTGGCCCATGCGCTGCACTGCTCGCTGGCGGAGCTCGTGGGCGATTTCACGACGCAATCGCCCGAATGGCTGCTGATCCGCGAACTGCTGGAACACCGCAGCGAGCCCGAACTGCGGCGTGCCCGCCTGGCGTTGCACGAGCTGCTCAGTGGGGGGCACAACGACACAGCAAGGCACCGCCGCATTGCGCTGGTGGGTCTGCGGGGGGCTGGCAAATCCACCCTGGGGCCGCTGCTGGCGCGCGAGCTGGATGTTCCCTTCATTGAACTGAGCCGCGCCATCGAAGCCCTCGCCGGGTGCAGCGTGCGCGAAATCCACGACCTGTACGGCACCACCGCCTACCGCCGCTACGAGCGCAGGGCGCTGGAGGAAACGATACAGATCCACAGCGAGGTGGTCATTGCCACGCCGGGTGGCATTGTGTCGGACCCCGCCACTTTCAACGAGCTGCTGGCCCACTGCACCACCGTGTGGTTACGGGCCGCGCCCGAGGAACACATGGGGCGGGTGGTGGCACAGGGCGACATGCGCCCGATGGCCGCCAGCAAGGAGGCCATGGACGACCTCAAGCGCATCCTGGACGGGCGCGCTGCTTTCTATTCCAAGGCCGAAATCACGGTGGATACCTCCGGCCAAACCCCCGAGCAGAGCCTGCAGACCTTGAGTGCCAGCGTGCGCAAGGCCATGGCCCGCGTGGCGTAAAAACCTGCACCCGGTCTGAACGGCTGCCGCCCGGACATCGGCGCCGCAGCACCCACGCCCATCCCGGCACAGCGCCCTCCACCACGGCGGCCTCTGCAGCTCGCCCCCTCCCCGATCGCCCCCTGCGCAGCCCTCAGCAGCGCCCAGCAGCGCCCAGCAGCGCTGCCCGTCTACCCGAATGCCATCGGCAAAAAAATGCATTGACACACCGAACAACACGCATGATGATGCACATCAACAGCTGAACACAAGCACTATATTGCATTAATTCTCCACGGAGACCTCATGGCAGACCTCACCCACGTTCCCGAACGCGTTGACTACCGCACTGATCCCACGCAGTACCGCCACTGGACCTTGTCGATCGAGGGTGCCATTGCGCGGCTGTCCCTTGACATAGCGGAGGACGGCGGGATCCGTCCTGGCTACAAGCTCAAGCTCAACAGCTACGACCTGGGGGTGGACATTGAGCTGCATGACGCGCTCAACCGCATCCGCTTCGAGCACCCCAACGTCCGCAGCGTCATCGTCACCAGTGGCAAGGACCGTATCTTTTGCTCGGGCGCCAACATCTTCATGCTGGGTGTGTCCAGCCATGCCTGGAAGGTCAACTTCTGCAAGTTCACCAACGAGACGCGCAACGGCATTGAAGACTCCTCCAAACACTCGGGCCTCAAGTTCATTGCGGCAGTGAATGGCGCCTGCGCGGGCGGTGGCTATGAGTTGGCACTGGCGTGCGATGAAATCATCCTGGTCGATGACCGGTCGTCTGCCGTGTCGCTGCCCGAAGTGCCTTTGCTGGGCGTGTTGCCCGGCACCGGTGGGCTGACACGTGTCACGGACAAGCGCCACGTGCGGCACGATCTGGCCGACATCTTCTGCACCAGCGTGGAGGGTGTGCGTGGCCAGCGCGCGGTGGACTGGCGGCTGGTGGACCGTATCGCCAAGCCCGCGCAATTTGCCGCCACGGTGCAAGAGCGCGCCGCCGCCCATGCACAGACCAGCACCCGCCCCGGCAGCGCACAAGGCATTGCCCTGCCACGCGTGGAGCGGCAGGACCATGCCGACGGCATGCGCTACCAGCACGTGACGGTGGACATCGACCGCGCCCGGCGCACGGCCACGCTGTGCATCCGCGCCCCCGAGGGAGCGCAGCCCGCTGACAGGGCAGCCATTGAAGCAGCGGGCGCCGCCTGGTGGCCGCTGGCACTGGCCCGCGAGCTGGACGACGCCATCCTGAACCTGCGCACCAACGAACTGGACATTGGCACCTGGCTGCTGAAGACCGAAGGGGATGCGCAGGCGGTGCTGGCCAGCGATGCCATCTTGCTCGCGCATCAGGACCACTGGCTGGTGCGCGAGACCATCGGTGCGCTGCGACGCACGTTTGCCCGTCTGGATGTGTCCTCACGCAGCCTCTTCGCGCTGATCGAGACGGGATCGGCTTTTGCCGGCACCCTCGCAGAACTGGCCTTAGCGGCAGACCGCACCTACATGCTGGCCCTGCCCGACGCGCCAGAGCAGGCCCCAACGCTCACCCTGAACGCATTCAACTTTGGCCTGCTGCCCATGGTGAATGACCAAAGCCGCTTGCAGCGCCGCTTCTATGAAGAGGCGGGCCCGCTGGAAGCGGTCCGCGCTGCCGCGGGCCGGCCGCTGGACGCAGACAGCGCACTGGCGCTGGGCCTGGTCACGGCAGCCCCCGACGACATCGACTGGGCCGACGAAATCCGTATCGCCATTGAAGAACGCGCCGCCATGTCGCCCGATGCGCTGACCGGCCTGGAGGCCAACCTGCGCTTTGCCAGCAGGGAGAACATGAACACCCGCATCTTCGGGCGCCTGACCGCGTGGCAGAACTGGATCTTCAACCGCCCCAACGCCGTGGGCGAGAAGGGCGCGCTCAAGGTTTACGGCACCGGCCAGAAGGCCGGGTTTGACCAGACGCGCGTCTGACCCCCTGCCCTGCATTCGATTTCCATCCAGAGGAGCACCCCATGAGCAGCATCAACTACAGCGAGAAGATTCCCAACAACGTGAACCTGGGCGAAGACCGCACGTTGCAGCGCGCGCTAGAAGGCTGGCAGCCCAACTTCATCAACTGGTGGGACGACGTGGGTCCCGAGGGCTCCACCAACCATGAGGTCTATCTGCGTACCGCCGTGAGCGTGGACCCGAACGGCTGGGCCCAGTTCGGCCACGTGAAGATGCGCGACTACCGCTGGGGCATCTTTTTGAACCCAGGCGACAGCAACCGCGAGATCCACTTTGGCGACCACAAGGGCGAAAAAGCCTGGCAGGACGTGCCCGGCGAGCACCGCGCCAATCTGCGCCGCATCATCGTGACCCAGGGCGACACGGAGCCTGCCTCGGTCGAGCAGCAGCGCCACCTGGGCCTGACAGCGCCCAGCATGTACGACCTGCGCAACCTGTTCCAGATCAATGTGGAAGAGGGCCGCCACCTGTGGGCCATGGTGTACCTGCTGCACAAGCACTTCGGCCGCGACGGCCGCGAGGAAGCCGAAGCGCTGCTGCAGCGCCAGTCCGGCGACCAGAACAACCCGCGCATCCTGGGCGCGTTCAATGAAAAGACGCCGGATTGGCTGGCGTTTTTCATGTTCACCTACTTCACTGACCGTGACGGCAAGTTCCAGCTCTCGGCCCTGGCAGAGAGCGCTTTTGACCCGCTGGCGCGCACCACCAAGTTCATGCTGACCGAAGAGGCCCACCACATGTTTGTGGGCGAAAGCGGCATCTCGCGCGTGCTGTCGCGCACCGCACAGGTAATGAACGACCTCAAGACCGACGACCCTGCCAAGGTGCGTGCTGCTGGCGCCATCGACCTGCCCACCATCCAGCGCTACCTCAACTTCCACTACAGCGTGACCATCGACCTGTTCGGCGCCGACCAGTCGAGCAACGCCGCCACGTTCTACAGCTCGGGCCTCAAGGGTCGCTACGAAGAAGGAAAACGCACGGACGATCATGTGCTCAAGGGCCAGACGTACAAGGTGCTGGAGGTCAAGGACGGACAGCTGCTGGAAAAAGAAGTGCCCATGCTCAACGCGCTGAACGAAGTACTGCGCGACGACTTCATCAAGGACTCCATGGCGGGCGTGGGCCGTTGGAACAAGGTGCTGGAGAAGGCGGGCGTCCCCACCCGCCTGGTGGTCCCCCACAAGGCCTTCAATCGCCAGATCGGCGCGCTGGCGGGCATCAAGATGTCGCCCGACGGCCGCGTGGTGAGCGAGGCAGAATGGACCGCGCGCAAGGCCGAATGGCTGCCCACGCCCGAAGACTTCGCGTTTGTGGCGTCGTTGATGGGCCGTGTGGTCGAGCCGGGCAAGTTCGCCGGCTGGATCGCGCCCCCCGTCATGGGCATCAACCGCCAGCCGGTGGATTTTGAGTACGTGCGTTTTAATTGATCGCCGCTGAGTTGCCCGTGCCGCATTCGCCGCCCCTGGCAAGACGGCGCGAGCGGCACGGCGAGTCGGGCTCTGCGTTGTGGCACACCGAATGCTTCCACTGTATGCAAGGTCCCAGCACCGGTAGCCGGATATTGCTCGAAGAATGAATATGGACACCCACACGCTGATCGACAACGGCATCCTGAAGCAGCATCTGATCGACCCGGAGATCTGCATTCGCTGCAACACCTGCGAGGCCACCTGTCCGGTCAACGCGATCACGCACGACGACAACAACTACGTGGTGCGAGCCGATGTGTGCAACGGCTGCATGGCCTGCATCTCGCCCTGCCCCACGGGTTCCATCGACAACTGGCGTGCGGTGCCAGTGGCCCGCGCCTACACCGTTGAGGAACAGTTCAGCTGGGAAGAACTGCCGGGCGAGCTTGCCCCCCATGAACTGGTCGCAGCAGGCGGAGAGCCCGCCACAGAGGTAACGGCGCTGCAGCAAGCCCCCGAAGCGCCTGCTGAGCCGGGCACGCAGGTTTTTCGCTCCGCCCAGTACGGAGCCACGGTACCGCCCTGGTCCGCAGCCCATCCCTACACCAATCTTTTTCCGCCCAAAAACCCGACCACGGCCACCGTGGTCGGGAACTTCAATTGCACCGAGGCGGGTTATGAGAGCGAGACCCACCATGTGGTGCTCGATTTCGGCAGCATGCCGTTCCCCGTGCTGGAAGGGCAATCGATTGGCATCATCCCGCCGGGCGCCGATGCGCTGGGCAAACCCCATCACGCGCGCCAATACTCGGTGGCCAGCCCGCGCAACGGCGAACGCCCCGGCTACAACAACTTGGCGCTGACTGTGAAGCGCGTGACCGTGGACCACGATGGCAACCCTGTGCGAGGCGTTGCCTCCAACTACGTTTGCGATCTGAAGGTAGGCGACAAGGTGCAGGTGGTGGGGCCGTTCGGCAGCAGCTTCCTCATGCCCAACCATCCGCGATCGCACATCGTGATGATCTGCACCGGCACCGGCAGCGCTCCCATGCGCGCCATGACCGAGTGGCGGCGCAGGCTACGCAACAGCGGCAAGTTTGAGGGCGGCAAGCTCTTGCTGTTCTTCGGCGCACGCACGCAGCAGGAACTGCCCTACTTCGGCCCCCTGCAAAGCCTGCCCAAGGATTTCATCGACATCAACCTGGCTTTCTCCCGCACGCCCGGGCAGCCCAAGCGCTATGTGCAAGACCTGATGCGCGAGCGCGCCGCCGACCTGCTGGCCCTGCTGCGCGATGACAACAGCCACTTCTACGTCTGCGGCCTCAAGGGCATGGAAGAAGGCGTGGTGATGGCGCTGCGTGACATCGCCCAGGAGGCGGGGCTGAGCTGGGACGCCCTGGGTGGGACGCTTCAGCGCGAAGGGCGACTGCATCTGGAGACGTACTGAGGCGGGCATGGCATCGGCCTGAGCCAAACTCAAGCCATGGCGCCCCCCCAAAAAGGCCCATTGGCCGGGCCTCGGGGCGCTGCATGGAGCCCTTTCCCTTGTGTAACAGCTGCAACGCCGGAGGCTGACTGGCAGGCTGGTCTATCGTTCCTGCGAAAATAGCGGGCTTTGCCTTCGGGAGGACTCCTTCCCCCGATGCACGCGCCGCCGGACCGTCCCGCTCGGCCGTGCCCACCCAGTGCACAGCCTTCACGGGATGACCCAACACCACCTACTCAACAGCTCACGCCTCGTGGTCCTGCTCCAGCAATGGACGCGGGAAGCCAGCGAGCGGGCCGCGCCTCCGCGACCAGCAGCCAAGCCCCCCGATGTGGCAGAGCAGCTGAGCCTATGGCTGGGAACCGTGGACGCCGTCCAGCTCAGCCGGGCGCTGCACGCGATCGAGAACCTGCCATCGCAGGCGGCGACTGCACAGCACCCGGCAATGGCGCTGAACATGACGGTACTCGCCGGCCTGGTAGCGAAGGTTCGGGCCGACCTCGAAGTGCAGCTGGCCACGAGGCCCACTGCACCCAAGCCACTGCGAGCCCGGGCGGACAACACCCCCGTGGAACTGCCCGACCCGAGGGTGGACACGGATTTCGCCACCCACGCGCCACGCTATCTGGACCTGCAAAAGCAGATGGAGCTGCGGCTGCAGCCCCTGCGGGCACAGTTGCGCCAGGCGATCGCACAAGGCTCCCCCAGATTGCGCCAGGTGGCGGCGCTGGACGCTGTGATGGAGCGCATGTTGGCACCGCGTGAACAACGGCTGTGGGCCTTGCTACCCGCGCACCTAGAGCGCCGTATGGCGCACCGCCACCGGCAACACCAGCACAGGCTGACCACCCAAGGGTTGACCGATGAGCCTGCGCGCTGGCGGCAGGCCGGAGGCTGGCTGTGGGCCTTCGAGCGCGACATGCAGGCCCTACTTGCCGCAGAGCTGCAAACGCGCATGGAACCGATCACGGGACTGCTGGAAGCAGCCCAGAACGACACAACAGGACAACAGGAATGAACAAGAGTGTGATGACAGCCATCTTCGCTGCGGGCCTTGCAGCCGCTGGCTGGGTGGGCTGGGGTTTTGTGGGCCACAGCCCGCTGGCACTGGCAATGACGGTGATGATCGCCGCCACCTACCTGCTGGGAGCTTGGGAGCTGATGCGCTATCGCGCGGCCACCGCCTCGCTGACGCGTGCGCTAGAGGCACATCAAGAGCCCCGTGCCCTGGATGCCTGGCTGGAAAGCCTGGACCCCGCGCTGCGCCACCCGGTTCGCCAACGTATCGAAGGGGAGCGTGTAGCCCTGCCTGGACCTGCACTCACGCCTTACCTGGTGGGGCTGCTGGTCATGCTGGGCATGCTGGGCACCTTCGTGGGCATGGTGGTGACATTCCACGGCGCCGTGTTTGCCCTGGAGGCATCAGGCAACCTGGAATCCATCCGCAATGCACTGGCTGCTCCCATCAAGGGGCTGGGTCTGTCGTTCGGCACGTCCGTCGCGGGGGTCGCCACATCGGCCGCACTGGGCCTGTTGTCCGCCCTGAGCCGCCGAGAGAGGCTGCAGGCGGTGCGCCAGCTGGATGCGCGCATCCCCACGCTGTTCCGTGCCTTCTCGTCCGCCCAACGGCGTGAGGAAACCTTGCTGGCCCTGCAAGCGCAGGCCCAGGCCCTGCCGCTGATTGCCGATCGCCTGCAAGCCATGATGGAAGGACTGGAGCGCCGCCACAGCCAGCTCAACGACCAGCTGCTGGCGCAACAGCAGGGGTTTCATCAAGAGGCCTCTGCCGCGTACACCCAATTGGCGCAGTCCGTGGGTACATCGCTGCAAGACAGCCTGAGCACCAGTGCCCAGCAGGCCACCGCCGCCATACGCCCGGTGGTGGAACAGGCCATGGCGACGCTGGCACAAGAGTCCCAGCGCACCCACGAGCGGCTGCGAGAGCACACAGGCCAGCAGCTGCAAAGCCTCAGTGCGCAATGGGAGGGCACAGCACGCAAGGTGGCCGACACCTGGGCCCAGGCGCTCGACCAGCAGTCGAACACACAGGGCACGCTGATCACCCAGTTTGAGGTTGCAGTGCAAAAGCTCACGCAGACTTTCGACGAACGATCGAAAACGCTGGTGGACTCCCTGCACGTATCGGCTGCACAGCAACAGGCTGCCCAGGCGGAGTCCGACCAGCGGCGACTGCAAGGCTGGGAGCACTCCATGCAGGACATGGCTCGCAACCTGGCCAGCGAATGGCATCAAGCGGGCAACCAGACGCTGGCCCAGCAGCAGGAGGTGGGCCAGGCCTTGGAGCGCACCGCACAGCAGATGGACCGGCAATTGCAAGCCACCACCCAGGCATTTGCACAACAGGCCGAAGCCCTGGTCACCACACTGCAGGCGACGGTAGCCGAAGCCCACGGTGCGCAGCGCGCTGCGGATACGCAGCGGCTCGCCGACTGGACGCAGTCCATGCACCAGATGGCCCAGAAACTCAGCGGCGAATGGCAAAGCGCGGGGGCACAAACTGCCGAACAGCACCAGACAACCGGCGCGGCACTAGCCCAAGCAGCCCAGCAGCTGGAGCATCGCCTGCAGTCAGCCAACAACGCATTTGAAGAACGCTCCGAGGCCTTGCTGGCTGCATTGCAAAGCACCGTCACCGATGCTCAGCAGGCGCAGCGCGACGCCGATGCGCAACGGCTGGCAGGCTGGAGCCAGTCCCTGGAGAGACTGGCCCACACGCTCAGCGCTGAATGGCAGCGCGCAGCCACACAGACCGTGGAACAACAGCGCGCCCTGATGCAGACCCTGGAAGACACCGCCACGCAAGTGAGTCTGCGACTGAACGCCCAGGTGGACCGTACATTGGGCAGCGCCACCGCGCTGATGGAGCAATCCGACGCCCTGCTGCGCACACGCATCGACAACGAAGCGCAATGGGTGCAAGCCCAGGGTCAGCGCATGGATGCGCTGACCCTGGTGTGGCGCGAGGAACTGACCACCCTGCGCGATGCAGAAGCCGCGCGCGGACAGGCGGCAGTGGACCGCCTGGATACTCTGCAAGCCGCCGTGGCAGAGCACCTGGCCACCCTGGGCGCTGCGCTGGAAGCACCCCTCACGCGCCTGCTGCAGACCGCCTCCGACGTGCCGCAAGCGGCGGCCGAAGTCATTACCCAGTTGCGACAGGAAATGACACGCCTGGGCGAACGCGACAACCTCGCGCTGGCCGAGCGCACGGCCATGACACAGCAGCTGGGCAGCCTGCTGCAATCCGTGAACGAAGCCGCTGTGCAGCAGCGCGCGGCCATTGACGCACTGGTGGGTTCCGCCGCCAAGGTGCTCGAACAGGCGGGCCAGCAGTTTGCACAGGCCCTGGGCGCACAGGCGGGCAAGGTGGACGAAGTGGCAGCGCAGGTTGCGGCCAGCGCCATCGAGTTGTCCAGCCTGGGGGAATCCTTCCAGCACGGCGTCGGCCTGTTCAGCGCCAGCAACGAGAAGCTCGTGGAGAGCCTGCAAGGCATGGAGGACGCCCTTCGCGAGTCCATGGGCCGCAGCGACGAACAGCTGGCGTACTACGTGGCGCAGGCCCGCGAGGTGATTGACCTGAGCATCAGCGCACAACAAGGCATCGTGGAAGACCTGCGTCGACTGCATGGCAAGGCCACGGCAGAACAAGGGGTGCCTGCGTGACCGGCCTGGATGACACACTGGATGATGCTACCGACCAGACGGCACCGGTGTGGGCCGTCTTCGGCGATCTGATGGCGGGGCTGCTGGGTGCGTTTGTACTGATCCTCGTGGGAGTGCTGGTGGTGCAGATCGACCTGGTGGCCAGCCTGCAACAGGAAGTGCAAAAGCGCCAGATGGAAGAGCAGCGGCGCGTGGCGCTTGAGAAGGCCCTGGCCATTCCGCTGGCCAGCGGGCGCGTGACGGTGAACAACGGGCGCATTGGTATCAGCGGCAGCGTGCTGTTTGCCACCGGTTCAGACGAACTGCGTGCCGAGGGACGGCAACTGCTCAAGAGTCTGGTTCAGCCGTTGGGGGTTTACTTGCGGGAGCGCGACGAAATGCTGATGGTCAGCGGCTTCACCGACAACACCGCGCTGCTACGCGGCAGCCAGAAGCGTTTTGCGGACAACCTGGAGCTGTCAGCCCAGCGTGCACTCACCGTGACCCGGGCTCTGATTGACGAGGGCATGCCATCGTCCCAGGTGTTCGCCGCAGCCTTTGGCGCCGAACAACCCGTGGCTGACAACAGCGAGGAAAAAGGCCGTGCACAAAACCGCCGGGTGGAGATGGCCCCAGTCCCCAAGGCCGCCAACACCCGGTCCACCGAGTCTCCCCGCGCACCATGACAGATCCCCGTCTGGAGGCATTGCGTGCAGTGGGCGCGCACCACAACGACCCCGTGCGTTTTCACTACCTGGAGATCCTGGCGCGCCGCCTGCCTGGCCAATCAGCGGCCGTGCAGCGGCTGTTGGCGCACAAGCTCGATACGGCGCTGGCGGGCTACCCCGAAAACCCGCTCCACACAACTCCATCACAGGGCAACCAACGCCCCGCCCCTGCAGCATCTGCGCTGGCACAACTGAACCAAACCCTGGGAACCCCTCGGCGCAGCATCGCCAGGGACGACCCCTTTGCGATGGACAGCGCTCCATTGCCCGCGCTCAAAAGCGTGCGCCATTTCAGCGAGGTCTGGTCGCACATCGCCGCCGAGCAGCAGGTGGTGCAGGCCCTGCACAGGGGGCCTGAGAACGCCGGGCCACTCAACGCCCACAAGCTGATGCTGCGCTCACTCAACCTGATGCGCTCCCTGTCCCCCGACTATCTGCGCCATTTCATGGCGCAAATGGACACCTTATTGTGGCTGGATCAGGCAAGCACCCGAGCCACAAGCCCCGCTCCGCGTTCGGTGCGCAAGACACGCAACAAGCCATAGACCGATAGATCCGCAGGCCTGCAGCCAGGGCACAAACCACTGCTGTGTAGTCCCCGGCCCAACACCCGGGGCGATGGAAAATGACGCTTCGGCGCCTCCAACCACTGACGCGAAACGTCACAGTACGTGGCCCAGCCATTGTTTTCAAAACTGGAACAGTTAGTTTGCGACTGGGTGGTTTTTCCCTGAACACCATCGGCGTACAGTTCATCCCATCGATGAGCCGAACCCGCAAGGCGACTCACCGAACCCGGTTCAGGGTTTTTCCCTGAACACCATCGGCGTACAGTTCATCCCATCGATGAGCCGAACCCGCAAGGCGACTCACCGAACCCGGTTCAGGAATGGTTTTTGACCCGGCTTTTTTGAGACGCTTTTTAAGTTTTTTTAAGGATTTTCATCATGAACAAGACCGCCCGTTTCCTCTCCGTCGCCGCTGTTGCCGCTTTCGCCGCTTTTGGTGCCCATGCCGATGAAGCCGATGGCTCGCAATTTGCCCTGAAGTTCGACACCAACCGCACCCGCGCTGAAGTGCAAGCCGAAGCTGTAGTGGAAGCCAAGACCCACAACATGGAACCCGCAGGCTCGCGTGTGGTGACCTACAAGTCCACCGCTGACCGCGCTGCCGTGCGTGCCCAGGCTGCTGAAGCCGTGCGCACCGGCCAGATCCCTTCGGGCGAATTCAGCGCCATGTAATTTGGCAGACCAACTGCTTGGGTTGGATTGAAGCAGTTGCGGGACTTCCCAKGGYGGTGGCACTTCGCGCGGTGCGGGTGCTGCTGCCATGGGGAGTGTTAACTGAACCGCAGGGGCGGGCAGGCAGATCGGGCTCCCTTTGGGGAGCCCTTTCTGTTTGTGGGCAGNCCGTGCGCACCGGCCAGATCCCTTCGGGCGAATTCAGCGCCATGTAATTTGGCAGACCAACTGCTTGGGTTGGATTGAAGCAGTTGCGGGACTTCCCATGGCGGTGGCACTTCGCGCGGTGCGGGTGCTGTTGCCATGGGGGGTGTTTTAGACAAGCACTCACTCCCGCACTGATCAAGCAAACGGGGCTCCCATTGGGAGCCCTTTTTGTTGCGTGCGAACACAAGCAAAACGTCGAACGCCTGTTGCATCTCCAAGCCGAAAGCCTTCGCGTTATCGCGAAAAACGAGCGTTCGCTACGCGCTCCCGGCCTTCAATGCCGCGCGTCGTTCAGCAAACTGCGCAGCCCACTCGGATACCGGCATAAAGCTGGGGTCCGAACGCACCACACGCTCCGTCTGGGCCCAGATGGCTTCGTCATCCTGATCCAGGTCCAAAGGATCACCGTGGGGCTGGCTCACGTACCAAGGAGTGTCCAGATAAACCTCCACAGTGTTGTCTTCCGGGTCCATGCAGTAAATGGATATCGCATTCCCGTGGTTAAGCCCACGCATCTTCGACGCGCCCAGTGCCAACGCGCGGCGACGCGCCTCGCGCAGATGATCAATGGTCTGGACCTTGAACGACAGCTGCATCACGGTGCTCGGTGCATCTTCACCCCGCCCTCCAGCCAGCACCAACTGGTGGTGCTGATCACCACGCCCGCTCAGAAACACGATCTCGAAGCGAAAGGTCACGCCCTCGCCACGATCCGTCTCCTGCATGTCGAACACTTCGGTATAGAAAGCCTTCATCACCTCCAGGTCACGGCAAAAAATGCCACAGTGAGCGAGATTGGCGGTATAGGGTGGATTCACGTTGCAAGACTCCATGGGTTCAGGGAATGAGGACCAGCTTGCCCAGCGTGCCGCCGGTGTCCAACAGCTCATGGGCCTGACGAACCTCTGCCAGTGGCATGCGCATGGCACGCGGTGCACGCACCTGGCCACTCGCCATGAGCGCAATGGCTTGCTCCATCAAGCCGCGGCGCTGAGCCACATCGGCATCCACCGCATGAATGGAGAAGGTGCGTATCGCCAGACTCTTGGCGAGCAGTTTGCGAAGCTCATCGAACACATCACTCGATGGTGGGCCTGCAAGGATGTTGTACGACACCGCCATGCCTGAGGGGGCCAGCGACCGCAGACACGCGATAAACAGCGCCGCACCCACATGATCAAAAGCGAGGTCGACGCCACGTCCCCCAGTGAGCTCCATGACGCGTTGCGGCAGGGCCTGCACGTCGCCATCAACAAGATCGCTAACTCCGTTCTCCAAGGCGAACTGGCGTTTTTCCGGGGTTGATGCAGTACCGATGACGCGCAGGCCTCGCGAGCGCGCCACCTGTGCCAGCGCGGTGGCAACCCCACCTGCTGCACCGGGAATCAGGATCGCTTTAGCGGGTAGATTGCCGTTGCTGGCCAGTAGCGCCAGTGCGAGCTGGAAGTTACCGAGACTCACCGCGTCCTCGAACGCAATGCTCTCAGGCAACACAAATGGCACAACTTCGGGCACGCAGATCGCCTGCACGTAGCAGCCCCCGCGCTGTGGCAACTCTCGTGCACTGACCAGCACGCGGTCACCCACAGACAGGCGGGTGACGCCCTCACCGATGGCATCGATGACCCCGGACAGCTCATTGCCGGGCACCGCGGGCAGTGGGGGCATCCATTTGTAAGTACCGTTGCGAATCAGAACGTCCGGCCCACCTGCGCCTATGGCATGAGCCCGGACGCGTACCTCGCCCGGTCCGGGATGAGGTACAGGGATGTCCACCAAAGACAGAACCTCCGGACCACCCGTGACCTGGAGCTGCACAGCCTTCATCGTGCCAGTGGAAGAAGTCGCCATGTCTAACCTCAGCGCTGGCCGTCGTGTACGGACACCTGCTCGCGCGTCAGGCCGCCCAGGCGCGAGTGGACGCGTCCGCCATCGGCCATCACCAGTGCGAAAAGGATTTCGTCGGGGCGGGGCGCGTCCTGAATCCCCACCTCGGCACTGTTGAAATGGCTGCGGACATAGGCCGCATGGATGTAATGCAGTGGCACCATCAAGCGGTAGCCCGTAGCGGCCACGGCCTTCGCCGACGGCACGATGGCTTTGGGTTCACCCAGCACTTGGCGCATTGCCCAGCCCCCCGCTTCATGCCAGACGGCGCCATGCTCCAACTCGCCATTCACGCCGACGATGGCTGCCTTGCTATAGGCCTGTACTTTTTCCTTGCCCAGCGTAGCCACCAGCTCTTCAGCGAGCATCGTACCGAGGGTGCGCAGCTCGGCCATGAAGGGCAGCAGATCTGGCTCATAGCGGCCAGCGTAAGGATTGCGAATCACAGCGCAAGCAGAGGCGATGCGCAGCGGCGTGTCTACCGGTGGCCCGCCCTCGTGGTACACCGTTTCAATGGTCAGGCTGCGTTTGCGGATAGCGATCAAGTTCATTCAAAAGTCCTTCGACAAGGTGATTGGAGTCATTGTTTGGGAATCTTGGCATCAGCCACTACCTGCTGCCATTTTTCGATCTCGTGGCTCACCATGACCTTCATTTCCTCGGGCGTGCTGCCACGCGCTTCGCCGCCCATGTCCTCCAAACGCTGCCGTACTGCAGGCGCCTGTAGCGCACGAAGCACCTCCGCATTGAGGCGATCAACGATCGGTCGGGGTGTTCCTGCGGGCGCCAGAAGGCCGGCCCACGAGCGCACGTCATAGCCCGTCACACCTTGCTCCACGACGGTGGGAACGTTTGGCAGGCCTGCCCACCGTTGGGGGCCGGTGGTTGCGATGGCGCGCAGCTTCCCCGCCTGGATGTTGGTCAATACCGCGGTCGGCGGAGCGATGATGAACGGCACATCGCCTGCCAGCAGCGCCGTGATCGATGCAGCATCGCCCCGATAAGGAACGTGCAAAAGATTGACTCGAGCCATCTTGGCCAGCAGCTCGCCCGCCAGATGGTGGGTTGAGCCCACGCCCGCAGTCCCGTAGCCAACCGATCCCGGTGTGGCCTGCGCGTTTGCGATGACTTCACGCAGGCTCTGGACTTTCGAATTGGCGTTGACAACCACCAGGAACGGAAAGAAGGTGATCGTGGAAACCATCTCGAAGTCCGCAACTGACTTGTAGGGGAGCGTGTTGTAGAGAGCGCCCGCCACCGCATGCCCCCCGGTGGCGAGCAGCAACGTGTATCCGTCGGGCTTTGCCCGCGCTACCGTGGTGGCGGCGATGGTGCCGCCAGCTCCAGACTGTGCCTCCACCACCACGGCCTGGCCCAAGGCTTTGGCCATCTCTGCGCCCACAGCGCGGGCGATGGCGTCCGCATTTCCACCAGGAGCGAACCCCTGATAGAGCTTGATCGCTCGCTCGGGATAGGCTTGGGCCAGGGCCGGCAGCGCCGACCATCCAAGAGCGGCCGCGCTGCAGGCGGCCAGGACGTGTCTTCTTTGCATGGTGTTTGTCTCCGTGGGCGGCGGCCGCGTGGGGCCTTGCTCTACCCTTGCAGGGTCTGGATGGAAGATCGAACGGGTAAATGACGCCAGACGATGGTCAGCCCTGCGCAACCACTGGATTGCGCAGCACGCCGATGGCTTCAATCTCCACTTCCACGACGTCGCCAGGTTTCATGAACTGCGGCGGCTTCTTACTCCAGCCCACGCCGGCAGGAGTGCCAGTGATGATCACGTCACCGGGGACCAACGTAAAAATGGTTGAGGCATACGCAATCAGGCGGGGGATCGAAAAAATCATGTGCCCTGTATGGCTGGACTGCACCACAACGCCGTTCAGACGCGTCTCCAGCTTGAGTTCGCGACCAGGCGCGATCTCGTCTGCAGTCACCATCCAGGGACCGAAAGCACCAGTGGATTCGAAGTTTTTGCCGGAGGCGATCTGCTTGGCATGGAACTGCCACTCTCGCACACTGGCATCGTTGTAGCAGCTATAGCCTGCAATGTGCGCCCAGGCGTCCGCCTCGCTGATGTCACGACCTTCCTTGCCAATCACTACGGCCAGCTCGCCTTCCCAATCCAGCGACTCCGAAACATGGGGGCGGACGATCGGCCCTTGATGTGGCGTCTGTGAACGCCACACGCGCAAGAAGATCGGCGGCTGCTCGGACAGCTCGCGCTGCATGCCAGCAGCGAGCACCTCCTGGTGGTGATCCATGTAGTTGCGCACCGCGCAGACAATTTTCTCGGGGCGAGGAATCACCGGCAGGAACGTCACTTCGGCCAACTTTGCGTCGGCCTTGAGATCTGCCACCAACGCATCCCGGCGCGCGAAGTCCGGGCTTGCGATAAAGCCAGCCAGCGTGGCATGGCCGGTTCGGATCGCCAGTTCGGCAACACCTTCACCGAGGACGGCACCCCAGGTTTCACGGCCGGCGATTGAGTAGGACATCAGTTTCATGGGTTTCCTAGAAAAGGGATGAAAGAGGAATCTGAGAAGGCACAACGATCAGAACTTGAACTTCTGAACCTTCGAATCTAGTGCATGAATGTATTTTTATGCACAAAATATAAATTATGCGTAGTGGTTTACACCGAGCGATTTGAGGGAACTTGCTGGGCCACTTGCGCAAGAAGAGGCACTTGCAGACAACGGAAATGGGGAACTCAGAAGCGAAAAAGCCCACATGCGCGATGCATGCGGGCTATGCACCACGCGAGTCGGGTGCAACCAGGAATGAGGAGGGGCAGGGCTGCCAAGGAACCGGTGAAATGCCTGTACCTAGACCATGCCCGGGCTCGCAATGGCAGTGGAGGGTCAGCCTCCCTGGCTGTGCTCCAGCTTGCTCAGAACCGAGAGCACATTGCGCTCGGTACTCAAGATGTGCTCTTGCAAGAGTGCACAGGCGGTGTCTGCATCGCGCCGCAGCGTAGCGTCCATGAGCTTACGGTGCTCACTAGATTTGTGCTTAAAGGTCTTGCGAAAGCGCGCTGAAAACCGCCGGTAACGCTCCGCCTGGTCGAAGAGGCTTGCACTCCAAGTCCGCAGGCGCTCTGATGGACTGGCTGAAATCAGTGCCATGTGAAAGGCAGTGTGCACTTCCGTCCACCCTTGGTCCAAAACGACCGGACCATCGCTAAGTCGGCCTTCTACCTTCTCCAAGCGGTGAAATGCCCCCACTACTTGCGCCTCCCACACGTCATCACCGTGGGCAATCGATTCGCGCAGCGCCTGAACGTCAAGCATCACACGCATGCGCGTGATGTCGCCCAAGTCCTCTGCAGAAATCGCCGTTACACGAAACCCTCGCCGTTCATCTGCCCGGATCAACCCCTCCTGGGCCAGACGACTCAGCGCCTCCCGCAACGGACTGCTGGAAAAGCCGTAGGCAGCTTGCAGTTCATCGAGCTTGAGCTTGGCGCCTGGACCGTAGGTGCCATTCAACACATCCCTGCGCAATTGCGCGAAGGCCTGATCCACCAGGGGCGGGGTGCGAGGGGATGTGTCTGTTTTGTACATGTTTTGAATTTTATGCATAAACTTAAGGCATTGAAAGAACGAAAGAATCTCAATGAACACCAACCAGATGACACGTCCTATCCGCCTCCTCGCCATCTCCGGAAGCCTCCGCCGCGCGTCGCACAGCACTGCCGTGCTGCGAAGCCTCCAGCCGCTGCTACCTTCTGGAACCACACTGGAGTTGTTCCCTCTCGACGAGATCCCCATGTACAACGCAGATCTGGATGGGGAGCAACCACCGCCTCCAGTCGTCCAGCTCAAGAACGCCATTGAACATGCGGATGGCCTGGTACTGTGTTCTCCTGAGTACAACTACGGCATACCCGGGGTACTCAAGAACGCGATTGACTGGGCTTCACGGCCGGGATTTGCATCTCCTCTCAAGGGCAAGCCCGCGCTCATCATGACGGCGTCGCCAGGCACGGCAGGGGGAGTGCGGGCACAGGCCCAAATTCGTGATGCATTGGCAGCCACACTGGCTCGCCCCTTGGTGCGGCAGCACATCGCCATTGCTGGAGTCGCCGCGCGCATACAAGATGGTCACTTAGTAGACAAGCCTACTCTGGATATCATCCAAACAGGATTGCAAGAGCTGGTCGAGGAGATCCGGTGGATCGCCGCGCGCAGCCAAAAAGTCTGAGACAGTAGTCGCTAATAAGGCCGGGTTTTAGCGGCCAGTGCCGATAGGGCTGGACTCGGCACCCAATCTTTGAATATGTGCCGGGTCACCCGAATGGAGTTCGCTCATGAAGATCACCGTCTCAACTGTGGTTGCCGCACCGTTGAAAGAAGTCTGGCGGGCATACACAACACCCGAAGACATCAAACAATGGAATACAGCGTCCCCAGACTGGCACACGACCACCTCGTCGGTGGATCTGCGGCCAGGTGGCAAGTTCTCCTCTCGCATGGAGGCGAAGGACGGCTCATTCGGGTTTGACTTTGCAGGTGAATACACCAAGGTTGTGCCGTGCCAGCTCATCGAATACGCCTTCGGAGATCGAGCAGGACTCGTTGAGTTCAACGAGGGCACGGACGGAGTCAAAGTTACGGTCACATTCGACGGGGAGCAAACGCACCCCGAAGAGCAGCAGCGAGCCGGCTGGCAGGCTATCCTGGACAACTTTTCTCGCCACGTGGTCGCAAAGCAGGCGCCCCAATAGCGGCCAGCTCGCAGAGCCTCTTGCCCGTACATGCGACCTGCCCGAGGCCCGCATGCGCGCCGCACTGCAGTCAGTGACCGTGTTCGACCACCCCGACCGCAGCCAGCGCGGTCGCACCATCACGCATGCACACTACTTTGACCTGGGCGATGCGCCCTTCCCAGTGGTGCAGGCGGACGATGATGCGGCGCTGGTGCAGTGGACCCCCATCGACCAGCTGGCGGGCCTGGAAGAGGAATTCTTCGAAGACCACTTCCACATGCTGGACCACTTTCTGGGGCTGACGAAGCTGGACTGATCCGCTCCACCCGCTTTTTGCATCCAAACTGGTGCAAGCGCTACGGAATCATGTATTTGCCGCTATATTTTGTATAGCATTAGGTACCAGCCCGCTCCAGCATAGCGTGCAGCAGCACGTTGCACCCGGCCTCGATGTGCTCGGGTTTCGCATCCTCGATCTCGTTGTGGCTGATGCCGTCCTTGCACGGGATGAAGATCATGCCG
>NZ_LMDQ01000017.1:0-199077 GCF_001425125.1 Acidovorax sp. Root402
GCAACCCGGCTTCGTGGCCGAAGTGCTGCAAACCTTGAAGAACCACAACGCAGACCCCCGGCAACTCAAGCTCGAACTCACCGAAAGCCTGCTGCTGGGCGACATCGAAGACACCATCGCGCGCATGGTGCAGCTCAAGAGCGAAGGCGTGGGGTTTGCGCTCGATGACTTCGGCACCGGCTACTCGTCCCTGTCCTACCTCAAGCGCCTGCCGCTGGACCAGGTGAAGATCGACCAGAGCTTCGTGCGGGACGTGCTGACGGACCCGAACGACGCGGCGATYGTKCGGACGATCCTGGCGCTGGCCAAGAGCCTGGATTTGGAGGTGGTGGCGGAGGGGGTGGAGACGACGGGGCAGCTGTCGTTCCTGAGGCTGCACGGGTGCGAGGGGTTCCAGGGGTATCTGTTTGGAAGGCCTGGGCCCGTCGAGTTGTTCGAACGTGAGCATCTGCCGGGCCATTCAGCCCCCTCGCTGCCGACCGCTCTGCCCGCACCGAAGGAGCCGCAGCCATGAACGGTGTGGGCATCCTGTGGGTGGACATTGATACCCAGCATGCGGCGGCCGCGCGGCGGCTCATGGCAACGCGTTACCCCGACTGGCGGGTGGTCAACAGCCCCACGCCAGAAACTGCCAAGGCTCCCCTCGCCAGCCAGGCCTGGGATGCCGTGGTGCTGTGCCTCAAGCCCACCGACCAGGAACTGCCCGGCCTGCTGGAGCTGTGCGCTGGCCGCCCGGTGCTGATGTGCATCGATGCAGCGCAAGAGGCCCTGGCTGCGCGCGCCTTTCGCTGCGGGCTGGGCGACTATGTGCTGCGCGAGGCCGATGGCGTAGCGCACCTGAGCGAGCTGCTCAACCGCCTGGTGGCGCTGGTGCAAGGCGCCAAGGGGCAGGGCCAGCCCGTGCGCATGGTGGATGCCCGCATCTGGCAAGAGGCTCTGACCATGCTGCAGGAGCAGCGCTCGGCCCTGCAGGCCACGCTGGCCAGCATGAGCCAGGGCATCTTCAAGACCGGGCCCGATGGCCGTATCACCGTCTACAACGAGCGCGTGCTGGAGCTGCTGAACTTGCCCGAGTCGCTGATGGCCACCCGCCCCACGCTGGCTGACCTGACGCGCGTGCAGGCCGAGCGCGGTGACTTTGGCGAGGGCTATAGCCTGGTGGACCGGCGCGGACACGACTACGTGGCACAGGGTGCTGTCGCTGCGGCCCCGGCGCTGTACTGGCGCACCACACGCGATGGCCGTACGTTCGAGGTCCGCACCACCACGCTGGCCGATGGCAGCCTGGTGCGTACGTTTGCCGATGTGAGCGACTACGTGCGTGTGGAGAACGAGCTGCGCGAGAGCGAGGCGCGCTTCCGGTCCCTGAGCGACCTGTCGTCCGACTGGTACTGGGAGCACGATGCCGAGGGCCGCTTTGTGCAACTGGCGGGCGACCTGAGCGTGAACGGCATCCCGCTGTCGGACGTGATGGGGCGCACGCGCTGGGAGATCGGCGCCCTGAACATGACCGATGCCGACTGGGCTGCGCACCGCGCGGTGCTGGCCGCGCACCAGCCGTTCCGTGACCTGGAGCTGCAACGCCGGCGCGCGGACGGCAGCATGCACTGGATCTCGGTCAGCGGCGTGCCGGTGCTTGATGCCAATGGCGCGCTGCGTGGCTACCGGGGCGTGGGCCGCGACATCACCGAACGCAAGCAGGTCGAGAGCCAGATCGAACGCTTGGCGTTCTATGACTCGCTGACCGGTCTGCCCAACCGCCGCTTGCTGGTGGACCGGCTGCAACACGCCACGCTGGCGGTTGCGCGCTCTGACACCCAGGGCGCGCTGCTGTTCATTGACCTTGACAACTTCAAGGACCTCAACGACACGCTGGGCCATGACACCGGCGACCAATTGCTGCTGCAGGTGGCCCAGCGCCTGAAGGGCTGCGTTCGGGAGTCCGACACCGTGGCCCGTTTTGGTGGCGACGAGTTCGTGGTGCTAGTGGAGGGCCTCAGCCCCGACCCCGCCCACGCAAGCGCCGAGGCTGCGCTGGTGGCCAGCCACATCATCACCACACTGGGCAAGCCCTATGCGCTGGGCGATGCCAGCCACCACAGCACACCCAGCATAGGTATCGCGCTGTTTGGCCAGCAGACCGTGAGCGTGGATGAGCTGCTCAAACATGCCGACTTGGCCATGTACCAAGCCAAGGCGGCGGGGCGCAACACCCAGCGCTTCTTCGACCCCGACATGCAAGCGGCCGTGAGCAACCGCTCGGCCCTGGAGGCCGACCTGCGCCGCGGCCTGCAAGACAAGGAGCTGGTGCTGTACTACCAGCCGGTGGTGGACGGCAAGGGCCGCCTGCAGGGCGCCGAGGCCCTGGTGCGCTGGCGCCACCCACGACGGGGCATGGTGTCCCCGGCGGAGTTCATTCCGCTGGCGGAGCAGACCGGGCTCATCCTGCCGTTGGGGCAATGGGTGATGGAGACGGCCTGTGCGCAGCTGGTGGCTTGGCAGCGCAGCTCGCTCACGCGGCAGTTCTTCCTGTCGGTGAACGTGAGCGTGCGGCAGTTCCGCCAGCCCGACTTTGTGGAGCAGGTGCTGGGCGTGCTGGACGCCACGGGGGCCAACCCGGAGCGCCTGAAGCTCGAACTCACCGAGAGCCTGTTGATGGCCGACGTCGAGGACGTGATTGCGCGCATGGAACACCTGCGCCGCTATGGCGTAGGCTTTTCGCTGGATGACTTTGGCACGGGCTATTCCAGCCTGAGTTACCTCAAGCGGCTGCCGCTTGACCAGCTCAAGATCGACCAGGGCTTTGTGCGCGACCTGCAGACCGATCCCAACGACGCCGCCATTGTGCGCACCATCCTGGCCCTGGCCGACAGCCTGGACCTGGCGGTGGTGGCTGAGGGCGTGGAGACCACGGGCCAGCTGGAGTTCTTGCAGCGCTACGGCTGCAAGGCCTTTCAGGGCTACCTGTTTGGCCGGCCCATGCCCGCCGAAGTGCTGGAGCGTGCACTACGGCCTGCGCTATGACCTGCGCTAAGACAAAGGCTACCCAGCGCGCGCAGTTCACAATCGCGCCATGAAAAAACAGGTGTTGGTCGCCGGTGGCGGCATTGGCGGCTTGGCCGCAGCGTTGGGCGCATCCCGGGCCGGATGGGAGGTGCGGCTGTACGAGCGCGCTGCCGCGTTCAGTGAAGTGGGTGCGGGCGTGCAGATCGGGCCCAACGTGGTGCGCCGCTTGCAGGCCTGGGGTCTGCAGCAGCCGCTGCAGGCGGTGGCTGCCTTCCCCAGCCGGTTGCAGGTGCGCAACGCCGTCAGCGGCCAAGAGCTGGCCGTGTTGCCTCTGGGCCCCACGGCGGTGGAGCGCTATGGCGCGGCCTACGCCACCATTCACCGAGCGGACCTGCATGGCCTGTTGCTGTCCGCCGTGACCAAGTACACCGACACGCAATGGCATCTGGAGCATGCGATTGACAGCTTTGCCGATGCCGACGGCGTGGTCACTGTGCGCACCAGCCGGGGCAAGCAGGTTGAGGGCGATGCCCTGATTGGTGCCGATGGCCTGTGGAGCCGCACGCGCACCCAGCTTCTGGGCGCGGTACCGCCACGCGTGACGGGGCACCTGGCCTACCGCGCGCTGGTGCCGCAGCATGCGCTGCCCGACGCCTTGCGCACGGCGCAGGTCACCGCCTGGCTGGGCCCGCGCCTGCACGCGGTGCAGTACCCCGTGCGTCGGGGCGAGCTGCAAAACCTGGTGGTCATTGTGCAAGGGACCGCACCGCAAGACCTGGAGAGCTGGGACCACGCCGCCAATGCTGCAGGCCTGGAGCACGCACTGCAAGGCACCTGCACCGCGCTGCAGGACGTGGTGCGCAGCGTGAGTGCCGCGGGTGGGGCGGGCTGGCGCCTGTGGCCCTTGTGTGACCGCCCGCCGGTGCGCAGCGCGGACGAGATGGCACAAGGCCTGGTGGGCCTGCTGGGCGATGCCGCGCACCCCATGCGGCCGTACCTGGCCCAGGGCGCGGGCATGGCGATTGAAGACGCGGCCGAGTTGCAGCGTGCTTTGGCCATGCACGACCTCGATGTGCCGCTGCGTCTGCGCCGCTATGCGCTCAACCGCTGGCAGCGCAACGCGCGGGTGCAGGCCCGGTCGACGCGCAATGGCCGCATCTTCCACGCCACGGGGCCAGTGCGCTGGGGGCGCGACCTGTCGCTGCGCCTGCTGGGCGAGCGCCTGCTGGATGTGCCCTGGTTGTACCGGGGCGACGGCTCCAGCGCCAGTTCGTTGTGACGGTTGGCGTGCGGGGGCGCACTGCGGATAAGCCCTTGGCGCATGGCCCATGCATGCGGTATCAACCGGACATTCCAGTTGTCAGGACATTCCCTATCCGGTGCAACCCGCGAGCGCGTTTTGCAGGGTGAACTTTGCGCAGTGTGCCACGCTCTATCCCTGTGTGGGCAATGCCACAAAAAGGCCGGTCACGCGCCCGCGAATTTGCTGTTCAAGCGCAGGTCGTGGTGCTACAAAGAGCCAAGCCGGTAGCGATTGCCAATGCAACACCGTGGTACCACCTGAGCCCGCCAGGGGTGCCGCTACAGGAGGTCGTATGGATGCCATCAGCAACTTCGCCGCGCGCTATGCCCGTAGCCGCGAAGAGGAAATGTCGATCGACGAGTACCTCGCCGAGTGCAAGCGTGATCCCATGGCCTATGCCACATCGGCCCAGCGCATGCTGGCAGCGATTGGCGAGCCCGAGATGGTGGACACGCGCAACGACCCGCGCCTGTCGCGGCTCTTTGCCAACAAGGTCATCAAGCGCTACCCCGCATTCACCGAGTTCTACGGCATGGAGGAGTCCATCGAGCAGGTGGTGAGCTTCTTCCGCCATGCCGCGCAGGGGCTGGAGGAGCGCAAGCAGATCCTCTACCTGCTGGGCCCTGTGGGCGGTGGCAAAAGCTCCATTGCAGAGCGCCTCAAGGCGCTGATGCAGAAGGTGCCGTTCTATGCGCTCAAGGGCTCGCCGGTCAACGAATCACCGCTGGGTCTGTTCGACGCCGCAGAAGACGGCCCGGTGCTGGAGGAGCAGTTCGGCATTCCGCGCCGCTACCTGCAGCGTGTGCTGTCGCCGTGGGCGGTGAAGCGGCTGGAAGAGTACGGCGGCGACATCCGCCAGTTCCGTGTGGTCAAGCGCTACCCCAGCGTGCTCAAGCAGGTGGGCATTGCCAAGACCGAGCCGGGCGACGAGAACAACCAGGACATCTCCAGCCTGGTGGGCAAGGTGGACATCCGCAAGCTCGAAACCTTTGCACAGGACGACACCGACGCCTACAGCTACAGCGGTGGCTTGTGTCTGGCCAACCAGGGGCTGCTCGAATTCGTGGAAATGTTCAAGGCGCCCATCAAGGTGCTGCACCCGTTGCTCACGGCCACGCAGGAGGGCAACTACAAGGGCACCGAAGGTTTTGGAGCGATTCCGTTTGACGGCGTGGTGCTGGCCCACAGCAACGAAAGCGAGTGGAAGGCGTTTCGCAACAACAAGAACAACGAGGCGTTTCTCGACCGCATCTACATCGTCAAGGTGCCGTACTGCCTGCGCGTGAGCGAGGAGATCCGCATCTACGAAAAGCTGATTCGCGAATCGTCGCTGGGCAACGCCGTGTGTGCGCCCGGTACGCTCAAGATGATGGCCCAGTTCGCCATCCTCACGCGCCTGAAAGAGCCCGAGAACTCCAGCATCTTCAGCAAGATGCAGGTGTACGACGGCGAGAGCCTCAAGGACACCGACCCGCGCGCCAAGAGCTACCAGGAGTACCGCGACTACGCGGGCGTGGACGAGGGCATGACGGGCATCTCCACCCGCTTTGCGTTCAAGATTTTGTCCAAGGTGTTCAACTTCGACAGCGCCGAGGTGGCCGCCAACCCGGTGCACCTGATGTATGTGCTGGAGCAGCAGATCGAGCGCGAGCAGTTCGCCACCGATCTGGAGACCAAGTACACCGGCTACATCAAGGAGTTCCTGTCGCCGCGCTATGCCGAGTTCATTGGCAAGGAGATCCAGACGGCCTACCTGGAAAGCTACAGCGAGTACGGCCAGAACATCTTCGACCGCTACGTCACCTACGCCGACTACTGGATCCAGGACAACGAGTACCGCGACACCGACACCGGCGAGGTGTTCGACCGCAGTGCGCTCAACGCCGAGCTGGAGAAGATCGAGAAGCCCGCAGGCATCGCCAACCCCAAGGACTTCCGTAACGAGATCGTCAACTTTGTGCTGCGGGCGCGGGCCAACAACCAGGGCAAGAACCCCAGCTGGACCAGCTACGAAAAACTGCGGCTGGTGATCGAGAAGAAGATGTTCTCCAACACCGAAGAGCTGCTGCCGGTGATCAGCTTCAACGCCAAGGCCAGCGCCGAAGAGGCCCGCAAGCACGAGGACTTCGTCACCCGCATGGTGAACAAGGGCTACACGCCCAAGCAGGTGCGGCTGCTGTGCGAGTGGTACCTGCGCGTGCGCAAGAGTAGCTAGGGTCAGTGCCTGGGCCGCAGGCCCTGCATGGGGAACGGGAGCAACGGATGGCATTGCAAATCATCGACCGCAGGCTCGCTGGCAAGAACAAGTCGGTGGGCAACCGCGAGCGATTTGTTCGCCGATACAAGGAACAGATCGCGGATGCAGTGCGCCGTGCCGTCTCGCAGCGCGGCATCCGCGACATGGAGCAGGCCGAGAGCATCACCATCCCGCGCAAGGACATCAGCGAGCCCGTCTTCCACCACGGCCAGGGCGGGATCCGCGACACCGTGCACCCCGGCAATGCAGAGCATGTGCGCGGCGACCGCATCGAGCGGCCCCAGGGCGGTGCGGGTGGGCGTGGATCGCAGGCCAGCGACAGCGGCGAGGGCGAGGACGACTTCACCTTCACGCTCACCAAGGAAGAGTTCATGCAGCTCTTTTTTGAAGACCTCGCGCTGCCGCACCTGCTGCGCACCCACATTGGCGAGAACCCGCAGTGGAAGTCGCGCCGCGCAGGCTACAGCCAGGATGGCATCCCCAACAACCTGGCCGTGCTGCGCACCATGCGCGGCGCTTTGGGTCGGCGCATTGCACTGGGCAAGTCGGCGCACCGCGAGCTGCTGGCGCTGCAGGCCGAATTGGACGCCCTGCTGGCGCAGGACGACGGCACCAGCGAGGCGGTGGCTGAGTTGCAGCGCCGCATTGATGCGCTCACGGCGCGCATTGGCAAGATTCCCTACCTGGACCCCATCGACCTGCGCTTTCGTGCGCGCACGCCGGTGCCCGTGCCCAGCAGCCAGGCGGTGATGTTCTGCGTGATGGATGTGTCGGGCTCCATGGACGAGACGCGCAAGGAGCTGGCCAAGCGGTTCTTCATCCTGCTGTACCTGTTCCTCACACGGCACTACGAGACCATCGACATCGTGTTCATCCGCCACCACACCCAGGCGGCCGAGGTGAGCGAGGAGCAGTTCTTCCATTCCACCGAAAGCGGCGGCACGGTGGTGAGCAGCGCGCTGGTGCTGCTGGACCAGATCATCCGTGCGCGCTACCCGCAGGGCGACTGGAACATTTACGTGGCCCAGGCCAGCGACGGTGACAACTTCACCAACGACAGCGGCGTCTGCCGCAACCTGCTGGTGGACAAGATCCTGCCGCTGGTGCGCTACTTTGCCTATGTGCAGGTGGCCGAGGAAGAACAGAACCTGTGGGACGAGTACAGCCAGCTCGCGCCGCTGTACTCCCACTTTGCGATGCGCAAGGTCTCCGCACCCGGTGACATCTACCCGGTACTCCGCGATCTCTTCAAGAAAGAGGGGGTGGCCGCATGAACAACGTTGTGCAGTACCCCGTGCTGGAGCGCCGCCTCAGCGACAACCCCTGGAAGGCCGCTGCCGTGGGCGAGCGCCGCCACCGTGCCGTGCCCGGCCAGCCCCTGCCTGCAGGCGCGCGGCCGGCCGAGCCGTTGCCCGACCCGAGCGACTGGACGTTCGAGCTGATCGAGCGCTACCACGCGGCCATTGCCGCCACGGCCGAGCGCTTTGGTCTTGACACCTACCCCAACCAGCTGGAGATCATCACCGCCGAACAGATGATGGACGCCTACTCCAGCGTGGGCATGCCGGTGAACTACCGGCACTGGAGCTACGGCAAGGAGTTTCTGGCCACCGAACGGCGCTACCGGCGCGGGCACATGGGCCTGGCATACGAGATCGTCATCAACTCCAACCCCTGCATCAGCTACCTGATGGAGGAGAACACCACCGCCATGCAGGCGCTGGTGATTGCGCATGCCGCCTATGGCCACAACAGCTTCTTCAAGGGCAACTACCTGTTTCGCATGTGGACCGATGCGTCCAGCATCATCGACTACCTGGTGTATGCCAAGGACTACGTGGCCCAGTGTGAGGAGCGCTACGGCACGGGTGAAGTGGAGCGCCTGCTCGACTCCTGCCATGCCTTGGCCAACTTTGGCGTGGACCGCTATCGCCGCCCGTCCAAGAAGAACCTGGCGCGCGAGCGGCTGGAGCGCGCGCAGCGCGAGGCCTACGCCCAGCAGCAGGTGAACGAGCTGTGGCGCACCCTGCCCACGCGCCCCGGCAAGGAAGGTGCGGCGCAAGAGGCCGACCGCTTCCCCAGGGAGCCGCAAGAGAACATCCTGTACTTCATCGAAAAAAACGCGCCCCTGCTGGAGCCCTGGCAGCGCGAAATCGTGCGCATCGTGCGCAAGATCGCCCAATATTTCTACCCCCAGCGCCAGACCCAGGTCATGAACGAAGGCTGGGCCACGTTCTGGCACTACACGCTGCTCAACACGCTGTACGACGAGGGGTATCTGAGTGATGGCGTGATGATCGAATGGCTGGGCTCGCACACCAACGTGGTCTACCAGCCACCCGTGGGGCACCGTGCCTATAGCGGCATCAACCCCTACGCGCTGGGGTTTGCCATGTACCGCGACATTCAGCGCATCTGCCAGCACCCCACCGAGGAGGACCGGCACTGGTTTCCCGATATTGCTGGCACCCCCTGGCTGCCTGCGCTCGACCATGCCATGCGCAACTTCAAGGATGAGAGCTTCATCGGCCAGTACCTCAGTCCGCACCTGATGCGCGAGATGCGCCTGTTTGCGCTGCATGACGACGCTGGCGAGCGCGATCTGGTGGTCAGCGAGATCCACGACGAAAACGGCTACCGCAGCCTGCGCCAGATGCTGTCGCAGCAGTACGACCTGGGCACGCGCGAGCCCAACATCCAGGTGTGGAACGTGAACCTGCGCGGCGACCGCAGCCTGACCCTGCGCCACACCCAGTACCAGGGCCGCCCGCTGGCCGACGACACGCAGGAGGTGCTCAAGCACGTGGCGCGGCTGTGGGGCTTTGGGGTGCAGATCGAGAGTGCAGACGCCGATGGCAACCACCCGGTGCTGCTGCACCAGGTGCCCGCCTCAGCCACCTGACCGGGCTGCGCTGGTACCTGCGCGGCGGTTGAAGAAAGATTGCTCTGTTTTTGATAGCTGCCAGCGCATGATGTACTAGCGCTACCGCCCGATTTGGCTCAAAAAGCGGGCGAAGAGGCCTTGGCCCGTGGCGCCCGGGCCTGCAGCGGGCAGTCGGTGGCCACACGCTCGGCCAACGTCTGGCGCAGGGCCTGCAGTGCGGCAATGCGGTCATCAATCTCCTGCAGCTTGGCGGCCAGCACCTGCGCCAATGCGGGTCCGGGCTCGGCGGCGTCCCAGATGACGGGCAGCCGGTCGCCGATCTCCGCCAGGGTAAAGCCCAGCTGCTGCGCAGTGCGGATGTACTGCACCAGCGTCACCACCTCGGGCGGGTAGTCCCGGTAACCGTTGTCCAGGCGCCGCGCGCGAATCAGGCCCTGCTGTTCATAAAAGCGCAGCGCCTCGCGGCTCAGGCCCGAGGCCGTGGCCAGTTCACCGATCAGCATGATCCCGCTCCCCTCACAAAGTGCTTGACCCTGAAGCGTACTTCAAGGTGGAAGCTCGGGGCCTCATTGATCCATTCACAGAGGTTTCCTGTCATGCACATCCCCGCTTTCGCTTCCGGCCGTTATCTGCGCATCGTGCGCGCCAGCGGATGGTACGACCTGCTCGTCACCTGGCCGTTTGCCTTGCCCTGGACCTTTGCCTGGCTCTATGCCCAGCTGAACCTGTTGGCCCAGGCGCTCGCATCGCCCGGCACCTTGCACCCCTTGGACACCACGCACATGCTACTGGCCAACCTGCTGGGCTCGGTGGTGGTGGTGTGGTCAGTGGCGCGAATCGTGGCGCCCACGGTGCTGCTGGGGCGGCTGGATGGCGTGGCGCGGTTTCTGTTTGCGGCCTGGCAGATCTACGCGGTGGCACACGGCGCCAATGCCATCGTGCTGGGTTTCACCGCCTTCGAGTTGTTGTTCGGCGTGCTGCAATGGTGGCGTGTAGCAGGTGCCAGTGCGGCGCTGTGCCCGCCTGACCCCGCGCGGGTGAATGAACTGGTCAATGGGCGGGCGCGGGCAGCAGCCTGAAGGCCAGTGCACCCACCACCAGCATGGCCGCAATGGTCAGCATCACCGCCACGTACGGGTCTGCACCCTGTGCGGCGGCGAGGGAGGCCGCCACGCCCGTCACCCACTGCATCAGCGCCACGCCCAGGAACAGCGCCATGGTGAACACCGCCATGGCCCGCCCCGTGACCGCAGGGGCGTAGGCCGAGCGCACGTCCGAATACTGCAGCACCATGTAGCCGGACAGCAGGCCCACGGCCACGGAGCCGCCCACGTCCAGCCATTCGGCATGCAAAAAGCCCATGGCCGCAAACAAGGCCGCCAGCAGGACGGTAAAGCCCAGCAGCCAGCGCCTGCGCCGCGTGGGGCCAGGGTCCAGCCGACCAAAAAGGGCTGGGCTGAACAGTGACACCAACGACGACAGCATGGCCACATTGCCGCTGGCAACCAGCGAATAGCCGTGCCGCTCGATCAACAGTGGGCCCAGCCACAGTCCGCGCAGCGTGAGGAACGAGGCATAGGTCATCAGCGCCAGCAGCATGATGCCGGCGGTGTGCGGCAGCAGGAACAGCGCGCCGAAGCCGCGCACCGCCTGCAGCACCGATTCGCGCGGAGCGGCCTCATCGATGGGTTGTGCGGGTTCATGCACCTTCCAGAAGATCAGCAGCCAGGCCAGCGCCGCCAGGCCCGCCAGCACGCCAAACCCCATGCGCCAGGACGACTGCTGCACCAGCCAGGCCAGTGGCGTGCCGGTGAACAGCATGCCCAGTCCGCCCACCCCCATGGCCACTCCCGACACCATGGCAAACCGCGACGCCGGAAAGTAGCGTGCGATGAACACCGTACACACTAGAAATGCGGGCGCGCAGCCCACACCGATCAGCACCTGCCCCAGCAGCACCGCGCCATAGCCCGGCGCCAGTGCCGACAGCACCGCGCCCGCAATGGTCAGCGGAAACGCCACCAGCAGCGTGCGCCGCACGCCATACAGGTCGATGCCAATGCCCATGAACAGCTGCATGGTGCCAAAGGCAAACGCAAACGCCCCGGCAAACACCCCCAGCGCCTGCGCCGACAGACCGAACTCGGCCCGCAAGCCCGTCGCCATGATGGCCGTGATGGTGCGAAACGCCTGGCTCAGCGCAAAGCCCGCCACCAGCGCCAGCAGCATGGCCCAGGCAGTGCGGGGGGCGAGGAGAGGGGTAGCTGGCAAGGGGGTGGGCACGGGGGCAAGTCTCCAGAGCGGATGCCCGTGGCGGTCGAGAGGGGTTCTCTGCCGGCGACTGGGCCCCGCGAGGTTATCCGCTGTGCACGGGCGCTGCTGTCACCCATGGACGGCGGGGAGCCGGCCCGGTGGGCGGAGCAGCCGTACAGGCAGGCTCCTAGGGTATGTCCCAGTCCCTCCCATCCATAACCGACCAAACGCGTCGGATGCTGCGGATTTTTGGGTGTGGGTGCTTGTAATCAGATGTTTCTACCGCTGATTGGGCGCTTCGGTGCTTCCAATCCTGCCCTGTCTGCAGGTGGCTGGGGCCGTCATGAGGGCGCCACAGGGCGCGGGCAGACTTTAGAGGAGGCTCTCGATGTGGGGATCACCCCAATGACGGTGCCGGGGGCCTGGGGCACTCTTGTGTCCATGCGCTGCACCGGGTGTTGGTCACGGCTCTGGAATCGCAAGTTTCGGTCTCTCGCAATCAGGATGGTGCAGGCAGTGGTGAGTGGCAAGGTTTGTGCTTGGGTGATCACCACGGGGCTTTGAATGGGTCCCGGTGGCCGGTGGCCACAAGCCGTTGGATGGAAGTTGTCGGGCGCCGTCAGGCGGCGCCGCGATGTCAGGAGTGACCGATGAAGACGATGGTTTTGCTGGGTTCGGGTGCGTTGGCTACCCTCTTGTTGTCGGGCTGCGCAAGCCAGCCCCCCGCGATGCAGGCGTTCAGCGCACCGACCGATGGCAGCAGCATGCAATACGCCTGCGGCAACGGTGAAAAAGTGGAGATGCAGTTCTACCCCGAGCAAGGCCGCAGCGTGATGCGCCGCAGCGGCTGGACGGTGGAGCTGCCCAAGCAGGCTGCCGACAGCGGCTACGCCTACAGCAACGGCCCCACCACGGTGCTGGGCAAGGGCAATGAGCTGACAATCCAGATTGGGCACCTGGCACCGATCTGGTGCCGCAGCAACCGCGGCATGATGGTGGCGGGCGTCCAGTAACCTCACCCCTCTTTGTCACCGGCCTGTTCGGGGCTGGTTCGGATTTCGGTTTTTTCAGGGCCTGTGTAGCCTGTCTGCACAGGCCCTGTGTCGTTTCAGCGCGCCTCGGGCGTGCAGGACCCGGGGGCGGCTGCTGCAGAAGCAGGGCGCTGCTCCAGCGTGCGGGGGGCGACCAGCAGGTTGCCCTGTGCGTCCCGCACGGTAACGACCACCTCGCGGCTGCTGTCGGCGCGGGTGTCGCTGAACTGCAGTTGCATCTCGGCAGCCACAGTGCGGGTTTGGGCTTCGCCCCCGTTGGGAAATTCCGTGGTTTCCAGGGTGCCCTTCAGGAGTGCCAGGCCCTGTGCATCGATCTCCCACGGGCCGGTGAACACAAAGCGCTGGCAGGTGATGTTGAGTTCCACCCGCTCGTTTTCCAACAGCAGGTCCGTGCCACCGCAATGCAGAGCGCAGGGGGCTCCCACTGTGAAGCCCGCGCCCGAAAAATAAACCGCTCCGTTGATCGGGCCGGTGCCCGTGCCACCGGTGCCGGGACCGCAGGCGGCCAGCACCAGCAGGGTGGTGACAGCCACCAGCCGTCGGGCCGTGAGCAGGGCCATCCGGCCCACCCGGGCCCAGAGTTCAGGAAGGACGTTCATCTTGGTCTGCGGCATAGAAGTAGCTGCCAAAGCGGGCGCGCCGGTTGCGCTCGCCGGGCGGGGTGTTTTGCTGGTCGTGGTCGTAGCGGGCCTGGGCCTCGGTCATCACGGTCTTGAAGGCTTGGCGCCAGGCCTTGGCGGCCACGACGTGCAGGCGGTGGGCTGATTCTTCGCTGAGCTGGTCCACAAACACGGCCTGCTCCAGGTAGTTGTGCTCGCCCTCCAGGTTGAGACTGGCCGCCGCCAAATGGTCGTGCAGGTTGTCCTGCATCAGCTGTGCCATCTCGGCAAAGCCCTGGCGCGGCACAAAGCCGGCGGCCAGCAGGCGGATGAGTCCATCCTCACCTTCCTCGGCGATGCCCAGGCGGACCAGTTCGTCGAGCACCGCGCGGGGCCGCACATCGCTGCTGATGCTGGCCACCAGGCCATCGAAGTGCGGAGGCTCGCCGCTGCGGGGCAGGGGGCGGGGCTGGCCCTCGTCATCCAGGCAATCCGTCTGGCTCAGCCAGCGCGCGGCCACCTGGCTGGCCATGTTCAACGGGGTTTCGCCCGCTTCTTCCTCAGCAGCGGGCTCGGCCAGACGGCCGAGGTTGCGCACATCGCGCCGGTGCACGCCCGACATCAGGCTCACCGCGCTGTCGGTCGTCTTCTTGCCTGTGCGCTGCAGCTCGTCATGCGCGGCGTCCAGAAACACTTTCTTCATGGCCGCGGCAAACGCGGGGTAGGCCACGCCATTTCGCAGTAGCAGGCGCGCCAGAGGGCGCAGCACGTGCAGGGCAGAGGCCAGAACGATGGCGGAGCGGGAGGGCATGAAAGAAGGCCGAGGCGCGGCGGGTGTCAGGGTCAGTCTGTGATTGTCATCTGGTTGACGGTTTGAAATTATGTGGGATATTATCCCACTTATCTGCGGTGTGGTGTGGGCCGAAGCCGACGCAGCGCCGTGGGTATCCGCATTCACAGGGAGAACAATCAGATGAAGAACCGAGGGTTGATGAACACACTGGCAGGCATATCCCATGCGTCGCCCGCATGGCTGGCCGTAGCCACCGCTGCATTCGTGGCCGGCTGCGGTGGCGGGGACGGCGGCAACCCGCAGACCCCCAACGAGGCGCGGCTGCAGGTGGCGCGCTCCGGCGATCTGGTGGCCTACTTCAAGGCCAAGATTGCGCAGCGGGTGGCGTTGGGCTATCCGGGCACGGCCATCACTGTGCCCACCGTGGGGGGCTTGAGCAGCGCGGGCAGCGTGGTCACCCACACCGGCGCGCCACTGGCGGGCGCGGTGGTGGAGGAAGACGCCTTCATCAAGTCCGAGGGCAACATGCTGTATGGCCTGCACCGCGCCTACGCCACCGACACCGGCCGCGAGCCGCCGCGCCTGGCCGCCATGGCCCGAGCGGCCGATGGCAGCCTGTCCAGCGTGGGCCGCGCCACGCTGGACGCCAAGTTCATCCCCCAGGGCTTTTATGTGGCGGGCGGCGGTACGCGCGCTGCCGTGCTGTCGCAGCAAGACCCGTATGCCGACCGCCAGCCCGTGGTGGCTGCGGCCGACGCCAGCATCACCGTGTTGCCGGAGTACAGCCGCACGCTGTCGCTGGACCTGTTTGCCATCCACAAGGACATTGCGCCCGCGCAGCTCAAGCAGATGCGCATCGATGGCCTGCTGGTCGGCAGCCGCCTGATTGGCAACATGCTGTACCTGGTCACCACGTGGTCGCCCGACCTTACGCGCTTCACCGTGCCGGCAGGGGCCACGGCATCGGCGGTGGACGCGGCACTTAAGGACCTCAACACCGCCGCGCTGATCCCCACCCTGCGCGTGGATGGCGGCCAGCCGCAGCCGCTGGTCAACGAGGCAGACTGCCTGGTGCAGACGGGCAATGCCTCGCTGTCGCTGCAGCTCACGTCCATCACGGCCATCGACCTCACCTCGTCCAGTCTGGCGCGCACCAGCCGCTGCTTTGCAGGCGGCAGCGAGGCGGTGCATGTGGGCGCGCGCAGCGTGTATGTCGCCAGCTCGCGGCAGTACCGCTATGGCGGTGACGTTGCCAACGCTGTGTTCCCCGCCGACAGCCGCACCGACATCCACAAGTTCAGCTTCCGGGGCGCGCAGGTGGACTACGACGCATCGGGCAGCGTGGACGGCCACCTGGGCTGGGACCTGCGCCGCCTGCCATCGCGCCTGAACGAATACCAGAACGATCTGCGCGTGCTGACCTTCACCGGCAAGACGGGCCAGAGCGGCATGCCGCCGGTGACCATCCAGGCCCAGCAGGCCTCCCCCGCGCTGCTGACTGTGCTGCGCGACAGCGGTCGGGACAGCTATCTGGGCCCGCAGGCCAAGCTGCCCATCCGGCTGCGCACGGCGCGGGGCGACCAGCAGATCGACAACCTGTTCTTTGCAGGCGCCCGGGCCTATGCCACCCCCTTTGCCAACACTGAACCCGTGTGGGTGCTGGACCTGGCCAACCCCGCCAACCCGACCGTCGCGGGCGAGCTGGCTGCGGGCGGCTATGCCGACCACCTGGTGCCGCTGCCGAACGGACTGCTGCTGGGCGTGGGCAAGGACAGCGCCCTGGGCGGTGTGGCCGACGGCATCCAACTCGCGGTGTTCGATGTGCGCAATGCCGCGCAGGGCAAGCGGCTGGCCACGCAGGCGGCGGGCGGCCGGGGCAGCATCACTACGCTCGACAGCACCCGCCCCGTGCTCAACCTGCAGGCGGTGGAGGGCAAGGTGCGCATAGCGTTCCCTGCACGCGTTTACCAAGCGCCCACGGGCGTAGGCACGCCCCCGCCCGTGCGTGGCTACCAGGGTGCCTTGCGGCTGGAGGTGAACACCACCACCGGCGCGCTGGCCCAGCGCTCCATGGTGGTGTCTACCGCCATCTTGAACGGCGACACGCCCGGGCTGTACAGCCGCTTTGACATTGCCAACGAGCGCAGCTTGCAGGTGGACAACGTGGCCTACCAGCTCTCGGGCGGCCAGGTGTTCGCCAGGGCCGGAGACTGAAACGCCGCCGGTTGCGACTCAGGGAGAGAACTAAAAAAACCATAGCTGCTAACGCTTTCCTGTAGTGCGCAGGCAGCATTTAGAAGGCCTGTTCACCAGAGTGGTGAACAGGCCTGCTTTTTTGGGGCAGCTTGAATTGCTTACAGATCCGTGCGCAGCTTCCAGATCTCCGGGAACAGCACCACGTCCAGCATCTTGCGCAGGTAGCTCACCCCGCCCGTGCCGCCCGTGCCGCGCTTGAATCCGATCACGCGCTCCACCGTGGTCACGTGGCGGAAGCGCCAGAGGCGGAAGGCGTCTTCCAGGTCGGTCAGCTCCTCGCCCAGCTGGTACAGGTCCCAGTGCTTGTCGGGGTTGCGGTACACAGTCAGCCAGGCCTGCTCCACCGCATCGTTTTCCACATAAGGCTGCGTCCAGTCGCGCTCGGTGTGGCTGGCCGGCATGGCCAGGCCACGCCGGGCCAGCAGGCGCAGGGCCTCGTCGTACAGCGACGGGGCTTCGTACGCGGCTTGCACCTGGGCCAGCAGGTCGGCGCGGTGCTCGTGGGGCTTGAGCATGGCGCGGTTCTTGTTGCCCATCGAGAACTCGATGCAGCGGTACTGGTAGCTCTGGAAGCCGCTGGACTGGCCCAGGTACGGGCGCATGGCGCTGTACTCGGGCGGCGTCATGGTGGCCAGCACGTCCCAGGCGTGCACCAGCTGCTCCATGATCTTGCTCACACGCGCCAGCATCTTGAAGGCGGGCGGCAGCTCGTCGCGCGCAATGTGGCCGATGGCCGCGCGCAGCTCGTGCAGCATGAGCTTCATCCACAGCTCGCTGGTCTGGTGCTGCACGATGAACAGCATCTCGTCGTGCGCGGGCGACAGCGGCTTTTGTGCGGTGAGGATGGCGTCGAGCTGCAGGTAGTCGCCGTAGCTCATGGACTTGCTGAAGTCGAGCTGGGCGCGCTCTTCGTGCACGATGGATTCGGGCAGGGCGGCAGACGCCGGGTTGTTGCCGTCGGCAGGGGTTTGCGAGAAAGGGCACATGGTGGTTTGCCTTTCCGATCAGGTGACGGCGTGCGTCTGGTTGAACTCGGCCTTCTGCCACTCGCCGCTCTCCAGCACCTGGCGCAGGTGCTCCACAGCGTTCCACACGTCTTCAAAGCCCAGGTACAGCGGCGTAAAGCCAAACCGCAGGATGTCCTTGTGGCGGCCCGTGCCGCCATCGCCCTTGCGAAAGTCGCCGATCACGCCGCGCGCAATCAGCGCCTGCACGATGGCGTAGGCACCGCTGCCCTGGCCGTTCACGCCCGCGCCTTCATCGCGCGTCAGACACACCTGCGAGCCGCGCTGGGCATGGTCACGCGGCGTGGCCAGGCCCAGGCCGTGGCCTGCGCAGCGCTCCTCCACCAGCTGGATGAACAGATCAGTGAGCGCCAGCGACTTGGCGCGCAGCGCGGCCATGCCGCCCAGGCTTTGTGCGGCGGTGAACACATCCAGCCCGCATTGCAGGGCCGACAAGTTGATGATGGGCTGCGTGCCACACAGGTAGCGCGTGATGCCCGGGGCGGGTTGGTAATCAGGGGTGAAGGCAAACGGTGCGGCGTGGCCCCACCAGCCGGACAGCGGCTGCCAGAAGCGGTCAGCATGGCGTGGGTGCACCCAGGCAAAGGCCGGTGCGCCGGGGCCGCCGTTCAAATACTTATAGCCGCAGCCAATCGAGAAATCCGCGCCTGCGCCGTTCAGATCGACCGGCACCGCGCCCGCGCTGTGCGCCAGGTCCCAGACGCACAGAATGCCCTGGGCGTGCGCGGCGGCGGTGATGGTGGCCATGTCGTGCATGGCGCCGGTGCGGTAGTTCACGTGCGTGAGCATCAGCACAGCCACGTCGCTGGTGAGTGCTACGGTGATCTCTTCGGGCTCTACCAGCACCAGCTCCAGGCCGCGCTCCTTGCACAGGCCTTCGGCAATGTAGAGGTCGGTGGGGAAGTTGCTGCGCTCGCTCACGATGCGCTTGCGCGCGGGGCTGTCTTCGCGGGCGATGTTGAGCGCTGCGCTCAGCACCTTGTAGAGGTTGATGGAGGTGCTGTCGGTGCACACCACTTCATCCTGGCCCGCGCCGATCAGCGGGGCCAGCTGGTTGCCCAGGCGCTGGGGCAGGTCAAACCAGCTGGCGGTGTTCCACGATTTGATGAGGTCTGTGCCCCATTCGCGGGTGACCACATCGGCCACGCGCGCGGCTGCGGCCTTGGGGGCCACGCCCAGCGAGTTGCCGTCTAGGTAGATCACGCCTGCGGGCAGGGCGAAGTGGTCGCGCAGGGCGCGCAGCGGGTCTTGGGCGTCGCGGGTGCGGCAGTCTTGAAGGGTGATGGACATGGGAGTTGGGGAGATAGTTGCTATGTTATTGATAGCTGCTGGCGCATGTTCTATTAGCGCTTCGAGCCAAAAATGCTTGAAATTCTGCGTGTTGCGCTATTCCAGCGCCCGCAGCACGGCCCGCACGGGCGATGCGTCGGCCGTGGTCAGCTTGAGCGGCAGGGCAATGAGTTCGTAGTCGCCCTCGGGCACGGCGTCGAGCACCAGGTTTTCGAGCACGCGCAGGCCCCGGCGGCGGATGACCTGGTGGCTCTCCAGTGTTTTGCTGTCGGCCGGGTCGATGCTGGCGGTGTCGATGCCCACCAGCAACACGCCCAGGTCGGCCAGGCGCTCGATGGTGCCGGGCGCATAGGCGGCCAGCTGGCCGTCCCAGCGGTCCACGGGCATGTGTTCGTAGGTGCGCACCAACACGCGCTGGGGCAGGGGGCTGTTCACCGCGTGGGCAATGTGTTCCCAGGTGACGAGCGGGCCGCAGCCGATGGCGTGGATCACGCGGCAGGGGCCCAGAAACGCATCGAGCGACACGTCACCGATGGTGGCGCCTTGCGCGTCATAGTGCAGCGGCGCATCGGCGTGCGCGCCCACATGGGGCGACATGGTGATCGCGCTCACGTTGACCGGGCAGCCCGGGCCGATGGTGGCGCACCACTGCTGGCTGTAGGCCGTGTCGCCGGGGAACACGGGGCTGCCCGCAAACACGGGCGGCGAGATGTCCCAGAGCCGGCGGGCGGTGGGGGAGGAAGGCGTTGACATGGGACAAAGTTTGCATGTCCCGAAAAACCCGTGGTGTCGGTTATTTCCAACACCCCATCGAATTTTTGTTGAAGCCTAAACTATTTTGATGCGGCAGTAGCCCGGCTGCTGGAGCGTGTCACCTCACAAGATGGCGCCTTCCGCCAGTGGCGCCAGCCCGTGCCGCGCACGCGCCTTCTGGCAGGCGTAGTCGCCCGCCGAGAACTCGCGGCAGGGCGCGGGGCGCAGTTCGTAGATGCTGCAGGCCACCTGCTGGCCCACCTGGCCGGTGAGCGCAACGCAGCGGATGGGCACCTGCTCCGTGCCCCGCATGCGGCAGGTGCTGCCGTTCACATCCCGGGCCAGACCGTCGGGCACCGTGCCGCCCATTGCCTGCATCTCGTACACGGCAAAGTCCACGCGAAAGCTGGCGCAGCAGGCGCCGCAGCTCAGGCACGGGTGGGTGGAAGCGGCGGTGGTCATCGTGGTCGCGTCGTCGGACGTTCGGGGCGGGCGGTGGGTCTGCGGCGGGGCCGTCAGGCGCTGTGCGGGAGGGCAATGCTAACGAAAAAGCCCACGCCCCGGCCGTTCAGGCCCGCTCCCATCTGCACCTGCCCGCCCATGCGCAGCACCGCCTGCCGCACGATGGCCAGGCCCAGACCTGAGCCGTTGGCGGCATGGCCCGTGCCCCGGTAGAAGCGCTCGAACACCCGCTGCTGCTCTGTGGCCGGGATGCCGGGCCCGTCGTCCTGCACCGATAGGTGCAGCGCCGCACCCCCACGCCGCAGCGTCACTGCCACGTTGCCACCATCGGGCGTGTAGCGCAGCGCGTTGTCGATGAGGTTGTGGGCGATGGATTCGAACGCAGGCTGGTCGAGCCGCGCGGGCAAGGTGTCGGGCGCGTCCAGCGACAGCTCGATCTGCCGCGCCATGGCCTGCGGCGCAGCCTGCGCCAGCGCGCCGCGCAGCCATTGCGCCACGTCCAGGTCGCGCGGTGCGGGGCGCTGTGCGTCGTCCAGCGCGGCCAGGTCCAGCAGTTGCTGGGCCAGGTGCGAGGTGCGGGCGATGGCCTGCTCCAGGTGCGCCTGGGCCTGCATGCGTTCCTCTTCGATGGGCGAGCGGGCCATCACGTGGGCCTGGGCCGTGATGACGGCCAGCGGCGTGCGGATCTCGTGCGCGGCGTCCTGCACAAAGGCGCGCTCGCGCTCCACCTTGTGCCGCAGCTGGGCGAAGAGGTGGTCCAGCGACTGCTCCAGGGGCTTGAGTTCGCCGTGGCGGGCGTTGAAGCCCACCGATTGGAGGTCGTCCTGCCCGCGCTGCGCAATGCGGCTGGCCAGTTGCTGCAGCGGCCGCAGCCCGTGGCGTACCGAGAGCCACACCGCCAGCAGCACAAAGGGTGACGCCAGCAGCAGGTAGGGCAGCAGGGCGCGGCCGTTGTACTGCAGGAAGTTGGAGTCCGTGCGCTTGGTCTCGAACACCCGCAGTACCCAGCGCGCATTGCGACCGGTGTAGACGCGAAACGACCGGCCCTGCAGGGCGGCTTCCTCTATGAATGGCTCTGCGCGGGGCGTGGCGGGCGGCAAGGCCACGTTCTGCAGCCCCGGCGAGGCAAATACACGCTGGCCCGATGCCGCATCGAGCAGCTCGTGCATCTGCACCCCGGGCAGCAGCCCGATCTGGCGGCGGCGGACGTTGGTCCAGTGGTCGGTGGCCGCCACAGCCGCGGCGGCGTGTGCAGGATCGATAACCTGGGCCAGCGAGTCCAACACCGCGTCGCCGTACTTCATCAGGCCCGGGTCGCGGGTGATGGTGTGTTTGTAGTTGACGAAGTTGTAGCCCAGCAGCACCGCCCACACCACCACAAACGCCACCAGCACCGAGGCCACGCTGCGGCGCATCAGCGTGGGTTCGGCCAGCCAGGCCCATGCGCTGCGCAACGCGTGCTTCATCGTGGTCATGCTTGCAACAGGTAGCCCACGCCACGCACGGTTCGGATCAGCTCTGCCCCGATCTTGCGCCGCAGGTTGGACACATGCACTTCGATGGCGGCAAAGTCCATGGGCTCGCCCAGCGGGTCCAGCCGCTGCGACAACACGCTTTTGGACACCACCACGCCGGGCTCGCGCGCCAGTTCCAGCAGCAGCTGAAACTCGCGCGGCGACAGCTCCAGCGGAAGCCCGGCGCGCTGCACGGCATGACGCCGGGGCTCGATCACCAGCTCGCCCAGCACCCAGCGCTCGCTGGCCTGGCGCGCGCTGCGGCGCAGCACGGCGCGGATGCGCGACATCAGCTCGGCCGTGGCAAAGGGCTTGATCACAAAGTCGTCCGCCCCGCCGTCCAGGCCCGCCAGCCGGTCCTCCACGGCCGAGCGCGCCGTGATCACGATGACGGGCACCTGTCCGCTGTGTCCGCTCTGGTTGCGCCAGCGCGCCAGCAGGTCAAAGCCACTGCCGTCGGGCAGTGTGAGGTCCAGCAGCACACAGTCCACCGTTGTGGCGTCCACCGTGGCGGGCGCATCCACCGCGCGGCGCAGCCACTCGCTGGTCAGCCCCTCCACCTTCAGCGCGGACTGCAGCGCGCGGCCCAGGTCTAGGTCGTCTTCGATGAGCAGGATGTGCATGGGGCGATTGTGGCGGGAGTGGTGGCCGTTGCGCAGTGCCGCAGCCGCCACCTTTGGCTGGCCTTAAGGCGGGACTTTGCACAATGGGCGCATTCAATGGCTCAACACATGGGGGAGAAAACGATGGCATCGACAACCGAACAGGCGATGGTGCGGCGATGGTGGGGCAGCGCAGCGCTTGCTGCTGCACTGGCCTTGGTGGGCTGTGCCTCCGGGCCTACGCACCCTTCGCTGGCTGGGGCGCAATTGCCCGACCTGGTGCCCGTGCGCGACTTTGTGGCCAGCCGGCAGTCCACCGGGGGGTATCGCGTGTCGCCGGATGGAAAGCGCATCGCCTGGTTTGGCACCGACGGCGTGGTGCCCGCAATCTGGGTGCAGTCCATCGATGGTGGCGACGCCAAGGCGTTTCGTATCCGTGCGCGCGCCATCCGCTTCAGTGCCGACAGCCGCTGGCTCGGCATCACGGCCGACCCCACGGGCGATGAAAACACCCGCATCTATGCGGGCCCGGTCGAGGGCCCCGGGACCGACTTGCGCGAGCTGATGCCTGCACCGCGTTCGGTGGCGCATTTTGCGGAGGCGGTCGATGCTTCGTCCGACTTCATCGTCACCTCCAACCAGCGCGACAAAAAGGTGTTTGACCTGTACCGCGTGAACCCTGCAGGCGGGCCACCGGTGCTGATGGCCACCAACCCCGGCAACGTGGGCTGGTGGGGTGTGGACACCACGGGCCAGCTGCGCGCCCGGGCACAGATCAAGGGCGACCAGGTGCTGCTGGAGCGACCTGGCGCCGAGCCGGGCAGCTGGGTGACGGTGGCAGAGCGCAGCCGGTGGGACACGCTGAACATCTTTGGCCTGCACGATGAGGGGCGCAAGGCCTGGGCCTTGTCGAACCGGGGGCGCGACAAGCTGGCGCTGGTGCGGCTGGACCTGACCACGGGCTCCGAGGAAGAGCGGTTTGCCTCGCCCGACGTGGATCTGGACAGCGTGACGCTGAGCCGCCGCACCCGCGAGCCGCTGCTGGTGCACTTCATGCCGGGCTACCCGGCGCGCAAGGTGTTCGACCCCGCGCTCGATGCCCGGCTGTCCGCGCTGGCCGGTGACAAGCCCGCAGAGGTGCTGGTGACCAGCCTGGACCAGACGGACAAGGTGCTCACCGTGGCGGTGGCCACCGACCGTGGCACGCGCACCTACCTGCTGCGCGATGGGCACGAACCCCGCTTTCTGGGCGAGAACCGGCTGAGCCTGATTGCCAAGGACCTGGCCCCCACCGCGCCCATCACCTACACCGCGCGCGATGGTCTCACCATCCACGGCTACCTCACGCTGCCCGTGGGGGCGGCGCCGCAACGTTTGCCCACCGTGCTGCTGGTGCACGGCGGCCCCTGGGCGCGTGACCGCTGGGGCGATGGCGCCACCAGCCGTGCCATGCAGCAGTTTCTGGCCAACCGGGGCTATGCGGTGCTGCAGGTCAACTACCGGGGCTCCAGCGGCTATGGCCGCAACCACATGGAAAAGGCCCGTGGCGAGTTCGCAGGGCGCATGCACGACGACCTGGTGGACGGTGTGCGCTGGGCGGTGGAGCGCGGCGTGGCCGACCCGCAGCGCGTGGCAATCTATGGCGCCAGCTACGGCGGCTATTCGGCCCTGGTAGGCGCCACCTTCACGCCCGAAGTCTTTGCGTGCGCCGTGGATGTGGTGGGCGTGACGGACATCGCACGCCTGCTGGAAGCTGCTCCGCCCTATTGGGAGCTGGGCCTGCCCTGGTGGCACCGCTATGTGGGCAACCCGGCCGTGCCGGAAGACCGCGCGCGCATGGACGCGAAGTCGCCCCTCTACCGGGCTGAGCATGCGCAAAAGCCCATCCTCATCATGCACGGCGTGAACGACCCGCGCGTGAAGCTGGAGCAGTCCGAATGGATGGTGGCGGCCCTGCGCAAGGCGGGCAAGCCGGTGGATTACGTCACCTTCACCGGGGATGGCCATGGCAACCAGCGCTGGCCCAACAACCTCACCATGTACCGCAAGACCGAGGACTTCCTCGCCCAATGCCTGGGGGGGCGGACCAGCGGTTTTGACTACTACCAGCTGGGTGCATGGGCGTTCTGATGGGGCAGGCTGTCGCTTCGTTGGTTGTACGCAGGGGGTTGCGCGGCGGCAGTCTGGTCGCCGCGATGGCCCTGGCCGCAGTGTTTGGTGCGACAGGTGCTCAGCCGGTGGCCCCTGCGAGTGCGGCCTCGGTCGCCGCAGAAGATGCAGCGCCTGCGGCGCCGCTGGTCTACACCCGGGCGCGGCTGGTGTCTGTGGAGGCGGATGCGGGCGGCCACACCACGCATGTGCGGCTCAAGCTGCTGCCCCGCGCCAAGCTGCCGTTCACCACACAGACCTTCCGGGTGGTCAACCCTGCCTTGCTGCACGGCATTCCGCAGGGGGCCTGGGTGCAGTTCACTGCCCGGCACATCGACGGCGAAAACACGCTCACATCCATCCGGGCTACTGCGGAGTGCAAGCGGTTTGAGCGATGTGACTGACCACCCGGGCAGGGCGGCGGGGACTGCGGCTTGCGCTGCGTCAAGGAGAGAGTGAGACGGCAACCAGCACGATACAGATATTGGTAGAATGAGAATCACTATTATTTGTATCGAGGCCAGTCACCATGAAAACCATGGACGATGGCGCTGCGGCGCGGTTGCATCTTCCTACGCAGCAGAACCTGTCCTCGCGGCTGGACCAATTGCCGCGCCGTGCCTCGGGCCGTGTCACGGGCCTGTTGCCCGCACAGGACGCGCAAGAGCACAGCATGCTGCTGCGCTTGCTGGAGATTGGCTTCCTGCCCGGTGAAACCGTGCAGGTGGTCGCGCGCGGCGGCTGGGGCGGCGACCCCATCGCGGTGCGCGTCGGGCAGGCCACGTTTGCGCTGCGCCGCCAGGAGGCCTCGATGGTGCAGGTGCAGCCGCTGGATGACACCAGCCTGTCTGCCAAGGAGCTGGCATGAACGCCCAGGCTACTGTGCAGCCTACCGCCGCCGATGCGCCCCTGCGCGTGGCGCTGCTGGGCAATCCCAACTGCGGCAAGACCGCGCTGTTCAACCTGCTCACCGGCGCACGCCAGAAGGTGGCCAACTACGCGGGCGTGACGGTGGAGCGCAAGGAAGGCCTGCTGCAGACCGCCGCCGGCCGCCGCGTGCGCGTGCTGGACCTGCCGGGTGCCTACAGCCTGCATGCACACAGCGTGGACGAGGCCATCACCCGCGACATCGTGCGCGGGCGCCGCGCGGGTGAGCCCGTGCCCGATGTGCTGGTCTGCGTGACCGACGCCACCCACCTGCGCCTGAACCTGCGCCTGGTGCTGGAGGCGCGCGCCCTGGGCCTGCCCATGGTGCTGGTGCTCAACATGATGGACGTGGCCGAGCGCCAGGGCATCGCCATCGACCGCGAGGCGTTGTCGCGCGAGCTGGGCATGCCTGTGCTGGCCACCGTGGGCGTGCGCGGCAACGGCGCCCAGGAGCTGGTGCAGTGGCTGGATGGCGCCAACCTGCAGCAGCTGCAGCGCCCGGTGGTGGCGCCCGATGCGGCGGCGCGCCTGGATGCGAGCGACCTGGAGGCGCAGAACGACGTGATCCGCACCCACCAGGAGGTGCGGCGCATTCTGGACCGGGCTGTGCGCGTGCCGGTGGTCAGCCTGCGGACTGACGACCGCATCGATGCAGTGGTGCTGCACCCGGTGTGGGGCCTGCTGATCCTGGCCGCCACGCTGTTCCTGATGTTCCAGGCGGTGTTCAGCTGGGCCGAGCTTCCCAAGTCATGGATTGAAGATGGCGTGGGCTGGCTGGCGGCCCTGGTCAACGCCCACATGGCCGACGGCCCCTTGCGCAGCCTGCTGACCGACGGGGTGCTGGCGGGCGCGGGTGGGGTGCTGGTGTTTTTGCCGCAGATCCTGTTCTTGTTCCTGTTCATCCTGGCGCTGGAGGACTCGGGCTATCTGCCGCGTGCGGCGTTCTTGCTGGACCGCGTGATGGGCACGGTGGGCCTGTCGGGCCGCTCGTTCATTCCGCTGCTGTCGAGTTTTGCGTGTGCCGTGCCGGGCGTGATGGCCACGCGCTCCATCACCCACTGGCGCGACCGGCTGGTGACCATCATGATCGCGCCGCTCATGACCTGCTCGGCGCGCCTGCCGGTGTATGCGCTGCTGATCGCTGCCTTCATCCCCGAGCGCACGGGGGCGGGGGTGTTCAACCTGCAGGGTGTGGTGCTGTTCGCCCTGTATGTGGCGGGCATCGTCAGCGCCATGGCCGTGGCGGCGGTGGCCAAGCTGGCCCGCAGCGATACACGGGCCACGCCGCTGATGATGGAGCTGCCCGCGTACCGCTGGCCCAGCGTGCGGGGCCTGGCCTACGGCCTGTACGAGCGGGCGGTGATTTTCATCAAGCGGGTGGGCGGCATCATCCTGGCCGTCACGGTGTTGTTGTGGTTCCTGTCCACCTACCCCGGTGCGCCGGAAGGCGCCACACAGCCTGCCATCACCTACAGCCTGGCCGGCCAGCTGGGCCGCCTGCTCGAGGTCATCGTCGCGCCCATTGGCTTCAACTGGCAGATTGCCATTGCGCTGGTGCCCGGCATGGCGGCCCGCGAGGTGGCGGTGAGTGCGCTGGGCACGGTGTACGCGCTGTCCGCCACGGGCGACGAGGTGGCCAGCCAGCTGGGGTCGTTGATTGCGGGCTCGTGGTCGCTGGCTACCGCGCTGTCGCTGATGGCCTGGTATGTGTTTGCGCCCCAGTGCATCTCCACCATCGCCGCCGTGCGGCGCGAGACCAACGGCTGGCGTTACCCGCTGCTCATGGTGGGGTACCTGTTTGCCATGGCGTATGCGGCCAGCTTTGTGACCTACCGCGTGGCGCTGGCGCTGGGCGGCGGCTGAGGGGAAACGTTGTGATGGTCCAGCAACTCATCGTCGGTCTGATCGTCCTTGCCGCAGCGCTCTATGTGCTCTGGCGGTATTTGCCCGGGCGCTGGCGCCGGGGGTTGGGCAAGGTCCACCCGGGGCTCGTCCAGTCGCCGGGCTGTGGGGGAGGCGATGGTGGGTGCAGCAGCTGCGGCAGTTGCGCGGCGCAATCCGATACAGGTGCTGAAAAGCCCGTGGCCATGCCTGTTCGTCGCGGGTCTGCTTCTCAGTGATTGCTATCTTTTGTATAGCTTCTGGCGCATGATTCACTAGCGCTACAGGCCGTTTTGGCTCCAATTAACTACTGGTACAGCTGGCCCTGGCCCAGCGCGATCAGCGCCTGTTGCAGGTTGACGCGCGCCTGTGCCTCATAGCGCTGCGCAAAGTAGTCCGTGCCGTAGATGTGCGGGCGGTCCAGAAAGCCTCGCAGCACTGCGCTGCGCCCCGCCACATAACGCGGCCAGCGCACAAAGAAGTATTCACGCCGCACGTTGCGTTCGAACTGTCGGTACACCGCGTCACTCTGGCCCAGGATGGCGAGGTCGATGTCCACCACCCACAGCGCATCGCCGGTGAGCGCGCCCGGGGTGTGGCGGGTGTCCATCACATGCTGATGCACGGTTTCAGCCAGCGTGGTGGGCAGCCCTTGGCCTAGCAGGAACTGTCGCGCCCAGTCGGCGCTGCGCGCCTCGTTGTGCCCACTCCACGGCCAGTAGATGGCGTCGTGGTACCACAGGGCGAGGGCCACAGCATGGGGGGTGTGAAGCGCTCCGGGCTGCTGGTCTTGCACCGCCTGGAGGTGCCGCAGGCAGGCCCGCAGGTGGGTGGTGTCGTGGTAGGCGCGGGGCCAGCGGGCCCAACTGCGCAGCAGGCGCCGGCCCTCGGCCCGCCAGGCGGGCGTGTCGCGCCCCAGCGATTGGCCCAGTGCGTTCCAGTGGGCCAGCAGTTCGGCGCTGTGCGCGGGCTGGCGGCGCCAGGGCATGGGGGCTTTTAGGCCAGTTTGCCCAGAAGCAGATATTCCATCAGTGCTTTTTGTACGTGCATGCGGTTCTCTGCCTCATCCCACACCACCGACTGCGGCCCGTCGATCACATCCGCCTCGACCTCCTCGCCCCGGTGCGCGGGCAGGCAGTGCATGAAGAGGGCGTCGGGCTGGGCCGCAGCCATCATTTCGGTGTCCACGCACCAGTCGGCAAAGGCCTTCTTGCGCGCTTCGTTCTCGGCTTCGTAGCCCATGCTGGTCCACACATCGGTGGTGACCAGGTCGGCGCCCCGGCAAGCTTCCATGGGGTTGCTGAAGAATTGATAGCTGTCAGCGCTGATTCCACCGGCGCCAGCGGCCAATTTCTCGTCCACTTCGTAGCCGCGCGGGGTGCTCACATGCACCTTGAAGCCCAGCAGCGACGCCGCCTGCAGCCAGGTGTTGGCCATGTTGTTGCCGTCGCCCACCCAGGCCACCGTCTTGCCTTGGATGGAGCCCCGGTGCTCGATGTAGGTGAAGATGTCCGCCAGGATCTGGCAGGGGTGGTATTCGTTGGTCAGGCCGTTGATGACTGGCACACGCGAGTTGGCGGCAAAACGCTCGATCTTGGCCTGCTCATACGTGCGGATCATCACCAGATCGGTCATGCGGCTGATGACCTTGGCGCTGTCCTCGATCGGTTCGGCGCGGCCCAGCTGGCTGTCGCCCGTGGTCAGGTGCACCACACTGCCGCCGAGCTGGTACATGCCCGCCTCAAAGCTCACGCGCGTACGGGTGCTGGCCTTCTCGAAGATCATGGCCAGCGTGCGGTCCACCAGCGGGTGGTGCTTTTCGTAGGCCTTGAACTTCTTCTTGATGAGCGCGGCGCGCTCGAACAGGTAGGCGTATTCGTCGGCGGAGAGGTCAGTGAACTGCAGGTAATGTTTCAGCGTCGTCATGGCAGTGGGGCTATTCTTCATTCAGCCAGGATGGCTTTGACCAGCGGGGTCAGCTTGGCGACGATTTCGTCGGCTTCGGCGGTGGTGAGGATCAGCGGCGGCACCAGGCGGATCACGCTGTCGGCCGTCACCGACAGCAAGAGGCCTGCCTCGGCCGCACGGCCGATCAGGGCGCCGCAGGGCTTGTTCAGCTCGATGCCCAGCATCAGGCCCTGGCCCCGGATCTCCTTCACACCGGGCAGGCCGCCCAGCTCGCGCTGCAGTGCCGCCTTGAGGTGCTCACCCACCGTGGTGGCATTTTGCAGCAGGCCGTCTTCTTCCATGATGCGAATGGTTTCGACCCCGGCGCGCATGGCCAGCGGGTTGCCGCCAAAGGTGGTGCCGTGGTTGCCGGGCTGCAGCACGTTGGCAGCCTTGGGGCCGGCCACCACCGCGCCAATCGGCACGCCCGAGCCCAGGCCCTTGGCCAGCGGCATCACGTCGGGCACGATGCCAGCCCACTGGTGGGCAAACCACTTGCCGGTGCGGCCCATGCCGCACTGCACTTCGTCGATCATCATGAGCCAACCGCGCTCGTCGCAGAGCTTGCGCAGCTGCTGCAGGTATTCCACACGCATGGGGTTGATGCCGCCTTCGCCCTGGATGGTTTCGAAGAACACGGCGACCACGTTGGGGTTGCCTTCGGTGGCCTGCTTGATGGCTTCGATGTCGTTGAGCGGCACGCGCACAAAACCCTCGACCAGCGGGCCGAAGCCGCTGTAGATCTTGGGGTTGCCGGTGGCCGACATGGTGGCAATCGAACGGCCGTGGAAGGCCTTTTCGTAAACCACGATCTCGGGCTTGGCGATGCCCTTGTCCACGCCGAACTTGCGGGCAATCTTCAGGGCCGCCTCGTTGGCCTCCAGGCCCGAGTTGCAGAAGAAGACGTTGGTCATGCCCGACAGCTCCACCAGCTTCGCGGCCAGCTGCTCCTGCAGGGGGGAGTGGTAGTAGTTGGAGGTGTGGATCAGCTTGGTGATCTGGTCCTGCAGCGCGGGCACCAGCTTGGCATGGTTGTGGCCCAGCGTGTTCACGGCAATGCCGCCCAGGCCGTCCAGGTATTCCTTGCCGTTCACGTCCCACACGCGGCTGCCTTGCCCACGGGCCAGCGCGATGGGTACGCGGCCATAGGTGTTCATCACGTGGGGCGAAGCTGCCGGGATGGAAGCGGTCATGCGGAAATCTCCAGACGGTACGGTGGCGAAAAAGCGAGTCACGATTCTAGGGGGAGCAGGGGTGCGGTCTGTTGACGATTGCGCATCACTGCAATGCCGGGCCCTTACCCTCTTTGGGGTGCCTATGTGTAGCGCGCCGGAGGGATTAGGGAGCTAGCTCTTATATAAGAGTTAGAATGTCGCGTTGCGGTGCAACATGCAGTGATCCTGCGTATGTGCCCTCACTACCACTCCAATCCCCGATGGTTTCCCCCTCCTCCAAAGAAGTCTTCATCCAGGGCATCACCCATGACGGGAAAACCTTTCGTCCCAGCGACTGGGCCGAGCGGCTGGCCGGGGTGATGAGCAGCTTTCGACCCGGTGGAGCCCGGCCAGGCAGCCATCTGAGCTATTCGCCCTGGTGCATTCCCACCACGCTCAACGGCGTAAAATGTGTGGTCGTACACCGCGACCTGCAGGGGCACGAGCCCATGGCCTGGGACTTCGTGATCAATTTCGCCCGCGACAACAACCTGCAGGTGGCCGAGGCCTGCCTGCTGCCCGACCCGCCTCCTCCCGCCAAGCCCTGACTGGCCACAGCCCGGCTTCCGGCGCTGCCTGCCGCGTCGGGCCCGAGGCGTCACTGCGCAGGGGCATGCCCGCCCGGCAGCCAGCGGGCACTCCCCATCCACCCTTTGATGCACTTCAGGTCGCTCGGCGCAATTCTGAACTCCCAACGAAAAAACCGCCCGAAGGCGGTTTGTTCGATTTTTTGCTGGCAGCGCACCCGTTACAAACGGCGAACGGCAGGTGCCGTTCGGGCTGTTTGCCTGAAGTGGGTCAGGCGGCCGTTGCCAGGGCTTTCACCTTGGCAGACAGACGGCTCTTGTCGCGAGCAGCCTTGTTCTTGTGGAAGATGCCCTTGTCAGCCACGGTGTCCACCACGGCTTGCATCTTGGCGAACAGTTCGGTCGCCTTGGTCTTGTCGCCAGCCAGAACAGCCTTTTCGACGTTCTTGACAGCGGTACGGTATTTGGAACGCAGCGAGGTGTTAGCAGCGTTGATCTTGACGTCCTGACGGACGCGCTTGCGGCCCGACGCCAGGCGCGGGTTCTTCTTCTTGGGTTTTGCGGATGCCATTGTTTAGTTCCTTGGGTCTGTGGATGATGCCAGCAAAGCCCGCGATTATAGCCCAGAGCAGTTCCTGTATCCATACCTGTGCCCGAACCGGCGGAACGCCATCGCCACCGCACCGGTGGCACCTGGCGCTGTCAGCGCGACATGTGCATCGCCCTTGACGGCTGAGGGGCACGGCTTCGTGCCTGCCTGTGCAGGCTTGGACGGTCTGAAAAAGCTGCCGCCTGTGGCAGCTGTACCAAGGCGCGAAGCGGCGCAGGGGGAATACACTCCCCGCGGTGTCACTGTTCAAAGCCGCCTCCACCGTCTCCCTCTTGACCCTCGTCTCCCGCATCACCGGGCTGGTGCGCGAGTTGCTCATGGCCTCCGTGTTCGGGGTCAGTGCCATGACGGACGCCTTCAATGTGGCGTTCCGCATTCCCAACCTGTTCCGCCGGGTGCTGGGCGAGGGCGCTTTCAGCCAGGCTTTTGTGCCGGTGCTGGCTGCCACCCGGGCCGAGGACGGCGACGGGGGCGCCCGGGCGCTGATCGACCACGTGGGCACCTTGCTGGCCTGGACGCTGGTGCTGCTGTGCATCGCGGGCGTGCTGGGTGCGCCCTGGATGGTGTGGGCCATGGCCAGTGGGCTCCAGCCCCAGGGGTTTGACGCCGCAGTCACGATGACCCGCTGGATGTTCCCCTACATCGGCTTCATGTCGCTGGTGGCGCTGGCGGGGGGCATTCTCAACACGTGGAAGAAGTTTGCGGTGCCTGCAGCCTCGCCGGTGTTGCTCAACATTGCGCTCATCCTGTCCATCACGCTGGGCGCGCCCTTGTTTGCGCGCTATGGCATCGAGCCTATCTACGCGCAGGCGGCGGGCGTGATGCTGGGTGGCCTGCTGCAACTGGGCATCCAGGTGCCTGCGCTGCTGCGCCTGGGGCTGCTGCCCCGCATTGGCGTGCGCTGGTCCGCCATCCGCGCGGCGTGGGCGGACCCGACCACCCGCAAGGTGGCGCGCCTGATGCTGCCCGCCTTGCTGGGGGTGAGCGTGGCGCAGGTTTCGCTGCTCATCAATACGCAGATTGCCTCGCACCTGGCCACTGGCAGCGTGAGCTGGATCACCTATGCCGACCGCCTGATGGAGCTGCCCACCGCCTTGCTGGGCGTGGCGCTGGGCGTGGTGCTGATGCCGCAGCTGGCCAGTGCCCGCGCCAAGCAGGACGACGAACGCTATTCGGCCATGCTCGACTGGGGGCTGCGGCTGGTGGTGGTGCTGTCGGTGCCCTGCATGGTGGCGCTGCTGGTGTTTGCCAAGCCCCTGGTGGCCGTGCTCTACCACTACGGCGCCTTTGCCGACCGGGACGTGCAGCAGACCACGCTGGCCCTGGCGGGCTACGGGGTTGGCATCGTGGGCATCGTGGCCATCAAGGTGTTGGCGTCGGGCTACTTTGCCAAGCACGACATGCGCACGCCCATGCTGATTGCCGTGGCGGTGCTGGTGCTCACGCAGATGATGAACTTTGTGCTGGTGCCCTATTTGCAGCATGCGGCGCTGACGCTGTCGATTGGCGTGGGGGCGGTCATCAACGCTACCTGGCTGCTGGTGGGGCTGCTGCGGCGCGGCAGCTACCGGCCCTTGCCCGGATGGGGGCGGTTTGCCTTGCAGGTGGTGGCGGCCAGCGCCTTGCTGGCAGTGCTGCTGGCGTGGGGTGCCCAGCATTTCGACTGGGTGGAAATGAAGGCGCAGCGCCTGCAGCGCATCGGCCTGCTGGCCGCGATGATGGCTGCAGCCGCAGTGCTGTACTTTGGCGCCCTGTGGGCGGCCGGCCTGAAGCTGCGCCAGCTGCTGCGCCGCTGAATATCTGCGGCAGGCCTGGACCCCGAAATACCCCGCAAAGCCCGCTCTTCTGTGGCTTGACGCCATGGCGACGGCCCCGTACAAAGCTGCCATGTCCTTGAGCCTTTCCGTGCCCACCTCGCTGGAGTACTTTGCATCGCTGGTGCAGAGCGACGACCACTTTCCGCTGCTCGAAGCCGCCGCCAGCCTCGCGCAGGATGAATACCCCGAGTTCGACGTGCAGCAACTGCTGGGCGATGTGGACCAGCTGCAGGCCCGTATCAAGCGCCGCCTGCCTGCCGATGCGCCGGCGCTGCAGCGGCTGCGCACGCTCAACCAGTTCTTTTTTGCCGACCTGGGTTTTGGCGGCAACATCAACAACTACTACGACCCAGAGAACAGCTACCTCAACGCCGTGCTGCGCACGCGCCGGGGCATTCCCATCAGCCTGGCTGTGCTGTGGATGGAGTTGGCCCAAGGTCTGGGCTTGCATGCGCGGGGCATTGCGTTCCCGGGGCACTTCATGGTCAAGGTGCTGCTGCCCAAGGGCCAGGTGGTGCTGGACCCGATCTCGGGCCAGTCACTCAGCCGCGAGGAGCTGGCCGAGCGGCTGGAGCCCTACAAGCGCCGCAATGGTCTGGTGGACGACTACGACGTACCGCTCGGCCTGTATCTGCAGGCCGCCACACCGCGCGACATCATTGCGCGCATGCTGCGCAACCTCAAGGAGGTGCACCGCACCCAGCAGGACTGGCAACGGCTGGTCGCCGTGCTGGACCGGTTGATCGTGTTGCTGCCCGAGGCCTGGGGCGAGCGCCGCGACCGGGGGCTGGCGCACGCCGAGCGTGGCAACACAGCCGAGGCGGTGGCCGACCTGGAGGCCTATCTGGCCCACAGCGAAGACGGGCTGGATCTCGACCTCATCGCCGACCGGCTGAGCGCGCTGCGCAACGCCAACGGCTGATGTCCGGCGCCTGACTCAAAAATAGTTCTAGAACGGCGTGCTGTCTGCAGGCAGCGCTGCCTGCAGCTGTGCCACCTGGCGGCGCAGCTCGGTGTTCTCAGCCGTCAGTTCCGCCACACGGATGCGCAGTGTGTGCAACTCGTCGCTGGCTGGAACGGAGTCCGTGGGGGTGTCTGCCGGGCTACCTTCTGCCGGAGCCTCCTCGCGCGGCTTGCGCTTGTTGAGTTCGCGCACGCGTTTGGCCGCCTGCTTGAGTTCGTCCTTGCCGGCCACGGCCGCTGCCACCTGTTCCTCGGCGGGCAGGGTGGCCACAGCGGCTGCGGCGTTGATGGAGATGGTGCCGGACTTCACAGCGGCCACCAGCTCGGGGGCCGCCTGTTTCTGGATCTTTTCGATCATCACCACCTGGCTGCTGCTCAGCCGCGCAGCCTTGGCAATGGCCTCGCGGCTGCTCAAAGGGTCGGGGGCGGGCAGGGCGGCTGCTGCCTCGGGCACGTCAGCCGTGGGGGTGGCTTCGGCGGTCTCTGTGGAGGTGGCTGCGCGGGCCTTGCGCTCGGCCATGATCTCGCGCTTGCGCAGGGCGAGCACGCCGCGCTGGAAATCCGACACGCTGCGGCGGCCCAGGTGCTGGTCGATCATCCACAGGTGCACGTCTTCCATCGTCTGAAAGCGCGGGTTCTGCACGGTCTGGAACGGCAGGCCATGTTTTTGGCAGATGCCGTAGCGGTTGTGCCCGTCCACCAGCACATCGCCCCACAGCACCAGTGCGTCGCGGCAGCCTTCGGTGAGGATGCTGCGTTCCAGCGCGTCGTGTTCGTCGGGGGTCAGGGGTTCGATGTAGGCTTTGAGTTCTTCGTTGACGACGATGTTCATGGTGGCAGGGGGTCCGGGGAGCTGGGCAAGGGGCGGCATTGTAGTGGGGCTTGCCACCGGGCCTGTCGGGCGATCACACCTGCCGCACGGTCCCACCTACTGATCGCGTGTGCCCCGAAGGGCCAGCCAGCCCGCAACCGCCGTGAAAGCCGCCACCACGGCCACGATGATCCAGAAGCCGTGGCCGTTGTCGGCCAGCGGCACCCCGCCCACGTTCATCCCAAACAGGCCGGCCAGAATGTTGATGGGCAAGGCCAGCACGGTCACCACTGTCAGCACAAACAGGCTGCGGCTGTTGGCCTCCTGCACGCTGGCGGCGATTTCTTCCTGCAGCAGTTTGATGCGCTCCTGCAGGCCCTGCATGTCGCGCAGCACCACCGAAAACTCCTCGGTCGAATCGCGCAGCTCCTGTGCATCGTCGGCGCCCATCCACGCGGGCGGGTGCTGCAGCAGGCGAAACAGCGCTGCCGGCTCGGGCGCCAGCAGCCGCTGCAGTCGCACCAGCAAGCGTCGCAGCACACCCAGCCGCGCGCGCTTGTGGTCCAGGCGCCCGGCCAGCAGTGCGTCTTCTACATCGTCGATGCGTTGTGTCACGCCACGTACGATGTCCACCAGGCCCGAGGCCTGGGTGCGCATCAGCTCGGCCAGCAGCGCCACGCTGGAGCAGGGGGCATTGCCGGTGCGCACGGCAGTGCGCAGCACGTCCACCGACCGCAGCGGGCGCGTGCGGCCGGTCACCATCAGGTGCGGCGCCACGCTGGTCCACAGGGTCGCAATGTCCGAAGGCTCGAACGCAAAATCAAAGTGTGCGTCGTTGAGCACGGCAATCAGCGTGTCGTCGTCGCGCTCGATGCGGGTCGAGACCGAGCGGTCCTTGAGCGCATCAAAAAAGGCTTCCGGCAGATGGGCATGCCGCTCCATCCAGCGCACCGCCTGCGCGTGGCTCAGGTTGAAGTGCAGCCACAGAAACTGCCCTGACGGCGCGGCGCCTGCCTGCAGGCCGGCCAGCCATTGCGCGGCCTGGGCCGAATCCACCTCCTGCGGCGGGGTGTCGGTACCCAGCAGGTAGCCGCAGATCAGCCCGGCGGCATCTCCGCCGTAGTTCAGGCTGGCGTTGGGGGCGAGGGGATTTGACAAAGCGGCGGGGTGGTCTGCGGGCGGCACGGCCTCGCATGCTGGCCTCTGGGCATGACAGCGTTGTGACAGATCACACCAGTGTCATGGCGCTGTCACTGCAGCGGTCCACCATCGCGCATCTGATTTGCACTACCGCCGGATGCTTGCCCATGTTCTACAACAACGCCCTTGACACGCAGGAGCTGATGCAACGCATCGCCAACGACCTCATCGACAGCTACGACGAAGAGCTGGAACTGGAGATCGAAGACCGCGAGGTCGATGACATCGGCGCCCCCAGCCCTGGCGACAAGCTGGCGCGCCAGCAGTACTTCAAGGACCTTTTCCGCCTGCAGGGCGAGTTGGTCAAGCTGCAGGACTGGGTGCAGCACAGCCGCCAGAAGGTGGTGATCCTGTTCGAGGGGCGCGATGCGGCGGGCAAGGGGGGCGTCATCAAGCGCATCACGCAGCGCCTGAACCCCCGTGTGGCCCGGGTGGCGGCACTGCCCGCACCCAACGACCGAGAGCGCACGCAGTGGTACTTTCAGCGCTATGTAGCGCACCTGCCTGCGGCGGGCGAGATGGTGCTGTTTGACCGCAGCTGGTACAACCGCGCGGGCGTCGAGCGGGTGATGGGCTTTTGCACCGACGACGAATACGAAGAGTTCTTCCGCACCGTGCCCGAGTTTGAAAAGATGCTGGTGCGTTCGGGCATCACGCTGGTCAAATACTGGTTCTCCATCACCGATGAAGAGCAGCACCTGCGCTTTCTGGGCCGTATTCACGACCCGCTCAAGCAGTGGAAGCTCAGCCCCATGGATCTGGAAAGCCGCGTGCGCTGGGAGGCCTACACCAAGGCCAAGGAAACGATGCTGGAGCGCACCCACATCCCCGAAGCACCCTGGTGGGTGGTGCAGGCGGTGGACAAGAAAAAGGCGCGCCTGAACTGCATTGCGCACCTGCTGTCTCAGCTGCCCTACCAGGAGGTGCCACACCCGCCCGTGGTGCTGCCCGACCGCGTGCGCAACCCCGAGTATTTGCGCCAGCCCGTGCCTGCCAGCATGTACGTGCCGGAGATCTACTGAGACATCTGGCGCGCCCCCTGCGGGGCCGAGGGAGGCTACGCGTCCTTCAGCAGTGCAATGGTGGCGATCACATCCCGCACCTTGAAGGGCTTGATCAGCACCCGTCGCACCTGCAGGGCCTTCATTTTCACGGCGGTGGAGGCATCGACCTGCGTGGTGGTCACCGCCACCGGTACGCTGGCACTGACGGCCAGCGTGTCGTTGCGCACTTGCTCCAGCAGGGCGACGGCCTCCTGCTGGTGCTCATCGATCGAGACGATCACACCCGCAAAATCCTGGTGTGTCAGCCGCTGCTGGGCCATGCGCACGCTGTTCACCTGCCGCACGGCGGGCAGGTTCAGCTGGCGGGCCGTGGAGACGATGATGCTGCCCGTCAGCGAGCTGGGTTCGATCAGCAGGATGTCCTGGGGGCTGTGGTCACTCATGGGGCCGAGGCTCCCTGCTGGCGCCGGACCAGCTCTTCCACTGCCAGGTCGCGCAGCGAGCCCAGGATGGCCAGATCGATGTCGTCCAGGGTGCGCGGTTTGTTATCGATCAGGCACAGCGTGCCTACGTTCTGCCCGCCCGGCAGCTTGAGCGGGGCGCCGGCATAGAACTGGATGTGGGGCTCGCCGGTGACCAGCGGGTTGCCGATGAAGCGCTCGTCCTGGTTCACATCGGGCACGACCATGATGTCGTCCTGCAGGATGGCGTGGCCGCAGAACGAGATGCCTCGCGAGGTCTCGCACTGGTCCATACCCACCCGCGACTTGAACCACTGGCGGTCGTCATCGATCAGCGAGAGCAGCGCCGTGGGCACATCGAATTCCTGCGCCGCAAAGGCCGTCAGGCGGTCAAACCGCTCTTCGGGCGGCGTGTCCAGAATCAGTAGCTGGCGCAGCGCCTGCAGGCGGTCGGGCTCGTTGGCGGGGCGTGGTGGTTCTTGCATGGTGGCGACCCGGCGGGTGGTGCGGCAAAGGGCTTGATTATGGGCGGGGGCCGTGTCGCGTGCATCGCGCGGCATCACACCGGACTGGTCCCTCAGTGGCTGCGCGCACTGCCCTGTGATGGCGTGCCGCCGCGCCCGAACTGGTGCCAGGCCCGGCGCAGCTGCGTGTCGGAGCTGAACCCCGCCATCAGCGCTGCCTGCGTCACGTTCTGGCCGGACCGCAGCGCGGCCTCGGCCGTGGCCAGGCGGATGCGGCGCAGGTATTGCAGCGGGGCGATGCCCGCATGTTCCAGAAACAGCCGCGTCAGATGCCGGGGTGAGGTGTGGGCCACCTCGGCCATCTGCGGCACGCTCCAGTCGGCCTGGGGCTGCTGGCCCACGGCGTCCTGCACGCGGTGCAGGGCCGGGTGCAGGTGGTTGCGGTGGTGCAGAAAGGGCGAGAACTCCGGGTCGTTGGGCCCCCGGCGCAGGGCCACCACCATGGCCTGCGCCACCTGCGCGGCCAGCGCGGGGCCGCAGGTGTCCGAGATGCGGTGCAGCAGCAAGTCGATGCCCGTGGTCACGCCAGCGCTGCTGTAGACGGCGCCATCGGCCACAAACACGCGGTTGGCCACCACGTCGCAGCGCGGGTCCACGGCGGCCAGCTCGTCCAGATGCTGGTGGTGGGTGGTGGCACGGCGCCCCGTCAGCAGGCCGGCATGGGCGGCCAGCACCGAGCCCGCGCACACGGTGATCAGCTCCAGCTGCCCCGCCACGGGCCGCAGCCCGCGCAGCCAGTGCAGCAGCGCGCGGGCCTCGTCACCATCCACCGCGATGTGTTGCCCGGCCAGGCCCACCAGCACCACCCAGGCGGGGCTGGGCAGGTTGGCAGGCAGCGGCTCCAGCTGGGTCAGCACGGCACCTACCGACGAGACAGACTCGGGCGTGGGGCTCACAAAGTGCTGCACAAACCGCTCGGGCTGGCCTTGCTTGGCTAGGGTCTGGTTGGCGATGCGCAGCGCTTCGGCCGGGCCCGCCCAGTCCAGCACCAGGCTGCCCGGCAGCAGGGCGAAATAGACGTGGATGGGGGAGGAGGCCGGGTTCTGCATCGATGGCTTTGGGTGAGGCTAAAAGCGTGTCAGGGCTGGGGGTTCCAGGGCGTGTCCATCTGGCGGGCCGTGCGCTCGGACAGCGCCGTGCCCAGCAGCCGGGTGACCAGGTGCAGGCTCATGTCGATGCCAGCGCTGATGCCAGCTGATGTGACCAGCGCGCCCCGGTCCACCCAGCGCACATTCTCCTGCACGTCGAGCGTGGGGTACTGCGTGCGCAGGTCGGCGGTGTCCTCCCAGTGGGTGGTGGCCGGGCCTTCGGTCAGCACACCGGCTGCGGCCAGGATGAAGGCCCCTGTGCACACCGAGGCCGTGATCTGCGCACGGCCTGCCGCCTGGGCGACCCAGGCGCGGGTGGCAGGGCAGGCCGCAGCGGCATCGACCACGCCGCCGGGCACGATCAGCACATCGGGCGCGGTGGCGCTGGCAAAGTCCGCATCGGGCAACACGCGCAAACCCGCCCGGGCGCGCACCGGGTCCAGGCTGCGGGCCACGCACTGCACCACAAACGGTGCAGGCGCGCCGGGATGTTGCCGCTGGTGCATGCGGCTGGCGGTGGTGAAGACCTCATAGGGCCCGCCCAGGTCCAGGGCCTCCACGTCGTCGAACACCAGGATGGCGACCTGCAAAGGCTGGGCGCTGCTCATGCGGCCGCCCGGTCCAGCGCCTGTTGCACGGTGCACAGGGTCGCAAAGCGGCCTTGCAGCACGGTGGCGGTGCGGGTCTTGATGTCGGCCGCCGCCAGCACCTGGCCGTCGGGCTGCACCATGTCCCAGGTCAGCGTGGCATCGGTCACGTAGTCCACGTCCCAGCCCAGGTCGGACGCGTGGCGGGTGGTGGTTTCGCAGCACTGTTCGGTGCGGATGCCGCTGATGATGAGGCGCTGGATGCCATGGCGCGTGAGCCACACGTCCAGGCCCGTGCCCACCAGCGCGCTGTGGCGCGACTTGGTGAAGGTGGCGGCCGCGTCGAAGCTGGCCAGACCCTCCAGGGCGCGCACCTGGCCCGAGGCCTGCGAAAACGGGTTCTCGGCGACTTCGGGGCCGTCGCTGTGGAACACGCGCACCACCGGGATACCCTGGGCGACACACCCGTCGATCAGCGCGTTCTGCGCTTGCAGGTAGGCAGGCAGGTCGTGTTCGGTGAAAAAGGGGCGGTGGCGGAACGATTCCTGGACATCAATCACTATCAGACAGGTTTTCATGGTGTGCTCACAGAGGCAGTGGTTTGGATGTGCTTATGTTCGCTGCACAGCGGCAGACGGTCCGAACTGACGGAGACAGGATTCGATCAATTTCAGCCATCATTCTGTAGCGAATGGCAGGCCTGGCTGACGCCCCAGGCCATATCAGATGCTGCGCTTGCCCTGTGAAGCGTGTTTTGGAGCCAGGTCAGCGTTATGCGACGGTACATATTGCCTTTCAAGCTATCAAAGACATAGCGCTATCCGAGCTATGCGGGAAGCTGTTAAGGTGGCTAGGGTTTTCCCTGATTTTTGAACATCGACCGCCAGACCACCTGCCCGCCTATGCCCCGCCGCTCCCGCCTGTTCTCGCTGTCGTCCCTGACGCGGGCCTACCAGCGCAATCTCAAGGCCTTCGCGCGGGCTGCGCGGGCCAGCACCCGGCCGGTGCGGGCCAAGGCAGCGTCCAAACTGCGGACAGCGCCGCGCAAGGCGGCGGTTGCCAAGATGCCCTCCACGGCCCGCACACCGCGCCCCGCAGGCAAGCCGGTGCCGTCGCGGGGCGAGTGGATGTCTGGCGTGGCCCCCGGCCCGGCGGGGGCGCGACGGTTTCATGCCTATGTGCCTGCCGGGCTGGCCCTGCGCCCGGGCGAAAAGCTGCCGCTGCTGGTCATGCTGCACGGCTGCGGCCAGACGGGGCGGGACATTGCCGCCGTGTCGCGCATAAACCGGCTGGCGGCGCGCCATCGGTTTGTGGTGCTGTACCCCGAGCAGGAGCGCATGGCCAACGCCCACGGCTGCTGGAACTGGTTTGAACGCCGCAATGGCCGGGCCGAGGCCGAAGCCGCCACGCTGCTGGCCGCCGTGGACAAGGTGGCGCGCCGCCTGCCGGTGGACCTGGCGCGGGTGGCGGTGGCCGGGTTGTCGGCAGGCGCCAGCATGGCGGTGCTGATGGCGGCGCTTTACCCCCACCGGTTCTGCGCGGTGGCCATGCATTCCGGTGTGGCGCCCGGCACGGCCGAATCCGCCGCCACGGCCCTGGCAGCCATGCATGGCCGCCGCGAGGCCCATCTGCCGGACCCTCCTGCGGTTGCCGCTGCGGTCGCACTGACGGACGCTACCGTGCTGCCCGTCAGCGCCCCTGCGGCCCTGCCACCGCTGCTGATCGTGCATGGCGATGCCGATGGTGTGGTGTCGGTGCGCAACGCGGCGGCGACCGCCTTGTTGTGGGCCGGTGCGTTGGGGGCGCGGGCGGGTGCCATCCGCACCTTGCAGAGGGGCCAGCGATACCCCATGCGAGTGACCGAATTCAAGGCCCGAGGCCGTACAGTGGTGGCGCTGCGTGAGGTGGTCGGGCTGGCCCATGCCTGGAGCGGCGGCGCCGCGCAGTTGCCCTACAGCGACCCGGCCGGGCCCGATGCGTCGGCGCTCATCTGGGCCTTTGTGGCCCGTCAATTCGCAAAATAGTCAAGGAAATGGCCCCAAGCGCTAGTGCTGATTGTGCTTGCTGCTATCAAAAAGTGACTATCCGTGCGGGTGGCTCCGGGGTGCCCGCAGGCCACTGCCTGGCTGCGGTCACACCAGCCGAGCGGCCACCAGTTCCTTCTTGAGGTAGGCGTAGAACAGCGGCGCCGCCACCAGCCCCGCAGGGCCAAAAACGGCCTCGGCTACGAACATCACGCTCAGAAGCTCCCACACACCCATCTGGGTGCGGCGGCCCACCACCTTGGCGTTGATCACATATTCGGCCTTGTGGATCAGGATCAAAAACCCCAGGCAGGCGGCGGCCGCCAGCGGCGACACCGACAGCCCCACGATGGTGATCACCACGTTGCACACCAGGTTGCCCACAATGGGCACCAGCCCGGCCACGAAGGTGAAGGTGATCAGCACCGGCGTGTAAGGCAGCTGCAGCCCCCACACCGGCAGCACGAACAGCAGGAACAGGGCGGTGAGCAGGGTGTTGAACGCCGCGATCCAGAACTGCGCCGCCACGATCTGGCGGAACGCCTCGCCAAACAGCGTGATGCGTAGCTTGAGCTGCTGGGCCAGCGGGCCGCGCGCCAGCACCGGCGGGCGCACGGCGGCGAGCGCGCCGATGAGCAGGCCCACATAGGCAAACAGCACCCCGGCGAGCCAGGCCCGCCCCGCCATGGCCAGCGCACCGGCCTTGGCGCCCAGGTAGCTGGCAATGATGCGCTGGATGTCGGCCACGCCCTCGGGCAGGTGGGAGGCCATGTCGGCGGGCAGCTTCAGGCGCAGCTCCAGCACCGTGCGGGCCATGTAGGTGAGCAGTTCCTGGTACTGCTGCGGTGCGCTGACCAGGTACCCACGCGAATGGGTCAGGCCCAGCGCCAGCAGCGCCAGGGGCAGCAGCATCACCAGACCAGCGGCCGTGACCTGGGCCACGCGCAGGCTGGTGGGGGATGGGGCGGCTTGGCGCTGGATCCGGCCCAGCCCCGCTGCAAACCAGCCCGTGAGCGCCCGGGTGAGCAAAAAGCCCAGGCACACACACAGCAGGCCGGGCAGCAGGCCACGCCACATCACCAGCAGCAGCGCAGCGGCCACCAGCAGATAGCTGGCCACCACGATGCCCTGGTTCAGGGCGCGCGGGGGCAGGGTGGTGGGCGTGGGCTCAGGTTGCGCTGAGGGGGGTGGAGCGGGGCGCTGCGCCATGCGCGGTGAGGGGGCGGTGTTGCTGGCCGGGTATCAGGCCACCACCACGGCGGCGCCTTCGCCACGCGCTGCGATCGTGCCAATCGCGTAGACCTGTTCACCGGCAGCTCGCAGCGTGGCGGCCGTGGCTTCGGCGTTGGCCGCATCCACCACCACCACCATGCCGATGCCGTTGTTGAAGGTGCGGTTCATCTCGATGTCGTCGATGCCCGCCGTCTTCTGCAGCCAGGCGAACAGCTCGGTCTGGGGCCAGCTGCCCTTCTTCAGGTGCGCGGCGGTGCCGTCGGGCAGCACGCGGGGGATGTTCTCCAGCAAACCACCGCCCGTGATGTGGGCCAGGGCCTTGATGGGGTGAGCGGCCAGCGCGGCCAGCACGTTCTTCACGTACAGGCGGGTGGGCTCCATGATGGCCTGCTTGAAGGGCTTGCCGTCCAGCGTGGCGGGCACGGTGCCCTGGCTTTCAGCGCGGTCAATGCACTTGCGCACCAGCGAGAAGCCATTGGAGTGCACGCCGTGGCTGGCCAGGCCCAGCACCACGTCGCCAGGGGCCACGTCCTTGCCGGTCAGGATCTTGGACTTTTCGACCGCGCCCACGGCAAAGCCGGCCAAGTCGTATTCGCCCGCCGGGTACATGCCGGGCATTTCGGCCGTTTCGCCGCCGATCAGCGCACAACCGGAGAGTTCGCAGCCCTTGGCGATGCCGCCGACCACGGCCGCAGCCGTGTCCACGTCGAGCTTGCCGCAGGCAAAGTAGTCCAGGAAGAACAGGGGCTCGGCGCCCTGCACCAGCACGTCGTTCACGCTCATGGCCACCAGGTCGATGCCAACGGTGTCGTGCATGTTCCATTCAAACGCCAGCTTGAGCTTGGTGCCCACGCCATCGGTGCCAGAGACCAGCACGGGCTCCTTGTAGCGCTTGGGCACTTCAAACAGCGCGCCAAAGCCGCCGATGCCCGCCAGCACGCCTTCGCGCATGGTCTTCTTGGCCAGCGGCTTGATGCGCTCGACCAGGGCGTCGCCCGCGTCGATGTCAACGCCGGCGTCTTTGTAGGAGATGGGGGTGGAGGGGGCAGAAGAGCTCATGGGTGGTGTGGTGCTGGTAGGCCCGCCGGGCGGGCTGGAATCCGGGGATTTTAAGGGGCACGCCTCGGCGCCCTCACTCAGCCCTGTGTGGCAGGGGGCTTTGGGGCGCGGCCGTGCCGGGCAGATTGCACCAGCACACCCGCCAGCGCGAGCGTGGCAAACAGGATTCCGGCGCCAAACGTGGCGCTGGCGCCCAGCCGGTCCCACAGCAGGCCTGCCAGGCCGCTGGCCACCAGCAGCGCCACGCCGCTGACCAGGTTGAACATGCCAAACGCCGTGCCCCGCAGGTCGGCCGGTGCGGTGTCGGCCACCATGGTGGCCAGCAGCCCTTGCGTCATGGCCATGTGCAGGCCCCACAGCGCAATCCCCAGCCAGGCGGCGGCGCCCCGGTCGCTGAGGGCCAGCAGCGCATCGGCAGCGATCAGCGCCACCAGCCCCCAGGCCAGCAGCGTGGTGTGGCGGGTGCTGTCTGCCAGTTTGCCCAGCGGGTAGGCGCCCAGTGCAAACACCACGTTCATCAGCACCAGCACCAGGGGCGTCCAGGCCAGTGGCAGGCCACCCTGTTGCACGCGCAGCACCAGAAACGCCTCGCTGAAGCGTGCCAGCGTGAACACGGCGCCCAGCGCCACCACCCACCAGTAGGCGCCGCCCAGGCGACGCAGGTTCTCGCGGCGGATGGGGTTGGTGCGCACGGCGCTGGCGGCGCGCTCGGGCTCGCGCACGCCCACCAGGAGCAGTGCCACGCACAGGGCGGCCGGAATCACGGCCACCCAGAACACGGCGCGGAAGTCATTGGCCCACAGCAGCATCAGCCCCATGGCCAGCAGTGGGCCCAAAAAGGCGCCCACGGTGTCCAGGGACTGCCGCAGCCCGAATGCCGCGCCCCGCATGCCGGGCGGTGCAAGGTCGGCCACCAGCGCGTCGCGCGGCGCGCCGCGTATGCCCTTGCCCACCCGATCGAGCAGGCGCGCCGTGACCACCAGGCCCACGGTGGGAGCGATCGCAAACAGGGGTTTGGACAGTGCCCCGAGCCCGTAGCCGAGCACCGCCAACGGCTTGCGCCGCCCCCACCAGTCGCTCAACACCCCCGAAAACACCTTGAGTACCAGCGCTGTGGCCTCGGCCGCGCCCTCGATCAGGCCCACCGCGAGCATGCTCACGCCCAGCGTGGTGACCAGGAACACCGGCAGCAGGCTGTGGATCATCTCGGACGACACGTCCATCAACAGGCTGACGAAGCCCAGCGCCCAGATGCTGGCGGGCAGGCGCTTGGCGGGGGCGGCGGGAGGTGTCATGGTGCAAGGCAGGAGACGGTGGTGCCGGGCGGCGGCCCAGGGGGCTGGCAGCAGACTAAAATCGCGGCCATTGTCGCCCAGCCCCTGCGAGGGAGCCGGTCGGTGACCACGCGCCGTATGCCACTTTGTCGCCGCGCCTGGCCGCAGTCATCGACGGCCCGGTGCCTTCCCACCCACTTGTGATGCCGCTGCTGACCCTCTTCCTGACCGCCGCTTCCGCACCTTCCGCCACGGTTCAGCCTGCACTGTGCGGGCGCCGCGCATGACGATGAAGCAACTGGCGCTGGACATCGGCCTGGCCACCGGGCCCACTCTGGAGCGTTTTTTTGCCGGGCCCAACGAGGCCGCGCTGCAGCACCTGCGCCTGGCCGCCGGGGCGGGCAGCAGTGAAGCCACCCGCTCCCCGGTGCCCACCTACCTCTGGGGCGAGCCGGGCAGCGGCAAGACCCATTTGCTCCAGGCCGTGCGCCAGGCCCTGCGCGAGCAGGGCTCCAGCGTGGGCTGGCTCGACCCCTCGGTGGGCGAGCCGCCCGATTTTGATGAACGCTGGGCCGCCGTGGTCATGGACGACGTGCACCTGTACAGCACCGCCCAGCAGGCCACGGCCTTCAACTGGTTCGTCAATGCCATCAGCCCCGCCAGCGGTAGCCAGCGCTGGGTGCTGGCGGCTGGCGATCTGCCCCCCGCCGACCTGCCGCTGCGCGACGACCTGCGCAGCCGTCTGGGCTGGGGCCATGTGTTCCAGCTGCAACTGCTGGGCGAGGCCGAGCGCCGCGCCGTGCTGCGCCAGGAGGCCGATGCGCGCGGCGTGTTCCTGGGCGACGAAGTCATGGACTACATGCTCAACCGCTTTTCGCGCGACCTGGGCAGCCTGATGCAGCTGCTGGACCAGCTCGACGCCTTTGCCTTGCGCACCCAGCGTGCCATCACGATTCCGCTGCTCAAGACAATGCTCGAATCGGAATAAAAAATGAGGGACAACCCCCTGAGCGGCTGCGCCGCTTCCCCCTTCTCTCGCTGTGCTGAGCACCGCGGGAAGGAGGACGCCGCCAGCGCGGCGGGGCGGCCCTTGCGCGGCGGCCGCTGGGTTTGGGCAGCGACAGTTTTTGCAACCGCTCGCGCAGCGTAACTTATTGAATGATTGAAATGCAAAGAAGCCGCCTTCGCTTGGCGCTGTTTGACCTGGACCACACGCTGCTGCCGCTCGACTCTGACTACGAGTGGGGCGAGTTCACCATCCGCATCGGCTGGAACGACCCGGTGGAGTTCGCGCGCCGCAACGACGAGTTCTATGCCCACTACCAGGCGGGAACGCTCGATGTACACGACTACGTGCGTTTTGCGACCGAGGCCGTGCGCCTGCGCGGGCCCGAGGCCGCAGCGGCGGCGCACCAGCAGTTCATGCGCGAGGTCATCACCCCCGCCATCCAGCCCCAGGCGCTCGACCTGATCCGCCAGCATCAGGCAGCGGGCGACGAGGTGGTGATCGTCACTGCCACCAACGAGTTCGTGACCACCCCCATCGCCCAGGCGCTGGGGGTGCCGCAGCTGCTGGCCGTGCAGCTGGTGCGCGACGCCAGCGGCTGGTACACCGGCGAGATTGACGGTATCCCGACCATGCGCGAAGGCAAGGTGCGCCGCATGGAACAATGGCTGGCCGAGCGGCAGCTCAGCTGGGCCGACGTGGAGAGCACCTTCTACAGCGACTCCATGAACGACGTGCCCCTGCTGGAGAAGGTGAACCACCCGGTCGCCACCAACCCCGACCCGCGCCTGCGCGCCCTGGCCCAGGAGCGCGGCTGGCGCATACTGGACCTGTTTGCCGAGCCTGCCAGCCAGACGGCCTCCTGACCCCCTGCGCTCGCAGTCCCCTGATATCTCCCTACCCATGATCAAGAAGTTCATCGACAAACTGCTGGGCAAATCGACGCCCGGGACCTCCGGCGGCAAGCCCCATTTCGGCAAGCGCGAAGAGGTGCCCGCCAGCGTGCACGGCATCAACCCCGAGCTGGTGGACCGCCGCGCCGCCGAGGTGGTGCAGACGCTCAAAGACGCCGGCTTCGAGGCCTACATCGTGGGTGGCGCTGTGCGCGACCTGTTGCTGGGCCTGCGTCCCAAGGACTTTGACGTGGCCACCAACGCCACGCCCGAGCAGGTCAAGGGCCTGTTTCGCCGCGCGTTCATCATCGGCAAGCGCTTTCGCATCGTGCATGTGGTGCACGGCCGGGGCCGCGAGCACGAGGTGATCGAGGTCTCCACCTTCCGCGCCTACCTCGACAATGCCGCAGCGGGTCAGGTGGCTGGCAACGAAAAGACCAGCAAGGCGCAGCTGTCGGGCATGCAGCATGCCGTGGACGCCAGCGGCCGCGTGCTGCGCGACAACGTCTGGGGCCCGCAGGACGAAGACGCGACGCGCCGCGACTTCACCGTGAACGCCATGTACTACGACCCGGTCAGCCAGATCGTGGTCGACTACCACAAGGGTTTGCAGGACGCGAAGAAGAAGACGCTGCGCATGATTGGCGACCCCGCCACGCGCTACCGCGAAGACCCGGTGCGCATCATCCGCGCCGTGCGTTTTGCGGCCAAGCTCAGCCCGCTGGGCTTCAGCATCGATGCCAAGTCGGCCGCGCCGCTGGTGCAGTCGCAGGCCCTGCTGGCCGAGGTGCCTCAAAGCCGCATGTTTGACGAAATGCTCAAGCTGCTGCAGACCGGGCACGCCATCGCCACCATCGAGCAGCTGCGCAAGCTGGGCATGTCCAAGGGCATCTACCCGCTGCTGGACGTGGCCGTGGAGCGCGCCGACACACCGTTTGTCAAAGCGGCCCTGGTGGACACCGACCGCCGCGTGAACGAAGGCAAGCCCGTGGCCCCCAGCTTCTTGCTGGCCTGCGTGCTGTGGGAAGACGTGCGCAATGGATGGCAGGAGCGCCTGAACCAGCGCCAACACCCGCTGCCCGCGCTGCAAGAGGCCATCGACGAGGTGTTCGACAAACGCATTGGCGACGTGTCGGGCCGCGGCAAGCTGGCCGCCGACATGCGTGAGATCTGGGTGATGCAGCCGCGGTTTGAAAAGCGCGTGGGCAACACGCCGTTCGGCATGGTCATGCAGCCGCGCTTTCGCGCCGGGTTCGACTTCATGCGCCTGCGCGCCGATGTGGGCGAAGTCGAGGAAGCCCTGGCCGAGTGGTGGCAGGACTTCCAGGCGGCGGACGATGAGCGCCGCGACGACCTGATGGATCAGGCCAAGGAAGAGCAGAAGGCCCGCCAGAAAGCGCAGCCTGTGGTCAAGCGTGTGCCTCGCAGTGCACCTGCTGCGGCACCACGTGCCCCTGGCACCGTCCAAGACACTGACCATGCGGGCGGCGAGACCGAATGGGCTGCCGAAAGCGGCGCGCCCAAGAAGCGCCGCCGCCGTCGCCGCAAGCCCGGTGGTGGTGGCGGCGAAGGTGCAGCACCTGCTGCGGCTGGCGAGTGAGTTTGCCGGACGTGGGGGAGCAGGCTGAGCGGCCCTCTCGGGTCTATGTGGGCCTGGGGGCCAATCTGGGAGAGCGGCAAGCCGCCTTGCGCAAGGCTTTGGCGGCCATGGGTCAATTGCCCGGTACACGGGTTCTGCGCGTGTCGCCGCTCTATGGCAGCGCACCGGTCGATGCCGGTGGCCCGGACTACCTCAACGCCGTGGCCGAGCTGACAACGACCCTGGCACCTGAGGCCCTGCTGGGTGCCCTGCAAGCCATCGAGCTATCTGCCGGCCGCGAGCGCCCCTACCGCAACGCGCCGCGCACGCTGGACCTCGACATTCTGTGGTTTGGCGACCAGGTGATCGACACCCCCACACTCACCGTGCCCCACCCCCGCATGGCCGAGCGCGCGTTCGTGCTGCGTCCCCTGGCCGATCTGGTGCCTGGGCGGGTGGATGCGTCGGCGTTGCAGGCCGTAGCGTCTCAGGACATCCACCAGCTGGAAGGCCCGGCTTGGGTGGGCACTTTGTCGGGTGAATAATTTGCTCCTAAATTGGGAGCTTTTTGCGCTTTATAGATAAGCGCCAGGGCCTGAAAAGACTTAAAAATAATCCCGTCTGCATTGGCTTTTCGTGCGACAGATGAAACTGACGCGGTCCAACGCCAGTGGCACCGTGGAACCGGCTCCGCCGGGCTTCGGGTGGCGTCTCTCTCGGGGGCTGGGAGGCCGCAGCCGCAAGCCCGCCCGCGCAGGCGTGGACGGCATCGAAGAGGTGCCGCCTCAGGCGGCAGCACCGAGCGGATTGCGTCTCAGAGAGTCAATCGACTTTTGCCCCGGACGCCTTCACCACCTGCTGGTACTTGGCACGCTCGCTGGCCATGAAGCTGTCGAACTGCTGCGGCGTGGTGGTCACGGGCTCCGCCAGCAATGCGGCAAAGCGGGTCTTCGTTTCGGGCGCGTTCAGTGCCGCCACAAAAGCCTTGTTCAGCTTGTCGATGATGGGCTTGGGCGTGGCGGCCGGCGCCACCAGGCCCCACCAGGTGTCGATGGAAAAACCCTTGAAAGTCGCGGACAGCGGTGGCACGCCTGGCAGCGAGGCCGAGGCGTCGAGCGAGGTCACGGCCAGCGCCTTGAGCTTGCCCGCGCGGATGTTGGGCGCTGCGGCGGCCAGATTGTCGATGTTGAAGTCCACCTCGCCCGACAGCAGTGCCAGCTGGGCCGGGTTGGCGCCCCGGTAGGGGATGTGCAGTGCGTAGATGCCGGCGCGCTGCTTGAACATCTCGCCCGCCAGGTGGCCCGCGCTGCCGTTGCCGCCACTGCCGTAGTTGAGCTTGGCGGGGTTGGCCTTGGCGTAGGCGATGAGGTCGGTCACGGTGTGGATCTTGAGCTGCTCGGCCTTGGCGGCGTTCATGACCAGCACATTGGGCACGCGCACCATCTGCGTGATGCCGGCAAAGTCCTTGCCTGCGTCATAGGGCATGCGGGCATACAGCCAGGGGTTGACTGCGTGGGTGGCGGTGGCCGCGATGCCAATGGTCAGGCCATCGGGTGCAGCCTTGGCAATCGCGTCGGCGCCAATGTTGCCGCCCGCGCCGCCCTTGTTGTCGATGATGACCGTGCCCAGCGATTCGCGCACGCGCTCGGCCAGTGCGCGGGCCGTGACGTCGATGGGGCCGCCCGGGGCATACGGCACGATCAGGCGGATGGGCTGGCCGGCATCCTGAGCCCAGACGGCCGGGGACGAAAAAGCCGTTGCGGTAGCAGCGGCGGTGGCGAGGAGGAGGTTTCTGCGGTTCATGGGCGCCATTGTGCAAAAAAATCGTAAGAAAGCTTATGAAGCCCTGAGGGGGTGATGGTTAGGCGGGGACGTTCATGCCGTGCGAGGCGCGCTGAGCGCCACGCCCAGGTCTTCCACTAGCATGCCCAGTTCGTGCGACGAGCGGATGTCTAGCTTCAGGAAGATGGCGGACCGGTGCGTGTCCACGGTGCGCGGGTCGATGGGGCGCTCCGGGTCACGCTGCGCCAGCGCACGGGCCACTTCCTTGCTGCTGAGGCCCGTGCCCAGCAGTTGGGCCACCTCTTGCTGGCGTGGGCTCAGGGCGTTCCAGCGCTCGCGCAGCTGGTGCTGCCGTTGTGTCTGCCGTGCCTGCGTTTGCGACAGCGTGGATGCCTTTTCGACAGCGGCCAGCAAGGTGGCTTCGTTGCACGGTTTTTCGAGCCAGTCCACCGCCCCTTGTTTGACGGCTGCCACGGCGGAGGACAGCTCACCGTGGGCCGATAGGAACACGGTCTTGAGCGCGCTGTGGCGCTGGCCGAGTTCGTGGAATACCTGCAGCCCGCTCAAGCCTTCCATGCGCAGGTCCAGCAGCACGCAGCCGGGGTGGTCCACTGCAGCTTGCGCCAGAAAGGCCTCGCCGCCGTCAAAGGCTCGCACCGTGTACCCGCGTGCGAGCAGCAGTGCGGCCAGCGATTGGCGCACGCCTTCGTCGTCGTCCACGATGTAGACCACAGTGGGGTCCAGCGAGTCAGCGGCGATGGGGGCTGTGTCGTAGGTCATGGCGCGGTGGCATTCTCGGTGGCGGGGGGGCAGGGCAGGCGGATCTCGAAGACCGCGCCGCCGCCCTCGCGATTGCGGGCCTGTAGTTGGCCCCCCATGCTTTCAATGATGGAGCGGCAGATGTTGAGACCCAGGCCGAGACCGTCGGAACGTGTGGTGAAGAAAGGCTCGAACAGGCGCTCTGCGATGCCGGGCGGCAGGCCTGGGCCCCGGTCCAGCACTTGCACCAGCGCTTGGCCATCGTCTGCGGCTATGCGCAGCCGCAATTCGTGCCCGCCGGGCGGGGGCTGGTGGGTCTGCATGGCCTGCAGGGCGTTCAGGCCCAGGTTGATCACCACCTGCTCCAACAGCACGCGGTCTGCGTTCACCGGCAAAGGGGCGCCGGCTTGTTCCACACGCACAGGGATCCCCTGGCGGCGAGCCTCGGCGCGCAAGAGCAGCTCCAGCGACTGCTCCACGATGGCAGACAGATCGCAAGGCTCGCGGCTTTCAGGGTGCTGGCGCACCCAGCGGCGGATACGACCCACGATGTCGGCGGCCCGCAGCGCCTGGGCCGACAGGGCCTCCAGGCTGTCGTGGAGGGGGCCGGTCTTGCCCTGGGCGGCCAGCGCCCGTGCGGCAGCCGCATAGTTGACCAGGGCGGCCAGCGGCTGGTTCAGCTCGTGGGCCAGGGTGGATGCCATCTCGCCGACAGTGATCACGCGCTGTACCCGCTGCAGCTGGGTCTCGCGCTGCTGCTGCTGCTCTTCGGCCCGCTTCTGCGCGGTGATGTTGACCACCGAACTCATCCAGCCGATGTGCTGGCCGCTGCCGTCGATCAGGCGTGTGGTGTAGAACATCGTGTACACGTCCGACCCGTCACGGTGCCTCAGCCGGTTCTCCCGCCCCTGCGGAAACGCGTTGCCAGCCAGCACGGTGTCGCTGTCGTTCCAGTGTCGGTCCAGCTCGTCAGGGTGCCAGTACGGGTAGGGCGGCAGCTGGCCGATGAGTTCGTCGGCCCGGTAGCCCACCATATCGCACATGGCCGCGTTGACATAGACGATGCGCCCTTCGAGGTCGCGGGCGCGCATGCCCACCAGCAGCGAGTCCTCCATGGACTGGCGGAACGCCTGTGCCTGCTGCAGCGCGTGGGTACGCTCTTGTACGCGCTGCTCCAGTTCGATGCGGGCCAGCCGGTTTTCGGCGAGGCGCCGCTCGCGCAACTGCCAGTACAGCGCACCCAGCACCAGTAGGCCCGACGCCAGCGTGGCCAGCGCCCAGGCCTGTTGCCGCGCCAGGGCCACCACGCGGCTGTCGGCAGTGACGGTGAGGGTCCAGCCCAGGTCGGGCAGCTTCTCTTCGAACGCCAGGTAGCTTTTGCCGCCCGTGCCGTCCAGGCGCAGTTCGGCACCGGGCGGGTCGTCTTGGGGGCGCAGGGTCCAGGGCACGGCGCGCGGGGTCCATCCTGTGCCGTACTGTTCGTTGTGCTGCAGCTGCTGCACGAGTGGGGTGGGCAAGGGCCGGCTGGTGCGGTAGAGCCAGCCGGGCACGGAGCCGAGAAAGACGATGCCCCGCTCGTCCGTCACGAACACTGGATCGCGCAGCTGGGCCCATGGGTCCGAGATGGGTTCCATGCGCACCTTGACCGCCACCACGCCGATCACGCGGCCCGCATCGACCACGGGGGCCGAGACAAACAGGCCGGGTTCGCCCGTGGTCTTGCCCACGCCATAAAAGCGGCCCGTCTGGCCCGCCAGGGCATCGCGAAAGTACGGCCTGTTGCCGTAGTTCTGGTGCACAAAGCTGTTGGGGGTGTCCCAGTTGCTGGACGCGAGGGTGAGGCCCTGCGGGTCCATCACATACAGCATGTCGGAGCCCGCATGCTGGTTCACCGCCTGCAGGTAGACATTGGCTGCGTCGCGTACGGCCTGCGATGAAGGCTCCTGCAATAACTGGCGCACCAGCGGGTGCTGCGCGGTGGTGAAGGGCAGGTAGTTGTAGCGCGTGGCCACTCCACGCAGCGCCAGGGCTTGCACCTCGCCCAGGCGGCGCAGGTTGTCCCACTGGGCGTCGCGTTCGCTCTGTTCTGCCCATTCGCCCGCGCCCCACACCAGCAGGGCCGCCAGGCACAGCAGCGTGGCAATGAAGCCTCCGCGCCGGACTTGATGCCAGCGGCGGGGCGCGCCCTGCGGGGCTGGCGGGGCGGGCGCTGCACGCACCATGGGTCGTGGTCCAGGTGTCTTTATCGGCCTTGCGGGGGCGTGTCAGCCGCCGTGTTTGTCGGCTTCCGACGTGAATGCGTCGGCAAAAAACTCTTCCGACGGCAGGCCGCGCTGGGCGCTGTAGGCGTCACGGGCGGACTCGACCACGATGGGCGCGCCACACGCATAGACCTGGTGACCTGAGAGATCCGTAAAGTCGTCCAGCACCGCCTGGTGCACAAAGCCTGTGCGGCCGGTCCAGCCGTCCTCGGGCAGTGCGTTGGAAATGACCGGAACGTAGCGCAACCACGGCAATTCGGCCACGCGGGCCTGCACCCAGTCGGCCAGGTACAGATCGCCAGGGCGACGGCCGCCCCAGTACAACACGGTGGGGCGGCTGATGCCCTTGAACTGCAGGTGCTCGATCAGCGCCTTGATGGGGGCAAAGCCGGTGCCGGATGCCAGCAGAACGATGGGCTTGTCGGAGTCTTCGCGCAGGAAAAAACTGCCAAACGGACCTTCGACACGCAGGATTTCCTTCTCCTTCATCGCCCCAAACACATGGTCGGTGAACTTGCCGCCGGCCATGTGTCGAATGTGCAGCTCCACACCCGGTGCCTCTGCCTGGGTGTGCGGCGCGTTGGCCATCGAGTAAGCGCGTCGGGCGCCGTCGCGCAGGATGAACTCAATGTACTGGCCCGCGTGGTATCGGAAGGTGTCTGCGGCAGGCAGCTGCAGGCGCACCTGCATCACATCGTCTGATTTCTTTTGGAGCGAGGCCACGCGCACTGGCATCTTCTTGACGGGGTAGGCGCTTTCGTCGGTGACCTGGCGCGATTCGAGCACCACGTCGGACAGTGGCTGTGCGCAGCAGGTCAGCACCAGGCCTGCGGCCTCTTCATCGGCCGTGAGGGCCTTGGATTGGTGGGCGCCGTGCTGCACGGTGCCGCTGAGTTTTTTGCACTTGCACGAGCCACAGGCGCCGTCCTTGCAGCCGTAGGGCAGGCCCACGCCACTGCGGATGGCGGCGGCCAGGATGGCTTCGCCCGCATTGGCACTGAAAGCGCGGCCACTGGGCTGCACGGTGATCTGAAACGCTGCGGTGGTGGCAGCCTCGGCGCTGGTCATGTGTGGGTATCCTTGGAGTCGTCTCTAGCTAAGCAAACGGACCCGATTTTGCCCTCAAACCAGAACCCCCTCGGCGCGCTGCCAGCGCGCTTTCGTCGCGAACGCCTGCTCATCGTGGGCTGTGGTGATGTAGGTCAACGGGTGCTGCGCCATCTGCAGACGGGCCCCGGGGCCGGGCGCATGCAGGTGCTGGCACTGACCTCCAGCGCTGGGCGGGTGGCGGAGCTGCGGGCACAAGGGGCCCGGCCTCTGGTGGGCAATCTGGACGATGCGGGCACCTTGCGCAGGCTGTCCGGCCTGGCGACGCGGGTGCTGCATCTGGCGCCCCCGCCGGGGGAGGGCGCAGGGGGCGATGCCTGGTGGCGTGACCCCCGTACCGTGGCGCTGACCCGCGCGCTGCGGCTGCGCACCTTGCCAATGTCGTTGGCCTACGCGTCCACCAGCGGTGTGTATGGCGACTGCCAGGGGGCCCTGGTGCCAGAGACTCGGGCCGTGGCCCCCGGCACACCTCGCGCCCAGCGCCGTGTGAATGCCGAGCGCGCCGTGCGCCACTTGGGCCGTGCCGGCGTGCGGGCCACCGTGTTGCGCATTCCGGGCATCTACGCCCCCGACCGCGAGGGCGGTACGCCTGAGGCCCGCTTGCGCCGGGGCACGCCCGTGCTGGTGGCCGAGGACGATGTGTTCACCAACCACATCCATGCCGAAGACCTGGCGCGCGCCTGCATGGCGGCTGTGTGGAAGGGGCGTCCGCAGCGCGCCTACAACGTGAGCGACTCCACCCACATGAAGATGGGCGACTACTTTGATCTGGCGGCTGATCTGTATGACCTGCCTCGCCCGCCGCGCGTGCCTCGCAGCACGGCGCAAGAGCAGCTGTCGCTGATGCTGCTGAGTTTCATGAGCGAATCGCGCCGGCTGGACAACCAGCGCATGCTGCGAGAGCTGGGTCTGCGGTTGCGCTACCCCAGTGTGGCCGAGGGGTTGCGAGCCTGAGAGGCTGGAGAAATCCGCGCTCTCCTCACCTTGCCCACATGGGCGCCCGATCAGCGGGGGTAGCTATTGCCCTGGGCGTCGTAGCAGCGGAACACGTTGCACTGCGTGAATTTTTTGGGGGTGGGCGCCGGCGGCTGCACGGGCGTAGGCCGCACCGGGTAATGCGGTGGGGGCACGACGACTACCGGCGTCGTGGTGCTAGTTGACCGTGGGCGGGACTTCTCCACCTCCGCATAGCCCTGAGGGCCCAGGCAGTCCAGGTCGACCTGCCGCTGCGCCGCCTCCACCCGCAGGTTTTGTTCGTAGCCGCCGCCGGTGACGCTGCTCAACACCACATCCAGGTTGCGCCGTGAACGGGCGCACTCCGGGGAGCGTGCGTAGTCTGTGGTTTTGGCAGGAGCGGTCTGGTCGCGTTGTGTATTGCGCCGTGATTCGGTCTCGGCGGCGGTCGCCTCGGCCTGCAAGCGCTGCTGTTTGCGCGCCAGCGCCTCGGCGGCTTCTTCGCGCTCCTGCTGGATCTCCTGCGGAGTTTTGCGGGCCTCCACCTCACGCACGGTGGTGCCGCTGGCGCATTTGCCGTCGGTGTAGGTGACCTTGCCCGTGGCAGCGTCGGTGCAGCGCACCACCTGCGCCTGGGCACCCAATGGAGGTAGTGCGCCCAGAAAGACCACGCACAGGCCAGCGATGAGGGTATGGGTACGTGGTTTCATGGTGGCTGGAGAGTTGTGGGGGGTAGCGGGGTCAGCGCCAGGCCATCACGGCTTGTCCGGGCTGTTGGACTGCTGACGGGAGCGCCAGTCGTACGGACTCGGGGTGTAGCTGTCGGGTGCCAGGCGGCCGGGGCGGTTTTCGCGGTTGCGGCGGTCTTCGGCAGCGCGGCGATCCCGTTCGGCCTGCTCCCGGCGGGCCTGGTCCTGTTCTCGGGCTCGGCGATCCAGTTCACGGGCCTGCTGGTCGCGGCGTTCGCGTTCGCGTGCTGCCCGGTCGCGCTCAGCGCGGTCACGGTCACGCTCTCTTTCGCGCCAGTCATTGCGGTTGCGGTCGTTGTCCCACCGGTTGTCGTCGCGGTCACGTCCGCCGTAGTAGATGGCGGGCGGTGGCGGCGGGGCCGAATAGATCACGCCAGGCGCACGGTACACAGGCGGCGCCTGGTACACCGGCGGCGGGGCACTGTAGATGTAGCCTGGCTGTTCGTACACCGGGTAGCGCGGAGAGTCGTAATAAGGGTCGCCCGGCACGGTGGCACACCCCGTCACCAGGGCCCCCAGGACCGTGGCGGAAAGAATGCGGGTGATGGTGTAGGTCATGGTGATCAGACTCCGGCCGGGTGGGCGCGTTCCGCCTTGTCCGTAAAGCCCATGAAAAGCGCTCCGGTGGAGCGTTACAAATTTCAGGGGTCTGGCACAGGGGGCCAATCACTTTAGCGCGCGGGGACGGCTTTTGGTTGACTCGGCGCATGCACAGGTGCCGATGGAGGCTGTAACAACCCGTGAATATGGGGCACGCCTGCTGCTTGATATCGTCAAAAATGATAGCTATCAGAGTACGTTTGACGGACGCAATCAACTGATTCAACCAAAAAAACGGACCCGCAAAAAACAAACGGCCCCGCAAGGCCGTTGTGTTCTAGCGGATAGGGCGCTGGTTTACTTGGGTAGTACGCGGCGGATGGTCTCCGCCAGGTCTTCCGCCACAAACTTGGCTACATAGCCATCGGCCCCGACGCTGCGCACATGGTCTTCGTTGGCCGAGCCCGACAGCGAGGAGTGGATGACCACCGGCAGCCCATGAAAGCGGGCGTCCTGCTTGATGTTGCGCGTCAGCGTGAAACCGTCCATCTCCGGCATTTCCAGGTCGGTCAACACCATGGCCACGCGGTCAAGCACCGTCTTGCCCTCGGCCTCGGCACTTTTGGCGATGGCATTGAGCCGGTCCCAGGCCTCCTTGCCGGATTTCACCATTTCATATGGCGCGTTGAGCACCTTGAGCTCTTGCTCGATGAGCGAGCGGGCCACGAACGAGTCGTCCGCCGCCAGGATGATGCAACCAGGCTTGAGCTTGAGCTTGGCGCCCACCTTTTCCTCTGTGACCTCGTGACCGTCAGAGGGCGAGATCATCTGCAGGATGGCTTCCACGTCCAGTACCTGCGCGAGGCGGGACTCGTCGGTGTTGCCGTCCAGACGGGCAATGCTGGTCACCAGCTTGCCAGCAGCGCCGCTGGTTTCCGCCGACAGCACCTGTTTCCAGTCCAGGCGCACGATGTCTTCCACCGACTCGACCGCAAACGCCTGGGTGGTGCGCGCGTACTCTGTCACCAGCATGATGTTCAGGCCCGTCTGTGGCTTGCAACCCACGATGGAGGGCAGGTCCAGCACCGGAATCACCTGTCCGCGCAGGTTCACCACCCCGAGCGAATGGGCCGTGGTGCCCGCAATCGGCGTGATGCTGGGCATGGCCACGATCTCGCGGATCTTGAAGACATTGATACCGAACAGCTCGGACTTGCCCAAGGCGCTGTCGATGCCCAGGCGAAACAGCAGCAGCTCGAACTTGTTGGTGCTGGTGAGGTTGGTCCGCTCGTCGATGTCCTGCTGGATGGCTTTCATGTTGGATCCTTCGCGCGGTAATGAAGATACGAAGATACGCGCTTTTACAAATTCTAGGACCCAAACGGCACGCGCAGTGCGCTAAATCTTCAGGCAATACCCGAATAGTGCGCTGCAGCATCCGTGCGTGGCGGCGCCGTCACACCCTGTCCGGCGTGACCGGCTCAAAGTGCACAACGGTGGGGAACGGATCGTAAAAATGGTGCAGCAGCCATTTCCACTCCTGGTACTGGGCGGACTGGCGGAAACCCACCTCGTGGTCGGCCAGGGTGGCCCAGCGCACCAGCAGCACATAGTCCTGCGGTCGCTCCATGCAATGCCCCAGCTCATGGGACAGGTAGCCGGGTATGGAAGCAATGATGCGCTGCGCCTGGGCAAACGCCTGTTCAAACGCGCTGTTCTGGCCGGAGCGGATGGTGAGGTGGGCAATTTCCAGAATCATGGGGGTGGCCAGAGGGGTGGATGGGGCAGGGGATCAGACCACATTGCTGCGCTGCGTGGGCTCGGGCTGGGCTGCGGTGGCCTTCATGCCGTCCGCCAGGCGGTGCAGCAGACCGAGCAGGGGCGCGTCCGACGCGTCGCAGGCCAGGCCGATGTTGCGCGAGAAGGCCAGGGGCCCGTCCAGCGGGCGGGTGAGCGCGCGGCGCGCCTGGGCTGCATGCGACTGCGGCACCACGGCCAGGCCCATGCCCGCGTCCACCATGTGCAGCAGCAGCTCCTCGCGCGCGGCGCTGGCCTGCATCTGCAGCGCAATCCCCCGCTCGGCCAGCAGCCGGATGAAGGACTGGTGCAGCGGGCAATAGGGCCACTCAATGAGGGGCAGGTTTTCAATGTCTGCCAGGCCAAAGCGCTTCTTGAAGCGCAGCGGGTGCTGCTCGGGCACCAGCATCACATAGGGCTCGTGCCACAGCGGCACAAAGGTGTCGCCCGGCGGCTTGCAGTGCTCGGCCACCATGCGCAGCCGCGCCTCTTGCGCGCTGGCGGTGAGCCGCACCATGGTGTGGGGCAGCTCCTGCGCGATGTGTGCGAACAGGGGCGTGGCCTGCTGCACCATCAGGTCGTCCTGCAGGAAGATGCCCAGGGTTTCACGTGGTGCATCGCGAAAGTCGCGCACCATGGCGCTGGACTGGGCCAGCAGGCTGCAGGCGCGGGGGTACAGCCGGTGCGCGGCGGGCGTAGGCGCCAGGCCCTGGCGGCTGCGCTCGAAAAGGGTGGTTTCGAGCGCATCCTCCAGCCCCTTGATGGCCATGCTGATGGACGGCTGCGCCACAAAACAGCGGCGCGAGGCGGCAGTGACCGAGCGCTCTTCATAGGCCGCTACAAAGTAGCCCAGGGCGCGCAGGTCAAACAGCATGGTGACGGAGCCTTTCTTGGATCAGGTTGTCAGACCGGGGTGATGGTGGTGACGGTCTCGCGGAAATAGTCCACCTGGCCGTTCTGCGAATGGCTGGTGATCCAGGTCACGGATTCCACCTCGCGCTGTTGTACCGCATAAAAGAAGCGCTGGTGAAAGTGCGTGAGCACCCAGTCATTGCCCAGCGGCTGGCTGTGGGTGTGCAGGATTTCCGTGCCGCGCGGGAACACCTCCACCCCCAAGCGCTGCACCACGGCCATCGCCTCGGCCTTGTTGCGGGCGATTTGCCAGCTGGTGTCGGCATCGTCGCGGTAGTGGTCGATGCGGAAGTCCACATCGTCGGCAATGGTGGCCAGCAGCGTGGGGACGTCCTGCTGCTCGAAGGCGGTCAGCACGCGGTCGATGGGGAAGATCAGTGGCGGGTTGGTCGTCATGTCGGGTCTCCGGTGGGTGGTGGGGTCAATCCATCAAACAAACCCTGGCCAGGGAGCCGCAACTGTAGGCAGAGCACGGCGCCCACACAACGATGGAATTTGTGGGTCCGTGCGATAAAAAATCGATGGGTGCCGACGAGCAAGGCTCGGAGCGGCTCACAAAACCCAGCGTAGCGGTTCTGGCCAGGCGCTGCGTCGCAGGCAGTGCGAGCAGTACGACAAGATGCGGCAACGACGCCAGAAGCGTTTTGTTGGTCGCTTTCAGTCCGAAATACCGGGCACCTGCCGCAGGTAGGTGTGCAGTGCCGCAATCGACTGGCGCACCTTGGCGGGCTGGGCATCGCGTTGGGGCGTGACGGCCCAGATGTCCAGCGTGCCAAACGACCAGTCGGGCAGCAGGCGCACCAGCCGGCCGGCCTGCAGTGCTTCGTGCGAATCCATGCTGCCCACCAGCGCCAGGCCCAGCCCGGCCTCGCACATCTGCTGGATCGAGAGCTGGTTGTTGCTGGCAATGCGCGGCTCCACCCGCAGTGCGCGCGGCTCGCCGCTGGGACTGCGCAGGTCGATGAGCAACCCGCCCCCCTCTCGCGCGAAGCCCAGCCAGCTATGGGACAGCAGCGCATCCGGGTGCTGGGGCACGCCGTGTGCGGCCACCCATTCGGGTGATGCGCACAGGTACCAACTCATGCCCCCCAGGCGCCGGGCCGCCCAGGTCGAATCCGCCAGGCGCCCGTAACGCACGGCCAGGTCGATGCGTGCGTTGATGAGGTCGATGGTGGAGTCGTCCACCAGCAGCCGCAGGCGCAGCGCCGGGTGCGCGGCCAGCAGTTCACCCAGGGCGGGTGCGATGTGCCGCGCAAACCCTACGGTGGCCGACATCCGCAATTCGCCACTGGGCGCATCGCGGGAGGCGGCCAGCTCGGCGCGCGCTTGCTCCGCCGCCGCCCACATGGCAGCGCAGCGCGCGTGGTAACGCTGGCCCGCCTCGGTGAGCGCCAACTTGCGCGTGGAGCGGTGCAGCAGCGTCACGCCGCCGTCGCTTTCGAGCTTGCGCACCTGCTGGCTCACCGCCGAAGTGCTCATGCCCAGTGCGCGCGCGGCGCCGCTCATCGAGCCGTGCTGTACCACCGAGGCAAAAACAGCCATGCGTTTGAGGTCTTCCATGCGTTTGATTGTGAAGCACAGCTTCAAAGATAAGGCAGTTTTAGCCATCTACCGCCTGTTTTGACAAGCTCCTATTCTCACTACATCACAACTTTGACCCCAAGGACATCGATATGAACATCGCCCTGATTGGCGCCACCGGTTTTGTCGGCTCGGCCGTGCTGAACGAACTGCTGCAACGCGGCCACCGTGTGACCGTGCTGGCCCGCAACCCGGGCAAACTCGCTGCCCGCGAGGCGCTGACGGTGGTCGCCGCAGACGCGCAGGACGCCACCCAGGTGGCCCAGGCTGTTGCGGGCCACGACGCGGTGGTGAGCGCCTACAACCCCGGCTGGACAGTGCCAGACATCCACGACCAGTTCCTGAAAGGCACGCGCGCCATCATCGACGGCACCAAGGCCGCCGGTGTGCGCCGACTGCTGGTGGTGGGCGGCGCAGGCAGCCTGTTCGTGGCGCCCGGCGTGCAGCTGGTGGACACGCCCCAGTTCCCGGCCGAATGGAAGCAGGGCGCCCTGGCCGCGCGCGAGGCGCTGAACTGGATCCGTACCGAAAACACGCTGGACTGGACCTTCCTCTCGCCCCCCATCCTGCTGCAGCCTGGCGAGCGCACCGGCCAGTACCGCCTGGGCGACGAAGCCCCGCTGATGAACGGCGAACAGCCCGGCAGCATCAGCGTGGCGGACCTGGCCGTGGCCATCGTGGACGAGCTGGAAACGCCGCGCCACGTGCAAAAGCGGTTCACGGTGGCGAACTGAGCCTTTTCGGATTGACAGGGGCTGCGTCCAGTGGGCGCAGCCCTTTTCTTTGTGACTTCAGGAAAAAGCCGCCAGGTCGATCAGTGTGTGGCCCAGCACTATGGGCCACAGGGTTCTCCAGTGCAGGAACCAGCGGCACATCACCCCATGCGCAAAGAAGGCCGCGATCACGCCGTGCCTGCCGTGCTCCCAGTGCGCCAGCGCAAAGATGGTTGATACGCAGAGTGTGAAGCGCATTTCTGAAGGATGTTGGCGTGCACTGGCGTACAGCAGCCATGGCAGCCCAATGAAAAAGATGCTCTCCACCAGCCCGGCGCTGACTGCCGCATAGATTTGCACCGCCACACCCGCCAGGCCCTGAGGGAAAAGTTGCACCAACTGGAAGCTGCCAGGCGACGGGCCGAGTACCCGCCACGACAAGTTTCTCGCCACCAGAAAGGCCAGCCCTGCGGTGACGAACACCATCAGCCCCTGTCCTGCAAGGGGCCACAGGTTTTTTCCGGGCGGAACGAGTCCGTAGTGTGGTGGGTGTAATGCGGCTTTGTGGGCGAGCAGTCCCAGCAAGAGAGCCGGAAGCACTACCCATTGAAGCCCGTCAACCGCCCAGAAGATCGGTGCTCCCCTGCTTCCCAGGGCCGGTAAGTAAAAGCCATTGAGTTGCCAGACGAGTAGCACCGGGATCAGGGACCTGCCCACGAGCAGCTGTTGCCTGGTAGTGAGAAAAAACGGCCGTTTCAATGTCGAGATCAAGCGCCTCTCCGGGATGCTGGTAGTTGGTCATCCCGCTCACCTGTCTCGGAAAACGTTGACCGATGCGGGGAGGATCATCTTCTCCTCAGCTGGATGGTCCAGCCGCATCGCCAAACGCCTGGGCGTGAAATAGTCCCCAACGCGCCCCACAGATACATCTGCAGGCGCGTTGGGCGGGGTCTCTCACCCGATGAACCACCGCATCGGCACCAGCACGATCGATGGAAACAGCACCATCAGGAACATCACCGCGAACTGCGCCACCATGAACGGGATCACGCCCCGCGTCACGTCGTCCATGCGCATCTTGCCCACGCCCGCCACCACGTTCAGCACCGTGCCCACGGGTGGTGTGATGAGCCCGATGGCGTTGTTGATGATGAACAGCACGCCGAAGTAGACCGGGTCGATGCCTGCCGCCTTCACCACCGGCATCAGCACGGGCGTGAGGATGAGGATGGTGGGCGTCATGTCCATGGCGGTGCCCACGGCCATCACCAGCACCATGATGGCGATGAGCAGCAGCGTGGGGTGTTCCATCAAGGGCTTGAGCAGGCTCACCAGTTGACGCGGGATATCCGCCACGGTGATGAGCCAGGCGCTGACCATGGCGGCCGCCACCAGGAACATGATCACCGCCGTGGTCTTGGCGGCGCTAATGAATACGTCGGTGAGCTGGCGCCAGTGCAGCTCGCGGTAGACCAGAGTGGCCACCAGCAGCGCATAGACCGCCGCCACCGCCGCCGCTTCGGTGGGGGTGAACACGCCCATCTTCAGGCCCACGATCACGATCACCGGCAGGAACAGTGCCCAGGTCGATTCCCTGAGCGCCTGCAGCTTTTCGGCGGTGGAGGCTTTGGGTGGCGGTGTGACGTTTTCGCGCTGGGAGACCCAGTACCAGGTGATGGCAATCGCCACTCCCATCAGCAGCCCCGGCACGATGCCCGCCAGGAACAGCTTGCTGATCGACACGTTGGCCGCCACGCCAAACACCACGAAGCCGATGGAGGGCGGAATCACCGGCGCGATGATGCCCGCTGAAGCGATGAGCCCGCCCGCTCGTGCCTTGTCGTGCCCGGCCTTCACCATCATGGGCAGCAGCAGTGCTGCCAGTGCCGCCGTGTCTGCCACGGCGGAGCCCGACAGCGCCGCCAGCATGCAGGCCGCCAGGATGGCAACGAACCCCAGCCCGCCCCGCTTGTGCCCCACCAGCGTGAGCGCGAGCTTGACGATGCGCTGCGACAGCCCACCCACGTTCATGATCTCGCCCGCCAGCATGAAGAAGGGCACGGCCAGCAGCGGAAAACTGTCCGCGCCGTTGATCACGTTCTGCGCCAGGATCTGCGCGTCGAACAGGTCCAGGTGCCACATCAGGGCCGCGCCGGACACGAGCAGCGCGTACGCAATCGGCACGCCGATGGCCATGGCGGCCAGCAGGGAGCCGAGGAAGATAAAAACGGTCATGAAAGAGCGCTCCAGGTCATTGCGGTGGGGGGCTCACTGGCGTGAGGCCATGGGCGCGGGGGCTGTGTGCGGCAACTGGCTGCCCACGGCGGCCAGTTCTTCGGATTCGGAGATCTGCACCAGCTCGCTGTCCGGCATCTGCCCCGACACAATCCGCCACAGGTCCAGCGCCAGCAGCAGCCCCGCCGCCACGGCAAACACCACACCCGACGCATAGAAGATGGCCATGGATGCACCGGTGACTGGTGCATCCACATCCCAGTTGATGCGCGCCTGTGCCAGCGCGCCGCTGAAGAGCAGCCAGGTGCACCAGATCATCAGCGCGTAGCTGATGGCGAGGCAGATGCGCTGACCCAGCGGCGGCAGGCGCGCCAGCAGAAAGTCCGTGCCCAGGTGGCCCCGCTCGCGCACCGCCACGATGGCGCCCAGGAAGGTGATCCACACAAACAGCCAGCGCGACACCTCCTCGCTGATGGCGATGCCGGAGTTGAACGCGTAGCGCAGCACCACGTTGCCAAACACCATCACCACCATCGCGGCCAGCGCCAGGGCAATGAGCAGGTTGATCCAGCGGCAGCAGCGGTCGATGAAGGCATTGAGCATGGGGTTGTCTCCTGTTTTCTTTTGACTCAGAGCGCTGTGCCCTGCAGCAGCCCGCGCTGCGCCAGGTTGGCCATGAAGGCGCGCAGGCCAAAGCGCCAGGGCGGCGCGGCCTCGCTGTGCGCCACGCGGTTGTGCAGCCCACCCAGCCAGGCGCTCTGGATGGACACCAGGTCGCCCAGGTGGTGGGTGAAGCCGCCGCCCGGCTGGTCGCGGTCTTCGATGGGGGCGAACAGCGTGCCCATGAACAGCACGAACCCGTCCGGGTACTGGTGCGCGGCCAGGGTCTGTGCCACCAAGTCGGTGGGGTCGCGGCTGATGCTGGCCATGGTGTTGATGCCGCGCAGCTCAAAGCCGTCCGCGCCAGCTACACGCAGGTGCACGGTTTCATTGCGCACCTGCTCCAGCCCGAAGCTGCCGTCAAACAGGCGGATGAATGGGCCCAGGGCGCACGACGCGTTGTTGTCCTTGGCCTTGCCCAGCAGCAGGGCGCTGCGGCCCTCGATGTCGCGCAGGTTCACGTCGTTGCCCAGCGTGGCGCCCACGATCTGGCCCCGGCTGTTCACCGCCAGCACCACCTCGGGCTCGGGGTTGTTCCAGGCCGAGTCGGAGCGGATGCCGATGTCGTCGCCGCAGCCCACCGAGGCCAGCACCGGCGCCTTGGTGAACACCTCGGCATCGGGGCCAATGCCCACCTCCAGGTATTGCGACCACAGGCCTTTGTCTTGCAACAGCGCTTTCAGGCGCATGGCCTCGGGCGAGCCCGGGCGGATGTCCGCCAGGTTCTCGCCAATCAGGCCGATCACCTGGCTGCGCAGGCCCTGCGCGCGGGTGGCGTCGCCGCGCGCCTGCTCTTCGATCACGCGCTCGATGAGGCTGGCCGCAAACGTCACGCCCGCCGCCTTCACCACCTGCAGGTCGCACGGGGCCAGCAGCCAGGGGCGGCTGGCGTCACGCGTGCCGGGCAGGCTGTTCGCCAGCAGGTCTTCCACGCTGCACAGGTACTGGCCGGTGGCACTGCGCACAGCCTCTGCCGGCGCCAGGGTGTCGAGCAGCGTGCTCATGGTGGGGTAGTGCGCGCTGAGGTCAAACACACCTTCGGGCCGCAGTGCCACCACGGCCGGGCCGGGCACGGCACCATTGGGCACCCACACCCGGCCCACCAGCGTGCCTTGCAGGCCGTCGTCGGGAAGCACTTGCAATGCGGCCTGGGGCGCACGGGCCCGTTCGGCAACTGCCGCTGCCGTCATGTTGTTCATGGAAAGTCCTTTGAAAAAAGCCGGGTGAGCGCGAGTGCCCCACCTGGTCGTTGTCAGTGGTTGTGGCGTGGCGTCTTTTCGGAAATGCGCTGAAATTCCAGCGCAAAGTCCAGCGTGGCGCCATCGGCCAGTTGCCCCGTTTTCTCGCGGTACAGCGCCTCCCAGGGCGACTGGCTCGCGGGCACGGGTGGGGCGGGCAGGTCGCGTTGTCGGCGCGCGATTTCCTCGGGGGCGACCAGCGCCTCGCAGCGACCGGTGTTCAGGTCGATGCGGATGGTGTCGCCGCTTTGCAGCCAGGACAGGCCCCCGCCCACGGCGCTCTCGGGCGATGCGTTGAGGATGGAAGGGCTGTCTGCCGTGCCTGACTGGCGTCCGTCCCCCAGCGTGGGCAGGGTGTTGATGCCACGCCGGATCAGCGCATCGGGCGGCTGCATGTTCACCACTTCGGCCGAGCCCGGCCAGCCGATGGGGCCCGCGCCGCGCATCACCAGGATGCAGCCTTCGTCGATGTTCAGTGCCGGGTCGTTGATGCGGGCGTGGTAGTCGTCCGCGCCTTCAAACACTACAGCACGGGCTTCAAAGATGCCTTCCGCGCCCGGCTGGCTGAGGTAGCGCTGGCGAAAGGCTTCGGAGATCACCGAGGTCTTCATGATCCCGAAGTCGAACAGGTTGCCGCTGAGCACCATGAACCCCGCCTTGTGCATGAGCGGGTTGCTGAAGGGGCGGATCACCTCACGGTCGTGGGTCTCGCGGCCTTGCAGGTTCTCGCCCACCGTCTTGCCGGTCACGCTGGCGCAGTCGGCATGCAGTTTGCCGGCCTGCTGCAGCTCCCACATCAGCGCGGGCACGCCGCCTGCGCGGAAGAAGCGTTCACCCAGAAACTGCCCCGCAGGCTGCATGTTCAGCAGCAGGGGCAGGTCGTAGGCGTGGTTGGTCCAGTCTTGCGCGTCCAGCTGCACGCCCGCGTGGCGCGCCATGGCCATGATGTGCACCTGCGCGTTGCTGCTGCCGCCCGCCACGCTCACCACTGACAGCGCGTTCAAGAAACTTTCCCGCGTCAGGATGCGGGAGGGGCGCAGGTCTTCGTACGCCATCTCCACGATGCGCCGCCCGGTCTCGTAGGCCATCTGGCCGCGTTCGCGGTAGGGCGCAGGAATAGCCGCGCAGCCCGGCAGCGAAAGCCCCAGCGCCTCGGCCACCGCGTTCATGGTCGATGCCGTGCCCATGGTGTTGCAGTGCCCGGCCGAGGGCGCGCTGTTGCAGGCGCGTTGTAGAAATTCTTCTTCGTCAATCTCGCCCGCCGCGAGCTGGCGGCGGCTGCGCCAGATCACGGTGCCCGAGCCCACCAGTTGCCCTTCGTGCCAGCCATCGAGCATCGGCCCGCCCGAGAGCACGATGGCCGGGATGTCCACCGTGGACGCGGCCATGATGCCCGCAGGCGTGGTCTTGTCGCAGCCCGTGGTCAGCACCACGGCATCAATGGGGTAGCCGTACAGGATCTCCACCAGCCCCAGGTAGGCCAGGTTGCGGTCCAGCGCGGCGGTGGGGCGGCGGCAGTTTTCAAAGATGGGGTGCACGGGGAACTCCATCGGTATGCCACCTGCATCGCGGATGCCGTCGCGCACGCGGCGCGCCAGGTCCAGGTGGATGCGGTTGCAGGGCGACAGGTCACTGCCCGTCTGCGCAATGCCGATGATGGGCCGGCCCGAGCGCAGCTCTTCGGGCGTGAGCCCGTAGTTCATGAACCGCTCCAGGTACAGCGCGGTCATGTCCGAGCGCTCGGGGGCGGCAAACCATTCGCGGGAGCGGAAGGGGCGGCGGGGTGTTTGGGTCATGGGGTCGGGGCGTCGCAAAAGAGGGGCTGGGCGCAGCTGGAAGCTGCGCCCAGGGGAACGAACCAAGCGCTTACTTGCTGCCCCGCGCCTTGGCCAGCTCGCCCATCATTTCGCTGGTGGTCTCTTCACCAAACTCCTTGCCGTACTTGGCCAGCACGGGCTGCAGCTTGGTGCGCAGCTTGGCCTGCTCGGCGGCGGGCAGCTCGGTGATCTGCATACCCGCCTTCTTCAGCTCGCCCAGGGCGGTTTCGCTGAAGGCGCGGATGGTCTTGCGCTCGAACAGCGTGGCCTCGCGCGCAGCCTCCTGCACGATCTTCCTTTCGTCGGCCGACAGGCCGTCCCAGGTCTTCTTGGAGATGAGCAGCACCCAGGCGCTGTACATGTGGCGCGACAGCACCAGGTGCTTTTGCACCTCATAGAACTTGCTGGCCAGGATGGTGGCGGGCGGGTTTTCCTGCCCGTCCACGGCAGACTGCTCCATGGCCGTGTACAGCTCGGTGAACGGCATGGGCGTGGCGTTGGTGCCCAGTGCGTTGAAGGTGTCCAGGAACAGGGGGCTCTGGATCACGCGCAGCTTCAGGCCCGCCAGGTCGTCCGCCTTGTTGATGGGGCGGCGCGAGTTGGTCACATGGCGGAAGCCGTTTTCCCAGAAGCCCAGGCCGATCAGGCCCTTGTCGGGCAGCATGGCCAGCAGCTTCTGGCCGAAGGGGCCGTCGAGCAAGGCGTCGGCTTCTGCCTCGGTGTTGAAGGTGAGCGGCAGGTTCAGCACACCAAAGGGCTTGATCAGCGACATCAGCGTGGACGAGTCCGGAATCGTCATCTCCAGTGTGCCGCCGCGCAGGGCCGAGGTCATGCTCACGTCGTTGCCCAGCGCGCCGCTGGCAAACAGCTTGGCGTTCATCTTGCCGCCGCTCTTGGCCTGCAGGCGCTCGGCAAAGTGGCGCACGGCCTGGGCCTGCGGGTGGTCGTCGCTCAGGCCGATGCCGACCTTGAAGGTGTGTTCCTTGACTTGGGCCGCGACGGGTGCGGTAAGGGCGGCCAGCAGCGTGGCGGCAAGCGCCAAGGATTTGGCGAGGGAATGGAATTGCATGGTGTCTTGTCTCCGTTGGAATGGCGGGACCCCGCTGGCGAGGCCGTCGGCGTATGCAGCTTTTTGGCAAGCCGTCATGAACGCAAAGCGAAGGTTAGGTTTCGCGCCCCTGCGGGTCCACTGAATGTTTTGCGACAATCCATTCCAAACGCTTATGAGTCCAGACGAATTTCCGGGTAAACCCTTGTCTTTGGCGCAGGCCTGCGCGCGGCTGCGCTTTCGGCATTTGCAGTTTCTGGACATCCTGGGCCGTACGCGCAACCTGCGGCTCACGGCCGAGCAGATGCATGTCACGCAGCCTGCGGCGACCAAGATCCTCATGGACATCGAGGAGATCCTGGAGGCGCGCTTGTTCGACCGCCTTTCGCGCGGCATGCGGCCCAACGAGCTGGGGCTTTTTACGCTGCGCTACGCCAGCGCGGCGCTCGATGGGCAGCGCAAGTTTGTCGACGAGTTCAACGCCCTCAAGCAGGGCGGCCATGGCCATGTGACGGTGGGGGCGATCACCGGCTCGGCCGCGCATGTGCTGGTGGCCTCGGTGGTGGAGATCCACCGCCTGCGGCCCCTCTTGGTCATCAAGATCCTGGAGCAGAGCAGCGACCAGCTCATCGCCTGGCTGGCCGAGCGCAAGATCGACCTGATGATCGGCCGCTTCACCACCGAGGACCAGCGCAGCCAATTCCACTACGAGCACCTGTCCGCCGAGCCGCTGCATGTGGTGGGCGGACAGCACCACCCGCTGCGCGGCGCCACCGACCTGTCGCTGACCGAGCTGGCGCACTGGCCCTGGATTCTGTACCCCGCCTCCACGGCGGTGCGCAAGGTGTCGGACGACCTGTTCGGTGGCGCGGGCCTGGCGCTCACGGCGGGGGTGGTGGAGACGCCTTCCTTTTTGTTTGCGCTGGAGCTGATGAACACCACCCACATGATGTCGCTGCAGCCCGCCGCGCTGATCCAGAAATATGTGGACCGGGGGCTGCTCTCGCGCATCCCCGTCGAGCTGCCCAACCGCATGCCCAGCTATGGCCTCATCACCCGCCTGGGCGAGCCGCCCACACCCTCGGCACAGGCCTTTATCGACGTGCTGCGCGACACGGCGGGTGTGGCGCCGGACGTTGTGGGGGAGTGACCAGGCCCGCGCTATGCCTGGCCTCTTTCGATAACCAATGGTTATTGGAAATTGGGGCGGCCAGGCCCTGCCGTTATGCTCTGCGCCCTTTCCCGCAACCCAGGCCTTTTTCTCCATGACCGACGCACCCGACACGCCCGACACCATCCAGGAACCCCGCTGCTGGAGCGATGGGCGCTGGATGGCGCAGGTCATCAAGAACGAAGACGACGATGGCTGGGCCGTGTCCATGACGCTGAAGGGCGAGGCCGAACCCGCACTGGTGGGCCCCTGGACCATGGGCCGCGACAAGAAGAACCCCAAGCCGCTCGATGTGTCGGCCTTCCACACCCTGGTCAAGACCGCGAGCGAAGTGGTGCGCCGCCATGAGCAGCAGTTGCATGCGCAGCTGAACAAGAGCGTGCACATCACCACCGCAGACGGCCAGCGCCTGCGCGTGGCGCTGGCCATCGTGCCCGATGAGGAAGGCGCCACGGCCACGCTGAGCGCGCAGGACGAGCTGGGTGAAGAGGTTGCCCGTGCGTCCGCGCCGCCCACCTTCAAGCTCACGCCCGCCAGCGCAGCGGCCTGGGCCGAAGGCGGGTTTCAGCGCGTGCGCTGAGCAGACTTCGGCATTCAATACAGCCCACAGCCGCAGAAACCGGCACTGCCAGTGCAGGCAATCGCCTGCGCGACGGCGTACTGCGTGCCCGCCGCCTAAAATCCCACCCGTCGGCCCCGGATGACCTTCGGGGCCGACAGCGTTCTCAGGGCGGGGCGGAATTCCCCACCGGCGGTATTTGTTGGCTGAAAAGCCCGCAAGAGCCCGCGAGCGCCTGCGGTGCCGTTCTTCGGATCGGCCTGCAGGGTCAGCAGATCTGGTGCGAAACCAGAGCCGACGGTCACAGTCCGGATGAAAGAGATCGCGAAACCCACAGCTCCCGCCATGGGTGGCTGGGCCCTCGGCGTTTGCCTTCGTGTTTACTCGCACGCTGGCGTGGCGCAGGGCCTGCGCCGCCCTGTGCAGGCGCCGTGTTCGCGCGCGCCCTGATTCTGGTATGACCTGTTTTGAGGAACCCATGAATCAGTCTTCTTCACCTTCCGTTTCCCCCCTGGCTCCCGTCGCCGCCCACCGTGGCGCCCGCGTGGCCATCATCAGTGCCAGCTGGCACCAGGACATCGTGCACCAGGCCCGCGACGCGGCCCTGGCCGAGTTTGACCGCCACGGCCTGCCCCCCGCGCAGGTGGCGCTGTTCGATGTGCCCGGTGCGTTCGAGATTCCGCTGCTGGCACGCAAGCTCGCGCGCAGCGGGCGCTACGACGCCATCGTGGCCTGTGCGTTGGTGGTCAACGGCGGCATCTACCGCCACGAGTTCGTCACCACCGCTGTCATCGACGGCCTGATGCGCGTGCAGCTCGACACCGAGGTGCCCGTGATGTCGGCCGTGCTCACGCCGCGCGACTTCCACGACCACGAGGACCACGTGCGCTTCTTCCGCGAGCATTTTGTGAAGAAGGGCACCGAGGTGGCCCAGGCCTGCCTGCAGACCATGGCCTACCTGCGCAAGCTGGCCTCGCCCACGCTGGCCACCGTGCAGCAGGCAACCCCTGCGCTGGCTGAAGCCTGAGAAGGCGCCAGTTGCTACTATTTATGTAGCTGTTGGCACATGATGCACTAGCGCTTCAAGCCGATTAGGCTTGAAATGGCTGCTCCGCTTCAGCCTGCGGCCAACCGGGGCTGGTGATGGCCCGGCGTGGGCATGCTGGCCTGTCTGGGGGTGTTGGCGTCGGTGTCTGCCAGCCGGAACACCGCCACTGCCTGCACCAGCTGCTGCGCCTGCACCTTGAGGCTGTCGGCGGCGGCGGCGCTCTGTTCGACCAGCGCGGCGTTCTGCTGCGTGGCCTGGTCCATTTCGGTGATGGCGTCCCCTACCTGGGCGACACCTGCGCTTTGCTCGCTGCTCGCGGCGCTGATCTCGCCCACGATGTCGGTCACGCGGCGGATGGCGCTCACCACCTGGTTCATCGTGGCGCCTGCCTTGTCCACCAGCGTGGTGCCCAGTTCCACGCGCTCCACGCTGGCGTGGATCAGGGTCTTGATCTCCTTGGCGGCCTCGGCACTGCGCTGCGCGAGGCTACGCACCTCGCCCGCCACCACGGCAAAGCCCCGGCCTTGTTCGCCGGCGCGGGCGGCTTCCACAGCCGCGTTCAGCGCCAGGATGTTGGTCTGGAAGGCGATGCCATCGATCACGCTGATGATGTCGGCGATCTTGCGGCTGCTGTCGTTGATGCCCCACCACATCACCGCCCTGCACGGCCACGGTGCTGGCGCTCACGGCCAGCTGGTTGGCGGTGCGCGCGTTTTCGGCGTTGGCCTGCACGGTGGAGCTGAGTTCTTCCATCGATGCCGATGTTTGCTCCAGCGCGCTGGCCTGCTGTTCGGTGCGGGCGCTCAGGTCGTTGTTGCCCTGTGCGATTTCGGTGCTGGCGGCGGCCACGCTGTCGGCGTTGTTGCGCACATTGCTCACCACGTGCGACAGGCTGATCTGCATGTCGTGCAAGGCATTGAGCAGCAGTGCGATCTCGTCCTTGCCCTGCACGTGCCGCGCCACCGTCAGGTCGCCGCTGGCCACGGCCTGCGACACGCGCACCGCGTTGTCCAGCGGGTTCACCACGGTGCGGCTGAAGGCAATGGCGCCTGCTATGCCCAGCGCGCACACCACCAGCATCACCACCAGGCTGATGGTGGTGGCCCGCTGCGCAGTGGCGGCGGCACGTTCGGCCACGGCGCTGCTGGCCTTGGCGATCAGGTCGCCTGCCTGGTCCAGCAGTTGTGAGGGCTCGCGGTCCATGCCCGCCACGGCCTTGTCGCCCGCTTGCGGGTCGTGGTCGGCCGCCTTGAAGGCTTCAAACCCCTTGCGGTAGGCGGTGCCCATGCGTTCGTGGGCCTGGGCAAACTGCAACACGCGTTCGCGGCCCTCCCCAGGAGGCAGGGCGGCTACGAGCTTTTGCGCCTCGTCCTTGATGGCCTGTTCCTGCTTTTCAAACGCGGCCCAGTAGCGCGTGAGCTGGGCCGGGTCCTTGCCGCGCAGCAGCACGTTTTTCCATTCCTGCACCTGCACCTTGAAGTTGTTGAGCATGCCCGCCGCCATGCGCTCGTGCTCGAAGCTTTGGGCCACGGTGGTCTGATAGGTGTCGAGCGCCTGGTTCAGGCGGCTGATGCCAAACAGGGCCGCTGCAAACAGCAATAGCAGCGACACGGTGAAGGCCAGGGGGAGCTTGAGGCTGAGCTTCATGAGGAACTCCTTGAGGGTCCAGAAACGCCGCAGTGCTGGGCCATGGGCCCAGCACCCTGGTCCAGCGGCGCGCCGTGCGCGGGGCCGCAGACAGGGTGTCTTTGGGATTATGGAGACGGATGTAATTTTTTGTACATGTCTTTTTTGCCGTGGGCCGAGGCAAGCGGGCTCCGTCAGTCGCACGCTTTGTCATCCGATGGATAGCGAATAGCGCATAGCGCGAGCCAGATAAGCGCCAGGGGCCGATGCAATGCAGACAGCACAAACAAAACGGCCTTGCCGGTGAGGGCAAGGCCGTGCAGTGGTCAGGGCATGGCGCAGGCCGATGCCGCGAGGGTCTGGCTACAAAACCCCGCTGGCCCGCAGTGCCGCGATGCGCGCTGGGTCCAGCCCCATCTCGCGCAGCACCTCGTCGGTGTGCTGGCCCAGTGCCGGCGGCGCATTGCGCAGCACGGGTGGGGTGGCCGACAGGCGCAGCGGGCTGGCCACACCGGTGATCTGCAACACGTTGTCGGTGGCGGCCTCGCCGTCCTTCCATCGCGGCAGCGTCACGGCCAGGCCACGGGCCTGCACCTGCGCGTCGTCAAACGCCTGGGCGATGGTGTTGATGGGGCCGCAGGGTACGGCTTTGTCTTCCAGCAGCGCGATCCAGTCGGCTGTGGTGCGCGTGCGGGTCACGGCTTCCATGGCGGGGATCAGCGCGGTGCGGTTTTGCACGCGCAGGGTGTTGGTCGCAAAGCGCGGGTCGCTGGCCCACTGGGGCTGCTCGGCGGCGGCGCAAAAGCGCTGGAACTGGCCGTCGTTGCCGATGGCCAGCAGCATGTTGCCGTCCTGCGTGGGGAAGTCCTGGTAGGGCGCGAGGCTGGGGTGGCTGTTGCCCATGCGGCCAGGCGCCTTGCCGGTGGCGAGGAACCCCGAGGCCTGGTTGGCCAGCACCGCCATGCCCACGTCCAGCAGCGCCATGTCGATGTGCTGGCCCTGGCCGGTGCCATTGGTGGCGTTGTCGCGCACGTGCAGCGCGGCCAGGATGGCGTTGCTGGCATACAGGCCGGTGAACAGGTCAATGACGGCCACGCCCACCCGCATCGGGCCGCCGCCGGGTTGGCTGTCGGCCTGGCCGGTGATGCTCATCAGGCCGGTCATGGCCTGCACCATGAGGTCGTAGCCCGCACGCTCGGCGTAGGGTCCGTCCTGCCCGAAGCCGGTGACGGAGCAGTAGATGAGGCGGGGGTTGAGCGCGCGCAGGCTCTCGTGGTCCAGGCCGTATTGCTTGAGGCCACCGACCTTGAAGTTTTCCACCACGATGTCCGCCTCTTGCGCCATCTGCTTGATGAGCGCCTGGCCCTCGGGCGAGGCCATGTCGATGGTGACGGAGCGCTTGTTGCGGTTGCAGGCGGTGTAGTAGCTGGCCTGGTTGGTGTCGTTGCCCTCGGCGTCTTTCAAGAAGGGCGGGCCCCACTGGCGCGTGTCGTCGCCCACGCCGGGGCGCTCCACCTTGACCACGTCCGCGCCCAGGTCGGCCAGAACCTGCGTGCACCATGGCCCGGCCAGCACGCGGGAGAGGTCGAGCACCTTGATGCCTGCGAGGGCGCCGGGGGAGGTAGAGGGGGTGGTCATGGTGTGGTGTACTATGAAATTGATAGCTGTCAGCGCATGATTGACTAGCGCTACAAGGCAAAAACACCGCAAAGGCGGTGTTTTTGCCGGTTTTCGGAGCGCAGGCCGATCAGTTGGCGAACGCGGCGATGCCCGTCTGGGCGCGGCCCAGGATCAGCGCGTGCACATCGTGCGTGCCTTCGTAGGTGTTCACCACTTCCAGGTTCACGAGGTGGCGGGCCACGCCGAACTCGTCGCTGATGCCGTTGCCGCCCATCATGTCGCGGGCCAGGCGGGCAATGTCCAGCGCCTTGCCGCAGCTGTTGCGCTTGATGATGGAAGTGCCTTCCACGCTGGCCGTGCCCGCGTCCTTCATGCGGCCAAACTGCAGGCAGGCCTGCAGGCCGATGGCGATCTCGGTCTGCATATCGGCCAGCTTCTTCTGGATGAGCTGGTTGGCAGCCAGGGGGCGGCCAAACTGCTTGCGGTCCAGCGTGTACTGGCGGGCGGTGTGCCAGCAGAACTCGGCCGCACCCAGGGCGCCCCAGGCGATGCCGTAGCGCGCGCTGTTCAGGCAGGTGAAGGGGCCCTTGAGGCCTTGTACTTCAGGGAAGGCGTTTTCTTCGGGCACGAACACGTCGTCCATCACGATCTCGCCGGTGATGGAGGCGCGCAGGCCCACCTTGCCGTGGATGGCGGGGGCTGTCAGGCCCTTCATGCCCTTTTCCAGCACAAAGCCGCGGATGGGACCCACGGCGCCGCCTTCGGACACTTCCTTGGCCCAGACCACGAACACGTCGGCCACGGGGCTGTTGGTGATCCACATCTTGCTGCCCTTGAGCTTGTAGCCGCCGTCGACCTTGTAGGCGCGCGTGGCCATGCTGCCGGGATCGGAGCCGTGGTCGGGCTCGGTCAGGCCAAAGCAGCCGATCCACTCGCCGCTGGCGAGCTTGGGCAGGTACTTCTGGCGCTGGGCTTCGCTGCCGAATTCATAAATGGGCACCATCACCAGCGACGACTGCACGCTGGCCATCGAGCGGTAGCCCGAGTCCACACGCTCCACTTCGCGGGCGATCAGGCCATAGGCCACGTACGACAGGCCGGGGCCGCCGTATTGCTCGGGGATGGTGGGGCCCAAGAGGCCCACTTCGCCCATCTCGCGGAAGATGCTCACGTCCATCTTTTCGTGGCGGAAGGCGTCCAGCACGCGGGGTGCCAGCTTGTCCTGGCAATACGCTGCGGCGGCGTCGCGGATGGCGCGCTCGTCGTCGGTCAGTTGCTGGCTCAGGAGGAACGGGTCATCCCATTGAAAAGCGGCGTGGGCCATGTGTGTCTCCAGGTCGGAAAGTGGGGGAAGAAAAAAACGAATATGGGACGCATCGTAGGCCTTGGGGTGGTGGCCCGCAAGCGAGTTCTTTTCATCCAGACATGCGTTTATGGAATGTATGGAATACTGGCGGCTCGCTAAGCCAAGGCGTGGCTGGTCACTTAAAAATTCCTCTTCATCATGCGCCGCAACATTCCATCGACCCAGGCCCTGGCCTGTTTTGAAGTGGCCGCCCGCCACGAGAGCTACACCCGCGCCGCGCAGGAGTTGTCGCTCACCCAAAGCGCCGTCTCGCGCCAGATCCAGGCGCTGGAAGAGTTTTTGGGCGTGGCACTGTTTCGCCGCACGCGCCACGGCGTGGTGCTGACGCCTGCGGGCGCGCACTATGGCCGCCAGGTGGCGCGCTGGCTGCAGGGGCTGGAGCGCGATACGCTGGACGTGATGGCCCACCAGGGCGAGGGCGGCACCCTTACGCTGGCCGCGGTGCCCACCTTTGCCACGCGGTGGCTCATCCCCCGCCTGCCGCACCTGGCGCAGGCGCATCCCGATATCGTGGTGCACATCGACACGCAGACACGCCCCTTCTTGTTTGCCGACACCACCTTCGATGCCGCCTTGTATGCCGGCACGCCCGAGCAGGTCGCCAACTGGCCCGGCGTACAGGCGCAACTGCTGATGCACGAAGACGTGGTGCCCGTGTGCAGCCCGCGCCTGCTCGAATCGGCCGCGCCCCGGGGCCGGGGCCGCGCCCACCAGCCCGTGGCCGCCGAGGCGCTGGCCGAGCTGCCGCTGCTGCAGCAAAGCACACGCCCGTACGGCTGGCGCCAGTGGTTCGATGCGATGGGGGTGGAGGCACCGCACGCGCTGGATGGCCCGCGCTACGAGCTGTTCTCCATGCTGGCCGTGGCCGCCACGCATGGCATGGGCGTGGCGCTGATCCCGCCGCTGCTCATCGAGGCCGAACTCGCCAGCGGCGAGCTGGTGGTGGCCTGCAACCGCCCGCTGCGCGGCGAGCGGGCGTACTACCTCATCAGCCCCGCACAGGCCCAGCCCCCGGTGCTGGCCACGTTTGCGCGCTGGCTCCAGAACATGGCCGAGGTGGGTAGCCCGCCGGTTGCGGGATGACGCGCTTGCGCCCACGGGGGCTGTGAACTAATCTGGCCGCGCGGAAGTCTGTCTTTCATTCAGCAACCTTGTTGGAGAGCGACCACCATGACCACTTACCACGCTCCGCATTTCGACCCCACCGTGGACGAGATCGAGACCCTCAAGCAACTGGAGATGGGCGAAGTCATCACGCTGCCCCACGCGCTCAAGGACCATGTGTCGGGGCGACTGCTCGAATGGGGCTTCATCACCAAGGGGACGGGGGGTGAGCTGGCCATCACTGCCAGTGGCCGCCAGTTGATCCGGCGACAGGACAACTGACCCCGCGCGTCGGCCGGCCCCTTGTGCGCATCCGTCGCAGGGTGTGGCGTGGGACCTCCGTGCGGGTGGGTGCCTTTGGCTAAATCCTGGTGCGCGGGCTGGGGTATCCGGGCCCTGTGCCCGCCGTGTGCAGCGTTGGGCCTATCCTGTGCCATTCCCCTTGTCTGGAGCCGCCGTGCCCGCTATGTCCCGTTTGCGCACCACCCTGTGCATCGCCGCGCTGGCCGTTGCCGGTGTGCTGCTGGCGGGTTGCAGCACAGTGCGGCTGGCGTACAACCAGGTGCCCCACCTGGCGTACTGGCAACTGAACCGTTACCTTGACCTGTCGGACGCGCAGACGGAGCGCGTGCGGGGCGACCTGGGCGACCTGCACCGCTGGCACCGCGACACCATGCTGCCCCAGCATGCCGAGCTGTTGCAAAAGGTGCAGCAGCAGTTGCCTGCGACCATCACCCCCGAGCAGGCCTGCCGCATCTATGACGAGGCACGTACACAGCTGGACAAGGTGCTGGCCCATGCCGAGCCCAAGGTGGTGTGGCTGGCCTCGCAGCTGTCCGAGGCGCAGATCCGCAATCTGGAGCGCAAGCAGGCCGACAGCAACGCTGACTGGAAATCCGAATGGCTGGACCCATCGCCCGACAAGATGCGCGAGCGCCGCTTCAAGGACCTCTCGTCGCGGCTCGAAACCTTTTATGGCGCGCTGGACGAGCCCCAGAAGGCCGTGCTGCGCGCCTTTATCGCCCAGTCGGCCTTCGACCCGCAGCGGACCTATGCCGAGCGCGTACGCCGGCAAAAAGACCTGGTGCAGGTGCTGCGCAGCATCCAGGCCGACCGTGGCAACACCGCCCAGGCCCGCACGCTGATGCTCGGCTTTCTGGACCGCGTGGTGACGTCACCGGATGGCGCCTACCAGCGCTACGCACAAGCGCTGGTGGCCGAGGGCTGCGAGGGGTTTGCGCGCCTGCACAACGCCATGACACCTGCGCACCGGCTGCGTGCGGCGCAATCCCTCAAGGGTTATGAGCAGGACTTCCTGTTGCTGGCTGCGCGCTGAGGTGCAGCGCGAGGGTGGGGCGAAGCGCAGAGGCTGCCGCCGCGACGCGAAGGTCAGCAGAACATCATCGCCAGCAGGGCTGCATCCTCGGCCATGTTCTGCAGGGCATAACCCGCCAGCCGGTAGGCCAGCACGGTGGCGTGCGCGATCAGATCCTGGGCGGTCATGGCGGTGGCTGGGTGTGGAGGTGTGCAGAAATCACATGCCGCCGCCACAGCGGCTGGCCCAGCAAAAAGGCCGATAGCTCGTGGAAGCTACCGGCCTTGTTGACTGTGGTGCCCGGGGCCGGAATCGAACCGGCACGCCTTGCGGCGGGGGATTTTGAGTCCGGTGTGGTTTCTCGATTCTATGAGGGTTTGGGGTTCTGACTCATTCTTGCGGCCGCCTAAGAATACGTCGATGTCAGAGCATGGCTTTGTGATTGGCGAGGTCGGGTCAGCGGGGCTATCCACCACCGTATTCCCCAGCACCACCGGTGCCAAGCTGGAACAGCTTCTGCATGGTGCTGCGCTACGCCTCATTGAGAGGCGAGGATCTGTCTATCCGACTGAACTCAGTGTAGGTAGTTCGGGGATGAGGTTGCGGCGACTGGGCTTTGCTCCCTTGGCTCTGTCCGCGGCCTTCGCCTTGGCTTTGCGCTTTGGCGACTCCCGATGCAGCTCCCCTGTGACGGCCAGGGTGTTGATGGCCTTCATGAAGGCCTCACGCTGGAACCGCCATTCGTGCCCCATTCGTATGCCTGGTAACACGCGGTTGCGGGCATGCTCATCAATAGTAGAAGTCGCACAGCCCATCATCTGGGCGACTTCTGCGGAGGTGAAAATTTCCTTTTCGGGTGTCATGGTGTGATTCTCCGACGTTCATGCTACTGACGCTTGGCCAGGCAACCACTCACCAGCAGAATCCAGCAAGCGATTGGCGGCGTTCGCCTCGCAATCAGATTGGTAGAACGCGAGAAGCCCTCCGAGACTCAACAGAGTCCGCGCACCGGTGAAGTTGGCGCGCTGCAGGATGCGCCAGAGGTGGTCACCACCAGCAGCGGCGTGATCATCACCAAGACGATGACTCAGTGTGTTGGGCTGAATGTTCCTATAGTGGGCCTCCTCTAGTTCGATGCGGCAAGATGCCATCACCCTTGTATGTCACGGTAGGTTACCCAAATATGAGCCATACTGCTAGAATCTGAGGCTGTCTACTGTGCATTTGTACAGCTTTTAACCAACTGGAGGAGTTGCTATGGCTTATTCTGCTTATGCAGTCGCTAACGCTTTCGTCCAGCGGGCGACTGGGGGATATTTGCGCAATCTCTCCCCGATGAAGCTGCAGAAGCTGATGTTTTTCGCGCATGCGTGGTACTTGAAGGGGCGAAGAGTGCCTCTTCTGGATGACAGTTTTGCGCGCTGGACTCATGGACCAGTTATTCCTTCGATTTACCATGAGTTCAAGGCCTATGGTTATCGACCAATCGATAAGCTGGCCACGACGTTATCGCTTAGTCCAAATGGCTATGCAATGAATGTTCCGACTGTCCCTCCAACAGATTTGGATACCTGGGCGCTGATTGACGCAGTCATTGCCAAATACGGGCATCTTGATGGGCCTGCATTGTCAGCTCTGACGCATCAACCGAATTCAGCTTGGGCTGCTAAGCCGGCTGACGGGTCGCCCATTACTGCCGATGAGATTTTGGCTGACCCAACTATTCAGTAATGGTTGACGAAGAGCCTCCAAAAGGACCGGTCCCGAGTGCGTTGGATAGCCCGGATTGGCGCACATTTTTGCTATCTGCACCTACGAGTGCGATTGATGACGCATTGGTTCGCGCAGGCGAACAACCTCCGAAGGTAGACACTCCGCCCTCTGGAAGCGATGCTGATGTAATCAAAGATCAGGTCGTAGCTGATATGGAGGCAAATCGGCTTCTGCGTGAGAAATATGCAGAGAAGGCTCATTGGCTTGCCTCAGCATGCTTGTGGGGGTGGGGAATGATGCTCCTGGCTACTGGAGTAGTTAACGGTGTCCGAGGACAAGATCTCTGGAGTGACAAGGTCATCATCGCGGTAACAACCGGGGTCACTGTCAGCGTTCTCGCTGCGTTCCTCGGGGTCATCCGGGGCCTTTTTCCTAACGGTCAATCGAAAGAGTCGCAGAAGTCAGGCAAGTAGAGCCCGCTATCAAGCGGGCTTTTTCAAGTCAGCTGGGCAGGGCACGGATCTCCGAAACTTGGCCGCAGGCGCTGTTCGATCTCGAAGCCTTCTACTACACCACTCGCGAGAGCACGGCCTTCGGGCGAAAGGAAATGCCTCGGGTTCCTCCCGTTCGCTTTGCGATCTTGGCAGGAGGTGAGGGCGACTCGTACATCATCCAGAAGATGACCAGCCTGGCAGGGGGATGAAGAAGCTTGCTGTTCAGCTTCCTCCTGTGGTCGGCCCTTGGAGAAAGAGCTGACCAAAAGCTGCGTATCCTGACGCTCCAAGTTCGTAAAGATCTTTCCCAAACTTCACGATCTTGGATCCGGTTTCCGCCACCTTTGCGGCTTTGGAGATCAGGTCCATACCCTTAGATACGGCCTTCTGTGCTTCTGGCCCCGCCTGTGCGACGGCCGTCACCAGTTCTTCAGGGGCGTTTGTCATTTCGCCGACTTGCTTATTCACGGCATCGACGATGGGCTGGACACCGTTCAGGCGGTAGAGCATGAGTGCGATGCGCAACTCTTCTATTTGGCTTTCCAATAAGTCTCTCAATCCATCCGGCAAATCTGCGTTTCGGAGCAGGTCTTCCTGATCAGCAATCGCTTGAATCAGTGCTGCCAGAGCATCTGCGTCAATGTCGTTTTCGTCGAACTTGGAAAGGGTCCACTCCATCCAGGCAAGATTTGCCCGAACCTCCGCAGAGGTGACTTTGGCGTGGACAGACCCCCATCCCTGATGAAGGTGTGTGGTCTGGAAAACGTCATTGAGACCAGTTAACGTCCTCGCATAAAGGGCCTCAGGGACTTCCAACAGCTTGAGCTTGGTTTCGAGGGTTCGGAGTTCTTTGCGGATAGCACGTAGAGCCAGTATCACGCTGTCGTCGGACACATCCACACCTACTGAAGAGAGCCACCGATGCCAGCCGGACACCTGCGCTTCCCCGTGGGACAACGGCAAGAATGCTTCCACCACTGCGCTTATTCGAGATGCTGGGTTCATTGAAATACCTCCATACAGCACTCTAGCAGGCGATATTGCTTGTGCCAGTCGCCCACACTGGGGTTTGCACCCCGCCCCGCGCGGGCTTTTCTCACGCCTGCTGCAATGGGCGCCGAACTGCGAAATTTGGCCGCAGGCGCTGTTCGGCCTTCAGGGGGCATCATTCGTCATCCCGACCAAGGAGTGACCGATGACCCCAAAGCAATGGCCTGATGAAACAAAGTCGCGCGCCGAGAAGGCGATGTCTGATCTTGAAGCCTTCTGGTCGAACTTCAGGAATAGCACGCAAGCAGGGCGCAGGGATCTTCTACCTCTGTTGACTCGGATTCGACTGGCTGTGGTTAGCGCCAGCCAGTCTGATGCCTACGTCCTCGACCGTCTTGCGAAGCTGCAAGACGCCTGCAAGCAACTTTCCCGGATTCAGCAACGCAGCAGCTTCGAGGAGGATGCTCAAATCGTCTTCGCGCTGGGTGATCTCTCCATGATCCGCTCGCAGCTTCAGATGATTGGACTGGTGGAAGATGAGTTTCCGTCGCCACCGTAGAGAATCGGTGCACATTCAGCACTGGAGACCTCATGCGCCATGTCATGGCCGCCGCCATCCTGACAACCTGCATTCCCGCCTGGGCTGACCAGCCCCTTACCTTCGCCGCGCTAGACGATGGCTATGCCGTGAGTTCCACCGCCACGGGCACCGTGCGCAAGGAGGGGCCCTTCCTGGCCGTGGCGTTGAAAGTCTCGGGCTTTTGCTTTTTAGCCATGAACCCATAAGGGCGTACGGGCAGCGCATGGCCGGCACTTACACAATCAAAAGGACGCCTTCTGGATCTTTTTCCGTCGACATTTGCATGCCTGGAGCTGAGATTCAGACACAGAAGTTAGACGTCTTACCTGTCGCGCTCAAATACGCAATTTTCCGTATCGAGTTCGGCGACTCGACTGCTGGAGCTAAAGTCGGCAATGACGAGTGGGAGATTCCAGAAGAAGTATTTTTTGAGTGCGCCCATCTTTTGGCACGACAAAAGCTCGGCGAGTGACTCTGTCCTCCATCAGAGTGTGCAGCGCTAAATCTCACTCAGTTCGGCGCGCGTTTCTTTTTCCAAATGGGGCATGTCACGCAATTCGTCATACAGATTTTTTGCCGCCTCATTTGCTTTCGACATTGCCGGAAGCACAGCGTGAGTAAGCCATTGACGCTGATCTGGAGTTGCCTGCTTCAGAAGGGTTTGTGCTTTGATTGTTAAGTCATTGTTTGAGTGCCCAAAAGCGAGCAACTCGGTTCGCAGAAGTTCTTGTGTTTTTTCGAACGCTTGGTAAGCGCTGTTGAGCGAGATGGCGCCACGTCGCATCTCAACATCTACCCCTTCGATTGGCTCTACCCTGCTTCTTAGACCTTGTACGTTGATCAGATGGTTTACGGTACGCATGAGTCGCTTGAGTGCAAGGCGTTGGCGATTCACGTCATCCAGCAAGCCTGTCACATTTCGTATGGTTTGAAGATGGATTTGAAGGTTCGCCGAGTGCAGTCGAATGTTCGAGGCGTAGCGATTCTGTGACTGCATGCCAAGAATCAATGCAACGAATTCCAGCTCGATGGACTGATTTTGGGTTCTGAAACTGGTGTCACTTTCAAGTGCAGTTACTCGTTCCAATATTTCATCTACACGAAGAGCTGTCGCAGCACCAGCCATGCGTTCCGGAAACCTTGGTATTTGCCTTGATTGGGTAGGATACGTTGGTGAACGATAGTGGAGCGCCCCATTTGGAAGGCTTCTCCCAGCATCAGCGATATCTGTGACAGCGTCTGCAACGGCAGAAACCTTGCGCGCTATGCCGCCAACCACTCCGGCTGCTTGGCTAACCCAACCAGCAATCATCTCCAAAAATGACATCTGGACCTCCGTTGTGCCAGTGTAAGCGGCGGGTAGCTGACTCAAGCTTCGCGCGATTTGAGGCGTGCTCGGCACCACGAAAAAAGGCCCCGAGGCTGATGCCTGGAGGCCTTTGTCTTTCGTTTGCGGAACGCCCCGGCGAACGAACGCGGAACATGCTGCAAAAAATATAGCTAGAAAGCTATGGTGCCCGGGGCCGGAATCGAACCGGCACGCCTTGCGGCGGGGGATTTTGAGTCCCCTGCGTCTACCAATTTCACCACCCGGGCGGAATATGTGAAGCCCTGAATTATGGCACAGTAGGGCGTATGAAATATCCGACGATTGAAGACGCGGTAGGCAACACGCCGCTGGTGGCGCTGCAGCGCATTGGGGCCCAGGACAACGCCGCGCGGGGCAATGTGGTGCTCGGCAAGCTGGAAGGCAACAACCCGGCGGGGTCCGTCAAGGACCGGCCTGCACTGTCGATGATCCGCCGCGCCGAAGAGCGTGGCGACATCCGCCCTGGCGACACGCTGATCGAGGCCACGTCGGGCAATACCGGCATCGCTTTGGCGATGGCCGCGGCCATCAAGGGCTACCGCATGGTGCTGGTGATGCCTGAGGACTTATCCATCGAACGCGCCCAGACCATGAAGGCCTTTGGTGCAGAACTGGTACTCACGCCCAAGAGCGGCGGCATGGAGCACGCCCGTGACCTGGCCGAGGCCATGCAAAAGCGTGGTGAGGGCAAGGTGCTGGACCAGTTTGGCAACCCCGACAACCCCCGCATTCACTACGAAACCACGGGCCCCGAGATCTGGGAGCAGACCGGCGGGCGCATCACCCACTTCGTGAGCGCCATGGGCACCACGGGCACCATCACGGGCGTGTCGCGGTTTCTCAAGGAGAAGAACCCTGCCATCCAGATCATTGGTGCACAGCCCGAAGAAGGCTCGCGCATCCCGGGCATCCGCAAGTGGCCGCAGGAGTACCTGCCCAAGATTTATGACGCCAGCACGGTCGATGAGCTGGTGTATGTGAGCCAGGACAGCGCCGAAGACATGTGCCGTCGCCTCGCGCGCGAAGAGGGCATTTTTGCCGGCATCTCGGCTGCAGGCGCGTGCTGGGTGGCGCAGCAGATCGCTTCGCGCGACAGCAATGCCACCATCGTGTTCATCGTGTGCGATCGGGGCGACCGGTATTTGTCGACCGGGGTGTTTCCTGCGTGACCTGTGGAATGGCCTGCGCAATGGGCTCCATGGGCATTGCCGGGTGCCTCCTCGCAGGTTTTTGAATCAGAATGGCTGCTTGTGCTAGTTGAACATGCCTCAGCAGCTACATAAAAGATAGCGTATGCCCTACGAAGTTCGTTTTTGCCCCCACTGTGCCACCGAGTTGCAGCCCATCACGCTGGCCGAGGATGGCGGCGACAAGGAGCGGCTGCGCTGCCCCGCCTGCGGCTGGACGCACTGGAACAATCCCACGCCCGTGCTGGCTGCCATTGTGGAGATCGACGGCAAGGTGCTGCTGGCGCGCAATGCGGCGTGGCCCGGCAAGATGTTTGCGCTGATCACCGGCTTCATGGAGGCGGGCGAGTCGCCCCAGGAGGGCATTGCGCGCGAGGTCAAGGAAGAGACCAACCTCGATGTGCAGTCCGCCACCCTGGTGGGGGCCTACGAGTTTTTGCGCATGAACCAGGTCATCATTGCCTACCACGTGGTGGCCACCGGGCAGGTGCAACTGTCGCCGGAGCTGGTGGACTACCGACTGTACGATCTGCCAGACCTCAAATGCTGGCCTGCGGGCACGGGCTACGCGCTGGCCGACTGGCTGCGCACACGGGGCCACGAGCCCGTGTTTTTCACGGCCGAAGAAAATGCAGAACGCCGCCGTGGGCTGGACGAACAAGCCCCGGCCGCGACGCCGCCAAAGGATTGATGACCATGGACATTCACAAAGAAATCGACACCCGGGGCCTGAACTGCCCCCTGCCCATCCTCAAGGCCAAGAAGGCGCTGTCGGACATGGCCAGCGGCCAGCTGCTCAAGGTGGTGGCGACAGACAACGGATCGCTGCGCGACTTTCAGGCGTTTGCCAAGCAGACCGGCAACGAGCTGGTGGAGCAACAGACCGTGGGCGAGGAGTTCATCCACATCCTGCGCCGCCGTTGAACGTAAAAATAGCTGCCAGCGCTTATCCAATAAGCACGGGCAGCTATCGATTATGAAGTTTTAGAGGGCTTGGCCGACTGCGTTTACAGCGCCAGGTTCTTCAGGTAGTCCCGGAAGTGCGCCCCCACCTGCGGGTGCTGTAGGGCCAGTTCCACCGTCGCTTCCAGAAACCCTTCCTTGCTGCCGCAGTCGTAGCGCTTGCCTTCGTACTGGAACGCGTAGACGGCTTCATTGTTCATCAGGCGCGCAATGCCGTCGGTGAGCTGGATCTCGCCGCCCACGCCCCGTGGCTGGTTGCGGATCTCGTCAAATACGCCGGGCGTGAGGATGTAGCGGCCCGCCACGCCCATGCGCGAGGGGGCATCGGCCGCCTTGGGCTTTTCGACAATGCGCTGGATGCGGATCAACGGGCCACCGGCAGGCTCGCCCGCCACGATGCCGTACTTGTGCACCTGGTCCTCGGGCACCTCTTGCACGGCGATCACCGAGCGGCCTTGCTGGCGGAACGCGGTCGCCATCTGCGCCAGGACGGGCTGACCGCCCTGGGGACCCACCATCAAATCGTCAGCCAGCAGCACGGCAAAGGGCTCCTTGCCCACCAGAGGCTCCGCGCACAACACCGCGTGGCCCAGCCCCAGCGAGCGCGGCTGGCGCACAAAGGCGCAGTCCATGTCGCTGGGCTGGATGGAGCGCACCAGCTCCAGCAGTTCCTTCTTGCCGGCTGCTTCCAGCTCGGCCTCGAGCTCGTAGGCGGTGTCGAAGTGGTCTTCAATGGCGCGCTTGCTGCGGCCAGTCACAAAAATCATGTGGCGGATGCCGGCGGCGTAGGCCTCTTCCACTGCGTACTGGATCAGTGGCTTGTCCACCACGGGCAGCATCTCCTTCGGGCTGGCCTTGGTGGCGGGCAGAAAACGCGTGCCCAGTCCGGCAACGGGGAAAACGGCTTTGCGAACGGTCGTGGCAACAGTCATGGGGCTCCTCTGGACGGATGGGTGGCGGTGTGCCCGGGCTGCGCTGCAGCCCGCAACCCACACCGGCAAAACATGAAAACGAGGCGGGCAGCCCCTACGGGACGGGCTGCCATGGCGCAGTATGGCCCGGGTTTTAGCCCAGCCGTGTCAGCTGATCGCGCAATCTGCCCAGCGTGGCGCCGAAGTCGGCAATGCGCTTTTTCTCCTGCTCGATCACCGCCGCAGGGGCCTTGGCCACGAAAGCCTCGTTGGACAGCTTGTTGTTGGCCTTGGTGACCTCACCGTCGATGCGGGCGATTTCCTTGGACAGGCGCGCCTTCTCGGCCGCCACGTCGATCTCCATGTACAGGCACATGCGGGCGTCACCCACCACGGCCACGGGCGCGGCCTGCGCGGCGGCGGCCCAGGCGGACTCGTCGTCGAACACCTTCACCTCGCTGAGCTTGGCCAACGCCTGTAGCACCGGGCCCACGCCACGCATGAACTCGGTGTCGCCCACCACGTACAGGGGCAGGCGGGTGGAGGGGGACACGTTCATCTCGCCCCGCAGCGCGCGGCATGCGTCCACCAGGCCCTTCACGCGGCCCATGTGGGCAATCGCGGCCTCGTCGATCTTCTCGGGCTGGGCCTGGGGGTAGCGCGCAATGCTGACCGACTCGCCCGGGATGCCGGCCACAGGTGCCACCACCTGCCACAGGGCCTCGGTGATGAATGGGATGATGGGGTGGGCCAGGCGCAGGATGGCTTCGAGCGTGCGGATCAGCGTGCGGCGCGTGGCGCGTTGCTGCGCTTCGGTGCCGTTCTGGATCTGCACCTTGGCGATCTCCAGGTACCAGTCGCAGTACTCGTTCCAGACAAAGTCGTAGATCGTGTTGGCCACGTTGTCCAGGCGGTATTCCTCAAAGCCCTTGGCGACTTCGGCCTCGGTCTTTTGCAGCAGCGAGCTGATCCAGCGGTCGGCCTGGCTGAACTGCATGTAGCCGTGGGCCGGGCCGCCGGGTTGGCATTCTTCCTTGGTGTGCTCCTTCAGGCCGCAGTCCTGGCCTTCGCAGTTCATCAGCACAAAGCGGCTGGCGTTCCAGAGCTTGTTGCAGAAGTTGCGGTAGCCCTCGCAGCGCTTGCTGTCGAAGTTGATGCTGCGGCCCAGCGATGCCAGTGCGGCAAAGGTAAAGCGCAGCGCATCAGCGCCATAGGCCGGAATGCCCTCGGGGAATTCCTTTTGCGTGTTCTTGCGCACGGTGGGCGCGGTCTCGGGCTTGCGCAGGCCGGTGGTGCGCTTGTCGAGCAGGGGCTCCAGCGCAATGCCGTCGATCAGGTCCACCGGGTCGAGCACGTTGCCTTCGGACTTGGACATCTTCTTGCCCTGCGCGTCGCGCACCAGGCCGTGGATGTACACATGCTTGAACGGCACGCGGCCCGTGAAGTGCGTGGTCATCATGATCATCCGGGCGACCCAGAAGAAAATGATGTCGTAGCCCGTGACCAGCACGGTGCTGGGCAGGTACAGGTTGAAGTCGTCGGTGGCGCTGTCGCCCTGGTCGGGCCAGCCCATGGTGCTGAAGGGCACGAGGGCGGACGAGTACCAGGTGTCCAGCACGTCCTCGTCGCGACGCAGCTTCTTGCCGGGCGCCTTGGCCTGGGCTTCGGCTTCGTCGCGGGCCACGATCACGTTGCCTTCTTCGTCGTACCAGGCCGGAATCTGGTGGCCCCACCACAGCTGGCGGCTGATGCACCAGTCCTGGATGTTGTTCATCCACTGGTTGTAGGTGTTCACCCAGTTCTCGGGCACAAAGGTCACTTCGCCGCTGGCCACCGCGTCGATGGCCTTTTGCGCAATGCTCTTGCCCGTGGGGTCCTGGTCGCTCACCTTGCTCATGGCCACGAACCACTGGTCGGTCAGCATGGGCTCGATCACCTGGCCGGTGCGGGTGCAGATCGGCACCATGAGCTTGTGCTTCTTCACCTCGACCAGCGCGCCGAGGGCTTCGAGGTCGGCCACCACGGCCTTGCGGGCGACGAAGCGGTCCATGCCCTGGTACTTGGCGGGGGCGTTCTCGTTGATGGTGGCCTGCAGGGTCAGCACCACGATCATGGGCAGCTTGTGGCGCTGGCCCACGGCGTAGTCGTTTTGGTCGTGTGCTGGCGTCACCTTCACCACGCCCGTGCCAAATTCCTTGTCGACGTACTCGTCGGCGATCACCGGGATCTGGCGGTCGCACAGCGGCAGGTTGACCATCTTGCCGATGAGGTGGGTGTAGCGTGCATCCTCGGGGTGCACCATCAGCGCCACGTCGCCCAGCATGGTTTCAGGCCGGGTGGTGGCCACCGTCAGGCTGCCCGATCCATCGGCCAGCGGGTAGGCGATGTGCCAGAGCGAGCCGTCTTTTTCTTCGCTCTCGACTTCCAGGTCGGACACGGCGGACTGCAGCTTCGGGTCCCAGTTCACCAGGCGCTTGCCGCGGTAGATCAGGCCCTGCTCGTAGAGCTTCACGAAGGTGTCGGTCACCACCTTGGAGAGCTTGTCGTCCATGGTGAAGTATTCACGGCTCCAGTCCACGCTGTCGCCCATGCGGCGCATCTGCGTGGTGATGGTGTTGCCGGACTTTTCCTTCCACTCCCACACCTTGCTCACAAAGTTCTTGCGCGCCTCGGGCGGGGTGGGGCCCATGTCGTAGCGGCTGATGCCTTGCTCCTGCAGCTGGCGCTCCACCACGATCTGCGTGGCGATGCCCGCGTGGTCGGTGCCCGGCACCCACACCGTGTTGAAGCCGCGCATGCGGTGGTAGCGCGTGAGGCTGTCCATGATCGTCTGGTTGAATGCATGGCCCATGTGCAGCGTGCCTGTGACGTTGGGCGGGGGCAGCTGGATGGAGAAGGCGGGCTCGCCCGCCTGGGGCTGACCCGTGCCACGGTGGCCTGCGGTGCCATAGCCGCGCTTTTCCCATTCGGGGCCCCAGTGGGCTTCCAGTGCGGCAGGTTCAAACGACTTGGACAGGCTTTCGAGGCCGGGTTGTGGTTGGGGCGTGCTCATGGGGTGTCGCAGTGGGGGCAGTGGGGCGGAGCGGCCGCAGGGAGCGCTCCGACGAACAAGAGGGTGAACCGCACATTTTAAGGGACCGCCACCCCGGCGCTGGCCCCGCGGGGGCTTGGGCCGTTTGGCCATTGCGCGCCGTCTGTCGGCCGATTCTTTCCAATGGTTACCTTGAGCCTGGGTGCGCGGGTGAATGCGTCCTGATAATCCCGCCCCACAGAGCGAGGAGGGCGCGGCAACGCGGACCAAGTTCTACGGATCACGATTTACAACAAGGACTGGTGCGGTGGCTTGCGGGGGCGTTCAGCCTTCCGGTGCCACGGTGCCGGGCCGTCACAACCATCCGAACCTATGACGTTTCAATCTGCCTGGCGCCTGGGCCTGGTCAAGGTCTTTGCCTATGCGCTGCTGGCGCTGTTTCTGGTGCCTGCGGTGACCTACGTGTTCACCCGCCATGTTCAGACCGACCAGGACACCCGTTTTGTGGCTGGCATCAGCCAGCGCATCGATGCCGAAAAGGGCCTGCCCGCCGACGAGAAACAGGCGCGCAAGGACTACTACCGCAGCAACCCGCCGTCCACCATCTGCGGCAATGCAGACCCCGAGGCCCGCGAGTACCGCGATGCGCTGTGCGACACCTTCTCCGATGTCTGGCAGTTCCACATGGCGCGCAAGCTGTCGCTGTGGACGCTGGTGGCCAGCGCGGCGCTGCTGCTGGCGGTGCTGGGGCTGGGGGCGCTGGCGTTTGCCGACCGCACGCTGCAGTACGTGAGCTTTGTGGCGGGCTGGCGCCTGACCTCCTGGGCCAGCGCCACGGCGCTGGTGGTGCAAGGGGCAATGGCAGTGTGGCTGTCGTTCTGGGTGACGGCGTTTTTCTTCCACAAGTACTCGCCCAAGCTGGTGCTGTTTGTGGGGTTTGCCGTGGCGGCGGGGGTGCTGGTGGCGGTGGCGGGCATCTTCAAGCGGGTGCAGTCCAGCAACCAGGTGGTGGGCGAGCTGGTGGCCGAGGCCGATGCGCCGCTGCTGTGGCAGCGCATCCGCCACCTGGCGCAGCGCCTGAAGACAGAGCCGCCCCGGCACATCGTGGCTGGCATTGATGCCAACTTCTTTGTGACCGAGGCCCCGATCACCGTGGGCCAGCAAACCCTCACGGGCCGCACGCTGTTTGTGAGCCTGCCACTGCTGCGCATCCTGGACCAGACCGAGGCCGACGCCGTGCTGGGCCATGAACTGGCCCACCTGCGCGGGGGCGACACGCGGCGCAGCGCGCAGCTGGGGCCCAAGCTGGTGCAGTTTGACCACTACCGCCACGCCATCCGCACCGGCGGGCTGTCGGCCATGGCGTCGCCGCTGCTGGACCTGTACCGCACCATTTTCGAAATCGCCCTGGCCAGCGATAGCCGCGAGCGTGAGTTCAAGGCCGACCGCCTGGCGGCCAAGCTGGTGAGCCCGGCGGCGATTGCACAGTCGCTGGTGAAGATTGCCGCCTATGCCCAGTACCGCTACCGCATTGAGGATGAACTGTTTGGCCGCAACGAGCGGCACGACAACAGCACGCTGGGCATTGCCAGTTTTGTGGCCCAGGGGCTGGCGCCGTACGCGGCATCGCCCGACTTTGTGGATGCGATGAAGACGGCCAATGTGCCGCACCCCTTCGACTCACACCCCGCCATGCCCGAGCGCCTGCGCAACGTGGGTATGGCCCTGAAAGAGCGCGACTACGGCGCCATCGCCGTGCGCGTGCCTGCCACCACCTGGGTGCAGGAGATCCTGACCGCCGACGCCATCGAGCAGCGGCTGTGGAGCGCCTACGAGCAGCAGTTTGCGCAAGACCACGAGCGCAGCCTGGCCTACCGCTACGAGCCCGCGAACGACGAGGAGCGTGCCCTGGTGCTTCAGTACTTCCCGCCCGTGGTGTTTGCCCTCAAGGGCGATACGACGGTGGAGGTGAGTATCGATGGTATCCGCACCTCGGCCGATGAGACCACGGTGTTCTGGGACGCCATCAAGGGGCTGGAATTCAAGGAAAGCAGCTTTGGCAACGCGCTGATCGTGACCCACCCCGAGAAGAACGCCTTGGGCCTGGGCGCCAAGACCAGCAAGATCAAGCTGCCCGGCCTCAAGAAGGACAAGGACCAGTTCAACGCGGTGGTCAGCCACTACTGGCAGCGCCACCAGATCATGCGTGCGCAGCAACAGGCAGCGGGATGATTGCTATATTTTGTATAGCTGCTGAGGCAATAGGATGTAGCGCTTCAGCGCTGTAGGGCCGAAAATCCCATCGCAAAGCGGTGGGAGGGCCGTTTGACGGGGCTGCGCACCACAGCCAGTGCAGCCGACCCCGTGGATCGTGGAGGCCTGGGGTCAGGTCGGCTTACTTGCGCACAAACTCCGGCCGGTCGTTTTGCTGGGGCTTGAGCGGCGCGTCCACCTTGCCTTCGGCGCGTTCCTTGCGCCATTGCTCCTTGCGGGCTGTCCACTCGCGCAGGCGGGCGTGGGCCACGGTGCTGTCTTTTTCCATCTGCTCGCCATTGGCCAGCTGGGCCGACAGCTCCAGGCGAATGCCGTTGGGATCGAAGAAATAGATGCTCTTGAAGATGTGGTGGTCCGTCACGCCCAGCACTTCCACACCATGCGCCTCCAGGCGCTGCTTGGTGTTCTCCAGCTCCTGCACGGTGTTCACGCGGAACGCGATGTGGTTGACCCACAGGGGCGTGTTGGGCGAGGGCTCGGCCTTCACGTCGTCGCCCAGGTCGAAAAAGGCGATGAACGAGCCGTCCTGCAGGCGGAAGAAGAAGTGGGTGTAGGGGCAGTACTCGCCGGTGCTGGGCACATAGTCGCTCTGGATGATGTGGTACAGCGGCAAGCCCAGGATGTCTTCATAGAACTGGCGCGTTTCCTCAGCGTCGCGGGCCTTGTAGGCGTAGTGGTGCAACTGCTGGATGGCGGCGGGTGCCGGCAGGCTGGCCAGGTCGGTCGGGTTCAGAACGGCGTTCATGCAGAGTCTCCTCAAATCGGTGAACGTAATTCTACTATTCGTAATTGATTTACGTTAAGTTAATTTTTTATACCCAGAAGGCTGGCAGATGAGGACGGGCTGGCCCAAAGAAAAAGCCACCCGGCGCAAGGCGCACGGGTGGCTGGTCGCAAGCCGCCGGAGGCAGGGCGGAGCAAGTCAGCCCGCTGCACCCCAGGTCCGCTCGGCCTGGTTTACTGCTTCACGGCTTCAATCTGCACCACCAGGCGCACGTTCTTGGGGAAGCCCCATTCCACGCCGTAGTTCATGCCCCACTGGGTGCGGTCGATGTTGGCTTCAAAGTCGCCGCCGCACACTTCGCGCTTGAGCATGGGGCTGTCGTAGCAGTTGAACTGGTTGGCCTTCAGGGTCAGGGGGGCGGTCTTGCCCAGCAGCGTGAGCTGGCCTTCCACGCTGGCGACCTTGTCACCGTTGAAGACGAACTTGCTGGAGACAAACTTCATCGTGGGGTGCTTGGCAGCGTCGAACAGGTCGGCGCTTTGCAGGTGCTTGTCAAATGCGGGCGTGCCCGTGTTCACCGAGGTCACATCGAACGTGATCTCGGCCTTGCCCGACTTGCCGGCCTTGTCGAACTGGACGGTGCCTTCCTTCTTGTCGAAGCGGCCACGGTTCACGGCAGCGCCAAAGTGGCTGATCTCGAACGAGGCGAAGGTGTGCGTCGGGTCGATGGCGTAGTTGGCCGATTGGGCTTGGGCAGCACCGGCGAACAGGGTGGCAGCGGCGGCCAGGGCGAAGAGGGACTTGCGCATGGAAACTCCTGATAGATCAAAAAGGAAAGGACAAGGGAAAAAGGGAAGGCACCAGCCGCGGGGACCGTGCCCGGACGGCAGGCGGAGGCCGGTGGGGCCCGGGCAGAGGGGCGGCGCTCAGAGCTTGCCGACGCCGGTCAGTGCGAGCTTGAACTTGACCTGCACGTCGTCGGCCACCATGGAGGTGTCGGCCCACTCGTTTTCGCCGATCTTGAAGGCCAGCCGCTTGATGGGCAGCGCGCCTGTGGCGGTGGTGGTGGGGCCGCTTTGGGTCAGCGTCACGGGCACCACCACGTTCTGGCTGTTGCCCTTGATGGTGAGCGCGCCCGCCACTTCAAACTTGCCGCCGCCCAGCGCCTTGATGCTGGACGACACGAATTGGGCTTGCGGGAATTTGGGCACGTTGAACCACGCGGGCTTGGGCAGCTCTGCATCGGTCTCGCGCGAACCCAGCGTGGCGCTGCCAGTGTCCACCGTGAAGGCGATCTTGCTGGTGGCCAGTTTGGCCGGGTCAAACGCTACCTGGGCGCTGAACTTCTTGAACTGGCCTTCCAGTGGCACGCCCATCTGGCGGGCGGTGAACTGCACCTCGCTCTGTGCGGGCACCAGCTGCTGCTGGGCCAGGGCGGCTTGCGCGCCCGCAACGAGGGCAGCGCCGATCACGATGCGGGACAAGGTAGAAGACAGATGCATGCAGAAACTCCGTTCAATTCACAAAAAGGTGGATGCGGTGGTCGCAGGGGGGCGAGCGACTTTTGAGGTGGGCAAGGCACCCACCAGGGGTTGCCATGGCGCCCCGCAGGTGGAGGCTGGTTATTTCCCGGGGAGCATGCGGTTCAGCAGGCCATCACGGTCGACCAGCTGGTGCTTGAGCGCTGCGGCGATGTGCAGCAGCGCCAGCGCGGCCAATGCAAACGCGGTGTACTGGTGCCAGGGCTTGATGGCCTCGGCCAGGTCCTTGCTCACCGGCACAAAGTCGGGCAGCTGCCACAGGCCCAGGAACACGATGGGGAACCCCGCCGCCGAGCTGTAGGCCCAGCCAATCAGGGGCACGGCGAAGAAAAGCACGTACAGCAAGTGGTGGGTGCCGTGGTGTGCCAGCTTCTGCCAGCCGGGCATGGTCTTTTCGACCGCCTGGGGCAGCGCCGGTGGGCGGTGCGTGGCGCGCCACAGCAGGCGCAGCGCCGACAGCACCAGGATAGTCACACCGGCCCATTTGTGCCAGTTGTAAAGCTTCAGCCGTTGGGGCGAAAAGGGCAGGTCGGCCATGTAGACGCCGACGCCAAACAGAGCGATCAGCGCCAGGCCCAGCACCCAGTGCAACAGCATGGCAGTGCGCGTGTACCGGCGCGGGGTGTCGAGGGTCGTCGTGGAAGTGGCTGTCATCAGCGAATCTGGAGGTCGGGGCAAAAATGAGGTGAGCGAAGGCTGCAAGGTCCGCCGGACTTGGCGACACAACGCGCTGGGCGATGGCGCAGTGTAGGAAGCGCTGGCCGTGATCTGCTTCAGGCAGATTGATGCCTTGATTCAAATTTATTGAATCGATATGCCTTGAGCGCTCAAAGTTCCCCAATGCTGTGCAATTTCTGCGGAGCGGCTATTTGCTGGCATCTGCGGGGCACCGGCGCGGCGCCTGCCTGAACCTTGCTGGTGCGCCGGTGCCCTTGTGGAGACACCTTGGCGAATGGGGGAGGTGGCCGCATCAAGTGCAGCGATGGCGGGCGGTACGGGGGCGGGCGCACCCCGCAATGCCCGGGTTATCGGGCCAGCGCGGCCTGTTTCCAGGCGCTGACGGCGGCGCTGTCGTCGCCGCGTTGCTCGGCCAGTTCAGCCACGTGGCGCCAGGCGCTGGCGCGCATTGGCGCGTCGTTGAGCTGCTGGGCTGCCTGGGTCAGCAGCTGCTGGGCTTTGCCCCACAGCTGGCGCTTGAGGCAGGCCATGCCCGCCAGGTATTGCAGGCGGGCGTCGCGTGGGTTAGCTTGCTGGGCGGACTCGATGCGGGCCAGCCAGGGCCCGTCGAGCGCATCCAGCCCCGCCTCCAGCGCACGCACCAGCTTGAGGGCGTGTTGCTCGGCCAAGGCATCGGGCAGCTCCACCATGCGTTCCCACACGGGCAGCAACCAGGCACGCACCTGCGTGGCATCGCCACCCAGTGCAGCCAGCCGCTGGGCGGCGTGGATGGCCAGCTCGGGCATGTTGCGCTCGCTGGTCTCCAGCGACAGCCAGATCTGCTGCAACTGAGCGACATCGTGCGCGCTGTTGATGAGTTCGGTGGCCAGGCCGCGCACGATGCTCTGTGCGGCATTGGGTGAGAACGCACGGTGCTTGCCCAGCAGGCGTGCGGTGTCCAGCGCCTCTTGCGTCTGGCGCGCCAGACGGGTGGCCTTGAGCTTGATGCGCAGCGCCAGGGTGCGCCGCGCGGCTCCCTGGGGCAGGGCTGCCAGGCGGTCGAGCGCCGCGTTGGCATCGCGGTCGTCCAGCGACCAGCGGGCGGCGCGCATCTGGGCGCCTTCGTGCATTTCCTGCTCGTTGATGGAGCCGCGCATGGGGGCTTCCTGCAGTGCGTCCTGCAAGTGGCTTTCGCGCGTTGCGCGGTCTTGCAGTGCGTGAGACGCTTCTGCCGCAATCATGTGGGCCAGGGCACGCAGCTGCTTGCCGTGGGGCACGGCCTCGCCGCTGGCCTCCAGCGCGTGTTCTTGCGACAGCGCGGCCACAGCGGCCTTGCGCGAACGGATGAACCGGCCTCCCAGCATGTGGGTCAAGGCGTCGAGCAGTGCGCCGTGCATGGCACGCTCTTTTTGCTGCACGCGCCAGCGGCGTGCCTGGTGCGGCAGCGCCAGCAGCGCCGCCAGGGCCCGCAGCGCCGCATACACGGTGACAAAACCGCCCACCAACAGCAACACCACCATGTTGAGCGACAGGTCGATGCGATAAGGCGGCCAGTACAGGGTGACGGTGCCCTGGTTGTTGCCCGCAAACAGCGCAGCCGCCACCGCCACGCCAAACAACGCCAAAAGCCAAAGTGCAGCACGCATATCGTCAACGTCCCGCAGCGGCGGTGGCCAGCGCCGACAGGGTTTCGTCCAGGCGCGGCAGCTCGGCCGCCTTCATGCTGGCCTGGGCCTGCTGCAGGGTGGAGGCCACGTTCTGGGTGCGGCGCGATGCGGGGTCGAAATACTTGTTGAGCGCCACGGTGGCCGCGGTCAGGTCGGCACGGGCCGACTCGAACTGGCGTGCCAGGATGCCCAGGCGTGCATTGAGCAGCTTGAACTTGAGGTTCTCTCGCAAAAAGAAGGTCTGCTCAGGGGCCAGCAAGATGGCTTCGGGCTGGTCGATGCGGCTCACGCGCACCAGGCTGCGGGCCTCGTCGCGCACCACCTCCCAGCTGCGCTGCAGGGCCGCTTGCCACCACGCCAGGCCCTCGGTGGGGGCGGGGGCACTGCCAGGGGCTGCGGGGCCGGCGGACAGGCGCTTGGTCGAGGCGGCCTGGGCCACGGCATTGAGCACGGGCAGGTCGTCCACCTGGCGGACCAGGTCGTCCAGGCGGGCCAGCAGGCCGGCGGTGTCGGTCACGGTGGCGCGGGTCAGGCGGTCCAGGTCGCGGCCGATGGCGCGCTGCACGGGGGCCAGGCGGGGCTGGGCAGAGCGCTCGATGCGTTGGTTGGCGCTTTTGAGCGCTGCCACCAGCGGCTCCAGGCTGCCGGTGAGCTGGGCCTGTTGCTGCGCCAGGCGGATGGCCGACTCAATGTCCACCACCAGGTTTTCATCGCGCGAACGCGACAGGCTTTGCATGAGTTCTTCGAGCTGGCTGCGCTGCAGGGCGACCTCGCTCACGCGGGCTTCAGCCACCGAGAGGCGAGCCGCCGTGTCGCGCACCAGCTCTTCGGCCTGGCGGGCCATGGTGCGGGCCTCGATGGCCAGGGCGCCCGAGTCGGCGGACTGCCGGGCCAGTTGCTCCTGAATGGCGCTGAGCTTTTGCCACAGCAGGCCGCTGCTGACCAATGCGGCCACCGCCACCGTGCCCAACAGCAAGGTCATGGCGCCACTGCGGCCGGTGGCAGCGGCTGGCGCAGCGGCCGAGGGGGCCGGGCTCACTGCTGGCGCGCCCACAGCGGCGGCCACAGGGGCTGCAGGGGGCGTGGAGGGCAGATCGTCGGGGGGCGCAGAACTCATGCGGCCGATTCTATCGAGGCCACCACGTCTTCCAGCGCCGGACGGCATTCCCGCACGGTGCCAAAGCCCGCTGCGCGGGCCGCTTCGGCGATGCGCGGGTGGGTGGTCAGCGCCTGTGCTGCGCCCCAGTATTGGCCGGGCAGGGCCTCGGCCAGGTGGGCCACCGCCTCGGAGCTGCTCAGCAGCCAGACAGCGCCGTCGTGCGCCGCCTGTTGCGCCAGCGCCACCTCCTGGGCCGTGAAGCGGGGCGCGCCGCGTTGGTAGGCCACCACAAACTCCACCTGACCGCCCTGCGCCTCGATCTGCTGGGCCAGCCACTCGCGCCCATTGCCCTGGGGCGATTCGTGTGCGCCCTGCGGCGTGGCGGAGCGACCGCGCACGATCAGCACGCGGTCGCCAGGCCGCACCTGGGGGGCCACTTGGCGCCACAGCGCTTCCGAGTCGAACTGCGGCGCGTCGGGCGCGGGCCCGTCGATGGCGCTGCGCGGCACGCCCGCCTGCTCCAGCGCGCGGGTGGTGCCTGGGCCGGGCGCCCATGCTCTTGTTTTTGTAGCTGCCAGGGCATGAATATCCAGCACTACAGGGTGATTTGGCTCAAAGAAGTGCGCCACGGCGTTGCCGCTGACAAACATCAGAGCGCGGTAGGTGCCGACGTTGGCGCGGGCCTCGTCCAGCGCCTGTCGCAGGGCAGCGTCCGTGCAGGGGCCAATCGCAATCAGGGGCAGCGCCACAGCCTGTATGCCGTGTGCGCCCAGTTGCGCCACCCAATGCGCCGCTTCGCGGGCAGGGCGTGTGACGATGACCCGGGGCGCTGAGGTGCCCATCTCAGGCTCTTAGGCCGGGGTGACGCCGCGCGCACCCCCAGCACGCAGGCGCTGCGCAATCGCGTCGCCCAGTGCTTCCGCTTGCGCCAGTGTGGTGACCGGGGCAGAGGCCTGGGCGCGCACCAGCGGGGCTTTGTCCTCGGGGTCGCCCCAGGCGGCGTCCAGCTGCAGCACGCCCTGGGTGAAGGTGCCGTGCGCTGCCAGGGGCATCGAGCAGCTGCCCCCCATGGCGCGGCTCACGGCGCGCTCGGCGGCCACGGTCAGCCAGGTGGTCTGGTGGGCCAGCGGTGCCAGCGCGTCGATCAGGTCTTGCCGGTCGCTGCGCACCTCGATGCCCAGCGCGCCCTGGCCTGCAGCAGGCAGCATGGCGCTAGGCTCGAACGTGGTGCGGATGCGGGCTTCCAGCCCCAGGCGCTTGAGGCCTGCGGCGGCCAGCACGATGGCGTCGTACTGGCCTTCGTCCAGCTTGCGCAGACGGGTGTCGAGGTTGCCGCGCAGGGGCTCGATCTTCAGGTCAGGCCGCAGAGCCTGCAGCAGCACCTGGCGGCGCAGGCTCGACGTGCCCACCACGGCACCCTGCGGGAGGGCGTCCAGGTTCTCGTAGCGGGGGGAGACAAAGGCATCGCGCGGGTCTTCACGCTCCATCACGCAGGCCAGGGCAAAGCCCTCGGGCAGCTCCATGGGCACGTCCTTGAGCGAATGCACGGCAATGTGGGCGCGGCCTTCTTCCAGCGCCACTTCCAGCTCTTTCACAAACAGGCCCTTGCCGCCCACCTTGCTGAGGGACTTGTCCAGAATCTGGTCGCCCTTGGTGGTCATGCCCAGCAGTTGCACGCTGTGGCCACGGGCTTCGAGCAGCGCTTTGACATGCTCGGCCTGCCACAGCGCAAGGCGACTTTCGCGGGTGGCGATGACGATGAGGGGCGTTGGCGAGGGGCTCAAGTTCGTAACCTGTTTGTAATTATTCAGCGGCGCAGGATGCTAGCATGCGCCCGCACTGGGGCTGGTGCGGCCTGCGGCCATGCGGGCTCAACGCGCCAGGCCATCCCACCCATCCCGGAGACTCCTGCATGAAACGATCCGACAAGGACCAGCCCCTGATTGATGACATCCGCCTGCTGGGCCGTATTCTGGGCGACGTGATCCGGGAGCAGGAGGGGGTGGAGGCTTATGAGCTGGTCGAGCAGGTCCGCAAGCTCTCCGTGGCCTTCCGCCGCGACGCCGACCAGGAGGCCGACCGCGCGCTCAAGAAGCTGCTCAAGTCCCTGTCGGGCGACCAGACGGTGAGCGTGATCCGCGCCTTCACCTATTTCAGCCACCTGGCCAACCTGGCCGAAGACCGCCACCACATCCGCCGCCGCGCTGTGCACGAGCGCGCAGGCGACACGCAAGAGGGCAGCATCGAGGTCGCCCTGTCGCGCCTGCGCTGGGCAGGCATTGCGCCCAAGACGATTTCGCAGACGCTGGCGGGCAGCTACGTGGCCCCCGTGCTCACGGCTCACCCCACCGAGGTGCAGCGCAAGAGCATTCTGGACGCCGAGCGCGACATCGCCCAGTTGTTGGCCACACGCGACGACATCCAGGTGCGCGCCCAGCTCTACAACAGTGCCAAGGACGCACTCACCCCGCGCGAGCTGGCTGCCAACGAAGCCCTGCTGCGTGCCCGTGTGGCGCAGTTGTGGCAGACGCGCCTGCTGCGCTACAGCAAGCTCACGGTGGCTGACGAGATCGAAAACGCGCTTTCTTATTACGAAGCCACCTTTCTGCGTGAGATCCCCAAGATCTATGCGGACCTGGAAAACGAGCTGGGCCAGTACCCTGTGCACAGCTTCTTGCGCATGGGCCAGTGGATTGGTGGCGACCGTGACGGCAATCCCAACGTCACCGCGCAGACCTTGCAATATGCCCTGAGCCGCCAGGCCGAAGTGGCCCTGCGCCACTACCTGACCGAGGTGCACTACCTGGGCGGCGAGCTGTCGCTGTCGGCCCGCCTGGTGCAGGTGTCGGCCGAGATGGAGGCCCTGGCCCAGCGCTCGCCCGACACCAACGAACACCGCGTGGACGAGCCCTACCGCCGTGCGCTGACTGGCATCTACGCGCGCCTTGCCGCATCGCTCAAGGATCTGACCGGTGGCGAAGCCGCGCGCCATGCGGTGGCGCCACAAAACGCCTATGCCAGTGCCGAGGAGTTCCTGGCCGACCTTCGGGTGATCGAGGCCTCGCTGCAGTCCCACCATGGCCAAGCCTTGGCTGCCGAGCGACTGCACCCGCTGATCCGCGCCGTGCAAGTGTTTGGCTTCCACCTGGCCACGGTGGACCTGCGCCAAAGCTCCGACAAGCATGAGGAGGTGGTGGCCGAGCTGCTGGCCAAGGCCCGTATCGAGCCCAACTATGCCAACCTGCAAGAGGCCGCCAAGCGCGCACTGCTGATCAAGCTGCTGAACGACGCGCGCCCGCTGCGCGTGGTAGGCGCCGAGTATTCCGCGCACGCCCAGGGCGAGCTGGCCATCTTTGAAACCGCCCGTGTGATGCGCGAGCGCTTCGGGCATGAGGCGATTCGCCACTACATCATCAGCCACACCGAAACGGTGAGCGACCTGCTGGAGGTGCTGCTGCTGCAAAAGGAAGTGGGGCTGATGAACGGCACGCTGGATGCCGAGTCGAAGAACCACCTTATCGTGGTGCCCCTGTTCGAAACCATCGAAGACCTGCGCAATGCCGCGCCCATCATGCGCGAGTTCTATGCGCTGCCCGGTGTGGCAGCTCTGGTGCAGCGCAGCGGCGGCGAGCAGGACATCATGCTGGGCTACAGCGACAGCAACAAGGATGGCGGCATTTTCACCAGCAACTGGGAGCTGTACCGCGCCGAGATCGCCCTCGTCGAACTCTTCGATGAACTCGCCACCACCCACGGCATCCAGCTGCGCATGTTCCATGGCCGGGGCGGCACTGTCGGCCGTGGCGGTGGCCCCAGCTACCAGGCCATTCTGGCGCAGCCGCCCGGCACCGTGCGCGGCCAGATCCGTCTGACGGAGCAGGGCGAAGTCATCGCCTCCAAATACGCTAACCCCGAAATCGGCCGACGCAACCTGGAAACTCTGGTCGCCGCCACGCTCGAAGCCACCTTGCTGCAGCCCACCAAGCCCGCCACCAAGGCGTTTTTGGATGCTGCTGCGCAGCTCTCGCTGGCCAGCATGGGCAGCTACCGTGCGCTGGTGTACGAGACCCCGGGCTTTACCGACTACTTCTTCAACTCCACGCCCATCCGCGAGATCGCCGAGCTCAACATCGGCTCGCGCCCTGCCAGCCGCAAGGCCAGCCAGAAGATCGAAGACCTGCGCGCCATCCCCTGGGGCTTCAGCTGGGGCCAGTGCCGCCTCACGCTGCCCGGCTGGTTCGGTTTTGGCTCGGCTGTGGAAGCCTTCATCAACACCGAAGGCAAGGACCCCAAGGCCCAGCTGGCGCTGCTGCAGAAGATGTACCGCCAGTGGCCATTCTTCCGCACCCTGCTGTCCAACATGGACATGGTGCTGGCCAAGAGTGATCTGGCCCTGGCGTCACGCTACAGCGAACTCGTGACCGACGCGCGCCTGCGCAAGAAGGTGTTCACCAGCATCGAGGCCGAGTGGCACCGCACGGCCGATGCACTCACCCGCATCACGGGCGACAAGCAGCGCCTGACGCACAACACGGCGCTGGCGCGGTCCATCAAGCACCGCTTCCCGTACATCGATCCGCTGCACCACTTGCAGGTCGAGCTGGTGCGCCGCTGGCGCGCAGGGCAGGGCGACGAGCGGGTGCAGACCGGGATTCACATCTCCATCAACGGGATTGCAGCGGGGCTGCGCAATACGGGCTGATCCGCAGGCACAGCGGTCCGGACCCTCACTTTCCGGCTCGCTGCCATCGCAGGCACCCACAACAAAAAGGGCTCCCAATGGGAGCCCAGTTTGTTTGGCCAGTGTGGAACTGTGTGTCTAAAACACCTCCCATGGCAGCAGCATCTGCACCGCGCGAAGTGCCACCACCATGGGAAGTCCCGCAACTGCGTCAATCGGTCATGCGATTACATGGCGCTGAATTCGCCCGAAGGGATCTGGCCGGTGCGCACAGCTTCAGCAGCCTGGGCACGCACGGCAGCACGGTCAGCGGTGGATTTATAGGTCACCACACGCGATCCAGCAGGCTCGATGCTGCGTGTTTGTGCCACGGTAGCGGCTTCGGCAGCCACTTCAGCGCGGGTGCGGTTCGTGTCGAACTTCAGGGCAAATTGCGAGCCATCGGCTTCATCGGCATGGGCGCCAAAAGCGGCGAAAGCGGCAACAGCGGCGACGGAGAGGAAACGGGCGAAAATCCTTGAAAGTTAAAAAGCGTCTCAAAAAAGCCGGGTCAAAAACCATTTCTGAACCGGGTTCGGTGAGTCGCCTTGCGGGTTCGGCTCATCGATGGAATGAACTGTACGCCGATGGTGTTCAGGAAAAAACCACTCAGTCGCGAACTAACTGTTCCAGTGTTGGAAACAATCGTCAACGACAGTTGGGTGGCGCAGTTGCGCCCTGGTGTTCGGTAATTCGGGGAGCTGCATCTCTGGTGCGAGGCCAGAGTCCACGTGTGGAACAGGTGCAGAGATACGGACTGCCCGAGCCGCAGTGACGGCGTCAGTGGCAGACGCTGCGTCGCTCGGTGGCCAAGTCGCTCAGTCGCCCAGCAACTCGCCCACCGCCTTCAGGTCTTCCACCCGGTCGCACACGGCCTTCACGGCCATCATCACCGGGATGCCCAGCAGCAGTCCCCACAGGCCCCACAGCCAGCCCCAGGCCAGCACGCTGATGAACACGGCCACGGGGCTCATGCTGCTGGTGCGGCTGGTGAGCCAGGGGGTCAGCAGGTTGCCGATCAGCGTGTGGATGACCAGCGAGGCACCGCCAATGGCCATGGCCATGTCGAGCGTGCCAAACTGCAAGAAAGCCACCAGGGCCGAGGCCCCTGTGACCAGCGCCGAGCCGATGTATGGCGCGAGGTTGAGCACAGCTGCCACCACCCCCCATACGGCGGCGTTTTCCAGCCCCAATGCCCAATAGGCCGCGCCGGTGGCCAGGCCGACCAGCACGCTGGTGAACACTTGCAGCAGCAGATAACGCTGTATCTGCTGGGTGATGTCTTGCAGCACATGGATGGTGACCTTGCGCCGCTCCAGGCTGGTGCCCGCAATGCGCAGCAGCTTGTCTCGGAACAGGTTGCCCGAGGCGAGAGCGAAGTAGGTCAGGAACACCACCACCATCAGCTGCCCCAGCGCCGACATCAGGCCCATGGTGCCGCTCCAGAGGTAGTCGCGGATGTTGAAAGGCGGGCGCTCCACGATCACCCGCTGCACGCCCCGGCGGGGCGCTGCGCTGGCGGCGCTGTTTTCGTTGGCGGCCTGCTCGATCTGGGTGGCCGCCTTCTGCACGGTGTCCAGCGGACTGCTGCCACCCGCGCGTGCCTTGAGGTTGTCGCGGACCTTCTTGGCGGCGACAGGAACCGAGTCCACCAGCTGGGCCGCCCCGTCACTCAGCGACCAGGCCGTGCTGGCCAGCCCGGCGACGATGGCCACCAGCAACAAGCCCGCCCCCAGCGCCCGCGGCACATGCCACCGGGCCATCATCTCCACCGCTGGCCGCAGTGCAATGGTCAGCAGCAGGCTCAGCATGATCGGGATGAACACCGCACTGGCCCAGTGCAGCAGCGCCACGCTGGCGAACAGTGCCAGCAGGGCGAGGGAGAGGTTGCGCACGTCCACAGGCATGTGGAGCATGAGGGGCGCGTGAGGCGCTGGTGCTGAAACCGGAGGCGCAGGGACTGTGGGTGCGTCTGCGTGCGCGTCGGCGATTGGAGTGTGGCTGGCATCTGCTGCGACCTGGCTGGTCACCGCTTGGTCGGGGCTGCCATCGTCAACGGCGGCTGTCGTTGGGCTGGTGGGTGCGGAAGGAGCAGCAGAGGGCGCGGTCATGCGCGGATTGTGCGGCAGGCCGGGTACGTGCTTTGTAGGTGGCCATCCCAACGCCGGCGGCGTTGGCAAAGTGCGACGGAAAACGGGCTTTGTTCCCGCGATGGTGCTTTGCTGAGGCCATTAGGATGATGCGATGCAATTGGACGGCATCACAACATGACAAGGGGCGTGTGCGCATGAATCCTCAACACTCCCTCCCTGGGCGCGTACTCGCGACGGCAGCACTGGCGGTGTTGCTGGGCGGATGCTCGTCGCTGGATGTTCCGCGTGCCGACAACTATCCGGCCACCGACCAGAAAAAAGCACGCGCCGTGCACCACTGGGATGTGTTGGCCGACGACGTGGCGGGCCGCATCGCGGGCAAGATCAGTGCCTGGCCAGCCGGCGAGTACCCCATCTACCTGGCGCCGAGCCCTGGCGACACCAGTTTCAACAACGGCTTTCGCAAGCTGCTCATCACGCGCCTGCTGGATCGCGGGGTCGTTTTGTCCACACAACCCACGGCGGTCACCCTCACGTTTGAGACCCAGGTGGTCCAGCACAATGCTCGCGTGCAAACCTGGGGGCCCATGCCCTGGACGCGTCTGGCGCTGGGCGTCGGTGTGGCGCGAGACTGGTATCTGTTCCGCCAGGGCGTCGGGTCGATGCTGGCGGGCGTTGCCACCCTTGGCGCGGTGACGGACCTCACGCAATACGCCATCGACGGATCTGCCGCAGGCGGGCCGACGCGCACAGAGGTGCTCATCACGACGTCACTCGAAAGCGGTGACCGCTATCTGGCGAGTACCGCAGACGTGTACTACGTCGAGCCCGATGATTCGCCGCTGTACAAAACGCAGTTACCACCGCCTCCGCCACCACCGCCCCCCCCACCCACCCCCGTTAAAACCTGGCGGGTGGTGGCACCATGATGCGCCGTTTCCATCCCGGCAAGCTCAGGTCCGCGTGGTGCTTGGGCATGGTGGTGGTGTCGGCCCTGGCGGTGCAGGGCTGCTCGACCAACCCGGTCCACAGCTATTACTACGGCAACAGTGCGGGTGGCGTGTCGCGCACCGACCTGATCGAGGTGAACGACCGGGCAACGGATGCCTTGCTCCTCAACGCGCCGCTGGACGCGAGCCAGCCGCTGTTGGTGGCCACCCTGGTCAATGTGGACCGGCTCAACGAGTCGTCGCGGCTGGGGCGCATCTTTTCGGAGCAGATCGCGGGACGCATGGTGCAGCGCGGGCTGCGCGTGACGGAAGTGAAGCTGCGCGACAACCTGGTGCTGCACCGCGAACAGGGCGAGTTGCTGCTGTCGCGCGAGGTGCGGGAAGTCAGCCAGGCGCAGAACGCGCAGGCCGTGGTCGTGGGCACGTACGCGGTGTCGGCCTCGGTGGTGTACATCAGCCTCAAGCTGGTGAACCCGGTGGGCAACCATGTGATGGCGGCGCACAACTATGCGGTGCCCGTGGACGAGAACGTGCGCACCTTGCTTGCGGGGCGTTGATGGCTGGCTCGGCGTTCTCCCTCGCACCACATTCCATCGGCAGACAGCAGACAGCAAAAAGGCCCCGAATAGGGCCTTATTTGTTTGCTATCTAATCAATAGCTAGAGCGGCAATATGCACTAGCGCATCGGGCGCTTTTGGCTCAAAAAACAAGCCAAGGTGTCAATGCAACATCAGCGCGCCGGCGGTCTTGCTCTTGCCGGCACGGGCGGGCGGGTTGCACAGGCCGCAGGTGAAATGGCGGTTTTCGTACAGCTCGGTCACGAACTGGCCGCTGCACTGGCTGCACTTGGTGCGGGTCAACATGCCGGCGTCCACGAATTTCACCAGGCGCCAGGCGCGGGTGAAGGACAGCAGGGGTTCGATCTCGGCTGTGGCGACTTGTTCGTTGTACAGGCGGTAGGCCTTGGTCAGCAGCTCCACCGAATCCAGGTCCACGCCCTTGGACAGGTACTCGTAGATGTTCAAAAACAGCGAGCTGTGGATGTTCTCTTGCCAGGTCAGGAACCAGTCGGTGGAGAAGGGCAGCTGGCCTTTGGAGGGCGACTTGCCCGCGATCTCCTTGTACAGGCGGATCAGGCGTTCATACGACAGCGTGGTCTCGGACTCCAGCACCTGCATGCGGGCGCCCATCTGGATCAGCATGGCTGCGCGTTCGATCTGCTTGGATTCGTTCAGAACGCTTTTGACAGGGGCTTTGGCGGCGGCGGTGGTGGTGGAGGACATGGCGGGCTTTCGGTGAGAACTGGACAACGCTGCGGGCTAGTGCTTCAGAGCACTTCCGACACGCGGCTGGCCATCAGGATGTTGGCGTGCAGGGTGTTGGTGGCGTCGTTGCCCACCTTCTTGGCCGAGTGGTTGGTCAGCAAGCTCCACACCAGGTTGTCGTCCACGCGGAAGCTGCAAAGTAGCGTGTTGCGGGAGGCCAGTTTCATCACTTGCGCAGCCGACAGCGAAGCGAGAATATCGGCAGACTCCTCGTTCATGCCCAGACGGAAAACCGCTTCGGCCTTGTCCTGACGGATCAGGGTTTGGGCCAGCATCAGGTAGGTGAGGTTGGCTTCGCGGATTTCAGCGAGGATTTGTTCGTTGGTCATGGCGGCTTCCTTTTTTCCAGTACCGGGTCTTGCGTGGCCTGCTGACTGCAGGTTTTGCGTGATCCGTTGAAATGGATTGTGAAACCGCCCCAATCAGAAATTAAGTCGGGGTTTGGCTGTGCCGCGTGTCTGGTTTCGCGGTGGGCTGTGTAGGAATTTGCCCTACGCGCAGATCAGGCGCCGGCTGGCTTTTCAGGGGGCCATGTCTGCTGCATTGACAGACACCCACCCCGGAATTCTGCTCATGGTTTTGATAGCGCCTGCAAAACCATCTTTTTTGCGCTTTTGCAACTGGCGGCGTTCGTTAGACGCCGCAAGTGGGGTGTTTCAACCCTTTTCGACCGGGCGCGTGGGGTCTGAACACCACTCGCTCCAGCTGCCCGCAAACAGCGCGGTGTGCCCCAGGCCGGCAATCTCCATGGCCAGCAGATTTGGGACGGCGCTCACACCGCTGCCGCACTGGTGCACCACGGTCGCCGGGTCACGGCCCGCCAGCAGGGCGTCGAACTCTGCGCGCAGCGTGGCTGCGGGTTTGAAGCGGCCGTCAGCTCCGATGTTTTCGGCAAAGGGTCGGTTGAGCGCGCCCGGAATGTGGCCGGCCACCGGGTCCAGCGGCTCCACCTCGCCCCGGTAGCGGGCGCCGGCGCGGGCGTCGATCACGGTCTGGTCTGCGGGGCGCTGCAGGCGGGCCAGGACATCGCTGGCCGTGGCCAGCTGGCGCAAGGGCTCGTTCAGTGCAAAGTGGGACTGGAAGTGCGACGGCTCTTCTCCGCTGTGGACTGCACCACCTGCGGCCTGCCAGGCCTGCAGCCCGCCGTCGAGCACGGCCACGGCGTCATGGCCCGCCCACTTGAGCATCCACCACAGGCGGCCGCAGTAGTTGGCGCCCTGGCGGTCGTAGACAACGGCCTGCATGTTGTTGGCAAAACCCACGCTGGACAGCCACATGGCAAAACGTTCGCGGCTGGGCAGCGGGTGGCGGCCGCCGGATGCGGGCTGGTCAGCCTCCTGCGCCGTCACAGTGCCGGTGGCCCCAGGTGCGCCATGCTTGGCGCTGAGGTCATTGTCGAGGTTGGCGTACACGGCGCCGGGGATATGGGCTTGCGCATATTGCTGCGCGCCGGCGGTCGGTTGCATGAGTTCGAAGCTGCAGTCAAACACCATCAGCGGCGCACCGCTGGCGATGAGGGCTTGCAGGTCGGGGGCGGAGATGAGCGTGGTGTAGGTGGTCATCGGCAGATCAGGTGCAAAGCAACCGGTTGGGCGGGGAGGCCTCCATTGTGGCCATCCCGATGGGGACTGTCCTCGCCTGCGCGCATTGGTTTTTGTATCGGTCAGTGTTCTTCGGCCGGTGCGCCGGGCGCGGCCCGGGCCCGCAAGATGGTGGCCACAATGCCGCTGCCCACGATGAGGGCCATGCCGATCCAGCCGATGGGCGGGATCTTGTCGCCAAACAACAGCACGCTGTAGACGGCGGCAAACACGATGCCCGAATACTGCAGATTGGCCACCACCAGCGTGCCGCGCTGCGTCTTGGCGCTGGCGTAAGCCTTGGTCATGCACAGTTGCCCGCCAGCCGCCAGCACCCCGATGGGCAGCAGCCACAGCGCTTGCCAGCCCGGCCAGTCCGACATGCCGGTGAAGAGCATGGCAAAGCCGCCCGCCACCGCGGAGCCCACCGCAAAGTAGAAGACGGTGCGCGACTCAGGCTCGCCCAGGCGCGACAGCGCCACCACCTGCATGTAGGCAAATGCGGCTGACAAGCCGGACATGAGGCCAATCATCCCGGCGAACGCCTGGTTCTGGTCCAGGCTGGGGCGCAGCATCAGTACCACGCCCACGAACCCGGTGAGCACCGTCAGCACCAGCGGGCCTTGCAGGGCAGGCCGGGGCGCGGCGGCGGAGGGCCGCCAGGCCAGCAGCGTGCCGCCGACCAGGAAGGCCGCGATCCACACGCTGCTCATGTAGTTGAGCGTCATGGCGGTGGCCAGCGGCAGGTGCGCAATGGCGTAGAACCAGGCGCCCAGCGACGCCACCCCCACGAGGCTGCGCCAGGCGTGCATGCCGGGGTACCGCGTGGACAGCGTCACTTTTTGCGAGCGTGACAGCAGCCAGAGAATCAACATGCCGATGAGGCCCCGGTAACACACCAGCTCGGCGGAGTTGAAGAAGTCCGAGGCGATCTTGACGCACACGCCCATGCTGGCAAACAGGAACGCGGCCAACACCATCCAGAGGGCTTGCATCGGGTTGTGATCTCTTGAAGCGCGCCGTGGGGCGCAAAAACGAAAATAGCTGCCAGCGCTTATTTTTTAAGCACTGGCAGCTATTGTAATGAGAGCAGACCACGGCGGGCCTGCAGATTGGCAGGGTTTTGCCGCCGTATTCAGCGGTTTGGCGTGGTCGGGTCGACGGTGTCCGAGCCCATCGCCTCACGGTACCACTCGTGGAAGTGCTGCATGCCATCTTCCATGGGGCTTTGGTAGGGGCCCACCTCGTTGTCGCCGCGTGCCATCAGGGCCTTGCGGCCCGCGTCCATGCGCTCGCCGATTTCGTCGTCCTCGATGCAAGTCTCCATGTAGGCGGCCTTCTGCGCCTCGACGAACTCGCGCTCGAACGCAGCGATTTCTTCGGGGTAGTAGAACTCCACCATGTTCAGCGTCTTGGTCGGGCTGATGGGGTGCAGCGTGGACACGGTGAGCACATGCGGATACCACTCCACCATGATGTGCGGGTACAGCGTGAGCCAGATGGCGCCATGCTCGGGCGGCTTGCCCTCGCGGTAGGCCAGCAAGGCTTCGTGCCAGCGTTCGTACACGGGGCTGCCGGCCTTGCCCAGGCGGTTGGCTACACCCACGGTCTGCACGGAGTAGTTCTTGCCGAACTCCCAGCGCAGGTCGTCGCAGGTGACAAAACTGCCCAGGCCCGGGTGGAAGGGGCCCACGTGGTAATCCTCCAGATAGACCTCGATGAAGGTCTTCCAGTTGTAGTTGCACTCGTGCAGCTCCACGTGGTCGAGCACGTAGCCGTCAAAGTCCAAGTCGGCGCGTGGTCCCATCTGGGCGAGGTCGGTAGCCACGTCGTAGCCGTTGTCTTCAAACAGCAGGCCGTTCCACTCGCGCAGCTTGTAGTTGTTCAGGTTCAGGCACGGGTCGTGCGCGAAATGCGGTGCGCCCAGCAGCTCGCCCTTGGGGTTGTACGTCCAGCGGTGCAGTGGGCACACGATGTTGCCGCCCGCGCTGCCCTTTTGCTGGGTGTTTAGCGACCCTTTGCCCTTGAGCATGACCGCCTGCCGGTGGCGGCAGACGTTGGAGACCAGCTCGATACCGCCCTGGGCGTTGCGCACCAGCGCGCGGCCCTCGCCCTCCTGGGGCAGTGCGTAGTAGTCGCCCGCGTTGGGCACAGCCAATTGATGCCCCACATAGCGGGGCCCGCGCTGGAAGATGGTCTCCAGCTCGCGCTGGAACAGCGCATCATCAAAGTAGCTCGAAACTGGTAGTTGGCTTGCGGCCTGCTGCAGTTGAAGACTTAAATCAGACATGGGTGACCTGACCTAAAGACTCCCCACAGAGAGAGTGCGGGAGGTGCGCCCGTGAAGGCGCATCTGGAAAAAGAAAACCGGCTAGGGTGGGTAGCCGGCTCGACGGGAATGGGATTATAGGCGGTGGGGTTATTCCCGCACCCCCGCTACGTGAATAGAAAACACCGGTTCCGGAAAAATAGAGACCTCCCACGGATCGGCCACTGTCTGACACGGGCGCCACAGCGCTGCGCCTAGAATCACCGGTTTTTCACCCGCGCACTGCCGCCCCCTCCATGCCCAAGGCCCCCGCAACCCCTGCTCCTCCCGCCGAACCTGCCAGCTACGAGGCGGCCCTGGAGGAGCTGGAGCAACTCGTGGCCCGCATTGAATCGGGCCAGTTGCCGCTGGACCAGATGCTGGCTGGCTACCAGCGCGGCGCCGCCTTGCTGGCTTTTTGCCGCCACCGGCTCGATGCCGTGCAGGACCAGATCAAGGTGCTGGACGACGGCCAGCTGCAACCATGGAACCAGGAATGAGCGCATTGCCGATGACTTCCTCGACGACGTTGAATCCGCCCCTGGATACGAATCTCTGGAGCCAGAATCACCTCGCCCGTGTGGAGCAGGCGCTGTCCTTGTGGGTGGGCGACGGCGCTCCGGCAGGGCTGGGCGACGCCATGCGTTACGCCGTCCTGGACGGCGGAAAGCGCCTGCGGCCCTTGCTGGTTTTGGCTGCCTACGAGGCGGCGCGCAGCGGCACCTCGGACTCCGTGGCACCCGAGGGCGCGGCGGTTCAGGCAGCTCTGAACGAAGCTGCCCTGCGTGCCGCGTGCGCGGTGGAGCTGATCCACGCGTATTCGCTGGTCCACGACGACATGCCCTGCATGGACAACGACGTGCTGCGCCGTGGCAAACCCACCGTGCATGTGCAGTTTGGTGAAGCCCAGGCCCTGCTGGCGGGCGACGCACTGCAGGCATTCGCGTTTGAACTGCTGACCCCCGACAACACCCTGATCCCCGCTGCGATGCAGGCGGCCCTGAGCCGGCTGCTCGCGCGGGCTGCAGGCTCGGCCGGCATGGCGGGCGGTCAGGCGATTGACCTGGCCAGCGTGGGCGTGGCGCTGACTGAGGCACAACTGCGCCAGATGCACCGCCTCAAGACGGGCGCCTTGCTCCAGGGCAGCGTGCTCATGGGGGCCCTGTGCGGCCACGCGGCGCCCACCGCCTACCAAGCCCTGTCAGACTATGGCGCTGCCATGGGGCTGGCGTTCCAGGTGGTGGACGACATCCTGGATGTGGTGGCGGACTCGGCCACCCTGGGGAAAACGGCGGGCAAGGACGCGGCCGCAGACAAACCCACCTACGTATCGTTGCTCGGTCTGGAGCGTGCGCAGGCCTACGCGCAGGAGCTGCTGGCCGAGGCCCATGCGGCCCTGGGTCGCAGTGGCTTGCCCGACACCCGTGCCCTGGCAGCCCTGGCGGACATGGTCGTGCGCCGCTCTCACTGAGCCCGGCCCTGGTCCCTGGCGACTCTCTCAATGTCCAAATGCCTGCTGGTGCTTGAATCTCTTGCGCTCGTAGCTATCAAAAGAATAGTCAATGTCCACGACACCCTTCCCCTTGCTGCAGACCATCAATGACCCGGCAGACCTGCGCCGGCTCTCGCGCGCGGACCTCAAGGTGCTGGCGACCGAGTTGCGCGAGTTCGTGCTGCAGAGCGTGTCGCAGACCGGTGGCCACCTCAGCTCCAACCTGGGTACGGTAGAGCTGACCGTGGCTTTGCACCATGTCTTCAACACCCCGGAAGACCGCCTGGTGTGGGATGTGGGCCACCAGACCTACCCGCACAAGATCCTGACCGGCCGCCGCGACCGCATGCACACGCTGCGCCAGATGGGCGGTATCTCGGGCTTTCCGCAACGGGCGGAGAGCATCTACGACACGTTTGGCACAGCGCATTCCAGCACCAGCATCTCGGCAGCCTTGGGCATGGCGCTGGCTGCCAAGCGCAAGGGCGACAACCGCCATGCCGTGGCCATCATCGGCGATGGCGCGATGAGTGCCGGCATGGCGTTCGAGGCGCTCAACAACGCGGGTGTGGCCGACTGCAACCTGCTGGTGGTGCTGAACGACAACGACATGAGCATCAGCCCGCCCGTGGGCGCGCTCAACCGCTATCTCGCGCAACTGATGAGCGGGCAGTTCTACGCCGCCGCCAAGAACGTGGGCAAGACCGTTTTGCGCCCCGTGCCGCCCCTGCTCGAATTTGCCAAGCGCTTCGAGCAACAGGCCAAGGGCATGGTGGTGCCCGCCACGCTGTTCGAGAAATTCGGCTTCAACTACATCGGCCCCATCGACGGGCACGACCTCGATTCGCTGATCCCCACCCTGGAGAACATCAAGAGCCTCAAGGGGCCGCAGTTCCTCCACGTGGTCACCAAGAAAGGGCAGGGCTACAAGCTGGCCGAGGCCGACCCTGTGGCCTACCACGGCCCCGGAAAGTTCGATCCCTCCGTGGGCCTGACCAAGCCCGCCACGCCGCCCAAGCAGACCTTCACCCAGGTGTTTGGCCAGTGGCTGTGTGACATGGCGGCGCAGGACGCGCGCCTGGTGGGCATCACGCCCGCCATGCGCGAGGGCTCGGGCATGGTTGAGTTCGAAAAGCGCTTTCCGGACCGCTACTACGACGTGGGCATTGCTGAACAGCACGCTGTCACGTTCGCTGCGGGCATGGCCTGCGAGGGCGTGAAGCCCGTGGTGGCCATCTACTCCACGTTTTTGCAGCGTGGCTACGACCAGTTGATCCACGACGTGGCCTTGCAGAACCTGCCCGTGGTGTTTGCACTGGACCGTGCGGGCCTGGTGGGCGCCGACGGTGCCACTCATGCAGGCGCCTACGACATCCCGTTCGTGCGCTGCATTCCGAACATGAGCATGGCCTGCCCCGCTGACGAGCGCGAATGCCGCCAGTTGCTCAGCAGTGCGTTTGAACAGGACCACCCCGTGGCTGTGCGTTACCCCCGTGGTAGCGGCGCAGGTGTGGCGCCGCTGGCAGCGCTCGATGGGCTGCCGTTCGGCAAAGGCGAGATCCGCCGCGAGCGCAAGGGTGATGCGGACGGCAAGGCGCCCCGCATTGCCATCCTGGCGTTTGGCACCTTGCTGTATCCCGCGCTCGAAGTGGGCGAGGCGATCGATGCCACCGTGGTCAACATGCGCTGGGCCAAGCCCATCGATGAGGCCTTGCTGCGCGAGGTGGCCGAGCGGCACGACGCCCTCGTGACGGTCGAAGAGGGCGCCATCATGGGTGGGGGGGGCAGCGCAGTGACCGAGGCACTCAACGCCATGGGCCTTGTGCGCCCCGTGTTGCAGCTCGGGCTGGCCGATGTCTTCATTGAGCATGGTGACCCGGCCAAGTTGCTGGCGTTGCAGGGGCTGGATGCAGCCGGCATTCGCGCATCGATTGCAGCGCGGTTTTTGCCAGGCAGCGCGGGCTAAAAGGCGGAGGGCTGCGGTCAGCGCAGCGCGTTGGCTTTTGGTTGCTGGGAGGGTCTTTGCACCGCTGTCGCGCAGATGCTTGCAGAACCCTGAAGGTGTGTGTTGGCGCCGGAATTTCGCGGGAAAACCCGCAAAAGTCCTGGGGGGCATGTTCCTACAATGGTCCCGGCTGAAACATGTCCTTGGTCGGCCGTGCACAACGCGTGCGCACCAAGTTTTGCAATCAATATATCGGAGAGAACCTCATGGATCGTCGTTCAATCATCAAGCATGCTGGCATTGCCGGTGTGCTGGCTGCAGGCGCTGCGCCCGCCGTCCACGCCCAGGCTGCCATTCGCTGGCGTCTGGCCTCCAGCTTCCCCAAGTCGCTGGACACCATTTATGGCGGCGCTGATGTGTTCTCCAAGGCCGTCAAGGCCATGTCGGGCGGCAAGTTTGAAATCTCCGTGCACGCTGGTGGCGAACTGATGCCTCCCTTTGGCGTGGTGGACGGCGTTCAGCAAGGCACCGTGGAAATGGCACACACCGTGCCTTACTACTTCTACGGCAAGAACCCCGCCTTCGCGCTGGGCTCGGCAGTGCCTTTCGGCTTCAATGCCCGCCAGATGAACGCCTGGATGTTGCATGGCAACGGCCGCAAGCTCATGAACGAGTTCTACGGCGGCTTCAACATGATCAGCTTTGCAGGTGGCAACACCGGCACGCAGATGGGTGGCTGGTTCCGCAAGGAAATCAAGTCGCCTGCCGACTTCAAGGGCATGAAGATGCGCCTGGGTGGCGGCCTGATCGGTGAAGTGATGCAGAAGCTGGGTGCTGTGCCTCAGAGCATCCCTGGCGGCGAAATTTACCAAGCCCTCGAAAAGGGCACGCTGGATGCCGCCGAGTGGGTGGGTCCGTACGACGACCAGAAGCTGGGCTTCAACAAGGTCGCTCCGTTCTACTACTACCCCGGCTGGTGGGAAGGCGGTCCTGAAGTGGACTTCTTCGTCAACCAGAAGGCGTTCGACGGCCTGTCGGCTGAGAACAAGGCCATCATCGAAGCCGCAACCAACGTGGCCCACGTGGACATGCTGGCCAAGTACGACGCGCTGAACCCCACGGCCCTGAAGCAGCTCGTGGCAGCCAAGACCAAGGTGCTGCCTTTCTCGCAAGCTGTGATGGACGCTTCGTTCAAGGCTTCGATGGAAGTGTTCGCCGAGAACGACGCCAAGAGCCCCGAGTGGAAGAAGATTTACGCCGACATGCGTGCCTTCCAGCGCGACCAGATCCTCTGGTTCCGCTTTGCAGAAGCCCGCTACGACACCTTCATGTCTGCACAGAAGATCTGATTGCCCGGCTGCGGCGCAAGCCGCAGGGCATGTCGATCAGAAAACCCGCCTGGTTCGCCTGGCGGGTTTTTTTGCGTCTGGTGGATGGTATGGGGTGGGGTGCTCGGTCCCGCCGTACTGCGGGGCAGATGATGCCGCCGGGATGCCCGGCGATGTTCGGTCGGCTGGCGCTCAAGGTGTCGCCCTTGTTGATGTGATCGGCAGGTCTGCGTGATCCCTCGGCGCAAACGTTTCTGATGGGATACCAGGGGGGTGAGGCCATCGCTTCCCGTGGTGTGCAAAGTCCGTTTAGCGCCACAGGCAGACGCTTGCCAGCGGGTTAAGTGGCGCGAAGAAGCCAACGTCTCAACGCGTGGCGGTCGTTTTGCTGTAGGTCCTTAGGTTTTGGGGAGGGCGACGTCGAGCCGTTCGTTGACGGTCCTGTCTTTGAGCACGCTCTGCACGCCATAGGCCCATGAAAAAAGCCCCGGCAGATGACGTCTGCCGGGGCTCTGGTTGCTTCAGGGGCTGGTCAACAGCCCTGTGCGGTTCGGATCACTTCTTCTCGTTGGCCAGCGAATCCTGCAGGGCCTTGAGTGGGTCGTCTGCAGCGGGGGCCGCAGTATCGCCAGGGGCAGCTCCAGCGCCTTCCATGCCAGCCGTGGGGTCGGTGGCCTCGGGGGCTCCGGCAGCGTCAGGCATGGTGGCTTCCATTTCCATACGGACCTTGTCCAGGTCATACACCTCGGCCTTGTCCAGGCCGCTGGAGACGATGCCTGGGAAGGCGATGATCAGGCCCACCATCATCAGCTGAATGACCAGGAACGGGATGGCACCCCAGTAGATCTGCGGCGTGGTCACCGGCGCAATCATCTTCTTGGTGACCTTGTCGAGGTACTCCTTCGCAGGGGCCACGCTGCGCAGGTAGAACAGCGCGAAGCCGAACGGTGGGTGCATGAACGAGGTCTGCATGTTCACGGCCAGCAGCACGCCAAACCAGATCAGGTCGATGCCCAGCTTGTTGGCCACCGGGGCCAGCAGGGGCACCACGATGAAGGACAGCTCGAAGAAGTCCAGGAAGAACGCCAGGAAGAACACCATGATGTTCACGACGATCAGGAAGCCCAGCTGGCCACCGGGCAGGCCGGTCAGCAGGTGTTCCACCCACAGCGGGCCGTCCACGCCCTGGAAGGTCAGGCCGAACATGGTCGCGCCCACCAGGATGAACACCACAAAACACGACAGCTTGGTGGTGGTAGTTACGGCCTGCTTGAGCAGCGAAAGGCTCAGGCGACCACGGATGATGGCCATGATGCCTGCGCCTAAAGCGCCCATGGCGCCGCCTTCGGTGGGGGTTGCAACACCCAGGAAGATGGTGCCCAGCACCAGGAAGATCAGCAGCAGCGGGGGAATCAGCACGAACGTCACGCGTTCCGCAGCCTTGGACAGCAGGCCCAGGCGGGTGATCTTGTTGACGCTGGCGACCACGAAGGCCAGGGCCACGCCAAAGCACATGGCCACCACGATGGTTTCGTCCAGCGCCACGCGTTCCACCGCCTCGCCCGACCACCAGGTGTGCAGGGCGGCCATGTTCTTGGCCACATACATCGAGGCTGCCACGCAGATGCCGGTCAGCACCAGCAGGGAGGTCACACCGCTCTTGCCGTTGTCGTCGCGCAGCGTACGGGCTTCGGGCGGGATCGCAGGCACCCATTGGGGCTTGAAGATTGCCAGCAGGATGACGTACAGCGCATAGAAGCCGGTGAGCATCAAGCCGGGCAGGAAGGCGCCCTTGTACATGTCGCCCACGCTGCGGCCCATCTGGTCGGCAATGATGATCAGCACCAGCGACGGCGGAATGATCTGCGCCAGGGTTCCGGACGCGGCAATCACGCCCGCAGCCAGTCGGCGGTCATAGCCATAGCGCAGCATGATGGGCAGCGAGATCAGGCCCATCGATATCACCGACGCGGCCACCACGCCCGTGGTGGCTGCCAGCAGCGCGCCCACAAAGATCACGGCCAGTGCCAGGCCACCCCGGATGGGGCCAAACAGCTGGCCAATGGTGTCCAGCAGGTCTTCCGCCATCCCGCTTCGCTCCAATATGAGCCCCATGAGCGTGAAGAACGGAATGGCCAGCAGGGTGTCGTTCTGCATGATGCCGAAGATGCGCAGCGGCACGGCTTGCAGCAGCGCTTCGGGAAGTACGTTCAATTCAATGCCGATAAAGGCGAAGAAAAGTCCACAGGCGCCCAGACTGAATGCGACCGGGAAGCCCACCAGCAAGAAGCAGATGAGCCCCGCGAACATGATGGGGGCGAGGTTATGGGTCAAAAATTCCATGGTGTGTGCTCCGCTTGGTAGGGCCGCTCAGTGAGCCTCGGCCTTGTTCTTGCCGTTGCCCTTGGCGGCTTCGGCCAGGTTGCGGATGGATTCGGCCAGTTCTTCTTCAGCCGTTTTTTCAATCTTCTTGACCGTGGGGTCTTCGATCAGGCCCTGGAGGAAACCCAGGCGCTTGATGAGTTCGGAGATGCCTTGCAGCCACAGCAGGGCAAAACCCAGCGGCATCATCAGGTACACGGGCCAGCGGATCAGCCCGCCAGCGTTGTTCGACATTTCGCCCGACGCGAGGGCGCGGGTGAAGAAGGGAATGCCATACCAGAGCACGGCCAGGCACATGGGCGTGAGGAAGACGATGTAGCCGAATACGTCGATCCAGATCTGGGTGCGCTTGGAAAAGCGGCTGGAGATCACGTCCACCTTGACGTGTTCGCCCTGGAGCAGCGTGTAGCCAGCTGCCAGCAGGAACGACGCGGCAAACAGGTACCACTGCACTTCCAGGAATGCGTTGGAGCTGATGTTGAACGCCTTGCGCACCACGGCGTTCACGCCGCTGATGACCGTGGAGGCCAGGATCAGCCAGACCACGTACTTGCCGACCTGGGTGTTAATCCAGTCGATCCCTCTTGATAACTTCAATAGAGCCTGCATGGTGTCTCCAATAAAAAGGCTGTGTGTGCGAGATGCCCGGGCCCCGCGCGGGTAGGCGCTGAGGCAGGGCACACTTTGACGACGGCGCGATTCTACGGAGCACTGTAGGCGGAGTCTGACAGCAGCGTGACGGTGTTATCCCGCAGCAGCTGCTCATTCTTCAGCTATCAAAACTGCAGCAATTAGGGTTTCTTCCTAGGCGTGGAAGCACGCTTTTTCCGCGCAAATTGCCACCACGGCAACACCGTGCTCATGGCCTGCACCTCGCCGCAGTGCCAGGCGGTGTAACCCGGCAGTGTGGTCATGTGTGCCAGCCATTCAGGTGTTTGCAAGAGGGTGCGCAGTGCCAGCGTGGCGGGCTGGTCCAGGCTGGCTTTCAGGCATGCCAGGTGATAGCGCTCGTGCACCAGGGGGACAAAGTCCAGCCCGCGCGCGCGGGCCGCTAGCTCGATGCCCATGCCCACATCGGCAGCCCCTGCAGCCACGGCCTGGGCGATGGCGGTGTGGGAGGGTTCGTTGAGCGCGTAGCCCACGATGCTCCCTGGGTCCATGCTGGCCTGGGCCAGCAGGTCGTCCAGCAGCACCCGCGTGCCCGAGCCCAGCGGCCGGTTGATGAAGCGGGCGCCGGTGCGGGCCACATCGGCCAGGCTGCGCAGACCCAGCGGATTGCCGGGGGCCACGATGAGCCCTTGGGTGCGCTGTGCGAATCCAATGATCTTGTGCAGCCCGGGCTGTAGCAGTGGCTGGTAGGTGCGCGCGGTGAGCGACTGTGCGGCTGCGTCAGCCACGGTGTGAAAGCCCGCCAGGGTGCAACGCCCCTCGTTCAGCGCACGGATGGCGTCCACGCTGCCGGTGAACCGGATGTCGAGGTGCAGCGCGCCTGCATCGGTTTGCGTTGCGGCATGTGCACGCAGCGCCGCCAATGCATCGTCATGGCTGGCGTAGAGGGTGAGCACATGGGCGTTGGGGTCGAAGGCGACGGCAAACGCGCGCTCCAGGTCGGCGTGTAGCGCGGCAATCTGGGGCGCCAGGCGGGCCTGGGCCTGGCGTTCGGCCCACAGCAGCTTGCTGCCGAACTCGCTGAGTTGCGCCGACTGGCCCTTGCCCCAGATGATCAATTCGCCGCCCAGCTGGTCTTCCCAGCGTTTGAGGGCGCCCCAGACATGGCGGTAGGACAGGTCCAGCGCGCGCGCAGCGCCCGAGATGGAGCCACGCTCGGCCACCGCCTGCAACAGCTCGGGCAACGGATTGCGGATGAGCGCAGTGCCCGCGTCGCGGCTGAGTGTGTAGTGAAGTTGGACCCTATGCACGGGAGTTCATATCGCTGGATATTGGATGGGTGCCTACGATAGCCCAAACCGATCCCCTGGCCCATGTCCACCCTCACCGAAAGCGCGAGCACAGCGCTTGAACTCACCCTCTCGTCCGACCCTGTCCTCTGGACCATCGTGGGCCGTTCCTTGTCTGTCAGCGCCACCGCCTGTCTGATGGCCTGCGGGGTGGGCCTGGTGCTGGGCGCCTGGCTGGGCGTGGCCCGCTTCACTGGCCGTGGCGCCGTGCTGGCGGTGCTCAACACCTTGCTGGCCGTGCCTTCGGTGGTGGTGGGGCTGGTGGTGTACCTGGTGCTCTCGCGCAGCGGGCCGCTGGGGTCGCTGGGCTGGCTGTTCAGCTTCAAGGCCATGGTGCTGGCGCAGGCCATTTTGGTGCTGCCGGTGGTCACCGCGCTCACGCGCCAGACGGTGGAAGACGCCGAGCGCGCGCATGGCGAGCAGCTGCGCTCCATGGGCGCCGGCCCGCTGCTGCGCAGCCTGCTGCTGGCATGGGACGAGCGGTATGCGCTGCTCACCGTGCTGCTGGCATCGTTTGGCCGCGCGATCTCCGAGGTCGGCGCCGTGATGATCGTGGGTGGCAACATCGACGGCTTCACGCGCGTGATGACCACCGCCATCGCGCTGGAGACCAGCAAGGGTGACCTGCCGCTGGCACTGGCGCTGGGCATGATCCTGCTGGTCGTGGTGCTGGCGCTCAATGTGCTGATCGCGTTGCTGAGGCGCTGGCGCGAGCGGGTGGATGGCTCGGCCTCCAGCACGCCGGTGGGAGTGGCTGCATGAGCGGGCCTTTGCCAACCCCCTGGGTGGACCTGCGGCAGGTGACCGTGCGCTACGGCCGCGTGCAGGCGCTGGACCAGGTCACCCTGCGCATCGCACCCGGTGAGCGCGTGGCGCTGGTGGGCGCCAACGGCAGTGGCAAGAGCACTTTGCTGCGCGTGCTGCATGGCCTGGCCGACACGCATGGGGGCGGCCTGCAATGCGATGCGTCGCTGCGCCAGGCCATGCTGTTCCAGCGCCCGCACATGCTGCGCACCAGTGCCCAGAACAACGTGGCCCTGGCGCTGTGGCTGCGCGGCACCCGCTGGCGCGATGCGCGCCCGCTGGCCCTGACGGCCTTGCAGCGGGTGGGCCTGCAGGGCATTGCAGCGCAGAACGCGCGCACCCTGTCGGGCGGCCAGCAGCAGCGTGTGGCGCTGGCCCGTGCATGGGCCCTGCGGCCCGATGTGCTGCTGCTCGATGAGCCCACCGCCAGCCTCGACCCCCACGCCAAGCGCGAGGTGGAGGCACTGATGGCCGACTTTGCGGCCAGCCACGGCGCGGCCGGCCCGGCGCACCCCGTGACCATGGTGTTCAGCAGCCACAACCTGGGCCAGGTCAAGCGCCTGGCCAGCCGCGTGATCTACATGGAGCACGGCCGTCTGGTGGCGGACTTGCCGGTGCACGACTTTTTCAATGGCCCCCTGCCGGAGGCCGCCCGATTGTTTGTCAAAGGAGAGCTGGTATGACGCGAATTGACCCCCACGCTTCCCACTTCGTGTGGTCGCTGCCCCCTAAGGGGGCCTTTTCATCTTGGGGCGGCCCGGCGATGAAAAATTTCAAGCCTTTTCGCGCGGGGGCGCTAGTGTCCAAAGCGCTGGCAGCTATTGTTTTAGTAGCGTCGGGTTCTGCGTTTGCGCAGAGCATCACCATGGCCTCTACTACCTCCACTGAGCAGTCGGGCCTGTTTGGCTACCTGCTGCCCGAGTTCAAGAAGGCCAGCAGCCTGGACATCAAGGTGGTGGCGCTGGGCACGGGGCAGGCGCTCGATATGGCACGCCGGGGCGACGCGGACGTGCTGTTCGTGCACGACCAGGTGGCCGAAGAAAAGTTTGTGGCCGATGGCTGGGGCGTGAAGCGCTACCCCGTGATGTACAACGACTTCATCCTCATCGGCCCCAAGAACGACCCGGCCGGCACCAAAGGCAAGGACATCGTGCAGGCGCTGCAGAAGTTGGCGGCCACCCACGGCAACTTCATCTCGCGCGGCGACAAGAGCGGCACCCACGCGGCCGAGCTGCGCTACTGGAAGCTGGCCGGTGCCGAGGCTGCAAATACATCAAAAGGCAGCGGCTACAAGGAATGTGGCTGCGGCATGGGGCCAGCGCTCAACATCGCGGCGTCAAGCGGCGCCTATGTGCTGGCCGACCGTGGCACCTGGCTCAACTTCAAGAACCGCGCGGACCTGGCCGTTCTGGTCGAGGGCGACACCAAGCTCTTCAACCAATACGGCGTGATGGTGGTGAACCCCGCCAAGCACCCGCATGTGAAGTCGCAGGACGCGCAGAAGTTTGTGGACTGGGTGGTGTCTCCCGCCGGCCAGCAGGCGATTGCGGGCTACAAGATTGGTGGCGAGCAGCTGTTCTTCCCGAACGCGGCGCAGTGAGCACTCCCCATGGCAAACCGTTCACCCGCGGCGGTGGCCGCTGCAGCCGCCGGGCTGGCCTGGGCCCTGGCCGGTTGTGCGGCCGCGCCCGCCCAGGCGCCCATGGCTGACGCTGCCCCCGTGCAGGTGTATGCCGCTGGCAGCCTGCGCGAAGCGTTCACCGAGATCGCGCGCGACCACGAGGCCCGCACGGGCCAGAAGGTGGCGCTGACCTTTGGCGCCTCGGGCCTGCTGCGCGAGCGTATCGAAAAGGGCGAGCCCGCACAGGTTTTTGCCTCGGCCGACACCGACCACCCGCAGCACCTGGCGGCCCGGGGCGGCTGGCAGGCGCCCGTGGTGTTCACGCGCAACGCGCTGTGTGCGCTGACCAGCGAACAGATCAGCGCCACCCCCGACACCTTGCTGGCCACCTTGCTGCGCAGTGACGTGCGCATGGGCACCTCCACACCCCAGGCCGACCCGTCGGGCGACTACGCGTGGGCGCTGTTCCGCCAGGCCGACAAGGTTCAGCCGGGTGCGTATGCCCAGCTGGACGCCAAGGCCCTGAAGCTCACCGGCGGTGCGGATTCGCCCAAGCCGCCTGCGGGCCGGGGCACCTATGCCTGGGTGATGGACCAGCGCCAGGCCGATGTGTTTTTGACCTACTGCACCAACGCAGTGGCCGCCCAGGCCGAGGTGCCGCGCCTGCGCGTGGTGCAGCTGCCAGTCGCACTGCAAGTAGGCGCCGCCTACGGCCTGACTGTGCGTTCAGATGCGCCCGCTGCGGCCCAGGCATTTGCCAGTGCGCTGCGCCAACCGCCTGCTCAGGCGGTATTGCAACGGTTGGGGTTTGGGCTGCCCTGAACGCGGGCGGCCGTCTGGCTGCGAGTGTGCGCACGCGCCGCGTCTGTCTGCCTGGTGGGGTAGCGCGGCGTGTGCTTTTTAAACCAGTTGTATGCAGCGTTCAGTCATCATCGCGGTGGTGGCTGCTGCGCCAGATGGCCCGCACCAGCCACAGGCCACACACCACCGCACCAAAGAAACCGAGGAAGCCAAACGCTGGCAGGCCGAACAGCGTGGGCCCGCCTTTCACGGTCATCACGATGGACGAGCCGATGATCAGCGCCGCAATCACCAGCGCCATTGCCAAACGGTTGGCTGACCGGTCGATCTGGTCGCCCACACGCTTGAGGTGCGCCAGATCGATGCCCACCTGCAGGTGCCCGCGCCGCGCGTTGCGCAGCAGCCGCCCGATGTCGTCCGGCAACTGCTCCACCGTGGCCAGCGCGCGCCGCAAGGTGCTCCAGGCCCGCCCGGCCAGCACCTTGGGCTCGTAGCGTGCGCGCACCACCTGCTTGAGCAGCGGCAGGGCTTCGGTCGCCATGTGGAAGTCCGGGTCGAGGTTGCGGCCCATGCCTTCGAGCGAGATGAAGGCCTTGATCAGCAGCGCCAGATCGGACGGCAGACCCAGGTGGTGTTCACGCAGGATGGCCGTCACGTCGGCCAGCATCTGTCCCAGGCTCAGCTGCGCCAGGGGCACGCCGTGGTACTGGTCCACAAAGGCCTCGATCTCGGTTTCGAGCTGGCCCAGGTTCAAGCCCTGCGCGTCGCCCGTCCAGTCCAGCAGCACATCGGCCACGGCCTGGGGCTGGTGCTCCACCAGGCCCAGCAGCAGCTGCAGCAGCTCGTCGCGCCGGCGCTGCGACAGGCGGCCCACCATGCCAAAGTCGATGAAGGCAATGCGGTTGCCCGGCAGGTAGAACACGTTGCCCGGGTGCGGGTCGGCGTGGAAAACGCCGTCCTTGACGATCATCTGCAGCACCGCCTGCGCGCCGCGTTGCGCCAGCACGGTGCGGTCAAAGCCTGCCTCGGCCGTCAGCGCCGCGAGAGCGCCGCCGGGTGTGCCGTCGATGAAGTCCTGCACGTTGATGCGCTCACGCGTGTAGGCCCAGTGCACGCGCGGGATCACGATGTGGGGTAGTGCGGCCATGTTGGTGGCAATGCGTTCGGCCTGGCGGCATTCGCCGGCCAGGTCCAGCTCGCGGCGCAATGAGCGCGCGAACTCGCGCACCAGTTGCTGGGGCCGGTACGGCTTGAGCGCGGGCAGCTCTGCCTCGGCCAGCGTGGCCAGGCGCTGCAGCAGGCGCAGGTCGGCCTGGATGGTGTCCGCAATGCCGGGGCGGCGGATCTTGACGATGACTTCGCTGCCGTCCTGCAGACGCGCGCGGTGCACTTGCGCAATCGATGCGGCGGCCAGCGGTGTCGTGTCAAACCAGGCAAAGACGGCTTCGGGATCGGCGCCCAGGTCTTCGCGCAGTTGCGGGCGCAGGGCATCGATGGGCACGGCGGGCACCTGGCTGTGCAGCTTCTCGAATTCTGCAATCCACTCCGGGCCAAACAGGTCAGCCCGGCCCGCAAGGATCTGACCAAACTTGACGAACGCGGGGCCCAGCTCTTCGAGTGCCAGCCGCACCTGCACGGGGGGCTCCACGCGGGCCAGGTCGGCGGCGTGGGTCCAGTTCAGCGCCTGGCCCGCGCGCTCCAGCCGGTCGGTCAGGCCCAGGCGGCGCACGGTGTCGCCAAACCCGTGGCGCACCATCACGCCCAGGATTTCTTTCAGGCGCCCCAGGTCGCGGGCGGTGTCCAGGGTCTCGATCAGCATGGGGCGATGATAGGTTCAGAAGGTCAAGGCGGGTTTGTTCACCATCAGGTAGAACACCACGGCCATGGCCACAAAGGCCGGGTAGCCCAGCGCCTCCCACCAGCGGGCATAGCGCCAGTACAGCGGGGGCAGCACGCCATCGCCTTGTGCGGACTGCGCCGCATCTGCCGCCTTTATCGCCATGTCGCGCATGCGCAACTGCAGCCACACCACGGGCAGCCAGCAGGCACCGGCCACCAGGTACAGCGCCATAGACACCGCGAGCCACGGTGTGCTCCAGGGCAGGCCTGCCATCGCAGCCATGGCGAGCCCCGTGGCGGGCTGGAGGAACACCGTGGGCGTGGTGAACCACCAGTCCGCCCGCACCACCAGGCGCGTGACCACCGCCTGCGCCTGCACATTGCCGCTGCGGTTGGTAAAGAACATGTAGAACGCCGAGCCCAGCCCGGTGCCCACCAGCAGCACGCTGGAGATGATGTGCAGCCATTTGAGGGTGAGGTACAGGCTCATGGCTTTTGCAATGAAGTGGCCTCGTCTTGCAGCAGCACCCACAGGATGGCGGCAATCGGCAGGTTTTTGGTCAGAGGTCCGAAGGGGTGCAGCCACCATGCAGGGTGTATGGCTGTGGCCAGCAGTGTCATGGCCAGCATCACCATCAGGGCCGCTCCATACGCCTTGCGGCCGGGGCGGAGCGCCAGCCACAGCCCCAGCACCGCATCGGCAGCCGCCCCGGCCAGGATGATGGCGGTGGGCAGCCAGGGGGCGTGGCCCCCGGCCCAGGCTGTGGGCAGCCCTGCCAGCAACTCGCGGCTTTGGCCGTGCAGCTCCCACACGCTGACCACGGCGGTGGCCAACCAGACGACCACGAGGCTGGCGCGCAGCAGCTGAACCGACGCGCGGTTCATGGGGTGACCTTCTGCGCTGCGGATTTCGCGACGCTCTGCGTCTGTTGCCAGTCTGCAATGTCCGCAGCACGGATCGCCAGGAACTGCGCCAGGCGCTGGAACCGCTGGCGCGTCTTGCGGACAAAGACCCAGTCCACCACAGGCTCCATCACCGTCCGCAAGGCTGCAGGGCCGACTTGAAAGGTGTAGGTGTAGATCAGCAGGGACTGGTGGGGGCCTTGCTCTTGGTGGCGCATGGAGGCGGCCCACTGGGTGAAGGGAAACGACCGGCCCACCATGGCCGCAGCCGCGACCACAGGGCGGTCATAGCTGACGAACTGCGTGCGCATGGACAGCGCCCGCAATGCACCGGCGCCCAGGTTCTCGGTGGTGGCGCCCACACTGGGGCAGGGCGCACCGCTTTCCACGCTGGTGCGGCGCACCAGCGAGTCCCACTGACACCGCCACTCGTGATAGTGGAAGGCATCGAACACAACATCGGCCCGCGCTGGCATGGGGAAGGTCAATTTCCGGTGGGCCATGGGCTCATTCCTCCACCACATCCGTCACCATGCCCCACTTCTCAAACTCGGGGGCAAAGGCCTCCAGGGGCAGCAGACTGGTGCTGGTGTGTGCGCCTGCGGGCAAGGGTTGACCAACAGCCAGCTGGCGGGCCAGCAGAATGGCGGCCATGCAGGGGATCTCTGGGCCATGGTCGTGGTCTGCCGCAATGTGCCATGCGCGGCGCCGGGGCTGGCCTTGCGCATCCGCACCCGCCACACGCACCACCATGCCGCCCAGCGGCGTGCCCAGAAAGTCCAGCGCACCGCCCGCATGGTGCATCAGCCAGGCCAGCTTTTCGGGGTGGGGCAGCACGCCCCAACGGCGCAGCGCGGCCAGGGTGGCGAAGGCTCTTTGCGCCAGGCCTACCTCCAGGGCCGCGCGAAAGGTGACACGGTCGCGGGCCTGGTAATGGGCGGGAAAGATCTCCAGGTCCGGGATGTCGCAGACCGCCCCGAGGCGAGGGCGCAGCCGCTGGAACTGGACGGGGCTGGGCCGAGCCCAGCCGCTGTGCGGCTGCCACTGGCCGCCATCCCACACGTCAATGGGCAGGCCGCAGTAGCTCAGCACCGCTGCCAGCGTGGCCTGGCCCCGGGGCGCCCGTTGCGCAGGGGCAATGCAGATGTCGATGCTGTTGATGTGCCGCCAGCCCGCGCACAGGTGGTCGATGACGGCGGAGGACAGCGCGGGCACCGTGCTGGCACCCGCGACGGCTGTGCGCCCGGCAGCAGTGAATGCAGCGTGCATGGCGGCGGGAAAGTCGCACACAAACCGGCGACCGTCGGCCAGGTCGATGTAGTGTGCCCCCGCCTCGGCCGCCGCCTGGGCCACGTTGTAGGCTTGCGCCTGAAAAGGGCCCGCCGTGTGGATCACCAGACCCACGCCCCACTCGCGCAAGGTGGCGGCCAGGCCCGGCGCCTGGTGGTCCAGCGCCACGCCCTGTGCACCGTGGCCCAGCGTGGCGGCCAGGGCCTTCGCTTGCGAGGCATCCCGGCCCGCCACCAGCAGGGCAATGTGGTGGCGTGTGGCCTCATCGCCCACCAGGGCGCGACAGATGCGCGCCCCAAAATTGCCGTAGCCGCCCAGGACCAGGGTTTTCAGTGCAGCCATGGGGGTCATGCCCCCGAGGCCCAAGGCGTGCTGGGCTGCGTGGGCACAAAAGAGGTATCGCTGTCCCGGCCACTGCCCGGCGTGTGCAGCAGTGCTTGCAATGCGGCACGCTGCGACTGCAGTTGCGTTCGGTGCCAGTTGGGCACGTCAGGCGCTGCAATGGGGCGGCTGAACAGGTAGCCCTGGATGTGGTGCAGCCCGGCGGCCGCGAGGGCCCGCAGCTCTTCGGGCGTCTCCACGCCTTCAACCACCACTGAAAGACCCAGGTCCCGCGCCAGGGAGCTGATGTGCCGAAGCAGCTTCTGGCGGCGGCGGTCGTGTGGCAGCTGGCGTACGAACAGGCGGTCGCATTTGATGCCCGCAATCGGCAGCTCGGCCAGCATGCCCAGGGACGAATACCCGGCGCCAAAGTCGTCCATCAAAACGGCCACACCCAGGGCGCTCAGCGCGCTGATGGCCGCCACCATCTGGGGGCCCAGCGCAATCACGGCATGCTCGGTCATTTCGAGCTTCAGGATGCGCGGGGGCAGGCCGCGCTGGGCCAGCTGCAGGCCCAGCCAGGGCGCAAAGCTCTCGTGCATCAGCGTGACCGGTGCCACATTGACGCTGATCGACACTGCATCCATCCCCTGCGCTCGCCAGTTGCACAGATGATCGAGTGCGTTGCACACAATCATGCGGTCCACCTCCGCCGTCTTGCCCTGCAGCTCGCACACCAGCAAGAAGGTTTCGGGGTTGATGCGGCCCAGGGTGGTGTCGGTCAGGCGCAGCAGCGCCTCCAGCTGTACCCCGGTGCGCTGGGTGTGGATGATGGGCTGGAAATGCAGGGCCAGGTTGTCGGGATGCAGCAGACGGTCCAGGTGGTCGGCAATCAGCGACTGCTGAATGTCGGTGTGGGCGTTGTGGGCCAGTGCCGAGGTGCGCATCATCGACAACCCGCGCCGCAGCAGCTGCTGGCGCCCCGCGTCCGAGCGCAGGTTGCTCAGATGCTCCATGGCCACCGCCATCGCAAACACCAGCATCACAACGAGCAAGGCAGCGCCATCGGACGCCGCATCGTGGTTGCCCTGGTGCATGGGAAAGGTGTTGACCAACAGCCAGTGCAGTACCAGTATCGCGCCGCCGCACAGCAGCTTGTCTGCCCAGTTCTGGGCCCGATAGCGGGGGGTGAGCACGCTCAGCTTGGCAGCGCGATGGCGGATGGCGCAATAGCACGAAATGCCGGTGGCAATGCCCAGCGACAGCACAGTGGCCGGCAGGTTGATCTGCCCGAAACTCTGCACGTGGCTGCTGGTGATGGTGAAGTGCCCTGCCAGCGTGCCCATCGCCAGCCACAAGCTGGCCAGCGCAATGCGGCGCTTGCTGGCGCCGGTGCTGAGGGTGGGGATGGTGAGCCGCGCACTCACCACCATGATGACCAGGCCGCTGAGCGCGGGCACCAGCTCTAGCACATGGTGCGAAAGCTCGTTGTACAGGAACAGGCCCACCACATCCAGCGCCCACACGATGGAGCCAATGCACAGCGATGCGTGGGATGCGCTGATGCGGCGGCTGGACGGGTCCACCGAATACGCAGTGTGCTCCACCAACTGCTGGCACACGTGCACGACGAGTGCCGCAAACACCCAGAACAGCAGGCTTTGCAGCAGTGGCGGAAACCCCACCACAAACACCTGCATGGCGCCATGCCAGATTGAAACCATATCGTCCACGTGCTCCCGCCCTTTTTTGTATGCGGGTCATCATACGACCGTGGGGCGGGGCCAACGCGTAACAGCCTGTGGCGGGTGCGTGCTCCCGGGCGATTGGCTGCCATCCGGGAACGGCGTGGGTTTCCAGCGATTTTTTGGATGCCATTTCCAATAATTCAACAATCGTTGTATTATCGATCCATGCAAGAAACCGATGTTGTCCGTGCCCTCGCCGCCCTGGCCCAGGAGGTCCGCCTGCGGGTCTTCCGTGCGCTGGTGGTGGCGGGCCCTGCGGGGTTGACCCCCGGCGACCTGGCCGCCCAGCTGGAGGTGGCGCCCAACACCCTGTCCTTTCACCTCAAGGAGCTGTCGCATGCCGGGCTCATCAGCCAGGAGCGACAGGGCCGCAACCTGATCTACCGCGCCGCGTTCGACACCATGAATGCGCTGCTGGCCTACCTCACTGAAAACTGCTGCGAAGGCCAGGGCTGCGCGCCTGCCGACGCGGCCGCGTCCTGCCATTGTTGACCGTCTCTGTCCACTACCCCCGAGGAGAACCCCATGAAACGCTTCCACGCCCATGTGCATGTCGATGATCTGGCACAGAGCATCGCCTTCTATTCCAAGCTGTTTGCCGCCGCCCCCGCGCGGGTAGAGGTGGACTATGCCAAGTGGATGCTGGAGGACCCGCGCGTCAATTTCGCCATCTCCACGCGCGGCGCCAAGCCAGGCCTGGACCACTTTGGCATGCAGACCGACGACGCTCAGGAGCTGGCCGAACTGAAGGCGCGCGCCGAGGCCGCCGACATGGCCTTGCTCGACGAGGGCAACACCACCTGCTGCTACGCCCGCAGCGAAAAGCACTGGGTGACAGACCCGCAGGGCATTGCATGGGAGCACTTTCACACCCTGGGCGACATCCCCGTCTTCAACGAAGCCACACCGTCTTCATCAGCGGGCGCCTGCTGCGCGCCAGCGGCGGTGGCAGCCCCTGCACCTGCGGCCCCTCGGGCGGCGTGCTGCGGCCCGGCCACGGCCACAACCGCCAAAACCAGCTGCTGCTGAGAGCGCCGCATGACCGCTTTGAACGTTCTTTTTCTTTGCACCCACAACTCGGCCCGCAGCATCCTAGCCGAGGCCTTGCTCAACGACATGGCACCGGGCCGGTTCCACGCGTACTCGGCGGGCAGCAGCCCGCGCGACAACCAGCAACCCAACCCGCTGGGCCTGGAGGTGCTGCGTGCCGCGGGCATCTCGACCGAAGGCCTGCGCAGCAAAAGCTGGGACGAGTTTGCCGCCCAGGGAGCACCCGTGATGGACCTCATCATCACCGTCTGCGACAACGCGGCCGGCGAAGTCTGCCCCATCTGGCCCGGCCACCCCGCCACTGCGCACTGGGGTTACGCCGACCCGTCCGCAGGGGACGGCACGGACGATGAAAAGCGCGAGGCTTTCCGCAAGACCTTGCACGCCATCCACCAGCGGCTGGAGCTGCTCATCAACCTGCCTGCCGACAAGCTCGAAAAGACCCTGCTGCAGCACACCGCGCGCGAGCTGTCGCGTGCCGCCGCCACGCCATGACGGTGCAGTGCAACCCAGCCGGAGCCGCCGTCCCGGCCCCCATGAGCGTGTTCGAGCGCTACCTCACCGTGTGGGTGCTGTTGTGCATCGTGGTGGGCATTGCGCTCGGGCAATTCTTCCCCTCAGTGTTTCAGGCCGTCGGGCGCATGGAGATCGCCAAGGTCAACTTGCCCGTGGGCCTGCTGATCTGGGTGATGGTCATCCCCATGCTGGTGAAGGTGGACTTTGGCGCGTTGGGCGAGGTGCGCAAGCACGCCCGGGGCATCGGCGTGACGCTGGTGGTGAACTGGCTGGTCAAGCCGTTTTCGATGGCGCTGCTGGGCTGGCTATTCATCCGCCACTGGTTCGCGCCCTACCTGCCAGCCGACCAGCTGGACAGCTACATTGCAGGCCTCATCCTGCTGGCAGCGGCCCCCTGCACGGCCATGGTGTTCGTGTGGAGCCGCCTCACGGGCGGCGACCCGCTCTTCACGCTGTCGCAGGTGGCGCTGAACGACAGCATCATGGTGGTCGCGTTTGCGCCGCTGGTGGCGTTCTTGCTGGGCATCTCGGCCATCACCGTGCCATGGGACACCCTGCTGACCTCGGTGGTGCTCTACATCGTGATCCCGGTGGTGCTGGCCCAGTGGCTGCGCCGGTCGCTGCTGGCCCAAGGGCAGGCGGTGTTCGATGCCGTCATGGCGCGCATGGGGCCCTGGTCCATCGCCGCATTGCTGGCCACGCTGGTGCTGCTGTTTGCGTTCCAGGGCCAGGCCATCCTGCAGCAGCCACTGGTGATTGCGCTGCTGGCCGTGCCCATCCTGATCCAGGTGTTTTTCAACGCGGGGCTGGCCTACTGGCTCAACCGCGCGGTGGGGGAGAAGCACAGCGTGGCCTGCCCATCGGCACTGATCGGCGCCTCCAACTTTTTCGAGCTGGCGGTGGCCGCCGCCATCAGCCTGTTCGGCTTTCACTCCGGCGCCGCGCTGGCCACCGTGGTGGGCGTGCTGATCGAGGTGCCGGTGATGCTGCTGGTGGTGCACATCGTCAACCGCAGCAAGGGCTGGTACGAGCGGGCGTGAGCGACTGACAAAACTCCCCTGGCGTCGTTGTCTCGCCTTGTCGTAGTGCTTGTACTGCCTGCGGCGAAACGCCTAGCCAGGGCCGCTTCGCTGAGTTTCGTCAGCCGCTCGCAGGTGCTCAGCCCTTGGCGGTGGTGAGCAGCGCCACCGCCTTGCGGGCCAGTGGCGCAGCCAGCATCACCGCCGGAAAGGCGAACAGCCACCCGGTCAACCATGCGCCCGCCCAGAGGCTCACAAAGTCCTGCTGCGGCTGCAGCGCGCGAAAGGTAGAGATGCCCGACACCAGCAGCGACATCACGCCCGACAAGATCAGGCTGAATAGCACCGGGCCATAGCGGGCGGGGATCATGCCGTCACCTCTTCGCCAGGCTGGCGTGCGGCTGCACCGCCAACACTGCCCAAGCGTTGCAGCGTCTCGGCAAAGTGCTGGCCGAACATGCGGGCGGTCTTGGTGTCGCCGGGCACAAAGGCATCGGCGGCCGCCCCGTGGCCCGCCTGCGCCATCAGGCCCGACCAGGAGCCGAGGCGGTTGGCCGCCTCGTCGTACGGCACCCCGGCGTGTTGCTCGGGCAGGATGGGGTTGCCCACCCACACCATGCCGTGCTGCATGGCAAACACCCACATCGACATCAGCGTGGACTGCTTGTCGCCCGCGGGCAGCGACGACACGGTAAAGCCCGCCGCCAGCTTATTCTTGAGCTGCTGCGTCTTCCACAGGCGTCCCGTGGCATCCATGAAGGTCTTGAACGGCCCGGAAACCCCGCCCAGATAGGTGGGCGAACCCAGGATGACACCGTCGTAGCTCAGCAGGCGGTCGGGCGCCTGCGCCAGGTCTTCGGCCCGGACCAGTTCGGCGAGGACGCCCGGCACGGAGCGTGCGCCGTCCATCACGTGGTGGGCAATGTGTGCGGTGTGGCCGTGGGCGCTGTGATAAACGATGGCAATGTGTTGCATGGTGTGGGTTCCTTGGGAGTGATTTCGGGGGGGGAGGCGCGGGGCAGGTCAGCGTGAAATCAGTGCGATGACCAGCGCGGAGAGATACAGGCCCAGGCCAAACACGGTGTGGTTGGCCAAGCTGCGCAGGCAGTTCTTGAGCGGCGTGGGTGTGCGCGATGCCGCAAAGCCCGAGCCCATGGCGGGCTGCATCACCAGCAGCGGTGCCGCCACTGTGCCCATGCCCACGGCCAGCGCGGGCCACAGGGTGGGGCTGTGGACCCAGGCAGCGCCCTGCAGGGACAGCAGCACCCCGGCAAAGGCCACGCCCACGGCGTAGTGCGTGAGCCAGCCCCAGGCCAGTTCGCCCCGGACCGGGGCCGCCTTGGCGATGGCCGCGTGGGCGACTTGCCCGCGCACCAGGTGGCCTACCCAGCGGCCGAGGAAAGCGAAGTTGAGCGTGGGCACCCCCAGCCTTTTGAGCAGCAACAGCCAGGCATCCATGACGGCGGTGGCGCCGATGCCCAGAAGCATGGCGAGGGGAATGTCTTGCAGTGAGAGAGTCATCAAAACACCTCGGAAAGTTGACGAAAGAAGGTTTTGCACGGAATATAGAAGTTCAAGTCAACTTGAGGTCAAGAGGTTTTTTCATGGACATTGCCGAAGTCGCCAAACGCTCCGGGCTGCGGGCGTCCACGCTGCGGTATTACGAAGAGAAGGGCTTGATCCAGTCGGTGGGGCAACCCGGCGAGCGCCGCCGGTTTGCGCCCGGCGTGATGGACCAGCTGGCGTTGATTGCGCTGGGGCAGTCGGCCGGGTTCTCGCTGGACGACATCCGGTCGATGTTCTTGCCCAGCGGCGAGCCGAACATCGACCGGCAGCTGCTATCAGCCAAGGCCGACGAACTCGACACCATGGTCAAGCGCCTCAAGGCCATGAGCAACGGCCTGCGGCATGCAGCCGCCTGCCCGGCCGAGAGCCATGCCCAGTGCCCGTCCTTCCAGCGGCTGTTGAAAGCCGCCGCCGATGGAGCGCTGGAGCGTCAGCAGCGGCGCAGCGCGCAGCCGGTGGTGGGGCTGCGCCGGCCGCGTGCCTGAGCGGCCCAACGCACCCTGGTTTGTGGGTGATTTGATCGCTATATATTTGATAGCTATTCAGGCATATTGCACTAGCGCTATCGGCCGATAAGGCTTGAAATGGAGTCGCCGGGCGCCTGTACGGCGGTGTGGGCAGCGGCGCGGGCCCGTCACCCGCCTTTGGGGGCGCCCAGCTTGCGGTACACCGTGGCGCGGCTGATGCCCAGCGCGCGCGCCGCCTCGGCCACGTTGCCGCGCGCTTCCTGCACCGCGCGGCGGATCATCGCGACTTCGGCCTCGCGCAGCGGGGCAGGCGCCGACGCAATGCCTGGCACCGCCGCCGTGTGGGTGTCGCCCACGGTGCGGGCGTGCGCAGGTAGCTGCGCCAGCGCGTGCAGCCGCAGGCCCGACCACAGCGGCAAATCCAGCGGCTCCCGGCGCTGCTGGCGGGCCGCGTCGAACAGCATGGTCCAGGGCATGGCCAGCAGGTCGCTGCAGTGGGTGCGGGCACCGGGCAGGCCGGGGGCGCGCAGGGGCTGCGGCACCAGCTGGCGGGCCATGCTGTTGGCACCCACCACGCAGCCATCGGCGTCCAGCGTCAGCAGGCCGTCGCCTTCGCCGCCCAGCGGGCAGCCTGGCCAGTTCACACGCAGCAGCAGGGCATGGGGCAGTTGCAGCAGCAGTGCGTCTTCCATGGCGCGGGCCGACCGGGCCACCAGGTGGCGCAGCTCGGGCCGTTCGGGCACATCCACACCCGTCAGGTCCAGCATGCCCATGCAGCGGCCCTGGGGGTCGAACAGCGGCGCTCCGGCGCAGCTGTAGCTGGCGTTGTCGTCAAAAAAATGCTCGCCCCGGTGCAGCCACACAGGCTGCAGCTCTTCCAGCGCGGCGCCGATGGCGGTGGTGCCCACGGCTGCTTCCGATAAATCAATGCCCACGCGGCCAATGGCGCTGGCGCGCGGGTCGCTCCGGTCGCAATGGCCTTGCACATCGACCACGATGCCGCGTGCGTCGGTCAGCATGGCGAAGTAGCGCATGCCCGCAATGGCCCGGGTCAACTGCTCCAGCACCGGCCGGGCCGCGCGCAGCAGGTGGTGGTGCTGCTCCTGGCTGTGGCGCAGCGCCGTCGCGCTGACGGCGTCAAACGCCACGCGCCGTGTGGGCTCCAGGCCCCGCGCCAGGCAGCGTTGCCAGGACCGTGCAATCCACGGCTCCACCTCGGCGCGCACGGGCGCTGCACCGTCGGACAGCAGGCTCTGGCGCGCCTGCGCAATCAGCGCGTGGCGGTCAGCAGCGGGGTGGGGCGCGGAGATCAGCATGGTGAACAGGCTCCTGGAGGTCCGCATGATGCGGTAGTCCACTGAATCCGGGAAATCGGGGGTGCGTGAGGGTCTGGCAAGGCCGCAATCTAGGCGCCGGGCGCAGCCGTGTTGTACACCCGGCGAGCACGGCAACAACGAGTGCGGCCTTGCCAGACCCTCACCCTGCGGGCCAGGGCTGCGGCGGGTACCCGGCGGCGTTGCCTGACTTGCCAAGGCAGCCAGCCTTGGCTGCGCCAGGCGCCTTGCCGCGCATCCCGCCGCAGCCCTGGCGCACCCCCGATTTCCCGGATTCAGTGGACTAGTGTGCATTGCAGCATGTTTCATTTTGAGAATATCCAGCCAGGGGCCCCAGAAATCTAGGGTTGTCCCTAGGGATGGGGCGTGGGGCGCGGCAGAAGATGCGCGAGCGATGAGCGTGATCCTGATCCCCTCCGCGAGATCGTGAGCGCGCTCCTATCCAGCCAAAACCACTCCAGGAGACAGCCAGATGCAAGTCCAGTTCACGGTCAACGGGCGCGCTGCCAGTGTTGACGTCCCCCCCAATACCCTGCTTGTCCATGCGCTGCGAGAGCACCTGCTGCTCACTGGCACCCACGTGGGTTGCGACACCAGCCAGTGCGGGGCGTGTACGGTGCATGTGAACGGCCGGGCCGTCAAATCCTGCGCGATGCTGGCGGTGCAGGCCCAGGCGGCCGAGGTGACCACCATTGAAGGCATGGCCACCCCGGACGGCACCATGCACCCCATGCAGGCTGCGTTCAAGGAGTGCCATGGCCTGCAGTGCGGCTTCTGCACGCCGGGCATGGTGATGAGTGCGGTGGACCTGTGCAAGAACCATCCGAACGCCAGCGAAGGCGAGATCCGCGAGCTGCTCGAAGGCAACATCTGCCGCTGCACCGGCTACCAGAACATCGTGCGCGCAGTGCAGGTCGGCCAGAAGGCCATGGCCGGCGCCTGAGCGCGCTCGCCGTCCCCACGCCAGAACAATCCAAGGAGACAAGACCATGGGTGCATCCGACTTTTCCAAGCTGCCGCACATCGGCGAATCGCTCAAGCGCAAGGAAGACTACCGCTTCCTGACCGGCGCGGGCCAGTACACCGACGACGTGGTGCTGGCCGCGCAGAGCCATGCGGTGTTCGTGCGCTCACCGCACGCCCACGCCAAGATCAACAGCATCAACGTGACTGCCGCCAAGGCCGCGCCCGGCGTGCTGGGCGTGTTCACCGGTGCCGACGTGGCCGCCGACAACATCAACGGCCTGCCCTGCGGCTGGCTTATCACCAGCACTGACGGCCAGCCCATGAAGGAGCCGCCACACCCCATCCTGGCGCAGGGCAAGGTGCGCTATGTGGGCGACCACGTGGCCATGGTGGTGGCGCTGACCCAGCAGCAGGCACGCGATGCGGCCGAGCTGGTGGAGGTGGACTACGACGTGCTGCCCGCCGTGGTGAATGTGGCCGACGCCGCATCGGGCGCCGTGGCCGGTGCGGCGCTGCACGACATCGCGCCTGACAACCACTGCTTCAAGTGGGCCATCGGCGACAAGGGCGCCGTGGACGCCGCGTTTGCCAACGCAGCGCATGTCACCCAGCTCGATCTGATCAACAACCGCCTGATCCCCAACGCCATGGAGCCCCGTGCGGCCATCGGTAGCTACAACCGGGCGAGCGACGAATACACGCTGTACGTCAGCAACCAGAACCCGCACGTCGAGCGCTTGCTGATGACGGCCTTTGTGATGGGCCTGCCCGAGCACAAGGTGCGCGTGATTGCGCCCGATGTGGGTGGCGGCTTTGGCTCCAAGATCTATCTGTACGCCGAAGACGTGTGCCTGACCTGGGCGTCCAAAAAGCTCAACCGCAACATCAAGTGGGTGGCCGACCGCAGCGAGGCGTTCTTGAGCGACGCCCACGGTCGCGACCACGTGAGCCACGCCGAGATGGCGTTGGACAAGGACGGCAAGTTCCTGGCGCTGCGTGTGCACACCCACGCCAACCTGGGCGCCTACCTCAGCACCTTTGCCAGCGCGGTGCCCACCATCCTGTACGCCACGCTGCTGGCGGGGCAGTACAGCACGCCGCAGGTGTATGTGGAGGTGGACTCGTGGTTCACCAACACCGCACCGGTGGACGCCTACCGGGGCGCAGGCCGCCCTGAGGCCACCTACCTGCTGGAGCGCCTGGTCACCCGCTGCGCGTGGGAGATGGGACTGCCGCAGGACGAGATCCGCCGCCGCAACTTCATCAAGGCCTTTCCGTACCAGACGCCGGTGGCGCTGCAGTACGACACCGGCGACTTCCAGGCCTGCATGGATGGGGCGAACAAGCTGGCCGACGTGGCGGGCTTCGAGCAGCGCAAGGCCGCCAGCGCGGCCAAGGGGCTGCTGCGGGGCATTGGGTATTCGTCGTACATCGAGGCCTGCGGCATCGCGCCGTCCAACATCGCCGGCGCCCTGGGCGCACGCGCAGGGCTGTTCGAATGCGGCGAGGTGCGTGTGCACCCCACCGGCAGCGTGACGGTGTTCACCGGCTCGCACAGCCACGGTCAGGGGCATGAGACCACCTTTGCGCAGGTGGTGGCCGCGCGCCTGGGCATCCCGGTGGAGAACGTGGACATCGTGCACGGCGATACGGGCCGCGTGCCGTTCGGCATGGGCACGTATGGCTCACGCTCCATCAGCGTGGGCGGCGCGGCCATCATGAAGGCGCTGGACAAGATCGAGGCCAAGGCCAAAAAGATTGCTGCGCACCTGATGGAAGCGAGCGATGCCGACATCGACTTTGCGAATGGCGAATTCACGGTGCGTGGCACCGACAAGAAGATCCCGTTCGGCCAGGTGTCGCTGGCAGCCTATGTGCCGCACAACTACCCGCTGGACGTGCTGGAGCCGGGCCTGAACGAAACCGCGTTCTACGACCCGACCAACTTCACCTTCCCGGCAGGCACTTACATCTGCGAGGTCGAGGTGGACCCCGCCACCGGCCACACACGGGTGGACAAGTTCACGGCGGTGGACGACTTCGGCACCATCATCAACCCCATGATCGTCGAAGGGCAGGTGCATGGCGGACTGGTGCAGGGCATTGGCCAGGCGCTGCTGGAGAACTGCGTGTACGACCGCGAAACGGGCCAGCTGCTCACCGGCAGTTTCATGGACTACGCCATGCCACGTGCCGATGACTTCCCCGAGTTCAAACTGGGCCATGTGTGCACGCCCTGCACCCACAACCCGCTGGGCACCAAGGGCTGCGGCGAGGCCGGGGCCATTGGCTCGCCACCGGCGGTGATCAACGCCGTGCTGGATGCGCTGCGACACCTGGGTGTGAAGGACTTCGACATGCCCGCGTCGCCGCACCGCGTCTGGGAAGCGATTCAACACGCCAAGGCATAAGGAGATCCACCATGTACGCATTCACGTTTGAAGCGCCTTCCTCCACCGCCGCTGCCGCGCAGCTCATCGCCCAGGGCGGCAAACTGCTCGCGGGCGGGCAAAGCCTGCTGCCGTCCATGCGGCTGCGCCTGGCCAACCCTGAAAAGATCGTGGACCTGAACAGCATTGCCGAACTGGCGGGCATCCGCCGCGAGGGCAACGCGCTGGTCATCGGTGCCATGACGCGCCATGCCGACGTGGCATCCAGTGCGGATGTGAAATCCGCCATCCCTGCGCTGGCCGACCTGGCCGCCCACATTGGCGACCGCCAGGTGCGTGCACGCGGCACGCTGGGCGGCTCGGTGGCCAACAACGACCCTGCCGCCTGCTACCCCAGTGCGGTGCTGGGCCTGGGCGCCACGGTCATCACCAACCGCCGCGAGATCCAGGCCGACGATTTCTTTGTGGGCATGTACACCACGGCGCTGGATGAGGGCGAGATCATCACCGCCATCCGCCTCCCGATCCCGAAACGCGCTGCGTACATGAAGTTCAAGCAGGCGGCTTCGCGCTTCTCGCTGGTGGGGGTGTTTGTGGCGCAGACCGACAGCGGCGTGCGCGTGGCCGTGACCGGTGCGGCCAGCAGCGTGTTCCGCCATGCGGGGCTGGAGGCGGCGCTCAACCAGAGCTTCACCCCGCAGTCGGCTGCCAGCGTGAAGATCGACGCGAGCGATCTGAACGCCGACATCCACGCCAGCGCTGCCTACCGCGCCAATCTCATCAGCGTGCAAACGCAGCGCGCTGTGCAGCAGATGCTGGGATGACGTGAAGGCAACCCCGCCACCGTGGTGCGGCACCCGGTGGCGGGTTTTTGAGTGAAATTGGCCGCAAGCGCTAGAGGAATATGCGCTGGCAGCTATGAATTGGATAGCAATGAACTCGTTGAACGCCGCGCCGGTTCCGGCTTCCATCGACGCCCTGGTGCAGGCCCTGCAAAGCGTGGGCTATTTTGCCGACCGTCGCCTGGCCACGGCGGTGTTTCTGGCGCTCAGGCTGCAGCGGCCTTTGTTGCTGGAGGGCGAGCCTGGCGTGGGCAAGACGGCGCTGGCCAAAGCCCTCTCGGAAGTGCTGTCGCGCAGCCTGATCCGCCTGCAGTGCTACGACGGCCTGGAGCAGCGCGAGGCGTTGTACGAGTGGAACTACGCCGCCCAGCTGCTGCACATGCGGGCAGCGGAAGGGCAGGGCAGTGCCGACATGGCGGAGGTGGAGCGTGAGGTCTACCAAGACCGCTACCTCATCCGCCGCCCCTTGCTGCAGGCGCTGCAGGCACCAGCGCCGGGCGCCGTGCTGCTGATCGATGAGGTGGATCGCGCGGACGAGCCCTTTGAGGCCTTCCTGCTCGAATACCTGGGCGAGTACCAGGTCAGCATCCCCGAGATCGGCACGGTGCGCGCCACGGCCACGCCGGTCACGCTGCTCACCAGCAACCGCACGCGCGATCTGCACGACGCCGTCAAGCGCCGCTGCCTGTACCACTGGCTTGACTACCCCGAGCGCGAGCGCGAGCTGGCCATCGTCCGCGCGCAGGTGCCCGGTGCCAGCGAGGCGCTGGCCGTGCAGGTGGCAGAGTTCGTGGGGCGGCTGCGCAGCCAGCCGTTTGCCAACGCCTTCCAGCGCGCGCCGGGCATTGCCGAGAGCGTGGAATGGGCCAAGGCGCTGGTGGCGCTCGACACCATCGTGGTGGACCCCGAGGTGGTGTCCGATACCGCAGGCATCCTGTTCAAGCAGCGCGAGGATGTGGCGGCGCTCACCCGCGACATGGCGGTGCAGTTGCTGCAGCCCGCCGATGCCGATGCATGAGAACCGCCCGATGGCCGAGGGCGCGATGTTCTCCCAACTCGGCGATGCCCGCACCGGCAAGCTGGCCGACAACCTGAGCGGCTTTGGCCGCACGCTGCGCCGCGCTGGCGTGCGGGTGGATGCGGCCCGCATGGCGCTGGCCCAGCAGGCGGTGATGCTGGTGGGCCTGCAGCGCGAGGACTTCGGTGCTGCGCTGGAGGCCGTGCTGGTCAGCCGCGAGCAAGACCGCATGGTGTTCCGCGAGCTGTTCGATGCCTACTTTCGCAACCCCAACGTCGCACAAAAGCTGCTGGCACAGATGCTGCCCAGCGCCGAGTCCAAGGCCGAGCCCGTCAAACGCCGCCCGCGCGTGAGCGAGGCACTGGCGCCCGTGCGTGCCGCGCGCAACGCACCGCCCGCGCGCGAAGAGGACAAGATCGAATTCGATGCCGCCATGACGGCCAGTGACCTGCAGCGCCTGCGGCAGGCGGACTTCAACCAGCTCTCGGCCAGCGAATACATCCTGGTGGAGCGCCTGGCACGCGACGTGCCTTTGCCTTTGCCGCGCTTTGCGGCCCGCCGCACCCGGCCGGGTGTGCGCGGCAGCCGCCCGCACTGGCCCGGCGCCATGCACCATGCGGCGCGCAGTGGGGGCGAGGTGCTGCACATCCCCTTGCTGCAGCGCCGCCAGCAACCGCTGCCGCTGCTGGTGCTGGTGGACGTGTCGGGCTCGATGGAGCGCTACGCGCGTTTACTGCTGGCCTTCTTGCACACCGCCACCGCGCCGCGCCACACCGGGGCTGCCGTGCGCCGGGACGTGTTTGCCTTTGGCACTGGCTTGACCGACCTCACGCCCGCCTTCCGCCTCGCCGACACCGACGCCATGCTGGAGACGGCCAGCCATGCCATCACCGACTTTGCGGGCGGCACCCGCATGGGCGACAGCCTGGGCCAATTGCGCCTGCAGCATGCGCGGCGCCTGGTGGGGCGGCGCACGCTGGTGCTGCTGATCAGCGATGGGCTGGACACGGGCGCCCCCGAGGTGTTGGAGCGCGAGCTGGCCTGGCTGCGTCGCCACTGTGGCCGCCTGCTGTGGCTCAACCCGTTGCTGCGCTACGAGGGGTATGCCCCCACGGCGCGCGGCGCGTCGGCCCTGCACCGCCAGGCCCACGGCATGGTGGCCGTGCACAACCTGAGCCACCTGAAGGACCTGGCCGCCAGCCTGGCAAGCGTGTTGCGGCAATGAGGGCGCGGCACCGCACCGCATCGAGCCCAGCCATGCAGCGGACCGATTGAATTCCCACAACATCCACACCCATTGAAGACCGAGAGGACCCACCATGGAAATGCAAGCCAGCCGAACCCTTGCCGTCAGCCAGCAACAGGCCTGGGAGGCGCTCAATGACCCTGAGGTGCTCAAGCTGTGCATTCCCGGCTGCGACAAGGTCGAGCCCACGGCCGAGAACCAGTATTCGGTGGCCATGGCGCTCAAGATCGGGCCCGTGTCGGCCAAGTTCGCCGGCAAGATCACGCTGTCCGACATCGTGCCGCCCGAGAGCTACAACATCGCCTTCGATGGCTCCGGCGGCGTGGCGGGCTTTGGCAACGGCAATGCCCAGGTCAAGTTGGTGCCGTTGCCTGCCGATGCGGCGGGGCAGGCCAGCTGCGAGCTGCATTACACCGTGCATGCCTCAGTGGGCGGCAAGATCGCCCAGCTGGGCCAGCGCCTCATCGACGGCGCCGCCAAGAGCATGGCCGAGGACTTCTTCAAGCGGTTTGACGACGAGATGCAGCGCCGCTTTCCGCGCGCTGAAGCACCCCCGGCAGATGCAGCAGCCAGTGCCGATGCCGTCACCCAGCCAGGCGCCGTGGAAGGAGGGAGTGCCACCCAGGGCGGCGGTATCCCTGCGTGGATGTGGGGTGTTGGCGTGGCGGCACTCGTACTGCTGGCCTGGTGGTTCAATCGGGGTTGAGTGCTATGGGTACCGGAAGGAAGTGAGTCATGGAAAACTTGGACGTCGTCGTGCTGCGCACGCTGCAGGGCTGGCGTGCCGCAGGGCGCCGTGCGCTGCTGGCCACGGTGGTGCGCACCTGGGGTTCGTCGCCCCGGCCGGTGGGCTCAATCATGGCGCTGTGCGAAGACGGCGCGGTGGTCGGGTCGGTGTCGGGCGGATGCATTGAGGACGACCTGATCGACCGCCACACCCGCGCCTATGCCCAGGCGGGCGCTGCGGCAGACGGTGCCGAGCACCGCATCCCCAGCGGGCCGCCATCGTTTGTCAAATACGGTATCAGCGCCGACGAGGCCCACCGCTTTGGCCTGCCCTGTGGCGGCACGCTGGAGCTGCTGCTGGAATACGACCCAGATCCCGCGCTGCTGGCCGATTTGATTGCCCAGCTGTCCGCTGGGCGCCTGGTGCAGCGCACCGTGTGCCTGTCCGATGGCGCCGTGACCCTGGCGCCTGCGCAGGCACCCGAGGATCTGAAGGTGGATGCACAGCAGCTCACCAACACCTTCGGGCCCGAGTACCGCATGCTGCTGATCGGGGCGGGGCAGCTCACCGAGTACCTGGCCACCATGGCCTTGTTCAACGGCTTTGCCGTGACGGTGTGCGACCCGCGCGAGGAGTATCGGGGCAGTTGGAGCGTACCGGGTGCCACCGTGGTGAGCGACATGCCCGACGATGTGGTGCTGGCCTTCAAGCCCGACCGCCGCACCTGCGTGGTGGCCCTCACGCACGACCCCAAGCTGGACGACCTGGCACTGCTGGAGGCTTTGAGCACCGAGGCGTTCTACGTGGGCGGCATCGGCTCGCGCCGCAACAACGATGCGCGGCGCGCCCGCATGATTGAGCACTTTGACCAGACCGAAGCCAGCCTGCAACGCCTGCGTGGGCCCATCGGCATCTACATCGGCAGCAAGACGCCGCCCGAAATCGCGGTGAGCGTGATGGCCGAGATTCTGGCCGTCAAGAACGGCGTGACCTTGCCACGCGACATGGAAGTGGCCCAGGCCAAGAACGACCGCGAGCAGGCGCACAACGACCCCGGCGCCCTGGTGTGCGGAGTGCGGTAGCTCGGTTCGTCCCGGAGGTCAGTGCTGTACCGGTGGTACCTGGGCCTGCAGCTGCCGTTGTACGTGCCTGAGCAGCCCTTCGCAGGCGTCTTCCACCAGGTCCAGCACCTCCTCAAACCCCTGGCTGCCGCCGTAGTACGGGTCAGGCACCACCGGGCTGTCGAATTGCAGACAGAACTCCGTCATGCGCCGCAGCTTGTGCGCGTGTGCGGGCGGGCATTGGTCTTGCGCCAGGGCCAGGTTGTCCCAGTCCATGGCCAGGATCAGGTCGTAGCGGGCAAAGTCGGCATCAATGAGTTGCCGTGCCCGCAGGTCCGAAAGGTCATAACCGCGCTGCGCCGCGTGGCGCTGGGTGCGGGTGTCGGGCGGCTCGCCGGGATGGTAGTTGTGCGTGCCGGCCGAGTCCACCACCACGCTGTGCGCCAGGCCGCTGTGGATGATCTTGTGGCGGAACACGCCGTGGGCTGTGGGGCTGCGGCAGATGTTGCCCATGCACACGAAAAGAATCGCGTAGCGAGACATGGTGGTGGCGTGCGTTCAGGCCTCGATCACCACAGGGCCGCCCTTGGCGATGCCCCGTTGGTAGGCCGGGCGTGCGTGCATGCGTTCCATGTAGGCCTGCAGGTGCGGGCAGCGGGTTGCGTCGTTGGCGCGTGACATCAGCGCCTCCACCGCAAAGCTCATCTGAAAGTCCGCCATGGTCAGGTGCTCCCCCGCAAACCAGCGGTGGGTGCCCAGGTGCTCTTCAATGAACGCCAGCGCCGTGTCCACGTTGGGGTCGATGAGCTTTTGCTGCACTGTCCCGCACAGGGCGCGTGCAATGGGCTTCACGAAGAACGGCATGGGCTGCGTGGGGATGGTCTTGAACACCAGCTTCATCACCAGCCAGTTCATCAGCGAGCCCTCGGCATAGTGCATCCAGAAGCGGCACTGGCGGTGTTCGGCGGTGCGGGGTGCTGGCTGCAGGTGGGCCAGGTCGCCCCGGGCCTGCTCGCCATAGGTTTCCACCAGGTATTCGATGATGGCGCCCGACTCGGCAATCACTTCGTCGCCATCGGTGATGACTGGCGACTTGCCCAGGGGGTGAATGGCCTTGAGCGCAGGCGGGGCCAGCTTGGTGGCCTTGTCGCGCGCGTAGATCTTGAGCTCGTAGGGCACGCCCAGTTCTTCCAACAGCCAGAGAATGCGTTGCGAGCGCGAGGTTTCGAGGTGGTGCAGGGTGATCATGGTCGCCATCTTATTGAAGAGTGGGCCGAATGCACCCTGGTGCAGCCCTTGTTTTGCGCGGGTGCCGTCTGGCTCAGGCCGCACGGCGGCGCTGCTGGCCGATGGAGCGTTGCATCCATTGCACATACAGATCCACCGAAATCAGCACGGCCATAGCAAATGCGCAGGCGGCCACGATGGGGCCGAGGCCCAGCGAGCTGACCAGCCCGACGCCCTGCACGGTGGCAAAACGGTTGGGGGTGGTGCAGATGAATTCGGCAGCATCCATGCCGGTGTAGTGCATCGCGCACACGGCGGTGGCCATCAGCAGGGCGGCCCCCACGCGGCTGCCCAGGCGGCGGGTGTTGAAGGCCAGCCACAGGGCGGCCGTGCCTGCTGCCACCGCAATCAGCACCGACAGCGCCACGGTGCGCAGGTCCCAGTGGATGTAGCCGCCAATCTTCATGCCGTACATGCCCAGGTAGTGCATGCCCGCCACACCCAGGCCCAGCAGCAGTCCTGCGCCCAGAATCCGTGCCAGCTCCCGGGGGGCCTTGGACACCACGATGAGTGCAGCCGAAGTGCAGGCCACGGCCGCCAGCAGAGACACCGCGCTTTCAACGATGCCGTAGCTGCTGGCCACGTCCAGCCGCAGCGCCACCATGCCCACAAAGTGCATGGACCACACCCCGATGCCGCCCAGCGCCACGCCGGCCGTCAACGTGGCTGCGCGGTTGAGCGAGCCGTCCTTGTGGCGGATGCGGCGCGTGACCATCAGCGCGATCAGTGAACCAATGAATGCCAGGGCAAACGAGATGGCGACAAGGTGGGGGCGGTATTCGGAAACGACGGTGGGGTCCATGGAGAGCTGCCTGAGACGGGAGTGGAGGAGAGCTTCACACCGCATCTGAGGCGATTGAAACCAATTGTTTAAATATTAGACCAATTGGTTATTTTTTGCTCTGAATGGTTATGTTTCAGAAAGAAGGGTCCACCCCGGCTTGCTCATGGGTCTTCACGTTCGCCTTCCGGAGACGGCGATGGGGTGGGTGAATCGCCCGCCATCGGGCCTCTTCAAGGCCAGGGCGGTTGGTGGACAGCCGGGCTGCTGGCGTGGGATCAGAGTTGCAGCAGGAAAGCGCGCAGCATGCGCCAATGTTCCTGGCATGCCTCTGCGGCAGACTGGGCGGCTGCGTTTTCCAGCTGGCGGGCGCGCACGCTCTGCGTCGGATGGCCCAGGGTGAGCAGCACGGTGGCCAGGCTGTGTGCCAGGCGCCGCAGCGCCGGCCAGTCTTGCGCTGCGCAGGCCGCGTCACCTTGCCGCACGTCGGTAGGGAACTGCTGCAGGCAACTGGCGAGGTAGGCCTTGAACAGAAACTCGTCGCCCGCAAAGTGGGTGGCAATGGCCTTAGCCTCATCGTCGGCCGCTTCATCGGCAGGCGTGGCTGTTGTGGCTGGCGCATTGGCAGGGGTATCCGCCACCAGCGCCAGCGCATCGGTTACACAGGCCTCCAGCTCTGCCACCGATGCAGGTTTGGACAGCATGCGCCACACCTTCATGGCCTGGAGTTGCTCGCGCACTGGCGGCGTCAGGCCCGCGCTGAATACCGCCACCGGAATTCGGCGTTCGTGCACAGGCTCTTGCAGCAGCCGCTGTACCAGGTCAATGCCGGACTCGCCCGGCAGCATAAGGTCCGTGATGATGAGTTCCACGCCTCCCGCATGCAGCGCCTGCATGGCGTCAGGCACGTTGGCGCAGGTCACCAGCTCGATGGGAAGTTCCTCGAGCGCCATCTGCACAAAGCGTGCGATGGAGCTGTCGTCTTCCACGAGCAGGACCTTGGGCGCGCTCATGCGGATACCTGGGCCTGTGGAATGCACGCGGCCAGAGCGCTGGGTAACTCGGCCACCAGCCGGGGCTTGTGGATCACCTTCACACCCTGCAAGGCAAATGCATACGGCTCGCGCTGTTGCTCGTCGAGCGAGGTGACCACGATGAGGTGGCTGCGCGCAAATTGAGGGTGCGAGCGCAGCGTGGTGATCAGGGTGGCGCCGTCGATGCCTGGCAGCAGGATGTCCACGATCAGCACCTCGGGCTGAATCTGCCCATAGAGCGCAAGGCCGGTGATGCCATCGTTCGCCACATGCAACTGCACTCCTGGCAGGTGCTGCTGCACGATGAGGCCCACGAGGTTCTGGAAATGGATGGAGTCCTCGATCAGCAGGATTTGTGGTGCACGCCCTTTGGCAGGTGCCACCGGTGCGGCCAGGGGCGGGCGGGCGGCGACCGGAGTGCCGACGGCGGGTGCCTGGGCAGCGCCACCGGCGCCATGGGCGGTCATCCAGCGTTCCACCGATGCACGCGAGATGCGGCGGTGCCCGCCAGGGGTCTTCCAGGCCTCAAGTTCGTTGCGGTCCACCATCAGCTGGACCGACCGCACGGCCATGCCCAGCATCTTGGCGACTTCCAGCGTGGTGTAGTGGTCGGCCATGGCGTGCTCCGCGAGGGAATTGTCAGATTGCATAGATCGCACATTTTCTCCTAATTTTAATTTTCACTCGACTTGCATTTGATAAAAATGATTGATATGATTCAATCAATGGCAAGAAATCACGTTAAAACGTGTTTTTTTGTATTCCAAGCCGATTTCCGGCCCCACAAAGGCTACCGCCATGAAAAAGATCCTGATCGTCGAAGACCACATCGATATCCGCAAACTGCTCAAGATGACGCTGGAGTTTGATGACTTCGAGATCCACGAAGCTGCTACGGGCGATGCGGGCTGGCTGCTGGCCAGTGAGTTGCAGCCGGACATCGTGCTGCTGGATGTCATGATGCCGGGCACCCTTAACGGCCTGGATGTTTGCCGCCGCATCAAGTCCGACCCGGACATGCGCCACACGAAGGTGATCATGTTGACCGCCCGGGTGCAGTCGGACGACAGGGCGGCAGGCTTCGCGGCGGGAGCCGACGACTACCTGATGAAGCCCTTCAGCACTCTGCAGGTTCTGGAAACCATCTACCGCATGGAGGCAGCGCTGTGACCTCCGCGCCTCGACCCGAGCACGAACTGCTGGCGCAGCCCATCGATGCACGTTGCTTTGATGAGGCTGCTGCAGCTCAGATGGAGAGTTTTGTGCGCGACTTCGGGCGCATGTACCGAGAGCGGAATGAAGCCCTGCGCGAGGTCACCCGCGCGCACCACGCCGCACTGTTGCACCTGTCGGCTGCGGCCGACCTCAAGGACGATGACACCGGCGTGCACATCGTGCGCATTGGTTACCTGGCCGAGGCCCTGGCCCTGGCTATGGGGCAGACGGTGGGCTACGCACGCATGCTGCGCAAGGCCGCGCCCATGCACGATATCGGCAAGATCGGCACCCCCGACAGCGTGCTCAAGAAGCCCGGCAAGCTCACCCCAGAAGAGCGCCAGACCATGAACTGCCACGCCGCGATGGGTGCCGAGATCCTGGGGCGTTCGCACATTCCAGTGTTTCGCATGGCGGCCGAGGTGGCGCTCACGCACCACGAGCGCTACGACGGCCAAGGCTACCCGGCGGGCCTGTCGGGAGAGGCGATTCCTTTGTCGGGCCGTATCACCGCCGTGGTGGATTTTTTTGACGCGCTGACCATGGACCGGGTGTACCGCCCCGCCTTTGCGGTGCCGGTGGCGCTGGAGATGCTGGCGGCCGAGCGCGGCCGTGCTTTCGACCCGGTGATCGTGGACACGTTTTTGGCGCATGCTGAAGCCATCGATGCGCTGCGTTGCAAGATCACGCAGGAATGTCCCTCTTTTGATGCACTGATCGACGCGCCCTGATCCCCTTTTTTCTGACCGCTCAGCGGCAGGCCACTGCGGGCACGGTGGTGTTATTGATCCAAGGATTCTCAATGATGATGACGATGATGCAGTGGCTGAAACCGTGGGCGTTGACCGTCACCCGGGTGGCTCTGGCCGTGTGTGCGACCAGCGCGCTGGCGGGGCCTGTGGCCGAGCGGGTCCAGAGCCAGTCGGTGTTGCGTGTGTGTGTCTGGCCGGACTACTACGGCGTGACCTACAGGCACCCGCGTACACAGCAACTCGGGGGTATCGACATCGACCTGTCTGCCGAGCTGGCGCGCGACCTCAAGGCCAGGGTCGAATATGTGGACTCTTCTTTTCCCACCCTCATTGACGATCTGAACCAGGACCGTTGCGATGTGGCCATGTTTGCCATCGGCATGCTGCCCCAGCGGATGGAAAAGCTGGCTTTTACCCAGCCCTACATGCGCAGCGACATTTACGGCATCACCACCAAATCCAATACGGTCATCAAGCAGTGGGCCGACATTGACAAGCCGGGTGTGTTGGTGGGCGTGCAGGCAGGCACATTCATGGAACCCATCATGGCCCAGCGCCTCAAGCAGGCCACGCTGGTGCGCGTCCAACTGCCCGCCACCCGCGAGCGCGAACTGACTGCCGGGCGCATTGACGTGTTCATGACCGACTACCCCTACAGCCGGCGCCTGATGGACAACGCCGACTGGGCCCGGCTCATCGAGTCTCCCGAACCATTTTCGGTGCTGCCCTATGGCTATGCAGTCAAGCGCGGCGATGCCGCCTGGCTTGCTACGGTGGATGCCTTTGTGGCGCGCATCAAGGCCGACGGCCGCCTGCAGCGCGCGGCCTCTCAAAATGGCCTGAACGCCATCGTGGTGCGCTGATATGGCCGACCTCCAGGCGCTCCCTTCGGTCTGGACCAGGCTGCGCACGTGGGTGTCGCAGACCAGCCATCTGGTCCTCATCACCGGAGGGCTGTCGGCATTGGCGGCACTGGTGGCCGTCGGCGCGTTGGCCGTGAACGACTTTCGCACGGTGCGTACCAGCCACCAGAACCATGCCGCCATGCTGGCTCGGGTGCTGGAGGATCAGGCTACGCGCACCATGCAGACGGCCGAACTGGCGCTGGAGTCGCTGGCCACATCGCCAGCCCTCACGACGGTGGCCTCGGAACCCCGGCGTATGCAAGATGCCCTGGGCCAGGCGCTGGCGGCGCTTTCATTTCTTCGGGGGTTGGCCGTGGTGGACGCTGGTGGGCGAGTGGTCGCCAGCACCCAGCCCGGCGATGCCGAGAGTTTTGTGGACCTGGCCAAGCTCGGCCCTCTGGTGGCCGTGGGGCGGACGGTTCAGGGCGGCCTCACCCCGGGCCGCAGCCTACAAAGTGTGCGGCTGGGAGGCGCAGCGGCGGCGGCTCCTGCGGGTGTCGCTTTTATCCCTGTGATGCACGGCTACAAGAACGAAGCAGGGCAGGCGCTGGTGCTGGTGGCTTTGGTCAATCCCGACTCGCTGTCCAACTTTCAGCACCTGACGCTGGAGTCCGAGGTTTTTGACTCGGTGGTGACCTCGTACAACGGCCAGGTGTTGGCCACTTCGGGGGCCGCAGCTGCTCTGGCAGGTACGCGGGTGAACAACATCCCCGTCTTCAGCCAGTTCCTGCCCCGGCAGGAGCACGCCACCTACCTGGGCGTGGGTGTGCTGGGTGAGCGGCAGGTCGTCAGTTTTCGGGCCTCTGCCGCCATGCCGCTGGTGGTGGTGGTCGAGACCTCGTACCGAACAGCCGTGCAGAGCTGGCTGGCGGATGCCCGCGCGCTGATCGGTATTGGCCTGGCCCTGGTGGCCCTGGTGCTGGGCCTGACCTTTGCCGTGTGGCGTGGCCTGCGCACCCGTGAGCGGGCGCGGCTGGCCATTGACGCTGCACAGGCCCGCATTGCCCGCAACGAGCGGGATCTGTCGGTGCTGATGCGCAGCGTGCAAGAGCTGATTTTTCGTACCGATGCGCAGGGCGTGATCACCTATGTGAATGCCCATTGGACTGTGATGACGGGCACGGCGCCTGACCGTGCCATTGGCAAACGTCTGCACGACCTGGTCGAGCCACAAAGCCGCAATGATGTGGCGCGGGCCATCGACCCCCGGTCGCCGGATGGAGTGCGGGTATGCCAGGTGGTGTCCCGCTCTGCCGAGGGCAAGGAGATGATGTTCCAGGTGGCAGTGGTGCCTCTGGTGGCTGCCGGGCGTGTGATTGGTTTTGCGGGCAGCGCGGTGGATGAAACCAAGCGCTGGATGGCCCAGCAACAGCTACAGGCCCAAATTGCGTTTCAGGATCTGCTGCTGGACACCAACCCGCTGCCCATCTCTGTGACTGACGCCCAGAACCGCTTTGTGCGCGTGAACAAGGCCTGGGAGGAATACAAAGGCCGTACTCGCACCGCCGTGTTGGGCAAGGCCTTTGACGAGTGCCTGCCGCCAGACGAGGCAAACGTACATAAGTCGGCCAACAAGCAGCTGCTGCGCTGGGGGGGGCGTGCCCTCGTCGAGACCCAGGTGCGCCATGGCGACGGATCGCGCCGCGACACGCGCCTGGCCAAGGCGGCCATTGCCGATGAGCACGGCCAAGTCACCGGTGTGCTCACCATCCTGATGGATGTGAGCGAGTTCCGTGAGGCCGAGCGCGCCACCCGGGAGGCGCGTGACGCGGCCGAGGAGGCATCCCGCACCAAGTCGGAGTTTGTGGCCAACATGAGCCACGAGCTGCGCACGCCGCTGCAGTCCATTCTGGGCTATGCCGAACTGGGCATGCTGCGTGGTCGCGCGCAGCCCAAGCTGGCGGGCATGTTTGAAGACATCCATTCTGCGGGCCAGCGCATGTTGACGCTGGTGAACGACTTGCTAGATGTCTCCAAGCTGGAGAGCACGGTGGGCACATTCCACATGGAGCGCATCGACTTGCGCGGCGTGGTGCGCCCGGTGATCCGGGAGCTGGAGCCTTTGCTGGAGCGCAGCCACCTGATGATGGATTTGCGCATGCCTGACCTTCCGCTGGTGGCGAAGGCCGACCCGTTGCGGTTTCAGCAGGTGATCCGCAACGTGGTGGCCAACGCCATCAAGTTTTCGCCGCCTGGCAGCACGATCACCCTGGAGGGCTACGCGGACCCGCAGGGCCAGACGCATCTGGTGGTACGGGATGAGGGCCCGGGCATCCCTCCTTCAGAGCTGCAGAGCATTTTTGAGGCCTTTGTGCAGTCCAGCAAAACCAAGGATGGATCTGGGGGCACTGGCCTGGGCCTTGCCATCTGCCGCAAGATCGTCGAGGCCATGGGCGGGCGGATCTTTGCCGAGAACGTTCCGGCCAGCGGTGCAGCGTTTCACATCATCCTGCCCGCCAGAGGCCACGTGGAAACCATGCCGGCCCCGTTGCAATAGACGGCTGTATCGCCCGCAAAAAAAGCCCTCAGACGAGGGCTTTTTTTGTGGGTGCTGGCGGGGCGCCGCAGCGCCCCCGGAGGGCTGATCAGCCGCCCTTGCGCGAGCGCTTGCCAGGGTTCTTCTTGCTGCGCGTGGCGACACCACGCTCCAGGCTCACACGCTGACCACGGCCAGGGGTGTTCAGCGTCACGCCGGGCATTGGCTTGGGTTGGGGGGTGCGCTTGCGGTCTGCTTCGGTGACGATCTTGTTGCCCATGGTAGGTCTCTGAGAAAGTGGAGAAAAGGGGCATATTAGGCCACAGCCGCAATCAGGGGTGGCCAACAGGCCTTTCTGCCGCCCCCGCCAGAGGCGGCAGGCGGAAGGTCGAACTCCCTATTGCGCGACGAAACGCGCCCCGTAAGACGTCCCCTGGTCGGTGGACAGCGCCTCGGCGCAGTGGTGCGGCAGCACCCACCCCTGAGCAGGGTCCTCCACCGCGCGGGTGTGGATGGTAGGGGGCTGTGCCCGCACTCCGCCAAAGATGGTGGCAAACGCCACGTCGGCGGCATCTCGGCCGGTGCCAAACCGCAGCAGCCCCATGGGGATGGCCGTGCCGGAGGGGTCGAACAGATACCAGCGGTCGCCCAGATACACCTCCACGTAGGCATGAAAGTCCGGCGGGCCCAGCGCTGGGTCGGCACCGTAGTCGGTGCCCGTGGTGAAGCGGGCCGGAATGTTCACGGCGCGGCACAGTGCAATCATCAGGTGGGCGAAATCCCGGCACACCCCGACCTGTTCCACCAGCGTGTCGACGGCCGAAGTGTTGGAGTTGGAGGTGTTGGACGTGAACGCCACATGCCGATTCACCCAGTCACGGATAGCCTGCACGCGGCTGTGGCCCTGCCACAAGGCGCCGAACTCGTTCAGTGCCAGCCGCAGCAGGCGGTCAGACTGGCAATATCGGCTGGGGTAGATGTAGCCCATCACATGCGGCGGGAGGTGCCGCACAGGCACCTCGGCCAGTTGGGTGGGGTCGGCACGGTGGTGGCGGATGTCCACCGTAGCGCTGTAGGTCAGCTCCAGCATGCCAGGCTCGCCATGCAGCCGGAGATAGCGGTTACCCGTCGCAGGGTCTGTGTGGATCTGGTGGGGAATGTCCTGGCTGAGCACCAGGCGCTCGTTGTGGACGATCTGGTGGGGTGTTTGTGCGGCGTGGATGTTGAACACGAAATCGGCGCCGTAGCCGTCGATCTCATAGCGCAGGTCAATCTGCAGGTCCATGCGAACACCAAGCTGGCTGCCTGGGATTGCCTGCGCCAAGGGCGCGCCGGTATTCGCGGGCCATCGCGCTGGCTCGTTGGACGCGGTGGTAAGGCGGGGGGCGCTGGAGAGGAAGGCCATAGCAGCTCTCAGCGACGGGGCCTGCAGGCTGCGGGTTCACCCAGTGTGTGGGACGGTGTCATCGGCGGCTCCTGGGTGTGCGCCGCGCCGGGGTATCTGGCAGGGCTGGGAATCTTCAGGATACGCCCCAGGGCATCGCCAGCGTGTAGTCCGATGGCCCGTGCACCACGGTGCGCGGGAGCGCGATCTCCCGCCAGCATCAGCAGGCGCTGGTCAGGTTGATCCGGTGACCGAGAGCTTCGCCAGCACCTGCACGTCGCCACCTCGGGAGGCTCGCAAGATCAGCGCATCGCCAGAGCTGGTGCTGTCGCGTGCCAGATCGGACTGCACAAACATGTGGCTGAACCACACCTCAAACCGGCCATTGCGCGCAGACGCTGCGGCCAGCGCCTGGCGCAGTTCACGCAGGTGGCTCTCCCCCGTGGTCTCGGAGTAGCCCCTGGGCGAACCCAGAGCCGTCCACACCTGTGGTGCACCGAAAGCCAGGGTGGCACTGTCGATGCATCGGCACCAGGGGCTTGACAGCACCTTCTCCGGACGCAGTTGCCGCGCCTGGAACCACTCGCCAATGCGCCGGGCCTGGGTCCGGCCTTCATAGTTCAGGTTGCGCTGGGTGCCGCAGTCGCCCAGGCGGAAACCCGGGGGATCGAAGGTGCCGGGGGCCAGCGCGTGGCGAAACAACGCCACCACTCCGCCCTGGCGCAGCAAGACTTCGGCACCCGCTTCCTGGGCCGCCCAGGTCTGCAGGGCTGTGAGGGCCAGACCGCTACTTAATGCGCCTGCCGCGCCCCTGCCCAGCAAGGTGCGCCGTGTGACGCGCGTACCTTCCGTCGCAGCCTGATCCCCGGCTGCTTCGGCCTCAGGCAGCTGGCTGGAAGGCATAGCCATTGCCCGCTGCTGCTACGCGGCCAAACGCAGGGAAGGGGAAGTGGAAGCCGCCCAGCATGGCGCTGCTGGTGGTGATGCGCTGGAACACCTCGCGGCGGACCTTGCGCGCAGCCTCTGCGTCCATGTCAAAGGTCACGGCCCAGTCGGGGTTGCGCGCGAACAATGCGGGCACGTTGGTCAGGTCTGCCACATAGAAGAAGTTCTGGCCTGCCGACTTCAGCTCGAACAGCGTGTGGCCCGGCGTATGGCCGTAGGCGGCCACCGATTGGATGCCCGGTGCAACCTCGGTGTCCGCTTCAAACCGCACCAGCGTATCGGCTGGCATGGTGGCAAAGGTGCGACGCACATTGTCAAACGCACCCTTCATGCCGGCGGGGGCGGCGGCCATGCGCGCGTCGTCCATCCAGAAGGCATGTTCGGCTGCAGGCACCATCACCTTGGCCTTCGGGAACACCAGCTCACCCGCCTTGTTGCGGATTCCATTGATGTGGTCGCCGTGGTAATGGCTGACGAGCACGGTATCGATGTCAGAGGCCTGCATGCCAGCAGCGCGCAGACTTTCCAGCAGCTTGCCGGTGGTGGCACCACCAAACTCGCCCAGGCCGGTATCGATCAGGATCTTGCGCGCGCCCGCCACCACCAGGAAGGGGGTGTACGGCACATCGATGTAGTCGGTGGGCAGGCCTTGCGATGCGAGCAGCGCACGCACTTCGGCCAGCGGTGCGTTCTTCACAAACTCTTCCCCCAAAGGGCGGCGAGTGATGCCATCGTTCAGTGCAATCACCTCCACGTCCCCCACCTTCATGCGACGGAAACCAGGGCTGGGCAAGGTGGGCGTGCCGAAATTGGGTGCGTTCTGCGCCCACACGGGCACGAACGAGCCCGCAGCGTAAACGGTGGTGGCCAGGCTTGCGCCCAGGAAGTGACGGCGTGACAGCATGAAACTCTCCAGTCTCGGGTTGAACTAATGAGTCGCAACTGTAGCGCTGGACCTCAGGAAAGCGTGGGCTGGCGCACTAACCTGTTTGCAACGTGGGGCTTTTGGTCGCTAATTGGGGTTAACCCTTTGAATTGGCTGGGGAGGAGGCCATGGGGAGGAGGCCATGGGGAGGAGGCTCATTCCATATCGAAGGCTTCGCGCAAAGCGGTACAGAAGTCGCTGCTGCCACTGAGGGTGAGGGTCAGCGTGGTGCGCGGCGGCGCAGCACTGCCTGTGGTCATGTGCAGTTGCCCCGTCGCATCGTCAAAGGACAAGGTCAAGGGGCTCTGCACCTCTTGCACGCCGTGCAGGTCATAGTGCCACGCGCCGCCGTCTTCCTGCGGTGCGCAGGCGCCGGGCCAGTGTGCATGCGCCCAGGCCAGCACGGCAGCGATCTCGTTCTGCAAAGCAGGCAGTTGCGCGGGCAAGACGCTGGCCATGGCATCCAGGGTGCCGTTGCCGTCAGCGTCTTCGCTGTAGTCAAAGTCGAGGTAGTTCAGTTGCATGGTGAGAGCAGGTTATGTATGCGTCGGGAGTTGCTGCGCGATGGCTCAAGCCCAGGTCCGGCCCAAGGCCTGCGCGGCTTCTCCCAGCCGGGGCACCAGTTGCAGCGCCCGCCCCAGCGGCATGCGGGCAGAGGGTGCCTGCAGTGCCACGGCGCTGCGCACCTGGCGCCGCCCGCCGGCCAACACGGGCACGGCCACACAGACGAGGCCGTCCACAAACTCCTCGGCGTCCGTGGCATAGCCTTGCCGCAGGATCTGCTCCAGCTCGGCTTCCAGGGCGGCGCGGTCGGTCAGGGTGGTGGCCGTGTGGCGGGTGAGGGGCAGGCCGTCCAGGATGGCGGCCCGGCGTGCGGACGACAGGTGGGCCAGAAACAGCTTGCCGCTGGCCGAGCAGTGGATGGGCACGCGGGTGCCGGGCCGCAGCTCCATGCGCAGTGGAAAGGCTGACTCCACCCGGTCCAGGTAGATCACTTCTGCGCCGCTCAACGCCGTGAGGTTGCAGCTTTCTCCAATGTCCGCCACCAGTTGCCGCAGCACAGCGTGGCGCACTCCATGCTGGGTGCCCGCGCTCAGCGTGCTTTCGGCCAGGCGCAGCAGACGTGGTGCGGGGGTGTAGCGCCGCCCGTCTGGCTCGCGCGCCAGCAGGCCACCGGCCTCCAGCTGGCCCAGCATGCGGTGCACGCTGGGCTTGGGCCAGCCGGTGGCCTCGATGGCATCGCCCAGGCTGAAGGGCTGGCCCTGGGCGCACATCGTTTCCAGCAGTTCAAACAAGCGCAGGCTGGGCGGTGTGTTGGTCATAAATCTCGGAATTCGAGACGAATTCATAAAACATTTCGGGATTATTCAGCATTGTGGCTAAGCTGCAAACCCAATTCACCGGGAGTTTCATGACCGCCTTTTTCCAGAACGTAGTGCTCACCGGCGCCTGTGGCGGGCTGGGCCAGGCGCTGGCGCGCGAGCTGATTGGCCAGGGCGCTGCCGTGGCGCTGGTGGGCCTGAACCGGCCCGTGCTGGAGACCCTGGCCGCACTGGCACCAGAGCGCTGTGCTGTCTATACGCCCGATGTGGCCGACGTTACCGCCATGCAGGCCATGGCCGCCGACTGGATGGGCCGCCGGGGAACGCCTGACCTCGTCATCGCCAATGCCGGGGTGGCTGGGGGTTTTGACACCGCCCAGGCCGACGACCTGGCCGTGATGCGGCGCATGCTGGAGATCAACCTGCTGGGCGCCGCCACCACCTTCCAACCTTTTGTGTCGGCCCTGCGCGCGCAGCGGCGCGGCGCGCTGGTGGGGGTGGCCAGCATTGCGGGCTGGCGGGGCATGCCGGGCAATGGCGCGTACTGCGCCAGCAAGGGCGGGCTCATCCGTTACCTGGAGAGTCTGCGTGCCGAGCTGCGCGGCGATTCCATCGTGGTGAGCACGGTCAGCCCTGGCTACCTGCGCACCGCGCTCACGGCAGGCAACCGTTTTGCCATGCCCGGCCTGATGGAGCCCGAGGACGCCGCGCGTGCCCTGCTGGCCGCTGTGGCCCGGGGGCGCACCCACATCGTGCTGCCCGCGCGCATCGGTTGGCTGGCGCGCCTGTTGAACCTGTTGCCTGACGCTCTGCACGACCGGCTGCTGCTGGGCCAGCCGCGCAAGCCGCGCGTGGGCGAGGCGGGGGCCACCGCCATTCCGGGGTTGCCAGTGCGCGCAGACAAGAACATCGACACCTGAGAGAGAGAAAAGCGAATGACGACAACAACAACGATGACGGAGACAAGCCCTTCGACGCCGCTCGCACAGGACATGCGCGGCCACATCGCCCTCATCGGCGCCGGCCCCAGCGGGCTGGCCGCGGCGCGCAATCTGCAGAAGCTGGGCGTGCCTTTCCAGGGCTTTGAAGCACACACCGATGTGGGTGGTTTGTGGAACATCGACAACCCGCGCAGCACGGTCTACGAATCGGCGCACCTGATCTCCAGCAAGCACACCACCGAGTTCACCGAGTTCCCCATGCGCCCCGAAGTGGCCGACTATCCGAGCCACCGGGACATGCGCCAGTATTTCTTCGACTTTGCAGAGCACTTTGGCCTGCGCCAGCACTTCTGGTTTGGCACGCGCGTGCTCCGGGTCGAACCGGTGGGGGAGGGCACTGCGCCGCTGTGGCGCGTGACGTGGACGCAGCACGGTGGGCCCGCGCAAACGGCAGAGCTCAAGGGCGTGGTGATTGCCAACGGCACGCTGGCCGAACCCAGCATGCCGCGCTTTGAGGGGCACTTTGACGGGGAGCTGCTGCACACCAGCGCCTACAAGAGCGCCGAGCTGTTCAAAGGCAAGCGCGTGCTGGTGGTGGGCGCGGGCAACTCGGGCTGCGACATTGCGGTGGATGCGGTGCACTACGCGCGCAGCGTGGACATCTCGGTGCGGCGCGGCTACTACTTCGTGCCCAAATATGTGTTCGGCAAGCCCGCAGACACGCTGGGCGGCAAGTTCAAGATGCCGCCCTGGCTCAAGCAGAAGGTGGACAGCGTGGTGCTGCAATGGTTCACTGGCGACCCTGCGCGCTTTGGCCTGCCCAAGCCCGACTACAAGATGTACGAGTCACACCCGGTGGTCAACTCGCTGGTGCTGCACCACCTGGGACATGGCGATATTCACGTCAAGCCCGACATCGCGCGTTTTGAAGGCCATACGGTGCACTTCAAGGACGGCAGCGCGCAGGACTATGACCTGGTGCTCTGTGCCACGGGCTACAAGCTGCACTACCCCTTCATCGACCACAGCCTGCTCAACTGGCAGGGCATGGCGCCGCAGCTCTACCTCAACATCCTGTCACCCCGTTTCGACAACCTGGCCGTGATGGGCATGATCGAGGCCAGTGGTATCGGCTGGCAGGGCCGCTATGAGCAGGCGGAGCTGGTGGCGCGCTTTTTCAAGGCGCAGGCCGAGGGATCGCCGCGCGCCGAGGCGCTACGACAGGCCAAGGCCGGGCCGCCGCCCGATCTGTCGGGTGGCTTCAAGTACCTCCAGCTCGAACGCATGGCGTATTACGTGCACAAGGACACCTACCGCAACGCGGTGCGCGCTGCCGCCGCAGCCCTCGCCAGAAAGGACTGACGCCATGCTGCCTGTGGACGAAATACGCCTCAACTTCAACCCCACGTCGCTGGTGGTGCTCAATGTGGTGCTGGGTTTTCTCATGTTCGGCATTGCGCTGGATACGCGCGTGGCGGACTTCAAGCGCGTGCTGCGCATGCCCGGTGCCATGGCGGTGGGCATTGCCGCGCAATTCATCGTGCTGCCTGCGGTGACCTTTGTGCTCACGCTGCTGCTCAAGCCCGGGCCCAGCATTGCGCTGGGCATGATCCTGGTCGCCTGCTGTCCGCCCGGCAATGTGAGCAACATCCTCACGCACCGCGCAGGAGGCAATGTGGCGCTGTCGGTGTCGATGACGGCCATCTCCAACGCGCTGGCCATCGTGCTCATGCCGCTCAACTTCGCGTTCTGGGGCGGCATGCACCCCACGGCGGCGCCACTGCTGCGCAGCATTGCGCTTGACCCGTTGGAGATGGCGGGTCACATCGTGGTGATCATCGGGCTGCCTTTTGTGCTGGGCATCCTGTGCGCAGAAAAGCTGCCGCGCTTCACACAGCGCGTGAACAAACCCGTGCGCATCCTCAGCTTTCTGTGTCTCATCGGTTTCATCGTGGGCGCGGTGGCGGGCAACTGGCGTTACTTTCTGGATTACGTGGGCCTGGTGCTGCTGGCCGTGGCACTGCACGATGCGCTCGCCTTCGGCACCGGCTACGCCTGCGCAAGGCTCAGCGGCTTGCCGGACTACGACCGGCGCGCGGTGAGCATCGAGGTAGGTATCCGCAATGCGGGCCTGGGCCTCGTGCTGATCTTCAGCTTCTTTGGCGGGCTAGGCGGTATGGCCGTGGTGGCGGGCGTGTGGGGCTTCTGGGACATCATCGCGGGGCTGGCACTGGCAGGCTGGTGGGGGCGCAGGCCCGCCGAACTACCGGCGGCCGATGCCCGCAAGGAGCAGCGCACATGACCGGCATGGGGTGGATAAGCCGCCGCATTCTGGTCACTGGAGCAGACGGTTTCTTGGGCCGCAGCGTGGTGGCTGCACTGGCGCGTGAAGGGGGCGGGACCATTGTGGCGACCGATGTGCGCGATGTGCCCGCCGAGCGCCGCCTGCCCGGTGTGTCGTACCGGGTGCAGGACGTGCGCGACCCCGCATTGGCGCAGACGCTGGCGGACCATGCCATCGACAGCGTGGTGCACCTGGCGTCCATCGTCACGCCCGGCAAGGGCTCCAGCCGCGAGTTTGAATATTCGGTGGACGTGCTGGGCAGCCAGAACGTGCTGGATGCCTGTGTGGCCACCGGCGTGAAGCAGCTGGTCGTCAGCTCCAGCGGTGCGGCCTACGGCTACCACGCCGACAACCCCGCGTGGTTGCGCGAGACGGACGCGCTGCGGGGCAACGAGGTGTTTGCCTATTCACACCACAAGCGGCTGGTGGAAGAGATGCTGTCGCAATACCGCACGCAGCACCCGGCGCTGGCGCAGACAGTGCTGCGTATCGGCACCATCCTGGGCGATCGGGTGGACAACCAGATCACCGCCTTGTTTGAAAAGCCGCGCCTGCTCGCCATCCGGGGCAGCGAGAGCCCGTTTGTCTTCATCTGGGACGAAGACGTGACCGGCGCCATCCTGCATGCGCTGCGCACGCAGCGGGCAGGCTGCTTCAACCTGGCGGGCGATGGTGCCTTGCCCTTGCGCGAGATCGCCCGGCGCCTGGGCAAGCCTGTGCTGGAACTCCCCGCTGGGCTGCTGCGCACCGCGCTGGCCGTGGGCTCCGCGCTCGGCGTCAGCCGCTACGGCCCCGAGCAGCTCGACTTTTTGCGCTACCGGCCGGTGCTGCTGAACACGGCCCTCAAGGAGGTGCTGGGCTATGTGCCAGGCAAAACCAGCGCCCAGGCGTTCGACGCCTTTGTCGCTGCCCGGGCGCGGCAAGGCCGCCCGGTGACCGCTGGCGCACAGGTGGCGGCTGCATGAGTGCGCCGGCATCCTTGAGCCGTGGCGACCTGTTGCGCGCCCTGGCGGTGGTGGTCATCTGGGGGCTGAACTTTGTGGTGATGAAGCTCGGCCTGCAAGGCCTGAGCCCCATGCTGCTGGGCGCGCTGCGCTTTACAGCGGCATCGCTGCCCTTTTTGCTCGTCGTGCCGCGCCCGGCTTTGCCTTGGCGCTTTGTGGTGGGCTATGGGCTGGCGCAGGGGCTGGGGCAGTTCGGCTTTTTGTTTCTGGGGCTGCAGCTGGGCATGACGGCGGGCATGGCGTCGGTGGTGATGCAGACCCAGGCGTTCTTCACCTTGCTGCTGGCCGCGCCATTGCTGGGGGAGCGCGCCAAGCCCTGGCAGTGGGGGGGCTTGTTGCTGGCGTTCGGCGGCTTGATGACCATCGGCCTCGCGCATGGCGAGGGGCCGGGCCAGATGACGCTGGCGGGGTTTGTGCTCACCCTGGGGGCGGCGTTCATGTGGGCGGTGTCCAACCTTGTGGCGCGCCGCGCGGCGCAGGCCGGAGCGTATGCGCCGTTTCCGTTCATCGTGTGGAGCAGCGTGGTGCCCATCGGGCCGTTTTTCGCGCTGGCGTTGTGGAGCGATGGCCCCGCCGCCGTGTGGGCACAGCTGCAGTCTTTGAATGGCACGGGGCTCTTGGCCGTGGCCTACTTGGCCTTTTTGGCCACACTGCTGGCCTATACGCTGTGGACGCAGCTGCTGCAACGCCATGCGGCGGGGCGGGTTACGCCGTTTTCGCTGCTGGTGCCGGTGGTGGGGCTGTGGGCGGCCTATGCCTTTCTGGGTGAAACGCCTGCGCCCCTCCAGTGGGCGGGTGCGGCCGCGGTGCTCTGCGGGCTGGTGGTGAACCAGGTGGGGGGCTTATGGTGGGCCCGCCGTGCGGCAGCTTCCTAGAATATTTGCTTTCCGCATCGAGGAGGCAGGGTGGCTGAGAGCGCGTTTTTGTGGGTGAAAGGGTTGCGGTTTGCGTACCCGGAGTGTGCGGTGCTGGACAACCTGTCGCTGGCATGGCCCCCGGGGCTGGCTCTGGTGCGCGGTGATGAAAGCACTGGCAAAACCACGCTGCTGCGTGTGCTGGCTGGCGAGCTGACAGCGCAGGCTGGCAGCATCACGCTGCAGGGGGTGGAACTGAAACAAGCCGCCAAGGTCTTGGCATCACTGATCTTCTGGGCGGACCCTCGATCCAGCGAGTGGGACCCGCTCACGGCCCGGGGTTGGCTCGACAGCCTGCCCGCTCGCTACCCCCTGTGGGATGCGGCAGCCCTGGCGGAGCACATCGACGGGTTCAGCCTGCACGAGCATCTGGACAAGCCTTTTTACGCCCTGTCTACCGGCAGCAAGCGCAAGGTGCTCATGGCCGGGGCCTTTGCCTCGAACGCACCGCTGACCTTGATCGACGAGCCTGTGGGCGGGCTGGACAAGCCCTCCATTCGCTATCTGGCGCAGGCCCTGGCATCCCAAGCGGCCAGACCAGACCGCCTGACCGTGGTGGCGCATTACGAAGCCCTGCCCGATGTACCCTGGGGCCCGGTGCTGGATCTGTAAGAACCTGTTCAAAGGCGTTGTGAGGTGGTAGAGGGCGCATTGGGGGCATGTGCCCTGGGGTCGGCCGTGTAGGCAGGGTCTGCCGTAGACTGCGGTGCTGACCGTTTCCCCTCACACACGCCTCACCCTGCAAGGACTGTCCCATGGATGCGCTGCTATTTGTTCCGGTTGCCATCGCCATCTCGCTCACCCCGGGGCCCAACAACTTCTGTGGCCTCAACAACGGCATCCGCGCAGGCGTGGGCCCCGCGATGATCGCCACGGTGGGCCGGGCAGCGGCGTTCGCGATCTTTCTGACGGTGTCTGCGGTGGGGCTGGGGGCGATGCTGCTGGCGTCCGAAGCGGCGTTCACGGCGGTGAAGTGGGTGGGCGCTGCCTACCTGTTCTGGCTGGGCTGGAAGGCCTGGCACAGCCGCGAGTTCAGCGGCCTGGCGCTGGAGGATGCAACTGGCAGTGGCCAGGCATCGGGTCAACCGGCCCAGTTCGATCTGCGTGCTCTCATTGCGCAGGAGTTTTTGCTGGGCATCACCAACCCCAAGGCGATCATCCTGTTCGCGGCGATCTTTCCGCAGTTCATCGACCCCGCGCAGCCTGCAGCGCGCCAGTTTCTGGTGCTGGGCTCCATCTATCTGGGCAGTGAATTCGTCTCGACGGCCGTGTACGCCAGCTTCGGGCGCCAGATCCGCCGATTCATCCGCACCTCGCGCGGTGTGGCCCGCCTGAACAAGGCCACCGGCGGTTTCTTCATGGGTGCTGGCGGCCTTCTGCTGGCCACCAACCGCTGATTGCTGCCACCTGGCGGGGCTGAGCCGATACATCGGTAAACCCCGCCCAAAGCGCGCGTAAATCCCCGGTAAAGGGTACCCGCCGGGCGACAGCCCGGGGGGGTGCGCTGGCTACCATACCCGTTCGCTCATTCCTCGTTGCGCCCCACCATGCCCCTGAACCGTTCGTTGACCCGTCCACGGAGGCCCGCAAGATTGCAGTCCGGCAAGCTGCGCTGGATCTCCGCGTTGTTACTGGCCTCCGTGGCGCTGGCTGCGGTGGGAGGTGGTGCCTGGTGGTGGAAACAGCGCCAGGATGCAGCGGCCGCGGCCAGCGCTGGCGGTGCCGCCACGGGGCCCAACGCGGCGCGCAAGCCCGGCAGTGGGCCCGGGCGCTTTGGTGGCGGCAATGTACAGCCCGTGTCGGTAGGCACCGTGCAGCGGGGCGATGTGCGGGTGGTGGTGAGCGCCATCGGCACCATGAGCGCCCGCGCCACCGCCGTGGTGCGCGCCAAGGTCGGCGGCGAGCTGACGTCGGTGCGTTTCAAGGAGGGTGACGAGGTGCGTGCAGGCCAGGTGCTGGCCGAGATCGATGCGCGTAGCTACCAGGCGGCGCTGTCGCAGGCACAGGGCACGCTGCAGCGTGACCAGGCGCTGCTCAAGAATGCGCAGCTCGACCTCAAGCGTTATCAAGACCTGCTGGCGCGCGACTCCATCGCCAGCCAGCAGGTGGACACCCAGGCCGCACTGGTGCGGCAGCTGGAAGGCACCGTGGCCTCGGACCAGGCGCAGGTGGACGCCGCGCGCCTGCAACTGAGCTACACCCAGGTCACCGCACCATTTGCCGGCCGCCTGGGCTTGCGCCAGGCGGACCGGGGCAACGTGGTGGGGCCGAGCGACGCGAATGGCATCGTCACCATCAACCAGGTGCGGCCCATCGATGCAGCGTTCTCCGTGCCCGAGGCGCACCTGCCCCAGATGCGCCGCCGCATGGCCGCAGGCGAAGAGCTGAGCGTGGAGCTGTGGGACCGCGACAGCCGCCGCCAGCTGGCCAAGGGCCGTGTGGTGGCGCTGGACAACGCCATCGACAGCGCCACCGGCACCATCAAGGTGAAGGCCGCTTTTGCGAATGAAGACGGCGCCCTGTACCCCAACCAGTTCGTCAATGTGCGCCTGCAGGTCAACCTGCTCCAGGGCGTGCTGACCGTACCGGCCACGGCCGTGCAGAACAACTATGTCTACTTGGTGCAGGAAGACAGCACCGTGACCCAGCGCCGCATCCGCGTGGGCGTGACCGATGGCGACCGTGTGAGCGTCGAAGGCGAGCTGCGCGAGGGCGAGCAGGTGGTCACGGACGGCATCGACCGCCTGCGCGAAGGCGCCAAGGTCGCCGTCATCGATGCCGGTGCCGTCACCCGCGCCGACCAAGCGGCCCAGGACCAGGCCGCGCAGCGCCGTGCGTTTATCGCATCGCTGCCCCCCGATGTGCGTGAAAAGCTGCAGAAGATGAGCCCCGAAGAGCGCCGCGCCTTCTTGCGCGATCGGCGAGCGCAGATGGGCGCGAGCGGCGCAGCGGCTCCTGCGTCGGCGGCGTCTGCTGCAGCCTCTTCGGCGTCGGGTGTGGGTGCTCCCGCCGCTGCCCCGGCGTCCGCCCCGCAGGCCTCTGCAGCGCCACAACAGCAGCGCAGCGAAGCACCACCCAGAGCAGTTGCACCGCCCGCCGCCCCCGCAGCGCCTGCAGACCGTAGCCCTGAACCCCCACGGGGCATCCCTCCGCAGGTGAAGGCACTGCTGGACCAGATGCCCGCCGACGAGCGCGCCCGCGTGGCGGCAATGCCGCAGGAGGAGCGCCGTGCCTACATCCGCGAGCGGCTGCAACAGCAGCCGCCGTCCCAGGGTGGCGCAGCCAGCCCGGCGCGCTGAGCGCAGCGACACCCCGGTTTCTCCCCTGCCTGTCTTGCCAGCGCACTCGCCGCCATGAATCTGTCGCGCCTTTTCATCCTGCGCCCCATCGCCACTGCGCTGCTGATGGTGGCGATCCTGATCGCGGGGCTGATGGCCTACCGGCTGCTGCCCACCTCGGCCCTGCCCGAGGTGGACTACCCCACCATCCAGGTCACCACGCTGTACCCGGGCGCGAGCCCGGACGTGATGACCTCCAACGTCACGGCCCCGCTGGAGCGGCAGTTCGGCCAGATGCCGGGGCTGTCGCAAATGTCGTCCACCAGCTCGGGCGGGGCTTCGGTGATCACGCTGCGTTTTGCGCTCGACATGGCGCTGGACGTGGCCGAGCAGCAGGTGCAGGCAGCCATCAACGCGGGCAGCAACCTGCTGCCCAGCGACCTGCCCATGCCGCCGCTGTACAGCAAGGTCAACCCCGCCGATGCGCCCATCCTCACGCTGGCCATCACCTCGCCCTCGCTGCCTGTGATCCGCGTAAACGACCTGGTGGAAAACCGCCTTGCACCCAAGCTCTCGCAGGTGCAGGGCGTGGGCCTGGTTGCGATTGCGGGCGGTCGCCGCCCGGCTGTGCGCATCCAGGCTAACCCCACGGCATTGGCGCAGCTGGGCCTCACGCTGGAGGACGTGCGCACCTCCATCGCAGCCGCCAACGTCAAGCAGGCGAAGGGCGGCTTTGACGGCCCGGCCCGTGCCTCCACCATCGATGCCAACGACCAGCTGCAGTCGGCGGCTGAATACCGCGACCTCATCATTGCCTTCAAGAATGGCGCCCCCGTGCGCCTGAAGGACGTGGCCGAAACGGTGGACGATGCCGAGAACACCCGCCTCGCCGCCTGGGCGGGCACGGCAGACACCGGGGCCAAACCCGGCGTGATCCTCAACATCCGCCGCCAGCCCGGCGCCAACGTGATCGACACGGTGGACCGCATCAAGGCCCTGCTGCCGCAGCTGCAAAGCACCTTGCCCGCGTCACTGGATGTGCAGGTGCTGACCGACCGCACGGTGACGGTGCGCGCCTCGGTGCGCGACATGCAGGTGGAGCTGGGCCTGGCCGTGCTGCTGGTGGTGGCGGTGATCTTTGTCTTCCTGCGCAGCCCCTCGGCCACGCTGATCCCGAGCGTGGCCGTGCCGCTGTCGCTCATCGGCACCTGTGGGGTGATGTACCTCGCGGGGTTCTCCATCAACAACCTCACGCTGATGGCGCTGACCATCTCCACCGGCTTTGTGGTGGACGATGCCATCGTGATGATCGAGAACATTGCCCGCTATGTGGAAGAGGGCGAGGCACCCCTCGCGGCTGCGCTCAAGGGCTCGCAGCAGATCGGCTTCACCATCATCTCGCTCACCATCTCGCTGATCGCCGTGCTGATCCCGTTGCTGTTCATGGGCGATGTGGTGGGCCGGCTGTTCCACGAGTTCGCGATCACGCTGGCCGTGTCCATCCTGATCTCGGCCGTGGTGTCGCTCACGCTCACCCCCATGCTGTGTGCGCGCCTGCTGCGCCACACGCCCGAGGAGAGTCACGGCCGTCTTTACCGCGCCACGGGGCATTTTTTTGATCGCACCATCGCAGGCTATGGCCGCATGCTGGGCTGGGTGCTGAACCACCGAGGAACCACTTGGCTGGTGTTTGCGGCCACGCTGGCGCTCACCGTGGTGCTGTATCTGTTCATCCCCAAGGGCTTCTTTCCGGTGCAGGACACCGGCACGCTGCAGGCCACCACCGAGGCCGACCAGTCGATCTCGTTTGCCGGTATGGCCGAGCGCCAGCAGGCCGTGGCCGAACGGCTGCTGCAAGACCCCGCCGTGCGCAGCGTCTCGTCGTTCATCGGCGTCGACGGCGCCAACACCACGCTCAACACCGGCCGCCTGCTGATCGACCTGCAGCCGCATGCACAGCGCGACAAGGCCGGTGTGGTGCAGCAGCGCCTGGCCGAGCGCGTGCAGAACCTGCCGGGCATCCGCCTGTTCATCCAGCCCGTGCAGGACCTGACCATTGAAGACCGGGTGGCGCGCACGCAGTACCAGTGGCTGCTGTCATCGCCCGACATGCAGCAGCTCACCACCAGCACCACCGAGCTGCTGCGCCGCCTGCGCGCCTTGCCCGAGCTGACGGATGTGGCCAGCGACCTGCAGGACCAGGGCCGCCAGGCCTATGTGCAGATCGACCGCGCCCAGGCCAGCCGCCTGGGGGTGACGGTGGCGGGCATCGATGCCGCGCTGTACAACGCCTTTGGCCAGCGGCTGATCTCGACCATCTTCACGCAGTCCAACCAGTACCGCGTGGTGCTGGAGGTGGCGCCACAGTTCAAGGTGGGGCCCGAGGCGTTGCAGAGCATCTATGTGCCGTCGAGCACTGGTGCGCCGGTGCCACTGTCATCGGTGGCGCGCATCGAGGAGCGCAACATGCCGCTGGTGGTCAACCACGTGGGCCAGTTGCCCGCCGCCACCATTTCGTTCAACACCGCGCCGGGGGTGTCGCTGGGCAACGCAGTGGCGGCCATCGAGCGCGAGAAGGCCGCCGTGCAGGCCGAGGGGCAGTTGCCGCTGTCGGTGGAGACGAGCTTTCAGGGGGCGGCGCTGGCGTTCCAGGCGTCGCTGTCGAACACGCTGCTGCTCATTCTGGCGGCGGTGGTCACCATGTACATCGTGCTGGGCGTGCTGTATGAGAGCACGGTGCACCCGGTCACGATCTTGTCCACGCTGCCCTCCGCTGGGGTAGGGGCGTTGCTGGCGCTGATGGCGGCGCGGCTGGACTTGGACATCATCGCCATCATCGGCATCGTGCTGCTGATCGGCATCGTGAAGAAGAACGCGATCATGATGATCGACTTTGCGCTGGAGGCGCAGCGGGACGAAGGCCTGAGTGCGCGCGATGCGATCTACCAGGCGTGTCTGTTGCGGTTCCGGCCCATCTTGATGACGACGTTGGCGGCCTTGCTGGGGGCGTTGCCGATGATGTTGGGGACGGGGGTGGGCAGCGAGTTGCGGCATCCGCTGGGGGTGACGATGGTGGGCGGGCTGATCCTGAGTCAGTTGCTCACGCTGTTTACGACCCCGGTGATTTACCTCACGTTTGAGGGGTGGGCGCAGCGGTGGCGTGGGCGTTCCGAGGTTGTGAATGCCTGAAGCGTTGCTGTTTATGAATGGCGTGCTTGGTTTGAGCCCGGGAGCCGGGTTGTCGCCCCGGCGGGCGAGGTACTTTTCTTTGCTTCGCCAAAGAAAAGTACCCAAAAGAAAGGCGACCCCCAGTCTGCGACCCCTTCGCGTCGCGAAGGGGCAAACCTGCGGCGGGGCGGTTGCGGGGTGCGCCGTGGAACTCGCTTTGCGCTGCCGCGCGCCGCTCGGACAGCCACGGCGAGTCAGTTCACGAAGCATGGGCGCTTCGACGCACATGCTCACCTCGCAACCGCCCCGCCGCAGGCGCAGCCAGCAGGGGGTGGACAGCCGAACATCCAAACAGCCGGACATCCATTCGGGCCATCGCTTTGCTCGGCCCAGGCTGCGCAGCACGCGGCGTTTGCGCCCGCGAGGTGGGGCCGAGCGAAGCAAAGGCCCGTGTGGATGTTCTGCTCCCTTGCCCCTCTGGATGCGCCGAGGAGCGCAGGGTTTGGCGGACCAGGGCTCGCGTGTGTCTGAGCGACGCGCAGCGGCGCGAGTTGAGCGAGACCCCGCCAAACCCGAGCACCGCAGGTTGCCCCGTAGCGAAGCGCAGGGGACGCAGACAGCGGGGTCGCCCTTTCTTTGGTTCCTTTCTTTCGGCGACGCGAAAGAAAGGGACTCGCACGCCGGGCGACTCCCGGCCTCCGCCCTCAACAAAGGCATGCGGCCCAATCAGCGCCCAAAAGAAAACACTACAAAAACAATAGCTGCCAGCGCATATTCCACTATCGCATCCAGCCAAAAACATCCAAAAACCACCCGGAGAGCCCACCCATGAGCCTCTCCACCCCTTTCATCCACCGCCCCATCGGCACCATGCTTCTCACCCTGGGCCTGGCCCTGGCGGGTGCGGTGTCGTTCTTCCTGCTGCCCGTGGCGCCGCTGCCGCAGGTGGACTATCCCACCATCTCGGTCAGCGCCAGCCTGCCCGGGGCCAGCCCCGACACCATGGCCGCCACCGTCGCCACGCCGCTGGAGCGGTCGCTGGGCGCCATTGCGGGCGTGACCGAGATCACTTCGCGCTCCATTCTGGGCAGCACTTCCATCACGCTGCAGTTCGACCTGGACCGCAACGTGGACAGCGCAGCGCGCGATGTGCAGGCCGCCATCAACGCCGCGCGCACGCTGCTGCCCACGGGCATGCCCAGCAACCCGACCTACCGCAAGGTCAACCCGGCCGACTCGCCCATCATGATCCTGGCGCTCACGTCGGACCTGCTCACACGCGGGCAGATGTACGACGCGGCCTCTACCGTGCTGGCGCAAAAGCTCTCGCAGGTCGAAGGTGTGGGCCAGGCCACGGTCAGCGGCGGCGCGCTGCCTGCCGTGCGTGTGGAGCTGGACCCGGTGCGGCTCGCGTCCAATGGCATCTCGCTGGAGCAGGTGCGCAGCGCCATCGTCAGCACCAACGCCAACCGCCCGCTGGGCGCGGTGGAGCGGGAAGACCACTACTGGCAGGTGGCCACCAACGACCAGGCCCGTGTGGCGGCCGACTACGCGCCCCTGGTGCTGCGCTGGAAGAACGGGCAGGCCGTGCGCCTGCAGGACGTGGCCGACGTGGTGGACTCGGTGCAGGACGTGCGCAACTTCGGCGTGGCCAATGGCAAGCCGGCGGTACTGCTGCAGGTGTACAAGCAGCCCGGCGCCAACATCCTCGAAGCCGTGGAGCGCGTGCGCTCGCTGCTGCCCGCGCTGCAGGCCTCCATTCCGGCGGCTATCGACATTGAGGTGGTGTCCGACCGCACACCCACGCTGCGGGCTTCCGTCAAGGAGGTGGAGCGCGCGCTGCTGATTGCCGTGGCACTGGTGGTGCTGGTGGTGTTCCTGTTCTTGCGCAACGGGCGTGCCACGCTCATCCCCAGCGTGGCGGTGCCGGTGTCGCTGGCAGGCACGTTTGGTGTGATGTACCTGGCGGGCTACACGCTCGACAACCTCTCGCTGATGGCGCTCACGGTGGCCACGGGCTTTGTGGTGGACGACGCCATCGTGGTGCTGGAGAACATCATGCGCCACATGGAGCGGGGCAAGACCGCGCTGCGGGCGTCGCTGGACGGGGCGCGCGAGATCGGCTTCACCGTGGTGTCGATGAGCATTTCGCTGATTGCGGTGTTCGTGCCCATCCTGTTCATGGGCGGCATCGTGGGGCGGTTTTTCCGCGAGTTCGCCATCGTCATGTCCTCGGCCATCCTGGTGTCGATGGTGGTGTCGCTCACCACCACGCCCATGATGTGTGCCGCGCTGCTCAAGCCCCACAGCCCGGCAACGGCGCGGCGCAGGGGCTGGGCTGCGGCCTTCAGCCATCGGATCGGTCGCTGGGTGGATCGTATGCAGGTGCGGGGCATGCGCCTGTACCGCCGCAGTCTGGCCTGGTGCCTGCGCCACCAGCCCGTGGCCCTGCTGGCGCTGGTGTGTGTGGTGGGGCTCAACGTGTACCTCTACACCGCCATCGACAAGGGCTTCATGCCCGAGCAGGACACCGGGCGTATCTCGGGCTTCATCCGGGCCGACCAGGCCACGTCCTACCAGGCCATGGAGCAGCGGCTGCAGCGTTTCCTGTCCATCGTGCAGGCCGACCCGGCCGTGGAGCATGTGACCGGCTTCACGGGGGGCTGGCAGCGCAATGCGGCGCAGATGTTCATGACCCTCAAGCGTGGGCCCGGGCAGGAGAGTTCGGAGGCCGTCATAACGCGGCTGCGCGAGCAACTCAAGAACGAGCCGGGCGCGCGCCTGTTCATGGTGCCGCAGCGCGACATCCGCATTGGCGGGCGGCAGAGCGGTGCCTCGTTCGACTACACCCTGCAAGCCGACGACATTGGCGACCTGCGCACCTGGGAGCCACGCATCCGCCAGGTGCTGAGCCAGCTGCCCGAGCTGGAGGACGTGAACAGCGACGTGCAGGACTTTGGCCTGCAGACCTCGCTTGTCATCGACCGCGATGCCGTGACCCGGATGGGCCTGACCATGGCGCAGATCGACGCCACACTCAACAACGCCTTCGGCCAGCGCCAGGTGGGCGTGATCTACAACCCGCTCAACCAGTACCGCGTGGTCATGGAGGCCGCGCCGCGCTACCTGCAGAACCCCGAGACGCTGCGCGGATTTTTCTTCGTCAACAGCCAGGGCCAGCAGATTCCGCTCACAGCGTTTGCGCGCATCACCACCACCAATACGCCGCTGTCGGTCAACCACGACCGGGGCACGCCCGCCAGCAGCATCAGCTTCAGCCTGGCGCAGGGGGTGTCGCTGTCGCAGGCCACCGAGGCGGTGAACAACGCGGTGGCCGAGCTGGGCGTGCCGGTGTCGGTGCGTGGCTCGTTCAGCGGCACGGCAGGGGCGTTCCAGGACGCGCTGGCGGGTCAGCCATTGCTGATCCTGGCAGCCATCATCACCATCTACCTGGTGCTGGGCATGTTGTACGAGAGCCTGGTGCACCCCATCACCATCCTGTCCACACTACCCTCCGCGGGTGTGGGCGCGTTGCTGGCGCTCATGCTGTTCAAGACCGAGTTCTCGCTCATCGCACTCATTGGCGTGATCCTGCTGATCGGCATCGTGAAGAAGAACGCGATCATGATGATTGACTTTGCCCTCACGCGGCAACGCCAGCAGGGGCAGCCGGGCCGGGCGCCCGTCACAGCCGCGCAGGCCATCTACCGCGCCTGCAACCTGCGGTTGCGCCCCATTTTGATGACCACCGTGGCCGCCATCTTTGGGGCCCTGCCGCTGGCCCTGGGGCGGGGCGATGGTGCAGAGCTGCGCCAGCCGCTGGGCATTGCGATTGTGGGCGGCCTGCTGGTAAGCCAGTGGCTCACGCTCTACACCACGCCGGTGGTGTATGTGGCGCTCGACCGGCTGCGTGCGCGCGTGCTGCGGGCGGTGGGGCGGCGCCGCAAGCCAGCGGGCGCCGCGCCTGCGGCCCCGGTGTTATTGCAAGGAAACGACGGATGACCTCTTTCATTTTTTCACGCCAGGTCACCTGGCCTGCGGCGCAGGTCAGCCGGGCTGCCATGCCTGCGTTGCTGGCCAGCGGCCTGTGGCTGGCAGGCTGCGCGCAGACGCCGCCGTACGAGCGGCCCACCATGGACATTCCGGCCGCTTACAAAGAGCAGACCGCCGCCCAGGCCCAGGGCATCTGGAAGCCCGCGCAGCCGCAGGCCTCCGTCGCCTTGCCAGAGACCTGGTGGACGGTTTACGGCGACGCCGTGCTGGACCGCCTGCAGCAGCAGGCCGAGGCCCACAGCCCCACCCTGGCGCAGAGCGCTGCCCGCCTGCGTGCGGCCCAGGCGGCTGTGACCAGCAGTGGCGCGGCCGCCTTGCCCACCGTGGGGGCCAATGCCAGCAGCAGCCGCGCGCGCAGCGGCACGCAGCTGAGCAATCAGGGGGATGGCAGCAGCACCGCGCGCATCAGCACCAGCCATTCGCTGGGCCTCACCGCCAGCTGGGAGCTGGACCTGTGGGGGCGCGTCTCCGCCGGGGTGAGTGCCGAGCAGGCCAGCGCCCAGGCCAGCGCCGACGACCTGGCCGCTGCGCGGCTGTCGGTGCAGGCTGCAGTGGCGCAGACATATTTTTCGCTGCGCGCGGCCGAGGCCCAGGCTGCGCTGCTGGGCGAGACGCTCAAGGCCTACGACCGCAGCTGGGAGCTGACGCGCAACCGCCAGGCGGCCGGTGTGGCGTCCAGCGCCGATGTGGCGCAGGCCGAGGCGCAGTACAAGTCCACCCAGGTGCAGCTGCTGGAGGCCCAAACCACGCGCAGCCAGCTGGAGCACGCGCTGGCGGCGCTGCTGGGGCAGGCGCCTGCCGCCTTTGCGCTGGAGCCCACGGCCACGTTGCCCGCACCGGCCGACGTGCCCCAGGCCTTGCCGTCCGACCTGCTGCAGCGCCGCCCCGATATTGCCGCTGCAGAACGCCGAGTGGCGGCGGCCAACGCGCAGATCGGCGTGGCGCGCGCGGCGTATTTTCCCACGCTCACGCTGTCGGCAGCGGGGGGCTTCCGGGGATCGCCCCTGGCCGACCTGTTCAGCGCGCCCAACCTGTTCTGGTCGCTGGGGCCTGCACTGGCGGCGTCGATTTTTGATGGCGGCGCGCGCAGTGCTGCCGTAGAGACGGCCCGCGCCAACCACGCGCAGGTCACGGCCGCCTATCGCCAGACGGTGCTGACCGCGCTGCAGGAGGTGGAGGACAACCTCACGGCCGCCGCTGCGCTGGCGCAGGAGGAGCAGCTGCAGCGCGAGGCCACCGCCGCTGCGCAGCGTGCGCTGGACGTGGTGGAGAACCAGTACCGTGCGGGCACCGTGGGTTACCTGAATGTGCTGGCGGCCCAGACCACCGTGCTGTCGTCACAGCGCAGCCTGATCGACGTGAAGAGCCGCCGCCTGACGGCAGTGAATGCGCTGCTGAAGAATGTGGCCGGGCGCTGGGAGGCGCTGCCGCCCGCTTGAAGCCCGCGTCAGGCCCCTACATGGCCTTGAACAGGTGCGCGTAGAGGCGGCTCACCGGCAGCCGCTCGGGCCGCCCGCGCAGGCTGATGTGCTGCTTGCCCGCCTCGTCGCGCGTGACGGTGGCAATGGCCGTGGCGCGCACCAGGGTGCTGCGGTGCACCTGCCAGAACTCCTGCGGGTCGAGCTGCTCGATCAGCTCCTTGAGCGCGGTGCGGATCAGGTATTCACGCTCGGCCGTGAGCACGCGCACGTACTTGTCGGCCGCCTCGAAGTACACAACGTCCGCCACCGGCACCATGTGGATCTGCGTGCCGTGGCTGGCCTGGATCACGCTCAGCCGCGTTGCGGCAGTGGCGGGCGCGGCGGCGGGTGCAGTGCCCACGCCGGGCGCGCCCAGCAGCGCGCGCAGCTGGGCCATGGTGGCTTCGAGTTCGGGTGAGGACAACGCTGTCGAAGGTGCAGCGGGTGGCGCACCGGTTGCTGCAACGGCTGAGGCGCGCTGGGCCAGCAGGCCCTGCACCTTGGCCACGGTGCGCGCCAGCCGGTCGGCCTGGATGGGTTTGAGCAGGTAGTCCACCGCCTGCGCTTCAAACGCCTGCACGGCGTACTGGTCGTAGGCCGTGGCAAACACCAGCGCCGGAAAGGGCAGGTCATCCGTCCATGCGTCGGCCAGTTCGGCCGCCGCCTCGATGCCGCTCTGGCCGGGCATGCGGATGTCGAAGAACAGCACGTCGGGCCGCAAGTCCAGCGCCTGCCGCACCGCCGAGCGGCCGTCTCCCACCAGGGCCACCACTTGCAGCTCTGGCCATGCGCGGGCCAGGTCTTGCTGCAGGGCAGCGGCCAGCAGCGGTTCGTCTTCGGCAATCAGGGCACGCGGGGCTCGCTCTGTCATGGTGTGGCGGCAGATTTCAAGGGAAACGTGACGGTAGCGCTAGTGCCATTTGGCTCTATTGCTATCAATTCAAGAGCGCCTGCAGCACCGTGCAGCGTGGCCAGACGCTCGCGCACCTGGGCCAGGCCAAAGCTCTGGCCGGGGCCTGGGACGGGCAGGGTGGCGGGCAGGCCCGCCCCGGAGTCTTGCACCTCGATGACCAGCAACAGGCCTTGGGGGCTTGCCTGGGTGCTTGCACGCACGGTGATGTGGCCGCCTTCCACCTGGGGCTCCAGCCCGTGGCGAATGGCGTTCTCCACCAGCGGCTGCAGCAGCAGGGGCGGCACCGGCACATCGCGCAGGGCATCGGGCAGGTCCAGGGTGTAGGCCATGCGTGGGCCCATGCGCACGGCCATCAGCTCCAGATAGTCGCGCAGGCGCTCAAACTCCAGCGCCAGCGGGTGCTGGGTGCTGCGCGATGCGCTGAGCGTGGCGCGCAGGTAGGCAATCATGCGGTCCAGCATGTGCTGCGCCCGGGCCGGGTCGGTGCCGATGAGCACGCGCAGGTTGGCCAGGGTGTTGAACAGCATGTGGGGTTCCAGCTGGGTCTCCAGCAGCTTCAGGCGCGATTCGCTGGCGTGCATGCGCGCCTCGGCCATCTTGCTCTCCAGGTAGGCCGACTTGTTGACAGCGTAGAAGTAGAACGTGCCCACCAGCCCGGCAATGGCCGTGATGAGGATGGACGTGCGCTGGTCTGCTCCGGAGATCAACGCCCCCGGCGGGTAGAAGTGAAAGTAGTGCACGCACAGCGCGTCGGCCAGCAAGGTGCCCGCCAGGTAACCCACGACGATGCCCACCAGGACCAGCGCAATGCCCTGCCAGCCGTGTGGCCAGCCCGTTTCGGCGGCGGACGGTATCAACTCCCGCCCCAGGTCGATGATGGCCCAGGTGAAGGTGCCGATCAGCACCGAATACACCACGGGCGGCCCATAGGGCTTGTCGGGCATGAACGTGCACTGGATGGTGGCCACGACCAGTGTGAAGGCCACCACCTGCAGGTAGTGCCGCAGCTTGCTGACCCCGTTGAACTCGTGGCGCAGCTTCATGGCCGGTCTTGGCGGCGCTGCAGGGCCTCGCGCTCGCGCTGCACCATGCGCTCGCGCAGGCCGCTGCCGGAGCCCAGCAGAAACACCGATACCCCATGCAGCACCAGCCCCAGCCCCCAGCCCAGCAGCGGGTACACCGACCACGGGCGTGTGCCAAACGCATAGCGCGACATGGCAAAGATGAGGGCGTTGACCAGCACGAAGGCTATCGCATGCAGGTACCAGCCCAGCTTGGCGTTGGCGCGGCGGCGGGCGAGTTGGTCGAGGTCTTCGGGTGTCATGGGCATGGAGCTTTGCATTCTAGGCGGCTCAATGGGCGCAGCAACGCGTCCGCACGGGTGCTGTCATGGGCGTGGCGTGAGTGAGACCGGCTTGAGCGGCTGCAGGTGCTTGGCAAAGAATGCCACGGTGCTTGCGTCCACCTGCGGCAGTACGCTGCGGTCAAAACCGGGCGGGTCGCCCAGCAGCTCACGGGTCAGGTCGTTCATGCGGTCCAGCGGTGGCATGGGCGACAGCATGATGCCGTGGCTGCCGTGCTGGAGGTCGGCAATGTGCGTGCAGCGGTCCTGGCACGCGGCCAGCACGGCGCTGCTGTGAAAGCGTGGAATCTGGTTGACGTCCTTGCCCGCAGTGATGAGCCCCAGCGCGATGCGGGGGGTGGCCAGGCTGTCCATGTCGAAGTCGGCCGCAAACGGCACCACGGCCACCGTGGCCGCGACGCGCGGGTCGGTGTGTGCGTACAGCGTCTCGTCGCCAAAGCGGTGGCGGATGATGGTGATGGCCACGGCCTTCTTGATGCTGTCCAGCCAGTTGCCGTGCAGGCGGGTGGTGAAGCCGACGCAGGACGAAAAATCCTCCGCCAGATGGGCCTCGCAGTGCTGCTTGAAGCGGGCGGGAGACCATTGCCCCCCGGCAAACACCAGGGCGGTGTGGCCCCCGGCCGAACCACCGAACACGCCCACCTTGTCCAGCGCCAGCAGCGGCGCCAGGCGCGCATCCTGTGCGACGGCATCCACCGCGCGGGAGACCTCGGCGGGGCGGTGCTTCCAGCTCTCCGGGCCGGGGGTGGAGTGGTCTTTGTAGTTGTCGCCCGCATGCTCTGGCAGAGCCACCACGAACCCGGCCTGCACCAGCGCACGGGCCAGGTCGGTGTGCACCCAGGGGCTGCCGCCCGAGCCGTGCGACACCACCACCAGACGGCCGTTGCCCGCCACGGGTGTGCCCTGCCAGGCCAGCTGCAGCGCAAAAGGGCCGCGCTGCACGGGCTGGTCGGCCTCCTGTGCCGGATAGAACACCGTGACGGGGCCGTCGCCCTGTTGCCCGGGCAACTCTGCGAGACCCACGCCTGCATGGGCGGGGCTGGCTGTGATGACGGCTGCGGCCAGCAAGGCCAGGCACCAGGCCATCCAGGTTTTTGTCATGGCCGTGTTTTTGTCGGGAGGAGTCATCATCAGCCGATCAGCGGGGGTTTTGCGCAGCAGCCAGTCGGTCGCGTTCCGCCTGCACCATGCGCTCGTGCAGGTCGCTGCCACCCGCAAGAACGAACACCACCACGCCATGGATGGCCAGGCCGATGCCCCAGCCCAGGGCCGGGAACACCGCCCAGTGCCGCCCGCTGCCCACCGACAGTGCGACCAGCTGCAGATTGACGAGCAGGTACACGCTGGCATGGATGTACCAGCCCATTTTGGCCCCGGCACGGCGGCGTGCCAGACGTTCGAGGGAATCGGTAGTGAAGGTGTGGTGGCGCATGGGGGGCTCCTGTGCTGAGGGATCGTTACGGGGGGCTCAGGCGGTGGCGGGTGATGTGGCCAAGGGGGCGCTGCGTTGCACCAGCTTCCACAGCCGCAGCGCGCGGGCCGCAAACAGACCGTTGAACACGCCATACAGCGCAGCGATCTGCAGTGCAAAGCCACTGTCGCGTGCCAGGGCGGGTTGCAGGGCCAGCTCCACACCCACGAGGTATTTGGTGAGGAAGATGCCCAGGATCAAGGCCAGCGGCATGGCGCTGCCCGGAATGTAGAAGCAGCGTGACTTGCTTTCGTACAGCGTGCCCTGGGGCGCTGCAGGTTGCAGCCACAGTGCCACGCTGGCGATGAACACGGCGGCCACCAGCCAGGCGACCACCGGCAGCAAGGCCTGGCCAGCGCCGCCAAAGGCCGAGGCGATGCCATACACCGACAGGCCGGTCATCGCCACCGGCATGACCATGGCCCGCACCAGGCTCACGTTGCGGGCCAGCAGCTGGCTGCCGCCCAGCCAGAGCAGACCGGCCAGCAGGGCCCAGACCCAGTAGGGCGTGTTTTCGATGATGCGACCCAGCATCTGGGGTTGTTGGACAAGGAGGTTGAGCAGCATGGTGGTCGTCCTGTTGTAAACAATGAATGGAGGGGTGGGGTCAGATCAGTCCGAGTGCGGACCAGACCGTGTGGCCCAGAAAACGGTCGGGCAGCAGCGTGAAGCCGCCAGCCACCACACAGGCGCCGATGTAGGTGCGTTGCATCATCTTGCGGTGGCCGACGATGTTGCGGCGGGCGAGGAACACAAAGGCCATGGCCAACATGCCCAGGGTGACGGGGATCAGCAGGTGAATCAGTCCGAAGCTGCCCCAGCGCGGGCCAGGGCCGCCGGTGATGAAGAGGGCCGACACGGCAGTGGCCACCATCAGCGTGACCCAGGCGTAGCCGGCCGCGCGGTGCAGGCGGGGGCGCTGCGTGGCCCCTTGGCGGGCCCACAGGGCAATGGGGCCGATGGCAACGGCCGCCAGCGCGGCTGCAAGATGGATGGCGATGACGGGGGTGATTTGCATGGCGGGGCTCCTAGCGGGTTCGATGGAGCGAACTGTGCCGATGCCCTTCCCGGGGCGCCACAGCCCTGCGACGAAATGCAGCCCACCGGGCGTGAAATGCCGCCACGCGGAGTGAGTGGTGGGCGGATTGGGCCGCCAGAAGCAACGCGGCGGGCGTTTTGCCAGGGGGGCTGGAGCCCACGGCGGATAATCCCGCACCTATTTGCAAGGAGTGCGCGTGGACGTTGTATTGCTGGTCAAGGCCGCCATCATGGGGGTCGTCGAGGGGTTGACGGAGTTTTTGCCCATCTCTTCCACCGGGCACCTGATCCTGGCCGGGTCACTGCTGGGGTTTGACGATGCCAAGGCCAAGGTGTTTGACATTGCCATCCAGACGGGCGCCATTTTTGCGGTGATCCTGGTGTACTGGGCCAAGATCCGCTCCACGCTGGTCGCCTTGCCCACCGAGCGCCAGGCCCAGCGGTTTGCGCTCAACGTGTTCATCGCCTTCGTGCCTGCCGTGGTGCTGGGGCTGCTGTTTGGCAAGGCCATCAAGGCACACCTGTTCACACCGGTGGTCGTGGCCAGCACCTTCATCATTGGTGGCTTCATCATCCTGTGGGCCGAGCGGCGGCCGCCCTCGGCCACCCGCATCCACAGCGTGGACGCAATGACGCCGCTCGATGCCATCAAGGTCGGCCTCGTGCAGTGCCTGGCCATGATTCCTGGCACGAGCCGCAGCGGCGCGACCATCATCGGAGGCATGCTGCTGGGCCTGTCGCGCCAGGCGGCGACGGACTTTTCGTTCTTCCTGGCCATCCCCACGTTGATTGGCGCCGGGGTATACAGCCTGTACAAAGAGCGCGCGCTACTGTCGGCGGCCGACATTCCGCTGTTTGCCACGGGGCTGGTGTTCTCCTTCCTCAGCGCGTGGCTGTGTGTGCGCTGGTTGTTGCGTTACATCAGCAGTCACAGTTTTGTGCCGTTTGCCTACTACCGCATCGTGTTCGGCGTCATCGTTCTGGTGACCGCGTGGACCGGCTGGGTGCAGTGGGCCGACTGATAATCGGGCCATGCGTTTCATTACCGGTCGGGTCTCCTTTCCCTTGATTTCCTTGCGGGCGCTGGCGCTCGCCGGCTTGTCGGTCAGCCCCTGGGTGGGCGCCCAGGGCTTGCCAGAGGCGGCCAGCACCGAAACCACGGTGTCCGACAAGGCAGAGAGCCAGCAGGCTGCGGCTCCCAAATTCAACTACGCGATCGGCGCCATCGTGGGCAGCAGCCCCGACTACGCCGGGGGCGATGGCCGCAAGAACAGCCTGCGGCCCGCCTGGGCCATCGAGTACGGCCGGTTTCGCCTGAGCACTTCGCGCGGCAGCGCCTTCATGGGCCACGGCCTGGGGCCCCGCGAGTCCGGCGCCAGCGCCACACTGGCGCAAAGCGACCGCTTCAGCCTGAGTGCAGCCTTGCGCATTGACAAGGGCCGTGACGGCTCGGATGCACCCATCCTGGTGGGGTTGCCGTCAGTGCGGTCCACCCTGCGGGCACGGATCAGCGCGGGCTATGCCATCACGGACCGCTGGGCCGTGGGGGCCGGGGTTTCGCAAGACATCCTGGGCCGCGACGGTGGCGCGCAATGGTCTACCAGCATTGGCTACACTTGGCCCGTGACGGAGCAGACCAAGGTCAGCTTCGGGGCGGGCGCGAGTTTTGGGGACCGCACCTACGTGCGGGGGCATTTTGGGGTGCCGGCCGGTGGCAGCAGCCCCTTGCCTGCGTTCGAGCCACGCGGCGGGCTGTACAGCGTAGATGCCGGGGTGGAGGTGATGACGGCGCTCAACCGGCACTGGGTGGTGCTGGGCGCGGCCCGCGTGTCGCAGCTGCAGGGCGATGCGCGCCGCAGCCCGTTGACCGTGCAGCCGGTGGGCTATTCGGTCTCTGTGGGGCTGGCCTACCGGTGCTGCCGCTAGGCACATCCGCTGTAGCAAGGGTTCAACGGGAGCGGTTGTGCCTGGCGAAAGTGCTAAGCTGCCGCTCACAGACAGTTACGCCCAGGCGGCCGCACCCCGTGCCATCACCGTGTCGTGGTGTGTGAAGCTGCCCCTCCGCTGATCCTCTCCCCCACTGGGGTATTGCCGCATGACGCCAGAAGCGCCCGAGTTGTCCACGCACCCGGAGACCGCCCGCCAAAAGGTGTGGTCCAAGGCGGACCTGCTTGATGTGATCACCCGCAGCGCAGGCGCCACCATGGCTGTGATCGACCGCAGCCTGTCGATGATCTATGTGAACGACGAATACGCGCGCTGGTTCGGCACGGTGCCGGAGGAGCTGGTCGGCAAGACACTGGTGGAGGTCTATGGCGAGCAGGACTGCGCCCGGTTCATGCCGTTTGTGAACCGCGTGCTCAGCGGCGAGCGGGTGCAGTACCAGCGCATGCTGCGCACGCCCTACGGCTTTGACGAGTGGCGCACCATCTGCCTGACGCCCTGGCACAACCCGCAAGGCGCGATTGACGGTTTCATCACCACGGCGCTGGACGTGCACGAGCTGCAGGTCACCATGAATGCGCTGCGCGCGGCCAACCAGCGCCTGTCGTCCCACATGGAGAACAGCCCCCTGGCCGTGGTGGAGATGGACCACCAGCTGCAGCTGCTGCATTGCTCGCAACGCGCGGTGCAGCTGCTGGGCTGGCTGCATGTTGCGGGACTGGAGGGGCGGCTGCTGACGGACCTGCTGGCCCCAGCCTCGATGGACGACAGCCTGCAGCAGGCGCTGCAGCGGCTGCAGTCCGGCCAGGAGTCCCAGAACCGGGCCGAAACCTGTTTTGTGCGCAGCGATGGCACAGAGGTGCACTGCGAGTGGTTCAACTCTGCCCTGACCGACGCAGACGGCCAGGTGACCTCCATCATGGCGCTGGTTCAGGATGTTTCCGCCAAGATCCAGATCGCGCGGCAGCAGCACTACCTGGCCAACCACGACTCACTGACCGGGCTGCTCAACCGGGCCGCGTTCCAGGGGCGGCTGGAGCAGTCGCTGCTGCATGCGCGGCACACCGAGGGGTCGGTGGCGCTGTTGTTCATTGACCTGGACGGGTTCAAGCACGTGAATGACGCCGAAGGCCACCGCGCGGGCGACGAGGTGCTGCGCATCGTGGCCCAGCGCATCGCCAGCACGGTGCGCGCGGGCGACACCATGGCGCGGCTGGGCGGCGATGAGTTTCTGGTGATGCTGGACCACGAGGTGACCCGCGAAGTGACCGACACCATCGGCCACCGCATCATCGACGCCCTGCAGCAGGGCATGACGGTGGACGGGCGCGAGCTGCGCATTGGCGCCAGCATTGGTGTGGCGGTGTACCCTCCGCTGGAGGGAGACATCGACGCGCTGATGAACCGTGCCGACCAGGCCATGTACGCTGCCAAACGGGCGGGTAAGGGCCGTCTGCATTACGCGTTGACAGCCTGAGCCCTTTTCCTCCCTCGGAGCCCCCGCAGAGCAGGGGCACGGCATCACGGCAGCCGGATGCTTTGCTGGAAGTGGAAGAAATTGTCGGGGTCGTAGGCCGCCTTGATCCGCTGAAGCTGCGGGTAGGCCGGGCCCCAGTAGGCGGAGGCAAAGTCGACCAGCCGCGCATCCGGGTAGTTCTGGTACACGTGGCCGTTCAGGAAGGGCCGCACGAGCTGCATGAAGCCGTCGAGCCAGGCTTCCATCTGGGCGCGCTCCGCCGGGTTGCGCCAGAACACATCCACCACCAGGTCGGCGTCTAGATTGCGATGCACAAAGGCACTGTCGGCCACCGGGTAGCGGTTGATGGCGCCGCCATAGGGCTCCAGATAGGCCAGCGACCAGGGGTTGGGCGACGTCTTGAAGTAGTCGATGATGCGCTGCCAGTCGGCGGGCGAGAGCCGGGTGTTGATGTATCCGCTGGCCTTGGTTTCGGCGATCCCGTCCGGCAGGTTGTCGGGCAGGGTGTAGGGGTGGTCTTCCAGCCACACGTTCATGTCGGGGTAGGTGCCGGTCTTGTCCACCAGCAGCTGCGCGCTGGGGATGGCCATCAGCGGTGCAATGGCTGCCAGCCCGTCCTCGCGGCTGCCGCAGAACATGCCCTGCACCATGTACACCGGCACACCGTTCTGGAAGCCCAGGTTCATCATGTAGCCCAATGCGTCGGGCGCACCGGTCTTCATGTAGCCGGCCTGCATCAGCGTGAGCACCTGGGCCGCGTGCATGGCGTCCCAGCTGATGGCCCAGGCCCAGACCTGGTCCAGCCGCTGCATGCGGTAGGTCACCTGCAGCACCACGCCAAAGTTGCCGCCCGTGCCGCCGCGCAGGGCCCAGTAAAGGTCGGAATGCTCCTGCGCGCTGGCGGTGACGATGGTGCCATCGGCCAGCGCCACACGGAAGGAATCGACCAGGTCACTCTGGATGCCGAACGCGCGCGATGTGTAGCCGTAGCCGCCACCTTGTACAAAGCCCCCCACGCACACGCTGCCACAGGCGCCCGTGGGCACGTGCCAGCCCGTGTGGTTCATGGCGCCGTTAAAGTGGTCGAAGTCGGTGCCCGGCAGCACGTGCACGCGTTCATGTGCAGGGTCCAGCACCACGCCCTGCAAGTCGCTCAGGTCCACCACCATGCCGCTGTTGACCGAGTAGCCCGCGGTGCTGTGGCCACCACAACGCACGGCCACCCACACGCCATAGGTGCGGGCTACGGCCAGGCACTCCAGCACATCGTTTTCGCAGGCGCAAAAGACGATGATCTCCGGATACGACTGGAAGGCTGGGTTTGACTCCTGCCGCGCTGCGTTGTAGTCGGGGCTGGAGGGCAGCACGATGCGTCCTACGATGCGCGCCTCCAGAGCGGCCACCGCCTCCCATGTGAGCACCGGCGTGCTGCCCTGCGCAGCGCTCAACGCCGGCTGTTTTGCCGCCAAAGATAAAAAGTGCGCGACGCGTGCGTCTTTGGCAAGGCGGGCCGAACTTTTGCGATGGGCCATGGCGAGCGATCCTTCAGGAAGTTGCGAAGCCCCGGGTGTACCGGAGCAGGAGCGCTTTGACCAGAGGGAAATGGCAGGCGTGTCTTTCAGCCCGCTGCTGGGCAACTACCTCTGGATCGTGAAAACGATCTCAGGACGAGGACAGCGCGAGGTCGCCCGTGTTGCGCCGCAGGCAGAACTTGCCGCCCTGTTTGCCGCTGTACATGGCGGCATCGGCCAGCTTGAGCAGGCCAATGGCGTCGGTGCTGTCGTGCGGCGCGATGGCATACCCAATGGTCAGACCGATCTCCACCTGTACGTTGTTCAGCGAAAACGGTGAGCGGAATGCATCCAGCAGCTTGTGGCCCAGCTCTTGCGCCTGCTGCAGGCTGTGCAGCTGTCCAGCCATCACCACGAACTCGTCGCCACCCAGGCGAGCCACCAGGTCACTTTGGCGCACATGGCCTTGCAGGCGCCGGGTCACGGCCACGAGCAGCTCGTCGCCCACGTCGTGGCCATGCTGATCGTTGACGGGCTTGAATCCGTCGAGGTCCATCACGTACACAGCCAGCATTTTTTCTGCGCTACAGCGCGACAGGGCCGATGCGAGCGAGATATTGAGCCCGCGCCGGTTGGGCAGGCCGGTGAGCGGATCGGTGTGGGCGAGTGAGCGCATCACGTCGCGCTCGCGGTTGGCGTCCAGCGCCTCCAGCCGCAGCGCCTTGGTGCGCAAGCCCAGCACACGCATGAACAGCAGCATGTCCAGCGTGGCGCCAAACTGGAACGAGTGCAAGGTCCAGAAGTTCACCGGCACCCAACCCTGGATCACGCCAATGACCGTGGCGGTGGCCAAAAAATACAACAGCCAGGCGAGCAGCAGGGTGGAGCCCACCGGGTCGCCCAGCCTTGCGCGGCGCACCGCCCCCGGAATGCCCATGAGCGCTGGCACCAGCCCCAGGATGCTGACGATGCCTGTCACTGCGCGGGTGCTGAGCAGGTCGAGGGCATACAGCGCAGCCAGCACCACGCACAGCACTGCGCCGCCACGCATGCTGCGCAGCAGCCAGCTGCGGGGTCGGTCACCCGCCAAGGCCTGGCTGATGAAGAGAAAGGAGCCACAGGTGGCCGTGAGCGCAGCCAGACTGGCTGCATGCAACTCCACCCATGGCATATCGCGCCACAGGTACTGCGTGCCCAGGCCGAACAGGTGCAGCGAAAACAGCAGGCTCCCCGCAATGAGCAGTGCGTACTGGATGAACAGCACGTCGCGCAGATTGAGCCACTGCGCCAGGCTGTAGATCAGCAGGCACAGCGCCAGCCCCGTGAGAATGCCTTGCAGCATCTGCTCGTTCAGAGCCTTGCTGTGCCAGGTGGTGGGCTTGTTCAGTGTGATGGGCAGCACCATTGCACCCCGGGTCTCCACGCGCAGCAGCAGGTCGTAGGTGTGTCCGGGCAACATGGCCAGGGGCAGTGCATGGGTGCGGCTGCGCAGCGGGCGCTGGGTGTAAGGCTGCAGGCTGCCCAGTGTGGCCTGCTGGGTCACATGGCCGTCTGCAGCCAGGTACACCTCGATGCGTTGCAGCACGGGATAGTCGATGTCCAGCACCCACAGGCCGTTGGATGTCACGGGCACGGTGACCGGGATGCGTACCCACACCGGATCGGCCCGAACGCCCAGGGTGCCGCTGGTGCCGGGTGGGGCCTGAAAGCGTGACAACTCCGCAAGGACATCATTCACGAGCAGGGTGCCGGAGGGGTCTGGCAGCACAGTGACGGCGGGCCAGGCCTCGATGGAAAGCAGGTCATCCCGCAGTTCAAGGGGAGCAGCTCGCGCACTGGTCGGTAGGGCTGCCAGCAGAAGACACAGTGCCGACAGCAGGCAGGCCACTCGCCACCAGTTGGCAAGAACCGGGCGATGCACAAACCCACTCAAGCGCGTGTACGTCATGAGGCCAGCGCCAGTTCGCCCGGGTTTCGGCGGATGCAGTGTTTGCCGCTCTCCTTGCCTGTATACATGGCTGCATCCGCGAGCCGGACCAGGTGCTGTGCATCGTCACTGTCCAGCGGTGCCAGCGCGTAGCCGATGGTCAGGCCCACCTGGATGGAGAGGTGGCTCAGCCGGAACGGCTTTTCAAATGCATGCAGCAAGGCCCGCCCCAGTTCCTGGGCTTGTTCGGGGGTGGCCAGTTCGCGCGCCATGACAATGAATTCGTCCCCGCCCAGCCTTGCCACCAGGTCGGTGTGCTGTCGCACATTGGCCTCCAGCCGGTGGCCCACCGCCACCAGCAGGTCGTCGCCCACATCATGGCCGTAGGTATCGTTGACCGGTTTGAAACCGTCCAGGTCCATCAGGTAGAGCGCTACCAAGCGTTGGGGGCTGGCCTGAGCCAGCGCCGATTGCAGTGACATTTGCATGCCGCGGCGGTTGCACAGCCCGGTCAGTGAGTCTGTGTAGGCCAGCGAGCGCATGGTGTCGCGCTCGCGCAGCGCTTCAGAGGCCGCGTGGCGCAAGGCGGCAGAGCGTTGACCCAGCACCCGCAGGAACAGCAGCATGTCGGCCGCAGCGCCGAGCTGGAAGGAGTGCAGCGTCCAGAAGTTGACTGGCAGCAGGCCTTGCACCAGGCACACCATGGTCACGGCCGCCGTGAAGTACGCAACCCAGGCCGCGAGCAACGTGGTGCTGACGGAGTCCCCCCGGCGTGCCCGTGCCACGGCGATGGGCAGGCTGATGAGAGAGGGCAGGGGGCCCAGGACGCTGATGATGGCGGTGGTGGTCCGGGTGTTGATCAGATCGACCAGGAAGGCCGCGAGCAGCACCAGGCTCAGCACTGCTCCCGCCTGCATCACCCTCAGGAACCGGCTGTGTGGCATGTGGCCCATCAGCGCATGGCCCATGAACAGGAACGAGCCCGCAATGGCCAGCAGCCCCGCCGCCCCTGCTGCGTGAACTTCGATCCAGAGCCGGTCGCTCCAGAGGAACTGGGTGCCAACGCCGAAGAACTGCAGCGAGAACCCGGCGCTGCCCACCACCAGCATGCAGTAGTAGAGAAACAGCTTTTCGCGCTGGCTGACCCACTGGGTGAAGCTGTAGACCACCAGGCACAGGGCCAGCCCGGCCAGCACGCCCTGGAACATCTGCTCACGCAGCGACCGGTGCACCAGGTAGGGCGCCTTGCTCAGGGTGATGGGCACGATCATCGCGCCCGAGGTTTGTACCCGGATCAGCAGTTCATAGGGAGTGTCGGCCGCCAGGTCCAGCGTCATCGCCGGAGTACGGCCCCGCAGCGGGCGCTCGGAATAGGGGCGCAGGTTGCCCAGCGCAGCGTGCTGAATCAGCCGGCCTTGCTGGGTCAGGTAGATGTCGACTTCGTTGAGCACCGCAAAATCGATGTTCACGATCCATTCATTGCCCGACGCCACGCGCGACATCAGCGGCACGCGCAGCCAGATGGCCTCCTTGCGCACACCCAGGCTGCCGCCACGGCTGGGGGGCTCTGCAAAGTCAGGCAAGCGTTCCAGTGCGTCTTGCACGCCCCATTGCAAAGATGGGTCGGCCAGCAACGTGGCCACCGACCACACGTTCACCGGGCGGGCATCGGCTGGCAGCACGAGCGGGCCGGGTTCAGCGGCCCGCGCAGTGGGCAGGGCCAGCACCTGCCACAGTGCCAGTACCAGCAGCCACAGCAGGGGGTGCCAGGGTGTCGGCCGACTGGGGAGCAGGGCGTTGCGTTGCATCGTCGTCATGCCAGTGCAGCCGTGCCGGGGATGCGCCGCACCGAGTGCTTGCCGCCTTGTTTGCCCGCGTACATCGCGGCGTCTGCATGCCGCAGCAAGCCCTGCGGGTCGTCACTGTCGAGGGGGGCCAGCGCGTACCCGATGGTCAGGCCCACCTGGATGCGCAGATGGCTCAGCGTAAAAGGGTGCTCAAAGGCCCGCAGGAGCGAGCGGCCCAGGTCCTCCGCCTGCTCGGGCGTGGCCAGGTCGCGGGCCATGATGATGAATTCGTCGCCGCCGAGCCGAGCGACCAGGTCGGTCTGGTGCCGCACATTGGCCAGCAGACGGTGGCCCACGGCCACCAGCAGGTCGTCGCCCACATCGTGGCCGTGCGCGTCATTGACAGGCTTGAACCCATCCAGGTCCATCAAGTAGACCGCTACCAGCCTTTGGGGTGAACAGTGGGCCAGCGCGGCGTGCAATGCGTGCTGCAGGCCGCGCCGGTTGCTCAGGCCGGTGAGTGGATCGGTGTTGGCCAGTGACTGCATCAGATCCCGCTCGCGCATGGCCTCCTGGGCCTGGGCCTGGGCCGCGCGGGCTCGCAGGCCCATCACGCGGAAGAACAGCAGCATGTCCAGCGTGGCGCCAATCTGGAACGAGTGCAGTGTCCAGAAATTGGCAGGAATCCAGCCTTGCACCAGGCACACCATTGTTCCGGCGGCCACGCCAAAGGCGATCCACGCCACCAGCAGGGTGGCGCCAATGGGGTCCTTGTGCCGCACTCGCGCCATGGCGGCAGGCAGGCTGATGAGCGAGGGGAGGGCCCCCGCCAGACTCATGAAGGCAATGGCAAGGGGCACGGTCAACCAGCCCACCACCAACGCGATACAGACCGCTGCGGTGACGGCCGCGCCCACCCGCATGGTGCGCGCATACCGGCTGCCAGGGGTGTCGCCGGCCAGCGTGTGGCCCAGGAACAGAAACGATCCCGCCAGCGCCATCAGCCCTGCTGCCGGACCCGAATACCGGTCCATCCACGGGTTATCGGGCCACAGATACTGCGGGCCGACGCCAAAGAACTGCAGCGAAAAGCCCGCACTGCCCAGCACCACCAACGCATAAAAGCCGAACATGCGATCACGCTGAGTGACCCACTGGATCAGGCTGTACGCGAAGAGGCAGAAGGCCAGCCCGTTGAGCAGGCCCTGCAGCATCTGCTCGCGCAGGGCCTGGCGCAGGTGAACGGGCATTTCGCTGACCGTGATGGGCAGAATCAGCGGGCCAGTGGCCTGGACCCGTATCAGCAGGTCGTAACGCTGCCCCGGCTGCAGGTCAAAGGCCATCGCAGGCGTGCGGCCAGCCAGCTGCGCTGGGTCGGACTGGCGTGCTCGGGCCTGCTGAAGCAGCTTGCCACCCCGGGCCAGGTACAAATCGGCCCTGAGCGAGCTGTAGCCAATGTTGACCACCCACGGGGTGCGCGGCGCCTCGGGCGCAACCAGGGGGATATGCAGCCACATGGCAGCCTTGTGTACGCCCAGCGAGTTGTTGCTCCGTGCTGGAGTCTTGAACTCGTCCAGGCGGTCCAGCATGTCCTGTACCGAGAGCTCGTAGGTGGGGTCGGCCTTGAGGGTGATGGCCTCCCAGGCATCCACCTGCGGCCTGTCCTGTGCGAGCACCAAGGGTTCGCCCGCCTGTGCGCTCCGGGGCAAGGTTGCAGCCAGGAGTACCAGCAGACACAGCACCCACGTTGCCACGCCGCAACACATGCACCGCAAGCGGGCCAGCATCGGAAGGTTGCGCGGCAGCGGTTGCATTGGCGTGGTGGCTAGGGCGATGTGGCTTGCTGTGCCTGGCCTGTCTGGCCCGCCTGCGCGGGCTTTGCCTTGCCAGCCAGGCCCCGGCTCCAGCTGCCAGAGGTGGTCAGCCGATCCTCGATGCGGTTGAGCCAGCCGGGGGCATGGGGGTCGTCGCTCCAGCTGTGCACCACGGTGTCCACCTGGTTGAGCAGTTCGGTGGGCAGTTGCAGCGGGCGCGTCTGGCTCATCAGCACCCGGCTCATGAAGTGGTAGCCAAGCGCCCGCGTGAGCATGCGCACGATCGAAAAACGCGGCAGCAGCAAACCCACCACCGCATCGATGGCGCGGGCCAGCAGCAGAACGCACCAGAACAGCAGGGCCGACAGCCAGGGCACGGGCTGGTTCAACCCCAGGTCCTCGGCGGTTTCTCGCCCGCACAGGTAGCGGGTCATGAGCTGTGGGAAGGGCTTGACGATGCGCCAGGGCAGCGCGTTGGCCATGGTCTGCATCAGGGCCTGCCCCAGGGCCGGGCGCGGGTCGGGGGTGACCGGCTCTGCGCGGCCACGGGCCTGCATCAGTGCCATCAGTGCATCGCCCTGCGCCATCGTTTCCACCATCAGGGAGCGGTCGATGCCAAGCACGTGACCCACCACGTTCCAGGCGTGGAGGTACGCTTCTTCGTCCCCGGGCGGCAGACCGAGACCCAGCCGACGCATGCTGCGCAGGAACACGTAGCCGAAGGTCAGCAGCGTATAGGCCAGCTCCTCCTGGTTGCAGGGCAGACCTTTGGCGGCCAGATTCCAGCCACGTGCATACAGGGTCTGGTACATCACGGACCGGCCACCACCAGCGGGGGCTGCGCGCGGCACGACCAGGCCGTCTCCGCCGGCCTTCCATTGCGCGATGGCATGTTCGGGGCTGCCGTGCAGGATGAGATTGCGCACCGTGGCGTGGATCAACCGCACCTTGAGCACCTGTGCCACACCGGCACCCCGCGGGCTGAGGCCTCCGTGCAGCATCACCGGGAAGATCATGGCCGCCGTGGAACGGATGCGGTATTCGGTGTTCTGTTCCAGCTGGCCGGTCGTGTGCAACACGCTCGACAGGTCCGGGACCACGTAACACTCGGGCAGGCTGGCACAGAACAGCAGGATGCAAGACAGCGCACCGTGGTCCATGAAGAGTTTTTCGGCGCGCTCGATCTTGCGGGCATCGGCCCAGGGCGGCAGCACCTGCGCCGCCTGTACATAGTCGTTGAGCGCCTTGGCCATCTCGGCGGTCACATAGCCTTTGGCGGCCTTGTCACCATCCCCCACCTGCACCGGGCCTTCGGTTGCCTGCCAGGTGGCCAGCGTCGCGTTGTCGGTCCACTGGCTGAACAGCAGGTTCACCGTGTTGATGTGCGCCCATTGCGGAGCGTCGGCGGCGACGTCGCCGGGGGGCCAGGGCCCAAGGATCCTGGCAATCGTAGCGTCGGCCAAGGGGTCGGCGTGGTGCTGCATGGGCGCCAGATCGGCAGCTGGCAGCAGAGGGTTGTGGGGCTTGCTGGTCATGCCGCGACCTTACCCGGTGCGCGCCAGCGTTGGAAGCCCGCCAGCGCGCAGAGCAGCGGAATCCCCATGGCAAAGGCGGCAATGGTCCGGATTTCCACCGGGCTGCCCAGAATCATCTGGAACACCATGCCAGCCGCGTAGATGGTCAGCGGCACCATGGCGTGGCGCCGCAGGAAGGGGCTGGCGGGTTGCAAGGGGAGCTGGCGCGCCGACATGCGAAAGCTGAAGATGATCACAAAGGCCACGAACACCCAGCCGAAGAAGCCCTGCACGGTTTCGCCAAACCAGGCCCCATCGGTCTTGGCCATGATCCACGCCTTGAGGGTGTAAACAAAGTAGGGGTCTGCGCCCAGGTCGAACGCGGTCACGATCATGGCAGCCAGAAATGACAGCATGGCGGCGTTGCCCAGGCCGGGAGCGCCGTCCACCGCCGATTGCCAGACGATGAGGTTGCTGATCACATAGCCCGCATACGTCAGTGCAAACCACATCATCGGAATGACCAGTGGCACGTCCAGCAGACGAGGGCCCAGCACATCGGTGTAGGTGTAGTGCCCGAAGAACCAGCCCCTGCTGGAGCCCATCTGTTCGGCAAACCAGCCCAGGCTGACCGCGATCAACACAAACTGCAGGGCAGCGCGGGTGCCCAGCAGATGCGCTGCACTGGTCCAGCAGCAGGCAAACATCAGCACTGAGGCGATGACGATGGCGATGGTGGTGTCATTGTGGGTGCGCACCGCTGTTGCGATGACAAAGGCGGCCAGCAAGGCAAAGCTGAGCGCGGGCAGGCGCCCGGCCGTCGGGGGCTGTGCAGACATGTCGGGTGTATCACGCTGTAACAATTTCGCCAGTGTAGGGGATTGGCGCGGCGTGTGTGTCCCCTGTTTGCCCTGATCCGGGGGCGGTGTGGGGCGTTTTTTCGCGCCCTACGGTCCGAATTTGGTGGTAAGGCGGAACGCAGGCGACCCTGCGCGGGGATCTGCCAGTACGACTTAAGTCTGGCGGGGCGTGAGCATGGCCAGGTTGAGCAGCGCTGCTTCAATGGCTGCTGCAGTGGCCACGGGCTGCTCCATGGGAAACAGGTGGCTGCCGTCCAGCATCATGGTGCGGCCCTCGGTGACACGCAGCGTCATGGCCATGCCGACCTGCTTCATCTCGTCGGAATCGCGTCCGCCGATGAAGGCGGCCGGGCACTGCAGCGGGTGCTTGCTGAGCAGGCGGCCCAGGTTGTGCGGCAGGGTGTTGTAGATGGCGGTTTCCACCGCGCGGTCAAAGCCCAGCACCCGCTTGCCGTCCTGGTCTTGCAGGCCGTGGGTGATGTAATCGTGCAACACATCGGGGTGCCAGCGTGCAAAAGCCTTCTTCTTGCGAAAGTGCTCCAGCGCCTCTTCGTTGCTGGCCCAGCTGAACCGCCGCTGGCGGCTCACCCGGCCCGGCGATATCGAACCCACCACCTGGGTGCGCTTGGCCACGCTGACCACGTTGGCCTTCCAGCCGCCAATGAGGGGCGAGTCGATCAGCAGTACGCCGCGCACCAGTTCGGGGTGGCGGGCGGCGGCCATCACGCTCAGAAAGCCGCCCAGCGAATGTCCCACCAGAAACACCGGCTGGCCCAGGCGCTGCACCTGCACCGTTGCAAAGTCGGCCAGCTGCTGCACCAGGTGTGGCCAGTTGCTGGTCACCGGGTACTGCGGGTCGTGGCCATAGCGTTCGACCGCGCTGACTTCAAAACCCCGGGTCTTGAGGTGCTTGAACAGCACGCGGTAGGTGCTGGCCGGAAAACTGTTGGCGTGCGAGAAAACGATGGGGAGCATGGAGGGCATGGCGGGGTGGCAGGGCCGGGCTGCAGGCGCGCACGCGGCCGGGTGCCGTGGGATGCGCTGGCCTGCAGGGCGTCAGATCAGCCGGTCGGTATGGTTGGTGATCTTCTTGAGTGGCTTGCTGCGCGCCGGGCTGACCATGATCGGCACCTCGGTAGCGCCGCCGGTCCAGGCGGGGTCTTCGATGCTGTCGAACACCTGGCGCAGCTTTTGTCCCCAGCTGTCGTGCAGCATCCGAAAGTACGGGTTGTTCTCGTCGATGCAGATGACCTTGTCGGTGGCAAAGCGGTCCACCTCGTACACCACCAGGTCCAGCGGCAGGCCGACCGACAGGTTGGACTTGAGCGTGCTGTCCATCGACACCAGCGCGCACTTGGCAGCCTCGTCCAGCGGGGTCTCGGGCGTGAGCACGCGGTCGAGCACGGGTTTGCCGTATTTGGATTCGCCAACCTGGAAGTACGGTGTTTCGGATGTGGCCTCGATGAAGTTGCCTGCCGAGTACACCTGGAACAGGCGCATGCCCTCGCCCTTGATCTGGCCGCCAAACACCATGGACACATTGAAGTCCACGCCAGAGCGCTTGAGGGCTGCGCCGTCGCGCTCGTGCACGTGGCGCACGGCGGCGCCGAGCACGCGGGCGGCGTCGAACATGCTTTTGGCATTCCAGATGGTGATGGCTTCGCCCGACTCGCCGTCCTTGATCTGCTCGGTCTGCAAGATCTCTCGCACCGATTGCGAGATGGACAGGTTGCCCGCCGACAGCAGCACCATGAAGCGGTCACCCGCCTTCTCGTAGACCATCATCTTGCGAAATGAGCTGATCTGGTCCAGGCCGGCATTGGTGCGGGAATCGGACAGGAAAACCAGCCCGGCGTTGAGTTTGATGGCGACGCAGTACGTCATGGAGCAATGGGGGTTGTTGTTTGGAGGTAACCCGCGAGTTTAGTCGCCTGTGGCATGGGCGGCCTGTGTGCCCTGCAGGCGGCCCCCAGCTGTTGCGGGGTGCGGATATTCAAAATTGATAGCAATCAGGGCATATAGCACTAGCGCCTGATGCCCCTGGGACTCAAAAATGCGCTGGCGGTGTGCCCAGAGCCCGGTCAGCAGCCTGCAGCGCAGCCGGGGTAGGCGTCGCTTCAGCCTGCCATCTTCTTGAGCTGGTACAGCGCATCCAGCGCTTCGCGCGGGCTCAGGGTGTCGGGGTTGATGCCTGCAAGCGCGGCCTCGAGAGGGCTGGCGCCCGCGCTCTCGGGCACCTCGGGCGCGGCGAACAGGTCCACTTGCAACTCATCCTCGCCCGCGCGCTCTTCCAGCGCTGCCAGCGCATGGCGGGCGTGGTGCAGCACGGGCGATGGCATGCCCGCCAGCTTGGCCACCTGAATCCCGTAGCTGCGACTGGCCGGGCCGGGCTGGATCTCGTGCAGGAACACGATGTCGGTGCCGGACTCGGTGGCGCTCACATGCATGTTGATCGCGTGGCGCGCTTTGGCTGGCAGCTCGGTCAACTCGAAATAGTGCGTGGCAAACAGCGTGAAGGCGCGGGTCTTGTCGTGCAGGTGGGTGGCAATACCGCTGGCTAGCGCCAGGCCGTCGAACGTGCTGGTGCCCCGGCCGATCTCGTCCATCAGCACCAGGCTGTGGGGCGTGGCGGCGTGCAATATCTGTGCGGCCTCGGTCATCTCCAGCATGAAGGTGGACTGCGCATTGGCCAGATCGTCGGCCGCGCCGATGCGGGTGTGGATGGCGTCGATGGGCCCCAGGCGGCAGCTCGCGGCGGGCACATGGCTGCCCATGCTGGCGAGCAGCACGATGAGCGCGACCTGGCGCATGTAGGTCGATTTACCGCCCATGTTGGGGCCGGTGATGATCTGCATGCGCGTGTTGGCGTTCAGGCGCGTGTGGTTGGCGATGAAACTGCCGCTCGATGTCTCGGCCAGTCGCGCCTCCACCACCGGGTGGCGGCCGCCCTCGATCTCGATGCAGGGCTCGGGCACGAACTGCGGCGCGCACCAGTGGAGGGTGAGCGAGCGTTCGGCCAGCGTGCACAGCACATCCAGCGTGGCCAGGGCCTGGGCCAGGCGGGTCAGCTGCGGGATGTGGGGCTGCAGCTGGTCCAGGATCTGCTCGTACAGCCATTTCTCGCGGGCCAGGGCGCGCTCGTTGGCCGACAGGGCCTTGTCTTCAAACGCCTTGAGTTCGGGCGTGATGAAGCGCTCGGCGTTCTTCAGCGTCTGGCGGCGGCGGTAGTCATCAGGCACCTTCTCGACATGGCTGCTTGTGACCTCGATGTAGAAGCCGTGCACCTTGTTGAACTGCACGCGCAGGTTGGGGATGCCGGTGCGGGCTTTCTCACGGGTTTCCAGGTCCAGCAGGAAGGCGTCGCAGTTGGTCTGGATGGCGCGCAGCTCGTCCAGCTCGGTGTCGAAGCCGTTGGCGATCACGCCGCCGTCGCGCACCAGCGCGGCGGGCTCTTCGTCAATCGCGGTCTGCAGCAGTGCCATGCAACCCTCGGGTGGTTGCAGGTGGCTGAAAATCTGCATCAAAAATGGCTCTGGTGCCCTTCCGTTCAGCGCAAGCAGCTCTGATTTTTGTAGCGTTTTGCCCAGCGCGACCAGCTCGCGCGGGCGCACCTGACGCAGCGCAATGCGGGCGGTGATGCGTTCCACATCACTCACGCCCTTGAGTTCGCCGCGCAGCGTGGACCAGGGGCCCGCGCCGCCGCCTGCGCCGCCCGCGCCCCGCAAGGCCGTGGTGGCCGAGAGGCGCTGGCGTGCCTCGGCGCGGTCGCGGCGCGGCTCCAGCAGCCAGGTCTTGAGCAGTCGGCTGCCCATGCCGGTCATGCAGGTGTCGAGCAGCGAGAACAGCGTGGGTGCATCGTCACCACGCAGGGTCTTGACCAGCTCCAGGTTGCGGCGCGTGGTGGCGGGCAGGTCGATGAGGTCGTCGTTGCGCTGCACCTGCACGCTGTGCACGTGGGTGAGGGTGCGGCCCTGCGTGTGCTCGGCGTAGGTCAGCAGCCCGGCAGCGGCGGCGTGGGCCTCGCCCAATTCGTGTGCACCCCAGGCCTGGAGGCTGGCCGCGCCCAGGTTTTCGAGCAGCTTGCGCTCGCCCAGGGCACTGTCGAACTGCCAGTCGGGTCGCAGACTCATGGGGCAGGTGAAGGCGCCGCCTTGGCGCAGCACCTGCAGTTGTTGTTCAAAGCGCTCGGTCACGCCTGCGCTGTAGATCAGTTCGCTGGGCGCCACGCGGGCCAGCCAGGCGCCCAGTTCGTCGTGCGCACATTCGGCCAGGTACACGCGGCCCTGCGTCACGCTCAGCCACGCCAAACCACAGCGCGCGCGGGGCGCCTGGTGCACGGCCATCAGCAGCGATTCGGATTTGTCGGACAGCAGTTCAGTGTCGGTCAGCGTGCCGGGTGTGACCACGCGCACCACCTTGCGCTCCACCGGGCCCTTGTTGGCGCCCACTTCGCCCACCTGCTCGGCAATCGCCACCGACTCGCCCATCTTGATCAGGCGCGCCAGATAGTTCTCCAGAGCGTGGAAGGGCACACCGGCCATCACCACCGGCTGGCCGCCCGACTGGCCGCGCTGTGTGAGCGTGATGTCGAGCAGGCGCGCGGCCTTCTCGGCGTCCTGCCAGAAGACCTCGTAGAAGTCGCCCATGCGGTAGAACAGAAGCGTCTCGGGGTACCCGGCCTTGAGGGCCAGGTACTGCTGCATCATGGGTGTGTGGTGTTCGAGCGTGTCGGACATGCAGGGGGTGGCAGGAATGAGGCGTGGACTGTAGCAGTTCGATCATCGGGTTTCCCCCTGGGCAATTCCACTGCGTTCTGCCAAGATGTTACGTTTTGACATACTCTTGGCTGTATGCTGGCAGCTTGACCCTGAACGGAGCCACCCTCCGTCGAGAGTTGGTGTTTCAACCCCAGGATTCAGAGGCTTCAGAGCGACCGTGATTTCGTCCGAACTGTTGACCGACCTCCTCGCCCCTGCCGGGGAAGGCCTCATTGAGCCCATGGCGCAGGCGCGCCTTCAAGCGCTGGTGGACGCGGTGCCGGTGGCGCTCATGGAGTTTCGTCTGCAAGACGGCCGCCTGCTGCTGCTGGCCGCCAACGCGGCGGCACGGCGCATGCCAGGGTTGGGAGCGGTACGGCATCCGGGCGTGGATGCGTCCGAGGTGTTTGACCTGCTGGCCAACACGCCGCTGCTGGACCAGTTGCTCGGCGTGGTGCGCGTGGGGGCTCCGCTGGAGTGCCGCCAGGTGGTGCGCGAGCCCGGTCGGCTGTTGCTGGCCTGGGACTTGTCGGCCCGCCGCGTGACCAATGACTGCATCGTTGTCACGGTGCGCGATGCCTCTGAAGCCGAAAATCTGCGGGTATCACTGGCCGCATCCGAGCGTGCGCTGGAAGAAGTGCGGCGCGAGTTGCGCGAGCAGACCGACGTGTTCAACACCATGGAGAGCCTGGCGCGCACTGGCCATTGGCGGCGCATTGAAGACCCGGGCGAAACGGTGCTGCTCTGGTCGCCCGGGCTGTGCAACATCGCCGGGTTTGAGCAGCAGGAATGGGTGGACCCGGAGCGCGCGGTGAGTGGCATCCTGCCGGAAGACCGGCACGTGTTCGACAAGATCCGAGAACGGGGATCTGGCCTGGATGTGGAGTACCGCTGGCGCCGGCCAGATGGCGAAGTGCGCTGGATGCGTTCGCGGGTTCAACGCACGCTGCCGCGCGATGGCGTGCAGGTCGTCATGGGGGTGGTGCAGGATGTGACGGACGAGCACCGCGCTGCGGAGCAATTGCGTGAACAACTCTTGTTCATTCAGCGCATTGCCAGCCGCATCCCCGGCTTCATCTACGAATACCGGCTGCATACCGATGGTGGCACCAGCGTGCAGTACATCAGCGATGCCGTGCGCGAATTCATGGGCGTGGAGCCACATGAGGTCACGGCCGACCACGGCGTGCTCATGCACCGCGTGGTGCCTGAAGACCTGCCGCTGGTGCAGCGCTCGGCCATGATGTCGGTGCGCAAGCTGGTGCCCTGGCAGTGCGAATACCGTGTGCGGATGAATGACGGGAGCGTGCGCTGGCACATGACCAACGCCATTCCACACCGCGAGGCCGATGGCTCGGTGGTGTCCCATGGCTTCACCATGGACATCACCGATCGCAAGCTGGCCGAACAAGAGATCGAACGCCTGGCGTTCTACGACGCGCTCACGGGTCTGCCCAACCGCCGCCTGCTGCTGGACCGCCTGCAACGCTCCATCGCCGCCTGCCAGCGCACCAGGAACCTCGGGGCCCTGCTGTTCATCGACCTGGATAACTTCAAAGACCTCAACGACACCCTGGGCCACGACATGGGCGACCAGCTCCTGGCCCAGGTCGCCGCCCGCCTGGTGGGCAGCGTGCGCGAAGCCNGAGATCGAACGCCTGGCGTTCTACGACGCGCTCACGGGTCTGCCCAACCGCCGCCTGCTGCTGGACCGCCTGCAACGCTCCATCGCCGCCTGCCAGCGCACCAGGAACCTCGGGGCCCTGCTGTTCATCGACCTCGATAACTTCAAAGACCTCAACGACACCCTGGGCCACGACATGGGCGACCAGCTCCTGGCCCAGGTCGCCGCCCGCCTGGTGGGCAGCGTGCGCGAAGCCGACACCGTGGCCCGCTTCGGCGGCGACGAATTCGTCGTCATGCTCGAAGCCCTGGCCCCTGACCTGCAAAACGCCGCCACCCAGGCAGAAACCGTCGCCGAAAAACTCCTGGCCAGCCTGAACCAGCCCTTTGACCTGGACGGCGCCCAGCACTACAGCACCCCCAGCATCGGCATCACCCTCTTTGGCGACGAACGCCTCACCGTGGACGAACTCCTCAAGCGCGCCGACCTGGCCATGTACCAGGCCAAAGCCGCAGGACGCAACACCCAGCGCTTCTTCGACCCCGACATGCAGGCGGCCGTCAACGCCCGCTCCAACCTCGAAGCCGACCTGCGCCAGGGCCTGGCCCGGGGCGAATTGCTCGTGCACTACCAGCCCGTCGTGGACCACCACGCCCGCCTGCTGGGCGCAGAAGCCCTCGTGCGCTGGCGCCACCCCCAGCGCGGCATGATCAGCCCCGGCGACTTCATCCCCCTGGCAGAACAGACCGGCCTCATCCTCCCGCTGGGCCAATACGTGCTCCAGACCGCCTGCGAACAACTGCAGCGCTGGAGCCAGCACCCGGACACCGCCCACCTGTCCATCTCCGTCAACGTCAGCGCCCGCCAATTCCGGCAACCCGGCTTCGTGGCCGAAGTGCTGCAAACCTTGAAGAACCACAACGCAGACCCCCGGCAACTCAAGCTCGAACTCACCGAAAGCCTGCTGCTGGGMGACATCGAAGACACCATCGCGCGCATGGTGCAGCTCAARAGCGAAGGCGTGGGGTTTGCGCTCGATGACTTYGGCACYGGCTACTCGTCCCTGTCCTACCTCAAGCGCCTGCCGCTGGACCAGGTGAAGATCGACCAGAGCTTCGTGCGGGACGTGCTGACGGACCCGAACGACGCGGCGATYGTKCGGACGATCCTGGCGCTGGCCAAGAGCCTGGATTTGGAGGTGGTGGCGGAGGGGGTGGAGACGACGGGGCAGCTGTCGTTCCTGAGGCTGCACGGGTGCGAGGGGTTCCAGGGGTATCTGTTTGGAAGGCC
>NZ_LMDQ01000018.1:0-458480 GCF_001425125.1 Acidovorax sp. Root402
GCCGATGATAGTGCGGGTTCCCGTGTGAAAGTAGGTCATCGTCAGGCTCTTACAGCCCAGAAAACCCCAGTCAGATATGACTGGGGTTTTTTGCTTTGGATTGACAATAAATCATCCCTTCTCGCTGACCCTCCAGGGTGTTGACCATGCAACTACAAGACATTCTGTATTCCCAAGGTTTTGGTACGCGTCGTGTTTGCGCGGGCCTGATTCAGCAGGGGTGGGTCTCGGTGCGTGAGGCATCTTCGCCTAATACCGAGTACGTGCTCTGCACGGAGGCTACCGCAGGCTATGAGCCCGAAGGACTGCTGTTACGTGTACAGGGTGTGGATTGGCCGTTCCACGCCAAAGCCTACGTGCTGCTTCACAAACCCGCCGGCACGGAGTGTTCTCAGAAGCCTTCTACATACCCCAGCATCTACACGCTTTTGCCTCCGCCGTTGCGCCAGCGGCCCACGAAGAGTGCGGTACAAGGAGTGCAGGCGGTGGGGCGCCTTGATCAGGACACAACGGGTATGTTGCTATTGAGCGATGACGGGCAATTCATTCATCGCTTGAGTTCGCCCAAGAAGCATGTTCCGAAGGTTTATCAAGTGACGACCAAACACCCGGTGGACGAGACACAGGTGTCGAAATTGTTGGCGGGGGTTGTGCTGGACGATGATCCCAAGCCGGTGCGTGCTGCAAACTGCTCCATCGTGGATTCCCATCGCTTGGATATGACGCTGACTGAGGGCAAGTACCACCAGGTCAAGCGGATGATTGCAGCAGTTGGCAACAGGGTGGAGGGGCTACATCGCTCTCGCATTGGACGCATGGATTTGCCTGCGGATTTGGCCCCCGGCCAATGGCGATGGCTCAATGCTTCCGATCTGGCACTGTTGAACAGCAATGCTTAAGCATGTTATCTGGAGGAGCGGCCTCTTTTGATTGGCTCAGAGCGCGCGGCCAGGGCACTGTGACTCATGTCGTTGATCCCTTGACTGCCGAGGCAGGGAGAGCTTTGCTGGCAAGTTGTGGTCTCGCCCTGCGATATGCCCTGGCACCCCAGGCAGCGCAATACCGGGATGACCTGAGTCAAAGAGAGCACGATCACCCTGATGTTACGTGTTGTCGCTCGGGTCCGTGCTGGGCGCGGCGCTACACTTCAAGGCTGTGTTGAAAGTGGTTTTGTGAAGATTCTCTCGATTGCACGCATCTGCGTTGTGGCCCTTGGTGGGTGGTGTTACTCCTTGGCCAGTGTGGCGGCGGGCGCTCCGCCGCTTTTTGTACTCAATTCGCTGGAGGCCAACGTCAGCGTCATCGACCCAGTGACCTGGACTGAGACGGCCCGCATACCCACAGGTAAAGAGCCGCACCACCTGTATCTGACTCCCGATGAAAAGTCGATCATCGTGGCCAACGCGCTCGGTGACACGCTGACGTTTGTGGACCCCCGTACCGCCGAGGTGCAGCGTACCGTACGTGGGATTGTGGACCCCTACCATCTGCGATTCAGTCCCGACATGAAATGGTTCATCACGGCCGCCAACCGTCTGAATCACGTGGACTTTTACCGCTGGGACGGCAAGGACCTGACCCTGGTGCAGCGCGTGGCCACATCGCGCACCCCCAGCCATCTATGGATCGATAGTCGCAGCACCACCGTCTACTCGACCATGCAGGACAGTGACGAACTGGTGGCGATTGATATTGCCACCCAGACCATCAAATGGCGTGTCAAAACAGGCCCTATGCCTGCGGATGTCTACGGCAGTCCCGATGGCAAGCACCTGTTTGTGGGACTGACGGGCGGTGACAGCGTGGAGGTGTTCGATATCTCAGGGCGTGAAGCGGTCAGCGTCAAGCGGATCAAGACAGGCAACGGTGCTCACGCCTTTCGTGCTGCTGGCGATGGGCACCACCTGTATGTGAGCAATCGCGTGGCCAACTCGATCAGCAAGATCGATATGAACACCCAGCAGGTCGTCGAGTCGTACCCTGTGCCTGGCGGCCCTGATTGCATGGATGTTTCGGCGGACGGACGCTACATCTACGTCAGTTCCCGTTGGGCACGGAAGCTGTCCGTGGTGGATACCCAGGCCAAGAAGGTGGTGCGCCAGGTCAACGTGGGCAAATCGCCCCACGGCGTTTGGACCTTGCAGCACGCGCCGCGTTGAGCGCTGCACCGCCGGTCAGAGGTATGTTTCTCAGCGCTCTTCGTGTACCACACGGCAGGCGTCGCAATGCTATTATATTGATAGCTGCTTGGGCATGTTTCACTAGCGCTACTGCGCAAAATGACTGCAAAAAACCCCTCTACCTGACCTTTGACACCGGCCACATGGAAGTGGCGCCTTTGGTGGCTGAGGTGCTCAAGCGCCAGCAGGTGCACGTGACCTTCTTTGCTGCAAACGAGCGCACGAAGGAAGGCGATGGAAGTCTGGGAGACCATTGGGCCCCGTGGTGGCGTGCACGCGCCGCGGAGGGCCATGAGTTTGCCTCCCACACCTGGAATCACACCTACTGGCGTGCCGATGCTGGCAGCGCGCCGCATCCAGCGTTTCGGGTCCGTCCCTCGGCGGGACAGCGTGAGGGTCAAAGCTTTGTGATGTCCGCAGCTGAATACTGCGAAGAAATTGCCCGTGCTGCGGATCGTTTGAAGGCCATTACCGGCAAGACGCCTTTGCCCCTGTTCCGCGCGCCTGGCGGCAAGACCTCTGCACAATTGATTGCCAGCGCGAAGGCCTGCGGCTACGCGCATGTGGGGTGGTCGCCTGCCGGCTTCTTGGGGGATGAGCTGCCCAGTGAGACGGCCAGCAACACCGCGCTGCTGAACAAGGCGCTGCGTGATGTGCGCAGTGGCGACATCCTGCTGGCGCACCTGGGGATCTGGTCGCGCAAGGACGCCTGGGCGCCCGCTGTGCTGGAGCCTTTGATTGAAGGGCTCAAGCAGCGAGGGTTTTGCTTTCGTACCTTGCGGGATCATCCTGACTATGCGGCCGCAGCGGCTCAGGTTCGCTAGATGGGCTGTGGGATCAAGTTGGATTGCGTGCGCCGTGGCTGAGGGCGCACGCGCCGCATGTTTGCATGATTAACCAGGTGCCAGGGAGCGCGACACGATGGGATGGCTAGGCGGTGTATTTGACAGCGTGCAGCAATGGCTTTTTGAGAGCGTGCTGCAGCCGCTGATGTTCACCACAGGGCTGGCCAGCCTGCTGGAGAACGGCTATGAGGCCTCCGGCTGGCTGCTGGTGGGATTGCTGCAGCTGGTGGTCATCGTGGCTGTGATTGGCCCCATGCAGCGCTGGTGGCCGGTGGAGCAGATCAATGACCGTGCCACCATCCGCACTGACATCCTCTACACCCTGATTCACCGGCTGGGACTGTTCCGGCTGGCGCTGTTTTTCACGGTGGATCCGCTGGCGGATTCACTGTTTGGTGCCTTGCGTGTGGCGGGTGTCAGCACGTTCCAGCTCGATGGCCTCTGGCCGGGTGTGACGGACATCTCCTGGGTCAGCTTGCTGCTGTATCTGGTGGTGTTCGATTTTGTGGACTACTGGATCCACCGGGGGCAGCATCACTTTGAGTGGTGGTGGCGCCTGCATTCGCTGCACCATGCACAGCAGCAGATGACGATGTGGAGCGACAACCGCAACCACCTGCTCGATGACCTGCTGCGCGACGTGATTCTGGTGACGGTGGCGCAGCTGATTGGTGTTGCGCCGGGGCAGTTCATTGCCATCGTGGCCATCACCCAGCTCAGCGAGAGCTTTCAGCACGCCAACGTGCGGCTGTGGTTTGGTCAGGTGGGTGAGCGGCTCTGGATCAGCCCCCGGTTTCACCGCCGGCACCACAGCATTGGCATTGGCCACGAGACGGTCAAGCCTTCGGCCGAGGCAACATCGGGCCAAGCAACAACGCCGCCGCGTGTGGTGCTCGGCGGGCACAACTTCGGGGTGCTTCTGCCTTGGTGGGACATGCTGATGGGCACGGCCAACTTTGAAAAGCGCTTTGACCCCACGGGCGTGCGCGACCAGGTCGAGCCGGGCCCCGATGGCCGTGTGCGCGACTACGGCGCGGGGTTCTGGTCCCAGCAATGGCGGGGCGTACTGAGGTTGCTGGGCAAGGCCTGAGCGGCTTGGCGGGCGCTGCCTGTATGCTTGCCACCATGGGATTACTGCTTGATTCTTTCTGGCGTGCCGCTGCCTATTGCCTGCGTCCGCGGGTGATTGCGCTGTCGCTCTTGCCTCTGTTCTTGATGGCCGTTTTGGCACTCGGCCTGGGTTACTTCTACTGGGACGCGGCGGTGCAGGGGATGCGCGCATTGCTTGATGCGTCCTCGTTGCTGGCCAGCGTTTGGGGTTGGCTTCAGGGCTGGGGCCTGGGGGATGTGACTGCGGTCATGGCGCCGTTGATGGTGGTGCTGGCCGTGGCGCCTGTGCTGGTGGTGGTGTCGCTGCTGGCCGTAGCGGTACTCATGACCCCCGCCCTGGTGGCATTGGTGGCTGCGCGGCGGTTTCCGGATCTGGAGCGCAAGAAGGGCGGGTCCTTCATTGCGAGTGTGGCCTGGTCGGTAGGGTCCACGGTGTTGGCCCTGGTGGCGCTGGTGGTGTCCGTTCCGCTGTGGCTGGTGCCGCCACTCGTACTCATCCTGCCGCCGCTGATCTGGGGTTGGCTGACCTACCGGGTGATGGTGTTCGACGCCCTGGCTGACCACGCCAGCAAGGAAGAGCGCCTGGAGATATTCCGCCGCCATCGCAGCAGCCTGCTGGGCATTGGCATCGTCACGGGCTACCTCGGGGCAGCGCCCAGCATTGTGTGGGCATCGGGCGTGGTGTTTGCCGCCGCGTTTTTTGTGCTGGTGCCGCTGGCGATCTGGATCTACACGCTGGTGTTCGCGTTTTCCTCGCTGTGGTTCACGCACTACGGTCTGGCCGCCCTGCAGCGCTTGCGTGCCGAGCGGGCCACCATGGCGCCGATGACCGGGCCCGCCCCATTGGCCGAAGCGGCTGTGCACCCCAAAGAAGCGCCAGCATTGAACATGGCGGCACCCCCAACCCCCGTGCTGCCGCCCCCTGCAAATCCGAACCCTGGAGACAATCCGCTATGACCCCCACCTTTGGTCTCATCATCGTCGGTGACGAGATACTGTCGGGCAAACGGGCCGACAAGCACATGCCCAAGGTGATCGAGCTGTTATCGGCGCGGGGCCTGTCGCTGGCCTACGCCGACTATGTGGGCGACAGCCCGGACCGCATCACGGCCACTTTGCAGCGGGCGTTCGCGTCGGCCGATGTGGTGTTCTCGTGTGGCGGCATTGGCGCAACCCCAGACGACCACACGCGGCAATGTGCTGGACGTGCCCTGGGCCGGGATCTGGCCCTGCACCCAGAAGCCGAGACGCTGATCCGCGAACGCATGCAGGATGTGGCGCGCGAGCAGGGCGTGCCCTATGAGCCGGATCGGTCCGACAACGTGCACCGCCTCAACATGGGCATGTTCCCGGTGGGCGCGCGCATCATTCCCAATCCCTACAACAAGATTCCCGGCTTCAGTTGCGACGGGCCAGGAGGTGGTGCCGTGCACTTCGTTCCGGGCTTTCCTGTCATGGCCTGGCCCATGATCGAGTGGGTGCTGGAGCAGCACTACGCAGCCCATTTCAACCGGGCACCGCAGACCGAGCAGTCGGTGGTGGTTTATGGTGCGATGGAGGCAGCCTTGACGCCCCTCATGGAGCAGATTGAAAAATCGCACCCGGATGTGCGGGTGTTCAGTTTGCCCAGCGTAGATCATCCACAATACGGGCGGCATATCGAACTGGGTGTCAAAGGGCCCGCGTCCTCGGTGCCTGCTGCATGGCAGGCTTTGAAAACAGGATTGCACGAATTTGGTGCAAATTGCGGCCCTGAATTGGTGCGCAACCTGTGAGGCTCAGATTTGGTAGATAGATTGCACCGTATTGGTGCTTTTTGGCGCATGCCACGCCGACCTGTCGTGGGTAGCGCTCCTTCATAGTGCGGTGCTGCACTCGGCTGGCACGCAAACTGCTTTTATTTCGGCAAACTCTTTTTTCAACAAGCGCTTTATCCAGGAGAACCTGATGGCCAAGACCGTTGCAGACGTGATGAAGATGGTGAAGGAGAACGAAGTCAAGTTCGTTGACTTCCGTTTCACTGATACCCGTGGCAAACAACAGCACACCACGGTGCCCGTCTCTCACTTCGACGAAGACAAGTTCACTTCGGGCCATGCCTTTGACGGCTCGTCGATCGCCGGTTGGAAGGGCATTGAAGCCTCCGACATGCAGCTGATCCCCGACCCGAGCACGGCCAACATCGATCCGTTCTTTGAAGAAACGACGCTGATCCTGACCTGCGACGTGATCGAGCCCACCGACGGCAAGGCCTACGACCGCGATCCCCGCTCCATTGCCAAGCGCGCTGAAGCCTACCTGAAGGCCTCCGGCCTGGGCGATACGGCCTACTTCGGTCCCGAGCCAGAATTCTTCATCTTCGACGGCGTGCGCTGGAGCACTGAACCCAACAACACGTTCTACGAAATCGAAGAGTACGAAGCCCCCTGGAACACAGGCGCCAAGCTCGAAGGCGGCAACCGTGGCCACCGCCCCACCGTCAAGGGCGGCTATTTCCCCGTGCCTCCTGTTGACAGCACGCAAGACATGCGCGCCGAGATGTCCCTGATCCTCGAATCCCTGGGCATTCCGGTCGAAGTGTTCCACCACGAAGTGGCGGGCGCTGGCCAGAACGAAATCGGTACCCGTTTCAGCACCTTGGTTGAGCGCGCCGACTGGACCATCCTGCAAAAGTACGTGATCCACAACGTGGCCAACGCCTACGGCAAGACCGCCACTTTCATGCCCAAGCCTTACCACGGCGACAACGGCTCCGGCATGCACGTGCACCAGTCCGTCTGGAAGGACGGCAAGAATCTGTTCGCTGGCGACGGCTATGCTGGTCTGTCGGACTTCGCGCTGTACTACATCGGCGGCATCATCAAGCACGCACGTGCCCTGAACGCCATCACCAACCCCGGTACCAACAGCTACAAGCGCCTGGTGCCTCACTTCGAAGCACCGGTGAAGCTGGCCTACTCGGCCAAGAACCGTTCCGCTTCGATCCGTATCCCTTACGTGGCCAACCCCAAGGGCCGTCGCGTGGAAGCCCGCTTCCCCGATCCACTGATGAACCCCTACCTGGGCTTCGCAGCCCTGCTGATGGCCGGTCTGGACGGCGTGGAAAACAAGATCCATCCCGGCGAAGCCGCCACGAAGGACCTGTACCATCTGCCGCCCGAAGAAGACAAGCTGGTGCCCACCGTGTGCCACAGCCTGGACCAGGCCCTGGAACACCTGGACAAGGACCGTGCGTTCCTGACCAAGGGTGGCGTGTTCACCGACAGCATGATCGACGCCTACATCGATCTGAAGATGAACGAAGTGACCCGCTTCCGCATGGCAGTGCACCCTGTCGAGTACGACATGTACTACTCGCTGTAATCGTCTGCCTGCAGACCATTGCTCAAGAAAAGGCGGCGCAAGCCGCCTTTTTTCATGGGCGGGCGGCGGCGCTACCTGCGCGGAACGCGTGCGGCGGAACCAAGACGCCAGGTGTTGCATCCGTATACACAGCCCTTCAAGGGTCTGCCCTTGTTGGATTGGAGATGTAGGGTGATTGGGGGATACTCCCCTGTCCCCTGCATGTCAGTGCGAGGAAACCGAATGAATAAAACGCTCATCACCCTGCTCCTCATCGCCGCCACCGTCCCCGCAGTCCAGGCGCAAGACCGCATCTATCGTTGCGGCAACGAATACACCAACAACGCCCAGCAAGCCAAGGAGCGCGGCTGCAAGCTGGTGGAGGGCGGCAACGTTACCGTGGTGCAGGGCACCCGCCCAGCGTCTGCCGCAGCTCCTGCAGCGGGTGGTGCGGCAGCCCCGTCGTCTGCGACCTCGCCCGCCAACGCTCCACGCGTCAGCAACAACGAACAAAAATCCCGCGACTCGGATGCCCGCGCAATTCTGGAGTCCGAGCTGCGCAAGGCGGAAACGCGCCATGCCGAACTGCTCAAGGAATACAACAACGGCGCCCCCGAGCGCAACGCACTCGATCTGCGCAACCCCCAGCGCTACACCGAACGCACGGCCGAGCTCAAGGCCAGCGTAGCCCGCAGCGAGAGTGACATTGCGGGTATCAAGCGTGAGATTGCCCGCCTGCCTGCCCCTGCTGCACCCACCAACTGATAGCGGTGATTGCGTGTGAGTGCCCCTTCTTCCTCCGACCTTCCCGGCACTGACACCGGGCGTTTTCATTCCCTGGACCTGATGTCCACCCTGGTGGCGGTGCTGCGCGCTGACGATGGCGCGGTGCAGTTTGCCAATGCCGCGCTGGAAAACACACTGGGCCTCTCGCGCCGCACCCTGGAAGGGGCGGACTTCTCTACGTTCTTCACCGACCCCGCCTTGCTGCAGACGGCCCTGGCGGGCGCCAGGGGCAAGGACTTTGCCGCGCTGCGCTACGAGGCCAGCCTGAAGCGCCTGCACCAGGACCCGGTGCCCGTGCATGTCAACGTGGCCGATGCCGAGCAGGTGGGCGAAATCCTGGTGGAGCTGTGGCCGCTGGAGCAGCAGGCCCGCCAGGACCGCGAAGAGCGCCTGCGTGACCAGGCCCAGGCCAACAAGGAGCTGATCCGCAACCTGGCCCATGAGATCAAGAACCCGCTGGGCGGCATTCGGGGCGCGGCGCAACTGCTGGAGATGGAGCTCGATAACCGCGAGCTCACCGAATACACCCAGGTCATCATCCACGAGGCCGACCGCTTGCAAAGCTTGGTGGACCGGCTGCTCGCCCCCCACCGCCATCCGCATCTGGTGGGCGACGTGAACATCCACGAGGTGTGCGAGCGGGTGCGCTCGCTCGTGCTGGTCGAATACCCGCAGGGCCTCAGGGTACAGCGCGACTACGACACCTCGATTCCCGAGTTTCGCGGGGACCGCGCGCAGCTCATTCAGGCGGTGCTGAACATCGTGCAGAACGCAGCCCAGGCGCTGTCAGAGCGCATCGCCAAGGGGGATGCCGTGATCACGCTGCGCACGCGTGTAGCCCGCCAGGTCACGTTCGGCCGACAACGCTACCGGCTGGCACTGGAATTGCATGTCATCGACAACGGACCGGGCGTACCCGATGCCATCAAGGAGCGGATTTTTTATCCACTGGTATCGGGTCGGGACGGCGGATCAGGGCTGGGGCTGACGTTGGCGCAAACCTTCGTGCAGCGTCACCACGGGTTGATCGAATGCGACAGCGTACCGGGTCGCACCGACTTCCGAATCCTGATCCCCTTGCCCTGACAGCGCATGACGGTCCCTGACACGCAACCACAGGGAAGGTAAGAAAAACATATGAAGCCGATCTGGATAGTAGATGACGACCCCTCGATCCGCTTCGTCCTGGAAAAGGCGCTGGCCCGCGAGAACCTGCCCACGCGCAGCTTCACGCACCCCCGCGAAGTGCTGGACGCACTGGCCGATGTCACAGCAGGCGACCCCGCGCGCCAGGGCCCCCAGGTTCTGGTGAGCGACATCCGCATGCCGGGAGGTTCGGGTCTGCAACTGCTGGAGAAGGTGCGCGAGCTGCAGCCCGGCCTGCCCGTCATCATCATGACGGCGTACTCGGACCTCGACAGTGCGGTGTCTGCCTTTCAGCGCGGCGCGTTCGAGTATCTGCCCAAGCCGTTTGACCTGCCCAAGGCGGTGGAACTGATCCGCCGCGCGGTCGAAGAAAGCCAGCGCGAAGAAGTCACCGAAGAGCGCCAGACCGCGACCCCCGAAATGCTGGGCCAGGCGCCCGCCATGCAGGATGTGTTCCGCGCCATCGGGCGGCTGTCGCAAAGCCAGGTCACGGTGCTCATCACCGGCGAATCGGGCTCGGGCAAGGAGCTGGTGGCGCGCGCGCTGCACAAACACTCGCCCGTGGCAGACGGCCCCTTTGTGGCCATCAACACCGCCGCCATTCCCAAGGACCTGCTGGAGAGCGAACTCTTCGGCCACGAGCGCGGCGCCTTCACCGGCGCCCAGACCCAGCGGCGCGGCCGCTTCGAGCAGGCCGAGGGCGGCACGCTGTTCCTCGACGAAATCGGCGACATGCCGTTTGATTTGCAGACGCGCTTGCTGCGCGTGTTGTCCGACGGCCAGTTCTACCGCGTGGGCGGCCATGCGGCCGTCAAGGCCCATGTGCGTGTGATTGCCGCTACCCACCAGAACCTGGAGCAGCGCGTCAAGGAAGGCGGCTTCCGCGAGGACTTGTTCCACCGCCTCAATGTGATCCGCCTGCGCCTGCCCGCGCTGCGCGAGCGGCATGAAGACGTGCCCATGCTCACGCGCCACTTTCTGCAGCAAAGCGCGCGGCAGCTGGGCGTGGAGCCCAAGCGTATTGCCGATTCGGCACTGGCGCGGCTGGAGCAGTTTGCCTTCCCGGGCAATGTGCGCCAGCTGGAGAACATCTGCCACTGGCTCACGGTGATGGCGCCTGCCCAGGTGATCTCGCTGCAGGACCTGCCGCCCGAGGTGCTGGAAGCCCCGGTGTACCAGCCGCCAGTGCGCGCCACGGCGGGCGCCGAGCCTGCGACGGCCACGGTCACATCGATGCCGGTGGCCCCGCTGGCCCCTGTTGCGCCAGTGGCGCAGCCTGCACCCGAATTGGTGGGTGGCCTGCACCCCGCAGCGCAGGTGTCTGCTCCGGTGTCGGCGTCTGCGCCTGCGGCCGTTGCGTCCTGGTCGGCCGACGCCGCCGCAGCCCCTGTGGCTGCTGCCTACAGCTGGGAGCAGGCACTGGAAACCGAAGCGCAAAAACTGCTCGCAGGCGGCCTGCCTGAAGTGTGGGATGCGCTCACGCGGCGCTTTGAGTCGCGCCTGATCCGCACGGCCCTGGTGGCCACCCACGGCCGCCGCATGGAAGCCGCGCAGCGCCTGGGCATTGGGCGCAACACCATCACCCGCAAGATCCAGGAGTTGGGGCTGGACGCGCCGGATGAAGTATGAAAATGGCCGCAGGCGCGTGTTGATCATGCCTCTGCAGCTATTGAAATCGTAGCAATGCAAGGTGCCACTACATCGCTGGTGGCATCGCTGTAACCTGGCCCGGATGCGCGCTGCGCATCGCGCTGCATGGCGGGCCATGTCCTACATGCAGGCCCTCCCTGGGCCGACCCGGCACTCCGGAGGTGGCTTCAACAATGAAGTCACTGTCAACCAACCGGAGATGTTCCTATGTCGGATTTCAACGATGCCAACCGTGACCCCTTGACCAATGAGCCAGGTGCTCACCCCGTCGGAACGGGCGTGGGCGCCGCCCTCGGGGGCGCCGCTGCCGGGGCTGCTGCAGGTGCTTTTGGCGGCCCGGTCGGCGCTGCCATTGGTGGCGTGGCGGGTGCTGTGGCGGGCGGCCTGGCAGGCAAGGCGGCTGCCGAGGCCGTCAACCCCACCGAAGAAGACGCGTACTGGCGCGAGACCTACCACCGCGAGCCCTACTACGTGGGCGGCCGCACGTACGACCAATACCGTCCTGCCTATGAACTGGGCTGGTCGTCGGTAGGCCGCTACGAGGGCGACTTTGACGCCATCGAGCCGCGCCTGGCGGACGACTGGCGCGCACGCCACGGCAGCGATGGCCTGGCCTGGACCGATGTGCGCCCCGCCACCCGCGCCGCGTGGGAGCGCGCCGCCAACCGCACTGCGCTGGCCAGCGACCGCCCGATGGACGTGATCGACGCCGAAGACGTGGTCGATGTGCTTAACGACCTGCTGGAGTCTGCACGTGACGGCGAATACGGCTTCCATGCCTGTGCCGAGCACGCAGAGTCGGGCCAGCTCAAGGGCATCTTCCAGCGCCACTCGCGCGAGTGTGCGGCTGCCGCCGTGGAGCTGGAGCACGAGATCCGCCGCCTCAATGGCGACCCCGCGCAGGGGGGGACCGTGGCGGGCGCGTTGCACCGGGGCTGGGTGTCGGTGAAGACCGCGTTGTCCACCCAGGACGACAAGGCCGTGCTCGAAGAGTGCGAACGTGGCGAGGACGCTGCGGTGGCCCGCTACCGCAAGGCGCTGAAGGCGACGCTGCCTGCCGATGTGCGCGCTCTGGTGGAGCGCCAGGCCCAAGGCGCCCAGCGCAACCACGACGAGGTGCGTGCGCTGCGCGACGGGTTCTCGCCCCGGCCCTGATCCCAGGTGCCAAGGGCGACCCTTGGGTAAACCGCACCTGACCGGGCGTCGGTTGCTGCGCTGAGGGCTGACCCCAAGAAAAAGGCTGCCAGAGCATTCCTCTGGCAGCCTTTTTTGCGTCGCGTGCGGAGCGGCTCAAGGGTGCATCAGGCGCTCATCGTGACAACCACCGGCGCATGGTCGCTGGGCTGTGGGTTCTTGCGCGGGGCGCGGTCCACCACGCAGGCCGTCACCGTGGGCTTGAGGGCCTCGCTCACCAGAATGTGGTCGATGCGCAGGCCCCGGTTTTTCTGGAAACCCAGCATGCGGTAGTCCCACCAGGAATAGCTCTTCTCGGGCTGCTCGAACATGCGGAAGGCATCGGTCAGCCCCAGGGCCAGCAGGGCCTGGAAGTGGTTGCGCTCTTCGGTGGTGTGGTGGATGGTCTCGCGCAGGCCCTCGGGGTCGTACGAGTCGCGGTCTTCGGGCGCCACGTTGAAGTCGCCCACCAGCACCAGGCGCGGGTGGGCGGCCATCTCGGCGCGCACCATGTCCTGCAGCGCCTGCAGCCAGCGCATCTTGTAGGCGAACTTTTCCGAGCCCGGCTCCTGGCCGTTGACGAAGTAGCCGTTGAGCAGGCGCAGTGGGCCTGCCGGCGTGTCCAGCGTGGCGGCGATGACGCGGGCCTGCTCGTCGCCAAAGGCGGGGATGTTGCGCACCACATCGCGCAGCGGGTGGCGGCTCAGGATGGCCACGCCGTTGTAGGTCTTTTGGCCGAAGGCCACGGCTTCGTAGCCGGCCTCTTTCAACGCGTCGTGCGGAAATTTGTCGTCGGTGAGCTTGAGCTCCTGCAGGCACAGGGCATCGACCGGGTTGGCGGCCAGCCAGGCCAGCACCTGGGGCAGGCGCACCGACAGGGAGTTCACGTTCCAGGTGGCAATTTGCATGGTTTTTGGCCGGTAGCGCTAGTGGATCATGCGCTGGCAGCTATCAAAATGTGAGTAGATGAGGAAAGGGGCAGAAGCGTCAGGCGCGGCGCACACGGGTCACAAAGCTGAACGGCAGCCCGTTGGTGCTCACGTGGTGCTCGCGGGCGGTTTCCACCCATTCTGCGCCCAGCACGGGGGCATAGGCATCGCCGTCAAAGTCCTGGGCGATCTCCGTCACCTCCACGCAGTCCGCCAGGGGCAAGGATTCGGCATAGATCTGCGCGCCCCCAATGATCCACACGGTTTTGCCCGCGTCGCACAGCGCCAGGGCTTCGGCCAGGCTGCCTGCGCGGTGGGCACCCTCGGCCTGCCAGTCGGCCTGCCGCGTCACCACAATGTTGGTGCGGCCGGGCAGGGGGCGAAAGCGTGCGGGCAGCGAGTCCCAGGTCTTGCGGCCCATCACCACCGGGCAGCCCTGGGTGAGCTGCTTGAAGTGCGCCATGTCCTCGGAGATGTGCCAGGGCAGGCGGTTGTCCTTGCCGATGACGCCGTTGGCCGCGCGGGCGTAGATGAGGTGCAGGGGCATGGGGCTCGCTCGGTGCGTGAGTGGGGAGGGGATCAGATGTGCAGGAACGCCAGCGCGCCCACACCCAGGCCCACGGCGGCCACGCCGTACATGCCGTATTCCAGCCACTTCTTCTTGGTCAGCAGCGCAATCGCGGCCAGGGCAATCGCCACCTGCAGCGCGGTGGTGGCCTGGGCCCAGCGGTGGTGCTGGTGCATCTGTACTTCGCTTTGCTGGTCGAAGGCGTGGGCATCGGCCTCCAGCTTTTCGGCCGCGGTCTTGATCTCGTTCTTCTCTTTTTCGTAGCGGTCGATCTTGGCCTGGTATTTGACCTTCTCGGCTTCGGCCGGGGTCAGGTCACGGGCCAGCTCGGCCAGGCTTTGTTTGGTGCTTTTGGACTGGAAGTAATTCCACTGGTTGGAGGCCTCGGTCTTCTTGATGGCCGCGTCGTTCTTCATCAGGCCCGCATTGGCCTGGGTGGCGCCGCCCATGTAGGCAAAGATGGCACCCACCGTGGCCACGATGGCCGTGAACATGGCGATCTTGTTGGTGGACGAGCCGCCGCCATGGTCCGCGCCGTGGTGCGCAGCATCGTGGCCGTGGGTGGCATGTTCGACCGCGTGGTCGTGGGGGCCGTGTACGTGGAATCCGCCGGAAGACATAGATAGAAGCTCGTTGTATTGGTTATGGGTGAAAGCGGGGCCTGTGCCGCAGGCTGGCTGGTGCAGTGGTCAGGTCAGACTGCCACGGGCGCCTTGATGGCAGGGTGGCACTGGTAGTCCACCACTTCAAAGTCTTCGTACTCGTAGTCGAAGATGCTGTCCGGCTTGCGTTTGATGTTCAGCACAGGGTAGGGGTAGGGCGTGCGCGCCAGCTGGGTCTGCACTTGCTCGTGGTGGTTGCTGTAGATGTGGCAGTCGCCACCCGTCCAGACGAAGTCGCCCACCTCCAGGTCGCACTGCTGGGCCACCATGTGGGTCAGCAGCGCATAGCTGGCAATGTTGAACGGCACACCCAGAAAGATGTCTGCACTGCGCTGGTACAGCTGGCAAGACAGCGTGCCGCGCCCGCCGGGCGCTTGCGCCGGGGCTACGTAAAACTGAAAGAAAGCGTGGCAAGGCATGAGCGCCATCTTGTGCAGCTCGGCCACGTTCCAGGCGCTCACGATGATGCGGCGCGAGTCAGGGTTGGTCTTGAGCGTTTGGATGACGTCGCTGATCTGGTCGATGTGCCCGCCGTCCGGCGTCGGCCAGCTGCGCCACTGCACGCCGTACACCGGGCCCAGGTCGCCGTCCTCGCGCGCCCATTCATCCCAGATGGTCACGCCGCGCTCTTTCAGCCAGTTGTTGTTGCTCGATCCGGTCAGGAACCACAGCAGCTCCTGGATGATGGACTTGAGGTGCACCTTCTTGGTCGTGACCAGCGGAAAACCTTCCTTCAGGTCAAACCGCATCTGGTGGCCGAACACGCTCTTGGTGCCGGTGCCGGTGCGGTCCGACTTGTCCACGCCGTGGGTGAACACATGGCGCATGAAATCTTCGTACTGGGAGCGCACGGGGCGGGCGGGCAAGGCAGGAGCTGCCGGGGCAGCAGAAGGCTGGGTCATGGGATGGATCACTCAGGGTAGGGCGCCGCCATCAAGGGGTGGCCGTTGCCGACGGCGGATTTTATGCGGAGCGGGAGAATGCCAGACTCGCCGTCCATCCACTGCACTTCCCATGACGACCTCCGATACCCCCGTCACCATCCGCCCCCTCCAGGCTGCCGACTGGCCCGCCGTGTGGCCCATCCTGCGCACCACCTTCCAGGCGGGAGACACGTATGCGTTTGCCCCCGACAGCACCGAGGCTGAGATCCACAAAGCCTGGGTAGAGCTGCCTGCTGCGACCTTTGTCGCCCTGGGCGTGGGCGGGGAGATTCTGGGCACGTACTTCATCAAGCCGAATCAGCCTGGGCAGGGCGCCCATGTGTGCAACTGTGGCTATGTGGTGGCGCCGACCGCGCAGGGGCAGGGCGTGGCCTCGTTGATGTGTAAGCACTCCCAGCAGCAGGCTGTGGTCATGGACTTTCGGGCCATGCAGTTCAACCTGGTGGTGGCGAGCAACGTGCGCGCCGTGCGGCTGTGGCAGCACCTGGGCTTTGCGATCGTGGGCACGCTGCCCGGGGCCTTCCGGCACCACACGCTGGGCTATGTCGATGCCCATGTGATGTTCAAGACACTGGTTGCCTGAGCTTGTTGCCAATGCAAAAAGGGCTCCCACATGGGAGCCCTTTCCGAGAGTCCGGGGGCACACGTCCACAACAGTGAGAGGCCGCCACCCGGGAAGGTCGGCGTTCTTACATCGCGCTGATTTCGCCCGATGGGATCTTGCCGGTGCGCACGGCTTCTGCCGCTGCGGCGCGCACTGCAGCACGGTCGGCAGTCGACTTGTAGGTTACGACACGCGAACCAGCGGGTTCGATGCTGCGTGTTTGGGCCACGGTAGAGGCTTCAGCAGCCACTTCGGCACGGGTGCGGTTGGTGTCGAACTTGAGGGCGAATTGCGAGCTGTCGGCTTCGTCAGCGTGGGCGCCGAAAGCGGAGAAAGCAGCCACAGCAGCGATGGACAGGAAACGTGTTGTCTTGTTCATGGTGATCTCGATTCTTGATGGGGTGGGGGGCGAGGTCCGTTGATTCCGGGACGGCTTACAGAGCGCCGAGTTCGCCGGAAGGGATCTGGCCAGTGCGCACAGCTTCAGCAGCCTGGGCACGCACGGCAGCACGGTCAGCCGTGGACTTGTAGGTCACCACACGCGAACCAGCGGGCTCGATCGAGCGGGTCTGGGCCACGGTAGCGGCTTCAGCAGCCACTTCAGCGCGGGTGCGGTTGGTTTCAAACTTGGTGGCGAACTGCGAAGCANGCGGGCTCGATCGAGCGGGTCTGGGCCACGGTAGCGGCTTCAGCAGCCACTTCAGCGCGGGTGCGGTTGGTTTCAAACTTGGTGGCGAACTGCGAAGCGTCGGCTTCGTCAGCCTGGGCACCAAAAGAAGCGAAAGCGGCGACAGCGGCGATGGAGAGGAAACGTGCGGTGTTGTTCATGATTGATAAGTCCTTGAAGTTGAAAAAGCGTCTCAAAAAAGCCGGGTCAAAAACCATTCCTGAACCGGGTTCGGTGAGTCGCCTTGCGGGTTCGGCTCATCGATGGGATGAACTGTACGCNAAAAAGCGTCTCAAAAAAGCCGGGTCAAAAACCATTCCTGAACCGGGTTCGGTGAGTCGCCTTGCGGGTTCGGCTCATCGATGGGATGAACTGTACGCCGATGGTGTTTAGAGAAAAACCACTGAGTCGCAAACTGACTGTTCCAGTTTTGGAAACAGTCGGCCCACTCAGGGCGCGCCCTTGGGTCAAATGTGTGCAGCACCCCGCAGCGCCAGGGCGGGCGCCCCAGGCCCACAATGCACATACCCAATTGATGCGACTAGGTATAAATCCTGAGATTCTGGCGAAATTTAGTATGTGTAGTGCTTTTCAAAGTATCAACTGAGCATCAGAGCATCGGTATCGTTCAGCCCATCAATGCCGAGATTCGACTGGCGTTGAATGGCAGATCCATACCAACTACGCAGGAGACGTTCCGATGCCCCGTTCCACTCGTCCACACACTCGCTTGGCTCTGGCCGTTGCTGCCCTGGCGGCATCGCTGTGCGGAGCCGCTGCGCATGCGCAGACCGAACTCGTGATTGCCACCGTGAACAACGGCCACATGATCGAGATGCAAAAGCTCAGCAAGAATTTCGAGCAGGCCAACCCCGACATCAAGCTCAAGTGGGTCACGTTGGAAGAGGGCGTGCTGCGCCAGCGCGTGACCACCGACATCGCCACCAAGGGCGGCCAGTTCGACGTGATGACGATTGGCATGTACGAAGCGCCCATCTGGGGCAAGAAGGGCTGGCTGCAGGAGCTGAAGACCGATGCTGCCTACGACGTGGATGACCTGCTGCCCGCAGTGCGCAATGGCCTGACGGTGGACGGCAAGCTGTTTGCCGCCCCGTTTTATGGCGAAAGCTCCATGCTGATGTACCGCAAGGACCTCGCCGACAAGGCTGGTGTGCAGGTGCCCGAGCGCCCCACCTGGCCGCAGATCAAGGACCTGGCCGCCAAGATGCACGACCCCAAGAACGGCGTGTACGGCATCTGCCTGCGCGGCAAGCCGGGATGGGGCGACAACATGGCCTTTCTGACCACACTGGTCAACACCTTCGGTGGTCAGTGGTTCGATATGCAGTGGAAGCCACAGCTCGAATCCAAGCCTTGGAAGGACGCGATCACCTTCTACGTCGACCTGCTCAAGAACTATGGCCCGCCCGGCTCGTCGGCCAACAGCTTCAACGAGATCCTGGCGCTGACCAACTCCGGCAAGTGCGGCATGTGGGTGGATGCCACCATCGCCGCATCGTTCGTGGCCGACCCCAAGCAGTCCAAGGTGGCCGACCAGATGGCCTTTGCCCAGGCGCCCACCATGAACACGCCCAAGGGCGCGAACTGGCTGTGGTCGTGGAATCTGGCCATCCCGGCTGGTTCCAAAAAGGTCGACGCCGCGCAGAAGTTCATCACCTGGTCCACCAGCAAGGAATACATCCAGCTCGTGGCCAAGACCAACGGCTGGGCCAATGTGCCCACCGGCACGCGCAAGAGCACCTACGCCTCGCCGGAATTCCAGAAGGCCGCGCGTTTTGCCGCCGCAGAGAAGACCGCCATCGACTCGGCCAACCCCACGGATTCGACCTTGCCCAAGAGCCCGTATGTGGGCGTGCAGTTCGCGGCCATTCCGGAGTTCCAGGCCATCGGTATCGCCGTGGGCCAGCAGATGAGTTCTGCGCTGGCAGGCAAGACGACGGTGGACGTGGCACTCAAGGCCGGCCAGGTGGCGGCTGACCGCGAAATGAAAAAGGCCGGCTACTACAAATAGGCATTCATTTGGCTGCTGCGCGGGCCGATCCGGGGCCGGTGTTCCTCGCCGTACGGGAGTACGGCTGCGGTACAGCGACCCCGCCTCGGCCCGCTCGCGACGCCGACTGAACGCCTATTTCCGCTGGACTTTTTTCTGAGGCTCCCATGAACCGCCGCCTGCTCCCTCGCCTGCTGCTCACGCCAGCCATGGCCACGCTCTTCCTGTGGATGATCGTGCCGCTGGTGATGACGATCTACTTCTCGCTCATCCGCTACAACCTCATGCAGCCGGACCAGACGGGCTTTGCCGGGCTGGAGAACTTTGAGTATTTCGTCACCGACCCGTCGTTTGGCACGGCGGTGGTCAATACGCTGCTGCTGCTGGGCAGCGTCATTCTCATCACGGTGGTGTTCGGCGTTGCGATTGCGCTGCTCATCAACGAGCCGTTTGCGGGCCGGGGCATCGTGCGGGTGCTGTTGATTTCGCCGTTTTTCGTCATGCCCACGGTGAACGCGCTGATGTGGAAGAACATGATGATGAATCCCATCTACGGCGTGCTCGCCCAGGTGTGGATGTTCTTTGGCGCACAGCCGGTGGACTGGCTTACCGACCACCCGCTGTTCTCGGTGATCGTCATGGTGTCATGGCAGTGGCTGCCGTTTGCCACGCTGATCTTCATGACCGCATTGCAGAGCATGAACCACGAGCAGCTCGAAGCATCGCGCATGGACGGCGCCAACTACCTGCAGCAGCTGCGCTACCTGTATGTGCCGCACCTGGCGCGCTCGGTGGCGGTGGTGGTGATGATCGAACTCATCTTTTTGCTCAGCATCTTTGCCGAGATCTACACCACCACGGGTGGCGGGCCGGGCGATGCGAGCACCAACGTCACCTTCCTGATCTTCAAGCAGGCACTGCTCAACTTCGACGCGGGCGTGGCCTCGGCAGGTGCACTGTTCGCAGTGTTGCTGGCCAATATCGCGGCGGTGTTTCTGATCCGCATGGTCGGCAAGAACCTTGACAAGTAAGACGGGGCAACGCTCATGACAACGACAAAACGACGCCGCTCCAACTTCCCGCTGGGCCTGCTGGCCCTGCGCACCGCTGCTGCCTGGGGCGTGGCCCTGCTGCTGTTTTTCCCGCTGGGTTGGCTGTTCCTCACGGCGTTCAAGACCGAGTTGCAGGCCATCGCCGTGCCGCCGCAGCTGTTCTTTGTCCCCACGCTCGAAAACTTTCACGAGGTGCAGGAGCGCAGCGACTACTTGCTGTACGCCAAGAATTCGGTCATCACCAGCGTGGTCTCTACCCTGGTGGGGCTCATGTTGGCTGCGCCTGCGGCCTACGCCATGGCCTTCTTCAAGGGCAAGTACACCAAGGACATCCTCATGTGGATGCTCTCGACCAAGATGATGCCCGCCGTGGGCGCGCTGGTACCCATCTACGTGCTGGCGCAAAAGAGCCACCTGCTCGATACGCAGCTTGCGCTCATCATCGTGTTCGCGCTGTCCAACCTGCCCATCATGGTCTGGATGCTGTATTCGCACTTCAAGGACATCCCGCGCGAGATTCTGGAAGCCGCGCGCATGGACGGTGCCACGCTGTGGCAGGAGGTGCGCCTGGTGCTGCTGCCGCTGGGCATGGGCGGCCTCGCGTCCACCGGCCTCTTGTGCCTGGTGCTGTCATGGAACGAGGCCTTCTGGAGCCTGAACCTCAGCGCCGCCAAGGCCGGCACGCTGGCCACCCTGATCGCGTCGTACTCCAGCCCCGAGGGCCTGTTCTGGGCCAAGTTGTCCGCCGCCTCGCTGATGGCCATTGCACCCATCGTGGTCTTTGGCTGGTTCAGCCAGAAGCAGCTGGTGCAGGGCCTGACGTTTGGCGCCGTGAAGTAACGCGCAGCTTTCCTATCCAACGCAATCAAGTTTTCAGGAACCCGATTCCATGGCCTACCTTCAACTGCGCGGCATCGAGAAATTCTTTGGTGAACACCGCGCCATCAAGGGCATCGACCTCTCCATCCAGCAAGGCGAGTTCATCGTCTTCGTCGGCCCCTCGGGCTGCGGCAAGTCCACGCTGCTGCGGCTGATCGCGGGGCTCGAAAACATCGACGGTGGCACCCTGATGCTGGACGGCCGCGACATCACCGACCAGCCCTCGAGCAAGCGCGACCTGGCGATGGTGTTCCAGAGCTATGCGCTGTACCCGCACATGAGCGTGTACGAGAACATGAGCTTTGCGCTCAAGCTCGCCAAGGTGGACAAGCAGGTGATCGACGAGAAGGTGCAGAACGCCGCGCGCATCCTCAACCTCACCAGCTACCTGCAGCGCACGCCCAAGGAGCTGTCGGGTGGGCAGCGCCAGCGTGTGGCCATCGGCCGCGCCATCGTTCGTGCGCCCAAGGTGTTTTTGTTTGACGAGCCACTGTCCAACCTCGACGCGGCGCTGCGCGGCCAGACGCGCGTGGAGATCGCCAAGCTGCACCGCGACCTGGGCGCCACCACCATCTACGTCACACACGACCAGGTCGAGGCCATGACGCTGGCCGACCGTGTGGTGGTGCTGCGCGACGGCGTCATCGAGCAGGTGGGTACGCCGCTGGAGCTGTACGACCGGCCTGCCAACCAGTTCGTGGCCCAGTTCATCGGCACGCCGCAGATGAACGTGGTGCCCTTGCCGCAGCTGCCATCGCCCGTGCAGCAGCAGGCACCCGTCGGGGCGGAGGGCGGCGCCATCGGCCTGCGCCCCGAGAACATCACAGTACGCAACACCGGCGCGACGCCGGTGCCGGGCCAGGTGGACCTGGTGGAAGCATTGGGCGCAGAGACGCTGATCTACGTGAGCACGCCCAGCGGAGCGCAGTTTGTGGCGCGCCAGAACGACCGCACAGGCCTGCGTGCGGGCGATGCGGTTTGCCTGGACATCGATGCCTCGCAAGCCCATTGGTTCGACCCGAACGGCCGCGTGGTGGCCCGCCAGACCGCATGACCGCCATGACTGCTTCCATGCCCCCCGGACAAGAACTTCAAGGCAAGGTGGCGGCCGTTACCGGCGCTGCATCGGGCATCGGCTTTGCCAGTGCCCAAGCCATGGCCCACGCTGGCGCGCGTGTGGTGCTCATCGATCGCGACGAGGCCGCGCTGGCCAAGGCCTGTGCAGCGATTGGCGCCAACGCCTTGCCGCTGGTGCTGGACCTGCTCGATGCCAGGCAATGCGCCAGCCTGCTGCAGCGCACGCTGGCGCTCGCGGGCCAGCTCGACATCTTCCACGCCAACGCCGGGCTGTATGTGGGCGGCGACCTGGTGGATGCCGACCCCGACGCCATCGACCGCATGCTGAACCTGAACGTCAACGTGGTGATGAAGAACGTGCACAACGTGCTACCCCACATGATCCAGTGCGGCACGGGCGACATCATCGTCACCAGCTCGCTGGCCGCGCATTTCCCCACACCGTGGGAGCCCGTCTACGCATCGTCCAAGTGGGCGGTCAACTGCTTCGTGCAGACCGTGCGCCGCCAGGTGTTCAAGCACGGCATTCGTGTGGGCTCCATCTCGCCCGGGCCCGTCATTACCTCGCTGCTGGCCGACTGGCCCGCGGAAAAGCTGGCCGAGGCCAAGGCCAGCGGCAGCCTCATCGAGGCGTCCGAAGTGGCCGACGTGGTGCTTTTCATGCTCACGCGCCCCCGCGGCATGACCATCCGCGACGTCGTGATGATGCCCACGAACTTTGATCTCTAGAAACCCGCAGTCACGCACCATGAATTTCATCCTGCACCTGGGCCTGGGCTCGTTCCACCGCGCCCACCAGGCCGTTTACGTTCACGCATTGCGCCAGCAGGGCGACACTGGCTGGGCCATCGCAGGCGGCAACCTGCGCCCGGACATGGCCGACACCATCGCGGCGCTGCAAGCGCAGGATGGACGCTACACGCTCGAAACCGTCACCCCCCAAGGCGAGCGCAACTACGCCGTCATCGAGTCGATCCAGCGGGTGATCCCCTGCCAGGACGACCTGGCCCCGCTGATTGCCATGGGTGCCGACCCCGCCACCCGCATCATCAGCTTCACGGTGACCGAGGCGGGCTACTACCTGGATGCCCAGAACCAACTCGACTGGCCCAAGTTTGCCGACCTGCGCGCCGACCTGGCGGCCGTGAAGGCGGGCCAGGCAGGTCACACCATCTATGGCGGCCTGGTCAGCATCCTGCGCGCGCGCAGGGCAGCCGGTGCGGGCGCCGTGACGCTGATGAACTGCGACAACCTGCGCCACAACGGCGACCGCTCGCGCGGCGGGCTGCTGCAGTTCATCGAGGCGTTGGGCGATGCGCCACTCAAAGAGTGGGTAGAGCAGAACACCACCAGCCCCAACGCCATGGTGGACCGCATCACGCCGCGACCCACGCCCGATGTGGCCGAGCGCGTGAAGGCTGCAACGGGTTGGGACGACAAGGCAGCACTCATGGGTGAAAGCTTTATCCAGTGGGTCATCGAAGACGACTTCATCGCAGGCCGCCCCGCGTGGGAAACGGTCGGCGTCGAGATGGTGCAGTCGGTGCAGGCGCACGAAGAGGCCAAGATCCGCCTGCTCAACGCCACCCACAGCTGCATTGCCTGGGCGGGCACGCTGGCGGGTTACCAGTACATCCACGAAGGCACACACGACGCGGCCATTCGCCAGATGGCCTACGACTACGTCACCGACGACGCGATCCCGGTGCTCCACACCCCAGAGCAGCCTTGCCCCATCAACCTGGAGCAGTACCGCGACGTGGTGCTGGACCGCTTCGGCAATCCTGCCATCGCCGACACCAACCAGCGCGTGGCCATGGATGCGTTCTCCAAGATCCCCGGCATGATTGCGCCCACCATCCGCGACCGACTGGCGCGCAACGCGTCGTTCGACAGCGTGGCCATGCTGCCCGCGCTGTTCCTGGCCTACCTGCAGCGCTGGCACGCGGGGCAGATCCCCTACAGCTACCAGGACCAGGCCATGGATCCCGCCGTGGCCCATGCCATCTGCGATGCCGCTGACCCCGTGGCGTCCTTTGCGGCCGACACGACCTTGTGGGGCGAGATGGCCGGCCACCCCCGACTCGTAGACGCGTTGCGCAAAGCCTATGCCCGCGTGTTGGCTTTTGTGGCAGAGCGGACAGGCGCCTGATGCTGGTGTAATTTGAGCCCACTATCGCCATGACCGTGAAGATGCCCATCGCCCCGCGCCAGACCAAGCCCGAGCTGGAGCACGACTATGTGCGCTCGCCCGCGCTGGGCTACGAGTCGCCCGAGACGGCGGGCTTCATCCGTTGTTTGTCGCACGGGTTTCCCACGCCACTGGCGCGCTGGCATTACCACGACGAGTACGAGCTGCACCTGATCACGGCCACCTCTGGCAAGGTCTTTGTGGGGGACTGGATCGGTCAGTTCCAGCCCGGCCACCTGGTGCTGACCGGGCCGCGCCTGCCGCACAACTGGATCAGTATGGATCTGCCCGAAGGCGGCGTGCCGCTGCGCGACCTGGTGATCCAGTTCTCGCACGCGCCGCTGGTAGCCAGCAGCGAGACCATCCCCGAGCTGCGCGAGGTGCTGCCTCTGCTGGAGCGCGCGCGCCACGGCGTGGAGTTCTTTGGCATGGAAGCGCAGGCGCAAGAGCATTGGCATCGCATCAAGGCGCGCCAGGGGCTCGCCCGGTTCGGCGCGTTCTGCGAATTCATGAGCGACCTGGCGCGCTGCACCGACTTTCGCCTGCTGTCGAGCACGCAGCTGCAAAGCGAGGACAACGACACCCAGCTCGACCAGATCAACGCCATCGTGAGCCGCATCACCGACCACCTGGCCGACCCGCTGTCGGCGGCCGACCTGGCGCAAGAGCTGGGCATGACGGAGAGCCGCTTTTCGCGCTTCTTCCGCCGCGCCACGGGCAATACCTTCACCGACTTCGTGAACCTGGTGCGCGTGAACCGCGCGTGCCAGCTGCTGATGGAGACCGAGCGCTACATCACGCACATTGCTTATGACGTGGGCTTCAACAACATGGCCAACTTCAACCGCCGCTTTCTGGACATCAAGGGCATGACGCCCAGCGAGTACCGCAAGCAGGGCGCGGGAAGGTTTGGCAAGGTGTGAGGCAGGTCTTGCCTCGCACGCCGTCCCCCAACCGTTCGGGCTGAGCCTGTCGAAGCCAGGGCACTGCTCACGTTGCCACATCGTCATCTCGTTCTACCGCTGATCCAAACCCCCTTTTGCCCATGTACCTCGGAATCGATTTAGGCACCTCGGGCGTCAAACTCCTGTTACTCGACGACCAGCAATTCGTGGTCGCCACGGCCGACGCCGCCGTGCCCCAGCTGCGCCCCCAGCCCACCTGGAGCGAGCAGCACCCCGCCGACTGGTGGACCGCTGTGGAGACTGCCGTGGCGCAGTTGCGCGCGCAGGCTCCCGCAGCGTGGGCGCAGGTGCGGGGCATCGGCCTCTCGGGCCACATGCATGGCGCGGTGGTACTGGACGCGCAGGGCCAGGTGCTGCGCCCGGCCATCTTGTGGAACGACGGCCGCGCCAGCGCCGAATGTGCGCAGCTGGAGTCGGCTGTGCCCACCTCGCGCCAGATCACCGGCAATCTCGCCATGCCCGGCTTCACCGCGCCCAAGCTGCTGTGGCTGCGCACGCACGAGCCCGCCGTGTTTGACCAGATCCGCACTGTGCTGCTGCCCAAGGACTGGCTGCGCCTGCAGCTCACCGGCGATGCAGTGAGCGACATGTCCGACGCATCGGGCACGCTGTGGCTGGACGTGCAGGCGCGCGCCTGGAGCACGGCCATGTTGCAAGCCTGTGGGCTCGATGTTTCGCACATGCCGGCGCTGGCCGAGGGCAGTACGCCCACAGGCACACTGCGCAGCGATGTGGCACGCCGCTGGGGGCTCGGTGACAGCATCGTCGTGGCTGCTGGCGCGGGCGACAACGCCGCCAGTGCCGTGGGCGTGGGCGCCCGTACTGCGGGGCAGGGCTTTGTGTCGCTGGGCACCTCGGGCGTGGTCTTTCGCGTGACGGACACTTTTGCGCCCGCCACTGAGCGCGCCGTGCACGCCTTTGCCCATGCGCTGCCGCAGCGCTGGCACCACATGTCGGTCATGCTCAGTGCAGCGAGTGCGTTTGGCTGGATCACCCGGCTCACGGGGCGGGGCGACGAGGCGCAACTGTCTGACGCCGTGGGAGCCCTTAGCGCCAGCCGCCAGGCGCAGGCGCCACTGTTTCTGCCGTACCTGAGTGGCGAGCGCACACCGCACAACAACGCGGCTGCCACCGGCGTGTTCATGGGCCTGCGGGCCGAGCACGAAGCGGCGGACCTGGCCTATGCCGTGATGGAAGGCGTGGGCTTTGGCCTGCTCGATGGCCTCAATGCCATGCGTGCCGCCGGGGCCGGGCAGGGTGGTGCTGCCCGCCGGGATGACGCAGCCCTGGCCTTGGTCGGTGGCGGTGCCCGCAGCAACCCCTGGGCGCAGCTCTTGGCCAGCGCGTTGGGCACCCCGCTGCAGCGCCCGCAGGGCGCACACGCCGCAGCCGCCCTGGGGGCCGCGCGCCTGGCCGCCATGGCCTGCGGTGGTGACGAAGCCCACTGGTGCCAGCCCTTGCCCGCTGACGACACCTTCATGCCACAGCCCGCACAACAAGCCCAGCTGGCCGAACGCTATGCCCGCTTTGTCGCGCTGTACCCCGCGCTGCAATCGCAGTTCTGACGCACTGTCTGCTTCCTCCCAAACATCCATGACTTCCGCATCCACGATTTCCAACGGCACAGCGCCCATCCACGCCGCCATTGCCGGCGAGGCCCTCATCGACCTGATCCGCCGCCCCGATGGCAGCTACCTGCCGTGCCTCGGCGGCGCGCTCTACAACCTGTGCCGCGCGCTGGCGCGACAGGGTGTGGGCACCCAGTACCTCAACCCCCTGTCGCGCGACCGTTTTGGGCGTGAACTGGCTGCGCAACTGGTGGCTGACGGCGTGGTGCTGGCCCAGCCCGAGCCCGTGCAGCAGGTCACGTCACTGGCCGTGGTCAACCTCGACGCATATGGCCACCCCGACTACGCCTTCTACCGCGAAGGCGTGGCCGACCGCGCCGTGTCCGCCGCAGGTCTGGGCGATAGCTGCGCCGCCTTGCCCGCGCTGCAGTTGGTGTGCACCGGCGCGCTGGCGCTCGACGCGCGTGACACTGCCATCTACCTGCCGTGGCTGGCCGCCCAGCGCGCCGCAGGCCGCTGTGTGGTGGTCGATGCCAATCTGCGCCCCTCCGTCATGCCCGACCTGCCCGCTTACCACGCAACGGTGCACGCCGCGCTGGCCCACGCCCACATCATCAAGGCCAGCGACGAAGACTTGGAGCATCTGGCTGTGCCTGGTGTGGATGCCCTGGCCCGCGCACAGCACCTGCTGGCCGCCAACCCACAGGCCCATCTGCTTGCGCTCACGCTGGGCGCGGAAGGCGCCTGGCTGCTGCACCGCAACGGCGTGCAGCGTTTTGCCAAAGAGGCCCAGCCGCTGCCAGTGGTGGACACCGTGGGCGCGGGCGACAGCTTTCTGGCCGGGCTGCTGACGCATTTGCTGCGGCAATTGCAGGCTGCCGGTGGTGCGAGCTTTGTGCGGTTTGTCGAAGCGCTGGCGGCCGATGCGTGCCAGCAGGCGCTGTGCCATGCGCTGGCCAGCGCCAGTTTGTGCGTGATGGAGCAAGGCTGCGTGCCGCCGGGCTGGGAGGCTGCCCGCGCACGGAGCCAGCAGCATCCCGCAGCCCAAGACCCGCGCTGACATGGGGGTTGCGCCCGCACCCTTGGAGGCGGGCCGTCTATGATCCAACGTCGCCGATTCGCTGGGGATGCCAATGACTGATCTTGTGGTTGCGGTGCTGTGATCAGCCTTCGATGCGCTGCTGATATTCACTGGCGCATTGGTGGTGCGTGTGCTCAGCCTGGGTCGCTGGCGCACAGAGCATGTGCGCCACCAGGAAGCCCGTATGTTTGCTCCCGCCGGAGCGTTGTCGTTTCGGCGCGAGGGTCAACGCGTGGTGACTGCGAGCGGCCTGTACATCGCCGGATCTTTGTTCTACGTATTGCTGGCTGTGTTGCTGGTGGGCTTCTCGCGGGCCGCATCGGCATGAGGCCCGACAACGCAGCCTCCGGCGCCCTCCGCATCATCCCTGTGGGCCCCGATGCCGCAGAAGCCGCCTGCACGGTCATCCGCCAATCCATCACCCACTGCTGTGCACTTGACCACGGCCATGACCCTACCATCCTGATGGCCTGGCTGGCCAACAAGACGCCCGAGAACCTGGCTGCGTGGATCTCCGCGCCGGGCGCTGCAGCATGGGGGGCATACCGAGGCGACACGATGGTGGGCTTTGCGCTGCTGGCGCGGCCCACGCTGGCGCTTTGCTATGTGGTGCCAGAGGCCTTGCACCAAGGGGTGGGGCGGGGCCTGCTGCTGCACGTGGAGGCCCATGCACGCGAGGTGGGGCTCGCAGCTTTGGGTTTGGAGAGCACACGCACTGCGGAGGCCTTTTATCGCCGCCATGGCTATGTGCCGCATGGAGCCGTGCAAACCTGGGCGGGGCTACAGGCACAGCCAATGCGCAAGGTGTTGTGACTTCACCTTTTCGGCGGCGGCGTCACCCCTCAGGTCAGGGACGGGAGAGCGAATGTTCTAGTAAAAATGGCCTCTGGCGCGCAATTTATATACGCTGAAAGCTCTCATTTTTATAGCGATAGGTGCTTCCTGCCCTGCCGCAGCTCACACGTCGGTACGCACCCGGTGGCCCTGGTTGTCGCTCATTTCCAGAATCCACCACTGTGCCCCCGTGTTCTTGTCGATGAAGCGCATGTGCGAAGCGATGTTGGCCAGCGTGGGGCTGTCGAGGTGGAGCAGGCGCTGCACATAGTCCACCAGGTCGTCAGCCACGTGGGTGAATTCAAAACCGTCGTGGTCGAACTCGAACACCTGGCCGGCGCACTCGCCATCGGTCGCCATCAGGACGTAGTTGCCCGAATGGGGTGTCTCGCCAATCACTTGGCAGTGCTCGATCCAGTCGGGCAGGATCTCTTCGCGTTCTTCGTCGCTCAGGTGTTCCGTCCAGCCCTCAAACGCCTCTTGCAGCGTGGGCCATTCAGCGGGTGGGGCGATGTAGCGGGCGGCATCGCCCGAGTCGGCATCGTGGTAGAGCAGCACGCCGCCGAACGTGGCGTAGAAAGCGGCGAGCTGGCCCACACCGGGCAGGGGGGCATCCAGCGCAGCGGGGGGCTGGATGTGGTGCTGAAAATTCACCGTTTTGGTCTCTTGCGGCTTGTTGATGCGCTCACAGGAGAACGTGCCTTTGTGTTCGGCGATGGCGCGGTGCAGATCAGGCAGTGTCATGGGCGGACCTTGGGTGGCTGTCAAAGTTCTTGTGCGTACACGATGAAACCATGGTGCTTGGCCAGCTTGTCGTACAGCTGGCGCCCGGCGGCATTGGTCTCGTGGGTTTGCCAGTACACGCGGGACGATCGGGCGGCGCGCGCTGCGCCGTACACCGCTTCGATCAGCGCCCGTCCCACGCCCCGGCCGCGCGCGGCTTCGCGGGTGAACAGGTCGCTGAGGTAGCACACGGGCTCGATGCGCGTCATGCTGCGGTGAAACAGATAGTGCGTGAGGCCCAGGAGTTCGCCGGTGGCATCGTCCTGCGCCACCAGGCAGAACATGGGCTCTGCCGCGTCATGAAACCGCTGCCAGGTGGCTTGCGTGATGTGCTCAGGCAGCGCGGTGGCGCCAAAGCGGCCGTAGAACGCGTTGTAGCCGTCCCAGAGCGGTCGCCAGGCGGCGTAGTCTTCGGGTTGAACCGGGCGCACAGTCACGGCAGCGGTCATGGGTCAGCTTTCTGTGGGTTTACTGCAGCACGCGCTTCGGGTTCATGATGCCCTTCGGGTCCAGCGCCTGCTTGATGGCGCGCATCATGCCAAGCGCCACGGGCGACTGGTACTTGGCGAGCTTGTCGGCCTTGAGTTCGCCGATGCCATGCTCGGCCGAGAACGAGCCGCCAAACTCGGCCACGGCCTCGTACACCAGGTGGTTCACATGCGCCTCGTGCTCGCGCAGGAAGGCCTTGGGGTCGCCTTCTGCCGGTGCCTGCACGTTGTAGTGCAGGTTGCCGTCGCCCAGGTGGCCGAAGTTGACCAGGCGCATGCCGGGGATCTCGCGTTGCAGCACCGCATCGGTGTGGGCCACAAAGGCGGGGATGCGCGAGATCTGCACCGAGATGTCGTGCTTGATGTTCAGGCCCTCTTCGGCCTGGGCGAGCGGAATGCTCTCGCGGATGTGCCACAGCTGGTGCGCCTGCGTGAGGTTCTCGGCCACTACGGCGTCGGTCACGCAGCCCATTTCAAACGCGGTCTCCAGCAGCGATTCAAACCGTGCACGCGCATGTTCTTCGGATTCGCTGTCGGAGTTTTCGAGCAGCACACACCAGGGCGCGTTGTCGTCGCCCAGAAACGGCACGCGCAGCTGCGGCATGTGTTTGCCCACCAGGCTCAGCGCAAACTGGCCCATCACCTCAAAGCCCGTGAGGCCCGCGCCCAGCTGCTTGTGCGCCAGGCCCAGCAGCGCCACGGCGTGTTCCATGGATGGCACGGCGGCCCAGGCGGTGAGGCGTGCGGCGGGCTCGGGGTAGAGCTTCATCGTCGCGGCGGTGATGATGCCCAGCGTGCCTTCGCTGCCGATGAACAGGTCGCGCAGGTCGTAGCCAGTGTTGTCCTTGCGCAGGCCCTTGAGGCCATCCCACACCTCCCCCTGGGCGGTGACGACTTCCAGGCCCAGGCAAAGGTCGCGCGCATTGCCGTACCGCACCACCTGCGTGCCGCCTGCGTTGGTGCCCAGGTTGCCGCCAATGGTGCAGCTGCCCTCGGCAGCGAGGCTCAGAGGGAAGAGCACGCCGGCCTTCTCGGCCACGTCCTGCAGGTTCTGCAGGATGCAGCCCGCTTCTACCGTCATGGTCAGGTTGTCGGTGTCCACGCTGCGCACCGCGTTCATGCGCGTGAGGCTCAGCACGATCTGTGTGCCGCTGTCATCGGGCGTCGAGCCCACGGCCAGGCCGGTGTTACCGCCTTGCGGAACGATCGCGGTGCCCGCTGCCGCACAGGCCTTGACTACAGCGGCCACCTCTTGCGTATTGGCAGGGCGCACCACGGCCAGGGCCTTGCCGCGCACGCGGCGGCGCCAGTCCTGTTCCCAGGCGGTGAGATCGCCTTCGTTGAGCACATGGGCGGGGCCGACGATGGTGCGCAGGGTGTCGAGCAAGGTGGTCATGGGTGAAGCGACGGGTTCAGTGGGTTGATCGGGTAGCGGAGGGCTGCGACATGGGCATCAGGGGGCGGGTGGCGCTGCGCTGGCTTCCGCCGCAGCGGCGGCTGCCTTGGCGTTGCGCTGGCGCACGCGCACATGCAGCGTGCAGGCGGTGAACAGCACGAGGCACAAGGCCACTTCGCCCCAGGCCAGCCATTGCGATGGGGGCTTGTCGCCCCAGCCGCGCACCACGCCTTCGGTGAAGTACAGCCAGATCACCAGGCTGACCCAGCGGTAGGTGTACATGCGGTTTTTCAGGATGCCTGCCAGCGGGATGCATAGTGGCAGGGCCTTGATGGCCAGCCACGAGCCGCCAGGCCTGACGGGAGCCAGCACCAGTTCCCAGGCCAGGCACAGAACAATCAGGGCGAGCAGGCTGCCAGTGGCAAGCCAGCGGGTGGCAGCAACACCGCTGTCGGACGGTGGGAGAGGGATGGCGGGGGAGGCAGTCATTGGGGTGGCATCATATCGGCCATGCCTTTTTCCATACAGACAGTAGCGTCGCGCACCGAGGCGTTGATCAATGAGCTGTCGCACTTCCCATGGAAGACCACGGCCCAGACGCTGCGTGAGCGCTTTCGTGAGGACCACCTGGGCCTCACGGCCAGCAGCCTCACCTTCACCACCATCCTGGCGCTGGTGCCGTTCTTCACCGTGGCGCTGGCGGTGTTCACCGCATTTCCCATCTTCGGCAAGCTGCAGGATGCGCTGCAGGGCTGGCTGGTCAGCAGCCTGGTGCCCGACAGCATCTCGCGGCAGGTGCTGGGCTACCTCACGCAGTTTGCGGCCAAGGCCAGCAGCCTCGGCGTGGCGGGGTTCAGCATCCTGCTGGCCACGGCGCTGGCGCTGATCCTGACCATTGACCGCACGCTCAACGACATCTGGCGCGTGCAGCGCCTGCGGCCGCTGGGCCAGCGGGTGCTGATCTACTGGGCCGCCATCACACTCGGCCCGCTGCTCATGGGGGCGAGCCTGGCGCTCACGTCGTATGTGATGTCGGCCTCGGGTGGGCTGGTCAAGCGCCTGCCCGATGGTGTGCAGCTGCTGTTCGATTCGATCCAGTTTGTGGTGCTGGCGGGCGGCATGGCGTCGCTGTACCACTATGTGCCCAACACGCCGGTGAAATGGCGGCACGCCTGGACGGGCGGCTTTTTTGTCGCGGTGTGCATCGAGCTGGCCAAGAAGGTGCTGGCGGTGTACCTGGGCAAGGTGCCCACCTATTCCGTGGTGTACGGCGCGTTTGCCACGCTGCCCATCTTGCTGGTCTGGATCTATGTAGCCTGGGTCATCGTGCTGCTGGGGGCGGTGGTGACCGCGTACTTGCCCAGCCTGCTGGCGGGGGTGGCGCGGCGCGGCACGGTGGCGGGCTGGACGTTCCAGCTGGCGGTGGAGGTGCTGCAGGCGCTGCACCGAGCGCGCCAGCAGCCCATCAAGGGCCTGCGCCCCAGCCAGCTGGCCCAGTTGCTGCGGGTCGATGGATTGCAGCTGGAGCCGGTGCTGGAAGCCCTGACCGCGCTGGACTGGGTCGGACAGGTGGCCGATGCTGCGGTGAGTGCGGCCGACGTGCCCGAGTCCCGCTATGTGCTGCTGGCCGACCCGGAAAGTACCTTGCTTGCGCCCCTGGTGCAGCGCTTGCTGCTGCAGCGCGTGGACAGCCTCGGGCCGCTGTGGGTCAACGCCAGGCTCGAAAGCTTGCACATGGCGGATGTGCTGCAGGCGCGTTGACCAGGGTGAATGACTGCCTTCAAATAGCAGCTCATTGCTATACAAATAATAGCTAACGAGGCATTTTGCACTAGCGCTTCCAGCCTTTGGGGCTTCAAGTCATCTCACAGGGGCACTTTTCCCGTCCAGATGTCCTTGTACATGACCCAGTCGCCCATGAAGCTGTACAGCGGGCGCTTGAAGCTCGCGGGCTTGTTCTTTTCAAAGCCGAAGTGCCCCACCCAGGCAAAGCCGTAGCCGCAGAGCAGGCCGTACAGCAGGTACTGGGGCTTGCCCGTGGCCAACAGCATGGCCAGGCAGACCAGGGTGAGCGTGGAGCCCACAAAGTGCAGGCGGCGGCATGTGCGGTTGCTGTGCTCGCTCAGGTAGAACGGGTAGAAGTCCGCAAAGCTTTTGAAGGCCCGAGGGTCGGTGGCGGGCGCAGGTTGCGAGGCGGCAGTCTGGGTGGTCATGGCGTTGTCTCCGGGCGGCGTTGAGGCTCTGCCCGCGTTATACGCCGTGGCCTCGGTGCGCACCAGCGGGGCAGTGCGGGGGTGCTGTCGCCAACGGGTCTGCCACCCTGAACCGGCTATTGAAACCCCTGCGGGCTGCCTGCGCGCCGGGGTTTGGGGGCTCACCGGGCCAGGAAGTCGCGGATGGCGGCCAGTGTTTCTTCCGGCGCCTCGGTCATCTGGTTGTGGCCCACGGGCAGGTGGGTGATCTGCACCTGCTTGCCCGCCGCCTGGGCAGCCTTGACGAGACCCTGTGCCGCCTTGGGCGCCGTCATCTGGTCCTGGCTGCCCAGCGCAAACAGCACGGGGCAGGTCAGTTGCGCCATGGCCGCTTCGCCACCGGCATAGCTGTCACAGGCCACAAACCCTCGGTGGAACACGTTGACTGCCGTGTTGCTGCGCAGCACCTTGCGCCCCAGCGCCATGCCTGCACCAAACACCCAGGTGCCCGGGCCCAGGGCCGACGGGGGCGCAGACAGGGTGCTGCGGGAAAACACATTGACCATGCGCATCGCCTTCTCCGGGGCGGTCTGCGAGGCCTCGATGAGTGCGGGCGACACCTTCATCGGGAAGGCGGTGCCCACCAGCACCAGGTGGCTGATGCGGTCCTTCAGGCGCGCAGCGGCTTCCATGGCGATGAGGGAACCCCAGCTGTGGCCTACCATCGCCGCGCGCTGCACGCCCGCGGCATCGAGCAGCGCGCCGATGAAGTCCGCGCCTTGCTCCACCGTGGCGGGGGCATCGCCGCCACTGCGGCAGTGGCCGGGCAGGTCGATGGCCAGAACGTTCCAGCCGTGGTTGGCCATGTAGCGGCTTTGCAGGGCCCACACGCTGTGGTCGTTGAGCACGCCATGGATGAACACCACGGTCGGTTTGGCGGCATCAAATGCCTTGCCGCCGGTGTAGCAGTAGATGGCGGCGCCGTTGACTTGGATGTGCATGGTCAGGCCCCCGCCTTTTCTGCGGCTTTGAGCGCGCGTTTCAGGTCGTCAATGAGGTCGTCGGCATCTTCGAGGCCGATGGACAGGCGGATCGTGCCCTGGCTGATGCCCGCGCCCGCCAGCGCTTCGTCGGTCATGCGGAAATGCGTGGTGCTGGCCGGGTGGATCACCAGGCTGCGGCAGTCGCCCACGTTGGCCAGGTGGCTGAAGACCTTGAGGGTTTCGATGAATTTCTTGCCCTGCTCGCGTTTGCCCTTGAGGTCAAAGCTGAACACCGAGCCCGCACCGCGTGGCAGCAGCTTTTGCGCCAAGGCATGGCTGGGGTGAGACTCCAGCAACGGGTGGCCCACGCGCGACACAAACGGCTGCGCGGCCAAAAATTCGACCACCTTCTCGGTGTTGCGCATGTGCTGTGCCATGCGCAGCGGCAGGGTCTCGATGCCTTGCAGGATGAGCCAGGCGGTGTGCGGGCTCATGCAGGCGCCAAAGTCGCGCAGGCCCTCGCGCCGCGCGCGCAGCAGAAAGGCGCCCACGGTGCTCTCTTCGGTGAACACCATGTTGTGAAAGCCGTCGTAGGGCTGCGTCAGCTCGGCAAATTTGCTGGCCGATTTTGGACCGTCCCAGTCAAAGCTGCCGCCGTCCACCACGATGCCGCCCACGACGGTGCCGTGGCCCGAGAGGAATTTGGTGGCCGAGTGGTAGACCAGATCCGCTCCATGTTCAAAAGGCTTGATGAGCCAGGGCGAGGTGAGGGTGGAGTCCACCAGCAGCGGCACGCCCGCTTCGTGGGCGATGGACGACACGGTAGGGATGTCCAGCACATCCAGGCCGGGGTTGCCCACGGTTTCGCCAAAAAACAGCTTGGTGTTGGGGCGCACAGCGGCGCGCCAGCCGTCGATGTCGCCGGGTTTGACGAAGGTGGTCTCGATGCCGAAGCGCGAGAGCGTGTAGTGCAGCAGGTTCTGCGATCCGCCATACAGCGCCGTGCTGGCCACGATGTGGCTGCCCGCGCCCATCAGCGTGGCAATCGCTAGGTGCAATGCCGCCTGGCCGCTGGCGGTGGCAATGGCGCCCACGCCGCCTTCCAAGGCGGCCACGCGCTGCTCCAGTACCGCATTGGTGGGGTTGCTGATGCGGCTGTACACATGGCCGCCGCGCTCCAGATTGAAGAGGGACGCGGCGTGGTCGCTCGACTCGAAGACGAACGAGGTGGTCAGGTGGATGGGCACGGCGCGCGCGCCGGTGGCGGGGTCGGGGCTGGCGCCTGCGTGCAGCGCCAGCGTGTCAAAGCCGGGGTCGGAGTAACCGGGCATCTGTGTGTCTCCCATGTTGTCAATGCAGGCGGGCATTGTGGGCTATATTTGCTGACAAACAGCCTGCAGCACCTGGGCAACCCCAGCGGTTGTGCTGGTGTGTGCGGGCACACACATACTCTTTCCGATTCTTCCCGATCCCCCGGAGACTCCGCACCATGAAAGTCAGCGACATCCTTCGCGTCAAAGGCAACACCCTCTACACCGCATCGCCGGACGAGCCGCTGGCGGGTGCCGTGAGCCTGATGGCAGAGCGCGACATTGGCTCGCTGGTGGTGATGGAGCATGGCGACCTGGTGGGCATGCTCACCTTCCGCGAAGTGATCCAGGCGCTGGTCAAGAACGGCGGCAGCGTGGGCACGATGCTGGTGCGCACGGCCATGGACGATGCGCCACTGACCTGCACTCTCGAAACCGACATGGACGAAGTGCGCCGCATGATGCTGGACCGCCACGCACGCTATATGCCCGTGATGGACCGCCGCATGCTGATGGGCGTGATCAGCTTCTATGACGTGGCCAAGGCCGTGGTGGACAGCCAGAACTTCGAGAACAAGATGCTCAAGGCCTACATCCGCGACTGGCCGGAAGAAGAACCTCGTACCTGAGGTTGTGGGCAGGGCGCGAGGCCTGCGCCCCGGCGTGACGGCACAGATGTGCCTCTAGCCAGGTCAGCGATAGGGGCGAGGCGCCTGGGCGCAGAGCCAGGCCTCGATCTCATCGGGTGGTAGCGGCTTGCCGAACAGGTAGCCCTGCATGACCGGGCAGCCGTGGGCCTGCAGCCACTGCTGCTGGCCGGTGGTCTCCACCCCCTCAGCCACCACCACCATGCCCAGGCTGTGCGCAATGCTCAGCACCGACACCGTGAGGGCGCGCGCCGTGGCGCTGGTGGTGAGGTCTTGCACAAAAGCCATGTCGAGCTTGAGCTCGCTGATGGGCAGGCGGTGCAGGTAGCTCAGGCTGGAATAGCCGGTGCCGAAGTCATCCAGGGACAGCTTGAAACCCTGGTGGTGCAGGGCCTCGATGTTCTGCAGCGTGACGGGCCGCGCATCCATCATCACACTCTCCGTGATCTCCAGCAGCACATCGCTGGCGCGCAGGCCATGGCGCTGCAGCGCATCGCTGATCTCCTGCGCAAACTCCGGCCGGTGGAAGCTGCGGCCCGACAGGTTGATGGCCACGCAGGGCACGTCGTGGCCTGCAGCGCGCCAGGCCGCCAGCTGGCGGCAGGCTTCGTCCAGCAGCCACAGGGTCAGCTCATGGATCAGCCCGGCGTCCTCGGCCACGGGGATGAACTGCGACGGCGGCACCATGCCCCACTGCGGGTGGTTCCAGCGCGCCAGAGCCTCCACACCGTGCAAGGTGCCGGGGGAACTGCTGAGAACCTGCGGCTGGTAGTGCAGCGTGAGGCTGCGGTCGGACAGCGCCTGCTGCAGCGCGCGCTCCAGCGAGGCGCGCTCCTGGGCACGGCGGTTCATCTCGGCGCTGAACAGCTGCAGGCTGTGGCGATGGTCGCTTTTGGCCTGGTGCATGGCCTGGTCGGCATGGCGCAGCAGGGTGTCGATGGTGTCTCCATCGTTCGGAAACATCGCAATGCCGATGCTGGCGTGGGGCACATGGGTCTGCCCGAAGATGTCCAGCGGCTGGGCAATGTCGTGCAGCACGCGCTGGGCGCTTTGCACGGCCTGTTCGGTGGTGCATTCGGAGAGCAGCAGCACGAATTCGTCGCCCGACAGGCGCGCGATCAGGTCACGCGCACGCAGGCCTTGGGTCAGGCGCTGGGCCACCTCGCTCAGCAGCGCATCGCCTGCGGCGTGCCCCTGGGTGTCGTTGATCTGTTTGAATCGGTCCAGGTCCAGAAACAGCAGCGCGCCGGTATGGCGCCCCCGCTGCAGGTCGGCCAGCGCCCGCTCTCCACTGCTGCGAAACAGGGCCCGGTTGGGCAGCCCCGTCAGCACATCAAAAAACGCGAGCTGGTGGATACGCTCGTGTGTGCTGTTGCGTTCGATGGCCAGCGCACACAGGTGCAGGCATACATCGACAAGGCGCTGATGCAGCGCGTCGGGTGCGCGCGGTTCGCGGAAGTAAAACGCAAAGGTGCCAATCGGCTGACCCCGGTGGTCGCGAATGGGGCTGGACCAGCAGGCGCGCATGCCGCTCGGGGCAAACAATTCCTGGTAGTCAGCCCAGAGGGGGTCTGTGGCCATGTCGGTGACCACCACGGGCGCGTTGCGGAAGGCGGCGGTGCCACACGACCCTACCTTGGGGCCAATCGCCAGTCCGTCCAGCGCGCGGCTGATGGTGGCTGGCAGGCTGGGCGCTGCCAGCGGGTGCAACCGGCCTTGTGCATCTACCGCCAGGATGGAGGCGGTGACCTCGGGAGCGATGCGTTCGACCTCGCGGCAGACCAGGGCCATCAGCTCGGGAAGGGGCAACTCGTTGACCATGCCCTCCAGCACATGCGTCTGCAGGACCTCGTGCATCTTGGTGAGCGTGATGTCGGTCAGGATCGAAATGCTGCCCCCCGGTCCGCCGGAGCTTTCGTCGGAAGCATTGATCACCAGGGACACCCAGCGGGGTTGCCCCGCCTTGCTGTAAAGCAGGGTGTCCGTACGAAAACTGCCTTTGGCCAGCACATTGCCCCGGATGCTTTCGAGCAGGTCCGGATCAGAGTGGGGGCCCAGCAAGACCTCGCTCAGGTGCCGGCCCAGCACTTCGGCGGGCTGGTAGCCAAACAACCGCGTGAACCCTTCGTTGATATAGACCACACACTTGGAGCTGTTGGTCATCACCACAGCGTTGTCGCTGGCGTCCAGTGCGCGGCGAAGGGGAGCATCTGCCAGGGCGGCAGTCAGAAGGGTGCGGGAAGGTGATGTCGGACCCGGAGAGGGCGGCGCGAGGGCGGGCATGGAGATCCCAAAAATCGATGTTTACATGCTAACAAGCGTCCAGAACCCTGCCAAGCAGGATATGTCATGCCTGTGCAAACGCGCTACGTATCGGGCGTGTGGTGCCTCGTGGGTGCGGTGACTTAGGAGCTGTTGGGGAGTACACCGCAGCAAACCGGTGCGGCCGTGCGTCGGGCACCTGGGGCTCTGGGATAATCCCGCCCCATGAGCGGCAACACCATCGGTACCCTATTCGCAGTCACCAACTTTGGTGAATCCCACGGCCCGGCCATTGGCTGCGTGATCGACGGCTGCCCGCCCGGCATGCCACTCACCGAGGCTGACATCCAGGCCGACCTGGACCGGCGCCGCCCTGGCACCAGCCGCCACGTCACGCAGCGCAACGAGCCCGACGCGGTGGAGATCCTCTCTGGCGTGTACGAGGGCAAGACCACCGGCACCCCCATCGCCCTGCTGATCCGCAACACCGACCAGCGCAGCAAGGACTACAGCAACATCGCCGAGAGCTTTCGCCCCGGCCATGCCGACTACACCTACTGGCACAAGTACGGCATCCGCGACCCGCGCGGTGGCGGCCGCTCGTCGGCCCGCCTGACGGCGCCCACGGTGGCCGCCGGTGCAGTGGCCAAGAAGTGGCTGGCACAGCAGTATGGCGCCCAGTTCCGCGCCTGCATGACGCAGCTGGGCGAGCTGCCCATCCCTTTCGAGAGCTGGGATCACGTACGCGCCAACCCCTTCTTTGCCCCCGTGGCCGACGTGCAGCAGTACGAGGACTACATGGACGCCCTGCGCAAGGCCGGTGACTCGTGCGGCGCCCGCATCCGTGTGCAGGCCACGGGCGTGCCGGTGGGCCTGGGCGAGCCGCTGTATGACAAGCTTGACGCCGACATCGCCCACGCCATGATGGGCTTGAATGCCGTGAAGGGCGTGGAGATTGGCGCGGGCTTTGCCAGCGTGGCCCACCGGGGGACCATGCACGGCGATTCGATGACGCCGCAGGGTTTTCGCACCAACAACGCCGGTGGCGTGCTGGGCGGCATCAGCACGGGGCAAGACCTGGAGGTGAGCATTGCGATCAAGCCCACCAGTTCCATCATCAGCCCGCGCGAGTCCATCGACATCCACGGCAAGAGCACCGAGGTGATCACCAAGGGCCGCCACGACCCCTGCGTGGGCATTCGCGCCGCGCCGATTGCCGAGGCGCTGCTGGCGCTGGTGGTGATGGAGCACGCGCTGCGTCACCGTGCCCAGTGCGGCGATGTGGTGCCGCCTGTGCCGCCGATCCAGGCCTCGTTTCTGTAACACCAACTCCCACCGTCCCTGGGGCGGTGCCTCCGTATGAGCAACCGCTTGTTCCGGGCCTTTCACCGCAGGGCGCTGGCCGCCTTGGCGGTGCCGCTGTGGCTGGCTGGCTGCAGCGGCATTGCGTCCACCGCCCCTGCGGCGGGTAGCGCGCCGGCCCACATCGACATCACCCTCATCGGCTTCAACGACCTGCACGGCAACCTGGAGCCGCCCCACATGGCGCATCGAGTGCAGGGGCCCACGGGACCGGTGCTGGCGCCTGCGGGGGGCATGGCGTATTTCGCCAGCGCCATGGCAGCCCTCAAGGCCCAGTCGCCGCACCATGCGGTGGTCTCTGCGGGTGACATGGTGGGCGCCTCGCCGCTGGTGTCGTCGCTGTTCCTGGACGAGCCCACCATTGAGGCCGTCAACCGCATGCATATCGACTTCAACGCGGTCGGCAACCACGAGTTCGACCGGGGCTGGCGCGAGCTGCTGCGGCTGCAGAACGGTGGCTGCGAGAAATTCACCTCGCGCGAGCCTTGCCGCATCAGCAAGCCTTTTGAGGGCGCCCAATTTGGCCTGCTGGCGGCCAACACGGTGCGTGAAGACGGGCGCACCCTGCTGCCCGCCACAGGGCTCAAGCGGTTTACCGAAGGCGGTGTCACCGTCACCATGGGGTTTATCGGCCTCACGCTGCAGGCCACACCGACCATGGTCAGCCCGTCCGGGGTCGCTGGGCTGCGTTTTGAGGACGAGGCGGCCACGGCCAACGCGCTGATCCCTCAGCTCAAGGCCCAAGGCGCCGATGTGATTGTGGTGGCCATCCATGAAGGCGGGGGCACCACGGCGGGCGTGCAGGAGACCAGCTGCGCAGGTCTGTCGGGCGACATCGTGCCCATCCTGGAGCGCCTGGACCCGGCCGTGGATGTGGTGGTCTCGGGCCACACGCACCAGGCCTATGTGTGCGACTACAGCCGCGTGAACCCGGCCAAGCCGTTTTTGCTGACCAGCGCAGGCCAGTACGGCACGCTGCTCACCGACATCCAGCTGAGCGTGGATACGCAGACCCGCCGTGTGGTGAGCAAGACGGCGCGCAATGTGGTGGTGCAGGGCGAGGCCTTCACGGGCGCCCAGGGGCCGGTGCCGCTGACAACGGCCGTGCCGACGTTCCCTGCAGATCCCGGCGTGCAAAAGATCATCGACACCTACCGCGCTGCCGCCATTCCGCTGGCCCAGCGTCCAGTGGGGCAGGCCCAAGGGGCCATGCGCCGCCAGCCCAACGCGGCGCTGGAGAGCGTGCTGGGCAATCTGGTGGCGGACGCCCAGCTGCTGGCCACACGAGCGCCTGCGGATGGTGGTGCGCAGCTGTCCTTCATGAACCCGGGCGGCCTGCGCGCTGACCTGGTGCCGGATGAGCAAGGGCTGGTGCGTTACGGCCAGCTGTATGCGGTGCAGCCTTTTGGTAACCAGCTGGTGATCAAGACCTTCACGGGTGCGCAGATCCGCGCGGTGCTGGAGCAGCAGTTCGCCAGCGGTGGCAACACCGTGCAGCGGCCCCGGGTGCTGTCGGTGTCCAGCGGGTTCAGTTACCGCTACGACCTGAGCCAGCCCGCCGGGGCGCGCATCAGCCACATGGTGCTGAATGGTGCGCCGGTGACAGACCTGCAGTCCGTGCGTGTGGTGATGAGCAGCTTTCTGGACAGCGGTGGTGACAACTTCACGGTGCTGACGCAAGGCCAGGACCGGCGCGTGGGTGAGCTGGACCTGGATGCGCTGGAGGCGTACTTCCGGCTGCAGAGCCCGGTGGCACCACCCGCTACCCACCGCATCACCCGCGTTGCGCCTGCCGCGCGCTGAGGAGCACCAAAGGCGTTTGGTGCACGCTGGGTGGGGGAGTCCGCCGCTTAGTCGTCTGTGCGGCGCAGCGCGCCCAGCCATTGCAGCGGGTTGAAGCCGGTGACCAGCCCGGTCGCCACCAGCACCAGCGCGCCGCCCCAGAGCATGCCCGGCCCCAGTGCCTCGCCCAGAAAGATATGGCCCCAGGCCACGCCGAACAGCGGGATCATGAAGGCGGAACTCATGGCGGCCACGGGCGAGACATGTTTGAGGACCCGCAGGTTGAGCCAGTAGGCGAGCCCCGAGGTCACGATGCCCATCACGGCTACGGCGGCCAGCGCCTCGGGAGTGAAACGTGCGGTGGGCAATGTCCAGGCCGCCCCGGGCAGCAGCAGAACCAGGGCAGCGGCGTGGATGCCGGCCGCGATCGACAGCGGTGACATGCGGGTGGTCGCCCGCTTCATCCAGGTGAGGGACAGGCCGTAGCACGCCGCAGCGGTCACGCACGCGCCTGCCGCAAGCAGTACCGCCGAGGTGGGCGCCACAGGCCCCAGCTGCACGATCAGCGCGACCCCTGCAAAGCCGCAGAGGCAGCCCGCCCATTTGCGCGTGCTCAGCGTGTCTTCCTTCATCCAGGCGGCGGCGATCACGCCAAACGGCACGGCCATGGTGTTGAGCAGAGAGCTGTAGCCCGCAGGCAGGTGCAGTGCCGCCCAGGCGTACAGCAGAAAAGGCGCTGCCACCGTCAGCGCACCCAGCCCCAGCAGTTCCCGCCAGTGGCGCCAGGGCCAGGGCTCACCCACCCAGCGCATGATGCCGATCAGCGTGAGAGTGGCCAGCCCAATGCGCAGCGCGGCCATCACATTCGGACCCAGTACCGGGCTGGCGATGCGGATGAACAAAAAGGAGGCGCCCCACAGGGCAGACAGCAGCACCAGCTGCAGGAAATGGCGGGTTTTCACCGCGCGCATTGTCAGGCACCTGCGCAGTGCTTGCCGAAGTGTTGGATGGCAGTTTTGATGCAAAAACTGCTTGAAGCGCTAGTCCATCATGCTACGATAGCTATCAAATTAGTAGCAATTGCAGAGTAGCTTGCGCGACATGCGCAGGGGCCATGGCAGAACCTGGGAGTGCGCAATGTATGCCAACGGTGCCGCGCTCTGCATTGGCCAGACGAGGTAGCAGGGGCGGGGGCTGCAAAGGGGCGGTCATCCGCGTGACGGCCACCCTGGGGGGCGTGGCTACTTGCGCACCTCATCCACCATGGCGCGAAAGTCGTCGATGTCTTCAAAGCTGCGGTACACGCTGGCAAAGCGGATGTAAGCCACCTTGTCGAGCTTCTTGAGCTCGCGCATCACCAACTCACCAATGCGGCTGGAGATCACTTCGCGCTGGCCCAGGTTGAGCAGCTTTTCTTCGATGCGCTCGATGGCGCTGTCGATCTGGTCGGTGCTGACCGGGCGCTTGCGCAACGCCAGGTTGAAAGAGCCCAGCAGCTTGCTGCGGTCGTATTCAATGCGCCGGCCGTCTTTTTTGACGATGGCCGGGAAGTTCACTTCCGGCCGCTCGTAGGTGGTGAAGCGCTTGTCGCACGCGCCGCACTGGCGGCGGCGGCGGATGAAGACCCCATCCTCAGACACCCGCGTTTCAACAACTTGCGTTTCGAGGTGGCTGCAGAAGGGGCACTTCATGGGCGCTGAGGACCGGCTTGTTGCTTAACGGTAGACCGGGAAACGAGCGGTCAGGGCGTTGACCTTGGCACGCACGGCGGCGATGTTGGCTTCGTCGCGGGGGTTGTCCAGCACATCGGCAATCAGGTTGGCCGTGATGCGGGCTTCTTCTTCCTTGAAGCCACGCGTGGTCATGGCGGGGGTGCCAATGCGCACGCCGCTGGTCACCATCGGCTTTTCAGGGTCGTTGGGGATCGCGTTCTTGTTGATGGTCATGTGGGCGGCGCCCAGCACGGCCTCGGCTTCCTTGCCGGTAATGCCCTTGGCGCGCAGGTCCACCAGCATCACGTGGCTTTGCGTGCCGCCGGACACGATGCGCAGGCCGCGTGCGGTCAGCGTCTCCGCCACGACCTTGGCGTTCTTGGCCACTTGCTCCTGATAGGCCTTGAACTCGGGCTGCAGCGCTTCCTTGAAGGCTACGGCCTTGGCAGCGATCACGTGCATCAGGGGTCCGCCTTGCAGGCCGGGGAAGATGGCGCTGTTGATGGCCTTCTCGTGCTGTGCCTTCATCAGGATGATGCCGCCACGCGGGCCGCGCAGGCTCTTGTGCGTAGTGGATGTGACCACGTCGGCGTGCGGCACGGGGTTGGGGTACACACCGGCGGCAATCAGGCCGGCGTAGTGGGCCATGTCGACCATGAAGATCGCGCCCACGTCCTTGGCCACCTTGGCAAAACGTGCAAAGTCGATGTGCAGGCTATAGGCCGAGGCACCGGCGATGATCAGCTTGGGCTTGGTCTCGTGCGCCTTTTTCTCCATCGCTTCGTAGTCGATGGCTTCGTTGGCATCCAGGCCATAGGACACCACGTTGAACCACTTGCCAGACATGTTCAGCGGCATGCCGTGCGTCAGGTGGCCGCCTTCGGCCAGGCTCATGCCCATGATGGTGTCGCCGGGCTTCAAGAAGGCCAGGAACACGGCCTCGTTGGCCGATGCGCCGCAGTGGGGCTGCACGTTGGCGGCTTCTGCGCCGAACAGCTGCTTGACCCGGTCGATGGCCAGTTGCTCGGCAACGTCCACATGCTCGCAGCCACCGTAGTAGCGCTTGCCTGGGTAGCCTTCTGCGTATTTGTTGGTCAGCTGGGTGCCCTGGGCCCACATCACGGCAGGCGAGGCGTAGTTTTCGCTGGCGATCAGCTCGATATGGTGCTCTTGGCGAGCGTTTTCGGCCTGGATGGCGGCAAACAGCTCGGGGTCGGTTTGTTCGACAAGAATTTTGCGGTCGTACATGATTGGCAGTCCTATGAACTTGTGTCCCTTGAAACAAGGGCTGCCCAGGCGAACGGCTGAACGCATGGGGCAGGGCCCCTGCGGCACGCTTCCCAGTGGTTCACAAGAAGTAGGTTCTTGCTGGTTTCCACGTCAGCGGCAGCATCCAGTGGCTGGATGCTGCGCCTATCGCCAGTCGCGTACCCCTTTAGTGTAGCCGACACGGCGCCAGTGCCGCACCGTCCGAACCGCTGGGCGCCAGGGTTGTTGGCTGGGTGCCGGGAGCCCGCAGGGTTACAGGCCAGGTGTCAGCAAAGCCACTTTGTCGCTGGCTGCTGCAGGGGCTGTGCTGCGGGGCACCGCTGCGGGGATGCTCTGCACGGGAGCCTGGGTAGACAAGGAGGGTGGAGGGTTGAAAGGCACTGCGCGACCGCCGGCCACCTGGCGCAGGCGTAAATGTTCCGCCATCACCTTGGCGGCATAGCCTCCGTCGTCGGCCATGTTGCCTGCACCCACATAAAAGCGCAGGCCGCCTTCGAGCGAGCCAGCGCGAGCGATGCATTCTTGCAGCACCTTCACACCGACCCGCAGGTTGCTCACCGGGTCAAAGGCTGCAAAGTGACCGCCAAAGTTCTGGTACTTGTCTGTGTGCACGCGGGTCATCACCTGCATGAGCCCTTGTGCGCCCACGGCGCTTTCGGCAAACGGGTTGAAGCTCGACTCGATGGCCATGATGGCCAGGATCAGGGTGGGGTCGATCTTGGCGCGGGTGCCAATCTCGTAGGCCTCGGCCACCAGAGCGCTCAGGGGCTCAGGCGCCACGCGGTACTTTTTGCTGAGCCAGAAGGCCACGGCTGCCTGCTCTTTGGGCAGGTCCTTGGGGTTTACCGCCGTAGCACGCTCGCTGGCTTCTGGCTCGATGGGCATGCCCACCATTTCAACCTGGCGGGCTTGCAGCCAGTTCATCAGTTGCTCTTCACCAGCCTGGCGCAGATCGGGCCGTGCAGTGAGGGCAATGACGACAAAGGCAACGGCCAAGCCGATGAGGGCGAAGCTGTTGTGGGTGATTTCAAGAAAACCTTCGGTCACGTCGGCCGCGAAGGTTCGCACGCCGGAGACTATTTTTCCTGACGCTGTCATAGCTCTTCCTTTCTGAGGCGGGCCAGTGGAGCGGAGCAGTCGCAGTGGACTGTACTTTGCTGGCAGATCACCTGGATTGGTACGCCATCAAGTCCGGGCTGCACGTCTGTGGAGTGCTTGGCGCCCTGGATTGACTTAGCCGGGTTCGGCAGCGATTGGGGTTTGTACTAGCCCTGTTTTTGGGGCTGGCGGATTCTAGAAGCTCACTAAATGCATAGTCAATACTAACAAAACTATTTTTAAGACATAAAAATTATGAAAAACATGTGAAAAATCACAGTTTTTTGTGGGGGTGAGGGGCTGTTCAGCGCTGTGGGTGGGCCGGTGGTGGCTGACATCACCATGTCAAATTCAATCGGGCTTTTCTCCGCCATTGAGAATCCGATTTGAGTTGGCCGAGTGAGTTTGATAAGGTGGAGGCGCCTGTAGATTTCAGGCATCGCCAGACGAAGCGAAGTCTCCCTCCGAGGGCATTCAGTGCCAAGGTGCAGCAGATGCCGCTTCCATGGCAACCCCTGGAGGCAATACCTTGCCTCCTCGCCATGCGGACCTTTCTCTCCGTATCGCGACCGATGGCAAAGACCGTTGTGTCAGCCGTCAAGCCCGGCGGGCAGGCCCTTCAGGCACTGCTCGTCGGGCTTTCTTATTGGTGCTTCGCCTTGTGGGTGGGCGGCGCTGTCTTATATATAGATAATGGGGGCTGTTCCCTAGAGCGGCGACCCTTCGCCCGGAGTGTCGCGCGGCGTTCTCGCAGAGGTCCATCGGCGGGGCGGCCTGCCTCGCAAAGCCTTGTGCCAGATCACCTGGCTGGTGTGGACGATGCTCCCCGCCACGGCTTGCTGGCCCAATCCGGTGAAAATAGCCCTTTTGTTGCCCTGGCGTGCGCATGGTGCGGTCGCTCGGGCACGGCCCCAGGCCCTGCGCCAGGGACGCCTTCGTAATCCATTGGATCCATGTTTCCATTTTTTTCCCGCAGCAAAATGTCCGACGCACCTGAAGTGAATCCGGCCCCGGCCAAAACCCACGAGCCGCACCCGCTCGATGCGCTGACCGGCGGCGCTTTTTCTGCCGCTACGTCGGGTGAGCGCGCTTCCCGCATCCGTGACTGGCTGGCCACGCAGCCAGCGCCTGAGCAGCTGCAGGAGGTGTTCAAGGAGTTGAGCGGACGTGACAAGGGCGCAGCCCGCGCCGTGCGCGAACGTTTGGACGAAATCCGCCGTGCCAAGGGGCAAGAGGCTATTGCGGCCGAATGGGCGGACAAGGCCCAGGCACTGCTGGCGGCCCCCAAGCTCAATATTGCAGATGCCCTGGCCTGGCAGCGGGATGCCGCCAAGGCGGGTGCGCCTCTGTCGCGCGAGCCGCTGTCGCTGCTCAAGGTGCAGCTGGCGGACCGTGTGAAGGTCATTGAAGACCTGCAGCACCGCGTGCAGGTGCAGCGCGAGGCCGCTGTGCTGCTGGCGCAGCGCATTGAAGTGCTCTCCACCAAACCCTGGCGTGATGCCCATGCTGCGCTGGAGCTGCTGCGTGCCGATGTCGCGCGCTGGCAGGAGCAGGCCCAGGAGCTCACGGGCGATGCGAGCTGGGCGAGCGTCGAAGCGCGGTTCCCCCCTTTGCTGGATGCCTCTCGCACCCAGTTGCTGGTGGTGTGGGAGGCTTTTCAGCCCGCAGTCGCCCAGGCGGCTGCAGCGGCAGAAGATGTCTCCGCGCCCCTGCCTCCCGTGCCGGTGTGGGCGGACGAATTGCGCGCTGCCCGTGGCCTGCCCACGGAGGCCGCCGCCGCTGCGGCTGCTTCAGCAGCTGCCAGCAAGCCAGCCCGCGTCGCCAAACCCAAGGTTGCGCCAGAGGTGATCGAAAAGGCGCACCAACTGGTGCGCGATGCGCTGGCGACGCTCGAAAAAGAAACCGCTGAAGGCCATGGCAAGGCCAGCGCTGGCGCAGCGGCTGCGCTGCGCGCCGTGCTCAAGGTGCATGGCAAACACATTGACAATGCCCTGGAGCAGCAGGTGCACACGGCGCTGGTGGCTGCTGGTGAGCTGGAAGGCTGGCAACGCTGGAGTGCCGACCAAGTGCGTGAAGAACTGGTGGCCAAGGCCGAAGCGCTGCTCAACCGCCCCGAGGGCCAGGCCCTGGGTGGCCGCAAGATGCAGGAGACCCTGCGCAATCTGCGAGACCAGTGGAAGCAGGCAGACCAGGGTGGTGCGCCTAACCACGCCCTGTGGAAGAAGTTTGATGAAGCCTGCAACGCGGCGCACAAGGTGGTCGAGGCCTGGCTGGACAAGATCCGCACTGAAGCGGCCGAGCACAAGGCTCAGCGCCTGGCGCTGATCGAAGAGGTCAAGGCCTGGGCGCAAGAACACGCTGCATCGGGCGACTGGAAGGCCATCAACCGCTCGCTGTATCAGTTCGGCGACCGCTGGCGCGAAGGCGGGCATGTGGGCGAGAAGATTTTTGCAGAGCTGCAGCCCCTGTGGAAACAGGCCATTGCCGTGGCCGCAGCACCCCTGGAGGCTGCACAGAAGGAAAGTCTGGCGCGTCGTCACGCGATGATCGACGAGGCCACAGCCTTGGGCGCGGCACCCGCTTTGCGCATCGATGCCGTCAAGGCGTTGCAACAGCGCTGGCAGGCTGAGGCACAGACCGTGCCGCTGGACCGCAAGCACGAGCAAAAGCTGTGGGACGCTTTCCGCAAGCCCATTGATGAAGCGTTCAACCGCAAGTCGGCGGATCGTGACCGTGCTGTCACCGAGTTGAGTGCGCGGGACCGCGTCGTTCTGGACGCCTCCAAGGCTCTGGAGGCTGCCAACGCCACGGGTGATGCGCAGCAGATCCGTGCTGCCATGCAGGCGCTGGAGGCTGCATTGCGCGGCCAGGCCCAGGCGGCTGAAGCGGTCGCCACGGCCAACAAAGATGCCCAGTCGCATGCTGAAGCGCAGGCAAATGCTGCTCCTGCTGCTCCAGCTGCTACTGAAATTGCATCGGAGGCCTCTGCCGAGGCTGCGGAAGGTGGTGACGCCGCTGCGGCCGCGCCCGCGCCGACACCTGCAGCCCCCAAGCCTGTCGCAAGACCTGTCGTGGCGGTGCGTGGGGATGATCGCCCTGGCATGAAGAAAGACGCTCCGGTGCCCCCCGGCCGTGGTGCGCGACCCGGAGACCGCCGCGATGGTCGTCCGGGCGACCGTGACGGTGCCCGCGGCCCACGCAGTGATGGCCGCATGGGCGATCGCGCTGACCGAGGAGGTCGTTTTGGTGATCGTCCAGCCTTCGAGGACCGTGGCCCTCGCTTGGGGGACACAGCATTCCGTGCTCAGCGCGAGGCGATGGAGCACGCACAGCTGGCCCTGAAGAAGCTGGCCGCACAGGCCCACGGCGAAGCCTTGACCCAGCTGTTGACCGCATGGGAAAAGCGCGATGCTGCGCTGGTCCCCGGCACGCAAGATCTGGGTTCGGGTGTGACGGCGTCGGTGCGCAGTGCCTGGACACAGGCATTGTCGGCTGCGCCCAAGGGCGATGCGGCAGAAGCGCTGCTGCGCCTTGAAATGGCGGCCGAGGCCCCAACGCCTGCCGAGCACATTGCTGCGCGGCGCATGTTGCAACTGCAGTTGCTGACGCGCCGCAACGACCCTGCGCCCACCCAGACCTGGGGCCAGGATGTGGCGCGCGTGCTGGCGAGCAATAGCGATGCGGCGAACGCACGCCGTTTGCAGAACGTGCTCAAGACGCTGCTGCGCAAGTAGTTGAAGGGCTGGGGCGCGCGCCGCGGCGCGTGTACCCTCAGGGCAGCAGACAGAACGAAAAACGAGACCGCTGGCGGTCTCGTTTTTTTCTTTGCTTTGATGGTTTGAAAACAAAAAAACCGTTGCGGATGCAACGGCTTTTTATATGTTTGGTGCCCAGGAGAGGACTCGAACCTCCACGATGTTACTCGCTAGTACCTGAAACTAGTGCGTCTACCAATTCCGCCACCTGGGCTTTCAGATCAGCCTCGAATTATAGGACAAGAAATTCGGGCTTCTGAAGAGTTTTCAAAAAAATGTGCCGTCGGCTCAAAAATCGTTGAGCCGCAGCAGGGCATGCAAAACATCTCAGCAAATAAAAAAGCCGCTGGGTGTACAGCGGCTTCGATATTTTGAAAACCATCGCTGGTTCTCGTTAAACTTGGTGCCCAGGAGAGGACTCGAACCTCCACGATGTTACTCGCTAGTACCTGAAACTAGTGCGTCTACCAATTCCGCCACCTGGGCATTTCAGGAAAGACTAAGATTGTATAACAAAAAATCCACCCCCGGCACGCAGCCAGCCACACATTTGTCGCAAGAGATCGAAGGCAGCGTGCAAGGGCACCGTGATGGACACGGTTTCGTCATCCGCGACGATGGCGAAGGCGACATCTATATCCCCCCGAACGAAATGCGCGCAGTCTTGCACAAGGACCGTGTGCGCGTGCGCATCGTCCGCCAGGACCGCCGTGGCCGCCCCGAAGGGCGTGTTGTTGAAATCATCGAGCGTCCGCCCCAGCCCATCATCGGCCGACTGCTGCAGGAAAGCGGCGTGTGGCTCGTGGCTCCCGAAGACAAGCGCTACGGTCAGGATGTACTGATCCCCAAGGGCGCCACGGGCGCCGCGAAGCCCGGGCAGGTCGTGGTGGTTGAGCTGACAGAACCTCCAGCCCTGTTCGGCCAGCCTGTGGGGCGCATCACCGAAGTGCTCGGTGAAGTGGACGATCCTGGCATGGAGATCGAGATCGCGGTGCGCAAGTACGGCGTGCCACACGAGTTCTCGGCAGAGTGCCTGGCCCAGGCCAAGGAGCTGCCCGACAAGGTACGCGCGCAGGACAAGAAGCGCCGCGTGGACCTGACCGACGTGCCCCTGGTCACCATCGACGGCGAAGATGCGCGCGACTTCGACGATGCCGTGTACTGCGAGCCCGCCAAGGTCGGCCGCAGCAAGGGCTGGCGTCTGCTGGTGGCGATTGCCGACGTGAGCCACTATGTGGAAACGGGCAGCGCCATCGACATCGATGCCTACGACCGTGCCACCAGCGTGTACTTTCCGCGCCGCGTGATCCCCATGCTGCCCGAGAAGCTCAGCAACGGGCTCTGCTCGCTCAACCCCGAGGTGGAGCGCCTGTGCATGGTCTGCGACATGCTGGTCACCGCCAAGGGCGAGGTGCACGCATACCAGTTCTATCCGGCCGTGATGTTCAGCCACGCGCGCTTCACGTACACCGAAGTCGCAGCCATCCTGGCCAACACGCGCGGCCCGGAAGCCAGCAAGCGCAAGGACCGTGTCAAGGACCTGCTCAACCTGCATGACGTGTACCGTGCGCTGCTCATCGCGCGCCAGGCGCGCGGCGCCGTGGACTTCGAGACCACCGAGACGCAAATTGTGTGTGACGAAAACGGCCGCATCGAAAAGATCGTGCCGCGCACCCGCAACGACGCGCACAAGCTCATCGAGGAAGCCATGCTGGCCGCCAACGTGTGCAGCGCCGACTTCATTGCACAGGGTGGCCAGCCGGGCCTGTTCCGCGTGCACGAAGGCCCCACGCCCGAGAAGCAGGAGATCCTGCGCAACTACCTCAAGGCCATGGCTGTGGGCATGACGATTGGCGACGACCCCAAGCCGGGCGACTTCCAGGCGATTGCTACGGCGACCAAGGATCGGCCCGACGCACAGCAGATCCACACCATGCTGCTGCGCTCCATGCAGCAGGCCATCTACACGCCCATCAACAGCGGCCACTTCGGCCTGGCGTTCGATGCCTACACCCATTTCACCAGCCCCATTCGTCGGTATCCCGACTTGCTGGTGCACCGGGTCATCAAGGCCATCCTGAGCAAGACGAAGTACGCGCTGCCGTCCTTGCCCACACCCGGCGAAGCCCATGCCAAGCTGGCCAAACGTCTGGCTGCGCGCGTGGCCGCACCTGGCACCAAGCCACGCAAGGATGTGAAACCGCCCAGCCGCGACACCCAGGCCTGGGAGGCCGCCGGCCTGCACTGCAGTGCCAACGAGCGCCGCGCCGACGAGGCCAGCCGCGATGTGGAAGCCTGGCTCAAGTGCAAGTACATGCGCGAGCACCTGGGCGAGGAATACAGTGGCGTGGTCAGTGCTGCGACGAGCTTCGGCATCTTCGTGACGCTGGACGCGATGTACGTCGAGGGGCTGGTGCACATCACCGAATTGGGCGGCGAATACTTCAAGTTCGACGAGGCGCGCCAGGAGCTGCGCGGCGAGCGCACCGGCATCCGCTACGCCATCGGCGCGCGGGTGCGGGTGCAGGTGAGCCGTGTGGATCTGGACGGGCGCAAGATCGACTTCCGCCTGGTGCGCGAAGGCGAGGAGCTGCTGGGCCGCGCGCTCAAGGACAAGGGTGTGGGCACCGAGGGGGCTGGTGGTGGCGCCCGCAAGGCGGGTGGTCGGTCGGGCGGACGCAAAGCCGACAAGGCCGCAGGTCCATCTGCCACCGAGCAGGCAGGCCTGACCCGCGAGCGGGCTGCGCGTTCGCCGATCCAGTCGCTCAAAGCCTCGGTCAAGAAGGCGGTCGCGGGTAAGTCCAGCAAAGGCAAAGCGCGCAAGCCACGCCGGGGCTGAGGTCGTCGAGCTGGTGGACCAAGGCCCTCCAGCTCGCCTCACCATCGCTATTTAATTGATAGCTGCTAGCGCATATAGAACATGCGCTTGTGGCTATTTTTTATTGAAATGTGCATGCTTGGCGGCTTGAGGGGCGCTCGATTGCTCCAGAAAGCGCGCATACCGTTGTGCCGTGTCGGCGGGGGCTTCCATCATGGGCAGGTGCCCAATGCCGGGCAGCGCGGCGATGTGGGCCTGCGGAAGCAGCTTCTGCACCGTCTGAAGGCCGCTTCGGTCGAACACGCGGTCGCTGTCGCCCCACAGGACCAGGGTGGGGTGCTGCTGCAGGCGGCCCAGGTGTTGTTCCAGCAGATAGCGGTCTTTCAGCTGCGCGTCCCACAGGCGGGTGTTGGATGCAGCGTTGCGCAGCGCGTCCTGCTCGGAGGCATGCAGGATGGGGTAGGGCAGGAAGGGGCGCTTTTCAAACACCAACTCCATCATCGCTTTGAAGGCGGTGGCATCGTGGGCCACCAGCGGGCGTTGCCCGGCGTCGATGAGGCGGTCCATGGTGCTGGGCTGGGGCGAGCGTATGCCGTGGGGCGCGCCGATGAAGGCCACGCTGGCTACGCGCTCGGGGTACCGTAGGGCAAAGAGCGCTGCGATCGTGCCACCCATCGAGTTGCCAGCCAGATGCACTTGCGCCAAGCCGAGTGCGTCCAGAAACGCGGCGAGGCGCGTCACGTGGGCGGCATAGTCGTAGGTTTGGTCATCGCGCCGCGTGCTTTCGCCAAAGCCCGCGATATCTGGGGCAATCACCCGGTACTGGCCGGTGAGGGGGCGCGCAAAATCGACCCAATGGTCCTTCTCCGCAAAAATGCCGTGCAGCAGAACAATGGGCGTTCCAGCATCTGCTCCACTGCCGACGGCCAGCGCGGGGTTTGGGGGCGTGCCGTTGTCCAGGTAGTGGATGGTGTGCATCGCCGCGTTGGTGGTTTTTTCTTCCAGGCCAGACAGATGGCGATTGGCCCTGAGCAGGGGCTCTTTGAACAGTAAAGGGGCCCCGTAGTAGAGGCCGGCTGTGCCCAGTACCAGTGCCGTTGCAACAGAAATAGCGATGCGTTTCAAGAAGCGTTCTCCAGGGATATGGCTGCGTACACGTCAGGGGCCCTGCTTGCACACCGGCAGGCCCCCTGGCAGGAGAGGCAAGGCTACGGAGATTTCGGTAAAAAAACTTGTAGGTTTGGGCTATGCCGGCACGCAACACACTGACCCTGGGCACTGACCGCGCGCTCTACGTCGGGGAGATCCCGGCCACGGGCTGGCACTGCCATGCGTCGCCAGTGCTGTTGATGGGGCTCTCGGGCCGGTTTGCGGTGCACTGGGGGGCAGGGTGTGTGGAGACTTGCCACAGCGCGTTGGTCGATGCCGGAGTGGAGCACCTGTTCGACCCCTGCGGTGAAGTGGTTGCGCTGGTGTATCTGGAGCCGGATTCGGCGCAGGCGCGCGGCCTGCGGGGGCTGTTCGGGCAAGAGGGGGGTGTGGTGGTGGACGTTGCAGCCCCTGTCGGTGCGCGCAGTGCCATGGAGGGTTATCTGCATCACTTCGACCTGCCCGCCTTGCTGCGTTGCCCGCTCGATAGCGAGGTGGCGCCACTCGATCCACGCGTCGTCCGCAGCCTGCACGTGCTGCGCCATCCGCAGGCGGGGCGGGTGGCACGGGGTGACCTGGCCTCGGGCGTACAGCTTTCGGCATCGCGTTTCAACCACCTGTTTCGCTCCGAGATGGGCGTGAGCTTGCGCACCTATCGGGTCTGGTCCCAGGTGCGGTTGGCGATGGCGGGGCTGGCGGTCAGCCCGCGCCTGACCGACGCGGCGCTACACGGCGAGTTTTCTGATTCGGCCCACTTCAGCCGCATGTTCCGGCAGACCTTTGGCATGACACCGTCGAGCGTGCTCAAGCCGCTCAAGAAGGTGACCTTGCTGGCCTGAGGCTCAGCTTCCGCCCACGCGCCGCGCCAGTGCGCTGGCCGTCAGCGCCTGGCGCGCTGGCCAATCATCAGCCGCCTGGCCATGCTGGTACACCGCTTCACTCGCCGCGCGCAAGGCGCTGGCACCGGCGGCCAGGTGGGCGCCCACCATGCCTGCCAGCACATCGCCCGTACCCGCCGTGGCCAGCCGCGCATTGCCCGTGGGGTTGATGGCCGGGACGCGGTCGGGTGCAGCGATCACGGTGCCCGAGCCCTTGAGCACGGCCACGCAGTTGAACTGGTTGGCCAGTTGCTGCGCGGCATCCAGCCGGTGGGCCTGGACCTCGGCCGTGGTCAGGCCCATCAGGCGAGCGGCCTCCAGCGGGTGCGGTGTGAGCACCGTGGGTTGCCCGTGCTGTCCGCGTGCCACCACCAGCGCGTGCAGTGCGGCCTGGGTGGCGATGGTGTTGAGCGCGTCGGCATCCAGCACCAGCCGGGCCGCGCGGGTGATGACTTCGGGCAGCACGCGTGCGATGGCCTGCCCGCCGCCACAGCCGCAGACCACGGTGAGCTGTTCGAGCGCGAGGGCGTCAAAGCGGCGGAACATCAACTCCGGCTGCTGCAGGTCCAGTTGCAGATGCCCATCGTCCAGCAGGGCCACCAGCACCCGGCCCGCGCCGCTGTGCAGAGTGGCCGAAGCGGCCAGCAATGCGGCGCCCGCCATGCCCATGCCCCGCGCTGCCAGTCCTTCGCCGCCCACCACTGCCACGTCGCCATAGCTGCCCTTGTGGCTGGCGTGGGCGCGGGGGGCGGGCAGGGCGGGGCCGGAGAGCCAGGCGTTGGGCGGCTCGTGCCCGGGTTCTACGCCCAGATCATCCAGCCAGACCTGGCCTGCTGCGTCCCGCCCGGCGGCGGTGAACAGGCCGGGCTTGAGGGTGAGCAGACTCAGCGTGTGGCGTGGCGGGGGCGCTTGGTGGTGCAGGTGGGGTGGGGTGTCGGGCGCCAGGCCCGCGGCAAACTGGCCGTTGTCCGCGTCCAGCCCGCTGGGCAGGTCCACGGCCAGCACGGGGGCCGGGCTGTGGTGCAGGGCTTGCAGGCAGGCTCTGAGCCTTGCGTCGGGCGCGCGTGCGGGGCTGTGGGGTGACGAAGAGACGCCAATGCCCAGCAGCGCATCAATGCACAGGTCGTTGGCCCCCAGATCGTCGGGGGCAGTGTCTGCCCAGGATACGCCCGCACCCCGTGCGCGCTGCCAGGAGGCCCTGGCATCCGCCGGGGCCGTATCGGGCTGGCCCAGCCAGGTCACGACCACTCTGCGGCCACTGCGCTGCAGGTGCATGGCAGCCTCCAGCCCGTCACCCCCGTTGTTGCCGGGGCCGCAGGCAATCCACACGGTGCGTGCGTGGGGTGCCAGCGCCTGGGCCAGTTGCGCGACGGCCAGGCCGGCGCGCTGCATGAGCGTGTGCGGGGGCAGGGCGGCTGCCGCCGCTTTTTCCAGGCGGCGCGTGGCGGCCGTGTTGAACAGGGGATAAGGCTGGTGGGCGGTGATGCGGTGCATGGGCTGCAGGGGGCAAGGGCTGCTGCCAGCGGCAGCGCGCCTGCCATTGTGCGCCGACGCCCCGTGGGGGCAAAGCGCAGGCGGGCCTGTGAATAGGCGCTTAGAACCGCCGCATGCCCAGCCCGTCCAGCGACACCTCGGGTTCCCGCTGCGCGATCAGGTCGGCCAGTGCCCGCGCGCTGCCGCAGGCCAGGGCCCAGCCGCCAGCGCCATGGCCGGTGTTGAGCCACAGGCCCGGCACGCCGCTGGCGCCCACCACCGGGGCACCGTCGGGCAGCATGGTGCGGGCACCGCGCCAGATCTGCAGGTTGGATGAAAGCTGCGCGCCCCCGGGGAACCAGTCGTTCAGCGTGCGGTACAGGCGCTGCAGTGTGGGGGTGTGGTGCTCGGCATCGGCCCCGGCCAGTTCAGCGCCACCGGCAATGCGCACGCGCTGGCCCAGGCGGGTGATGGAGATTTGCTGGCCCGCATCCACCACGCTGGCGCGGGGGGCGTGGGTGGATTCGCGCAGTGGGGCGCTCACGGAGTAGCCGTACACAGCCGCCATGGGCAGCCCCAGGCCCAGTGCGGGCAGCAGCGTGGCCGATGCCATGCCGGCGCACAGCACCACGGCATCAAAGCGGCGCAGGTCCGTTTCGCCCTGCAGCACCACGCCCGTGGGGCTGGTGTCGACGCGGTCTACGCGGGTGTTGAACACAAACTGCACCCCCGCACCCTGGATGCCCTGGCGCAGCAACTGTGCAAACAGACGGCAGTTGCCGGCGCGTGCATCGGGCAGGTGGATCGCGCCGGCCAGCGGGGCTTCGGGCGAGAGGCCTGGCTCGATCTGGCGCGCCACATCGGCGTCGATCTCACGCAGGGCCACGCCGCTGTCGCGCAGCACTTGCAGCGCGGGCTGCAGGCGGGCGCGGTCTTCTTCGGTGCGCAGCAGCACCAGGCGGCCGTCGCTGGCTTCAAAGTCCAGCTCATGCTGGTTCGCAATGGCTTGTAGTCGAGCTTGGCTGTATTGCGCCAGGCGTTCGACCGCGGCGGCCGGGGCGCTGTGGCTGCGCGCCATGCTGCGCCAGCGCCGCAGCCAGGCCCAGTTGGCGCGGGTCAGGCCGCCAGCCAGCCGCAGGGTGGCCTGTGTCCCCATCAGTCGCAGCGGCTGGCCGAAGCCCGGCAGCGCCCAGGGGCTGAGCAGGTGGGGCGCCAGCAGCCCGGCGGTGGCAAAGCTGGCCTCTTCGGCGGCCGCACTGCGTTGTTCAAACACCGTGACTTCGTGGCCGTCGCTGGCCAGTTCGTACGCGGTGGTGACGCCGACAATGCCGGCGCCCACGATAGCAATCTTCATGAATTTGGGTGTTTTTGGCTTGTAGCGCTAGTGAATCATGCGCTGGTAGCTATTATTTTTGTAGTGTTTGCTCGATCTGCAGGCTGATGTTGAGCACCGTGTCATCCCTGAGCGCCCCGTGCCAGACCATCAGCCCGACCGGGAGTTCCCCTTGCACGTGGCAGGGGAGCGACAGCGCACAGCCGTCCAGCAGATTGACCACACTGGTGTTGCGCAGCAGCAGGTTGTTGACGCGGAAGAACTCGGCATCGCGGGCGGCGTCCCGGGCCTTGTCCGCACCATCTGCAGGAGCGACATCGGACAGCAGTGGCGCCAGGATGGGCACGGTGGGGGACAGCAGGGCGTCGTACGGCTCCATGTCGGCGATCATGCGTGCAATCCATTGCTGGCGCGCCTGCAGCAGGTCGATGTATTCCCAGGCCATCAGCGTGGCCCCTTTTTCGATGCGCATGCGCACTCGGGGGTCGTAGCGGTCGCCTGCGCGCTGCAGCAGCTCGCGGTGCCAGGCGTAGGCTTCGGGGGCGGCAAAACCGTAGGCGGGCTGCTCCAGCACGGCGGGCAATGCGATGGTGTCGATCTGTGCGCCCGCCTGGCGCAAGGCTTCCACACTGCGCTCAAAGGCGCGCGCCACGGGGGCGTCGAGCCCGTCCAGGAAGAGGGTGGACGGCACCGCCAGCCGGTACTGGGACAGCGGCGCCAGGCTGCGCGTCACGCGCCGGGCGGCCAGCACCTCGTGCGCCACGATGGCGTCGCGCACGGTGCGCGTCATGGCGCAGGCGGTGTCCAGGGTGGTGGACAGCGGCACGGCGCCGGCGGTAGGCACCAGCCGGGCGGTGTTCTTGAAGCCCACGATGCCGTTGAGCGCTGCAGGAATGCGGATGGAGCCACCGGTGTCCGATCCCAGCCCGATGAACGCCGCGCCAGTGGCCACCGATACCCCGGCGCCGGACGAAGACCCGCCGGGCACGCGGGGCGCGCCGGGCAGGGCGCCAAAGCGGGCATCCCAGGCAGCAGGCGTGCCGTAGTGGGGGTTGACGCCGACGCCAGAGAACGCGAACTCCACCATGTTGGTGCGGCCGATCAGGTTGGCACCTGCTGCGCGCAGGCGGGCCACGGCCGGGCAGTCCTCGGCTGCTGCGGGAGCGTCTGCGAGCGCGGTAGAGCCCGCCGGGGTGGGTTGGCCGGCCACGTCAAACAGGTCCTTCACCGACACCGCCAGCCCGGCCAGGGGCAGCTGGGCCACACCCGGCTGCACCGCCGTGGTGCGTGCCTCGTCAAACAGCGTGCGCACAAAGCTGTGGGTGTTGGGTGTGGCCTGGGCGGCGTCGATGCAGCGCTCGAGCTCGGCGGGCGCGGTGTTGGCGCCGTCCCGCAGTTGCTCACGGGTGGCGATCAGGTCAGGGAGCATGGGTGTGCTAGAATCTTTGGGTTTTGCTGGGAGCAGTAGCGCAGTGGTGCAAGGTTTGCACAACCGGCGTGGCCGCTGCGGCAAGACCAATCGCAAAGCAGCCCTGTCAAGGTGTTGCAGTGTTCGTGAGGATCACGGCACTGCAAATATTGGGGCTGATTTTAGACCTAACCTTTGGAGTATTTTTATGTCCGTTACCATGCGCGAAATGCTGGAAGCCGGTGTCCACTTCGGTCACCAAACCCGCTTCTGGAACCCCAAGATGGCCCCCTACATCTTCGGCCATCGCAACAAGATTCACATCATCAACCTGGAAAAGTCGCTGCCACTGTTCCAGGAAGCCCAAAAGTTCGCCAAGCAACTGGCTGCCAACCGCGGCACGATCCTGATGGTCGGCACGAAGCGCCAAGCCCGTGAAATCCTGGCCACCGAAGCGCAACGCGCTGGTGTGCCTTTCGTGGACCAGCGCTGGCTGGGCGGCATGCTGACGAACTTCAAGACCGTGAAGACCTCGATCAAGCGCCTCAAGGACATGAAGGCTCAGCAAGAAGCTGGCCTCGAGAACCTGAGCAAGAAGGAGCAACTGACGTTCTCCCGCGAAATCGAAAAGCTCGAAAAGGACATCGGCGGCATCCAGGACATGGCTGCTCTGCCCGACGCCATCTTCATCATCGACGTGGGTTTCCACAAGATCGCCGTGGCCGAAGCCAAGAAGCTGGGCATCCCGCTGATCGGTGTGGTTGATACCAACCACTCGCCCGAAGGCATCGACTACGTGATCCCTGGTAACGACGACTCGGCCAAGGCTGTGACGCTGTACGCCCGTGGCATCGCTGACGCGATCATCGAAGGCCGTGCCAACGCCGTGAATGAAGTCGTGAAGGCTGCAACCGCCGAGAGCACCGACGAATTCGTGGAAGTGCAAGAAGCCGCTGCCTGATAGCCCGGCTGCGCGATCCGTCGCGAACAAAAGCGGGGCCCCTGGTGAGCCCCCTTTTTTTTAGCCCGAATCTGAACTGACTGAATTGAATACTGAAGGAATAAAGATGGCTGCAATTACCGCAAGCATGGTGGCTGAACTGCGTGGCAAGACCGACGCCCCCATGATGGAATGCAAGAAGGCGCTGACCGAAGCCGATGGCGACATGGCCAAGGCGGAAGAGCTGCTGCGCGTCAAGCTGGGCACCAAGGCTGGCAAGGCCGCATCGCGCGTGACTGCTGAAGGCGTGGTCGCCAGCTACATCGACGGCACCACGGGTGCTCTGGTCGAAGTCAACAGCGAAACCGACTTCGTTTCCAAGAACGACAGCTTCATTGCCATGGCCAACGCCGCTGCCAAGCTGGTGGCACTGCACAACCCCGCCACGGTGGAAGCCCTGGGTGCACTGCCCTACGAGCAAGACAGCTTCGGCCCCACGCTGGAAGATGTGCGCAAGGGCCTGATCGGCAAGATCGGCGAAAACATGTCGTTCCGCCGCTTCAAGCACTTCAGCGGCTCCAACCTGGCAGCCTACCTGCACGGCTCGCGCATCGGTGTGGTCGTCGAGTTCGACGGTGACGCCACCGCCGCCAAGGACGTTGCCATGCACGTGGCCGCCATGAAGCCCGTGGCCCTGACCAGCGCCGACGTGCCTGCCGACCTGATCGCCAAGGAGCGCTCGGTCGCCGAAGGCAAGGCTGACGAAGCCAACAAGGAACTCGTGGCTGCCGGCAAGCCTGCACAAAGCGCTGAAATCACGGCCAAGCGCATCGACGGCGCGGTGCAGAAGTACCTCAAGGAAGTCTCGCTGGCCGACCAGGTCTTCGTGAAGGCTGCCGACGGCAAGCAAACCGTGGCCCAGATGCTCAAGGCTGCCAACACCAACGTGAAGGGGTTCACCCTGTACGTGGTGGGCGAAGGCATCGAGAAGAAGGTGGACGACTTTGCTGCCGAAGTGGCTGCCCAGGTGGCTGCTGCCAAGGCTGCTGCCTGATCGTTCCCTGTAACCACCCCACCAAAGCCTCGTACCACTTACTGGAGAAATTTCCCATGTCCAACGCTGCACCAGCCCACAAGCGCATTTTGCTCAAGCTGTCTGGTGAGGCGCTGATGGGGGATGACGCCTTCGGTATCAACCGCGCCACCATCGTGCGCATGGTCGAGGAGATCGCCGAAGTGACCCGCCTGGGTGTCCAGGTGGCCGTGGTGATCGGTGGGGGCAATATTTTCCGTGGTGTCGCCGGGGGCTCGGTCGGGATGGACCGTGCCACCGCCGACTACATGGGCATGCTGGCCACCGTGATGAACGCCCTGGCCCTGGCCGACGCCATGGACAAGCAGGGCCTGGTGGCCCGTGTGATGTCCGCCATTGCCATCGAGCAGGTGGTCGAGCCCTATGTGCGCCCCAAGGCGCTGCAGTATCTTGAAGAGGGCAAGGTCGTGGTCTTCGCGGCCGGTACGGGCAACCCGTTTTTCACCACCGACACAGCAGCCGCCCTGCGTGGCGCGGAAATTGGCGCCGAACTGGTGCTCAAGGCCACCAAGGTGGACGGCGTTTATACTGCCGACCCCCAGAAAGATCCCACGGCGACGCGCTACACCAAGCTCAGCTTTGACGAGGCCATGTCCCGCAATCTGGGCATCATGGACGCGACTGCCTTCGCCCTGTGCCGTGACCAGAAGCTGCCCGTGAAGGTGTTCTCCATCATCAAACACGGCGCCTTGAAGCGCGTGGTGATGGGCGAAGACGAAGGTACGCTGGTTTACGCTTGATCACGATGGAAAGGCCTGCATTGCATGCAGGTCGGCCCGAGGAGAAAACATGACGATTGCCGACATCAAGAAGACTGCTGAAACCAAGATGGACCAGTCCATCACCGCGTTCAAGAACAACCTGCAGAAGATTCGCACCGGTCGTGCCAATCCGGCCCTGCTCGATACGGTGCAGGTCGAGTATTACGGCTCCCTGGTTCCACTGAGCCAGGTGGCCAACGTGGCGCTGATCGATTCGCGCACCATCAGCGTGCAGCCCTGGGAAAAGGGCATGGGCGCCAAGATTGAAAAGGCCATCCGCGAAAGCGACCTGGGCTTGAACCCGGCTTCCATGGGCGACCTGATCCGCGTGCCCATGCCCCCCATGAGCGAAGAGCGCCGCAAGGAAATGACGAAGCTCGCGCGCAACGAGGGCGAGAGCGCCAAGATCGCCGTGCGCAACCTGCGCCGCGATGCCAACGAATCCGTCAAAAAACTGGTCAAGGACAAGCTGGCGTCCGAAGACGACCAGAAGCGCGCCGAAACGGAAGTGCAAAAATTCACCGACAAGCACATCGCCGAGATCGACGCGCTGGTGGCCGCCAAAGAGCAGGAAATCATGGCGGTTTGAGCCCCCAGGGCTTGAACATTCCCATGTCTGTATCTCCGGTGGTGCCACACCACATTGCCATCGTCATGGATGGCAACGGCCGCTGGGCTACGCGTCGCTTTCTGCCGCGTCTGGCCGGCCACAAGCAAGGGGTTGACTCACTTCGCCGCTGCGCACGCGCTTGCGTGCAGCGCGGCGTTGGTGTGCTCACGGTGTTTGCGTTCTCTTCCGAAAACTGGAACCGCCCCGCCGACGAGGTCTCCGGCCTCATGGAGCTGCTGGCGATGGCGCTGGCGCGCGAGGTGCCCCAGCTCAAGAAAGACGGCGTGCGTCTTCATTTTGTGGGCGAACGTGGCAGCCTTTCGCCCAAGGTGCGAGACGGCCTGGGTCAGGCAGAAGCCGCCACGGCGGACAACACCCGCCTGGTGCTCAACGTCTGCTTCAACTACGGAGGCCGCTGGGACATCGCGCAGGCGGCTGCATCGCTGGCTGCCCGTGGCGAGCCCATCACCGAGGCCAGTCTGCACAATGCGATGGGATTGGCCCACGTGCCCGACCCCGACCTCGTGATCCGCACCGGGGGAGAAATGCGGATCAGCAACTTTTTGCTCTGGCAATCGGCATACTCCGAGTTCTTCTTCAGCGACCGACTGTGGCCCGATTTCGATGAGTCCGCCCTGGACGAGGCCATCGACGCCTTCAGCCGCCGCGAGCGCCGTTTTGGCAAAACCTCTGAACAGATTCTGTCCGCGCATCCTGATCCGATGCCGGGTTGAGAACCTGAACAGGTTCTGAAAGCCCCCATGCTTCAACAGCGCGTCATCACAGCCCTTGTTCTGCTGGCCATCTTGTTGCCCGCGCTTTTCTACGCCAACACCATACCGTTCACGCTGGTCGTGCTGGTTCTGATGGCTGCCGGGGCTTGGGAATGGGGTCGTCTGAGCGGCTTTGGCCAAGCAGGCTCCGTGGCGGTGGGTGTGGCCTGTGTGGCCTTGTGCGCCGGGTCGTGGGCGCTGGGCTGGGTCGATCGCCCGTTGACTGCCCTGTGGGTGGTGGGCGGCGGGCTGTGGGTCCTGGCGGCTGCCTGGCTGCTCAAGGCCGGGGTGCCCGGCTGGCCCCGCATACCAGCCGGTGTGCGTCTCGTGGCTGGCGTGCTTGCCTTGTGGCTCGCGTGGCTGGCCGTGGTGCAGGCCCGCAATGTGGGCATCAATTTTTTGCTGTCGGTGCTGCTGCTGGTGTGGGTGGCCGACATCTTTGCCTACTTTGCGGGGCGCGCATTCGGATTGCGGTTTACCAAGGGCAAGCTGGCGCCCTCGATCAGTCCCGGCAAGAGCTGGGAAGGTGTGTGGGGCGGTCTGGCAGGGGTGATGGTGATGGCTTTTGTTTGGGCGGCAGCGGATGCCCACTGGCAGGCGTCGGTGCCCAGTTTTTACAGCCGCATGGCGCAGCAGGGCTGGTGGTTGCTGGTGATTGCGGCGTTGTTCATGGTGGCCATGAGCGTGTCGGGTGACCTGGTGGAGTCGCTTATCAAGCGCAGTGCCGGTGTCAAGGACAGCAGTGGCCTGTTGCCTGGGCACGGCGGCGTGCTCGACCGCGTGGATGCCTTGTTGCCCACACTGCCCCTCGCCATGATGCTCACGAGCCTGACAACCCCATGAAGAAACAACGACTCACCGTTCTCGGTTCCACCGGCTCCATCGGGACCAGCACGCTGGATGTGGTGGCGCGCCACCCTGAGCGCTTTGAGGTGTTTGCGCTGAGTGCGGCGACGCAAGTGGATCTCTTGCTGGCGCAGTGCGCGCAGTTTCGCCCGCGTTATGCTGTGATGGCCAGCGCCCCGCACGCTGCTGCCTTGGCTGAAAAATTGCAGGCCAATAGCCTTCCAACGCAAGTCATTCAATCGCAAGATGCTCTTGAAGTGATAGCGTCACACGATGAAGTGGATGCCGTGATGGCTGCCATCGTGGGGGCGGCCGGTCTTGCGCCGTGTCTGGCTGCGGCCCGCGCAGGCAAACGACTGCTGCTGGCCAATAAGGAGGCCCTGGTGGTGGGCGGCGGGTTGTTCATGCAGACAGTGCGCGACGGTGGCGCCACGTTGCTGCCCATTGACAGCGAACACTCGGCCATCTTCCAGTGCTTGCCAGAAGACCCTGCCACTTGGTCTGACCGGGTGGACAGCATCCTGCTCACAGCCTCGGGCGGCCCGTTCCGCCAGCGGGACCCTTCCACGCTGGCGCAGATCACCCCTGACCAGGCCTGCGCGCACCCCAACTTCTCGATGGGACGCAAGATTTCCGTGGATTCGGCCACGATGATGAACAAGGCCCTGGAGGTCATTGAGGCCCGCTGGCTGTTTGATCTGCACCCGGACCAGATCAAGGTGGTCATCCACCCGCAGCAGATCATCCACTCCATGGTGCAGTTCAAGGATGCTTCCATCCTGGCGCAGCTGGGGACGCCCGACATGCGCGTGCCGATTGCCTGCGGCCTGTCCTGGCCCGAGCGCATTACCAGCGGGGCCAGCAAGCTGGATTTCTCGACCCTGGGCGCCCTCGCGTTTGAAGATGCGGACGCCATTCGCTTCCCGGGCCTTCACCTGTCCTGGCAGGCGCTGAAGGCGGCCGAGGGGACCACTGCCGTGCTGAATGCGGCCAACGAGGTGGCGGTGGGCGCCTTTTTGTCGGGTCGGCTGCGTTTTGACCATATTCATGCGGTCAACCTTGCAACTTTGGATGCAGTTTTGCCCTCCAAGCCCGATTCGCTCGCCGCGTTGCTGGATCTGGACACCCAGGCCCGCCATGCGGCTGAACATGTGGCGGGCCGTCTGGCTGCCTGACTGCCGGCCCACTCAGGAACCATCCATCCATGCTGCTTACTATCGCTGCCTTCATCGTCGCCCTCGGTCTTTTGATCGCAGTGCACGAATACGGGCACTACCGCGTGGCGGTGGCCTGTGGGGTCAAGGTATTGCGGTTCTCTGTGGGTTTCGGCAAGCCGCTATTGCGCTGGCAGCCCCAGGGGTCTCCCACGGAGTTTGTGCTGGGAGCCTTCCCATTGGGGGGCTATGTGCGCATGCTGGACGAGCGAGAGGCACCCGTTGCCGCAGAGGAGCGGCATCTGGCCTTCAACACCCAGCCCCTGCGCTCGCGAGCAGCCATCGTTGCGGCTGGGCCCATCGCCAATTTGTTATTGGCAGTGCTGCTGTATTCGGTGGTGAACTGGAACGGTGTCGAGGAGCCCCGAGCCATTCTGGCAAGCCCGGTCGCAGGCTCTGTCGCACACAGTGCCGGTTTGCGGGGCGGTGAACTGGTAGAGCGCGCCGCATTGGGTGCAGAAGACCTGGAGCCAGTTCGTTCGTTTGAAGACCTGCGGTGGCTGCTGACCCGTGGTGCGCTTGAGGGGCTGAACGTGCGTCTTGACGTCCAGTCCGGCCATGGTGCGGGCCATCGTGAAGTCGTGCTCGACATGTCCCGGATCGACAGCCGTGAGGCTGATGCCCAGCTGTTTCGCAAGGTCGGCATCCTGGGGCCTTGGACCCGCCCTGTGTTGGGCGAGGTCATGGCGCAAAGCGCGGCTGAGCGCTCTGGCCTGCGCCAAGGTGATGTGGTGCTCAAGGTGGGGCAGACCGATGTGGTGGACGGCCAGCAATTGCGCGAGTTGATCCGGCAGTCGGTGCGGGGCAACGAGCCATTGGCGCAGCCATGGCGCGTCGAGCGCGGTGGTCAGGTGATGACACTGGATGTGTTGCCCGAGGCTGTGACCGAACCGGGTAATACGGTGGGGCGCATTGGCGCCTATGTGGGAGCTGCACCAGAATTTGTCACGGTGGACTACGGGTTGGTTGAGGGTCTGTGGGGTGGTGTGGTGAAGACCTGGGATGTGTCGCTGCTGACTCTGCGCATGATGGGCCGCATGGTGATCGGCGAGGCGTCGCTCAAGAACCTCAGTGGCCCCTTGACCATTGCCGACTACGCAGGCCGCTCAGCCAGCATGGGGCTGACGCAGTACCTCATCTTTCTGGCCCTGATCAGTGTGAGCCTGGGGGTGCTGAACCTGCTTCCGCTGCCAGTCTTGGACGGTGGGCACCTGATGTATTATCTTTGGGAGGGTGTCACGGGCAGGGGTGTGTCGGACGCATGGATGGAGCGATTGCAGCGTGGAGGCGTTGCTGTCCTGCTTGTCATGATGTCCATAGCCCTGTTCAACGATATCACCCGGCTCTTTGGCTAACACTTTTGCCGCGCTTGCCCTGCAACTGCGGCTCCCGCTTCATTCATGAAAAAACACATCAATCGCCTGGGCGTGCGTACCGCATCGGCCGTTGCAGCCATGATTTTTGCCGCCAATGCGGCATGGGCTCTGGAGCCATTCAAGGTGCAGGACATTCGCGTGGAGGGCTTGCAGCGTGTGGAGCCGGGTACCGTGTTTGCATCCATGCCCCTGCGGGTGGGTGACGACTACAACGACGAGAAAGGCGCCGCTGCAATTCGCGCGCTGTTCGGCCTGGGACTCTTCAAGGATGTGCGCCTGGAGGCCAGCGGCAACGTTCTGGTGGTGGTGGTCGAAGAGCGCCCCACTGTCGCCGACGTGGACTTTGCCGGTGCCCGTGAATTCGACAAAGATGCGCTCAAAAAAGCCATGCGCGAAGTGGGTCTGACGGAAGGGCGTCCTTATGACAAGGCGCTCACCGACCGCGCCGAACAAGAGCTCAAGCGCCAGTACATCAACAAGAGCCTGTACGGCGCCGAGGTGGTGACCACGGTCACACCCATCGAGCGCAACCGCGTGAACCTGACCTTCACGATCACGGAAGGTGAGCCTGCACGCATCAAGGAAGTGCGCATCGTGGGCAACAAGGCGTTCAGTGAATCGACGCTCAAGGGCCTGTTCGACCAGGACACGGGGGGCTGGCTGAGCTGGTACACCAAGTCCGATCGCTACTCGCGCACCAAGCTCAACGCCGACCTTGAAACCCTGCGCTCCTATTACCTGCAGCGCGGCTACCTGGAGTTCCGTGTGGACTCGACGCAGGTCGCCATCTCGCCGGACAAGCAGGACATCTCCATCACTGTCAATGTGACGGAAGGCGAACGGTATGTGGTGTCGGGCGTGAAACTCGAAGGCAACTATCTGGACCGCGAGGACGAGTTCAAGTCGCTGGTGACCATACGCCCCGGTGAGCCCTACAACGCGGACCAGGTGACCGAAACCACCAAGGCGTTTTCCGAGTACTTTGCCCGCTTTGGTTTTGCATTTGCCCGCGTGGAGGCTGTGCCCGAAATTGATCGCGAGAACAATCGTGTCAATTTTGTGCTGCAAGCCGAACCAGCGCGCCGCGCCTACGTGCGCCGTATCAACGTCAGTGGCAACAACCGCACGCGTGACGAAGTCATTCGCCGTGAGTTCCGCCAATACGAGGCCTCCTGGTACGACGGCGACAAGATCCGCCTGTCCCGCGACCGCGTGGATCGTCTGGGCTTCTTCACGGAAGTGAACGTGGAAACCCAGGAAGTGCCCGGCTCGCCCGACCAGGTCGATCTGGTGATCAACGTGGCAGAAAAGCCCACCGGCTCGTTGCAACTGGGCGTGGGTTTTTCCAGCGCTGAGAAAGCGTCTCTCTCGTTCGGTATCAAGCAGGAAAACATCTTTGGCTCGGGCAACTACCTGGGCATCGACGTCAATACGAGCAAGTACCGGCGCACATTGGTGTTCAGCACCACCAACCCGTACTTCACGCCCGAAGGCATTTCGCGTACGCTCGATGTGTACTACCGCACCGACAAGCCCTACGAAGACCAGGGGGGCAATTACCAGCTGGTCACCACCGGGACCTCCGTGCGTTTTGGCGTGCCTTTCAGTGAGACCGACACGGTGTTCTTTGGCGGTGGGCTGGAGCAGACCCGCATCAAGCCCGGCACGAACATCCCGGCCACTTACCTGTTTTACGCAGACAAGTTCGGCTACAGCAGCACCTCGATTCCATTGACTGTGGGCTGGTCCCGTGACGACCGGGACAGCGCCTTGGCGCCCAACTCCGGCCGGTACCAGCGCCTCAATTCCGAATGGTCTGTGGCGGGCGATGCCCGCTACGTGCGGGCCAACTATCAGTACCAGCAATACATCCCCCTCAACAAGCGCTTCACCATTGCCTTCAATGGCGAGGCCGGTTACGGCAAGGGCTTGAACGGCCGTCCGTTCCCGGTATTCAAGAACTTCTACTCGGGTGGTCTGGGCTCGGTGCGTGGTTTCGACCAGGGCACCCTGGGACCGCGTGATGTGACCGGGGCCTCGTTGGGTGGGCCCAAGAAGATCACGCTGAACACCGAGCTGATTGCTCCGTTCCCGGGTGCTGGCAATGACCGGACCCTGCGTGTGTTCACGTTCCTGGACGTGGGCAATGTGTACGGCGAGAACGACAAAGTTACCTTCAGTGACATGCGTGCCTCCGTGGGCCTGGGTCTGAGCTGGATTTCGCCGCTCGGTCCCTTGCGTTTGGCGTTTGCGCAGCCAGTGCGCAAGTTCGCCGGCGATAGAATCCAGAAACTGCAATTCCAGATTGGAACGTCTTTCTAATGAAATCCTTTTCTCGCCATCTCTCCGTGGCCTTGCTGCTCGGCACCGTTGCCATCGCAGCCCCTGCACAAGCGCAAGAGTTCAAAGCCGGTTTCGTCAACACCGATCGCATCTTCCGAGAAGCCACCACAGCCAAGGCTGCGCAGGCCAAGCTGGAGCAGGAGTTCTCCCGTCGCGAGAAAGAACTGGTGGACCTGGGCAACACCCTGAAGACTGCCAGCGACAAGTTTGAGCGTGAAGCACCCACCATGGCGGAGAGCCAACGCACCGCGCGCCAGCGCCAGCTGGTGGACCAGGACCGCGACTTCCAGCGCAAGCGCCGTGAATTCCAGGAAGACCTGAGCGCCCGCAAGAACGAAGAGCTGTCGCAAGTGCTGGAACGCGCCAACAAGGTGGTCAAGCAGGTGGCCGAGGCCGAAAAATACGACGTGATCCTGCAAGAGGCCGTCTACATCAATCCCAAGCACGACATCACCGACAAGGTGATCAAGGCCCTGAATGCCGCTGCTGCTGCCAAGTAAGCCGCTGCGCAAGACAGGTGGCGCGTGAGCAGCTTGCTTCTCGGGCACATTGTTGATGCGCTCGGTGGTTCGCTGGAAGGGGGTGCGCGGGAAACCGTCATCGCCCGCATTGCGCCACTGGAGGTTGCGGGCCCGGGAGACCTCAGTTTCCTGAGCAATCCCCGCTACCAACAGCAACTGGCCGCCTCCCGGGCGGCCTGTGTCATTGTGGCGCCTGCCATGCGCGACGCCGCATTGGCGCGGGGGGCCTGCATCGTGGCCGACAACCCCTACGTGTACTTCGCCCGAGCTACCCAGTTGTGGCGGCAGCGCAATACGCCCGCGCGGTCGTCCGGTGTGCACCCCAGCGCAGTGGTTGATCCCTCGGCGCAGGTCCACCCCTCGGCCACCATCGGTCCGCTGTGCGTGATTGAGCGGGGCGCCTCGGTGGGCGCAGATACCGTGCTCAAGTCGCGCGTCACCGTGGGCGAGGGCTGCAGCATCGGCGCGCGTTGCATCGTCCATGCGGGCGTGGTCATTGGCGCTGATGGTTTCGGTTTTGCGCCGGAGAACGGGCAGTGGGTCAAGATCGAGCAACTGGGTGCCGTGCGCATTGGAGATGGCGTCGAGATTGGCGCCAACACCTGCATCGACCGGGGTGCGCTGCAGGACACGGTGATCGAAGACGGCGTGAAGCTCGACAACCTGATCCAGATCGGGCACAACGTGCGCATCGGCAAGCACTCGGCCATGGCTGGGTGTGTAGGCGTGGCGGGCAGTGCCACCATCGGGGCGCATTGCACGGTAGGCGGTGGTGCCATCGTGTTGGGGCACCTGGAGCTGGCTGACAACGTACACATCTCGGCCGCGACGGTGGTCACCCGCTCTCTCACCCGGCCTGGTCAGTACACCGGCATGTTCCCCATCGACGACAATGCGCGCTGGGAAAAAAACGCTGCCACACTCAAACAATTGCACAGCCTGCGCGAGCGCATCAAGGCGCTGGAGCTGGCCCTCAAGGCAGTATGAACGGAAGAACAACTCGATGATGGATATTCACGCAATTCTCAAACAACTGCCCCACCGCTACCCGTTTTTGCTGGTGGACAAGGTGATCGAGTTAGAGAGCAACACCCGCATCAAGGCCATCAAGAACGTCACGTTCAACGAGCCCTATTTCATGGGGCATTTCCCTGGCCGTCCGGTGATGCCGGGTGTGTTGATCCTGGAAGCACTGGCCCAAGCTGCGGGCTTGCTGGCGTTCGATGCCATGGGCAAGGTGCCCGATGAGAACAACATTTACTACTTTGTCGGTATCGATGGCGCGCGGTTCAAGCGCCCTGTGGAGCCCGGCGACCAGTTGATCCTGACCATCACCATCGACCGCGTGCGCGGCGGCATCTGGAAGTTCAAGGGCGTGGCGAGCGTGGGCGAAGAGGTGGCCTGCGAGGCCGAACTCATGTGCACCATGCGCAACGTCGGTTGACCGGTTCAGGCCTGTTGGATCGTGAGCAATATCCACCCCACAGCCATTGTTGCGGACGGCGCCCGCCTGGACCCTACGGTCACGGTGGGGCCCTACGCGGTCATTGGCGAGCATGTGTCCATCGGCGCGGGCACCACAGTTGGCGCGCATTGCGTGATCGATGGGCGCACCACGATTGGCGCTGACAACCGCATTTTCCAGTTCAACTCCATCGGCGCCATCCCGCAGGACAAGAAGTACGCAGGCGAGCCGACCGAGCTGGTCATCGGTGACCGCAACACCATCCGCGAATTCTGCACGCTGAACCTGGGCGTGCCCCAGGCCGGCGGCATCACCACCGTGGGCCATGACAACTGGATCATGGCGTACACCCACATCGCCCACGATTGCCATGTGGGTAACCACACCACACTGGCCAACAACACCACGCTGGCAGGGCATGTGCACCTGGGCGACTGGGTGACGGTGGGCGGACTCACGGGCATCCACCAGTTCGTCAAGATTGGTGCGCACGCCATGGTGGGCTTTGCCAGTGCGGTGTCGCAGGACGTGCCGCCTTTCATGCTGGTGGATGGCAATCCCTTGGCGGTGCGCGGCTACAACGTGGTGGGGCTGCGCCGCCGTGGCTTTTCGGCCGAGCGCATTGCCGCGGTCAAGCAGATGCACAAGCTGATTTATCGGCAGGGCCTGACGCTGGAGGCCGCGCGTGCCGCCATTGCAGAGTTGGCGCAGTCCGCACCACAGGCCGGTGACGATGCGGCGATGATGGAGCGGTTCTTGGCCGACGCCACGCGCGGCATTGCGCGCTGAGGGCTGGGCGATGGCAGATTCCCCCCGCGTCGCCATGGTGGCGGGCGAGACGTCGGGCGACTTGCTGGCGGGCTTGCTCATCGATGGCATGCAGGCGCATTGGCCCGGGCTGCAATCCTGCGGCATTGGCGGGCCGCAGATGGCGCGCCGCGGTTTTACTGCCTGGTGGCCCAGCGACAAGCTGGCAGTGCACGGTTACAGCATGGAGGTGCTGCGCCGGCTGCGCGAGCTGCTGGGCATTCGCAAACAACTGCGCGAACGCCTGCTCAAGGACCGCCCCGACGTGTTCATCGGCGTGGACGCTCCCGATTTCAACCTGGGCCTGGAGGCCGATTTGCGCGCTGCCGGCATCAAGACCGTGCATTTTGTGTGCCCGTCCATCTGGGCCTGGCGTGCGAATCGCGTCGACAAGATCCGCCGCAGCGCGGACCACGTGCTGTGCATCTTCCCGTTTGAGCCAGAGCTGCTCGCGCAGCACGGCATTGCCGCCACCTACGTAGGTCACCCGCTGGCGGGCGTGATTCCCATGGTGCCGGACCGTGCAGCCGCGCGTGCGCAATTGGGTCTGAAGGATGAGGACGAAGTCCTGGCCATCCTGCCAGGGAGCCGCTCCTCCGAGATCCAGTACATTGCCCAGCCATTCTTTGAGGCTGCAGCGCTAGTACTTCAAGCGCGACCAGCTATTAAATTGATAGTACCTGCAGTGCCCGCACTGCGTGATCGCATCGAGCAGTTGGCGCGCGCGTGCGGTCTGGGCGATGCCTTGCAAATCACCACGGGCCAGTCGCACACGGTGCTCGCAGCGTGTGATGCCACGTTGATTGCCAGCGGCACCGCGACGCTGGAGGCCGCGCTCTTCAAGCGGCCCATGGTCATCGGCTACCACATGCACCCGCTCAGCTGGTGGCTCATGCGCCGCAAGCAGTTGCAACCCTGGGTGGGTCTGCCCAACATCCTGTGCCGCGAGTTTGTGGTGCCCGAGCTGATCCAGGACGCCGCCACGCCCCAGGCGCTTTGCGCAGCCACGCTGGACTGGCTGGACGCAAAGCGCCAAGATCCCCGAAAAATTGCAGCCCTGGAGCAGCGCTTTACGGCGCTGCACGAGAGCCTGCTGCGCAACACCCCCCAACTGGCTGCCGATGCGATCCAGAAAATCCTCGCTCCCGCTGCCTGAGCAGGCCTGCCTGCCCTGGCACCCGCCCGGCCTCGTGGCTGGCGTGGATGAGGCTGGCCGTGGCCCCCTGGCCGGGCCGGTGGTGGCGGCGGCCGTGATCCTGGACGACCTGCACCCGATTGCTGGCCTGGCCGATTCCAAGAAACTCACGGCCGTGCGGCGCGAGAAGCTCTACGACGAGATCCGCGCCAAGGCCCTGTGCTGCAGCATTGCCGAGGCCAGCGTGGAAGAGATTGACCAGCTCAACATCCTGCAGGCCACGCTGCTGGCCATGCGCCGTGCCGTCATGGGGCTGCGGCTCAAACCGGCCATGGTGCTGGTGGATGGCAACCGGCTGCCCGTGCTGGACGTTCCTGCGGAGGCCATCGTCAAGGGCGATGCGCTGGTGCCTGCCATCTCGGCGGCCTCCATCCTCGCCAAGGTGCACCGCGACCGCTGGTGCGCGCAGGTGCATGACGAGTTTCCGCAGTACGGCTTTGCCGGCCACAAGGGGTACGGTACGGCCGTGCACATGGCAGCCTTGCGCGAGCACGGTGCCTGCATTTACCACCGGCGCTCGTTTGCGCCGGTGGCCCAGAACCTGCGCGCCGGATCCTGACCGCGCGCTGAAAATTTGCCATGACCTCCTCGTCCGTGACCGCCATCCATTCCCGCGATAACACCTTCGTCAAGGATTTGCGCCGTTTGGCCCAGGATACGACGGCGTACCGCAAGCAGGGCCGTGTCTGGCTTGAAGGCGATCATTTGTGCCGCGCTGCGCTCGCACGGGGGCTGCGGGCATCGGTGGCGGTGTTTTCGGAGTCTTTTTGGCCGCAAGCGCAGGTGGAATATGCTGGTGCAGCTACAAAATTCATAGTCCTTGCCGATACACTGTTTGCGGACGTGAGCGGGCTGGAGTCGCCCGCCGCGATGGGCTTCATCCTGGACCTGCCCGCACCGGCGTCACTCCGTCCCGATGCCGCCACCGTGGTGCTGGACAGGGTGCAGGACGCGGGCAATGTGGGCTCCATCCTGCGCAGCGCCTCGGCGTTCGGGTTCCGCCAGGTGGCCGCCATCAAGGGAAGTGCCGCGCTGTGGTCGCCCAAGGTCTTGCGGGCTGGCATGGGGGCGCATTTCGCGCTGGACCTGATCGAGGGGCTGGCGCTGGATGACCTCGTTGCCCTGCAGGTGCCGCTGCTGGTCACCAGCTCGCATGCGGGCGACTTCCTGCATCGTGCTGCCTTGCCCTGGCCCTGCGCCTGGGTGATGGGCCACGAAGGGCAGGGCGTCAGCCCGGCTCTGGAAGATAGGGCTTCGTTGCGCATCCGCATCGCCCAGCCCGGTGGCGAGGAGTCGCTGAACGTGGCGGCGGCTGCGGCCATCTGCCTGCACGCGAGCGGAGCAGGGCGCTGAGCCTGCCCGCGCCCGCCGCGGTGCCATGGGCGCTCGGGGTGAGTCTTGGTCCTGCAGCTCATAGACGTTGGTATCAGGGTTATGCAAGGCGTGCATTGCGGAGGTGTCAGCGACGGAAGGTATAATCGGGAGCTTTTCTCGCAACAGCGTCGCCCGACCGCACCCAAAGCAACAACCCATCTGAGAGCAGCCATTGGCACCATCGCGCTTCGAGTGTGCGAGTGGTCTGCAGGCGCCGGGCGACCGTAACCATCCGGAGAACCCAGTGCTTTTGTCTCTCAAGGGAAACTTCCCGCCCGCCATCCTGGCGCTCGCAGACGGCACGGTCTTTATCGGTAACTCGATCGGTGCCACCGGCACCACGGTCGGTGAAGTGGTGTTCAACACCGCCATCACCGGCTACCAGGAAATCCTCACCGACCCCAGCTACTGCCAGCAGATCGTCACCCTGACGTATCCGCACATCGGCAATTACGGCGTCAATGCGGAAGACATCGAAGCCGACAAGGTCCATGCTGCAGGCCTGATCATCAAAGACCTGCCTCTTCTGGCCAGCAACTTCCGATCCACCGAAACGCTTTCGCAGTACCTCGTGCGCGAGAAGACGGTGGCCATTGCCAACATCGACACCCGCAAACTCACCCGCCTGCTGCGCGACAAGGGCGCGCAGAACGGCGCCATCCTGGGCCTGGCGGCTGGTGAGGCTGTGACGCAGGCGCGCATCGACGAAGCCCTGGCGGCTGCCAAGGCCGCGCCCAGCATGAAGGGTCTGGACCTCGCCCAGGTGGTGACCACCCCTGCGACCTATACCTGGGACCAGACCGAGTGGAAGCTGGGCGAAGGCTATGGCACACAGGCTGCCCCGCGCTTCCACGTGGTGGCATACGACTTCGGCGTCAAGAAGAACATCCTGCGCATGCTGGCCGAACGTGGCTGCAAGCTCACCGTGGTGCCCGCCAAGACGCCCGCGGCCGACGTGCTGGCCATGAAGCCGGACGGTGTGTTCCTGTCCAACGGCCCTGGCGACCCAGAGCCCTGCGACTACGCCATCGAAGCCACCCGCCAGATCGTTGATGCAGGCGTGCCCACCTTCGGCATCTGTCTGGGCCACCAGATCATGGCACTGGCCAGCGGCGCCAAGACCTTCAAGATGGACAACAGCCACCATGGTGCCAACCACCCGGTGAAGGACCTGGACAACGGCCGCGTGAGCATCACCAGCCAAAACCACGGCTTTGCCGTGGACATGGCCTCGCTGCCCGCCACGCTGCGCCCCACGCACATCAGCCTGTTCGACGGCACGCTGCAAGGGCTTGAGCGCACCGACAAGCCTGCGTTCTGCTTCCAGGGCCACCCCGAGGCATCGCCCGGCCCGCACGACATCGCCTACCTGTTTGACCGCTTCACCGCGCTGATGGAGAAGAAATAATGCCAAAGCGCACAGACCTCAAATCGATCCTCATCATTGGTGCTGGCCCGATCATCATCGGCCAGGCCTGCGAGTTCGACTACTCCGGCGTGCAGGCCTGCAAGGCCCTGCGTGAAGAAGGCTACAAGGTCATCCTGATCAACAGCAACCCTGCCACGATCATGACCGACCCGGCCACCGCCGACGTCACCTACATCGAGCCCATCACCTGGCAGACGGTCGAGAAGATCATTGCCAAGGAACGCCCCGACGCCATCCTGCCCACCATGGGCGGCCAGACTGCGCTGAACTGCGCGCTGGACCTGTGGCGCAACGGCGTGCTCGACAAGTACAAGGTCGAGTTGATCGGCGCCACACCCGAAGCCATCGACAAGGCCGAAGACCGCCTAAAGTTCAAGGACGCCATGACCAAGATCGGTCTGGGCTCCGCGCGCTCCGGCATCGCCCACAGCATGGACGAAGCCTGGGCCGTGCAAAAGACCGTGGGTTTCCCCACCGTGATCCGCCCCAGCTTCACGCTGGGCGGTACCGGCGGCGGCATTGCGTACAACCCCGAAGAGTTCGAGACCATCTGCAAGCGCGGCCTGGAAGCCTCGCCCACCAACGAGTTGCTGATTGAAGAGTCGCTGCTCGGCTGGAAGGAGTACGAGATGGAAGTGGTCCGCGACAAGGCGGACAACTGCATCATCATCTGCTCCATCGAGAACCTGGACCCGATGGGCGTGCACACAGGGGACTCGATCACGGTGGCCCCCGCGCAGACGCTGACCGACAAGGAATACCAGATCATGCGCAACGCGTCGCTCGCGGTGCTGCGCGAGATTGGCGTGGACACGGGCGGCTCCAACGTGCAGTTCTCGGTCAATCCGAAGGACGGCCGCATGATCGTCATCGAGATGAACCCGCGCGTGTCGCGTTCGTCGGCGCTGGCGTCCAAGGCCACGGGCTTCCCGATTGCCAAGGTCGCGGCCAAGCTGGCCGTGGGCTATACGCTCGATGAGCTCAAGAACGAAATCACCGGCGGCGCCACGCCTGCCTCGTTCGAGCCTTCGATCGACTACGTGGTCACCAAGATCCCACGTTTTGCGTTCGAGAAATTCCCGACGGCCGACAGCCGCCTGACCACCCAGATGAAGTCTGTGGGCGAGGTCATGGCCATGGGCCGCACCTTCCAGGAGTCCTTCCAGAAAGCCCTGCGTGGTCTGGAAGTGGGCGTGGATGGCATGAACGAAAAGACCCAGGACCGCGAAGTGCTCGAAAAGGAACTGGGCGAGCCCGGTCCCGAGCGCATCTGGTACGTGGGCGACGCGTTTGCCATGGGCCTGTCGGTGGACGAGGTGTACGACCTTACCAAGATCGACAAGTGGTTCCTGGTGCAGATCGAAGAGATCGTGAAAATCGAACTCGAACTCGACCAGCTCGCCGCCGACAAGGGTGATGTGGCATTGGCTACGCTGGATGCCGACACGCTGCGTACGCTCAAGAAGAAGGGCTTCTCCGACCGCCGCCTGGCCAAGCTGCTCAAGACCACCGAGAAATCGGTGCGCGAAGCACGCCGCGCGCTGAACGTTCGCCCCGTGTACAAGCGCGTGGACACCTGCGCTGCCGAGTTCGCCACCAACACGGCCTACATGTATTCGACCTACGAGGAAGAGTGCGAAGCTGCGCCGACGGACAAGAAAAAGATCATGGTGCTGGGCGGTGGCCCGAACCGCATCGGCCAGGGCATCGAGTTCGACTACTGCTGCGTGCATGCCGCACTCGCCATGCGCGAGGATGGCTACGAAACCATCATGGTCAACTGCAACCCTGAAACGGTTTCGACCGACTACGACACCTCCGACCGCCTGTACTTCGAGCCGCTGACGCTGGAAGACGTGCTCGAGATCGTGGACAAGGAAAAGCCACACGGTGTGATCGTGCAGTACGGCGGCCAGACGCCGCTCAAGCTGGCACTGGGCCTGGAAGCCGAAGGCGTGCCGATCATCGGCACCAGCCCCGACATGATCGACGCGGCCGAGGACCGCGAGCGTTTCCAGAAGCTGCTGGGCGACCTCGGGCTGCGCCAGCCGCCCAATGCCACGGCGCGTACCGAAGCCGAGGCTTTGGAAAAGGCCGCCACGCTGGGTTACCCCCTGGTGGTGCGCCCCAGCTACGTGCTGGGCGGCCGCGCGATGGAAATCGTGCACGAGCAGCGCGACCTGGAGCGCTACATGCGCGAGGCCGTCAAGGTGAGCAACGACTCGCCCGTGCTGCTCGACCGCTTCCTGAACGACGCCATCGAGTGCGATGTGGATTGCCTGCGCGACCCCGAAGGCAAGACCTTCATCGGTGGCGTGATGGAGCACATCGAGCAAGCCGGCGTGCACTCGGGTGACTCGGCCTGCTCGCTGCCGCCGTACTACCTCAAGCAAGCCACCGTGGACGAGCTCAAGCGCCAGTCGGCTGCCATGGCCGAAGGCCTGAACGTGGTGGGCCTGATGAACGTGCAGTTCGCCATCCAGGAAGTGGATGGCAAGGACGTGATCTACGTGCTGGAAGTGAACCCCCGCGCATCGCGCACGGTGCCGTTTGTCTCCAAGGCCACCGGCATCCAGCTGGCCAAGGTCGCAGCGCGCTGCATGGCGGGCCAGTCGCTGGCTTCGCAGGGCATCACCAAGGAAGTGACACCGCCTTACTTCAGCGTGAAGGAAGCCGTGTTCCCCTTCGTCAAGTTCCCGGGCGTGGACACCATCCTCGGCCCCGAGATGAAGTCCACCGGCGAGGTGATGGGCGTGGGCAAGACCTTTGGGGAAGCGTTCGTGAAGAGCCAGCTGGGCGCGGGCACCAAGCTGCCGACGTCGGGCAAGGTGTTCCTCACCGTGAAGAACAACGACAAGCCCCGCGCGGTGGACATTGCCCGCCAGCTGGTGGCGCTCGGCTTCGATCTGGTGGCGACCAAGGGCACCGCTGCGGCCATCGCCGAGGCGGGCGTCCCGGTGGTGGTGGTCAACAAGGTCACGGAAGGCCGTCCGCACATCGTGGACATGATCAAGAACAATGAGATTGTCATGGTCATCAACACGGTGGAAGAGCGCCGCAATGCGATTGCAGACTCTCGCGCGATCCGCACCTCGTCGCTGCTGGCCCGCGTGACCACCTTCACCACCATCTTTGGTGCCGAGGCGGCCGTCGAGGGCATGAAGTACCTCGACAAGCTCGACGTGTATTCCGTGCAGGAACTGCACGCTCAACTGGCTGCCTGACCGGGTTTTTGCGGTGGCTTTTGCCGCCGCAAACACGGCATAATTGCAGCCGAACTAACACCGCCGCGCGGCAACGTGCGGCGGTTTCCTTTTGTAGATGTGCCATGTGCACCCGCCAGTGTTTTGCGGGGCGCAGCGTGGCGACAGATCGGTGGAAGTGCATTGCACTTTCACCGTTTTGACTTGTGGAGACTCAATCTCATGGCCACCATTCCAATTACCAAGCGCGGCGCCGAAATGCTCAAGGAAGAGCTGCACCGACTCAAGACCGTGGAGCGTCCCGCTGTGATCTCGGCCATTGCCGAAGCGCGTGCGCAGGGCGACCTGAGTGAAAACGCCGATTACGACGCAGCCAAGGACCGCCAGGGCTTTATCGAAGGCCGCATTCAGGAGATCGAGGGCAAGCTCTCGGTGGCCCAGGTCATCGATCCCAGTGCGGTGGATGGTGGCGGCAAGGTGGTGTTTGGCGCCACGGTCGAACTGGAGGACGAAGAGTCGGGCGACACGGTGAAATACCAGATCGTCGGGGAAGACGAGGCGGACCTCAAGCGAGGCCTGATCAATATTTCCAGCCCCATCGCGCGTGCCCTCATTGGCAAGGAGGAGGGCGACACCGCTGAGGTGCAGGCCCCCGGTGGCATCCGCCGCTATGAAGTGGTGGCGGTCAGCTACCAGTGATGGTGTGATGGCTGCCATGTGGCTGGGCATGCGCCCGCGACTTCCCGCTCTGGTGGCGGCCTTGTGGTGGGGCAGTCTCACCACCATCGGCTTTTTGGTGGTGCCGCTGTTGTTCGCCTATCTGCCATCCCCTTCCCTGGCGGGACAGGTGGCGGCCCGGCTGTTTGCGGCGCAAACCTGGGTGGCTGTGGTGTGCTGTGTGGTGCTGCTGCTGCTGTCCAGACCTCGGCATGGGGTGACCCAATATCCGTGGGCACGCGCTGCCATGCTGTTCGTTCTGGGCGGCCTGTTGCTGGCATTGCTCAACCAGTTTGGTGTGGCGCCCCGCATTGTGGCCCGGCAGGACTTGCGTCTGTGGCACAGCGTGGGGACAGTGATGTACGCGGTGCAATGGGGCTGCGCCTTGGCAGTATTCTGGCAAACGCTTCGGCCAGGATCGCACACGGCAGTGGAAGAGCGGTCCGCCAGCGATTGACGGTCAGGCAAGCGACTCGCTGACAGACCTACTGCGGCGTAGACTTTTCTCTTGAGGGCAAGCCTGCCCGCCGCCGCGCCTATTCGTGCCAGTGTTCCGCCACCCAGGTAGCTGGGCGGATGTAGCGGAACCGGCGGTTGCGCCTCCCCGCCAGCGCATCCGGGGGATTGCATTCCCCGTGAAAAATCACGATGCGTGCGCCTTCGGGTACAAACGGTGCGCGCCAGTAATTGGTGGGCCACGGCGGTATCCCGTGGTACTTGAAACTGGGGCACCACGCAGCGGGCCAGTATTGCAGCTTGCCCCGCTTGTGCAAGAAGTCGGACAGGTAGGCCTGTTCGTTGCGAAACTGTGCGCGGATCTCCGCGAAGTGTTCGCGAAAATACGCTAGCACATCCGGATGGGCGCCAAGCTCGAAGCGGTAGACCGACGAGTTTCCCGTGATGCGCCATGGGCGTTTGTAGTCGTGAATGATCAGAAATTCGCCGGGCTGGGTGAAAAAATCATCCAGGCTGCCGGTGACGACCACATCCACGTCCAGAAACAGGGCGGTGCCCCGCAGTCCATGCAAGTCTGCGCTGAAGGTGGCCAGCTTGGTCCAGCCCCGCTCGGGAATGCCTGGCGGTAGATCCAGTGCAGGAATGGGCAGGCATTGCACTTCGCTACGGATACCGGCGCTGTCATCGGTGAGGCAGACAAAACGGAAGTCTCCGCTCAGATGTCGACGCACCATGGCGTACAGCCGGTTGACGTAGTCGGGGCCGTATTTCGTGCCCCATTTCATGCAGAGGATGTGGCGGGTTGGCGCCATGCCGGCAGGTGCTGCAATGGTTGCAGATACTGCTTCAGCGGTCATCAGTCAGCCTGGCGCTTCTTGATGGATTTTTGCTTGGGCTTGGCGCGCTTGATCTGGCCGCCTGACGTAAGACGCTGGTTGCCGAGCACACGCAACTGCTTGATCTCGGGGCGCTGACCACCCCGTTTGCTGTACTTCAGTACCTTGACATCGCGTGGGCCGGGCATCCGGTCTTCGTCGATGGTTCGCTCTTTGACAGGCTGGGGCCGCCACAGCACCAGCAGTTTGCCGATGTGCTGTATGGGTGCCGCGTTGAGTTCGGCGGTCAGCTCCTGGTACATCAGCTCGCGCGCCACGCGGTCGTCGTTGAAAACACGCACCTTGATCAGGCCATGGGCGTTGAGGGCGGCGTCGATTTCCTTCTTCACGGCAGGGGTGAGGCCATCGCCGCCGATCAGGACCACGGGGTCCAGGTGGTGGGCATTGGCGCGTTGTTCCCGGCGCTCGGCAGGAGTCAGTTGAATTTGGGGCATACCCGTATTATGTCTGCGGCCCGTGGTGGGGTGACTCCACCTCCCAAGTGCGGCAAGGCTTTCAAGTCACCAGCTACAGCGATTGTCGAGAGACAATACCGTCATATGAAAGTCAAAACCCAGAGCAAGAAGGTGAACAAGGCGTGGCTCAACGACCACGTGAACGACACCTATGTCAAATTGGCACAGAAGGAGGGTTACCGCGCCCGTGCCGCCTACAAGCTCAAGGAGATTGACGAGCAACTGGGCCTCATCAAGCCTGGTTATACGGTGGTCGACCTGGGCTCCACACCGGGGGCGTGGAGCCAGTATCTGCGCAGGCGCATGTCGCCCGCTGGCGCCGCTGCGGGGCAACTCAACGGGGTGATCATTGCGCTGGACATTCTGCCCATGGACCCCATTGAAGGCGTTACCTACTTGAACGGAGACTTTCGTGAGCCTGAGGTGCTGGAGCGCTTGGAGCAGGCGCTCGACGGCCGGGTGGTGGACGTGGTGGTGTCTGACATGGCGCCCAACCTGTCGGGCATCGAGTCGGCCGATGCAGCACGGATTGCGCATTTGGTGGAGTTGGCTGTGGATTTCGCGTGCAACCATTTGAAACCGGAAGGCGCCCTGGTGGTCAAGCTGTTCCATGGCAGCGGATACAGCGATCTGGTCACCCTGTTCAAGCAGACCTTCAAGGTCGTCAAACCCTTGAAACCCAAGGCGTCGCGCGACAAGTCGTCAGAAACCTTCCTGGTGGGCATGGGGCTGAAAAAGCAGCCTGTCTAGACTTGCCTCAGGTCAAGAATCCGTGAACTTTGGCTGCAAAGCCCGCGCTGATTCCATGGGCGTGAGGGGGAATAGAGCTGGTCCCGTGGCTTGAAAGACCTAAAATGGGCCGCACATGCGTGCCATGACGGCAGTGTGTCCGTTTTCTGTTCCCTGCAACTGGAGCCCCGCTTGAACAATCAGTGGTTTTCAAAAATTGCCGTATGGCTGGTCATTGCCATGGTGCTGTTCACGGTGTTCAAGCAGTTTGACACTCGCAGCGGCGCCAGTGCAGGCCACGTCGGGTATTCCGAGTTTCTGGACGAAGTCCGCAACAACCGCATCAAAAGCGCCACCATTCCCGAAGGGCTGAGCGGTGGCGAGATTGTTGCGGTCACCACCGATGATCGCAAGATCCGCACAAACGCTTCGGTGCTGGACCGTGGTCTGGTGGGTGACCTGCTGAATCACAACGTCAAGTTCGACGTGAAGCCTCGTGAGGAAGGCTCCTTGCTCATGACCCTCCTTGTCAGCTGGGGGCCCATGTTGCTGTTGATTGGCGTGTGGGTGTACTTCATGCGCCAGATGCAAGGTGGCGGCAAGGGCGGCGCCTTCAGCTTTGGCAAGAGCAAGGCGCGCATGCTGGACGAGAACAACAACCAGGTCACGTTCGCTGACGTGGCAGGCTGCGACGAGGCCAAGGAAGAAGTCAAGGAAGTGGTGGACTTCCTCAAAGACCCACAAAAGTTCCAAAAGCTCGGCGGCCGTATTCCCCGTGGCCTGCTGCTGGTGGGGCCTCCCGGTACTGGCAAGACCCTGCTGGCCAAGTCCATCGCTGGCGAAGCCAAGGTGCCGTTCTTCAGCATCTCCGGCTCCGACTTCGTGGAAATGTTCGTTGGCGTGGGCGCGGCGCGCGTGCGCGACATGTTCGACAACGCCAAGAAGAACGCTCCTTGCATCATCTTCATCGATGAAATCGACGCGGTGGGCCGGCAGCGTGGCGCTGGCCTGGGCGGTGGCAACGACGAGCGCGAGCAGACCCTGAACCAGATGCTGGTCGAGATGGACGGCTTTGAAACCAACCTGGGCGTCATCGTGGTGGCCGCCACCAACCGCCCTGACATTCTGGACGCCGCCCTGCTGCGTCCTGGCCGTTTTGACCGCCAAGTGTATGTGACGCTGCCCGACATCCGTGGCCGCGAGCAGATCCTGAACGTGCACATGCGCAAGATCCCGATTGGTCAGGATGTGGCGCCTGGCATCATCGCCCGTGGTACCCCCGGCATGAGTGGTGCCGACTTGGCCAATCTGTGTAATGAAGCCGCCCTGATGGCTGCCCGCCGCAATGCGCGCACCGTGGAGATGCAGGACTTCGAGAAGGCCAAGGACAAGATCCTCATGGGCCCCGAGCGCAAGAGTATGGTCATGCCCGAGGAAGAACGCCGCAACACGGCTTACCACGAGTCAGGCCATGCGCTGATCGGCAAGTTGCTGCCCAAGTGCGACCCCGTGCACAAGGTCACCATCATTCCCCGCGGCCGTGCTCTGGGCGTGACGATGAGCCTGCCCGCGCAGGACCGTTATAGCTATGATCGCGAATATATGCTCAACCAGATCAGCATGCTGTTCGGTGGCCGCATTGCCGAAGAAGTGTTCATGAACCAGATGACCACCGGCGCCAGCAACGACTTCGAGCGCGCGACCCACATCGCCCGCGACATGGTCACGCGCTACGGCATGACCGATGCCCTGGGGCCGATGGTTTACGCCGAGAACGAAGGCGAAGTGTTCCTGGGCCGCTCGGTCACCAAGACCACCACCATGAGCGAACAGACCATGGAAAAGGTGGACATGGAAGTGCGCCGCATCATCGACGAGCAGTACAACCTCGCCCGCCGCTTGATCGAAGAGAACAGTGACAAGATGCACGCCATGGCCAAGGCCTTGCTCGAATGGGAAACCATCGATACCGAGCAATTGGACGACATCATGGCGGGCAAGGAACCTCGTCCTCCCAAGGACTGGACGCCACGCACCCCTCCCTCTGGTGGTGATAACTCCAGTGGTGGCACTCCAGCTGTAGCCACGGATACTGCACCGACGGCAGCCTGACTGGGCTCGCGGTCCAGCCGTCTGAACGGGGCCTTGTGCCCCGTTTTTCATGGGGACCATCGTTTTTTCTTGCGGAATGCTTTGTCGAGCCGCTATTTCGAAATCTGCACGGGTGTGATCGGCATGATCTGGCAAACCTCTCGCTTCGCAATTGACTTGGTCCGTCCCCAGGTCATGGGCGTCGTCAACGTCACTCCTGATTCTTTCTCCGATGGTGGGCGCCATGGCTCCACGGCTGCGGCGCTACGGCATTGCGAACAGCTGTTGAAAGAGGGCGCAGATATTTTGGATATCGGTGGTGAGTCCACCCGCCCGGGCAGCCCTGCTGTGCCGCTGGATGAGGAGCTGTCTCGCGTCGTTCCCTTGGTGCGTGAGGCTGTGGCGCTGGGTGTCCCGATTTCAGTGGACACCTACAAGCCGGAGGTCATGCGTGCTGTGCTGGATCTGGGGGCTGACATCGTCAACGACATCTGGGCCCTGCGGCAGCCAGGAGCTGCGGCAGCGGTGGCTGCGCACCCGCAGTGTGGTGTGTGCCTGATGCATATGCACCGCGACCCGCAGACCATGCAGCAGGCGCCTATGGGGGGGGATGTGGTGCCCCAGGTGCTATCATTTTTGCAGCTGCAGGCGCATAATCTACTAGCGCTTGGGGTCGAAAAGGCTCGTATCCTGCTGGATGCGGGCATTGGTTTCGGCAAAACGGTGGAACAGAACTTTGCGTTGCTGGCACGACAGTCCGAGCTATTGACCGCTGGCTACCCGCTGCTGGCGGGATGGTCGCGCAAGTCATCGCTGGGCACGATCACAGGGCTGGAGGTGAGCCAACGCATGGTACCCAGTGTGGCCGCCGCCTTGCTCGCGGTGGAGCGGGGCGCGTCGGTAGTGCGTGTGCACGATGTACGCGAGACGGTGGCGGCACTGGCAGTGTGGTCTGCGATGCAGCGATCTGGCTGAGGGGCCAGTGATTCGAGAGCAGGTAGTGGGGCGCCAGGTCCTCGCCTTTGACAACAACATACTGAGATCCGTACGAGGAGACGCCAGAACATGACACGCCAATACTTTGGAACCGACGGCATCCGCGGCACTGTGGGGCAGCCGCCCATCACACCGGATTTTGTGCTGCGCCTTGCCCATGCCGTGGGTCGCGTGTTACGCCGCACGGAAGAGCGGCCCACAGTGTTGATCGGCAAGGACACCCGCATCTCTGGCTACATGCTTGAAAGCGCGCTGGAGTCTGGCTTCAACTCGGCAGGGGTGGATGTGGTGCTGCTGGGGCCGTTGCCCACGCCAGGCGTGGCTTACCTGACCCGCGCCCAGCGCGCCAGTCTGGGCGTGGTCATCAGCGCCAGCCATAACGCCTACCCTGACAACGGCATCAAGTTCTTCAGCGCGCAAGGCACCAAGCTGTCGGACGCCTGGGAGCTGGCGGTGGAAGCCGCACTGGCCGAACCACCCGTCTGGGTCGATTCAGCCAGCCTGGGCAAGGCCCGGCGCCTGGATGATGCGGCCGGGCGCTACATCGAGTTTTGCAAGAGCACGTTTCCCCAGGACCTGACGCTCAAGGGCCTGAAGATAGTGGTGGACGCTGCCCACGGAGCCGCCTACCAGGTGGCGCCCAAGGTATTCCACGAGCTGGGTGCGGAAGTGCTGTCGATTGGCTGCGCACCCGACGGCCTCAACATCAACCACGAGGTCGGTGCGACACACCCCGACGCGTTGGTGCGCGCTGTGCGCGCGAACCGTGCCGACTATGGCATTGCCCTGGATGGGGATGCAGACCGGCTGCAGATTGTGGACGCCAATGGGCGGCTGTACAACGGTGACGAGCTGCTGTACCTGATGGCGGCAGACCGCATGGGCCGTGACGAGCACGTGCCTGGCGTGGTGGGCACGCTGATGACCAACATGGCGGTAGAGGTGGCGCTACTGGCCAAGGGAGTGAAGTTTGTACGCGCCAAGGTCGGTGACCGGTACGTGCTGGAAGAACTGGCGCGCCACCACTGGGTGTTGGGCGGGGAGGGGTCCGGGCATCTGCTGGCCCTGGACCGACACACCACCGGCGACGGTTTGGTCAGTGCCCTGCAGGTGCTGCAGGCTTGTGTGCGCAGTGGCCGCACGCTGGCGCAGCTGCTGGCAGGCATCACGCTCTACCCGCAGGTCTTGCTCAACGTCCGACTGGCGCCAGGGCAGGACTGGAAGGCCAACCGTTTACTGGCAGAGGCCACGCAGGCGGTGGAGCAGCAGTTGGGCTCCTCGGGCCGCGTACTGATCCGCGCCAGTGGCACCGAGCCTCTGCTGCGTGTGATGGTGGAGGCGCGCGACGCGCAGTTGGCCAGCTCTTGCGCTCAGCGCCTGGCCGACGCAGCCCGCGCGGGTTGACGTCTTGGACTATCGGCGGAGTGCAGCAGCGTCCGCCGCGCTGGAAAGGGTCTTGAGGCTGGTCAGTGTGCGGTCGTGTGTTGCCGCATGAAGCGTTCCAGTTGCTCCGCGGGCAGTGGCGTGCTGAAGTGGTAGCCCTGCGCTTCGTCGCAACCTTGTTCGTGCAAAAAGGCCAGTTGCCCCTCGGTTTCCACGCCTTCAGCGGTAGTACGCATGCCCAGCGCCTGCGCCATGCGGATGATGGCGCTGACGATGGCGCGGTCGTTGCTGTCGTTGCCCAGGTCGCGCACAAAGGATTGATCGATCTTGAGCTTGAAGATCTGGAACCGCTTGAGCTGGCTGAGTGACGAATAGCCCGTGCCGAAGTCGTCCATCGACATCCGCACTCCACGCGCATGCAACTGGTCCATGGTGGCCACCGCCGCATGGGGGTCGTCCACTGCCACCCCCTCCGTCAGCTCCAGTTCCAGCGAATCGGGGGGCAGGTCAAACTCCGCGAGCACCCGGCTCACCAGCTCTGGCAGCTGTGGCTGGCGAAATTGAATGGCTGACAGGTTCACTGCCATTGTGAGTTCGGGAAACCCGCAGCTGCGCCATGCCTTGAGCTGGGCCAGCGCTGTGCGCAGCACCCACTCGCCGATCTGCAGAATCTGGCCGCTGTCTTCGGCGATGGGGATGAACTCTCCCGGAGAAATCGCACCGAGCTGGGGGTGTTGCCAGCGCAGCAGGGCTTCCACACTGCGCACAGTACCCGTGGCCAGGTTCATCTGTGGCTGGTAGTGCAGGTGGAACTGTTCGCGCTCCAGCGCACGGCGCAATGCGTTTTCGAGCTGCAGGGCCCGTACCGACTGGGCCTGCATCTCGGGGGTAAAGAAGCGAAAGGTGTTGCGTCCGTCCAGCTTGGCGCGGTACATGGCCACGTCTGCCGACTGGGTCAAAGTATCGAAATCGTGTCCGTCCTGGGGGAACAGCGCAATGCCCATCGACGGGGCCATGGTCAGCTCGTGGTGATCGATCTGGTACGGCTGACGGGATGCCTCCTGCAACTTGCTGGCGACCCTGGCTGCACCCCGCGCGTCGGCGCCTGGCAGAAGCAGGATGAACTCATCCCCTCCCAGGCGCGACACCGTGTCCTTGTCGCGCACCACCGCACGCAGGCGCTTGGCAATTTCGACCAGCAGCACATCGCCCACCCGGTGGCCCAGAGAGTCGTTCACATGCTTGAAGTGATCCAGGTCCAGGAAGATGACGGCCAGCGGCGTCTGGTTCTCCTGCGCCACCCGAATGGCCTGCTGCGCACGTTCTGCCAGCAGGGCACGGTTGGGCAGACCGGTCAACGCATCGTAGTGGGCCAACCAGTAAATGCGCTCTTGGTCGGCCTTGCGGTCATTGATTTCACGGTGCAGGTTTTCCACTGTCTCGCGCAGCTCGCGCGTGCGGTCTTGCACCTGCCGCTCCAGCTCCTCATGGGCCTGGGCCAGCACCGCCTGCGCGCGTTTGCGGTCGGTGATGTCCATGGTGATCCAGATGGTCCCCTGGGCAGGGTCGGCGGGATCGATGCATTTGCTGCGTACTTCGCAAATCACAGGGGTGCCGTCCTTGCGGCATAGCTCCACCTCGCCCTCGTACGACTGTCCGGCCACCAGCGAGGGGTAGCAGCGGTCGCCCACTTCTTGCCAGGCAGCATCGCTGGCGTACCAGCGACGCGACGAGCTGCCAATGAGTTCGCCCGGCTCAAAGCCCAGCATCTGTTCAAAATGGTGGTTGCAGCGGGTCAGATGCCGGTCTCGCAGAAAGACGATGCCGACCATCGCGCTGTCAAACAGCAACTGCTTTTCCCGCACAGCGGCATTCAGCGCGGCGTGGGCACGCTTTTGCTCATCGATGTCGTCCACGATCCAGATCGAGCCTTCTCCGGTGTCGTGCGGATTGATCAGGCGCCCCGTGAGGCTGCCCCAGAACAGTGTGCCGTCCTGACGACGCAACTGGCGTTCAATCCGGAATGACTGCCCCTGGGCCAGCGCGGGATAAGCCGTGCGCCCGAGGTCCCGGAATGCATCCCGGTCTGGATAGAAGGCTTCGGTGTTGAGCCCTACCAAGTGGGCGGGGCTGGCATAGCCGAAAATTTCGGCATACCGCTGGTTGCAGCGCACCACGCTGCGCTGGCGCAGGAACACGATACCCACTCCCGCGCTGTCCAGGAGGGTTTGTTGTTCACGCAAGGTGCGTTGCAGGGGGGTGTCAGGGGGCACTCCGGCGCGCTGCGAGGGCGGAGTGCTGAACAGCGAATACATAAGACCAGAACAGGCGGCAGGGCCAGACGGCCTCAGAAAATTGTGCCAAAGTGTAGCAGCGGCAGCTTACAAGCCGTTTGAGGGTATGCCTCAGGTACAGCGCTGCAGGTTCTGCCGTACGGCTGATGTAAGTGCAGTCGCCAGGAGCCAGGAGCTCTGGCGCGAGAGGGTGCAGAGACGCGTTGCCCGGCGTTTTTAGCGTCCCAAGTGTTCCCGCAGATAGGCCTCAAAGGCATCGGCTGCCAGGGGGCGGCTGAACAGGTAACCCTGGCCTTCGTCGCAGCCCTGCGCGCGCAGAAACTCCAGCTGGCCATCGGTCTCCACCCCCTCGGCGGTCGTCTGCATGCCCAAGGCCTGCGCCATGCGGATGATGGCGCTGACAATGGCCCGGTCATTGGCGTCGTCGTCCAGGTCGCGCACAAATGACTGGTCGATCTTGAGCTTGTAGATCTGGAAGCGCTTGAGGTAGCTCAACGACGAATATCCCGTGCCAAAGTCATCCATCGAAAGCCGCACGCCCCGGTCATGCAATTGGTCCATCATGGCCAGTGCAGCAGCGGGGTCGTCTACCGCAGCCCCCTCGGTCAGCTCCAGCTCCAGCCGACGCGCAGGCAGTCCGGCTTGTTGCAGGCAGCGTGTCACCATCTCGGGCAACTGGGGGTGGCGGAACTGCACCGCCGACAGATTGACTGACACAGCCCGCAGTGGCAATTGAAGGTCCAGCCAGCGCTTGGCGTCATGCACGGCAGTGTTCAGCACCCACTCGCCAATTGCGACGATCATGCCGCTGCTTTCGGCCACAGGGATGAACTCCGCCGGGGACACCATGCCCAGCTCGGGGTGGCTCCAGCGCAGCAGCGCCTCGGCACCGACCACTTGGCGCGTGGTGAGTGACACCTGGGGTTGGTAGTGCAGCTCGAACTGGTTGCGTTCCAGTGCCCGGCGCAGTGCGTTTTCGATCTGTAAGGCTCGGGCGGTCCGTGCCTCCAGGTCGGCGGTGAAAAAGCCAAAGCGGTTGCGCCCGCTTTGCTTGGCACGGTACATGGCGGCATCAGCACGCTGGTACAGGGTGTCGAACGAGTCTCCGTCAGCCGGATACATGGCAATGCCTACGGACAGGGTGGTGGTGAGTTCGTAAGGCTCCACCTGAAACGGCTGCGCCACGGCCATCAGCAAACGGTTGGCTACGTCGGCCGCCTGCAGGGCCGAGGCAGCGGGTAGCAGCAGCAAAAATTCATCCCCTCCCAGGCGCGATACGGTGTCCTGTGCGCCCAGCAGGGACTCCAGCCGTCGCGCTACTGCCACCAGCAGGATGTCGCCAATGCGGTGCCCCAGCGAGTCGTTGACGTTCTTGAAATGGTCCAGGTCCAGGAACAGCAAGGCCAGCGTTCCGCCCCGCGCTTGCTCTTGTTCGATGTGGCGTTGGGCGCGCTCTGCCAGGAGCGCACGGTTGGGCAGGTCAGTGAGGGGGTCGAAATGCGCGAGGCGCTGGATGCGGTCCTGAGCCTCGCGTTGCAGGGTGATGTCGCGGAACAGCGTGATGGAGTGGGTGGTGCTGCCATTGCCATCGCGCACGCGGCTGACGGACAGCCACTGGGGGTAGGTCGATCCATCCTTGCGGCGGCCCCAGGCTTCGCCTTCCCAGTGCCCTTCTTTGGTGAGATGGGCGTACACCAGGTCGGCGTCGAAGTCTCGGGTGGACTCTGCCACCGTGAGCAGGCGCATCGACTGACCTACGGCCTCCGCTTCGGAGTAGCCAGTGATGCGGCTGAATGCCCGGTTGATGCGCACGATGGTCTGGGCTGCGTCGGCAATCACGATGGCCTCGCCGCTCTGGTCAAACACCTGGGCCGTCAACTGCAGTTGTTCTTGCGACCGCTTGCGTTCAGAAATGTCGCGGGACAGCACAATGAACCGGGGTTTTCCTCCCGCTGATCCTGCCTTGCGGGCCGCAGAAAGCTCGAACCAGGTGGGCCCCAGGCCAGGCAGGTCCAGCATGATCTGGCGTCCAGTGGACCATCCCTGGGATTGCGCTTCATTGAGCACATCCATCACAGTCAGTGCAGCCAGTGCGGGTAACACCTCGGTGACATTGCGGCCGATCAATTGCTCAGCAGGGCCCATGAGCAACTCGGCACGAGGGCTGTGCACGCTGCAATAGCGGCCGTCCTGGTCGATTTCAAACAACGGATCGGGAATTGCATCGATGGTGGCGCGCAGCTGCTGCTGTGTGGCCTGGATCTCGGAGGTCCGCTGGGCCACCTGTGTCGCAAGACCGCGCTCGTGCACCTTCAATTCGACCAGCAAGCGCGCCAGGTAGCCCATCAGCAACGCAAACAGCAAGCCCAAGGCACAGCGCAGAGCCAGCACACCTGGCGCGCCCCATCCCTTGGCGGGTGTCAGGCTGAGCGTCCACTGGCCATTGGGCAGGGTCAGGGACCGGCCAACAGCGTCACCGGTGGGCGGAGGGTCAGACGTCGCGATGGTCTGCTCCTGGTTGTTATCCGGGCGGACACGCCACAATCGATAGTGAAAACCCCGTTCCTTGAGCTGGGGCAGCCGGGCGGTGGCCAGCACCTCGGGCAGACGGATGGTGACGTAAGTAAAACCCCAGAAGCTCCGGCGCCCCAGGTCATCTTCCAGGTACACCGGTTGGCGCCCCACGACGCCCAGGCCGCCCTGGACCAACTCCATGGGCCCCGCCAGCGTCAACACGCCGGACTCGCGGGCACGGGCTGACTCCGCCCCTTGGCGGGGGTCGTTGAGCTGGTCAAAACCAATCGAATTTTCGTTGCCTGCACGGGGAACAACCTGCTGCACTACCCCTCCCGGGGACAGGCCCATGGCCGCGATGCCCGGGTAGAAAGGCAGCATCTGCACGCCGATTTCTTCGAACTGGGGAACCTTCCCGTGGCCCTGGCGCACCAGCGCCACCAGGGTGTTGTTGGCCGACAGTGCCAACTCGATGGCACGCTGCAGGGCCTGGACATGATCGCCCGCCACATCGGCGGCTTGGGTGCGCTGCTGCGCACGTTCCTGGCGTTCCAGCGTCCAGATCAAAGCACCAGCGCAGGCGGCTGCAAGCACAAACACAGCCACAAAGGCTGCGATGGGGCTGCGTGTGGGGGGCAGGGCGGGGGAAGGCACGGCGGAGTTCCTCAGTCAATTATGCAGGCCATTAGTGAGGGCCCCGTGCCAATGGAAAGCGCGCATTGTCATGGCGTTGACACGCCGAAGACATGGGCATGTCATGCGCGGCTTTCACACTCCCGGCCAGGAAAGCGGATTCCCGCTCTGTTTGGAAATTCCAGCTGTGCCCGTTCTTACCGAAGGAGACGTTGTCCATGAACGACCTGCCCACTTTGATGCAGTTGTCCACATCGCCGGAGGCTACAGGTACCGGTATTGTTCAGCCTTCTGGTGTTGTGCCGGGCGCCGTGCATGCTATCCCGGCGCGTGGTGCTATCGAGGTGACTTGGGCCAGGCATCTGGATGAGGTCCGTGAGGCACAGCGCTTGCGGTTTGAGGTGTTCGCGGCAGAGATGGGCGCTCGATTGACGACCCCCATTCCTGGCCACGACGTGGACCTGTTTGACGACTATTGCGAGCATCTTCTGGTGCGCGACGCTCCGAGCCAGCAAGTCATTGGGACTTACCGGGTGCTGACGCCCGCGCAGGCCAAGCGGGTGGGCGGAACTTACAGCGACACCGAATTCGACTTGACGCGCTTGCGCACGCTGCGCCCGCGCATGGTGGAGCTGGGCCGCAGCTGTGTGCATCCCGACCACCGCCACGGCGGCGTGATCATGGCGCTGTGGAGCGCGCTGGCGGACTTCATGGTGCGCAACGAACTCGACACGATGATCGGCTGCGCCAGCATTCCCATGCTTCACAATGGCGTGGTTAGCGGCGACGCGGCGGCCAGCATCTGGCAGCAAGTGCGAAAGACCCATCTGGCACCCATCGAATACCACGTGCTGCCGCGCCTGCCGTTGCCCGTGGAGCATCTGGACGGATCCATTGCCGTGGACCCACCGGCCTTGATCAAAGGCTATCTGCGACTGGGCGCCCGTGTACTGGGTGCACCGGCGTGGGATCCGGACTTCAATACCGCCGACCTGCCCATGCTGATGCGGCTGGCCGACCTGCATCCCCGCTACCGCAAGCATTTTCTGGGGGCCTGACCGGTGCGTGCCGCGTTCGACGCCCTGGGCCCTTGGTTGAACGAGTCCCAGGTGCCGCAGGATGCAGAGCCCGACGCCCTTGTGGCGTTCGCCGGTCAACGCTGGTTCCGTGCTGTGTTCATTTCGGATTTGCACCTCGGCACGCCTGGGTGTCAGGCTGAAGCGCTTCTGGATTTTCTGAAGCACCATCCCAGCGACCATCTGTACCTGGTGGGAGACATCGTCGATGGGTGGCAGTTGCGCCGCCGGTGGTTCTGGCCACAGGCGCACAACGATGTGGTGCAAAAGCTGTTGCGTCGCGCGCGCAAGGGGGGCCGCGTGGTGTTTGTTCCTGGCAACCACGACGAATTTGCCCGAGCCTTTGTGGGGAATTCTTTTGGCGGTATCGAGGTGGTGTCCGATGCTGTGCACACCACTGCAGATGGGCGCAGCCTGTGGGTCACGCATGGTGACCACTTCGATGGTGTGATCCAGTGTGCCAAATGGATCGCCTATGTGGGTGACAACCTCTATGAATTCACGCTCAAGCTGAACCGCCATCTCAACATCCTTCGGGCGCGGATGGGGCTTCCGTATTGGTCTTTGTCAGCTTACCTGAAAGGCAAGGTAAAAAAGGCGCTCAACTACGTCACCGATTTTGAAGTGGCGGTGGCCGCAGAGGCCCGTCGCCGCGGGCACGATGGAGTGGTCTGCGGACATATCCACCGCGCGGAGATGCGCGAGATTGGTGGCACCTTGTATTGCAACGATGGCGACTGGGTGGAGAGCCACACAGCACTCGTCGAGCACCTTGATGGTCGGCTGGAGCTGTTGCAATGGCCCGCTGTGCCCGCAGCCAATCTGTCCAGCCAGACCACACGGGTGTCCGCATGAAGATTGCGCTGCTAACTGATGCATGGCTGCCACAGGTCAATGGCGTGGTGACCACTTTGGTCGAGTTGGTGCGAGAGCTGGAAGATGCCGGGCATGACGTGCAGGTGCTGCATCCTGGTCAGTTTTCTACCCGTCCTTGTCCCGGTTACGCTGGCATTGATCTGGCGGTGCGACCCTACAAGTTACTCACCCAGAAGTTGGACGCCCTGCAGCCCGATGCCATTCATCTGGCGACCGAGGGGCCTTTGGGCTGGGCGGGGCGTCGTTACTGTCTCAAGCGTGGCCTGGCATTCACCACAGCCTTTCACACAAGGTTTCCCGAGATTCTTCAGGCAGCCTTGCGCATACCACTGGGTTGGGGTTATGCGCTTTTCAGGCATTTTCATCGCCCTTCGTCGGGGGTAATGGTTCCTACGCAGGGTGTCTTGCAAATGCTGCAGCAGCGGGGCTTTCGCCAACTGCGGTTGTGGACGCACGGTGTGGATACCCAGGCGTTTCGCTTTCATGGTGAGGTCTGTCAGAGTCCGCTCACTGGCGTTCTGGCGCATCCTGTGGCGCTGTATGTGGGGCGCATTTCATATGAAAAGAACATCGATGCCTTTTTGCAGATGGACATGCCGGGCACGAAGGTGGTGTGTGGTGTAGGCCCGCTCGAGGCACGGCTGAAAGCCAAGTACCCGCAGGTACGCTGGCTTGGCATTCTGGACCGGGAGGCGCTGGCACAGATCTACGCCTCGGCCGATGTCTTTGTGTTTCCGAGCCGCTCCGAAACCTTTGGGCTGGTCATGCTGGAGGCAATGGCTTGCGGCACGCCGGTCGCTGCCTTTCCTGAAGATGGTCCGCGGGAGGTCCTGGGTGCAGGGGACGGCAGGGTGCCGATGGGCGGCGTGTTGCACGCGAGCCTTCTGGCGGCCACGCAGCAGGCCTTGTCCATACCAAGGTCCGAAGCACGAAGCCGGGCGCTGGAGTTCACATGGGCACATGCGGCCAGGCTGTTTCAACAGTACCTGGTACCAGCCCGCTCCAGCTCGCAGGGAGTTTTCGTGTCTGTCACAAAGTCTGTCACGCAGTTGTCATCTGGGCGTTAAATACTGCAGCGATTCTGCAATTGCTGTACGCGCGTATCCATGCTGCCCCTGCCTCCTGTTGATTCCATCCCTTTGCAGCGCGAGCACCTCGATGCTGTCGGGGACTCCTCGCACGCCGTGTCACATGACAACGATTTTGCGGCTGTGGGGGCTGTCACGGGCGTTGCTCCCCACATGTTTCTGGACCGCGACCACAGCATCCTGGCATTTAACGAACGCGTGTTCGACTGGGCGGTTCGCACAGATGTCCCGCTGCTGGAGCGGCTGCGCTACCTGTGCATCGTGTCATCCAACCTCGACGAATTTTTTGAAGTACGTGCCGCAGCGCACATCACGGCGGCCAAGAAGGGCGAGACCAAGGGGCTCTACACCGCAGCGTCGTTCGAGGCCCTGTCCGCCCAGGTACACGACCTGGTAGAGCGGCAATACGCGCTGTACAACGAAGCACTGGTTCCCGCATTTGCAAAGCATGGGATACGTATCGTGGCGCATGGTGACCGCTCCGCAGAGCAGAGGCGGTGGGTGCACGAGTATTTTGCGCGCGAGGTCCGTCCCTTGTTGATTCCGGTGGGACTCGACCCGGCCCACCCGTTTCCGCAGGTGGCTAATAAGTCGTTGAACTTCATAGTGCGTCTCAAGGGGCATGATGCCTTCGGCCGCGAGAACGAAATCGCCATCGTCAAGGTGCCGCGTGCACTGCCCCGTCTGATCCGTATGCCAAAGAAGGTTGCGTCCGACGGGGCGTTGTTCGTCAGCTTGTCCAGCATCGTGCGTGCCCATTTGGAAGACCTCTTTCCTGGCCGCGAAGTGACGGAGTTTTCCCAGTTTCGTGTCACACGCCACTCCGATCTGGCACTGGACGAAGAGGATGTTCGTAACCTGCGCACCGCCCTGCGGCAAGGCCTGCAGCACCGTCATTACGGACAGGCTGTGCGCCTGGAAGTCTCTGCGGGTTGCTCTCGCTTCCTGTCCGACTTCTTGTTGCAGCAATTTGATCTGCCCAACGCGGCCTTGTACCGTGTACATGGTCCTGTGAACTTGGTGCGCCTGAATCAGCTGGTGGACTTGGTGAACGATCCCGCGTTGCTGTTCCCGCCATGGAGTTCCGCTTGGCCACGTCAACTCCAGCCAGGGGTGTCCATCATGGGTCAACTGCGCGAGCGCGACGTGTTGATCCACCAGCCGTTCGAGAGCTTTGATGGTTTGCTTGCGTTCCTGCGGGAGGCTGTGAACGACCCGGACGTGCTGGTCATCAAACAGACCATCTACCGCACAGGCGCCGACTCCGAACTCATGGACCTGCTCAGCGAGGCGGTGCGCCGAGGCAAGGAGGTGATGGCGGTGGTGGAGCTGAAAGCACGCTTTGACGAGGAGGCCAACATCAATTGGGCAGAGGCGCTGGAGTCGATTGGGGCGCAGGTGGTCTATGGCGTCGTGGGCCTCAAGACCCACGCGAAGATGCTGCTCGTCACGCGCCGTGAAGGGCGGCAGTTACGCCGGTACGGCCATCTTTCCACTGGCAACTACAACGTGCGTACGGCCAAGCTGTACACAGACCTGAGTTACCTCACGGCAGATGAAGAAACCACTGCCGATATGGACGGTGTTTTCAATCACCTGGCCAGCCAGAACCGGCCTCCCAAGCTGCGCAAGCTCATGCTGGCACCGTTCCATTTGCATCGCCGCATGATCGAAAAAATCGAGCGCGTGGGACTGGCTGCCAGCCGTGGGGAAGACGCACGGATCGTTGCCAAGATGAATGCCCTGACCGACGAGGGATTGATGCGGGCGTTGATCCTCGCTGGGCAGCGCGGCGCACGCATCGATCTGATTGTGCGCGGGGCCTGCATGCTGGCCCCGCAGGTGCCGGGAGTGACGGACAACATCCGGGTGCGCTCGGTGATTGGTCGGTTCCTGGAGCACACGCGTGTTTTCTATTTCCGCGCGGGGGGCGAAGAAGACCTCTATCTGTCGAGTGCCGATTGGATGAACCGCAACATGATGCGCCGCGTCGAGCTGGCGTGGCCAGTGACTGACCCCAAGCTGCGCCAGCAGATCATTGATGAATGTTTGGTGGCCTACCTGTGTGATGACCGCGATGCCTGGACGTTGAATGCCGCAGGCGTCTACGACCGCGCGGTGCACCCGGTGGACGGTAGTGGTGCCCAAAACGCGTTGATGGTGCGCTATGGGCCACGGCCTGCTCTGGGTCGCGAGGAGCCAGGGGTCGCATGATGGATTTGATCCTTTGGCGTCATGCCGAGGCGGAAGAGGCAGAAGACGGTAGCGATGATCTTGCACGCCCGCTCACGGCCCGGGGCGAGAAGCAGGCGGCGCGCATGGCGGCCTGGCTTGATCGTCAACTGCCGGAAGGCCTGAGGGTGGTGGCAAGTCCAGCGCGGCGGACTGAGCAAACTGCCCACGCTTTGGGCCGCAAATTCAAGATGCGCGCCGAGTTGTTGCCTGGCGGTACACCACAGGATTTGCTAGAGCTCGTGCAATGGCCGCGTGCCAAGGGCGCTGTTCTGGTGGTGGGGCACCAGCCCATGCTGGGCCAGACCGTTGCCCAGTTGTTGCAACTACAGGCCCCCGAGTGCCCTGTGCGCAAGGGCTCCGTGTGGTGGTTGCGCCAGCGCCAGCGCTGGGACCACAGCCAGACCGTGCTCATGGCAGTGCAGTCACCGGAGTTTCTTTAGCTTACCCGGCGATGTCCGAGGGCCCGAAGCCGTGCCCCTGGACACGCCGTGTCTCGGGACAGGTTTACTTGCGTCCTGCTTTGCCGTTGGTCTTGGTCGTTGCCTTTGCAGTGACAGATGGCGCGGCTTCAGCTGTGTCGGCCTTTGGGCGACCGGTCTTGATGGAAGGCACAGCTTGCAAAGCGCTGCGCAACGCGCTGTCTGACAGACCTGCCAGCACCTTGAGCCCTGCGCGCAACAGCTCGCTTTTCTTGACGGGGTGGGCCAGTGCTGTGGCACGGTCTTTCAGGGTGTCGAGCACCGCGTACTCGTCTTTGGGGATGGTGAAGCTGTCACGGACCAGCTTGGGCTTTTTGCCCTTGGGCTCGGTGGCCTTGGTGGGTTTCACTGCGGAAGCTGCCTTGGTCGCGGTGGCTGGCTTGGAGGCTGGCGCCTTTTCTGCCACGGCCTTTTTTGCGGGCTTTGCAGCCTTGGATGCCTTTGGAGCCTTGGGTGCCGTTTCCGGCTTGGTTGGCTTGGCTGCCTTGGCGGGCTGGGCAGCGGGCGCGGCGGGGGTGACGACGGGGCTGGGGGTTGTGGTGGCAGTGGTCATGACAGAAGATTGGTAAACGGTATAAACAGTTTATACCGTTTGTTGTTTACCCTCAAGGCATGTCCACAGCCAGCTCCCAGGGGGTTTTTTGCCAGGCTTGAACTTCTTCGCGCAGAAGGTGGGCCGACTGGGGGTATGCGATGGCCCATCCAGGGCGCGCGCTGACCTGAAATTGCTGTCCGTCCGCCTGCAATGACAGCCCTTTGGTATCGGGCTCCCGGCGTGCGTGGCACAGGGCCACGGCCAAGCGCAAGCACAAGAGCTGCAGCACAAAAATCGGATCGTCGAGTTCCACCCCCAGCTTTCGTACCTTGCCCCGCTGCCCCTGCACCAGCACTCCCAGGCGGTGCAGTTCTGGCACCGCAAAACCAGCGGCGTCAGTGTTGTCGAGAATGTAAGCGCCGTGTCGGTGGTAGTCGCTGTGGGAAATGCGGCAGCCAATCTCATGCAGGCGGGCGGCCCAATCCAGCTTGCGGCTGGCACGTTCGCTCCCGGGTGGAGCAGCCTGGTCAAACAGTGCGCAGGCGGTGCGCGCCACGCGGTCTGCATGCTCCATGTCCACGCCAAACCGCTGCATCAGCCCTTGGACGGTGGTGGTGCGAAGGTCGGTGCCGGGTTGCTCCCGATCCAGAAGGTCATACAAGGCGCCCTGGCGTAGTGCCCCTTGCGCCACCTGCATCTCGTGGATGTCCAGCAGGTCAAAAACGGCGCGCAGCACGCTGATGCCCCCCCCGATGACTGCACGGCGCTCTTCCTTGAGTCCGTCCATGCGCAGCCGGTCGGCACTTTGGGCACGGAGCAAACGCTCCCGCAGCCAGTTCAGCCCATCGCGGGTGATCAGACCCTGCGAACCTCCGGCAGCGGACAGAATGTCCCCCACGGCGCCCGCCGTGCCAGACGACCCATAGGCAACATCCCATGCATCGGGGCGAAAAGTCTCCAGCGCCTCATCGAGTACCGCCTTGGCAGCAATCTCCGCCGCCAGGAAGGCCTGGGCAGAGAACTCTCCCTTGGCAAAGTACCGTTGTGACCAGGCGACGCTGCCAACCCGGAAGGAGGCCACCGCGTGGGGCGTGAACTGCTCGCCGAGGATCAATTCGGTGGACCGACCTCCGATATCCACCACCAGGCGGCGCTCGTCCGACTGAGGCAGCAATCGGGCTACACCCTGGTAAATCAACCGAGCTTCTTCCGGGCCAGACACCACGTCGATAGGGTACCCAAGCACCTCACTGCCGCGTGACAGGAATTCTTCGCGATTGCGCGCTTCACGCAGTGTTTGAGTGGCCACTGCACGCACCTGCGCGCGGGGAAAGCCTGCTAGGCGCTCTCCAAAGCGCGCCAGACAAGCCCAGCCGCGCTCCATGGCGTCGCGAGTCAGGTTCCGATCTTCATCCAGCCCGTTGCCTTGGCGCACGGTTTCCTTGAGGTATTCCACCCGCTGGACGTGTCCGAACTCATAGCGCCCGATTTCCAGGCGAAAACTGTTGGAGCCGAGATCGACTGCGGCGAGGCGTGTGCCGTTCTGCATGTGTGTTTGGTGGGAGCTGCGTGCGGCATCGTACCGCGATGCGCGTGGCCTGATCCGAAGCGCGGGCCGCCATTGGCTGGGCGGGCAAGTGACCGGGAGATGGCGGGAGTGTGACGAGGTTGTGTGACGCATTCATGACGCCAGCGATGCCGCGTCACGAGGGGTGTTGCAATGGTCTGAGGATGGTTTTTGTGTCACTGAATTGTCACGATAGGCCTCTAGAGTTCGCTCTGTTCCTGTTAACCCCTGCCGAAAGGTACTTCATGAAACGCGTATTTCTCAAAACCGTCGCAGTAGCTCTGGCCGCCCTGGCAGTGGGCAACGCCTTTGCGGCAGACATCACCGGCGCCGGCGCTACGTTCCCCTTCCCGATGTATGCCAAGTGGGCTGAAGCCTACAAGAAGGAAACCGGCGTGGGTCTGAACTACCAGTCCATCGGTTCCTCGGGTGGTATTCGCCAGATCCGCGCCAAGACCGTGGCTTTTGGCGCTACCGATGCCCCTCTGTCGGGCGCTGAACTGGAAAAAGACGGCATGGTGCAGTTTCCTGCCATCATCGGTGGCACCGTGCCTGTGGTGAACCTGGACGGCTTCAAGCCAGGCGAACTGCGCGTGACCGGCACCGTCCTGGCCGAAATGTATCTGGGCAAGATCACTAAGTGGAACGATGCCAAGCTGGCAGCCCTGAACCCTGGCAAGACGCTGCCCGACCAGAACATCACCATCGTGCACCGCGCCGATGGCTCGGGCACCACATTCAACTGGACCGACTACCTGAGCTCTGTCAGCAAGGAATGGGCGGACACGGTGGGCAAGGGTGCTGCAGTGAAGTGGCCTGCTCAGTCTTCCGTGGGTGGCAAGGGCAATGAAGGTGTTGCAGCCAACGTGACCCGTGTGAAGGGTGCCCTGGGCTACGTGGAGTACGCCTACGTCAAGAAGAACAACATGACGTTCCTGCAACTGCAGAACGCTGATGGCAAGTATGTGGCGCCCGACGATGCCACCTTTGCAGCGGCTGCTGCGAGCGCTGACTGGTTCAGCGTGCCTGGCATGGGTATTTCGATGGTGAACGCCAAGGGTGCCAACAGCTGGCCCGTGAGCACGGCATCCTTCATCCTCATGTACGCCGACCCCGCAGACAAAGCCCAGTCAGCCGAAGTCCTGAAATTCTTTGACTGGGCCTTCAAGAACGGCAAAACCATGGCTGCTGACCTGGACTACGTGCCGCTGCCTGACGCTCTGACGGCGCAGATCCGTTCCAAGGTCTGGTCGCAAATCAAGAAGTAAGCGGTTTGCCCCAGAATAGTGCCCATCGGCCGGCTGGTCTGACCGATGGGCGCTGGTTTGTGGGGTCTCCAGAAGCCAGATGGGAGTCAACATGAGCGTGGGAACCACCATGAGTTCGCAACCCGTGTCCGTCAAGATGACGGACGCCCCCACACCGTCCATGGTGTCGATTGCCAAGAGGCAGCGCCTGCAGGACATCGTTTTCCATCGGCTGACCCAGAGCCTGTCGCTGCTGGTGCTGGTGGCGCTGCTGGGCATCATCGTTTCGCTGTTCATCTACGCGTGGCCAGCTTTTCACAAGTTTGGCATCCAGTTCATCTGGCGCGCTGAGTGGGACATCATCAATGAAGAATTTGGTGCGGCGATTGCCATCGTCGGCACCCTGGCCAGCGCAGGCATTGCACTGCTGATCGCCGTTCCACTGGCATTCGGCATTGCGCTGTTCCTGACCGAAACCTGCCCTGTTTGGCTGCGCCGCCCGCTCGGCACGGCGGTGGAATTGCTGGCGGCCGTCCCGTCCATCATCTACGGCATGTTCGGCCTGTTCGTGTTTGCGCCATTGTTTGCAGACCATTTCCAGGTACCCGTGCAAAAGCTGCTCGGCTCCATGCCGCTGATCGGCTTCCTGTTTGGCGGCAGTACCAACGGATTTGGCATCCTGGCCGCGGGCATCGTGCTGGCCTTCATGGTGTTGCCTTTTGTGGCTGCAGTGATGCGCGATGTGTTCGAGATTGTTCCCCCCATCCTGCGCGAGTCCGCCTATGGCCTGGGTTGCACGACCTGGGAGGTGGTGCGTCGCGTGGTGCTGCCCTACACGCAGAAGGGCGTGATTGGCGGAGTGATGTTGGGTCTGGGCCGGGCCTTGGGCGAGACCATGGCCGTCACTTTTGTGATCGGCAATGCCAACCGCATGCCCACCTCGCTGTTCTCGCCAGGCACTTCCATCGCATCCACGCTGGCCAATGAGTTTGGCGAGGCGGCGGACTTTCATTTGTCCACGCTGTTTGCCCTGGGCTTCCTGCTGTTTGTGATCACGTTTGTGGTGCTGTCGGCCGCCAAGATCATGCTGCTGCGCGCCGAGAAGGCCAAGGGCCTGTAAGCCCTGCAGCCCGCTCCCGACCCTCTTCAGAGACGAGCTCCATGGAATTCAATCAACAACTCTACAAAAAGCGCCAGCGCTCCAACGCCATTGGCCTGACCCTGTCACTGGGCGCCATGGCACTGGGCCTGTTCGTGCTGCTCTGGATCCTGAGCGTGCTCCTGTCCAACGGTTTTGCCGCTTTGGACTGGAACATGTTCACGCAGTCCACCCCGGCGCCCGGCTCCGACGGCGGTGGCCTGGCCAACGCCATCGTGGGCAGCCTGCTGATGGTGGGCTTCACCGTGCTGGTGTCCACGCCCATCGGCGTGCTGGCGGGGGTGTACCTGGCCGAATACGGGGACCAGAGCAAGACCGCCGAACTGACCCGCTTTGTGACGGACATCATGCTGTCGGCCCCTTCCATCGTGCTGGGCCTGTTCGTATATGCCATTGCGGTCGCTACCGTGGGCAACTTCTCGGGCTGGGCGGGCAGCCTGGCGCTCTCGCTCATCGCCGTGCCGGTGGTGGTGCGCACCACCGAGAACATGCTGCGCCTGGTGCCCGGCAGCCTGCGCGAAGCAGCCTTTGCCCTCGGTGCACCGCGCTGGAAGGTCTCGACCATGGTCACCCTGCGTGCTGCTCGCAGCGGCGTGATGACTGGCCTGCTGCTGGCTGTGGCCCGCATCAGTGGCGAGACCGCGCCCCTGCTGTTCACCGCGCTCAACAACCAGTTCTTCAGCACCAACATGAATGCGCCCATGGCCAACCTGCCGGTCGTGATCTTCCAGTTTGCGCTGAGCCCGTACGAGAACTGGGTTCGCCTGGCCTGGGGCGGTGCGCTGCTCATCACGCTGTCGGTGCTGATCCTCAACGTCGTGGCGCGGGTGTTCCTGCGCGAAAAGAACCGCGTGTGATTTCGTTGGCTGATGCGGCCAACGCCATCGACAAGACTGCCTCCATTTTCAGGAATTGACAATGAACGCCACTGCTACCGCCACTGCCAGCAAAAACGCGCTGGAGCTGCGTAACCTAAGCTTTTTCTACGGCAAGTTCCAGGGCCTGCGCAACGTGAGCCTGGACATCGCCGAGCACAAGGTCACTGCCTTCATCGGCCCCTCGGGCTGTGGCAAGTCCACGCTGCTGCGCACGCTCAACCGTATGTACAGCCTGTATCCCGGCCAGCGCGCCGAGGGTTCCATCAGCTTCTATGGTCAGGACATCCTGGACCCCAAGCAAGACATCAACCTGCTGCGCGCCCGCATCGGCATGGTGTTCCAGAAGCCCACGCCGTTCCCGATGTCCATCTACGACAACATCGCGTTTGGCGTGAAGCTTTACGAGACGCTGAGCAAGAGCGAGATGGACGACCGCGTGGAGTGGGCGCTGTCCAAAGCCGCTCTGTGGACCGAGGTGAAGGACAAGCTGCACCAGAGCGGCCTGTCGCTCTCCGGCGGCCAGCAGCAGCGCCTGTGCATTGCGCGCAGCGTGGCGGTGAAGCCTTCGGTGCTGTTGCTCGACGAGCCCACCTCGGCGCTGGACCCGTTGTCCACTGCCAAGATCGAAGAGCTGATCGACGAGCTCAAGCACGACTACACCATTGCGATCGTGACCCACAACATGCAGCAGGCCGCCCGCTGCAGCGACTTCACCGCCTACATGTACCTGGGCGAGATGATCGAGTTCGGTGCGACCGAGCAGATCTTCTTCAAGCCCGAGCGCAAAGAAACCGAAGACTACATCACCGGCCGTTTCGGCTAAGGAGACAGCAGATGCCCGATAAACATCTTTCGTCCCAGTTCGACAGCGAACTCAACAGCGTCTCTGCCCGCGTCATGGAAATGGGCGGCTTGGTGGAGTCGCAGATTCGCCAGGCGGTGTACGCGCTGTCGCAATTCAGCCTGGAGGCCGTGGAAACGGTGGCTTCGATGGAGACCCGCATCAATGCGATGGAGGTCGAGATCGACCAGGAGCTGTCCTCCATCATCGCCCGCCGCCAGCCCACCGCGCGTGACCTGCGCCTGCTGCTGGCCTTCTCCAAGGCCACGGCCAATCTGGAACGCATGGGCGACGAAGCCAACAAGATGGCGCGCATGGTGCGCTCCATCATCGAAGGCGGCGCCCCGCGCTCGTTGCCATCGAGCGACCTGCGGGTGGCGGCCGAGCTGGCCTCGGGCCAGCTGCGCAAGACGCTGGATGCGTTTGCAAGGCTGGACGTGAAGGCGGCGGTCGCCATCCTCAAGGAGGACGACCTCATCGACAAGGAGTTCGACGGCTTCGTGCGCAAGCTCATCACCTACATGATGGAAGACCCCCGCACCATCTCGCCCAGCCTGGATCTGCTGTTCCTCGCCAAGGCCATCGAGCGCATTGGCGACCATTCCAAGAACGTGGCCGAGCTCATCATCTATCTGGTCAAGGGCAAGGACGTGCGCCACACAGCCCTCGACGAGATCGAGTCGGCAGTGCTGTAAGTACGGGGCGCTGACATCACCATGAGAAAGCTTCCCCGTGTCCTTATCGTGGAGGACGAACCCGCGATTGCCGAACTGATTGCAGTCAACCTGCGCCACAACGGTTTCCAGCCCTTCTGGGCGGAAGACGGCGACAGCGCGCAGCGCGAGCTGGATGCCGTGCTGCCCGATGTGATTCTGCTGGACTGGATGCTGCCAGGGCAGAGTGGTCTGTCGCTGGCACGCAAGTGGCGTGCAGACAGCCGCACCAAGCCCATCCCCATCCTCATGCTGACCGCGCGTGGGGATGAGCCGGACAAGGTGGCCGGGCTGGACGCCGGTGCCGACGACTACATCACCAAGCCCTTTTCCACGCAGGAGCTGCTGGCCCGCATCCGCGCGGTGCTGCGCCGCCGAGCACCCGAGCAGGTGAGCGACAGCGTGAGCATTGGCGAGCTCGTGCTGGATGCTGCGACCTACCGGGTCACCTTCCAGGGCCAGCCCCTGAAGGTCGGCCCCACCGAGTTCAAGCTGCTGCATTTCTTGATGAAGCACGCCGAGCGTGTGCACAGCCGCTCACAGCTGCTCGACAAGGTGTGGGGCGACCATGTCTTCATCGAGGAGCGCACGGTGGACGTGCATGTCAAGCGCCTGCGCGAGGCCCTGGGTGCAGCCTCCGTGATGGTGGAAACGGTGCGCGGCGCGGGCTACCGGCTCACTGCACAACCTCAGGTGCCGCTGTCGGCCTGATGAGGCAGGCGGGCTCCCGCCTGTGAGTGTTGCGACGCGCTCGATGGCTGCTGTGCAGCGGGCCACTGCGGTCGGCGTGCATCGGTGGTGGCGATGGATGGATGTGATGGATCAATGGGCGCGAGTGTCGCGCCCCTGGCGTTTCTGAGAAGGCTTTGCAATCCGCATGCTGTGGCGTATTTCGTTTTTCCTGCTGTGGCAGTTGGCGGGTGGTGGCCTGGGGTGGTGGCAAGGCGGGCCCTGGGGTGCCGCACTGGGGGCCGCCATTGCTGCCTGGGCGTGGTTCGTGTGGGACTTGCTGCGGGGGGTGCGGGTGCTGCGCTGGTTGCGCACGGGCGACCTGGCATCGGTGCCGTCCATGCGTGGCATCTGGGGCGAGGCGGCGGACCGTGCGCGGCGTCTGCTGCGCAAGCAGGAGGCGCAGATACGCGACAGCCAGGACCGTTTGCAGGAGATCCTGGCCGCCCTGCAGGCCTCCCCCAACGGCGTGGTGCTGCTGGATGCGCAGGGCCGCATCGAATGGTGCAACCAGATGGCAGCCAACCAGTTTGGCTTTGACGCGCAGCGCGACGTCATGCAGTCCATTGGCAATCTGCTGCGCAACCCTGAATTCACGGCTTACTTTGCTGCCAAGGACTTCACCAGCGATGTGGTCCTGGAGGGGCGCCTGAGCACGCCGTCGCGGCCCGTACGCATCTCGGTGCACCTGCACCCCTATGGTGATGGCCGCACGCTGCTGCTGTCACGCGACGTGACGGCGCTGGAGCAGGCCGACGCGATGCGGAGAGACTTTGTGGCCAACGTGTCGCACGAGATCCGCACACCCCTCACGGTGCTCACCGGTTTTGTCGAAACCTTGCAGACCTTGCCGCTGAGCGCCGACGAGCGCTCGCGCTACCTGGGCATGATGGCGCAGCAGGCGCAGCGCATGCAAAGTGTGGTGCAGGACCTGCTCACGCTGTCGCGGCTGGAGGGCAGCCCGCTGCCCGGCATGGCCGAATGGACACCTGTTCAGTCACTGATGCAGCGCTGCGAGGAAGAGGGCCGCGCCCTGTCGACGCTGCTCACACAGAACCAGCAGCGTCCCCATACGATGCGCTTTCCGGCGGCCGATTTGCTGCGGGCCGAAGGCGAGATTGCTGGTGTGCCTGCCGAACTGCAAAGCGCCTTGTCCAACCTCGTCAACAACGCGGTGCGCTACACACCCGGCGGTGGTTCCATCGAGGTGCAGTGGCTGCGAAAGGAGGATGGCAGTGCCGTGTTCTCGGTGCACGACACCGGCCCCGGCATTGCGCCCGAGCACATCCCGCGCCTGACGGAGCGCTTTTACCGGGTGGACCGCAGCCGTTCGCGCGAGACCGGAGGCACCGGCCTGGGCCTGGCCATCGTCAAGCATGTGCTGCAGCGCCATGGCGCCACGCTGGACATCGCGAGCACGCTGGGCAAGGGCTCGGTGTTTTCGGTCACTTTCCCGGCCAACCGTTTGCGGGGTTTTTCCTTGCCGGGTTGATGGCTCGCCAGAGCATGGCGACGAACAGCAGTGCGGTGACTGCGAGCGCCGCCGCGCTGGCCGCCCAGAAGGGAGTGGGCGAAGCCACACCCGACCAAGGCCCGCTGCCCCCATAAGCCAGCCAGTAGCCGCCCGCCAGGCCAGCCCCCCACAGCAGCGCGCAGTACACCACCAGTGGCGCCAGCGTGATGCGGTAGCAGCGCAGCACAAACACGCACAGCGTCTGCACCGCATCGGCAGCGTGGTACGCCGCCACCCAGACCAGCACCGTGCCGGCCACGGCTGCCACGCTGGCGTTGTCGGTGTAGATCTGGCTGATCGAGTGTCTTGCTATCAATAATATAGCTGCCAAGGCAATACCCACTAGCGCAGCGAGCGAAAAACCCATCAAAACCACCTGACGGGCTCGCTGGGGCTGCTGTGCGCCCAGCCAGTAGCTCACCCGCGCGCTGGTGGCGATGGACAGCGACAGCGGCACCATGTAGAGCACGGCAGCCATGTTGGCGGCGATCTGGTGGGCGGCCGCCGAGGTGGTGCCCTGGCGCGCGATGAACAAGGCCATCAGGGTGAAGGAGGTCACCTCCACCATCACGGCCAGGCCTGCTGGAATGCCGAGTCTGGCAAAGCCTGCAATGGTGGGCCAGTGCGGGGGCTCCATGCGGCGCCACAGCCCCAGGGGGGTATAGATGTCCTGCGTGCGCAGCAGCCACACAGCCAGGGCCAGCATGCTGCAGTTGACGACCAGCGTTGCCCAGGCGCAGCCCACCACCCCCTGTGCAGGCAGGCCCCCGCCGCCAAAAGTGAACCACACCGACAGCGGCAGCTTGATCAGCAGTGAGCACACCTGTAGCCAGGTGACCAGACGCGGATGGCCCAGGGCCTGGTTGAGGGTGCTGTAGATCCGGAACAGCAGGGCGGGTGGGAGTGCCAGTGCCAGCACAGCCAGGTAGTTTTCTACCTGCGGGCGAAGCGCAGGGGGGACCTCCGTCCAGCGCAGCAGCGCGCCTGGCGATAGCAGCACCGCCATGCCCACCACTGAAGCAGCAGCGCACAGGTACAAGGCCTGTCGCAGTGATCGGCCTACGGCCTCAGGCTGTTGCGCGCCGCGCTGTTCGGCCCACACGGGGAGGAGTGCCTGCAGCACGCCGATCAGTGCGACGTACACACTGATGAAGATGGCCGACCCCACGGACAGCGCGGCCAGCGACGATTCGCTGTAGCGCCCCGCCACGATGGTGTCCGTCACCCCGAAGGCCATGACCGCCAATTGCCCCGCCAGCACGGTCACGGCGTGCCGGGTGATGGTGGACAGCTCCGACATCAGCGGGCCGGGGCCGCACGGCGGAACAGCAGCAGGTTCTCGTTCTTGTCGGTGGGACGGGGCAGGGTGGCCCGGGCTTCCCACAGCTCAGCGCGGACCATGCGCTCGGACGCGGGCCAGGAGGCGCTGTCCACCAGCAGCCACTGGCATTCATCCTGCAGGCCCGCGCGCTGCAGCGACAGCTGTCCATGGAACTGCAGAGCCGCCACCTGAGCACGGTTCAGCCCCACGGTCTGAATGCACCCGGGCTCCGGCCCCAGGGCTGCCACCACACTGCGCACCTGCGGACCATAGCTGCGTGCGTAGTCCAGCAGGGGCAGCCACAGGGTCATCAGCAAAAGCCAGCCCAGGGCAGCACCACCTGCGGGCAGCACCAGGCTCTTCCAGATGGGGGCCCGGTTGCGGGACGCACGCCACCACGCCAGACCACACCAACCCACAGTGGCCGCCACGGCCACCAGCAAAGCCAGTGCAGAAAACTGCGGCACGAACCCGGGCGCCAGCTTGGCCACGTTGGCGGCAGGTTTGGCAGGCACCCCGGTCTGCATGGCAATCCAGATCACCCAGATCGCGAGGGCCGATGCGGTGAAGAACAGCAGCGTGAACCAGTCGATCAAGGCTCCTACGCTGCGGCGCAGCGTAGGCAGGGCAAAGGCTGCCAGCGCAGCCAGGGCGGGCAGGCCCAGCAGCAATGCCCGGTCGGCCGGCTGGGTGGTGATGGTGGCGCCAATCGACACCAGAGTGAACCACAGGGGCAGCAGCAGGTGCCGTTGGCCAGGGCGGCTGAAGATCTGCTGGCGCCAGCGCCACAAGGTCCACAGTGCCAGTGGCCAGGCCGGCCAGCCAAACCACAGCAGCAGGCGCGCTAGGCTCAGCCAGTCCTTGCCACCACCATCGAACCCCACAACACGCCAGCGCCAAAGGTCCAGACCCTGGGCCAGGGCGGCAGCCGCCAGTGTGGCTGCGGCCAGCACGGCGGCCCAGCGCCAGCGGCGGTCGGTGTTGCCAGCGGGTGCAAACAGCGCCAGCAACGCGCCGCCCATGCCCAATAAGGCCGTAAGGGCGGGGGCTCCGGACAGCGTGAGCCCGGCCATGCCCAGTACCAGGGCCACGGCGGGCGCCACGGAACGGTGGGGCATGGCGGCCACCGCAAAAAACAGCAAAGCGGTGCAGCCAAGCTGAGCCAGATAGCTCGTGACCTCATGCGAGAGCTGCGCCAGGCCCAGGCAGGCGATCAGCGCCAGCAAGGCGCCATCGGCAATCGCGCGCGCATAGTCGAGGGGAGAGGCCTCACCCCCAAAGGCAAATGCGACCGGTTGGGCGCCTGGGCTGCGGGCCAGGTAGTACACGCCATACCAAGTGGCCATCAGGGTGATGACCAGGAGCGCGATGAACGGTATGCGGGCCGCCATCTCCGGCGACAGCCAGGCCGGTGCCATCTGCACAGCCCAGGCCCCCAGCCAGTAGGGCAGCAGCCCTTCGGTTTCGGGGGGCATGCCACCGAGCAGCGGACTGAGCCAGGGAGTGCGTCCCTGGGCGAGCTCCAGCATGTAGCCAAAGGCGGTGACGTCTGCGTTCTTCCACGGATCCCGGCCCACAAAGCCGGGCACTACGTAGGCAATGCACAGCAGCAGCAGCGCCCAGCGGGGCAGTGGGCTGACGGCGTTCTGGGTAACGATGGCGGGGGTGGGTGGAGTCACGCGGCAGTGGGCGGCTGGGCAAAGGAGCCACCGAGAATAAAGGCAAAACCCATGAAAAAAGGCAGCCCGGTTGCCCGGGCTGCCTTTTTGGCGGGATCGCAGGGGCGAATTACTTCGCTGCGGTCTTGCCGAAACGGTTGCGGAAGCGCTCCACGCGGCCACCCATGTTGTCCACCGACTTTTGCGTGCCGGTGTAGAAGGGGTGCGATTCAGAAGAGGTATCCAGCTTGAACAGCGGGTATTCCTTGCCTTCGTGGGTTTCGGTTTCCTTGGTGTTCACGCACGAGCGGGTCACGAACTTGAAACCGTTGGACAGGTCCACGAACAGAACTTCGCGGTAGTTGGGGTGAATGCCTTCTTTCATGATCTTCCTTTGAGTCAACTGCGGGAGCCGCACCGGCCAGTCCGATGTACTTTCCGCAAGAAAAAGCCCTCTATTATTGCACAGGCTGAGAATTAGCCCCCGCGACGCATCATGTCGAAGAAGTCCACATTGGTCTTGGTGGCCTTCATGTTCTTGATCATGAGCTCCATGGACTCGATCTCGTCCATGTTGTACATGAACTGGCGAAGGATGCGGGTCTTTTGCAGGATCTCGGGGGCCAGCAGCAGTTCTTCGCGGCGTGTGCCGCTCTTGTTGAGCTCGATGGCAGGGAACACGCGCTTTTCGTAGAGGCGGCGGTTCAGGTGGATTTCGCAGTTGCCCGTGCCCTTGAATTCTTCAAAAATCACTTCATCCATGCGGCTACCGGTATCGACCAGCGCCGTGGCGATGATGGTGAGCGAACCACCTTCCTCAACCTTGCGCGCAGCGCCAAAGAAGCGCTTGGGGCGCTGGAGTGCGGCGGCATCCACACCACCGGACAGCACCTTGCCGCTCGACGGCACGACGTTGTTGTAGGCGCGGGCCAGGCGGGTGATGGAGTCCAGCAGGATCACCACGTCCTTCTTGAGCTCGACCAGGCGCTTGGCGCGCTCGATCACCATCTCGGCCACGTGCACGTGGCGGGCGGCGGGCTCGTCGAAGGTGGAGGCGATGATCTCTCCCTTGACCGTGCGCTGCATTTCGGTCACTTCTTCAGGGCGCTCGTCCACCAGCAGCACCATCAGGTGCACGTCGGGGTTGTTGGCCGTAATGGCGTGGGCGATGTGCTGCATCATCACCGTCTTGCCGCTCTTGGGCGGCGCGACGATCAGCGCACGCTGGCCGCGGCCAATGGGCGCGATGATGTCGATGATGCGGCCGGTGATGTTCTCTTCGCTCTTGACGTCGCGCTCCAGTCGCATCTGCTCCTTGGGGAACAGGGGCGTCAGGTTCTCGAACATGACCTTGTGCTTGTTCTGCTCTGGGGGGCCGTCGTTGACCTTGTCGAGCTTGGTCAGTGCAAAGTAGCGCTCGCCGTCCTTGGGCGTGCGCACTTCGCCTTCGATCATGTCGCCGGTGTGCAGGTTGAAGCGACGCACCTGGCTGGGGCTGATGTAGATATCGTCCGTGCTGGCGGTGAAGCTGGTGTCCGGGCTGCGCAGAAAGCCGAAGCCATCAGGCAGGATTTCCAGCACGCCGTCTGCAAACACCTGCTCACCCGCCTTGGCGCGCTTCTTGATGATGGCAAACATCAACTCCTGCTTGCGCATGCGGCCCGTGTTTTCGATTTCGAGTTCTTCGGCCTGCTTCAGGACTTCAGACACGTGCAGTGCCTTGAGTTCGTTTAAGTGCATGGATTGACTCCTTGGCGGAGCTGGTGTGAATCTTGGGGGAGGTGGGCTGATGCCGAATGGGCTGCTGTTTGCAGGTCCGGCTCGCCAGGGATCTTGGTCCGGCTGCCAATGCATGCAGCCCGGTGATCTGTGGGAATTATGACAGGAAAAAATGCGGGGGCCTCAGGGGCGCAAGGTGTGAGGTTGCGCAACTGCCAGCCTGTTGTTTCCCCGCAGGTCTATCGCTTAACAAAAAAGCCCCATCGGCAGTCGTACCGAGGGGGCTTGGGGCAGTGGGTCAGGCCAGTTGTTGGTCGATGAAGGCGGTCAACTGGGCCTTGCTCATCGCGCCGACCTTGGTGGCTGCCAGTTGGCCATCCTTGAACAGCATCAGGGTGGGGATGCCGCGGATGCCGAACTTGGCGGGGATTTCGCGGTTCTCGTCCACGTTCATCTTGGCGATCTGCAGCTTGCCTTGGTAGGTGCCTGCGACTTCGTCCAGGATGGGAGCAATCATCTTGCAGGGGCCGCACCACTCAGCCCAGTAGTCCACCAGCACGGCGGAGCCCGGTTGGAGCACGTCGGCTTCAAAGCTGGCGTCGGAGACATGTTTGATGAGTTCGCTGGCCATGGCGGAATTCCTTGATTTTGGGCGGGTTGCGACCGGTGTACGTTTAAAGTCTGGGCATTGTGACAGAAACCAATCCCACGTTCACCGGTGTGGCCGGGTCTTGCGACGCTATGACAGTCATAGCGAAAAGCGATCAAACCAGTGGATTTGCGGCCGCAAGCACCGCCCTGTGGCAACGCGCACTGGCCCGGGTGGCCGCGCATGCCCAAGCCCATGGTGCCCATTTGGCGCGCACGGTGGTGCTGGTGCCCTACGCCCAGCTCATGCCCTGGGCGCAGCGCCATTGGGTTCAGCAGTTCCCGCAGAGCTTTGCTCCACGTTTTGAAACCACCCGCAACTGGGCCCGCCAGCTGCAAGCGTTTGAGCCCACGGGCGACGACCTAGCGGGCGACGTTGCGCGCGACACGCTCACGGCCCGCACTTTGCTTGACCGCGTGGGGCAGGGCGGGCAGCGCGAAGTGCTGGCCACGCCACTGCAGGAGGCCGCTGCCCAATTGGCCCCGGTGATTGCTGCCGTGCCCCCAGCCCGACGCGCTGCCTGGGGTGACGAGGCTCGGAAGCTGCTGGCCACGCCGGAAGAAGGTACCGCCCTGCATTACGAGGCCCTGGTGGCTCGCCTTGCGCTGGAATGGGCACTGGCATCGCGCTACGCGACCGATGTGCTGTTTGAGCCCAGCGTTCGCGGGGCGGTGGATGCGCTGGTGGTGTTGGAGGGATTTCAGTCTGACATGCTGACCCGAGTCCTGCAGGCGCATTGGGGCGAGCAAGGTGTGTGCATTGCGCTCCCCGCGTTGATCGGTGATGCGGATTCACCACCGCAGTGGGCCCTGCACGCCGCAACGGACGCCGAAGACGAGGCGCACCGTGCTGCGGCCTGTGTGCTGCGTCATGTCGAGCAGGGGCGGGTGCCCGTGGCCCTCGCGGCCACTGACCGCGCACTGATCCGCCGTGTCCTGGCCCACCTGGACAGCAGTGGCGTATTGGTGCGCGACGAAAGCGGCTGGATTCTGTCCACCACGCGCGCCGCTGCACGGGTCATGGCCGTGCTGCAGGCCGCTGCGTGGAATGCCTCTTCCAACGAGGTGCTGGACTGGGTCAAACACACCCCAGCGCTGATGCCTGGCGAGGTCAATCGCCTGGAGCAATGGCTGCGCAAAGGTGTGGTGCAGCACTGGAGCGCCGCCGCCCAGCTGGCTTTGACGGGCGACGTGGATGCGCAGCCCCACCTGGCCCGCACCGTGGCCACCGTAGAAACATGGCGCAACACCCTGCGCGCTGCACGGCCGCTGGCGCAGTGGCTACCCGCTTTGCGCACGGTGCTGGAGCAGGCCGGCCAATGGCAGGGTCTGCAGGCCGACCCTGCTGGCATGCGGGTGCTGGCCGCCTTGCGCCTGCAAGACGGTCAGCAGTCAGAGCTGGACGGCTGGGGCGACAGTGCGGGCCGCCGCATGACACTGGCCGAATTCACCCGTTGGGTCAAAGACGTGCTGGAGGCCGGGCGCTATGTGGCCGCGCAGGCGGCTGGTGCCCCCGTGGTGGTGGTGCCCATGCCGCAACTGCTGGGCCGCCCCTTCGCCGCCGCCGTGTTGCCGGGTTGCGACGAAAAGCGCCTGCAACCTGCTCCCGAACCCGCTGGCGACTGGACACAGGCCCAGCGCGAGGCATGGGGCCTGCCTACGCGCCAGTCGCTGGAGGCTGCCCAGCGCGCCGCCTGGGCCCATGCCCTGCGCACGCCGGTGGTGGATGTGCTGTGGCGCACCGGTGACGAAGGGGGCGAGCCCCTGCTGGCCAGCGCGCTGGTGCTCGCCCTGCAGCTGGATGGTGCCGCCCTGCCGGGAGCCGATGAGCGCGGTGCGCGCGAGGTGGTCGCCACTCCCACTTTACGCCCCTTGCCTGTTGGCCAGGCGCTGCCGGTGACCCACCTGTCATCCACGGCGTATTCCGATTTGCGCCACTGTCCTTACCGCTTCTTTGCCCAGCGCCAACTGGGCCTGCGCGAGGCCGACGAGCTGGATGCCGAAGTGGATAAGCGGGACTTTGGCACCTGGCTGCACGCGGTACTGCAGCACTTTCACGAAGCCTTGCTGGCGGAGCCGACCGATGGTCTGGATGAGCGACGTGTGCGCATGGACGCCGCCGCCGAGGCCGTCACCCGCGAGCAGCGTTTGCAGGACGGCGACTTTCTGCCCTTTGCCGCAGGCTGGACGCAACTGCGCGACGGCTACCTGCTATGGCTGGCAGGGCATGAGCAACAGGGCGCCACCTTCCGCCAGGCCGAGGTCAAGGCCCGCCAGCCGCTGGGCGATCTGGAACTCATCGGCACCATCGACCGCATCGATGGGGTCTCGTCCACCGGCGAGCCTGCGGTACTGGTGATTGACTACAAGACCGAAAGCGACAGCATGACCCGCCAGCGCATCAAGGCTGGAGCGGAGGACACCCAACTTGCTTTTTACGCGGCCTTGTTGAGCCACGACACCCTGCGTGCGGCTTATGTCAACGTAGGCGAGCGCGGCGAGACACAGCTGCACGAACAAGACGAGGTGGTGCACCTGCGCGATGTGCTCATCGAAGGCATCCAGCACGACATGGCCCGCATCGCCGCCGGCGCGCCGCTGCCCGCGCTGGGCGAGGGATCGGTGTGCGAGTTCTGCGCCGTGCGCGGCCTGTGCCGCAAAGACTACTGGGCGGACGCTGAACAGGCGTTGCCCGCGCAAGAGACGCCATGACCGAGAGCCATTCCCCACCCGCCCAGGCCGCCTACGAACACAACGGCCGTCCGGTCTCGCGCGAGGCCTTCTACGCCATCGCCTGTGACCCTGCCCGCAGCGTGGCGGTGGAGGCCTGCGCCGGTGCGGGCAAGACCTGGATGCTGGTCTCGCGCATGCTGCGGGCGCTGCTCGACGGCTGCGCTCCGCACGAGATCCTGGCCATCACCTTCACCAAAAAGGCCGCGGGCGAGATGCGCCAGCGCCTGCAAGAATGGTTGGAGCAGTTCAGCCACAAGCCGGTGGAAGAACTGACGGCCGAGCTGATTGCACGCGGAATCAGCCCCCAAGGCGCGCTGGAAAAGCGCGAGGCGCTACAAAATCTATACCGCCAGTTGCTCGAAGCAGGCCGCCCGGTGCAGATACGCACCTTCCACAGCTGGTTTGCCGCGCTGCTGGGCACGGCGCCGCTGGCGCTGCTGCAGCAACAGGGCCTGCCCGCGCACTTTGAGCTGCTCGAAGACGATGCCGAGGCCGTGCGCGAGGTCTGGCCCCCGTTTCTGCAGACCGTGGCTGAGAGCGCCAGCCTGCGCGCCGACTACGAAGCCGTGGTGGCCCGCCACGGCCGCTCGCAAACGCACAAGGCCCTGGCAGCGGCGCTGGCCAAGCGGGTGGAGTTCGATCTGGCCGACGAGGCGGGCGTGGTCGATGCCTCGGTGCCGCCGTTCCAGCAGGCCTACCCCGAACTGGCCGCGTTGGCAGAGCCCGCCGATGCTTTGCAGACCGAAGCGGCTCTTCAGCGCTGGCGCAGTCGTGCCAGCGCGTTGGGCGCCGAGGCCAACAAGACCCCCCAAAAGGCGGCTGACGCCATCATCGACGCGCTGGGCTGCGCCGACCTGAACCAGCGTTTGGACATGCTGCGCAAGGCGATGTTTGTGGCCAAGGAAGACCGCCTCTCCAAGAACCTGGAGAAGTTCCCCGCCGCGCAGGAGGCCGAGCCCGAGTTGCAGCGCCTGCTCACCGCTCGCCGTCAGCACGAGGCCTGGCAGCACCAGCAGCGCATGGCCCGGCTGGCGCGCTGCCTGATTGCGCAGTTTGTGGCCGTCAAGCAGCAGCACGGCTGGGTGGACATGAACGATGTGGAGCGCACGGCCCTGGTCATGCTGGCCGACCCGGTGCTCAGTGGCTGGGTGCAGGAGCGGCTGGACGCACGCATTCGCCACCTGCTGGTCGATGAGTTCCAGGACACCAACCCGCTGCAGTGGCAGGCGCTGCACGCATGGCTGTCCGGCTATGCGGGCTCGGGCGGTGGTTCGGCCGCGCCCAGCGTGTTCATCGTGGGCGACCCCAAGCAGAGCATCTACCGCTTTCGCCGCGCCGAACCACAGGTGTTCATCGCTGCGCAGGCGTTTGTGCGCGATGGGCTGCGCGGCGACCTGCTCAGCTGCGATCACACGCGCCGCAACGCACAGGGCGTGATTGCCGCGGTCAACGCCGTCATGGGCCAGGCCCAGGCGCAGCAAGAGACCAGCGGTTTCCGCGATCACACCACCGAATCCAAGCACCCCGGCCAGTTGCTGCGCCTGCCCGCCATCACCGACGCGGACGACGACAGCCAAGGCGCAGGCCGCGACCCCCTGGTCTGGCGCGACAGCCTGACCGAACCTCGCCACGAGGCCGAAGAAACCCAGCGCATGCGCGAGTGCACGCAGGCCGCTGCCTGGGTGGCCGCGCAGATTGCCGCCGGCACTCTACCCAAAGAGGTGCTGGTGCTGGCCCGCAAGCGCGACCGCCTGGCCAGCATGCAAGACGCCCTGCGCGCCCTGCACCTGCCCTGTGTGCAGCCCGAAAAAGCTGACCTGTTTGACGCGCCCGAGGTGCAGGACATGGTGGCGCTGCTCGACGTGCTGGTATCGCCTACACACGACCTGTCTTTGGCCCGCGCGCTCAAGTCACCCCTGTTTGGCCTGGGCGACGACGCGCTGGTCGCGCTGGCATTGTTGCGCCGCCAGCCGGAACACGCGGGCTGTAGCTGGTTTGATTTGCTATTGAAAAGTGAGCTGTTAGAACATGAATATCAAGCGCTTGGAGCCGTTTTGGCCCAATATCAGACGTGGGTGGGTACTTTGCCGCCCCACGACGCGCTGCACACCATTTACGAACACGGTGACGTGCTGGCCCGCTTTGCTGCCGCAGCACCGGTCACCCAGCGCCAGTCCGTGCAGGCCAATCTGCGCGCACTGCTGGCGGCATCGCTGCAGCACGACGGGGGGCGCTACCTCACGCCCTACGCCTTTGTGCGGGCCATGAAAAAGGGCGGTGTGCGCGCCCCAGGCCGGGCGGATGCGCAGGCCATCCGCTTGCTGACGGTGCACGGTGCCAAGGGGCTGGAGGCCGATTGCGTGCTGCTGCTCGATACCGACACCCGTCCACAAAAGGCTGAGACCATGGGCGTGCTGGTGGACTGGCCTGGCGAGCAGGCCCTGCCGTCTGCCTTCGTCTTTTTGGCCAGCGAATCGAGCCCGCCACCCAGCGCAGTGGAGACGCTCGCCGCCGAGCAGCAGGCCCGCAGCCGCGAGGAACTGAACATGCTCTACGTGGCCATGACGCGTGCCAAGCATTGCCTGGCCCTGTCGTCCGTGCAGCCCGGTAACTCGGCCCCAGGCAGTTGGTGGAATCGGCTCGCTCCCTTGGTCACTGAGGTGGACATGCAGGCGTTGGCCCCCGCAGAACATGCCGTGGCGGCCGTAGCGCCCGCGCAGACCTTCACCATCCCCTGCCTGCCCGCGCTGCCCGAGGCGCTGCAAAGCGCGCGCGTGCAAACCGATGCGGCATTGCCGGGCGACAGGCCTGTGGCCATGCCGGGCGACGGAGAGTCCACCCCCTTGTCGCGCCAGGGCGATGCCATGCACCAGCTGCTGGAGCAAGCCGGCGTGGCTGGTGCCCCACTGGCCGACTTGCGCGCCCAGGGTTGGGCTGCCGCGCGCATTGCCCATCTGGCTCTGGACCACGACATTGCCCCCGCTGCCGCCGAGTTGGCCGCCCGCATGGCGCAGGCCATTCTGGCGGGCGAGGGGGCCTGGGCGTGGGACGCTGCCCTGGTGCAGACCGCCATCAACGAAGCCCCGCTGCACTACCAGGGGCAGAGCCTGCGCATCGACCGCTTGGTGCAGCGCCGCGCGGCACGCGCCGGCGATGCAGAGGCCGGCTGGTGGGTGCTGGACTACAAAAGCGCCAGCCAACCCCAGCGCCAGCAGGCACTGGTGGCCCAGTTGCAGCGTTACCGCGAAGCCGTACAGGCCCTGATGCCAGGCGAGGTGGTGCATGCCGCCTTTCTCACGGGCGATGGGCGGTTGGTAATGGTGGGCGATGCGCCGGGCTCAGCAGGGGCATCGGCGGCCCAGGCGCTTGTGGTGGGGCATACTCGCCCGCCCGTTGCCCCCATTGCGCCGGTTGCTCCAGCACAACCAGAGCGCGCGCCCACCGCGCCAGGCCCTGCGGATTCTCCGCAAGGCTCTCTGTTCTGACATGCCGCCCCCGCAACGCGCTTCTTTATTCAGCAAGGCCCTTACGTGTCCCACCCCCTTCCTCCTTCCGATACATCCCCTGTACTTGCCCAGTCCGCGGAGGCTTTGCAGTGCGACGTGGCCGTCATCGGCGGTGGTCCGGCGGGTCTCATGGCCGCAGAAGTGTTGGCCCAGGCGGGGGTGGTCGTGCACGTGTTTGACGCCATGCCTTCGGTGGGGCGCAAGTTTCTGCTCGCGGGCAAGGGCGGCCTCAACCTCACGCATTCCGAGCCCCACGCGCCTTTTGTGAGTCGCTATGCCGGGCGCGAACCACAGATTGAGCCTCTGATTCAGGCTTTTGGCGGCCCTGAGCTGCGCGCTTGGGCGCAGGGGCTGGGGGTGGAGACCTTTGTGGGCACCTCGGGCCGCGTGTTCCCCACCGACATGAAGGCCGCGCCGTTGCTGCGCGCCTGGCTGCAGCGCCTGCGCGGGCAAGGGGTTCTGTTCCACATGCGCCACCGCTGGCTGGGCTGGGCCGAGGAGGGGGCGCTGCGCTTTGCCGCACCGGCAGGCGAGGTGCGGGTGGCCGCCAAGGCGGTGGTGCTGGCGCTGGGCGGCGGCAGCTGGGCACGCCTGGGGTCTGACGGTGCCTGGGTGCCGCTGCTGGCGCAGCGCGGCGTGGTTGTGGCTCCGCTGCGCCCGTCCAACTGCGGCTTTGATGTGCTGCGTGCAGACGCACCTGCGGGCGAGACGCGCCGCGCCTTTCTGCAGGAGCTGCTGGGCCGCACGCCTGCGCCCACCGTGGGCTGGACGCCGCATTTTGCCGAGAAGTTTGTGGGCCAGCCCTTCAAGACCGTGGCGCTCAGCTTTACCGACAGCCGGGGCCACAGCTTCAGCCGCCGGGGCGAGTTCGTGGTCACGGCCACAGGGATGGAGGGCAGCCTGGTCTATGCCGCCTCGCACCTCCTGCGCGACGAGGTGGAGGTCCATGGCCACGCCACGTTCCACCTCGACCTGCTGCCCGACCATGCGCCTGAGCGCGTGCTGGTGGAAGTGCGCCACCCGCGCGGTTCCCGGTCGCTCTCCAGCCACCTCAAGAGCCGCTTGGGCCTGGATGGCATCAAGGCGGGCATCCTGTACGAACACCTGGGCAAGGACGGAATGAACGACCCCGTGGCACTGGCCCATGCCATCAAAGCCTTGCCCATCACCGTGGTGGCCACGCGCCCGCTGGACGAGGCCATCAGCACGGCGGGCGGTGTGGCCTTCGAAGCGATGGACGCACACCTCATGGCGACGGCGTTACCAGGTGTGTTCTGCGCGGGAGAAATGCTGGACTGGGAGGCGCCCACCGGGGGCTATCTGCTGACCGCCAGCATGGCCAGCGGCCGTGTGGTGGGAGAGGGGGCGCTGCGCTGGCTAGGGCAGTCCGCAGGGGCTTGAGCGGCCGCTGAAGCGCACGGCGCGCTGTGGAAATACTGGAGAGAGGGAAGTTTTTGCGCGACCGCGCAAAGAGAAAGAAGAAGTTGACGAGCCTTACCCCCGGCACTGACTCCACAGTTAGGGCTGCTTGGTTCCCCACCTGACCCGGTTGGCCGCTTCACCATGCGAGGAGGCCCGTCACCGCTGATTGTACGTCGGATGGAGGCCCTGATTTTTCAGTGGCTGTTTTGTTTGCCCTGGTGGCGCCAGGGGCGCATGGCCCAGCCCGTAGAATCGACCGCATGTCCTACCTCGTGCTCGCCCGCAAGTACCGTCCCCGCAATTTCACCGAGATGGTGGGGCAGGAACATGTGGTCCAGGCCTTGTCGAATGCGCTGACCCAGCAGCGCCTGCACCACGCCTACCTGTTTACCGGTACGCGCGGCGTGGGCAAGACCACGGTGTCGCGCATCCTGGCCAAGTCGCTCAACTGCCAGGGGGTGGACGGCACTGGCGGCATCACCGCTACGCCCTGCGGCGTGTGCCAGGCCTGCACCGACATCGACAGCGGCCGCTTTGTGGACTACACCGAGCTGGACGCGGCCTCCAATCGGGGCGTGGACGAAGTGCAAAGCCTGCTGGAGCAGGCGGTCTACAAGCCGGTGCAGGGGCGCTTCAAGGTCTTCATGATCGACGAAGTGCACATGCTGACCAACACGGCGTTCAACGCCATGCTCAAGACGCTGGAAGAGCCGCCTGAGTACCTCAAGTTTGTGCTGGCCACGACCGACCCGCAGAAGGTGCCGGTCACGGTGCTGAGCCGTTGCCTGCAGTTCAACCTGCGCCCCATGGCGCCTGAAACTGTCCTCTCGCACCTCACGCAGGTGCTGGCGACCGAGAACGTGCCTGCCGAGCCCCAGGCGCTACGCTTGCTCTCACGCGCTGCGCGGGGCTCCATGCGCGATGCACTGTCGCTGACCGACCAGGCCATTGCCTTCGGTAGCGGCCAACTGCAGGAAGCCGGTGTGCGTCAGATGCTGGGTGCGGTGGACCGCTCCTATGTGTTCCGGCTCATTGAAGCGCTCGCTCAGGGTGACGGGAAAACCGTGGTGGAGACCTCGGACACGCTGCGCATGAACGGGCTGTCTGCCGCCTCCACGCTCGAAGAGATGAGTGCCGTACTGCAGCGCATGGCCGTGTTCCAGGCCGTGCCCCAGATGGCCGGTGCCGTGGATGCCGACGACCCCGAGGCTGCTGAAACAGCCCGCCTGTCTGCACTGATGCCCGCGGATGAAACGCAGTTGCTCTACAGCCTGTGCCTGCACGGGCGCGGCGAGTTGGGCCTGGCGCCCGATGAGTACGCGGCACTCACCATGGTGCTGCTGCGTCTGCTGGCTTTCAAGCCCGTCAGCGGTGCAGGGGGCGCCGGCGAATCGGCTGAAAAAAAAACTCTGACGCGGGCTGAAACGCCCCCCTCAGGCGCTGTTGCATCAACTGCAGCAGCCCCTGCTGCAGTGGTGGCCACGCCAGGGCCTGTGGGAGGGGCAGCGGTGAAGCCCCCCCAGGCCCTGCCTGTACCGCCGGCGCCTGCAGCTCCGGTGCGTGCTGCCCAGCAAGTCCCGTCTGCGGCCCCCGCGCCTGCAGTCCCGGCCCCCGTTCCGGCAGTGGCTGCAGGCACCGCACCTTCTGGCGCGGACCATCCATCAGAGTCGTTCAACGATTCTGAGCCACCCCCATGGCCAGGTTCTGATGAGCCAGGTACTGTGACCACTGCGGCTGCGCCCGCTGCCACGGCGTTGCCGGTACGCACCACCGAGAGGTTTGAGCAAAATCCCGGTGTAGCGCAATCATTCAAAGCACACAATGCTCCTGAATATGTAGCAATCCCGGTGCGTGAGTCCCCCGAGCCCGGCGAGCGGTTGCAGCCGCTTCCACTGTCTGCACCGACCCCGGTATCTGCCCGCTACACCCCCACCGAAGAGGGGGACGTCTGGCATGCCACGGTGCAGCAACTGGTGGCAGCAGAGGCCATCACGGCTCTGGTGCGCGAACTGGCCCTGCAGTCGCAGCTTGTGGCGCGCGACGGTGGTCACTGGCTGTTGCGCGTCGAGCGCGAATCGCTCAACCAGCCCACGGCGCGCGAGCGCCTGCGTGCGGCCCTTGAAGCTGCGGGCCATGCGACCCAGATCAGCGTGGAAGTGGGCGTGGTCATCGACAGCCCCGCCCGTCGCAACGCCGCCGCCGCTGCCGAGCGCCAACGCCGCGCGGAAGAAATCGTGCACAACGATCCCTTCGTGCAATCGCTGATGCGTGACTACGGCGCGAGAATCGTGCCGGGCAGCATCAAACCCGCGTGAGATGAAGCACCCCCTGAGTCGCCTTCGGCGCCTTCCCCCTCTCTCGCTTCGCGGGAGGGGAACGCTCCCAGCGCAGCGGGGCGGCCCTTGCGCGGGAGCACTGGTCTGGGCAGCGGCAGTTTCGATGGCCGCTAACGGTGCAAAGCACAATACCGTGAATTTCGGATACTGAATTTCAGTCCCCACGTGGGAATCGATCAACCAGAAAGAAAGCAAAGGAAACCACACCATGTTCAACAAAGGACAACTCGCCGGCCTCATGAAGCAAGCCCAGGCGATGCAGGACAACCTCAAGAAGGCCCAGGACGAACTGGCTTTTATCGAGGTGGAGGGTGAGTCGGGCGCGGGTCTGGTGAAGGTGGTCATGACCTGCAAGCACGACGTCAAGCGCATCACCATCGACCCGAGCCTGCTGGCCGAAGACAAGGACATGCTGGAAGACCTGGTGGCGGCTGCGTTCAATGCGGCGGTGCGCAAGGCGGAGGAGACATCTTCGGAGAAGATGGGCAAGCTGACGCAAGGTATGCCTGGCCTCCCCGGCGGCATGAAATTCCCTTTCTGAGGGTTGGCTACCGAGCGGGCCATCTGCGTCGTTGGGCGGTGCTCGCCATCCTCAAGTACTTCAAGTACTTTCCGGTGGCTGTGCTCCGTCCGCCTAGCAGCTGATCCCGCTCGCTACGCCCTTGAGGGTGGGTGTAAAGGCAGGGGTAAATTCCCGTTGTTTTCCCACATCCGTTTGGGCTTGGCCTGTTGAGCCTCGCTCCACTGCTTCGTACGACCTTACGCGCCTTATCTCCAGCCTTTCCATGTCCACCACCAACTCCCTCGACGTTCTGATCCAGGCGCTGCGCCGGTTGCCGGGGGTGGGGGTGAAGTCTGCGCAGCGCATGGCGTTTCATCTGTTGCAGCATGATCGCGAAGGGGCGCTGGCCCTGTCGCGGGCACTCTCGGAAGCGGTGGGCACGGTGCACCACTGTGCACGTTGTCATACGTTCACCGAGGCGGAGGTGTGCAGCACCTGCCTGGACCCTGACCGCGATGCTACGCGGCTGTGCGTGGTCGAAACGCCCGCTGACCAGTCTGCACTGGAGCGCACGGGGGCCTTCAAGGGGTTGTATTTCGTGTTGATGGGGCGGCTCAGCCCGCTCGATGGTGTCGGTCCCAAGGAGATCGGCCTGCACAAGCTCATGGAGCGCGCCACGGATGGCACCGTTCAGGAGGTGATCCTGGCCACCAACTTCAATGCCGAGGGGGAAGCGACTGCGCATGTGATCAGCGAAGCGCTGAAGAGCCGTGGGTTGCATGTCACGCGGCTCGCGCGCGGCGTGCCCGTCGGCAGTGAGCTGGAGTACGTTGACCTTGGAACGATCGCGCATGCGCTGGTGGATCGCCGGTGACGCCAAGGCGCCTGCCAGCCCGTCGCCCCGACAATGTCTGCGGCTAAAATACTCTCAATTTAATAGCTACCAGCGCTTGTATTTGCTGCGCTGTTGCCCTCAAAAGCCTCGAAAATGAATACCACCTTGCACGTCGCGCGGTTCACCGTGGCCTATTGGTGCGTGCTGTTCGCAGCACTGCTGCCCATCGCTTGTGCCTGGTTGGCCAAAAGTGGCAACTTTGGCAAGTCCCGCAAAGAAGGCGGTTTTGACAACCACGATCCGCGCGGCTGGCTCTCGCGGCAGACTGACTGGCGCGGACGCGCCAACGCAGCGCAGGCCAACAGCTTTGAAGCGCTGCCGTTTTTCATCGGCGCGGTCATCATTGCGCACCTGCTGGGCGCGGGGCAGACGTTGCTGGACCTGCTGGCGATGTTGTATGTCTTCCTGCGCATCTTCTACGTGATGATGTACGTGGCCGACATGCCGATGGCCCGCAGCGCAGTCTGGGCCGGTGGTTTTCTGGTCAATATTGCCATCCTGTTCATCGGTTACCGTTGAGCGCCCCGGGGGCGCGCCACCCGTCTTGCGGTGTGCTGCGGTTGAAGGCTGTCTATCGCGGTACGTAGTAACCCGCAGGGATTCACCCTGATGCGGTTTCGCCTGTGCTGCGGCACGATTGTTGCAATGCAGCATTGTCTTTTTGCCTGATTCCATGTCTCTGCCTCCACTCACCCGCCGCGCCTTTGGCGCCGTATCTGCCTTGTCGGCGGCTGCGGTGTGGGCGCCTGCCGTCCGGGTGCGTGCGCAGACCGATGGTGCTGCTCTCGGGCGAGTGACCGTGGCGGTCGGAGGGCAGGGCGTTCTGTACCACCTGCCGCTGGCGCTGGCCGATGCGCTGGGGTACTTCCGCCTCGAAGGCCTGGACGTGGTGGTGCGGGACTATTCGGCGGGAGCGCATGCTTGGCAGGCGGTACAGGACGGTGCGGCAGATGTCTGTTCCGGTGCCTTCGAGCACGTGTTGCGTGCGCAGGCGCGAGGTCATGCGTACCGCGCGCTGGTGCTGCAGGGGCGGGCCCCGCAGCTGGCTATGGGTGTGTCACTGCGGTCGGTGCCTGCGTACAAGGACCTGGGCGACCTGGCGGGGCGCAAGGTGGGAGTGTCGTCGGTGGGCTCATCCACCCATCTGGCGGCCAGCCTGATGCTGATGCGTGCGGGCGTGCCGTTGCGCGATGTGGGTTTTGTGGGGGTGGGCTCGGGCACCAATGCCATGAACGCGCTGCGTTCCGGCCAGGTGCATGCACTGTGCCATGCCGATCCCATCATGACCTTGCTGGAGCAGAAGGCGGACACCCGCATCGTGGGCGATCTGCGCTCTCTCAAGGCAGCGCAGGACATGTTCAGTGGCACCATGCCCGCCAGTTGCCTGTATGCCCCGCAGGCCTTCATCCAGAAGCAGCCTGCCCAGGCCCAGGCATTGGTCAATGGCGTTGTGCATGCGCTCAAGTGGCTGCAGACGGCAGCACCGGCAGACCTGGTGAAGGCGGTGCCTCCGGCCTACCTGATGGGCGATCGGGGGCTCTATCTGGCGGCGTTCAGCCGGGTGCGCGAGACCTACTCCACCAACGGACTGATGCCGGACGAAGGTCCGGCTACCGCACTGCGCGTGTTGTCGCGCGTGCTGCCCGAACTGGCCGAGGCCAAAGTCGAACTGGCGCGTACGTCCAGCAACGATCTGGTGCGCAAAGCCCGCCAAAAGTACAGCGTCTGACAAGCCGCTGCGGCGGGAGACCCCAAGGGCCTGCTTACCTCCCCTGCGAGACCGTCAACAGGCTCTGAGGGCCCTGGCATCGACTACAGTGTCAGCCGCCTGCCCACCTGCCACTGCACCGCAATCACACCGTGCGATACGCATTGCGCAGGCTACGCACGCAGCATTTGTGCTGCGCCATTCCCGTGCCATTTTTCAAGGACTATCCACCATGTCGCTGAGCCTCAGCATCGGCCCGCTCGTCTCCCTGATCGCAGGCATCCTCATTCTGGTCATGCCGCGTTTGCTCAGCACCATCGTGGCGCTTTATCTCATCATCATGGGAATCCTGGGGCTGCTGGGCATGCACACGCTCCGGTTCTGATGCATGGGCCCAGCGACCAGCCAAGCAATGCCGGGCTTCGCCGGGCCCAGGTGGCTTTGCTGAGGCGCCTGCGTCTCAGCGGCGCTTGACCTTGGAGGGGGATCCGCCACGCCGCGCAGGCGCTGGAGCCTGGCGTTTGCCCGCGGTGGCGGCCGATGCGCGAGCGCTGCCGCCGCTGCTGCGCGCCTGACTCTGGCGCACCGGCAGGTACACCACAATCTGCTGGCCCACCTTGAATGCGGCATTCGCCCGCACATCGTTCCAGTCCGCCACGTTGGCTGCTGCCAACTTGTAGCGCCGCGCAATGCTGGCCACCGTGTCGCCCTTGCCGGCCCGCACTGTGGTGCGGCGGGTGACGATCTCGGGGGTAAGGCTCAGTTGGCCGTTGTCGGCCAAGTGGGACGACACGTCTTGCCGGGTGGTGGTGGAGCGGGGCACCATCAGCGCCGAGCCTGCTTTGATGAGCATGCGCGGCGGGATGTTGTTCATGCTGCGCAGATCCGCCTCGCTCATGCCGGCACGTTGTGCCGCCTCGGCCACCGTCATGGTGGTGGGCACAGACCACACGGTCCAGCTCGCGTACTGGCCTTCACGCTTGGCCTCCAGGTTGCGCTGGAAGACCTTGGCGTTGTCCCAGGGCAGCAGGATTTGTGGCGTCCCGGCGGCGAGGATCACGGGTCGCTTGTACGACGGGTTGAGGGCACGGAAGTCTTCCTCGCGAATACCCGCCAGTGTGGCCACCAGCGACACATCGATGTCGTGCGTGATGTCCACGGTCTGGAAGTAGGGGTGGTTCTCGATCAGTGGCAACTCTGTGCGGAAGGCATCGGGGTTGGCCACGATGTTCTTGACCGCCTGCAGCTTGGGCACATACATGCGGGTTTCCGCGGGCATGTTCAGGTCGGTGTAAGTGGTGCCCAGGCCCAGCTTCTGGTTGCGTGCAATGGCCCGGCTCACGCTGCCTTCACCCCAGTTGTAGGCGGCCAGGGCAAGGTGCCAGTCGCCAAACATGCCGTAGAGTTTTTGCAGGTAGTCGAGTGCCGCCCGGGTGGAGGCGAGCACGTCGCGGCGGTCGTCGCGGAAGGCGTTCTGCTTGAGGTCGAAATAATTGCCCGTAGCGGGCATGAACTGCCACATGCCTGCGGCCTTGGCGCTCGATACCGCTTGGGGGTTGAACGCGCTTTCAATGTAGGGCAGCAGCGCCAGTTCGGTCGGCATCCCCCGGCGTTCCAGCTCTTCAACAATATGGAACAGGTACTTGCTGGAACGCTCCGTCATGCGCTGCATGTAGTCGGGGCGCGTGGCATACCACTGCTCGCGGTCCTGTACCAGCTCATGCTGCAGGTCGGGCATAGCAAAGCCACGCCGGATCCGGTCCCACAAGTCGGCGGGGGCCGAGAGCGATGCCACCTCGCCACTCGTGGCTTGCGCGGCAGTGATGGGTTTGAGCGGGCCGTTGGGGATGACAGGGGTGTGGGGCGACGCGGGGCCCTTGGTGTTGGTGGTGTTTCCGCTGGCGGACGCCTGGTCGGGCGTCGAGCCCGTAGTGGCGCAGCCTGTCAGCCACAAAAGGCCGGCCAGGCAGGCAATGTGCAAAATTTTCATCGGAACTCGTTTTTCCATTGACGCAGCGCGGCCAGCACCGCTACGGCGTCGTCAAGGGGCACCTGCGCGTCGTAGCCCTGGGCGGCTTGCGCCACCGGGCCCTGCCGCACGCGCAGAAAGGGGTTGATGTCTCGCTCCAGCGCCATGTGCGAAGGCAGTGTGGGCTGGTTCTGCTCCCGCAGGGCTTCGCATTGGCTGCTGTAGTGGAGCAGGGCGGCGTTGCCAGGTTCCACGGCCCGCGCAAACTTCAGGTTAGACAGTGTGTACTCGTGGGTGCAACACACCCGGGTGTTGCCAGGCAGTGCCGCCAGCCGGTCCAGCGAGTCGAGCATTTGCGCAGGTGTGCCTTCAAACAGCCGGCCACAACCGCCTGAGAACAGCGTATCACCACAAAAAAGCAGGGGCGCTCCGTCCATCTCGCGACAGTAGTAGGCAATGTGGCCCGCCGTGTGCCCTGGCACGTCGATGACCTGGAACTGAAACCCCAGCGCGTTGACGGTATCGCCTTGCGCCAGCCGCTCCAGCGGCTCGGGCATGCGCTCCCGCGCTGGGCCATACACCCGTGCACCGGTGGCTTGGCGCAGGGCATCGACTCCGCCGACATGATCGGCATGGTGGTGCGTGACTAGAATGGCTTGCAATGACAGGCCCCAGCGGTGCAAGGCCTGCTCCACCGGCGCGGCTTCTCCCGGGTCCACAACGATGGCCTGGCGGCCGTCGTGCAGCATCCAGATGTAGTTGTCGGTAAAGGCGGGCAGCGGTAGCAAGTTCATGAGCGATCAAATTATAGGTTTGCACCACTGGTTCGACTCCCCCCCTGGCCGCTACCTGCTCGCATGGGAGCAGGCACGCTTTGACGAGGCGGTGGCCGATATTTTTGGCTATCACAGTCTCCAGCTCGGCATGCCGCTGCTGGACGGCCTGCGCGCCAACCGCATGCCCCACCAGTGGCTGGCGATGGGGCAGGAGGCCGTGGAGGGCTCCATCGCCTTTGTGGAGACCGGTGATGACGATGGGCCGCTGCAGCGCCGCGCGGTGGACCTGCTCACCGAGCCTGTGGCCTTGCCCTTCCCCGCAGCGAGCCTGGACCTGCTGGTGTTGCCCCACACGCTGGAGTTGAGCATCGACCCCCATGCCGCGCTGCGCGAGGTGGAGCGGGTGCTGGTCCCTGAAGGGCGTGTGGTCATCAGCGGCCTGAACCCCACCAGCCTGTGGGGCCTGCGGCAGCGGCGCGCGCGGCTGTACCAGCGCCTGGGGCGGGGCACGCTGTATCTGCCCGACGTGGGCGAGTTCATCGGCTATCGCCGCCTGCGCGATTGGCTGCGGCTTTTGAACTTCGAGGTCGAATCTGCCCGATTTGGCTGTTATCGTCCAGCGGTGCGCAGCGCGCAGTGGCTGCAGCGTTTTGGCTGGATGGACCCTTTGGGTGAGAAATGGTGGCCCATTCTGGGTGCCGCGTATTTTCTGGTGGCCGTCAAACGGGTGCATGGCATGCGTTTGCTGGAGCCCGCCTGGCGCACCCACCGCCAGCGTGCTGCGGGCACCGTGCCCATCGCCAACCGGGTGTCTCAAAGCGGGGTGAATCCTTCGCGCACTGCGCCCACTGCAGCCCGGCACAAGCCTTGAGCACAGCCTTTCGCGGTTGCCTTGGGCTTCCATGCCCCGTCATGGCAACCATCCACCTCATTGTCAGGAACAGAGTTTGAACCAGGTAGAGATTTACACCGATGGCGCCTGCAAGGGCAATCCGGGCCCCGGCGGGTGGGGCGTGTTACTGCGCTCCGGAGCGACCGAAAAAGAGCTGTTTGGCGGCGAACTGGGTACCACCAACAACCGCATGGAGCTGATGGCGGTGATCGAGGCGCTGTCGGCCCTCAAGCGACCCTGTGCCGTGACGCTGTACCTGGACAGCGAGTACGTGCGCAAGGGCATTACCGAGTGGATCCATGGCTGGAAGGCCAAGGGCTGGCGCACGGCCTCCAAGCAGCCGGTCAAGAACGTGGAGCTGTGGCAGCGGCTGGATGCGCTGGTCAGCACCGGCGGGCACCGCATCGAATGGCGCTGGGTGAAAGGGCATTCGGGCGACCCGGGCAATGAGCGGGCCGACGCGCTGGCCAACCGGGGCGTGGACCAGGCTCTGGGCCGCAGGTAGATCCATTGCCAGCTGCTCACCGCATGCAAGCCTCTTCGGAGGCTTTTTTTGTGCCCGCGTCCGATGCGGCCAGTACGGCCTTCACGCACCAGCGGCGAATGCTCCGGGATATTGCTGCGGGTGGCTGCGACTGCACACACCCACTGTTACATTGTGTGACTGCGCATCCCACCTCACTGGATTGATTGACCCATGGCGTCCAAGAGCAAGTACAAGTACCTCGTTTTCGCTGTCATCGGCATCGCTGCCGCATCGGGCGCTGCCTGGTGGCTGCAGAAGCCCGTGCAGCCGCAGCAGCGTGCCGAGGCCGGGGCGGGCGGTGCAGGCGCTGGCGCTGGCGCATCGGCTGGTGGCGCTACGCCCGCCGGTGCTGGCCGCCCCGTGGCCGTGGAAACGGTGACCGTGCGGCAGATGGCGCTGCGCGACGATGCCGAAGCCGTGGGAAGCCTGCGGTCGCGCCAGAGCGTGATGCTGCGGCCCGAGGTGGGCGGGCGTATCACCCAGCTCAACTTCCGTGACGGCCAGCGTGTGCGGCGCGGGCAAGTGCTGGTGCAGCTGGATGACCAATTGCCGCGTGCGCAGATCCAGCAAAGCCAGGCCGAGTTGTCGATTGCGCGGGCCAACCACAAGCGCAATCAGGAGCTGGTGGCCCAGGGCTTCATCAGCCAGCGTTCGGTGGACGAGAGTGCGGCCAACCTGGAAGTGGCCCAGGCCAAGCTGGCTTTGGCCCAGGCCACGGCCCAGCGCCTGAAGATCCTGGCCCCGTTCGATGGTATCGCAGGCATTCGGGGCGTGAACGTGGGCGACTACCTCAAGGACGGGGCCGATATCGTCAACATCGAAGACCTTGATGCGGTGTATGTCGATTTCAGCCTGCCCGAGCGGTTGCAGGGCAAGGTGCGCCCGGGGCAGACCGCGCAGGTCACCTTTGATGCACTGCCGGGCGCGCGTTACGCCGCCGTGGTGCAGGCCATCAGCCCACAGATCGATGCGGATGGGCGGGCCATCGCGGTGCGTGGCTGCATCGACAACCGCCGCCTGCAGCTGCGCCCCGGCATGTTCGCGCGGGTGACGACCGTGTTTTCCGAACGCAGCGACGCGCTTGTGGTGCCCGAGGAAGCCATCGTGCCCGACGGCACCAGCCCCTATGTGCTCAAGGTGGTAGAAGGCAAGGAGCCCAGCAGCAAGGTGACGCGCCGCACGCCGGTCAAACTGGGCGTCCGTTCACCTGGGTGGGTGGAGGTGGTGGACGGCTTGAGCGCCGGAGACCTGGTGGTCACGGCGGGCCAGCAGCGCATCCGCAAGGACGGCACCGAGGTGCGCGTGGTGGAGCTGGGCAAGCAGGGCAACGGTGGTGCGGCGGCCGCGGCAACGCGGCCGGCTCCGGGCGCTTCAGGTGCTGCGACTGGGGCGGACCAAAAGGCATCGCCGGTGGCTGATGCGCCTGCGCAGAGCACCTCTGCGGCATCGGCATCTCCATCTCCTTCTGCCGCCCCCTCGGGGGGCCGCGTGATGGCGGCTCGCAGCGAACCCGATCCGCTGCCCGGCCCCAACCCTTGCCAGCTGGCCGGAACCTCCAGCCGGTCCACGCCCACTGGCAGCCGCCCTCCCGTCTGACGGACTGCCGTCCTTACCCTCTGATGCCTCTGGACTGCCATGCAACTCGCTGAAATCTCCATCCGCCGGCCGGTGTTTGCCACCGTGCTGTCACTGCTGGTGCTGTTGATTGGCGCGGTGAGCTTCACACGCCTGTCGGTGCGCGAATACCCCAAGATCGACGAACCCGTGGTCACCGTCAGCGTGCGGTATGCGGGCGCGTCGGCCGAGGTCATCGAATCGCAGGTGACCAAGCCGCTCGAAGACTCCATCGCCGGTATCGACGCCGTGGATGTAATCACCTCCATCAGCCGGGCCGAGCAAAGCCAGATCAGCGTGCGCTTTCGCCTGGAGAAGGACGCTGACAACGCTGCCGCTGAAGTGCGCGACCGCACCGCCCGTGTGCGCAACCGCCTGCCGCTCGCGGTGGATGAGCCCGTGATTGCCAAGGTGGAGGCCGATGCGTCGCCCGTGCTGTGGCTCGCCTTCAGCAGCGATACACGCAGCCCGCTGGAGATCAATGACCTGATCAACCGCATCGTTAAGCCCCGGTTGCAGACGGTGACCGGTGTGGCGGATGTGCCGATTTATGGCGAGCGCAAATACGCCATGCGCGTCTGGCTGGACCCCGAGCGCATGGCCGGCTATCGCTTGACCACGCAGGACGTGGAAGATGCCATCCGCCGCAACAACCTGGAACTGCCAGCAGGCCGCATTGAATCGCAGCAGCGCGAGTTCAGCGTGACGTCCCAGACCGACCTGAAAACCCCAGCACAGTTTTCCGACATCGTGATCCGCACGGTCAATGGGTTTTCAGTGCGCGTGCGTGATGTGGCCCGGGTCGAAGAAGGCCCTGCCAGCGACCGCAGCCGCGTGCGGCTCAATGGCCGCGATGCGATCTCGGTGGGCGTGATCCGCCAGGCCACGGCCAACCCGCTGGAGCTGTCCAAAGGCGTGCGCGCCATGATTCCCTTGCTCAAGGCCGACCTGCCGCCAGACATCGGCATCGACATTGCCAACGACAACTCGCTGTTCATCGACCGCTCCATCAAGAGCGTGTACTCCACCATCATCGAGGCCGTGGTGCTGGTCGCCCTGGTGATCTTTGTGTTCTTGCGCACGTTCCGTGCGTCCATCATCCCCATCATCACCATCCCGGTCAGCTTGGTAGGCAGTTTTGCGCTGATGTCGCTGGCGGGCTTTTCGATCAACACGCTCACGCTGCTGGCGCTGGTGCTGGCCATTGGCCTGGTGGTGGACGACGCCATCGTGATGCTGGAGAACATCTACCGCCACATCGAAGAGGGGCTCGACCCGTTTTCTGCAGCCATCAAGGGCGCACGCGAAATCGGCTTTGCCATCGTGGCCATGACGCTCACGCTGGTGGCGGTGTATGCGCCACTCGCATTCACACCCGGCCGCACGGGGCGCTTGTTCGTGGAGTTTGCGCTGGCGCTGGCCGGAGCCGTGGTGGTGTCGGGCTTTGTGGCGTTGACGCTCTCGCCCATGATGTGCTCGCTGCTGCTCAAGCACAACCCGAATCCCAATTGGTTTGACCGCTCCATGGAGCGTTGGCTCACGGCCCTGTCGGACGCCTATGGCCGCCTGCTGCGCTGGATCGTCACGGCCCGCTGGGGTGGTGCGGGCGCGGGGCGCAGTGGCGTGCGGGGTGCGCTGTTCCAGGCCCGCTGGATCGTGCTGGGCGTTATGGCCCTGAGCGGCATGGCGCTGGTGCTGGTGTTCCCCAGCATGCGGCAGGAGCTGTCGCCGCTGGAAGACCGGGGCACCATTTTGGCCAGTGTGACCGCGCCCGACGGCGCCACGCTGGACTACACCAACCGGTATGCGCTGGAGCTGGAAAAGATCGGCAACACCTACCCCGAATTCGACCGCGTGTTTGCCAACATTGGCAACCCCACGGTGGCGCAAGGCAGCGTCATCTACCGCACCGTGGACTGGGAAAAGCGCGACCGCACCACGCTGGCCCTGGCCAAGGAGCTCCAGCCCAAGGTGGCGGGCCTGCCCGGTGTGAATGCCTTCCTGATCACGCCGCCATCGCTGGGTCAGGGCTTTCGCTCGCGGCCCCTCACCTACGTGATCCAGACCTCGGACAGCTACGAGAACCTGAGCAAGGTGGTGGCCGCGTTCATGGCCGAGATTGCGCAGAACCCCGGCATCGTGTCCCCCGACGTGGACCTGCGCCTGAACAAGCCCGAGCTGCGGATCGAGGTCAACCGTGAACGTGCCGCCGACCTGGGGGTGAGCGTGGAAGTGGTGGCCAAGGCCATCGAGACCATGCTGGGCGGTCGCACCGTCACACGTTACAAACGCGATGCCGAGCAGTACGACGTGATCGTGCAGACCGAGGCGCGGGGCCGCACCACGCCCGAGAACATCGACACCATCTATGTGCGCGGCCGCAACGACGCGATGATCCCGCTGACCAGCCTGGTCAACGTGCGCGAAAGCGTGAGCCCGCGCGAGCTGAACCACTTTGGTCAGCGCCGCTCGGCCACCATCACGGCCAACCTGTCGTCCGACTACTCACTGGGCCAGGCCATCACCTTCATGAACGAGACGGCGGCCAAGGTGCTCAAGCCCGGCTACACCACCGACCTGAACGACACCTCGCGGGAATTCAAGAACTCGCAAGGCGCGCTGGGCGTGGTGTTTGTGCTGGCGCTGGTGTTCATCTTCCTGGTGCTGGCGGCGCAGTTCGAAAGCTTCATCGATCCGCTGGTCATCATGGTGTCGGTGCCGCTGTCGATGATCGGCGCGCTGCTGGCGCTCAAATGGAGCGGCGGCTCGCTCAACGTGTATTCGCAGATCGGGCTGATCACGCTCGTGGGGCTGATCACCAAACACGGCATCCTGATCGTGGAGTTCACCAACCAGCTGCGCGAAGAGGGCATGGAGATGGTGGACGCGCTGGTCAAGGCCTCGGCCCAGCGACTGCGCCCCATCCTGATGACCACGGGGGCCATGGTGCTGGGCGCCATTCCCCTGGCTTTGGCCACGGGCGCTGGCGCCGAAACGCGCACCCAGATCGGCTGGGTGATTGTGGGTGGCATGTCGCTGGGCACGCTGCTCACCATTTTTGTGGTGCCCACCATGTACACGCTGTTTGCCCGCAAGGCGGTGCCGGGGGCCAACACAGCCGTGGCTGTGGATCAGTCGACCCACCCGCTGCACCCGCACGACTATGTGGCCAAGTAGCCTTCAGTGGGAGTGCAAAGCGAGCTGCCAAAACAGCAAAAGCAAAGCAAGACAAGAAAGGGCCCGGCAGGGCTCTTTCTGCTTTCTGTTGTGCAGTGCCAGCGTGAGGACGGTCTGGGTCCAGCGGGTTGCAGCGCGGGTGGCTTAGGCCAGCACCGCCTGCACCGCGTCCTGCAATTCCTGGCCGCTCTGCGGGCGCACCAGGCGCGCCACTTCCTTGCCGTCTTTCATAAAGACCAGTGTCGGCCACAGCTTCACGCCGAACGTGCGGCCCAGGCGCTGGCCAGGGCCGTCTTCCACCTTGACGTGGGCAATGTCCGCGCGGTCCCTCAGGGCGGTTTCGATCAGTGGCTGGGCGCGCTGGCAGTGGCCGCACCAGGGGGTACCGAACTCGACCACCGTGGCGCCGGGCAGGCGGTCCACATCGTCTCGGGATGGGGGTTGTGCAAGGTGTTGGGCGGCGTAGGGCATGGCGTGATTCGCGGTTTGTGAACAGGGCGAGAGGCTGGTTTCAGGTTACCTTGGCGGCCGATGGCATGCACTGGCTGGCGGCGCATTGCCGTGTCAGATCACGCCCTCAAACACCATCACATCCACGGCGTCGCCTACCGCCACATTGCCCTGCCCGTGGTGCAACACGATGAGCCCATTGGCCTGCACCATGGAGCTGAGCACGCCCGAGCCCTGGTTGCCGGTGGTGCGTACCTGCAGCGTGCCGTCGGCGGCGGTGGTGACCAGGCCACGCTGGTATTCGGTGCGGCCGGGCTTCTTGCGCATGGGCTCGGTGCTGATGGCGCGCAGCAGCGGGGGCGCCGCGCGGGTGCTGCCCATCATGCGCAGCAGGGCGGGGCGCACAAAGGCGAGAAAGGTCACCATCACCGCCACGGGGTTGCCGGGCAGCCCGAAGAGCACTGCGCCACCGGGGGCTGTATTGATATCAGTATTGATATCATTTTGATAGCTGTCAGCGCTTGATGCACTAGCGCTTGAGGCCGAAACGGCTTGATTTTCTGCGTTGCCGATGCGCCCCACGGCCATGGGGCGGCCGGGGCGCATGGCGATGCGCCAGAATGCCACGTCGCCCAGCTTTTTCATCATGGTGCGGGTGTGGTCGGCCTCGCCCACACTCACGCCGCCGCTGGTGATGATGGCGTCGGCCAGCTGGGCCGCCTGGCGAAAGGCAGCTTCGAGCAGTGCAGGCTCGTCGCGCACCACGCCCAGGTCAATCACCTCCACCCCCATGCGCGTGAGCAGGCCGAACACGGTGTAGCGGTTGCTGTCGTACACGGCGCCTTCGCGGGGAGCCTCGCCCAGGCTCAAGATCTCATCGCCGGTGGAGAAGTACGCCACCCGCAGTCGGCGGAACACCGTGACGGTGGGCAGGCCCAGGCTGGCCACCAGGCCCAGGGCGGCGGGCGTCAGCAGCTCGCCACGGGCCAGGGCCACGCGGCCTTCCATGATGTCTTCGCCCTTGAAGCGGCGGTTGTCTCCGGCGCGCAGCACATCGGCTGCGATGGTTAAGTGGCCGTCGGCAGCGGTGGTGGTGAACTCCTGCGGCACCACGGTGTCCAGCCCGGCGGGCATGATGGCGCCGGTCATGATCTTCACGCATTCGCCTGCAGCCACCGTGCCTGCCCAGGCCTTGCCCGCCAGGGCGGTGCCCACCACGCGCAGGGTGAGCGGCTGCCCAGCCACCAGTTGCGCGCCCGCAAAAGCGTAGCCGTCCATGGCCGAGTTGTCGTGGGGCGGCACACTGACGGGCGAGATCACATCCTGCGCCAACACGCGGCCCAGCGCGCTGAACAGCGGCAGCACTTCGGTGGCGGTGACGGGCTCAACCAGCCGGTCCAGAAACTGGTTCACGTCGGCGGCGCTCAGGGCCTGCGGGTCGTAGCCTTGCAGCTCGGCGGCAATCTGGGCAATGGTTTTCATGGGTGGGATTCGCTTGAAGTCAGTGGGAGAGCAGCCGCACCATGTGCAGCTTGTCGTAGCCCACGCCATCCACCACGATGGCGTTGGGCAGCAGGCCCCAGGGGCGGAACCCGGCCTGCTCGTACAGGCGCACCACGTGCTGGTTGGACGCGGTGACGGTGAGCACCAGTTGGGTCAGCCCCGGCACTTGGCTGGCGGCCTGCACGCAGGCATCCACGAGCTGCCGGCCAACGCCCCGGCGCTGCGCAGCGGGCGACACCATCATGCCCACTACCACCGCGCAGTGGCGCTGTTTGGTGCGTTGCTCGCGCTCGCAGCCCAGGCAGCCGAGCAGCTGGCCCGCCGTGTCGAAGGCGCCCAGGAAAAACTGGCCGGACTCCAGCGCGCCGAAACGCGCCACGTACTCGCTGGCATCGCGGCCCACGGAAGATTCGTAGTCCGAGGTGAAGGCGTCCGGCGCTGTGCGCAGTGCCTCGTCCCGCAAAGCCTTGTAGGCCAATGCGTCTGCGGCGACCAGGGGGCGGATCTGCACCGCGGCAGCGTCCACCGGGGGGCGACTGTTCATGGGGTTGGCGCGCGGGTCAGGCCTGGGGCGCGCTGCTGTTTTCCAGCGCGTGCAGCTCGGCAAGCGTGTTGGCGTTGAAAAAGGCCTGGGGGTCGTCGCCCGGCTGGTCGAACGGCACGATGGCGCAGCGGTGCTGGCCGGTCCACGCGTCGATCTTGCGGCCACCGGCCTGGGTGAAGGCGACCAGGCTTTCCAGCAGGTCCACGCGCAGCAGGCAGAACACCGGCTGCGGGCGCACGGTGATCTGGCCCTTGCCGTCGTCTTCCGGGGCTGCGGCCATGGCAATGTCGGCGCCCTCGGCGTCTGCCGCTGCCGCCAGGCGCTGGGCGAGGTCCAGCGGAAACAGCGGCGTGTCGCAGGGCACCGTGAGCAGCCAGGGGGTTTCGCAGCGCTCCAGCCCGGTCAGAAAGCCTGCCAGGGGCCCGGCGTAGTCGCTCAGCACGTCCGGCCACACCGGCGTGCCAAAGGCCTCGTAGGCCGCCAGATTGCGGTTGGCATTGACCATGGTGGCACCGGTCTGCATCTGTAGCCGCATCAGCGTGTGCAAGGCCAGCGGCAGGCCGCGAAAGTTCTGCAGGCCTTTGTCCACCCCGCCCATGCGGGAGCCGCGGCCCCCTGCGAGGACCAGGCCGGTAATGTCTTGCTGATTGATCAATTGAAATCCTGTGGGCAATGGGTCGTGTGCTGGATAGCCGGCGCTGTGCATGAGCGCAACGCCAAATAGCTGCACGAAATGAAATCGATGGCATCGCGCCCAGGGCAAGGCGCAAACCGCAGTGATAGCCGTAGCTATCGCGAGGATTTGCAACGCAGCCTTGGGGGTGAGGACGCGATTTCATGTGCAGTTATTTGCGGGACAGCACACTAGCCCCCGATGTAGCTCATCTCAACGCGGCGAGCACCCTGGCCGGTGTCGGCGGGCAAGCTGCTGCGCAGCTCGGAGTAGCGGTCGTTGCGCTGCTGCCAGATGGGGGCGATGGCCGAGGCAATCTCTGCATCGCTCGCGCCCCCGCGCAGCAGGCTGCGCAGGTCGTAGCCCTGGCTGGCAAACAGGCACAGGTAGAGCTTGCCTTCGGTGGACAGGCGTGCGCGGTTGCAGTCGTGGCAGAAGGCCTGGGTCACGCTGCTGATCACGCCGACCTCGCCCAGTGCGGGGTCGTGCCGGCCCTGGGCATCGGCATAGCCCCAGCGCTCGGCGGTTTCGCCGGGACTGCTCGGGTCCAGCTGCACCAGCGGCAGTTCTGCGCGCAGGCGTTCGATGAGTTCGGCAGAGGGCAGCACCTCGTCCATGCGCCAGCCGTTGGTGGCGCCCACGTCCATGTATTCGATGAAGCGCAGCGTGGTGCCGGTGCCCCGAAAGTGCCGCGCCATGGGCAAGATCTCGTGGTCGTTGGTGCCGCGCTTGACCACCATGTTGACCTTGATGTGCGACAGGCCCGCCGCATGCGCGGCGTCGATGCCGGCCAGCACATCGGCCACCGGAAAGTCCACATCGTTCATGTGGCGAAAGATCGTGTCGTCCAGGCCGTCCAGGCTCACCGTCACGCGGTTCAGGCCCGCGTCCCTCAGGGCCTGGGCCTTGCGTGCGAGCAGTGATCCGTTGGTGGTGAGCGTGAGGTCGGGCGCCACGCCATCCACGGTGCGCAACTGGGCCAGTTGCGCCACCAGGTCTTCGAGGTTCTTGCGCAGCAGGGGCTCGCCGCCCGTCAGGCGGATCTTGCGCACGCCGTGCGCCAGAAACAGCCGCGCCAGCCGCGTGATTTCCTCAAAGCTGAGGAGCGCCCCGTGCGGCAGGTAGGGGTAGTCCTTGTCGAACACTTCCTTGGGCATGCAGTAGTTGCAGCGGAAGTTGCAGCGGTCCGTCACGCTGATGCGCAGGTCGCGCAGCGGGCGGCCCCGCGTGTCGGTGAGTTGGCCCGTGGGGCTCACCAGCCGCGCTGGCACCGTGGCTGCCAGCGCGGCCAGGCGCTCATCGACCAGCGGAATCACGCGTTCAGACATGGGTGGGCTCGTTCAGCAGGACGGGAGGGCACATGCCGCGCATTTTCTCACTCCAGCCAGCGCACGTTCTGCAGGATCTCGTCAAAGAAGCTGCGCAGCGTCAAGGTGTTCATGCTGAACGGGTCGAAATCGGGGGTGCTGGAGTATTTGAGGAACAGCTGCCGGTTGGCGTCCAACGAGCCCAGAAGCCCCATGGACCAGCTGGTAAACCGGCGGTGCGGGATCTCGCCAAAGTCCAGCACGGCCGTGTCTTTGTGGCGCGTGTCCTTGAGCAGGCGGTGGTACAGCGCGTTGACCGCAGCACGGTCGCCTTCGAGCTGCTGCAGGAAGATGCCGTTGTTCAGGCACAGCGCACCAGTGATGCCCGCGCGGGCATTGTTGCGCTGCGACGCGCCCAAGATGTCCTTGATGTCCGCAGGGCCGAGCACACGGGAGGTGCGGCTGGCATAGGTCAGTTGTATCAACATGTATGTCTCCTGAACGGCGCAGTGTGTCAGGTTTGGTGCGCATCAGTGGGCCCGCCCGCCAATGACCCTGAAGATGGGTTCTGTGTCTTCGCAGGTGTGGGACCCGCGGATGGAGATGTTTGATCTGGCGCAGGGCGTCGAAATGCTGCGTTGCAACAATACGGGCATCCGATTTCAGGGGGTTCTCATGCCAGTTCCCGAGCTATTGAACAGGTTCTCCGCCGACGCCATGCCATGCCAGCGCCGTGTGGCGGTGCAATGGGTGGCGGCGGGCATCCTGCTGCCCACCTGGGCCAATGGGGCCCAGGCACAGATGGGATTGTCGGGGGCCATCAACTATGCGGGCTGGTTCCGTGCACTGTCGCAACGCATGGCCAAGGCCTATTGCCAGCAGTACCTGCAGGTGCTGCCGGGCGCTGCGGTGGACGTGATGGGGCTGGCACGCAAGATGGTGCAGTCCGGCAGCAACGAGCTGGCCCGGGGCATGCAGTCAGGGCAATGGCCTGCCGATGTGGGGCGCCAACTGGCCGATGTGCAAAAGCAGTTTGCCCTGCTCAACCAGTTGACGGCAGCGCCGGCCACCCAGACCGCACTGGTCGTTGCGGCGTCCGAGCAGGCAGATCGCACGCTGCTGGTCGCGCAGACCGTGACCGAGTCCATCGAGAAGATGGCACAGGCCCCCAGCGCCCGCCTTGTCCACCTGGCGGGCCGCCAGCGCATGCTGTCGCAGCGCCTGGCCAAGAACTATTTTCTGAATGCGGCCAAGGTGGAGTCGAAGGTGGTGCAGGCCCAGCTGGTGGCCGATGCGGCCGACTTCCGGCAGGCGCTGCAGACGCTGAAAACAGCGCCGGTGTCCACGCCCGCCATCCGCAGCGAGCTGGAGCTGGCCGACTCGCAGTGGCTGTTCTTCGACTCGGCCCTGCGCCGCCCGGCCGATGACGCAGGGCTCAGTGCCGTGGCGACCACCAGCGAACGCCTGCTGGGCGTGATGGACAAGCTCACCAGCCTCTACGAGGCCGCCCTGCGCGAGGTGCTGGGCTGAGCCGCACCGCACGGCTGGGCGCATCCGGTCAGTGGCCGCCACAGGCGGCAGGCAGCGTGAATTCAGCCAAATGGCAATCGCGCCCCACCAGCACCAGCCGCGTGTCCAGCGCGTCGAAAAATCCCGGCGGCGGTGGCAGCGGCAAGTGCTGCACGCGCTTGTGCGCGTCGATGCAGACCGCTGCCAGCTCATAGTCGAGGGCTAGGGCCATCCACAGGCCGTGCGCGCCGGCAGACTGGCGTGCGCCGGTCATGAGGCTGCGGCCAGAGTCCAGCCACCAGCGGTAGATGGCGGTGGCAATGCCCATGCGCCGGTAGCCGTGCGCTACCTTGGTGTGGGGTGCGCGCAGGTGGCGGTCGGTACGTCGGTCCACCTCCACCAGCCGGTTGAATACGGTGTAGGCCACGATGCGGTTGCGCAGCGGGTCGATGGCGTACACAAAATATTCGCCATCGGCCTCGCGCAGGCGGAACACCAGCCCGCGCAGATGCAGGGGCAGCGGCTGCATCGCATCGCGCGTGCGGTGGTTGGTGCGAATGCGGTCGTACAGCGCATCGAACTCGCGCTGGATGTCGCGGCCCGACAGGTCCACGTCGATGCGCAGTTCGGTCAGCCACTGGGCCCAGCGGCCCAGCAGGCCGGGGCTGGTCGATGGCTTGGTGGTTCCGGTGGTGGTGGCATGGCCAGGCAGGTGCAGGCAAAGGGCGCTGGCCATCATGGCGTGCTCCCCGTGCCCCCGGTCCAGCAGCCGCTCAGCAGGCGTGCTGGTTGTTCGCGGGCGCACACCTGGGCGCTGTGGGGCCAGTCTGGCAAGGGCACGTCCAGGCCCGCATACACGCCATAGGCGTCGCCTGCGGCAATCGTTTCACCTGCCCAGAGGCTCTCGCCCGCACGGATGGCCCCGCCGGTGTGGATGTGACCACCGGCCCGCACACCCCAGCCCACCTGCAGGTGGCCCTTGCAGTCCACATCGCCCATGGCCCACACGCCCCGGGCGGCCTGCACGGCGGCATCGGCTTGCAGATGCCCGCCCACCTTGATGCCGCCGTCGCAGCCCAGGTCGCCCACCACCCGCAGATCCTGGGCCACCCGGCAGTGGCCACCGACGTGGGCGGCGGCGGCGCAGTCCAGCTCGCCGCCCACACGCAGGCTGCCTGTGCAATGCAGCCGCTGCGCCACCGTGAGGGACCAGCCCACGCGCGCATCGCCGTGCAGCCGCGCGCTGCCCTCGCAGCGTACCGCGCCCGCCACGCGCAGGTCTTCGCCCACGCGCAGCGCACCGCCCACCCGCAGGCCGCCCAGCACGCTCAGGCTGCGGCCGGTGCGCAGCACACCCTCCACGTCGGCATGGCCCCGGCAGCGCACGCTGCCCGCAAACACCAGCGCGTCTGCCTCCAGGTGGTCCACCTCCAGCACATCGTTGGTGGGGCCGAACTGGTCCAGCATCCAGCACGCGTCTTCCACGCGGCCCTCGCGCACCAGGTCGTCCAGCAGCGCCTGGTAGTTGCTGGCGCCCTCCTGGCGGCGCAGGTACCAGCGGTAACCGTCGGCACAAGGCCGCTTGGCGCGGATGAAGTGGCGGGTGATGTCGGTGGCGGCAGACGTGTTGGCGATGGCCTCATCGGTGGGCAGGCTGTGCGCAAGGGCGCATGGGGCGAGCGAAATCTCGCCCGAAGGGAACGGGGGCATGGACACTCCTGACGTCCGCGCCCCGGCTGTTGCCAAGGCGCAAGCTGGCGCTGGGCGTGGGGCCCGGCGACAAGAGGTGCGCGAAAAGAATGCTGTGGGGAGGGAGTGTCGCCGGGCTCAGGAATCTGCAGCGAGGGTGCAGAGAGCGTGGTCACCGGCCTGGAGCGTGGCTTGCGAGCGCGCAGCACGGCGCAGCGGCGCGGCGGCGCTGGCGGCTGTGGCGGGAGAGTGGCTCGCAAACATCGGCGGCACTATAGGCAGCAGGGCCAGCACCGTCAAATCAATCCGCACTGCCCTAGTGCGGATTGGGCCGCTCAAAAAGGGGCGTGGTGGCTGCTTCAGAGCATGCCGCGACGCCTGTTTGTTTGCTTGCTGACTTAAACGCAGCGCCCGCCATCCACCTCAATGCACACGCCGCTGATGAACGACGCCTCTTCGCTCGCCAGGTACAGCGCCGCGTTGGCCACGTCCAGCGCGGTGGAGAAGCGGCCCAGCGGAATGGTGGCCAGGAACTTGGCGCGGCGCGCATCGTCCACCGGGCCGCCCGCGAATTCGGCGGCCAGGCCGGTGTCGGGGTTGAACACGGGGTTGATGCAGTTCACGCGGATGTTGTCGGGGCCCAGCTCGGCGGCCATGGACTTGCTGGTGATGATGACGGCGCCCTTGGAGCCGTTGTACCAGGTCAGGCCTGGGCGGGGGCGCAGCCCAGCGGTGGAGGCGATGTTGATGATGCTGCCGCCACCCGCCTGGCGCAGTGCGGGCACAGCGTGGATGGCGCTCAGGTAGATGCTCTTCATGTTGATGGCGTAGACCTTGTCGAACTCGTCCTCGCTCACTTCGAGCATGGGGCGGTTGCGGTGCGTCCAGCCTGCGTTGTTCACCACCACGTCCAGGCGGCCGTACAGGCGCACGGCTTCGTCGACCATCGCCTTCACTTCGGCGGACTTCGTCACGTCGGCTTTGAAGAAAGCGGCGGTGCCGCCGGCGGCCGTGATCTCGGCCACCACACGCTGGCCGCCCACCTCGTTGATGTCGTTGACGATGACCTTGCCGCCTTCAGCGGCCAGGCGTTTGGCGATGCCTTCGCCAATGCCGTTGCCAGCGCCGGTGACGATGATGGATTTGTTCTGCACACGCATGGGTGTCTCCGATGGGTTGTGGTGATATATCAAAATTGATAGCTACCAGCGCATATTCAACTAGCGCTAGCGCCCGATGGGGCTGAAATTTCAGTGGCCGAAGCTGTATCGGCCGCAGGGGCTGCCGGGGCGGGTGCCTTGGGCTCCCGGCCATAGAACTGCGGAAAGAACTCTTTGACGCCATTGCCGTTGAAGTCCCACCCCGTGCACTGGCCCAGATGGCGTGGCGGCTCGTCGGGGTGGCTGGCGGCAAACACGGCAGGCACTGACTGGAACGCCGCCGTGGCCAGGTTGAACAGCAGCTCGCGCAGGTGTGTGCAGCTTTCCACGCCGCCCAGGTGCTTCTGGATGGCCTGGCGCCAGCCGCGTGCCATGCTGCAGCCCACCATGCGCTGCAGCGCTGCCTGGGCCTCGGTGCAGCCTTTGAGCGGATGCGAATCCATGGACACATCCACCGCCTGCACCACCAGCTGGCGGTTCACGGTCACGCGCAGCCACATGTGGTGGATGGCTTCGCCCGCCAGGCGCGTGCGCGTCGGGTCGCGGTGCGAGGGCGCGTCGTAGGCCTTGCTGTCATGCAGCTCGCCTTCGATGTCCCACAGGCCATCGTCGCGTTCAAAGCCCTGGTAGTTCACCCGGCGGACATGCTTCAGGGTGCGGAGGGCGGGGGGGCTCAGGGGCATGGGGAAGAAAAATCGTCGTACAGAAGCAGCCGAGGTTAGCGGGGCCTGCCAGCACCGTCGCGCGCCAGCGGGACACCCTGCAATGCCTCTTCAACCGTACTTGATGGCGACGGTCTTCAAGGTGGTGAAGCCGTACAGCGCCTCAAAGCCCTTTTCGCGCCCATAGCCGCTGGATTTGACGCCGCCAAACGGCAGCTCCACACCGCCGGCCGCGCCGTAGTTGTTGATGAACACCTGGCCGCTGTGCACACGCTTGGCCATGCGGAACTGGCGCGCGCCGTCACGCGTCCAGATGCCGGCCACCAGGCCGAACTGTGTGGCGTTGGCCAGCTCGACCGCATGGTCCTCGTCCTGGAAGGCCATGGCCGACAGCACGGGGCCGAAGACTTCTTCCTGTGCCAGGCGGTGGCCCACGGGCACATCGCGCAGCAAGGTGGGGGCCTGGTAGTAGCCGGTCTCGGGGGCCTCGTCCACCACCACGCCCTGGGCCACCATGGGGATGCCGGCCACTTGCGCGTCCGATAAAAAGTCCCACACGCGTTGCTGCTGCGTCTGGCGGATCAGCGGGCCCACGTCCAGGTCCATGGCGGCGGGGCCGACGCGCAGCTTTTCAAACGCCTTGCCCAGGCGCTCCAGCAGGGGTTCATAAATCAGCGAGTCGATCAGCACGCGCGAACCGGCCGAGCAGGTCTGCCCAGCGTTCTGCACGATGGCGTTGATGACCACGGGGATGGCGGCGTCCAGGTCGGCATCGGCAAAGATGATTTGCGGGCTCTTGCCGCCCAGCTCCAGCGTCACGGGGCAGTGGCGTTCGGCAGCCACCTGCTGGATCAGCGTGCCGATCTTGGGGCTGCCGGTGAAGCTGATGTGGTCGATGCCGGGGTGGCGCGCCAGCGCGTCGCCCACCTCGTGGCCGTAGCCGGTGACGATATTCAAAGCTCCGGCTGGGAACCCCACCTCGGCTGCCAGCTGCGCCACGCGGATCAGCGACAGGCAGGCGTCTTCGGCCGGCTTGACCACGCACACATTGCCCGCCGCCAGGGCGCCACCCACGCTGCGGCCAAAGATCTGCATGGGGTAGTTCCAGGGGATGACATGGCCCGTGACGCCGTGGGGCTCGCGCCAGGTCAACACGCTGTAGCCGTCGGGGTAGGGGATGGTCTCGCCGTGGAACTTGTCGCATGCACCGGCGTAGAACTCGAAGTAGCGGGCCAGCGCAATGGCGTCGGCGCGTGCTTGCTTGGTGGGCTTGCCGCAGTCGCGCTGCTCCAGCGCCGTCAGCTCGTCCGCATGCTCCAGGATCTTGGCCGAAAGCTTTTGGAGCAGGCGGCCGCGCTCCACCGGGGCCAGCTTCTGCCACACCGCGTGGTAGCACTGGCGGGCTGCATGCACCGCCGCGTCGATGTCGTCGGCGTTGCTGCGCTGGATCTCGTCGAAGGGCTGGCCGTCGGACGGGTCGATCACGGGGATCGTGCGGCCCGAGGACGAGGGCACCGAGGCGTTGGCGATGTAGTTGAGTTGCATGGCCGCCATTTTGCCCGGAAATGGAATGTGTGCTTAGTATTTGTGTGAAAACACGCCGATGCGCTAGTACAATATGCCTTGGTTGCTATCGATTTAATAGTAATCAGGCGCAGGCCCCCCGCAGGCCGGCCAGGTCCAGAATCTCCACCTCGCCGCGCTGCACGCGCACCAGCTGGCGCGACTCCAGGTCCTTGAGGATCTGGTTGGTGGTCTGGCGCGAGATCGCCAGCATCAGCGACAGCTGCTCTTGCGAGATCTCGATCACCCGGCGCGACTGCCCTTCGGCCGTCCACTGCCCGTAGCCCTCGGCCATCATCACCAGGCGCCGCGCCAGGCGCTGTGGGGCGGGCAGCAGCGCCAGCTCTTCCATCGCCACGAAGGCCGAGCGCAGCTTGTCGGTCATCAACAAGGCCAGCGCATGCCAGTGCTGCGGGTGGGCCTGCAGCCAGTGCTGCAGCCGCTCGTGCGGGATGTGCACCAGGGTGGTGGGTTCGGTGGCCTGTGCATCGTGGGTGCGGGCCGAGTTGTCAAACACCGAGATCTCGCCAAACCAGTGCGGCGGCTCCAGGCGGATCAACAGCGCCGCACGCGCCTCGTCGGCCCGCCCCCCGGTGCCCGAGATGCTGACCGCGCCGCGCACCACCGCATACAGGCCACAGGGCGCATCGCCGCGCCGGAACAGCACCTCGCCCGTCGGCAGATGGCGCAACTGCGCCATGGCAATCAGCGGCTGGGAAAAGTCGGGCGGCAGGTGGGCAAACCAGCGGCCAGACTGGAGGACAGGCAGGTAGGCGGAAGGGGTGGACATGGGATGCGATTGAACGGGGCAGGAGGGCGCGGCGGCTTTTTGTCGTCTGCACGACAGACGCTGGCGCGGCCTGAGAGCGAGTATTGATGCTGCGCAAAACACATGCTGGAGACACCCATGAAAACCCTGATCGACCACCTCTCCCAATACGCCGACTACCACCGCGACCCGCGCAACATCCACACCCATTTTGTGGGCGTTCCCATGATCATGTTCGCTGTCGTCATCCTGCTGTCGCGCCCGACCTGGATGGTGGGTGCGCTGCCGCTAAGCCCGGCGCTGCTGGCAGCGCTGGTGGCCAGTGTTTTCTACTTCCGGCTGGACATGCGTTTTGGCCTGGCCATGGCCGCGCTGCTGGCCGCCATGCTGGTGGGCGGGCAATGGGTGGCCGCACAGACCTTGGCCGTCTGGCTCGCCACGGGCATTGGCCTGTTTGCCGTGGGCTGGGTGATCCAGTTCGTGGGCCACTACTACGAAGGCCGCAAGCCCGCTTTTGTGGACGACCTGGTGGGCCTGATCGTGGGCCCGCTGTTTGTGGTGGCCGAGTGGGCGTTTGCACTGGGCCTGCGCAAGGAAGTGCAGGCGGCAGTGGAAGAGCGCAGCGGCCCGGTGCGCTTGCGTACCGGGCAACAGGCTGCTGCCCACCCTCAGTAAGCTCTGCGCTCGCGCTCCGCCGCGTTTGCTGCTTGAGCGCCAGGGCTTGACGGCCTCGCAAGGGCCAGCACGGCCCCTGCGCACACCGCACCCAGCGCCACCAGCGCACACAGGTAAGGCAGCGCGGCGGACAGCGGTGCGCCCAGCTGGTTGAGCCGCAGCGACGCCTGCACGCCCGAGGTGCTGGGCAGCAGCCAGCGCAGCCACTGCAGCGGCTCGGGCAGCGCCTCCACCGGCCACGAGAAGCCTGCGACGAACGCGATGGGCAGTGTGGTGAACAGCAGCACCTGCAGCGCGCGTTCACGGTTGCCAAACCACAGCCCCAGCAACACACCCAGCGCAGCGATGCCCGGGATGTAGCAGGCCAGCAGCGCCAGTGCGCCCAGCGGGTTGCCGCCGCGCGGGTAGTCGTGCAGCACAAAGATCCAGCCAAAGTAGAAGAGGCCGCTGGCCCAGCCCAGCGTGCACAGCGCCAGCAGGCGGCCCAGCCAGGTGGTGGCGCGGGCACGGTGCTGGCCGCTTTCCACCCAGGTGCCGGTGAGCATCGCAGCGCCCATCAGCAAGGTCTGCTGCAGGATGAGCAGCGCCACAGCAGGCACCACAAAGCTGCCGTAGCCCTCGGTGGGGTTGAACAGCGCCACCATCTGCAGTTGCACCGGCGCGCGGCTGGCGCGGGCCTGGGGGGCGCTCTGGCCGCTGGCCTGCAGCTTGCGGATCTCGACCCCGGCAGACACGGTGCCGACGGCCTCTGCGAAACCGTATTGCACGGCCTTGTTCAGCAGCGCGTAGGCGCCGTTGGCCTCGATGCTGACCACGGCGTTTTCGCCGCGCACCACGCTGCGCTTGAGCCCGGCAGGGATCACCGCGTAGCCTTCGATCTCTCCGCGCCACAGGGCCTCCTGTGCCTCGCGTTCGCTGGCGGCGACGAAACGCACTTCAATGCGGGGGTCGGCGTCGGCAAAGCGGGTGATCTGGCGCGACAGGCTGGTGTGGTCCCTATCCACCACGGCCACAGGCACGCGGGTCAGTACCTCGTCGGCATAGAACCAGGGGTAGAAAAAACCGTAGAGCACAGGCGCTCCTACCAACAGCAGCAGCACGCCCTTGTCGCGCACCACGGTGGCCAGCGCTTGCAACCAGGCGCCCAGCAGGCCCTGGTGGGGTGGCGTGGTCACCGGCATGGGTTGCATCGGTGTGTTCATCAGCGGCCTCCCCAGGTGTCTGGGCGCGTGTGCGCCACGGTCAGCGCCGTGGCGCCTACCAGCCACAGCCCTGCGGTGGCGATGGTCAGCGCCACCATCGTCGAGACGCTGGTAGCCACCGGTGCGCCCATTTGCAGCTGCTCGATCTGCAGGCGGATGTAGTGGGTGAACGGCATGGCTTCGGCCCACGCGCGTGCGCTGCCGGGCATGCCCGAAAGGGGAAACGCCACGCCGCTGAACGCAAACGCCGGTGCCGCAAAAAAGCCCGCACCCGACAGTGCGGTGCGCAGCGACCGCGTGATGCCTGCCAGCGCAGCGCCTGCGGTGATCGACACCGTCATCAGCAGCGCCAGCGCCGCAGCCACCCACCACAGGTTGCCCGGCGGGTGCCAGCCCCGGCCCCAGGTGATGCCCACCAGCGCCAGCAGGCCCACCAGCGTGAGTGTTGCCCAGGGCAGGGCGAGCTTGCCGACCAGCGCGCCTGCAGTGCGCACCCAGCCCCCTGCGCCCAGCCACTCGCCCAGCGTGCGGTCGCGCAGCTCGCGGCCCACCGTCCAGGCACCGGCCGTCATGGCCAGGATGTGCAGCAGCGCGGGGATCAGCGCTGCGCCCAGAAACTGCTCGTAGTTGCTGGACACATTGAACAGCGCCACCATCTGCGTGTGGATTGGCTCCATGCTCACGTGTACGGCCTGGGCGCTTTCGCCGCGCTTGTTGCGCGCGGCCATCTCGATACCCGCCGACAAGGTGCCCACGGCCGTGCGCACATCGCGCTGCAGCAGGCCCGAGTGGGTGGACATCTGCGCGTTGTGCAGCAGCGTGACCTGCGCTGCGCGGCCTTCCTTCACGGTGCGCGCAAAGTCGCGCGGGATGGAGACCACGGCGTACACGTCCACCGCGCGCAGCGCGCGTTCGGCCTCGGCCGCGTTGGTGAAGTGCTGGGTGATCTGCACGCCCGGTGTGGCGTCCAGCATGCGCACCAGCTGGCGCGACAGGCTGGAGTGGTCGTCATCCACCACGCCCACCGCCAGGTGGCGCGGCAGGCCGGCCGAGAAGATCCACCACAGCAGCGCCACGCCCAGCAGCGGCACCCAGGTGACCATGGCCAGGTCCCACGGATCGGCCGCCAGGCGGCGGGCTTCGCGGCGAAGGCTGTTTGCTATTGAATTCATAGCTTTATGCGCTTGTAAGATAAGCGCTGGAGGCACTTTTTTGGATCGGTTTTCCGTCGCGCTCCAGTCCCGTCGCGGAATTCGGAACAGGCGCGGCCCGGCGAGGGCAGCCGAGCAAGGGCCGCCCCGCAGCGAGGGCTGCGTCCCCCTGCCCGCAACGCATAGCGTTGCGAGAGCGGGGGGAAGCGCCGAAGGCGCTCAGGGGGGTGTCGCATTTCAGTTCACCAGCACCGTCATGCCGGGGCGTGCGCCTTCGATGGGGGCCGCCGGGCGCGCGCGCACTTCAAACGTGCGGGCGTCAAAGCCCTGGCCTGCGCGTGTGGCGCGCCAGGTGGCAAAGTCGGGCAGCGCAGCCGTGTGGTGGACCTTGAACTTCACGGTTTTGCCGCCCAGCGCGGGCAGCGTGGCGTCAAATTCGTTGCCGATGGCAAAGCGCTGCAGACGGTCTTCGCGCACATTCAGTACCACCCACTGGTCCTTCAGGTCCACCACCGTGACCACGGCCACGCCCTGCGGCGACAGCTCGCCCGTGCGGGCCAGCACCTTGGCCACTTCGCCGGCGACGGGGCTCTTGAGCTCGGTCTCGGCCTGGGCCGCCTGCACCTCCGCCACCACGCCCGCCACCTGGCGCGCCTGGGCGCTAGCGGCGGATCGGTCTTCGCTGCGGGCACCGGCGCGGGCCAGGTCGTACTGGGCCTTGGCGGCCAGCGCCTGGTCGCGCGAGGCCTTGAAGTTGGCCTCGGCCTCGTCGCGTTTTTGCGTCGCCACCAGGCCCTCGCGGGCCAGGCCGTCCACGCGCTTGAAGGACGATTCGGCCAGGTCGGCGGCGGCCACGGCGCGCTGCCAGTTCAGACGGGCCATTTCAATCTCTTGCGGGCGCGCGCCGTGCTGGGCCTTGTCGGCCACGGCCTGGGCAGCCTCTTGGGCGGCGGTGGCCTGCGCCAGCTTGGCTTTCACCTCGGGGCTGTCCATGCGGATCAGCGGGGCGCCCACGGCGATCTGGTCGCCTTCCTTCACCAGGATCTGCGCGATGCGCGCGGTGACCTTGGGGGCGATGTCGGCCTCTTGCGCTTCGATCTGGCCCTGGAACACCTCGGGTGCAGGCTGCGAGGCCTTCCACAGGCCAAAGCCCACAAAGCCTGCCACGGCCACAAAGGCCACCGTGCCGATCACGGCCGCCTTTTTGCTGTTGTTCTTGCTCATGTTCGTTCCACCTTTACTCATTCCACCCGCACCGCATCAGCGCGCGCCATGTATTTGCCAAAGTCTTCCGACAGGCCGCAGGCCTCCAGCAGATCGGCCAGCGCCTTCACGTAGTCGTGGGCGGCCTGCGCGCGTTCGGTCTGGGCCTTGGCCTGGTTGACCTGAGCGTCGATCAGGTCCAGCGTGGTGCTGGTGCCCGCCTTCAGACCCGAGATGCGCAGGCGCAGCACTTCGTCGGCCAGCTCCAGACCCGGCTGCAGCGCAAAGTAGGCGCGGCGCGCTTGCTCCAGGGCCTGCCAGCGCTTTTCCACCAGCAGGGCAATGTCGTTCTGCGCCTGCGCGCCGGTGCGCTCAGCCTGCTCGATCTGGCGGTTGGATGACTCGGCCAGCGCGTTGCGGTCGATGGAGTCCCACAGCGTCCAGCGCACGCCCACGCCGGCCACCCAGTCGGCATCGCGGCCGGTCTTGAGCTGACGCTGGCCAAACGCGAACACCTGGGGCTTGCGCAGTGCCTCCTGGGCGGCGTGCAGTTGCGTGGCTTGTTCTTTCTTGGCGGCTACCTTGTCCAAGCCTGGGTGGTGGGCCAAGGCGGTGTCGATGAAGTGGGGCAGGGGTTCGACCGGCTGGCTCAGCACAAACAGCGGGCTGGTGGGCGTCACAGGGTCGGACGCCTTGAGGGTGCGGGTCAGCGCCGTGGCGGCCAGCTCGGCATCGTCGCGGGCCTTGCGGGCATTGCGTCGGGCCTCTTCCAGTGCGGAGCGGGCCTGCAGGCGTTCGACGCGCGCGATCACACCGGCGTCCAACATCTTCTGTGCGGCAGCGTCATGTTGTTCGATGGTGGCCAGGGCCGATTCGCGCAGCAGGGCAGCGCGCTGCGCCAGCTGGGCGCCAAAGTAGCGCTGCACCAGCAAGGTGGTGGCCTCGTGGCTGGTTTTGGCAGCGTCGGCCTGGGCTTCTTGCGCCTGGGCATCCAGCAGGCCCCGGGCGGCATTGCTGGCGCCGCCCATGTAGATGGGCCAGATGGCTGAGACCGAGGCTGTGGTGTCGCTCTTGCTGCGGTTGAGCGTGTAGCTGGACGGCAGGTGGGGCAACTGGGCCAGCGAGCCCGCCAGCTGGGGTGGCAGCTGCGACAGCACGCCGGGCAGGGCGCTGTTCAGCGGGTTCAGGTCCACGTCCAGGTTGGCGTTATAGGTATAAGCGGCGCCGCTCAGGTTGACCACCGGGCCACCCAGGCGCTGCATGGCGTCGCGGCGCAGCTGGGCGCTTTCGACGGCGCTGCGCGATGCGGCCAGCTGGTCGGAGCGCTGCTGCAGCTGCTGCAGCGCTGCGTCAAATGCCAAAGGGGCGGCGTGGGCCTGCAGGGGCAGCAGGGTCAGGGTGGTAGATGCAAGCAGGCAGAGCAAAGCCGCGCCTGCCCGGCCTGTGTGCCGGGGCGTGGTGGGATGGGTCATGGTGTCAGGTCGTGGTTGTCAGCGCGCACCCACCGGGGTGTAGGCGTTGCTGTGCTCCGCCAGCCAGCGTGCCGACAAGTCGGTGCCGTGCTGGCTGGGGTGAAAGTCGGGGCGCAGGTACTCGCGCCAGGGGCGCCAGGTCTCGCGCACCAGGCCGCCCTTGCCGAACAACGTGCGTGCGGCGCTGGTCCACGTGCTCCATTTCCACAGCGAGCCATCGCGGCGCAGGTTCAGCACCGTCTGGCGCAGCACATCGCCGAGGAACACCACCGTGATGCGGCGGAACCAGGTGATGCGCCAATCGTGGTTGCCGCCCAGTGCCTGGTAAAGGTCGAAGGCCGTGTTCTTGTGCTCGGACTCTTCGGCGCAGTGCCATTGCCACATCGTGGCCAGGCGCGGCTCGGCGCCCTGCAGCACCTCGGGGTGGGCAAGCAGCCATTCGGCGAGCAGGGCGGTGAAGTGCTCGTTGGCAGCGGTCACAGCCAGCGGATGGCGTGGGTCGGCGCCCGCAAACAGCTTCATGCGCTCTTGCGCACGCGGGGCCCATTCATTGGCGAGGCCCTGCTGGTCGAGGTGGCCGTTGAACAGCGCGTGGATGCGGCGGTGTGTGGCCTCCTGCCCGATGAAGCCACGCACTTCGTCGGCAAACTGCGCTTGCTTGTCGGGGGGCAGGGCCTTGTGGCCGTCACGCACGGCATCGATAAAGAACTGCTCGCCCACCGGAAAGCTCATCGACAGCGCGTTGAACAGCGCAGAGCGAAACGCGTCGTCACCACACCAGTGGCGCGCAAACGGCGTCTCCAGGTCGATCAGCAGGCGGCGGACAACGAGTTCGGTCATGAAGAAAGCTCCCGGCGCAAGGGGGCCGCGCGGTGGTGCATGGATTTGGTACTTTGCAGTACCGGTGGATTTGTATGATGCAGATCAACTATGGTACTGTCAAGTACCTCGTCGAATTTTCTGCATTGCGATCAGTCTCCATGAGCGAAGTCACCGCCCCAATTGCTGCGCCCGTTGCACCCGCTGCGGGCACCGAACACCGCGCCCGCCTGCTGGAGGGCATGGCACGCGCCGTGGCCGCCAAGGGCTATGCCGACACTACCATTGCCGACATCGTGCGCGAAGCCAGCGTGTCGCGCCGCACCTTTTATGAAAATTTTGCCGACAAGGCCGAGTGCCTGACCGCGCTGTACGAGGCGGCCAGTGGCAACGCGATTGCGGTGCTGCGCGCTGCCATCGATCCGCACAGCGACTGGGAGGCCCAGGTGGAGCAGGCCATGGCCGCCTACTTTGGCGTGTTGGCGCGCAACCCCGTGCTGCTGCGCACCTTGTTCATCGACATCCTGGGCCTGGGCCCGACGGGCCTGGCCGCGCGCCGCCGCGCCAACCAGCAACTGGCCGACCTGATGCTGGACGTGGTGAACAACCGCCCGGGTGAGCGCAAACGCAAGACGCCCCTGCAGCCCATGATGGCCATGGCCGTGGTGGGGGGCATCAACGAGATGGTGCTGCACTCTATCGAGCAGGACCGGGCCGGGCAGCTGCAAGAGCTGGTGGAGCCCGCGGCAACTTTGTTGCGGGCGGCGATCTCGGCCGAGTTCTGATCGTTGTGTGGGAGACCGTACTGCGATCGGTGCAGCCAGCGCCTCACACCTCGTTGGCAATCTCGATCAGGTTGTCGTCCGGGTCGTAAATGTAGACCGAGCGCAGCCGGTGGCGGGCGCCCGTTGCGCCCACCGGGCCTTGCACGATGGGGACGCCTTCGGCCTGCAGGTGGGCGATGACGTCGTCGAGCGGCATCTGGGTGAGAAAGCACAGGTCGCCGGAGCCCGCCGTCGCGTGGCGCACATTGGGGTCCACCACCGTGCCCACTTCGTGCAGGTTGATCTTTTGCGCGCCGAAGTGCAGTGCGTACCGCTGGGGCTTGAACTCCCGGGCGGTCATGCCCAGCACACGCTCATAAAACGCAATGGTTTTGTCGATGCTGGCGACGGTGAGCACGACGTGGTCGATGGATTCCAGAACAATGGGCATGGTGTAGGGCGGGAGGATCAGGCGAGAGAAGTATGGCGCGCCAGTGTGGCGGGCTGCAGCCAGCGCTTGTTGGCCGTAAACACCACCGTGAGCAGCAGCCCGGCCAGCAGGGCCATGAACCAGTGCAGGGGCGACAGCGGCACAAACCTGAAAGCGTTGGCCAGCCACGGCACGGTGGTGATGGCCGTCAGCGCGGCCAGCGTGCCTCCCGCCACCCACAGGCTGACCGGGGTGAGTCCCGCCCACAGGCTGCTCCACACCGTCTGGCTGCTGCGGCTGGGCAGGATGAGCGCGGCGTTGGCGGCCACCAGCACCACAAACGCGGCCGTGCTGGCGGTGGCGGCATGTGCGGGCTGGCGCAGCAGCCAGGCATACAGGCCCACCACGGCAGCGGTCACCACGCTGCCCTGCAGCACGCTCAGCAGGATGTGGCGGGTGGACAGCAGGGGTTCGTCGGCCGCGCGCGGCGGCTGCTGCATGAGGTCGGCAGCGCCTTCTTCGGCCTCGAACACGATGGAGCAGGCCGGGTCGATGACCAGCTCCAGAAACGCGATGTGCAGCGGCGCCAGCACCAGCGGCAGTCCGAACAGCACTGGCAGCAGCGCCAGCCCAATGATGGGCACGTGCACCGCCAGCGTGTAGACCATGGCCTGGCGCAGGTTGGCAAACGTCTGCCGGCCCCGGTGAATCGCCAGCACGATGGCCGCAAAGTCGTCGTGCAGCAGCACCAGGGCAGCGGCCTCGCGGGCTACGTCGGTGCCGCGCTGGCCCATGGCGATGCCGATGTGTGCGGCCTTGAGGGCCGGGGCATCGTTCACGCCGTCACCGGTCATGGCCACCACCTCGCCCTGGGCCTTGAGGGCTTCCACCAGCGCCAGCTTCTGATGCGGCTTGATGCGCGCAAACACGCTGACCTGCCGGACCTGGTCGGCCAGCACCTGCGGCGGCATGTGGGCCAGCTCGTCGCCGGTGATCACGCGGTCGCGGGCGATGCCTGCCTGGGCGGCAATGGCGCGCGCGGTGCGGGGGTGGTCGCCGGTGATCATCACCACGCGAATGCCCGCCTGGCGGCACTGCGCAACGGCCTGGGGCACCTCGGGGCGCAGCGGGTCTGCCAGGGCCACCAGGCCCAGCCATTCAAAGTCAAAGCCGTGCTGGGCGTCGGGCCAGGTGTCTTGCGTGCCGTGCCGGGCCTTTGCCACGCCCAGCACCCGCAGGCCCCGGTCCGCCAGGCGCGCGGCCTGGGCGCTGACGGCGGCGCGCTCGGCGTCGGGCAGGTGGCAGAGGTCGGCCACGGCTTCGGGCGCGCCCTTGGTGGCTACCGTGTCGTGCGCCGAGGTGCCATCGCGCCACAGGTGGCTCATGGCCAGCAGCTGGGGCGACAGCTCGTACTCGCGCGCCAGCGACCATGTGGGATGCAGGTGCTCGGTGTCCACCAGGTGGTCCGCCGCCATGCGATGAAAGGCCTGCTCCATGGGGTCGTGCGGTTCTATCTCGCTGGCCAGCACGGCGTATTCGAGCAGTTCGTGGAAGGCATCGGGCAGCGCGCTGCCATCCGCCGCGGCTGGCAGGTGTTGCACATCCAGCTCCTTGCCCGCAATGCAGAGCGCCGCCACCGCCATGCGGTTTTGGGTGAGCGTGCCGGTCTTGTCCACGCACAGCACGGTGGTCTGGCCCAGTGTCTCGATGGCGTTGAGCCGCCGCGTGAGCACCTGCTGCGCCGCCAGCCGCCGCGCGGCCAGGGCCAGGAAGATGATCATGATCACGGGCAGTTCTTGCGGTAGCACCCCCATGGCCAGCGTGATGCCTGCCAGCACGGCCTGCAGCCAGTCGCCCCGCAGCGCCCAGAACAGGGCCACCAGCAGCGCGCACAGCGACAGGCCAATGACCATCAGCTTGCGCGTGAGCCGCGCCATTTCCTCGCGCAGCGGCGAGGCCTGCAGGGCAATGGTGTCGAGCGACTGGCCAATGCGGCCCAGTTCGGTGTGGCGTCCCACGCCGGTCACCCGCAGCAGGCCCTGGCCGCTGACCACCAGCGTGCCCGCAAACACCTTGTCGGCAGGTTGTTTGGCCACAGGCTCCGACTCGCCGGTCAGCATCGACTCGTTGGCGGCCAGCTCGTGGGCCTGCAGCAGCGTTCCGTCGGCCGGGATGCGGTCTCCCTCGGCAATCATCAGCAGGTCTTCGCGCACCACGTCGCGGCCGGCAATGTGCACCATGGTGCCGCCGCGCAACGCCAGGGCCCGGGGGCTGGAGAGGTCGCGCAGGGTGTTCAGCGCGTTGTCGGTGCGGCGCTCCTGCAGCACCGTGATCGCCATGATGATGACCACGAAGCCCAGCAGGATCATTGCCTCGTGCGCGTCGCCCATGGCGAGGTAAATGGCACCTGCACCCAGCAGGAGCAGGAACATGGGCTCGGTGACCACGTCCCAGGCCATGTCGCGCAGCGTGCGGCGCTGGCTGATGCCCAGTTCGTTGGGGCCTTCTTCACGCAGGCGTTGGGCGGCCAGTGCCGGGTCGAGGCCAGTGTGGGAGTCGGTAGTGGGCATGTGGGGCGTGACGCTGCGTTGCAAGGAGGGTTGCAGCGGTGTAACAGTTATACCGCGCGCTGGTGTCAGCCGCCCTGACGGAGCGCAGTGCGCCGCATTCCATCCGCCTTTTTCACACCTCGCACATCACAAAGTCTGCCTTGCCGACATTGCATTCGGGGCAGCGCCAGTCTTCGGGCACGTTGGCCCAGAGGGTGCCGGGCGCGATACCGTGGTCGGGCAGGCCTGCAGCCTCGTCGTAGATCCAGCCGCAGACGGCACACATGTAGATTTTCATAGGGCGGTTCCTCCGTGTTCGGTGGCTCTGCGTCAGTCGTCATCGTGGTGCCGCTGGCGTTCGGTCGATGTGCCGTTGGCAACCCAGCCGCTGGGCGACTGCTGCCACTGCCAGCCACCACAGGCCAGTGTTGCGATCAGCAGCAGGGCGGCGAGCCAGGTGCGGTTCTTCGGGACCAGGTCCGGCCCTTTGCCCTCTACCCGGCCGGTGAGCATGGGCAGTGCCTGGTTCTTGCGGCGCAGCAAGCTCAACCCTGCAATCAGCGCGATGTGGGCCAGCACCACAAACAGCAGGGCGTTGCCGAAGAACTCATGCACTTCTTCCATCGCTTCTCCCATCCAGTTGCCACCCAGCGCAGCGCCCCAGTCGTTGTACGTGGCATATCCGCTGAGGGTGAGGGGCACCACCAGCGCCAGCAGCAACACGATGGCCAGCGCCATCAGCAGGTTCTGGCCCTGGCGCCAGTTGATCTGCGTGACCGATGCGGCCTGGGGCAATGTGCGCAGCCATGCGGGCGCCCCTGTCAGCTTGCGCCACAGCAGGCCCAGGCCCGAGGTGCGCGGCCCGAAGATGCCGTACAGCAGTCGAAAGCCCAGCAGCCCCGCCATGGAGTAGCCCAGCGTGACGTGCAGCAGCCGCCAGTGTTCGCCGTCGGCCGTGGCGTAGGCCCCCGCAAAGCAAAGTGCAAACAGCCAGTGGAACATGCGCGTGGGCGCATCGGTCACCCGGCGGCTGGGAGCCTTGACAGGGGTTGACTGCGCCGTGGTGCTGGCAGGGTGGAGGGAAGGGGCGTTGTTCATCGTGTTCTCCTTGTGGGGACGCCAAAGGTTTCTGTCGGTGGCAGTCAGTCGTTCCACGCGCGGCGCGATCGGGCATCGAGCCCCGCCGGCATGCGCAGGTTGTGTTCGTCAAACTGCCCCTGGTCTGCGCCTGTGTGGCAGGCCGCACAGTTGGCAGCGCTTTTCACGCTGGCGAGCTTCCAGGTGGTGGGTTCGATCTTTCGGTGCTTGCGTTCAAACCAGGCCGAGCGGGTGATACGGTCCTCGGGTGGCTCCTCGTTCACCCGCTTGTAGGTGCCTGCGTGGGCCTGCAGCCACTGGTTGAGTTGGCGTACGGTGGCGGCGTCCAGCGATGCGTCGGTGCCGTAGTGCTTGTCCAGGCCCGTCATCACGCGGTTCCAGGATGCTGCGGGCAGCAGGCCAGGCGGGTAGGCGGTGTGGCAAGCGGCGCATTCCTGTGTGTAGGCACTGGGCACGTTGCGGGGCATGGCGCGCCCGCTGTCTGCATGGGCGCTGGAGAGTGAGAGCAGGGTCAGTGCGCACACAGCGGCGGCCAGGACCGCAGGGCGTAATTGGGCTGGTTTTTGCATGGTGTCGGTCTCAGGGCTTGAGGGCATTGAGGTAGGCCAGCACGTCGGCTTTTTCCACCGCTGTGCATTCACGGCTCACCACGTCGTTGCAGTTGCGGCGGAACCACTTGTCCACCTTGGCGGTGTCGGTGAATGCCTTGGGGTTGAAGGCCGGAGCCAGGGGCGCAATCGACTTGCCGGTGCTGGCGTGTTTGCCCTGTGCGGTGGGCGGTGTGCCGTGGCAGGATGCGCAAGACCATTCGCCACCATGGCGTGCGTTGAAGAACACCTTGCCTTTGTCGGCATTGCCTGGGCTGCCGGCCTGTGCGCTCCAGTGGGCGAGCTGCTGGGCAGCGGTGGTGTCAGCGGCGTGGCTGATGCTGGTGGCTGCAAGTGCACAGAGCGCGGCCAGAGTCAGGGTGCGAAGGGAAGTCATGCTGTGGTCCTTGTGGGTTTCATCGCTTGTGCAGCCATTGTTGAAATCCCCGCCTGAACGGCGCGTGAAAGGGCTGTTCATCGGCCGTTCAGATATCGCGCGGGACAATGCGACCATGCCTTTCTCCTTCCACTCTGCTTGTGCGGGCTGCCATGTCCGGCGCATTTGCTTGGCGGCGTGTGTGCTGTGGGCTGCCGCGCTGGCCGTGCCGTCCGCGTGGGCCAGCGGCAAGGAAGACCACGACCGCGCCCGGCAGGCCGTGCAGGCGGGCCAGGTGCTGCCACTGCCCGTCGTGCTCGATCGCCTGCAGCGCGAGGTGCCTGGCCAGGTGCTGGAAGTGGAGCTGGAGCAGGAGCGCGAGCGCTGGATCTACGAGATCAAGCTGCTGACGCCTGCCGGGCAGTTGACCAAGGTCAAGCTCGATGCGCGCACGGCGGAGGTGCTGCGTGTGCGATCCCGAGAATCGCGCGAAGATCAGCAGCGAAGCCGTGACAATCGCTGACGCCCCTCCGACCACGACACCTCCATGCGCATCCTCCTGGTAGAAGACGACACGCTGCTGCGCGCCCAGTTGCGCAATGCCCTGGACGGCGCGGGCTACACGGTGGACGAGGCAGACAACGGGCGCGACGCGCAGTTTCTGGGCGACACCGAGGCAGTGGATGCCGTGGTTCTGGACCTGGGCCTGCCCGTGGTGGACGGGCTCACGGTGCTCAAGCGGTGGCGGGCCGAGGGGCGCAACATGCCGGTGCTGATCCTCACCGCGCGCGATAACTGGCACGAAAAAGTCGCAGGCATCGATGCCGGTGCCGACGACTACCTGACCAAGCCCTTTCACCTCGAAGAACTGCTGGCGCGCCTTCGCGCACTCATCCGCCGCGCCAGCGGGCAAGCGTCGGCCGTGCTGCAGTGTGGAGACTGGTCGCTGGACACACGCAGTGGCCGCGTGACCTGTGCGGGCCAGCCGGTGACGTTGACAGCGCATGAGTACAAGGTGCTCGACTACCTCATGCACCGGCCTGGCGTGCTGGTGTCACGCGCGGAGCTGACCGAACACATCTATGCGCAGGACTTTGATCGGGACTCCAACACCATCGAGGTCTTTGTGGGGCGCTTGCGCAAGAAGATGTTGCCTCCTGCGGCTTCGTCGGCTGCCCCGGTGGATTCGGCCCGCATCGAAACCGTGCGTGGCATGGGCTACCGCCTGGTGCCGCCATGAGCGCGCAGGCTGTGCCACCTGCGCCGCCCGTGCACTGGTCCCGGTCGTTGCGGGTGCGGCTGCTGGCCGTCACGCTGGCGGGGGCGGCCGTGGCCATGGCGCTGGCTGGGCTGGTGCTGAGCGGATTGTTCCGCGAGCATGTGCAGCAGCAGTTTCAGGCTGCGCTGCAGCTGCAGCTGGACCAGATCACGGCGCGGCTGGAGTTTGACGCCCAGGGGCAGCCGGTGATTGCTGCCGAGGCCCTGTCCGACCCGCGCTGGCTCAAGCCCTACTCCGGCCTGTATTGGCAGGTGGACGCCATGGCGCCCGACGGGCGGGAGCGGGCAGGGGTGTTGCGCTCGCGCTCGTTGTGGGACACCAGCCTGGCGCTACAGGTGGATGCGTTGGCCGATGGCACCGTGCATGTGCACGAGATGACAGGCCCGCAGGGCGCGCCTTTGCTGGTGCTGGAGCGCACGGTGCGCGCCGAGGGCGTGCATGCAGCGCGCTGGCGCTTGATTGTGGCCGCCGACCTGCAGGCCACGCAGGCAGCCACGGCCCGGTTCACTGGCGTGCTGGCGCTGTCGCTGGCGGTGTTGCTATTGCTGCTGGTCGCCGCCGCCTGGGCGCAGGTGGCGGTGGGGCTCAAGCCCCTGCAGGCGCTACAGCGCGCGGTGCAGGATGTGCAAGAAGCGCGGGCTTCGCAATTGCAAGGCAGCTTCCCTGCGGAAGTGCAGCCGCTGGTCGACGACTTTAATGCCGTGCTGCGCAGGCATGGCGAGGTGGTGGAGCGGGCACGCACCCAGGCGGGCAACTTGGCCCATGCGCTCAAGACGCCCCTCACGGTGCTGGAGAACGCGGCCCGCACACAACCGCCCACTGATGGCCCGGAGCTGGCGGCGCTGGTGCGAGAGCAGGTGGTGGTGGCCCGCAGGCACATCGACTGGCACCTGGCGCGGTCGCGGGTGGCGGCATCTGCGCGCTTGCCCGGGCAGCGCACGCCGCTGCAGCCGGTGGTGGATGGGCTGGTGCGCGTGATGAACAAGGTGCATGCGGACCGGTTGCTCGATATCAGTGTCGAGTCTTCAGCGGTGCCGCTTTTCTTTGCGGGCGAGGCGCAGGACCTGCAGGAAATGCTGGGCAACCTGCTGGACAACGCCTGCAAGTGGGCGCAGGCTGCGGTGCGGCTGCAGATGCAACTGCTGCCCGCCGGATCGGGCGCTGCGCAGCCCCAACTGGTGGTTGCGGTGGAAGACGACGGCCCCGGCATTGACGCCGCGCAACGTGATCAGGCGCTGGAACGCGGCGTGCGCCTGGATGAAACCGTGCCCGGCACGGGACTGGGCCTGGCCATCGTGCAGGACCTGGCAGCTTTGTACGGGGGGCGGCTGGATCTGGAGCCCGCAGGCCTTGGCGGCTTGCGGGCGACGCTCACCCTTCCTGCCACGAGCGCTCACTGAGCCGCAGTGGCGGTGGCTGTTCGACACGCCAAAAAGTTCCCGCTGGGCGGGGCGCCTAGAGAAAAACCGCCAAAGCGGAAAACCATTAAAAAAGCCCGCCAAAGCGGGCTAAGGCCCTGACAAATTCCCCTGAATTCTGCAAAGCCTTGGAGTGATGGAGACAGGGTATCACCGTCTGCCGTGTTTGACCACTTTTGTTGTGCAAGCGGCCTTCAGTGCCTGCTTTCCACGCTGTTTTGCATGGCTGTCTGAGCAACGGCGTCCAGGGCGTTGTCCACCACGGTGTGCTCGGCCAGCACCTGCATCGCTCCCTGTTGCAGCAGCCGGTCTAGCAGCCGCAGGGTCATCGACTGGGTGCGACCAGCGGCGCTGGTAAAGAGGAACAGGTTGCCGTGCGAGCCGATCCAGGACAGCTGTGTGCGCTCCCACTGGCCCGCCACCTGCAGGTTGACCCAGGTGCCCACCGTGATGGTGGCGGCGGGCAGCGGCAGGGGCGCAGCGCTGCTGGGGGCAGCCTCGGGGGCCGTGTCTGCGCCCTCGCTCTCGGGCGATTGCGAGATATCGATGTAGCCGGACTCCCTCGCTTCGGAGGGCGCAACCCAGGGGTCGTCGTCATCAAGGGGCGCCGGTTGTTGCGGCTCTGCCGTGGGCGTTGCAAAAGTCGCTGCGGCTGCAGGGGCTGGCGCAGCTACCCGGGGCCCGGGTTTGAAGGCCTGCCGGTGCAGTTGCATCAGCAGCTCAAAAACAGCCTCCGTGCGGTCTGTTGGGTAGTCGATGGACGCCAGACCTTCGCGCAATTTGGCCAGCAGCTTGGGCAGCAGGCGAGCCAGCTGGCCCGTGTTGGCGCGCGTCAGTTCGGGTTGTACGCTCCAGATCAGCGCGTCCACCAGTTCCTGGTAGCGGCCCGGGTCGGTCGTGCCTGATTTGTCCGAAAGACGCGCCTCCGCCATGACCTGGGCCCAAGCGCCCAGCAAAAAGCGCGAGATGGCGTCCGGCACCTTGCCGATGTCGGGCAGCAGCCAGATCTCGCGCGATATCTGTGCGGCCAGCAGATGGCGCTGCTCTGCATGCTGCAGGGCCTCGATGGCGCGCAAACGCTCCTGCTTGAGCGCCTGGTCCTTCTCGGCCCATTTGGCGTGCAGTTGCTGCAGCACTTGTTCAAAGTCATCAGCGCTGTCGATGGTGGCGGTGGCCAGCGGGCCTGCGATGTGCATGAGCGAGCGCATGAAGCTCTGAAAACCAGGGGCTTCGGGGCTGTTGAAGGCCTGGCTGCGGTCGGTGATGTCCTGCAGCAGGCGGCGCGCGGCATGCTCCTTGTGGCTGAAAAAGCGGGGGTCGGCCAATGCCAGCTGCATCAGCGCAGGCTCCAGCGCGCGGATGAACTGTTGCACAGGCCACAGCAGCCGGGTGTCGCGCGCGATGTTGTCCACCATCAGCGCCACCACCTCCATGCTCAAGGCCTGGCCCAGGCCCTGCGCCTGCGCCCGCTGCGCGGCAGCGGGGCTGCCGTCTGCATCGTTGCCGGCTGGCGCGCGTGGCGTACCCAGGCGCTCCATCATCTGGCCGACCTGGTTCATCTCTTGCAGCGCCTCAAACGCTGCGGGCACCGTCATCGCGAAATCCGTGGCCGGTGGGTCGATCTGCGGCAAGCCTTGTGACGGGTGTTCAAACTCCCGGTCAAACCGGGCTGCGAAAGATTCCTGGGGGTTGTCGCCGCTGGCGTGCATGTCCGCAGGGGCGGGTGCGTCATTGAACTCGCCCAGCAGCAGGCGGCGCAGGCGGTCCAGCGTCAGCAATGGGTCGCCCGTGCTGGTGGACGACACGTACAAGTCGTTGTCGGCTGCAAAACCGGGGGACGCCCCGGCGTCGGCCGGCGCCACATAGACCACTTCGCCCGTGGCCTGCCGCATGGCGTAGCCCACAGGCTTCACACCACTTTGCTTGAGCTGGTCGATTTGCGCGAGGTACAGGCTGCGCAGCTCGGCGCCCAATGCCTGTGCCATCAGCCCCACCCAGTCGTGGCGCACCTGGGGTGTGACCTGCATTTGCGACACCACGGACTGCAGAGCCTGCAAGAACACGTCGGGGCGCAGCGGGTTGTGCTCCGGCTGCACCCGGGACAGCCCCTGGGCCGCGCACACCAACGCGTCCAGGTCAGCCAGCGGACCTTCCACTGCAGCGATCAGTACCTGACGGGCACGTGCGCGCTCCACGCTGTCGTTGATCTGCGCCTCGTCCATCAGTTCGAGGTCGTCAAAGTGCACGGTGAACAGGGACCGCGTGGGCTTGTCGTCGCCCTGTGCCGTGTCCTGGTCCAGCGCCTTGCGCAGTGCGTCGGGGTAGCGATCTGCCATCACCGATGCCAGCCGCACCAGTTGCTGCCGTGCCTCCTGCATCGCATGGTGCTCGCCGGGGGTGCGGGCACTGTCCAGGCGCGCTTGCAGGGAAACGCGCGTGGCCTCAATGACGCGCTCCACCACAGGCCGGGCCTGGGCCAGCGCGATCTGGACGATGCGCTGCTGGGGCGCAGCGGGGCTGTCGGTCGGGGCCGGGGCGGGCAGGGTGGTGTGTGTCAAGGCCATCTTCAGTGGAACGCGATACCAGTGGCTGCTGCAGTGGATGCGATGTTACGCGTCAAAAAGGGGCCAGAGGCCCCTTTTTGACGATGGTGGGACGGTTTTACCCGCCGTGGAACTTGACCACCAGCGGCACGATGAGCAGTGCCACGATGTTGATGATCTTGATCAGCGGGTTGATGGCCGGGCCGGCCGTGTCCTTGTAGGGGTCGCCCACGGTGTCACCGGTCACGGCGGCCTTGTGCGCCTCGCTGCCCTTGCCGCCGTGGTGGCCGTCTTCGATGTACTTCTTGGCGTTGTCCCACGCGCCACCGCCCGTGCACATGCTGATTGCGACAAACAGACCTGTGACGATGGTGCCCATGAGCAAGCCGCCCAGCGCCTTGGGCCCCAGCAGCAGGCCCACCACAATGGGAACCACCACCGGCAGCAGGCTGGGGATCACCATTTCCTTGATGGCGGCGGTGGTCAGCATGTCCACGGCCTTGCCGTATTCGGGCTTGCCCGTGCCGTCCATGATGCCCTTGATGGTGCTGAACTGGCGGCGCACCTCCACCACCACAGCGCCTGCGGCCCGGCCTACAGCCTCCATGGCCATGGCGCCGAACAGGTAGGGAATCAGCCCGCCGATGAACAGGCCCACAATGACCAGCGGGTCCGACAGATCAAAGGTGATGGCCTTGCCATAGCTCTCCAGCTTGTGGGTGTAGTCGGCAAACAGCACCAGTGCAGCCAGGCCGGCAGAGCCGATGGCGTAGCCCTTGGTCACAGCCTTGGTGGTGTTGCCCACGGCGTCCAGCGGGTCGGTGATGTCGCGCACACTGCTGGGCAGCTCGGCCATTTCGGCAATGCCACCCGCGTTGTCGGTGATGGGACCATACGCATCCAGCGCCACCACAATGCCCGCCATGCTCAGCATCGATGTGGCTGCCACCGCAATGCCGTACAGGCCAGCCAGGCCGTAGGACACGATGATGGCCGTGCACACAAACACCACCGGCCAGGCCGTGGAACGCATCGAAACGCCCAGGCCCGCAATGATGTTGGTGCCGTGGCCGGTGGTGGACGCCTGGGCAATGTGCTGCACGGGCGAGTACTGCGTGCCGGTGTAGAACTCGGTGATCCAGACCAGCGCGGCCGTCAATACGAGGCCGGTGGCGCAGGCGCCAAACAGCCGCAGCTGGGTGCCCGTGGCCGTGACCGCGTTGTCCGGCATGATCCACAGCGTGACGAAGTAGAAAGCGATGAGCGACAGCACGCCCGCGATCGCCAGACCCTTGTACAGCGCGGGCATCACGTTCTTCATGCCGGGCGTTGCCTTGACGAAGAAGCAGCCAATGATGGATGCGACGATGGACACCGCCCCCAGCGCAAGCGGGTACACCACCGCATTGACCTGGGCCGTGGCCACCATCAGGGCGCCCAGCACCATGGTGGCGATCAGTGTCACCGCGTAGGTCTCGAACAGGTCGGCCGCCATGCCGGCGCAGTCGCCCACGTTGTCGCCCACGTTGTCGGCGATCACGGCCGGGTTGCGCGGGTCATCCTCGGGGATGCCTGCCTCCACCTTGCCCACCAGGTCGGCGCCCACGTCCGCGCCCTTGGTGAAGATGCCACCGCCCAGGCGCGCAAAGATCGAGATCAGCGACGAGCCGAACGCAAAGCCGATCAGCGGGTTGAGCAGCGTGGCCAGATGGGTGGTGGGCGTGTGGTTGCCGTTGCCCGCCAGGAACCAGTAAAAGCCCGTGACACCCAGCAGACCCAGCCCCACCACCAGCATGCCGGTGATGGCACCGCCACGAAACGCGACATCGAGCGCCGGGCCAATGCCTTGAGTGGCCGCCTGCGCGGTGCGCACATTGGCGCGCACCGAGACATTCATGCCGATGAAGCCGCAGGCGCCCGAGAGCACGGCGCCCACCACAAAGCCGACCGCCGTGGTGCCGTCCAGAAACACGCCGATGAGCACCGCCAGCACCACGCCCACGATGGCAATGGTCTTGTACTGGCGGGCCAGGTAGGCGGCGGCACCGGCCTGGATGGCGGCGGCAATCTCCTGCATGCGGGCGTTGCCCGGGTCTTTGGAAAGGATCCAGCCCCGGGCCCAGATGCCGTAGGCCACCGCAATGAGCCCGCAAACGAGGGCGAGGATGAGAGGGGATGTCAGTGCTGAACTTGCAGCCATTCAATTCTCCTTGATGTGTCGCACGGAGGGGGACCAACGCATCGGTGGCTTCCCCGCTGCGTTGCTTCCTCGTGCTACCCATGCGTTTCGCGCAGGAGCCGATTGGCCAACAGGCCCAATTTACAGGCAAACGCCGGTTTGCAAGCGGGCAGAAAGGGGCGTGCGCCTAAAATCAGGGTTAATCCCGACGCTTCGTTGCGCTGCATCAGTGCCGAAGGCCTCGCGGGTTATCGTCAACAAACCACTATCCAAAGACATGTCCCTCAACAACGTCCCCCCAGGCAAGAACGTTCCTGACAGCTTCAACGTCGTCATCGAGATTCCGATGAACGCCGATCCGATCAAGTACGAAGTGGACAAGGAATCGGGCGCCATTTTTGTGGACCGTTTCATGACCACCGCCATGCACTACCCCACCAACTACGGGTATGTGCCGCAGACGCTGTCGGGTGATGGCGACCCGGTCGATGTGCTGGTGATCACGCCTTATCCGCTGTTCCCCGGCGTGGTCGTGCCCTGCCGCCCCCTGGGCATCTTGATGATGGAAGACGAGGCCGGTGTGGATGGCAAGGTGATTGCTGTGCCCACGTCCAAGATCCTGCCCATGTATGACCACTGGAAGACCATCGACGATGTGAACGCCATGCGCCGCAACGCCATCGCCCACTTCTTTGAGCACTACAAGGACCTGGAAAAGGGCAAGTGGGTCAAGGTGCTGGGCTGGGAAGGCATCGACGCCGCGAAGAAGGAAATCACCGACGGCATCGACAGCTACAAGAAGTCGCAGGCCTGATAGCCCTTTGGGCGATTTCTGCCCGTAGCGCTAGTGCAATATGCACTGGATGCTATCAAAATAAAAGCACGCCATCCACCTCGGGTGGCGTGTTTTTTTGTGGGTGGCACTCTGCCAGGGTAGGGAAAAGCCGCGCCATGTGCGGCTGGGCGCGCTGATAGACTGCATTTTGTTACATGGCTACGGCTGTCTCGGCGTTTCGAGGTACTTTGAGGTGATTCATGAAAATTTCTGATCTGCGCATTGGCGTCAAGCTGGCGGCGGGTTTCCTTGCGGTGGTGTTGCTGACCGCCTTGCTCGGCGCCATTGCGCTGGTGCAAATGTCCCGCATCCACGCCAACGCTGAGGAGATCGCCACCAATCTGCTGCCCAGCGTCACGCAAACGGGCGAGCTGCGCGTGCTGCTCAACCGCATGCGCCGCGCAGAGGCGGGCATGGTCACGGCGCGCAGCGCGGCCGAGGTCAAGGCGTTTGCCGAGCAGGTGGCGCAGCGCCACAAGGACCTGACCCGTGTGGAGGCGATCTACGAGCCGCTCATCGACATGCCCAAGGAGCGCGAGGTTTTCCAGGCCTACAAGGCGCGCAAGGCGGCCTATGTGGCGTTGCAGGACAAGCTGGCGGACATTGCCAAGGGCGTGGACTTCAGCACTGCCGAGACCATGGAACTCACGGCAGATGCGTTGAGCATGCTGTATGCGGGCGAATCGGAGTCAGCCTTTGTGGCCACCGCCGAGACCCTGGGCGAGCTGCAAAAGATCAATGCGGACGCTGCATTGAAGGCCAATGAGGAAGCGATGACAGTGTTCAATGCGGCACGCATCTGGGTGCTGGGCACCCTCGCGCTGTGCGTGGCGTTGGCGGCCGTACTGGGTGTGGCCATCACCCGCGCCGTTACGCGCCCCGCCCATCACGCCGTATTGGCCGCCCGCGCGATTGCCGATGGCGACCTGGCGACCGAGGTGCCCCCCGGCGGCAAGGATGAAATGGGCCAGCTGCTGAATGCGCTGGGCGACATGCGGGCCAACCTGGCGCGTGTGGTGTCGGGCGTGCGCAGCAACGCCGAAGGCGTAGCGTCAGCGAGCGCACAGATCGCCTCAGGCAACAACGACCTGAGCGCGCGCACGGAACAGCAGGCCTCGGCGCTGGAAGAGACGGCTGCCTCGATGGAAGAGCTGGGCTCCACCGTGCGCCAGAACGCCGACAACGCGCGCGCCGCCAACCAGCTGGCCGTGAGCGCCAGCACCGTGGCCGTGCAAGGCGGAGACGTGGTGGCCGAAGTGGTCGAGACCATGAAAGGCATCAACGCCAGNGCCGCCAACCAGCTGGCCGTGAGCGCCAGCACCGTGGCCGTGCAAGGCGGAGACGTGGTGGCCGAAGTGGTCGAGACCATGAAAGGCATCAACGCCAGCAGCAACAAGATTGCAGACATCATCAGCGTCATCGACGGCATCGCCTTCCAGACCAACATCCTGGCGCTCAATGCCGCAGTGGAAGCCGCCCGCGCCGGCGAACAAGGCCGAGGCTTTGCCGTGGTGGCCGGAGAAGTACGCAACCTGGCAGGACGCAGCGCAGAAGCCGCCAAGGAAATCAAAGCCCTCATCACCGCCAGCGTGGAACGCGTGGAACAAGGCACCGCCCTGGTCGACAAGGCNCCTGGCAGGACGCAGCGCAGAAGCCGCCAAGGAAATCAAAGCCCTCATCACCGCCAGCGTGGAACGCGTGGAACAAGGCACCGCCCTGGTCGACAAGGCCGGAGCCACCATGACCGAAGTCGTCAGCGCCATCCGGCGAGTGACCGACATCATGGGAGAGATCAGCGCCGCCAGCAGCGAACAAAGCGCAGGTGTTGGCCAAGTGGGAGAAGCCGTCACCCAGATGGACCAGGCCACCCAGCAAAACGCCGCCCTGGTGGAAGAAATGGCCGCTGCTGCCAGCGCACTGAACGCCCAGGCCGGAGAACTGGTCAACGCCGTGGCCGTGTTCAAGCTCGACGCCAGCAGCACGAACAGCAGCTACAGCCAGAGCCGCCAGACGGCAGCCCCCGCCCGCACCCCCATTGCAGCGCCCAGCTACAAAGCCCCGGTCCGCAGCAGCCTGGGCAGCAGCGCCAAGAGCAGCAGCAGCAAACCCGCCAGCCTGGCAGCGCCCAAGACCGGCAGCGCAGCGCCAGCGGCCCCTGCAGCCAGCGCCGCAGCCCCCAAACCGGCAGCGCCCATCCCGGCACCGGCCAAGGCAGGGGGCAACGACGACGACTGGGAGAGCTTCTGACTAGGGCTGCGCAGGCCCCTGAGTGAAGAAATCGGGTCAAAACGGCTGTAAGCGCAGGTGGAACATGCGCTGACAGCTATCAAAACAGAAGTAAAAAAGTACGCAGAGGGGACACCTTCTGCGTGCTTTTTTACGTGGCACTTAGGAATGCGCCGTCCCTTCGGGTACGGCAGGGGACTTTTCCGTACTGCTCTCAGCGGTGCGGGTTCGGATACACCAGATGCAGCCCTGGCAACCGCGGGCGCTGGAACGGCTGCCACACCACGCCTGGCCCGTGCGGCTGGCCCAAACGGTCGGCCACGGCCCACCAGGCACTGGGGTTCAGGCCGATGCCAAAGTGGCTGGCCACCACCTCGATGTTCTCGGTGTGGGGGTTGTGGTCGGCGGGCGCCTGGATGCTGCCGCGCCATGCCACCACGCCATCGGTGCGGGAGTAGATGCTGGTGGTGGGCACCGGGGGTGCTTCGGGCAGGTTGTAGTTCTCAGTTTCGCGCTCGATGCTGCGGCCGCTGGCGAACTGGTAAATGCGCCAGGCGTTGGTGGAGGTGTGGGGCCCGGCAAACGGGGTGCCCAGGGTCACCACGCAACGCACCAGGTCCGGCATTTCCTTGGCCAGCTCGCGGGCGTAGATGCCGCCCAGGCTCCAGCCCACCAGGCTCACCTTGTTGCCGCTGGCATCCACCGCTTGCTGCAGCTGGGCCTTGGCGTTCTCCAGTACGCCATCGCGCGGCCCCAGGTTCAGGCCCTGGCCCCAGCCTAGGGTGTTGTAGTTGCGCGATTCGAGATAGCGGCGCAGGGGCAGGGTGGTGGCGTCGCCAGCTGTCAGGCCCGGAAACACGATGACCGTGTGGCCATCGCCCAGTGGAGCGCGCTGCAGAACGGGCCATGCGGGCAGCACGGCGCCAAATTCCCAGGGGGCCCGCAGCTCCAGCGCCAGCAAGGGGAGGCTGGGCGGTGGCATGTGGTCAGGGGCAGCGGATTTGCGGTCGGAGAAGAGAGGCATCAAGTCGTCGTTCCAAAACGGGCGCCTGCCGGGCAAGGCAGGCGGGTCGTGCGACGGTAGCAGTTTTTGCGCACCAAGGCGGGGCGCGAAATGGAGCAAGCTCTCCAATTGCCCCCGCCCGGACTGGGGGAGTCCCCTTCGGATTGCGGGGGGATTGCCCGCGAATGTCACATTTTGCAACCGTGCGCTGCTATGCTTTGGATAGCTTTTGCGTTCGTCGCGTTCTGGCGCTGTTCGCAACCCTCCCGTTCCAACCGCCTGAAAGCCCGCGCCATGACCGCTATTGCCGACGCCGCTGCGCCTGCCGCCACCCACTCTGCGCACCGCGCGCTGGCCCCAAGCCCCACCGCAGCCCCTCGTGAATTCCTGACCTTCCGCCTGGGTGCGGAGGAGTACGGCATTGACATCCTGCGCGTGCAGGAGATCCGCTCATACGAGAGACCCACGCGCCTGGCGCAATCGCCCGACTTCATCAAGGGCGTGATCGATCTGCGCGGCCGCATCGTGCCCATCCTGGATCTGCGGGTGAAGCTGCAATGCCCTGAAGCCAGCTACACGGACTTCACCGTGGTGATCATTCTGGACATCGGCTCTACCGTGATTGGCGCGGTGGTGGATGCGGTGGCCGATGTGGTCTCGCTCACTCCCGACCTCATCAAGCCCACGCCCCAGTTCGAGCGGCAGGGCCATGTAGACCCGGCCTTTGTCACTGGCATTGCCAGCCTGGGCGAGCGCATGCTGATCGTGATGGACATCGAGGCGCTGCTCAGCAGTGACGAAATTGGGCTGGTGAGATCGGCCGTGCACAGGTAATGTGCCACCCAACTGCAAAAGATCAACACAGAGGAGAAAAAGGATGAATCAGCTCAAGATTTCAACCCGGCTGGCTGTGGCATTTGCCGTCATGGTGCTTCTGTTGGTCGCTTTGGGTGCTGTGGGCCTGGTGCGGTCAGCCAACCAGCGCGCGGAGCTCAAGGACGTGATCGATGTCCGGATACCCATCGTCAAAACCCTGGGTGCCCTCAACGACGGCGTGAACGAGCAGGCGATTCAGCTGCGCAATCTGGCGATCTTCACCTCGGATGCGATCGTGAAATCGGCGACAAACCAGATTTCCGCTTCTGCAGCGGATGTCGATGCGCAATACAAAACCCTGACTGCATTGGTCACCTCTGAAAAGGGCAAGGAACTGATGGCGCGCATGCAGCAGCGGCGCGGTGATTTCTTGAAGCTGAGAGATCAATACCTCACGACGCTCCAGCAAGGGCAGCGCGACGAAGCCCTGAAGCTGCTGGAAGAGCAACTGCGCCCTGCGCAGCGGGCCTACATGGCCGCCATAGACGAACAGTTTGAATTTCAATCGCAGAGAACTGTGGACGCCGGCGCGCGCGCCGAAGCTGCCGCCGTGTCGCTGCAGCGCGATGTGCTCATCGCGGGTGCACTGGCCATCGCCATCGCTATCTTTCTGGCCATCACCATCATTCGCTCCATCACCCGCCCCCTGGCGCAGGCGGTGGAGGCGGCCGACCGCGTGGCCAGTGGCGACCTGAGCGGCCAGATCGTCGTGCAGTCCAAGGACGAAACCGGCCACCTGCTCAGCGCCCTGCAGCGCATGCAGCAAAGCCTGGTCAACACCGTCAGCTCGGTGCGCCAGAACGCCGAAGGCGTAGCGTCAGCCAGCGCACAGATCGCCTCAGGCAACAACGACCTGAGCGCACGCACGGAGCAGCAAGCCAGTGCCCTGGAAGAAACAGCCGCCTCGATGGAAGAGCTGGGCTCGACCGTGCGCCAGAACGCCGACAACGCGCGAGCCGCCAACCAGCTGGCCGTGAGCGCCAGCACCGTGGCCGTGCAAGGCGGAGACGTGGTGGCCGAAGTGGTCGAGACCATGAAAGGCATCAACGCCAGNCGCCGCCAACCAGCTGGCCGTGAGCGCCAGCACCGTGGCCGTGCAAGGCGGAGACGTGGTGGCCGAAGTGGTCGAGACCATGAAAGGCATCAACGCCAGCAGCAACAAGATTGCAGACATCATCAGCGTCATCGACGGCATCGCCTTCCAGACCAACATCCTGGCGCTCAACGCCGCCGTGGAAGCCGCCCGCGCCGGCGAACAAGGCCGGGGCTTTGCCGTGGTGGCCGGAGAAGTGCGCAACCTGGCAGGACGCAGCGCAGAAGCCGCCAAGGAAATCAAAGCCCTCATCACCGCCAGCGTGGAACGCGTGGAACAAGGCACCGCCCTGGTCGACAAGGCTGGAGCCACCATGACCGAAGTCGTCAGCGCCATCCGGCGCGTGACCGACATCATGGGAGAGATCAGCGCCGCCAGCAGCGAACAAAGCGCAGGCGTAGGCCAAGTGGGAGAAGCCGTCACGCAAATGGACCAGGCCACCCAGCAAAACGCCGCCCTGGTGGAAGAAATGGCCGCGGCCGCCAGCGCACTGAACGCCCAGGCCGGAGAACTGGTCAACGCCGTGGCCGTGTTCAAGCTCGACGCCAGCAGCACGAACAGCAGCTACAGCCCGAACCGCCACACGGCAGCCCCCGCCCGCACCCCCATTGCAGCGCCCAGCTACAAAGCCCCGGCCCGCAGCACCAGCCTGGGCAAAAGCGCCAAGACCGGCAGCAAACCCGCCGCCAGCCTGGCAGCGCCCAAGGCCAGCAGCCCGGCAGCCTCCACTGCCGCCAAGCCCGCAGCGCCCAGCCCGGCCCCGGCACCCAAGGCTGCGGGAAGCGACGACGACTGGGAGAGTTTCTGACCAAGGGCTGCGCAGGCCCCTGGGTGAAGAAATCAGGTCAAAACGGCTGCAAGCGCAGGTGGAAAATGCGCTGACAGCTATCAAAAACAAAGCAAGAAAGCACGCAGAGGGGGCTACCTTCTGCGTGCTTTTTTGTGGGTGGGCGCTTTGTTGGTGATGGCTGAAGGCATGCGTGGGGCGGGTATGCCACCCGCTGGCGCGATGCTTGCTGCAGATGCGTGATGGCGAGCTGCCGTCATGGGCAGCGACGCGCCAATGTGGCGGGCGATTTGTACGCAAACGTAACGGAAAGCGCTATGCTGAGCGGGCCCGCCACGGCGCGCGGCCCGTCGGTGGGTGGACATTCCTTTTTTGGCGCCGTTCTCCACAGGAGTTCTGCAATGGACCGAGGTTTCAACGCGTCGCGCACGTGCATGGGTGGCCGCCCCATCATCACCAGCGCGAGCTGCTGTGCGCCTGCCGTGTGGTCTGCGAAGCCAACCGTGGCACCGCAAAGGCCGCACCTGAGTCTGCCGCGCGCTCTCCGTATGCCCCTTTCCAACCGCTGGTGCGCTGCCAGCCGGGCGCAGCCTGTTTGCTTGTTTCCCTCAGGAGTGTTGTCATGAACCAGTTCAAGATTTCCACCCGCCTGGCGGGTTTGCTTGCGGCCCTGTGTCTGCTGGTGTTGCTGGTGGGCGTGGCGGGGCTGTATGGCATGGGCAATTCCAATGCCGGGCTCAAGTCGGTATACGACGACCGGGTGGTGCCGCTCAAGCAGATCAAAGTCGTGGCGGACATGTATGCGGTCAACGTGGTGGACACCGCCCACAAGGTGCGTGATGGCGCGCTGACACCCGCACAGGGCCTGCAGTCGGTGGACGATGCGCGCAAGGCGATCGAGGCCAACTGGAAGGCCTATCTGGCCACCCAGCTGGTGCCGGAGGAAACGCAGTTGGTCGAGCGCTTCAAGCCGCTGCAGGCCAAGGCAGATGCGGCCACCGATGTACTGGCGGGGCACTTCAAGTCGGGCGATGTGGCGGCCCTGACCGCGTTTGCGGCCAAGGAGATGTACCCCGCCATCGACCCATTGCAGGAGGTGCTGGGCCAGCTGATGCAGGTGCAGCTGGACCGTGCCAAGGCCGAGTACGACAGTGCGGCCGCCAGCTACCAGACCATCCGCGCACTGGCGGTCACGGCCGTGGTGGCGGGCATCGTGCTGGCGGTGCTGATGGGCGGCGCCATGATCCGGCAGATTTCGCGCGCGCTGGGCGATGCGGTGCAGATCACCGACGCGGTGGCGCAGGGCGACCTGACCGTGGCGATCCACGCGCGGGGCAAGGACGAGATCGCCCAGTTGCTCAGCGGCCTCACCGCCATGCGGGACAACCTGGCGCATGTGGTGTCGGGCGTGCGTGGCAATGCCCAGGGCGTGGCGTCGGCCAGCGCCGAGATCGCATCGGGCAACAACGACCTGTCCATCCGCACCGAGCAGCAGGCCAGCGCGCTGCAGGAAACCGCTGCGTCGATGGAGGAGCTGAGTTCCACCGTCAAGCAAAACGCCGACAACGCGCGCCAGGCCAACCAGCTGGCGATGAGCGCGTCCACCGTGGCGGGGCAGGGCGGCGATGTGGTGGCCGAGGTGGTGACCACCATGAAGGGCATCAACGACAGCAGCAAAAAGATCGCCGACATCATCAGCGTGATCGATGGCATTGCGTTCCAGACCAACATCCTGGCACTGAACGCGGCCGTGGAGGCCGCCCGCGCGGGCGAGCAGGGCCGGGGCTTTGCGGTGGTGGCGGGCGAGGTGCGTAATCTGGCCCAGCGCAGCGCCGAGGCGGCCAAAGAGATCAAGTCGCTCATCACTGCCAGCGTGGAGCGGGTCGAGCAGGGCACCCAGCTGGTGGACAAGGCGGGCATCACCATGACCGAGGTGGTAGGCGCCATTCGCCGCGTGACGGACATCATGGGCGAGATCAGCGCCGCCAGCAGCGAGCAGAGCACGGGCGTGTCGCAGGTGGGCGAGGCCGTCACGCAGATGGACCAGGTCACTCAGCAGAACGCGGCGCTGGTCGAGGAAATGGCGGCTGCTGCCAGCAGCCTGAGCCACCAGGCCCAGGCCTTGGTGGGGGCGGTGGCGGTGTTCAAGCTCACGGCCGACCAGGCGCGGGCATCGCAGCCTGGCGGCGCTGTGGACCCGGTGCCGCGCCCCGCGCCTGCAGCGGACACGCGCAAGGCAGCGATGGGTGGCCATGCCGCGGGCAGCAAGGCAACCCTTGCTTTGCGCTCTCCCTCTGCTCCTGCCGCCAAAAAGGCACCTGCTGCGAGTGCCACCACCAAGGCCGCGGGCGCCGCACCCAAAGCGGCCCTACAAGCAGTGGCCGCCGGTGCCGAGGACGACTGGGAGAGCTTTTGACCGACGGTAGGCCGCGCCTGCACCGTTTGTAAGTTTTTTGCCCCGTTTTGGGGCGTAGACTTCCCCAAGCTGGTTCGGTGCCTGGCACTGCGCCGACAGCGCCCGCGATGTAGCACTCCAGCCCGTGCGTGCGCTGCACGCACCGGGCCTTGTGCGCTGTTTTGATATCCCCACGGCAGACACAGGGGGCCGCACCCATGCCCCCACCGGCGCAGCGCTTGCGCAGTGGGCCGTCGACTCATTTGTGATGATTAAAATTGATAAAATCATATTTATCATAAATATGATATAATTATCACATCCCAGCCGCTGATTCCTTGTTGTCCCGCGCAGGTGCGCCGAACCACATCGGCGCAGCCATGGCTGGCAAAAGCCCCCATAAAAACCACGAAAGATTCCCATGAGCAACCTGAAAATCGGAGCGCGCCTGAGCCTGGCCTTTGGCCTTGTGCTGTTGATCACCGCCACCATCGCCGCCACCGGTGTCTGGCGACTGGCAGTACTCAAGGAGGCCAGCAGCCGCATTGCCACTGTCGAAATGGAACGCAACGCCCTGGCGCAGGAGTGGAAGGCGGCCATCGACCTGAACTGGGTGCGGGCGTCGGCGTCGCTCAAGGCCACGGATGCGGGCTACATCCAGTCGCTCACGGCGGACATGGCCACCACGTCCCAACGGGCCAGCGAGGCGCAAAAGAAGCTGGAGGCGCTGGTGGACGACCCCACCGAAAAGGCGCTGATGGAACGTGTGGCGGTGACCCGCAAGGCCTATGTGGACGCACGCGCCAAATTGCTGGAGCGCAAGAAGGCTGGGGAAGACGTGTTTGCGCTGGTGGACAGCGACCTCAAGCCCCTGGCCACCGCTTACCTGCAGTCGCTGGCCGATGTGGCGGACAAAACGCACAAGCAGCTCGATGAGTTCGAGGGCGCCATCATCCAGGCCGCAGGCACCAGCCAGTGGGTGCTGGCGCTGGGGGCGGTGGTGTCGGTGGTGCTGGGCGCATTGTTTGCGCTGTGGACCACGCGTTCCATCGTGGGGCCGGTGCAGCGTGCGGTGCGGGCGGCCGATGAGATCAGCCACGGCAATCTGTCGGTGCAGATTCCCGACGTGGGCAATGGCCGCAATGAGATGGCCCAGCTGCTGCGCTCGCTGGACGAAATGCAGCAAAACCTGTCGCGCATCGTGGGGCATGTGCGCTCCGGCTCCGAGAACGTGGCCACGGCGTCGTCGGAGATCGCTCAGGGCAACAACGACCTGAGCGCACGCACCGAGCAGCAGGCCAGCGCCCTGCAGGAGACGGCGGCATCCATGGAGCAGCTCAATTCGACCGTGCGCCAGAACGCCGACAACGCCCGCCAGGCCAACCAGCTTGCGCAGAGCGCATCGACGGTGGCCGTGCATGGCGGAGAGGTGGTGAGCCAGGTGGTGGACACCATGAAGGGCATTCACGACAGCAGCAGCAAGATCGCCGACATCATCGGTGTGATCGATGGCATTGCCTTCCAGACCAACATCCTTGCGCTGAACGCGGCCGTCGAAGCAGCGCGTGCGGGCGAGCAGGGCCGGGGCTTTGCGGTGGTGGCGTCCGAGGTGCGCAGCCTGGCGGGCCGTTCGGCCGACGCGGCCAAGCAGATCAAGACCCTGATCAACGACAGCGTGGAACGCGTGGCCGCAGGCACCACGCTGGTCGATCAGGCGGGTGCAACCATGACCGAGGTGGTGGGCTCCATCAAACGTGTCACGGATTTGATGGGCGAGATCAGTGCCGCCAGCTCTGAACAAAGCCAGGGTGTGGCCCAGGTGGGCGAGGCTGTCACGCAGATGGACCAGGTCACACAGCAGAACGCCGCCCTGGTGGAAGAAATGGCCGCTGCCGCCGCCAGCCTCAACAACCAGGCGCAGGACCTGGTGAGCACGGTGGCGTTCTTCAAGCTGTCGCCAGCGCAGGCTGCGCAGCCAGCTGCGTCTGCCTTTGCGTATGTGCCCAAGGCTGCAGGCCCATCTAAGGCCTTGGCCGGTTCCAGCCGACCAGCCCCTGTGGCCCAGTCCAAGGTGCCGCCCCTGCGTGCGGCCGCCAAGCCCGCACCGGCTCTTGCGTCAACGGCGCCAGCTCGTTCGGGCAGCGGCAATGATGCTGACTGGGAGAGTTTTTGACAGTGACTCGCCGCCCTCGGTAGGCGTGACGGGCCCTGCCTTCGCCATGTGTTGGTTCAAACCTGGCTTTGATCTTGTCCGCGCGTCCTGCCTGACCGTTGCAGGTCAGGCGGCCTTGAAGGGGCTTCGCGCTTGCAGGTCGCCGAGGTAGCTTTCCACGCCAGCGCCTTCGCGGTCCAGAAAGCGCTGCACCGCCTCAGCAAATGCCGGGTGTGCCAGCCAGTGCGCGCTGGTGGCCTGCACGGGCAGCAGCGCGCGGGCCATCTTGTGCTCGCCCTGGGCACCCCCCTCAAACCGCACGGCACCGTGGGCGATGCACCACTGCAGCGGCTGGTAGTAGCAGGCCTCGAAGTGCAGGCAGTCCACGCGCTCCAGCGCGCCCCAGTAGCGGCCGTAGGCCACCAGCTCGGAGCGTGATTCGGGGCCTGATTCAGCGTCTTTTTGGGCTGATGCGCTAGATGCATATGCGCCGATAGCTATCAAACTGCTAGCAATAGGCCGTCCGTCCCGCTCCCCCACAAACAGCAGCCAGGCCTCGGGCATGTCCGCTGCCATGCGGGCGAAGAAGTGGCGCGTGAGGTAGGGCGGGTTGCCGTGCTCCAGATAGGTGCGCTCATAGCAGCGGTAAAAAAAATCCCAGTCTGCAGCGCTGATGTCCGCCCCGCGTGACCAGCGGAAGGTGACTCTGGCATCGGCAACGCGGCGGCGCTCCTGGCGGATCTTCTTGCGTTTGTCTTGCGACAGGCTGGCGAGGAACTGGTCAAAGTCCTGGTAGCGCGGGGTTTCGCCGTCGGTGGCGGCTACACCCTGGGCCACAGCGAGCGTGGGCCGCTCATTCTTCCAGTGAAACTGCACGGTGTGCCGCAGCATCAGGTCTTGTTGCGCGCTGGTCAGCACATCGTCATCGCTGGCAAACAGCACATGCACGGACGACACGTCTTCTTGCTCGCACCACTGGCACACCGCCTGCACCAGCAGGGCGCGCGTGGCGGCATCGCGGGCCAGCAGCCGGCTGCCCGGCACGGGCGTAAAGGGCACGGCAATGACGGCCTTGGGGTAGTAGGGCACACGGTGCTGCTCGTAAGCGCTGGCCCAGGCCCAGTCAAACACATATTCGCCGTACGAATGGCTCTTGAGGTACAGGGGGCAGGCTGCCACCAGGGTGTCGCCGTCCCACAGCGTCATGAAGCGGGGCGTCCAGCCGGTACGCGGCGTGGCGCTGCCGCTGCTTTCCAGCGCGGCCAGGTATTCATGCCGCATGAAGGGCGTGGGGTGGCTTTGCTGCGCCAGCAGGTGGTTCCAGGCGGCAGTGTCCACGTCCAGCACGGAGGGGAGCACGCGGGCGATAATGGCAGCTTCAGCCATGCAGGCCCCTGTGATGCACCTTTGATTGCGGGCCTGCAACGGCGGTATTCAACCTGGCCGCAGGGGCCGATTCCAGTTCCATGACGCTCTCCATTTGCACTGCGCAGCTCAACTTTGTTGTGGGCGACATGCCCGGCAACGCCCAAAAGATCATTGCGGCAGCCCGCGAGGCCTATGCCCAGGGCGCTCGCCTGTTGTTGACACCGGAGCTGGCCATCTGCGGCTACGCGGCCGAAGACCTGTTCCTGCGCCCTGCCTTCATTGCGGCCTGCGATGATGCCGTGAAAACCGTGGCCCGCGAGACTGCGGGGTTGAAAGGCCTGGCCATCGTGCTGGGCCATCCACAGGCCATGGCCCCTGGCGCCCAGGCCTTCAGCGTCTGCTTCAACGCCGCCAGCGTGATGCGCGACGGCAAGATCGAGCAGACCTATGCCAAGCGCGAGCTGCCCAACTACCAGGTGTTTGACGAGCGGCGCTACTTCGTGCCCGGCAGCAAGCCCTGCGTGTTCGAGGTGGAGGGCGTGAAGGTGGGTGTGCTGGTGTGCGAAGACGCCTGGTTTGCCACCCCCGCGCGCGATACCGCTGCCGCCGGTGCGCAGTTGCTGGCAGTCATCAATGCATCGCCTTTCCATCTGGGCAAGGGCACAGAGCGCGAGGCCACCATGCGCGCCCGTGTGGTCGAGACGGGCCTGCCGCTGGTCTACGCCCACCTGGTGGGCGGGCAGGACGAGGTGGTGTTTGAAGGCCGGTCGTTTGCGCTGGCCGCCGACGGCTCGGTCGCGGCCCGGGCCCCTGCTTTTGTGGAAAAACTGGTCTATGCGCTAGTCGAATCTGCCCAGGGTGCTATCAAAATTACAGCAGAGGTTGCCCCAGAGCGCACGCTGGAGGCCGACCTGTGGGATGCCCTGGTGCTGGGTGTGCGCGACTATGTGGGCAAGAACGGCTTCCCGGGCGCGCTGCTGGGGTTGTCGGGCGGCATCGACTCGGCGCTGGTGCTGGCGATTGCGGTGGACGCGCTCGGTGCCGACAAGGTCCGCACGGTGATGATGCCGTCGCCCTACACCGCCGACATCAGCTGGATCGATGCGCGCGACATGGCCGCGCGCATGGGCGTGCGCTATGACGAGATTTCGATCAAGCCGCAGTTCGAGGCCTTCAAGGCCGCGCTGGCCACCGAATTCGCCGGGCTGCCCGAAGACACCACCGAAGAAAACCTGCAGGCACGCATCCGGGGCACGCTGCTGATGGCGCTGTCCAACAAGTTCGGCGCCATCGTGCTGACCACCGGCAACAAGAGCGAGATGTCCACCGGCTACTGCACGCTGTACGGCGACATGGCCGGCGGCTTTGCCGTGATCAAGGACGTGGCCAAGACCCGGGTGTTTGATCTGGCCCGCTGGCGCAATGCCAACGACCCGTATGGCACCTGCGCCAGCCCCATCCCTGAGCGCATCATCACCCGGCCGCCCAGTGCCGAGCTGCGACCCGACCAGAAGGACCAGGACAGCCTGCCGCCGTATGAGGTGCTGGACGCCATCGTGGCCCGCTACATGGAAAACGATGAGCCCATCGAGTCCATCATCGCCAGCGGCTTCGCCCGGGCCGATGTCGAGCGCGTGACGCGCCTGATCAAGCTCAACGAGTACAAACGCCGCCAGGCGCCGGTAGGGATTCGTGTCACGCGCCGCAGCTTTGGCAAGGACTGGCGTTACCCTATCACCAGCAAATTCAGGGCGTGACGCTTCGGCGCCGTGCCCCCAGCCCGATTTTTTACATCCTCCAGGAGACCCGCCATGAAAATGATCACCGCCGTCATCAAGCCCTTCAAGCTCGAAGAAGTCCGCGAAGCCCTGGCCGAATGCGGCGTGACCGGCCTCACGGTGACCGAAGTGAAGGGTTTTGGCCGCCAGAAAGGCCATACCGAGCTGTACCGCGGCGCGGAATACGTGGTGGACTTTCTGCCCAAGGTGAAGGTCGAGGTCGTCGTCAAGTCCGAGGATGTGGACCGCTGCGTGGACGCGATCGTGAACGTGGCGCGCACCGGCAAGATCGGTGACGGCAAGATTTTTGTGACCGCCGTGGAGCGCACGGTGCGTATTCGCACGGGCGATCTGGACGACGCAGCGGTGTGAGGTGACAACCCCCTGAGTCGTTTCTTACCTTGCCCTTTCTCTTGAACGGCTGCGCCATTCGAGAAAAGGGAGGCAACGCCAGCGCAAGCAAGCGAAGCGCCGAATGCGCAGCCTGTTGGCCCTTGCTCGGTGGCCTTGGCTTGTGGGCCGCTCCAGTTTCGGAGTGCGGGGGAGTCAGATCACCGAGCGCAGCGGGACAGGCGCTTGGTCGGGCCCCGCGTCTTGCACCAGCGCGCGCAGCAGGCCCTCTGCATCGGTGGATGCGTGCAACAGGCCCATCTGCCATTCACCCATGAAGCCACTGGCCACGCTGCCCTGCAAGAAACCCAGCAGGCCATCATAGTAGCCCCCCACGTTGAGCAAGCCCAAGGGCTTGTCGTGGTAGCCCAGCTGGCGCCAGGTCCACACTTCAAACAGTTCTTCAAAGGTGCCGATGCCGCCGGGCAAGGCGAGGAAGGCATCGCTGCGCTCTGCCATCATGGCCTTGCGTTCGTGCATGGTCTGCACGATGTGCAGCTCGTCACATTGGCGGTTGGCCAGCTCCTTGTCCACCAGCGCCTGCGGTATCACCCCCACCACCCGGCCGCCCGCCAGACGCGTTGCCTCGGCCACCGTGCCCATCAGGCCACTGCGGCCACCGCCGTATACCAGTTGTCCGTTGTGGGCGCCGATCCACTGGCCCACTGCCTGCGCCGCCTGGGCATAGGCGGGGTTGTCGCCGGGGCGCGATCCGCAATATACGCACACAGAAAAAGTGGGTTCAGCCATGGAAAAACCTCTGAAACAATGCGGCGGCCCAGATGCCGATGCACAGCAGCAAGGCCAGCAGAACCGCTGCGCTGCCCATGTCCTTGGCGCGTTTGGACAGGTCATGCCACTCGGGCCCGATGCGGTCGATGGCGGTCTCGATGCCCGTGTTGAGCAACTCCACAATCATCACGATGACCACGGAGCCCGCCAACAAGGCGACTTCGACCCAACTGCGGCCCAGCCAGAGCGACAGCGGCAGCAGCACCATGGCGGCGATGGCCTCCTGGCGGAAGGCCTTCTCGTTCCAGCCGGCCCGCAGCCCTTCCATGGAATAGCCGGCGGCATGCCAGATGCGGTTGAGACCCGTGCGTGCCTTTTGGGGGTTGGCCGGGGCCGCTGAAGGAGGGGAAGAGGGTTGCATGCGCTTATTTTTTGGGAATTTCGTAGTGCACCAGCCGGGTGCCAGCCAGCGCGTCGTGCCAGAACTGCCGCGTGGGGTGGAACCGGCTGAGCAGCGCCCAGATGGCCACCCAGCCCAGCACGATCACGGCGGACTCGCCTCCCGACAGGGAAAATGGTGCGATTGCCGCCAGCGGCGGCAGAAACCACAGCCAGCTCAATACATACCGCAACAAGGCGCGCGGCTGGCTGATGGGTTGCCCTGCAGTGCCCACCACGCGGATGTGCCAGGTTTTCTGTGCGAGGGTCTGGCCTTTGGCCCAGAACCAGGTGAAATAAATACCGAACACCACAAAGAGAAAGGCTTGCAGCGCATGGCGGTTGTCCATCGCATTGCGCGTCTGGCTCAGCGTGCCAAACAGGTACCCGGCGATAAAGACCACGCCGAACATCAGCATGCCTTCGTACAGCCAGCAGGCCATGCGCCGCCACAGGTTGGGCGTGGGGCCGCCCGCAAGGACACCGCTTGATGCGTTGGCCGCAGGCTGGGGCGTGGTGGGAGAGGGAGAAACGGACATTCCAGGTCAGGCCCGTCGGGCCAGGGCAGGTTGAAACCTACTGAGGATACAGGCCGGAGGTGTCAGGTGTTACCGCGGGGGTGCCGGGCGAGCCCGTGCTGTCGGCTCCGCCAGAGCCCAGGGGCGGAAGTACAGCAGGCACCGCACTGGGGATCGCCACGGGCGCTGTTTCCACGCCACCCATCGAGGTTGCCGGCGCTGCGGATGCGGGGGTGGATGGCATCGCAGGCGCCGTCGGCTGAGGCACAGGGGCCGCAACGCGGGGCGAGTGGTCTACCACCGGTGGAATCTTGGGGGCGTTGGGCCGATCGGGGTTGGCTTGCGTTGCTGCGGGCACCTGGGCCAGCTTTTTGGGCGAGACAGGGCGCAGGGCCGTGGCAGCCCCATGGGGATTGGGGGTCGCCTTGGAGGCCAACGCCTTGCGCTCTTCGTCAGACAGTGCCTGGTAGGCCTCCCACTGCGCCCGTTTGTCGTCCCCAGCCAGGCGCTTGGTGACCGCGTAGTTCAAGCGTGCCTGGTTGCGCTGCTGGGCACTCAGATTGGCCCAGTCGGTGATGCGGTCATGGAACTTGCGTTGTTCCTCTTCCGAAAGACTGGGGTAGTTGATGGCCAAGTCGAGCCAGCGGCGTTTTTGGGCTTCGCTGATCAGCGCCCAGCGTTCCGACAGCGGATACAGCGCCAGTTTTTGCGCCGTGGTGAGCGTGCCCCAGCCTGGTCCTGATTCCGTGGCAGGGGGCATGTTCACGGCAGACAGGTCTGTGCGGGCGTTATTGGGGCGGGCCACTGCGGCCTCAGCGCCCGCCTGGAGCACTGTGCTGGGGGCCATGCGCATCTGCACCAACGCCTGCCAGCCACCAGCGGTAAGCGCACCCAGAAGCGCCAATGCCAGCACGAAGGCTGGCAGCGTGGAGGGAGCTTCAGAGGGGCTTGGGTGCATGCAGTCCAGAGTCAGGCAGGTCAGTTTGACTGCGCGGAGGTCTTGAGGAATTGTACGAAGCCTGGGTCCGAATAAGCGGCGGGAGGCAGGTCATCGGTCAGCAGAGCGGCATCCACCTCGGCCACATCGTTGGCACTGCGTTCGTCCTGCGCGATGTTGATGACCACCAGTCCCACGACCAGCGCCAGCAGAGGCACGGCGGACACCAGGGCATTCCACCAGCCACCGCCTTCGCCGCCACGGCCCAGTGTGGCGGTGCTGCCTGCGTTGACCACCACTGCTGCGGGGGCGGTGCGATGCACCGGCGCGGTGACTTTGCGTTTGGCCAACGCCTGCATGCGCGAGGCGCGCAGCCGCTCGGAGATGTCATAGGGCAGGGCGTCGGTGCCGCTGGACAGGCGCGCCGTGACGCGCAGCGCAAAGCGCTCGGCAGCAGCTTCAGCTTGGGTCGGTGGGGTCTGTACAGTGTTCTTCATGGCTCGATTCCTTTGGCCTTCAGTGCCTTGCTGAGGGTTTGTATGGCGCGAAAGCAGTGTGTTTTGACACTGCCTTCGGAGCAGCCCATGGCGGCAGCCGTCTCCGCGACGTCCATTTCCTCCCAATAACGCATCAGGAACGCTTCCCGTTGACGTGGTGGCAACTCTGCAATTTCTTCTTCAATGCCCTGGAATATCTGGGCCCGGCGGGTCAGGTCTTCCGCGCTTTCGGCTTTGTCGCCGTCTTCTGTCCCTGAGTACGCTTCGAGCAGATCAAAATCCGTGCCATCTTCACCTGGGCCTTCGAAGTCGCTCATGCTCGAAAACAGTGCATTGCGCGTCTTCTGGCGACGAAACCAGTCCAGGGTGCAGTTGGAAAGAATCCGCTGGAACAGCATGGGAAGTTCGCCCGCCGGTTTGTCCCCGTAATGCTCGGCCAACTTGAGCATGCTGTCTTGCACGATGTCGAGCGCCGCTTCCTCGTTGCGAACGTGGTAGACCGAGCGCTTGAATGCGCGCTTTTCTACGCTTTTGAGGAAATCGGAAAGTTCTTGTTCGGTTGCCAAGACGGGTCAGCCCGGGAGGAGATCGGCGCAGATATCTGCAGTTTCGCAACTCAACGGCGCCGTAAAACCTCAGATTATCGCACCCGCCGGAGTTTTTTTCGGCTGCGGAGCGTTTTGTGAGTGTTGCAGTGCGATAATCGGGCTGCAATTCAAAAGGCAAACGGGTCACGGTCCGGCGCGGCAATCATCCCGCCCATGTCCTTGGCCTCAAGTTCCAAGCTGGCTTCACAAGAGCGCGTGCGAGGGGCACCCAAGGTTTTTCGTCAGAGAAATTCACAAAGGTTGATCGATCATGGAAATCTCCAAGGCTGAAATCTCTTCAGCAGCCGCTGCTTCGCAGGGCAACACTTCTCCCGCTTCCGGTTCGCAGGACCTCATGGGTTCTGAGATCCTCATCAAGGCCCTCCAGGCAGAGAACGTCCAGTACATCTGGGGCTACCCTGGCGGCGCGGTTCTTTACATATACGACGCGCTCTACAAGCAAGACACCATCCAGCACGTGCTGGTGCGTCACGAACAGGCCGCCGTGCACGCAGCCGACGGCTACGCTCGCGCCACGGGTGAAGTCGGCGTGGCCTTGGTCACTTCGGGCCCCGGCTTGACCAACGCTGTGACCGGCATCGCCACTGCGTACATGGATTCGATCCCCATGGTGATCATTTCTGGTCAGGTGCCTACGCCCGCCATCGGGCTTGATGCCTTCCAGGAATGCGATACGGTCGGTATCACCCGCCCCATCGTCAAGCACAATTTTCTCGTCAAGGACCCGCGCGACCTGGCCGCGACGATGAAGAAGGCCTTCCATATTGCCCGTACCGGCCGCCCAGGCCCTGTGGTGGTGGATGTGCCCAAAGATGTTTCCTTCAAGAAGGTGCCTTACACCGGCTACCCGCAAACGGTAGAAATGCGCTCGTACAACCCCGTGCGCAAGGGCCATGGCGGACAGATCCGCAAGGCCCTGCAGTTGCTGCTGGCGGCCAAGCGCCCTTACATCTATACGGGCGGCGGCGTGCTGTTGGGCAACGCCACCAACGAGCTGCGCACGCTGGTGGACATGCTGGGCTACCCGGTCACCAACACGTTGATGGGCCTGGGGGCCTATCCCGCATCGGACCGCAAGTTCCTGGGCATGCTGGGCATGCACGGCACCATCGAAGCCAACAACGCCATGCAGAACTGCGACGTGCTGCTGGCAGTGGGTGCGCGTTTTGACGACCGGGTGATCGGCAACCCCAAGCACTTCGCGCAGAACGACCGCAAGATCATCCACGTCGATATCGACCCGTCGAGCATCTCCAAGCGCGTGAAGGTCGACATCCCGATCGTCGGTGACGTGAAGGACGTGCTCACCGAGCTGATTTCCATGATCCGCGAGAGCAGCACCCGCCCTGACGCCGGTGCCCTGGCTGCCTGGTGGGACACTATTGAAGGCTGGCGCAAGCGCGAGTGCCTGAAGTACAGCATGGGCAGCGGCGATGTGATCAAGCCACAGTACGTGGTAGAGACGCTGTGGAACATGACGAAGGATGGTGATACATACATCACGTCCGACGTGGGCCAGCACCAGATGTGGGCCGCGCAGTACTATCGCTTCGACGAGCCGCGCCGCTGGATCAATTCCGGTGGTCTGGGCACGATGGGTGTGGGCATTCCCTATGCCATGGGGATCAAGCTGGCCAAGCCACAGTCCGAAGTGTTTTGTATTACGGGCGAAGGCTCGGTGCAGATGAACATCCAGGAACTGTCCACTTGCCTGCAGTACAACACGCCGATCAAGATCTGCTCGTTGAATAACCGTTATCTGGGCATGGTGCGCCAGTGGCAGGAGATCGAATACTCCGGTCGGTACAGCCACAGCTACATGGACGCGCTGCCCAACTTCGTGAAGCTGGCTGAGGCCTATGGCCACGTAGGGATGCTGATCGAGCACCCCAAGGACGTGGAGCCAGCATTGCGCGAAGCCCGCAAGCTCAAGGACCGCACGGTGTTCATGGACTTCCGCACCGACCCCACCGAGAACGTGTTCCCGATGGTGCAGGCCGGCAAGGGCATCACCGAAATGCTGCTGGGGTCGGAAGACCTTTAAGCCAAATCGGCCTCAGGCGCATGTTTTTCATGCGCTACCAGCTATCGAATAGATAGCATCTAAATTTTTGACGAATCTATTGCCTGCCAAGCCCATGCATTACCGTGCATGGGGGAGGGCAGCAAAAAGAGGAATCTCTTCATCATGAAACACATCATTGCTGTCTTGCTGGAAAACGAGCCTGGTGCTCTTTCCCGCGTAGTGGGTCTGTTCTCGGCCCGTGGCTACAACATCGAGTCGCTCACCGTGGCGCCCACCGAGGATGCATCGCTGTCGCGCATGACCATCCAGACCACGGGCTCCGATGACGTGATCGAGCAGATCACCAAGCATCTGAACCGCCTCATTGAAGTAGTCAAGGTGGTTGACCTCACCGAAGGTGCCTACACCGAGCGTGAGCTCATGATGGTGAAGGTGCGCGCGGTGGGCAAAGAGCGCGAGGAGATGAAGCGCATGGCGGATATCTTCCGTGGCCGCATCATCGACGTGACCGAGAAGAGCTACACCATCGAGCTGACGGGCGATCAGTCCAAGAACGACGCGTTCCTGCAAGCCATCGACCGCACGGCCATCCTGGAAACCGTGCGCACGGGCGCCAGCGGCATCGGCCGGGGCGAGCGCATTTTGCGTGTGTAAGACAATTCACCCCGTTTTTCCCATTTCAATCCCCCCAACAACGCATTTCAACCGGAGCGACCCATGAAAGTTTTCTACGACAAAGACACCGACCTGAGCCTGATCAAGGGCAAGACCGTGGCCATCATCGGCTACGGCTCGCAGGGCCATGCCCACGCACAAAACCTGAACGACAGCGGCGTGAAGGTGGTGGTCGGCCTGCGCAAGGGCGGTGCCTCGTGGGACAAGGTTGGCAAGGCCGGCCTGAATGTGCTGGAAGTCAACGACGCCGTGAAGGCCGCTGACGTGGTCATGATCTTGCTGCCCGATGAAGACATCGCAGCCGTGTATAAGAACAACGTCGAACCCAACATCAAGCAAGGCGCTTCGCTGGCCTTTGCCCACGGTTTCAACGTGCACTACAACCAGGTCGTGCCCCGCGCAGACCTGGACGTGTGGATGGTCGCTCCCAAGGCCCCAGGCCACACTGTGCGCAACACCTACACCCAGGGCGGCGGCGTGCCCCACCTGGTCGCTGTGCATCAGGACAAGTCCGGCAAGGCCCGTGACCTGGCCCTGAGCTACGCAGCAGCCAACGGCGGTGGCAAGGCCGGCATCATCGAGACCAACTTCAAGGAAGAAACCGAAACCGACCTGTTCGGCGAGCAAGCCGTGCTGTGCGGCGGTGCCGTCGAGCTGATCAAAATGGGTTACGAAACCCTGGTCGAAGCCGGTTATGCGCCCGAAATGGCCTACTTCGAATGCCTGCACGAGCTCAAGCTCATCGTGGACCTGATCTACGAAGGCGGCATCGCCAACATGAACTACTCGATCTCGAACAACGCCGAATACGGCGAGTACGTGACCGGCCCTGAAGTGATCAATGAGCAGTCGCGCGCTGCCATGCGCAATGCCCTCAAGCGCATCCAGAACGGTGACTACGCCAAGATGTTCATCCAGGAAGGCCGCCTGAACTACCCATCGATGACGGCCCGCCGCCGCAACACGGCCGACCACAGCATCGAAAAGGTGGGCGGCCAGCTGCGCGCCATGATGCCCTGGATCGCCAAGAACAAGCTGGTCGACCAGACCCGCAACTGATGTTTCGTTTCTGAAGCGTCAAAAGGCCACTTCGGTGGCCTTTTTCATTGGCGGGCGGCATGGTGTGCAGGCGCTACACTGCGGCCTTCGCCTTTTGCGCGCTTGGCAGTCGGCATTCCTGCGGGAAATGGTTCAATACTATAAATTTAATAGCTGCTTGTGCAATATTTGCAAGCGCTGGAGGTCTGTTTGATGCATGACGGCAATGAGTCCACCGAGAACCCCGGTGTGATGGTGCGCAAAAGGCGCAAAGGCATCTACATCCTGCCCAATCTGTTCACGCTGGCGGCGCTGTTTGGGGGCTTTTACTCCATCGTCATGGCCATGAATGGCCGGTTTGATCAGGCGGCGGTGGGCGTCTTCTGCGCGATGGTGCTCGACAGCCTGGACGGGCGCGTGGCCCGCATGACCAATACCCAGAGTGCGTTTGGCGAGCAGATGGACTCGTTGTCCGACATGGTGTCCTTTGGTGCTGCGCCTGCCCTGATTGCCTATGAGTGGTCCCTGCAGGGTCTGGGCCGCTGGGGCTGGATTGCTGCGTTTGTGTACTGTGCCTGCGCGGCGCTTCGCCTGGCGCGCTTTAACGTGAATACGGGCGTTGTGGACAAGCGCTATTTCCAGGGGCTGCCTTCACCAGCCGCTGCGGCCTTGGTGGCAGGGTTTATCTGGTTGATGACCGAGCTGGGCGTGCGTCCCGGCGAAGACCACTGGCTGACATGGAGCCAGGTGACCTGGATCATGTTCTCCTTCACGCTGTATGCAGGGCTCACCATGGTGACCAATGTGCCGTTCTACAGCTTCAAGGATGTGCAGATGAAAAAGAGCGTGCCTTTTGCTGCCATCGTGCTCATCGCGCTGGGCATCGCTGTCATCAACATTCACCCCCCTATCGTGCTGTTTGGTGTGTTCGTTTTCTATGGCCTGAGTGGTTATGGCGTGTACGCCTGGCGCAAGGCCAAAGGGCAGCACAGCAGCGTGATCAGCACCTCTACCGACGAACCCGACGAGCGCGGTCTGCACAAGTGATGACCGTGATATCCGGCCAGTTGTGCTACATTGCGCGATATGAATTTGTTTGCTTTGGCGCTACTGCTACCTCCCCACGGGCGGAGACAGTAGGCGCACGCGCACACTTTTTCACAAAGGCCCGTTTGCACCCGCGACGGGCCTTTTGTTTTGGGCGCCAGATTTCTAAGTTGCGGGGCCCCACCCACTGATACCAGGAGAACAACATGGCTGACAAACTGATCATTTTCGATACCACCTTGCGCGATGGGGAGCAGTCTCCCGGCGCCTCGATGACCAAGGACGAGAAGCTGCGCATTGCCCGCCAGCTCGAGCGTCTGAAGGTGGATGTGATCGAGGCCGGTTTTGCAGCCAGCTCCAATGGCGACTTTGAAGCCGTGCAGGCGATTGCCAACGCCATCAAGGAGTCCACCATCTGTTCCCTGTCTCGGGCCAATGATCGTGATATTTCACGCGCTGCTGAGGCCCTCAAGGGCGCGGCGAGTGCCCGTATTCACACCTTCATTGCCACTTCGGCGCTGCACATGGAGAAAAAGCTGCGGATGACGCCTGACCAGGTGCTGGAGCAGGCTAAACAGTCGGTCCGTTTCGCCCGCAACCTGGTGGGTGACATCGAGTTCAGCCCTGAGGACGGATACCGCAGCGATCCCGACTTTTTGTGCCGCGTGCTGGAAGCCGTGATTGCAGAAGGTGCCACCACCATCAACGTGCCCGATACCGTGGGCTATGCCGTTCCGGAGCTGTACGGCAACTTCATCAAGACACTGCGCGAGCGCATCCCCAATAGCGACAAGGCGATCTGGTCGGTGCATTGCCACAATGATCTGGGCATGGCGGTGGCCAACTCGCTCGCCGGTGTGAAGATTGGCGGTGCGCGGCAGGTCGAATGCACCATCAACGGTCTGGGTGAGCGCGCCGGTAACTGCTCCCTCGAAGAGGTGGTGATGGCAGTCAAAACCCGCCGTGACTACTTCGGCCTTGAACTGGGGATTGATACCCAGCACATCGTCGCAGCCAGCCGCATGGTCAGCCAGACCACTGGTTTTGTGGTGCAGCCCAACAAGGCCGTGGTGGGTGCCAACGCATTTGCTCATGCCAGCGGTATCCACCAGGATGGCGTGCTCAAGGCACGCGATACCTACGAGATCATGCGGGCGGAAGATGTGGGCTGGAGCGCCAACAAGATCGTGCTGGGTAAGCTCAGTGGTCGTAACGCCTTTAAACAGCGCCTGCAGGAACTGGGTGTCAGCCTGGATAGCGAAACCGAAGTCAACACCGCTTTCACACGCTTCAAGGAATTGGCTGATCGAAAGAGCGAGATCTTTGACGAAGATATCTTGGCACTGGTGAGCGACGAGAGCGTGACTGCTGAAAAAGAGCAATACGGGTTCGTATCGTTGTTCCAGCAAAGCGAAACCGGTGAGCAGCCCCGTGCACGTATTGTGTTCACCGTGGATGGGCAGGAAGTGCGCGGCGAGGCCGAGGGCAACGGTCCTGTCGACGCCTCGCTCAAGGCCATCGAATCGCATGTGAAGAGTGGCGCCGAAATGGTGTTGTATTCCGTCAATGCCATCAGTGGCTCTACCGAGAGCCAGGGCGAGGTCACCGTGCGGTTGCAGAACAGCGGGCGTGTGGTGAATGGGGTGGGCGCGGACCCAGACATCGTCGTGGCGTCGGCGAAGGCCTACCTCAGCGCTTTGAACAAGTTACAAAGTAAAGCCGATCGGGTAGCCGCACAAGGCTGAGTGATCAATTTATAATTCACTCACTTTCTCGGAAAGTCGCGCAAGGTATTGATCTTGCGCGACTTTTTTTGATTCTGTACACTGCTCAATAATTCTTACCGTTTGGAGCACTTTGATGCACCATCGCCGCAACGCTGCAGTGAATCGATTTTTCCAGTGGATGGGTTTCGCGCTCGTGAGCGCTGCCCTCATTTCGCCCTCTGTGCACGCGGCAGATGTCAAAAAGCCAGGGGTCAAAAAACAGCAGGTCAGCGCAAGCAACGCGAAGCGTGCCGTGGCACCACGCAAGGTGGCCGCCAGCATCAAGCCCACGCGCGTCGCTGCCCGGACTGCCAAAGCACCTACCAAGGTGGCGTTTGTTCCAGCCAAGCCCTCTTTCGGCCAGATGGCGGGCTTGCACGAGGTCAATGATCCGCTGGACCTCAAGTCCAGCGTAGCGCTGGTGGTGGACCAAGACACCCATGAGGTGTTGCTCCGTAAGAACGATCAGGCTGTGCTTCCCATCGCCTCGCTGACCAAGCTCATGACGGGTATGCTGATTTCGCAGGCCAAGTTGCCCATGGACGAACCTGTCACCATCACGCAGGACGATGTAGACACCGAAAAGGGGAGTCGGTCGCGTTTGACCGTGGGTACCACGCTGACGCGTGGCGAGATGCTGCACTTGGCGCTGATGTCCAGTGAGAACCGGGCCGCCCATGCACTGGGTCGTACTTACCCGGGTGGGTTGGAGGTCTTTGTGACGCAAATGAACGCCAAGGCCAAGTCACTGGGCATGAATGATACTCACTATGTGGAGCCCACGGGTCTGTCCAGCCGTAACCAATCCAGTGCCCGCGATCTTGCGACCTTGGTGGGTGTGGCGCATGGAGATCCTCTGTTGCGTGAGCTGTCCACTTCCCCCGGCTATGAAGTGGCGGTGGGGCATAAGACGCTTCAGTACAACAACACCAACGGTCTCGTGAAAAATCCTACCTGGGACATCGGTCTGCAGAAGACCGGTTATATCTCCGAGGCAGGGCGCTGCTTGGTGATGCAAGCCCAGGTGGCGGGACGCAAATTGATCATGGTGTTCCTGGACTCTGCAGGTAAATTCAGTCGACTGGGCGATGCCGAGCGGGTGCGCCGCTGGGTGGAGTCGAATCCTTCGTTGGCCGCACCTTTACAGGCGGTACGGAGCAACAACGGCTGATAGGCAGACATCTCCCCACATGCGCCTGACAGGCTGGTCCTGTCAGGCGTTTTCTTTTGTAGTGCGAGTCCGGTCTCGCAAACGGTCTTGGGTAAATAGGGTCAGCGGGCATCTCTTGTCTTGAGTGGGTTGGGATGCGATGAGCTGGCAAGACCATGCCGGAGGCTTGCTGCGCGTGTCCCACGCACACCGTGCAGCGCTTGCCTCGATGCCTCAATACGCCACTGCGGCCCCGCCAATAGCGCCATTGGCAAATGGGGTGTGGATGCAGAACATCAGCGCAATTCGGTGCGTTGGTTGGTGATTGGGTTATGACTCGCGTCGGTACTTGGCGTATAGCCCAGGGCCAGTGAAATTTCGTTCGCCGTTGCTTGCAGCTTGGGCAGCCAGCCTTCATCCAGTCTGTCAGCGGGGGCAGAAATGGACAGGCCTGCTACCAGTTTTCCCTGGTCGTCATACACACCGGCTGCCATACAGCGCACGCCCAACTCAAGCTCTTCGTTATCGCGGGCAATACCGTATTGCCGGGCCTTTGCCAGTTCCCGCTCCAGCACGGGCAGCTGGGTGATGCTGTTGCGGGTGTGGCCTGCAAGACCGGTGCGGGTGGCATAGGCACGAACGCGCTGGGGGTCATCCAGTGCGAGGAAGAGCTTTCCTGTAGAGGTCAGGTGCAGTGGCGCCCTGCCGCCAATGGCGCGCACGACCTGCATGCCCGACCGCTCACTGTAGGCACGCTCCACATACACAATCTCGTCGCCCTGGCGCATGCTCAGGTTCACGGGCTGCTGGATCAGCTTGTGCAGACTGCGCATGGGGGTCAGCGCCGCATCACGAACGCTCAGGCGTGCCTTCACCAGGTTGCCCAGCTCCAGCAGTCGCATGCCCAGCCGGTAGCTGCCCGATTCGGGGCGGTCCACAAACCGTCCAATGGTCAGGTCGTTCAGGATGCGGTGAGTCGTAGAGGGGTGCAGCCCTGTCTTTTCGCTGATTTCCTTCAGGGAAATCGCCTCTTCACGAGAAGCCAGAACATCGATCAGAGTGAACATACGCTCAAGCACCTGAACGCTGGGTTTGAGAGGGATGCTGGAATCGGTTTTTTTCATGAGCGGCTATGGTGCGAAGGCCGCCACATTTTATCTTGTGAAATGTTAACGCGTATTCAGGTGCTCGCGTGGCCGGTGTCTGCTACCCGGTGCCATAGCCCATCGGTACGGATTTCATGGGGCACAAAGCGTGCCTTGTAGTTCATCTTGGGGCTGGTTTCTATCCAGTACCCCAGGTAGACATGGGGCAGGCCCAGTGCATTGGCTTGCGCAATTTGCCACATGACGTTGTAGGTGCCGTAGCTGCAATGGGGCTCGGGTTCGTAAAACGTATACACGGCAGACAGGCCGTCATCGAGCACGTCAAGAATGGAGACCATCTTGAGCGCACCGGGTTCGCCTGATGCGTCTGTCTCGCGGAACTCCACCAGTCTCGAGTTCACCCTGCTTTGCAGCAGAAACTGTGTGTACTGGTCGATGCTGTCATGGTCCATGCCACCGCCTGCATGGCGGCCGTTCTGGTAGCGCAGGTACAGCTGGTAATGTTCGGGCACAAAACACAGCCGTAGCACCCGGGCCTGCAGTTGGCCGTGGCGTGTTGCCGCGCGTCTTTGGCTGCGATCAGGCTTGAATTCGTTGACCAGGACCCGCAGCGGTGTACACGCCTGGCATCCGTCGCAATAGGGGCGGTAGGTGAACATGCCACTGCGGCGAAACCCTTTGGTTACGAGGTCGGAATAGAGATCGCTCTGGATCAGATGGCTGGGGGTGGCGACCTGCGATCGTGCCTGACGGTCCGGCAGGTAACTGCAGGGGTAGGGGGCTGTCGCGTAAAACTGCAGGGTCTGCAGTGGAAGGTCATTGAGTTGCGTCATGCCGGATCGATCTTGGGTGGCAGCAGCTCGTTCCAGTATACGGGCTCAAATCTCCAGGGGATGGCAGGCTGTTGTCGCGCTTTGTCCACATGTACCAGGAAATCGGCGCGGGGTATTTCCCGGCCGCCCAGGGAGGTCAGGTGCTGCGTATTCTGCTGGCAGTCAATCAAGCTGATGCCATGGCGGCGGCAAAGGCAGACCAAGGCTGCAAGAGCGATCTTGGAGGCGTCGGTCGCATGGGCAAACATGGATTCTCCGAACACCGCACGACCCAGTGCCACGCAGTACAGGCCCCCTATGAGTCGGTCGTCCACCCAGGTTTCCACGCTGTGGGCATGGCCTGCTCGGTGCAAATCAGTGTAGGCGTTCACCATCTCCGGCACGATCCAGGTTCCAGCCTGGCCATCGCGTTCCTTGGTGGCACAAGCCGTGATGACGTCCTGGAATGCGCTATCGACACGTATTTCGCAATGCGCCTGTCTGCGAAACGCCTGCAGCCGTTTGTTCAGTGATCGATGCAGCCGAAATTCCGACACTGGCAGCACCATGCGCGGATCGGGTGCCCACCACAGGATGGGTTGCCCAGGGCCATACCAGGGAAAGGTGCCCTGCGCGTACGCGGCACGGAGGCTGTCCACATCCAGTGCACCACCTGCGGCCAGCAGTCCCGGCGCAGGGTCACCTTCTCCCCATGCAAGGGTCGGGGCTGGAAGGGGGGCGTCAGGTTCGAGCCAGGGGAGTTGCGGGGGCATGCGGGCGTGTGTCGCAAAGGCACTATTGTCTGGCAAGCACTGGCGCGCTGCGTGGTGGGGTTTCGGCCAACAAAAAAGCCCCACACTCAGAAAGTGTGAGGCTTTTTCAGATTGGCTCCTCGACCTGGGCTCGAACCAGGGACCTACGGATTAACAGTCCGGCGCTCTACCGACTGAGCTATCGAGGAATGATCGGTATCTATCAACTGACTAACTAAAAGGCCCCGCTTTTTTTATGCAGGGCCTGCAAATTCTTGGCTCCTCGACCTGGGCTCGAACCAGGGACCTACGGATTAACAGTCCGGCGCTCTACCGACTGAGCTATCGAGGAACAAGACTTAGATTATATACACAAAAATTGTCCCGAATCCACAAAACTGACTGCATCGGTTCGCAAACCTGCGCGCCAACCTGGAGCCCTACGGCGCGATATGCTGGGCACCCTGCTGCCAATTTGGCGGTCTGTGCCTTGCCTCCAAGCCTGTCTCATATTTCATGACCATCCACACCATTTTGAAAATGGGCGACCCCCGCCTGCTGCGCGTGGCGCAGCCTGTCACTGCGTTCGACACTGACGAGTTGCATCAGCTGGTGCGGGATATGTTCGAGACCATGGCCTCCGTGAACGGAGCCGGCCTTGCCGCGCCGCAGATTGGGGTAGATCTGCAACTGGTGATCTTTGGTTCCAACGACCGCAATCCGCGCTATCCGGATCGGCCGCTTGTGCCGCCCACCGTACTGCTCAACCCGGTGATCACGCCCCTGGGGGTAGAAGAAGAGGAAGACTGGGAGGGTTGCCTCTCCGTGCCCGGTTTGCGCGGCAAGGTGCCCCGCTGGTCGCGCATCCGCTACACAGGCTTCGATTTGTACGGCGACCCCATTGACCGCACGGTAGATGGCTTCCATGCGCGTGTCGTACAGCACGAATGCGACCACCTGATCGGCAAGCTGTATCCCATGCGGGTGCGTGATTTCACGCAGTTCGGTTTTACCGAGGTGCTGTTCCCGGAGATCAGTGCCACCGAAGACGACTGATAGGGATCCTCTCCTGGGCCTATCCCTGCGCGGTCAGGACGACAGTTCCTGCAGCAGCTCGGTCTCGATCTGGATCTGGCGGGCGTTGTTTTGCAGCTCTGGGCCCTGGATGAGAAAAGTGTCTTCCACCCGCTCGCCCAGGGTACTGACCTTGGCCAGTTGCACGCTCAGGTGGTGCTGCGCCAGGATGCGAGCCACGAGATAGAGCAGACCGGCACGGTCGCTGGCCGAGATAGCCAGCAGCCAGCGCTGCGCCTTTTCGTCGGGGCGCAAGGTCACCCGGGGCGCTACCGGAAAGCTCTTGACCCGGCGTGACACCCGCTTGCGGGTGGGTTCTGGCAAAGGGCCGCCTTCCTCGATCACGCGCATCAGGTCGCTCTCCACCATGTGGGTCAGCTCACGGTAGTGCCCTGGTTGCTCCGATGCCGAAGAGGCCACGACCTGAAAAGTGTCCAGCGCATAACCGTTGTTGGCGGTGTGCACCCGCGCATCGAGGATGCTGAAACCCACACGGTCGAAGTAGCCGCAGATGCGTGCAAACAGGTCGGCCTGGTCGGCGGCGTAGACCATCACCTGCAGCCCATCACCCGCCAGCGACTGGCGGGCACGCACCACCGGCTTGGCCGTGCCTACATGGCGCGACAGGTGGCGTGTGTGCCATGCAATGTCGGCAGCGTCGTGGCGCATGAAATAGCTCACGTCGAGCGTGGCCCACAGCGCCTTGTGCGCTTCAAAGGGCAGGGCGTTGAGCGCCAGCAGCACCAGCGCCTCGCGCTTGCGAGCCTCGATCTCGGCGGCTGCATCGGGGGCGCGGCCGCCCAGGGTGCGCAGTGTGGCGCGGTACAGGTCTTCCAGCAGCTTGCCCTTCCAGGCGTTCCAGACCTTGGGGCTGGTGCCGCGGATGTCCGCCACCGTGAGCAGGTACATGGCCGTGAGGTTGCGTTCGTTGCCCACGCGGCGTGCAAAAGCAGCAATCACATCGGGGTCGCTCAGGTCCTGCTTTTGCGCCACAGTGCTCATGGTCAGGTGCTCACGCACCAGAAACTCGATGAGCCGGCCATCTTCGCGGTCCACGCCGTGCTGGCGGCAAAAGCGCCGCACTTCTTCAGCGCCGATTTGCGAGTGGTCGCCACCGCGTCCCTTGCCAATGTCGTGGAACAGCGCGGCCACGTAAAGAATCCACGGCTTGTCCCACCCTCCCGCCAGTTGCGAGCAAAACGGGTATTCGTGCGCATGCTCGGCCATGAAGAACCGGCGTACGTTGCGCAGCACCATCAGGATGTGCTGGTCCACCGTGTAGACGTGGAACAGGTCATGCTGCATCTGCCCCACGATGCGACGAAACGGCCACAGGTAGCGCCCCAGCACCGAGGTCTGGTTCATCAACCGCATGGCGTGCGTGATGCCCGAGGGCTGCTGCAGGATGCGCATGAAGGCATCGCGGTTGACCGGGTCTCGACGGAAGGCGCTGTCCATCACGCCGCGTGCGTTGTACAGCGCGCGCAAGGTGCGCGCCGACAAGTCCTTGAGCCCGACCGTGGTCTGGTAGAGCAGGAAGGTCTCCAGGATCGCATGCGGGTCGCGGGTGTAAAGGTCGTCGCTGGCCACCTCGATAAGACCCGCCTTCTCAAAGAACCGTTCGTTGATCGGACGCGGCTCATGGGTCGATGGGTTCAGGCGCTCTTCGATGTTGAGCAGCAGGATCTGGCTGAGTTGCGACACGGCCTTCGCTGCCCAGTAGTACCGCCGCATCAGACTTTCGCTGGCCCGCATGGGCAGGCGCGAACCATCGGGTGCTTGCGAGCGGTAGCCGAACGACTCGGCCACGGCGGTCTGCAAGTCGAACACCAGCCGGTCTTCGTGCCGCCCGGCAGCCGCATGCAGACGGGCGCGAATCAGGCACAGCAGTGCCTCGTTGCGCTCGATCTGGCGCACTTCAAAGGCCGTGGCCAGGCCACTGGTGGCCAGTTCCTTCCAGTTGCTGCCCAGCCCGGCAGCCTGTGACACCCACAGGATCATCTGCAGGTCCCGCAGCCCGCCGGGCGACTCCTTGCAGTTGGGCTCCAGCGAATAGGGCGTGTTCTCGTACTTGGTGTGGCGCTGGCGCATCTCCAGGGTCTTGGCGACCAGAAACGCCTGGGGGTTCATCTGCGCGCGGTACTGGCGCTGGAATTCTGCAAACAGCGCGGCGCTGCCGCACACCAGCCGCGATTCGAGCAGCGAGGTCTGCACGGTGACATCGCCCGCGCTTTCGGCAAGGCATTCGGCCACTGTGCGCACGCTCGATCCGATCTCCAGGCCCGTGTCCCAGCAGCTACCGATGAAGCCTTCCAGCTTCGTGCGCAAGGCACTGCCGGCCTCGGGCGCCGTGCCGTCGGGCAGCAGCAGCAGAACATCGACATCGGAATAGGGGAACAACTGGTCGCGCCCAAATCCGCCGACGGCCACCAGGGCCATATCGTCGGGCAGCGCAGCACGCTGCCACAGGGTCTGCAGCAGGTTTCCCGCCAGCGACGACAGCTTGCGCAGCAGCACCCGGATGCCGCGTGTCGATGCGCCGGTGGATTGCATGGCCGCCAGCAGCGCGGCCTTGTCGCTGCGGTAGGCGTCGCGCAGGGCATGGAGTTCAGTCATGGTCGGTAAGTATCGTGGGAGGCCATGAAAAAGCCATGCAAGAGTTGTGCAAGCAGCTGCCTTTTTGCGCGGGAACCGGTGGCCCGGCGCTCGCCTCAGGTCTTGGTGGCGGTCACAAACGACGGCAACGGGGGCGAACCCGCTGACAGCGTCATCACCTCGTACCCCGTGGGCGTGACCAGTACCGTGTGCTCCCACTGGGCCGACAGGCTGTGGTCCTTGGTCACGATGGTCCAGCCGTCGTTGCCAAATTCCTTCACTTCGCGGCGGCCGGCATTGATCATGGGCTCGATGGTGAACACCATGCCGGGTACCAGCTCTTCGAGCGTGCCGGGCTTGCCATAGTGCAGCACCTGGGGTTCTTCGTGGAACTTTTGGCCAATGCCGTGGCCGCAGAACTCGCGCACCACCGAGAAGCCGTGCCCTTCGGCAAACTTCTGGATCGCGTGGCCGATATCCCCCAGCCGTGCGCCGGGCTTGACCTGCACGATGCCATGCCACATGGCTTCAAACGTCAGCGCTGACAGGCGCTTGGCGGCGATCGAGCACTCGCCGATCAGGAACATGCGGCTGTTGTCACCGTACCAGCCGTCCTTGGTGATCACGGTCACGTCCACATTGACGATGTCGCCCTTCTTGAGCGGCTTGTCGTTGGGGATGCCGTGGCACACCACATGGTTGACCGAGGTGCACAGCGAAGCCGGGTAGGGCGGGTAGCCCGGTGGCTGGTAGCCCACGGTGGCCGAGATGGTGCCCTGCTGGGCCATGCATTCGGCGCCCAGGCGATCGATTTCTTTGGTGGTGATGCCGGGCTTGATGTGCGGTGTGATGTAGTCCAGCACTTCGGAGGCCAGACGGCAGGCCAGGCGCATGCCCTCGATGTCCTCGGCGCTTTTGATGGTGATGCTCATGGCGCAATTATCCCATTGGGCCCCCGGCTGCGCAGGCGGCCCGGCCATGCCCGGTAAAATGGAGGGCTCCGGTGCTGGTTGCACGCTGGCGCCCGGAGCCACCCTCTACCCCTGACACCCCCCAACAGGCCGCTACCGTGACCTTGCACATGACCACGCTGGCGGGCGGCAACGCCCTCAGCTCCTTCCGCGCCCAGCAACTTCAACCCGCCCTGGAGGCGATCCACCCCAAGATCAGTGGCATTGCAGCGCGTTTCGTGCACCTGGTCGCCACCGATGCGGTCCCCACTCCTGCAGAACAAGAACGCCTGGCCGCGCTGCTGACCTATGGCGACCCCTACGCTGGCCCTGAAGACGGCGCCGCGCTCATCGTCACGCCCCGCCTGGGAACGCTTTCGCCTTGGGCCTCCAAGGCCACCGACATTGCGCGCAACTGCGGCATCGCCATCCGCCGTGTCGAGCGCATCACCGAGTACCGCATCAGCCTGAAATCCGGCCTGCTGGGCAAGACGCCCGAGCTGACGGCCGAGCAACTGGGCCAGATCGCCGCACTGCTGCACGACCGCATGACCGAATCGGTGGTGGCCGACCGCAGCGCCGCAGCCGCCCTGTTCACCGAACTGCAGCCCGCCCTCATGGAGCATGTGGATGTGCTGGCCGGTGGTCGCGCGGCACTCGAAGCGGCCAACACCCGCTTCGGCCTGGCCCTCGCCGACGATGAAATCGACTACCTAGTGACCGCCTTCACGGGCCTGAAGCGCAACCCCACCGACGTGGAACTGATGATGTTCGCGCAGGCCAACAGCGAACACTGCCGCCACAAGATCTTCAACGCCGAGTTCACCATCGACGGCGTGGCGCAGAGCAAGAGCCTGTTCGGCATGATCCGCAACACGCACCAGCTGGCGCCCCAGCACACGGTGATCGCGTATTCGGACAACGCTTCGGTCATGGAAGGCCATCAGGTGGAGCGTTTTGTGGCAAAAATGGCCGCAAGCGCCAGTGAATCAAGCGCTAATAGCTATCAAAAAAGTAGCATTACCCAGCATGTGCTGATGAAGGTGGAAACGCACAACCACCCCACGGCCATCTCGCCCTTCCCAGGCGCATCGACCGGCGCGGGCGGCGAGATCCGCGACGAAGGCGCCACGGGCCGCGGCTCCAAGCCCAAGGCGGGCCTCACGGGTTTCACCGTGTCCAAGCTCTGGGGCAGCACCGTGGGCAAGCCTGAGCACATTGCCAGCCCGCTGCAGATCATGGTCGAAGGCCCCTTGGGCGGCGCGGCGTTCAACAACGAATTCGGCCGCCCCAACCTGAACGGCTACTTCCGCGAGTACGAGCAGAACGTCGGCGGCGTGCAGCGTGGCTACCACAAGCCCATCATGATCGCGGGCGGCGTGGGCGTGATCGATGCAGAGCTGACGAAAAAGATCGAATTCCCTGCAGGCTCGCTGCTGATCCAGTTGGGTGGCCCCGGCATGCGCATCGGCATGGGCGGCAGCGCCGCCAGCTCCATGGCCACCGGCACCAATGCGGCCGAGCTGGACTTTGACTCGGTGCAGCGCGGCAATCCCGAGATCGAGCGCCGTGCACAAGAGGTCATCAACCACTGCTGGGCGCAGGGCACGAACAACCCCATCCTGGCCATCCACGACGTGGGCGCGGGCGGTTTGTCCAACGCCTTCCCCGAGCTGACCAATGATGCTGGCCGCGGCGCGCGCTTTGACCTCCGTGCCGTGCAGCTCGAAGAGTCCGGCATGAGCCCGAAGGAAATCTGGAGCAACGAGTCGCAAGAACGCTACGTGCTGGCGATTGCGCCCGAATCGCTGGAGCAGTTCAAAGCCTTTTGTGAACGCGAGCGCTGCCCGTTTGCCGTGATCGGCACGGCCACCGAAGAGCGTCAGCTGGTGCTGCACGACCCTGCTGCCACGGCCGACGACCAGAAGCTGCCCGTGGACATGCCGATGAACGTGCTGCTGGGCAAGCCGCCCAAGATGCATCGCGACGTGAAGACCGTGGTGCGCGAATTTGCACCGATGGACTTGACCGGCGTGCCGCTGCAAAAGGCCGTGATCGACGTGCTGGCCCACCCCACGGTCGCCTCCAAGCGCTTCCTCATCACCATTGGCGACCGCACCGTGGGTGGCCTGTCGCACCGCGACCAGATGGTCGGCCCCTGGCAAGTGCCCGTGGCCGATTGCGCCGTGACGCTGGCCGATTACAAGGGCTTTGCGGGTGAAGCGATGAGCATGGGCGAGCGCACGCCGCTGGCCGCCATCAACGCGCCCGCCTCGGGTCGCATGGCCGTGGCCGAGGCCATCACCAATCTGCTGGCTGCGCCCATTGAGCTGCCGCGTGTGAAGCTATCGGCCAACTGGATGGCCGCCTGCGGCGAGCCCGGCGAAGACGCTGCGCTCTACGAAACCGTGAAGGCCGTGGGCATGGAACTGTGCCCCGCGCTGGGCGTGTCCATCCCCGTGGGCAAGGACAGTCTGTCCATGCGCACGCAGTGGAATGAAGGTTCCGACCAAAAGAAAGTCACCTCGCCTGTCAGCCTGATCGTGAGCGCCTTTGCTTCGCTGTCCGACGTGCGCGGTACGCTCACTCCCCAGCTCAACGCCACCGAGGCCGATACCACGCTGGTGCTGATCGACCTGGGCAAGGGCCAGAACCGCATGGGCGGCAGCATCCTGGGCCAGACGCTGGAGCAAAGCGGCAACGTGGTGCCCGATGTGGACGACCCCAAAGACCTGGTCAACTTGGTCAACGCCGTGAACGCACTGCGCGCCAAGGGCCAGATCCTGGCATACCACGACCGCAGCGATGGTGGCCTGCTGGCCGCAGCAGCCGAAATGGCCTTTGCAGGCCATGTGGGTGTGGCGCTCAACGTGGACATGCTGGTGACTGAAGGCGACGGCATCAGCGACAGCCGCATGGAAACCGGTGACGCCAAGAACTGGGCGCAGCAGGTCAGTGCCCGCCGTGAAGAACTGACGCTCAAGGCGCTGTTCAACGAGGAGCTGGGTGTGCTGCTGCAAGTGCGCACCGCCGAGCGCAACGATGTGATGCAGGTGCTGCGCGAGCATGGCCTGTCCAAATTCAGCCACTTCGTGGGCAAGACGCGCCCTGTGTCGTCCGAAATCGACGCAGGTAAGGGCGAACTCCAGGTCTGGCGCGATGCCAAGGCCGTGTTCAGTGCCTCGCTGGCCGACCTGCACCAGGTGTGGGATGCGGTGAGCTGGAAGATCTGCCAGCAGCGCGACAACCCCGCCAACGCCGATGCCGAGCACGCTGCAGCGGGCGAGCCCGCCGACCCGGGCCTGCACGTGCACCTGACGTTCGACGCGGCCGACAACGTGGCCGCGCCGTACCTCAACTTGGCCAAACCCAAGGTCGCCATACTGCGTGAGCAGGGTGTGAACTCGCACATCGAAATGGCCTACGCCTTCACCGAGGCAGGCTTTGAGGCTTATGACGTGCACATGACCGACCTGCAGACCGGCCGCGTCAAGCTCGAAGACTTCAAGGGCGTGGTGGCCTGCGGCGGCTTCAGCTACGGCGATACGTTGGGTGCTGGCATCGGCTGGGCGCGCAGCATCACCTTCAACCCCGTGCTGGCCGCGCAGTTCCAGGGCTTCTTCGGCCGCACGGACACGTTTGGCCTGGGCGTGTGCAATGGCTGCCAGATGTTTGCCGAGCTGGCAGACATCATCCCCGGCGCACAGGACTGGCCGCGCTTCACCACCAACCAGAGCGAGCGCTTCGAGGCCCGCCTCTCGCTGGTGGAAGTGCTCGAATCGCCCAGCCTGTTCCTGCAAGGCATGGCCGGCAGCCGTTTGCCGATCGCCGTGGCGCATGGTGAGGGCTATGCCAACTTCAAGTACCGTGGCAACGCCGACAGGGCGATTGCCGCAATGCGCTACGTGGACAACCACGGCCGCGCGACGGAGCAGTACCCGTTCAACCCTAACGGCAGCGCGGGTGGCCTCACGGCCGTGACCACGCAGGATGGCCGCTTTACGGCCATGATGCCGCACCCCGAGCGCGTGTTCCGCAACGTGCAGATGAGCTGGACCAGCGAGGACAAGGCCCAGGCCAGCGGCTGGATGCGCATCTGGCGCAACGCGCGCAAGTGGGTTGGGTAGCAGGGGGCATCCCCCTGAGCGGCTGCGCCGCTTCCCCCTTCTCTCGATTCGCTGCGCGAATCGGGAAGAGGGACGCAGCCCTCGCTGCTGGGCGGCCCTTGCTCGGCTGCCCTGGCGCTTAGGGTGCGCGGGCTCGGCGGTCTGATGGTGGCGCTATCGCGCCGGGCCAACCCTTCAAAGTCGTGTTCAGGCCGCTGTTAAGGTGCGCTGGTACACCAGCAGCCGCCCTTTGTACGCCGGCACATCGGCCAGGGCGGGGTGGTCCAGTCGCTCTTCGATCACATCGAAACGGTGCACAGCCATCTGCTTGTGGAAGGTGGAGCGGTTGCCCCTGTTCGGGTCCACGATCCAGATCTGCGCGCCGTCGCCTGCGTGGTGGTCCAGAAAGGTGGCCAGGGACGCACGAGCGTCGCGTTCGTACAGCACATCGCTGCCGATGATGAGGTCGAACTGGCCTTGCACCGCGTTGGCCGGTGCTGGCGCGTCCGAGCCCCATTGACCCGTGCGGTACTTCACGGGTGACAGGCCGTTCAAGCGCGCGTTTTCCTGCAGAAACTGTGGGGCCAGAGGATGGCAGTCGCTGGCGGTGACATCGATACCGCGCCGGTGGCACACCAGGCTGGCCAGACCCAGTCCGCAGCCGATCTCCAGCACACGTTCGCCCGCTAGCAGGGGGCGGCTGGCCATGCGCTGGGCCAGCTGCGCGCCCGACGGCCACAACAGGCCGAAGAGGGGCCAGGCGGCCGATGAGATACCCAGCGCCTCGGCGGCGCCCAGCGGGTCGGCAAACTGCTGCTTATCCAGCAGCGACTGGATGATCAGGTCTGCCGCGCCGGTGATGGCGATGTCTTCTTGCTTGGTCAGGTAGCCGGGCATGGCGTGGCGGTGAAGCCCGCAGAAGGCCCCATAGCGGGTAGTGGATGAGCGCGCGAGTATGCGCCTTGTGGCTGGGCAGGCATGCCCGCAGGCAATGTGGGGCTATCTGCGAATGGCGTGGCCGCTGCACGACGATGGGGGCTTGCGCGGCGGTTGCCTGTGCGTTGCTATAGTGCGGCGCACACCGGCGGCTTGTTCGCCGCATTTTTTTGCGACTCATCCCAAGGACTTCCCATGGCCGCTGGCAGCCTGCTTGCTTTGCTCGACGATATCGCCACCATCCTCGACGATGTGGCCTTGATGACCAAGGTGGCGGCCAAAAAGAGCGCTGCCATGGCCGACGATGTGTCGGTGATGACCAAGGTGGCTGCACAGAAGACGGCGGGCGTGCTGGGGGACGACCTGGCGCTCAACGCCCAGCAGGTGACTGGGGTGCGCGCTGAGCGCGAGATTCCGGTGGTGTGGGCGGTGGCCAAGGGCTCGTTCATCAACAAGGTCATCCTGGTGCCCGCTGCGCTGCTGATCAGCGCCTTTGCGCCGTGGGCCGTGACGCCGCTGCTGATGGTGGGGGGCGCCTTCTTGTGCTTTGAGGGCTTTGAGAAGGTGGCGCACAAGCTGCTGCACGCCCAGCATGAAGATGAGGCCGAGCATGAGAGCCACGCCAAGGCCAATGCCAATCCAGCGGTGGATCTGGTGGCCTTTGAAAAGGACAAGATCAAGGGCGCCGTGCGCACGGACTTCATCCTGTCGGCCGAAATCATTGCGATCACGCTGGGCACGGTGGCCGCTGCGCCCTTCGTGCAGCAGCTCACGGTGCTGTCGGGCATCGCCATCATCATGACCATCGGTGTCTATGGGCTGGTGGCGGGTATCGTCAAACTGGACGACCTGGGCCTGTGGCTCAACAACAAGGCCAGCAGCGCCGCGCGTGCCCTGGGATCGGGCATCCTGCGCGCAGCACCCTGGCTGATGAAGGGGCTGTCCATTGCGGGGACTGCGGCGATGTTTCTGGTGGGCGGTGGCATTCTGGTGCACGGTGTGCCTGCGTTGCACCATGCGGTTGAGGCTGCAGGTACGGCAGCGGCGCAATGGCCCGTGGGCGGGCTGTGGGCGGTGCTGGTGCCCAACCTGCTGAATGCCGTGGTGGGCATCGTGGCGGGTGGCCTGGTGCTGGCCGGGTGGACGCTGGTTCAGCGCCTGCGGGGCAAGTCCACAGCTTGATAGTGGGTATTCCTTGATCTAGGTCTAAGGGTTACTACCGAGGGCTTGAGGTAAGGCAAGGCCGGGTCGTGGCCGCAGCGGTTCAATGCATGCACGGGGGTCGTCCCCGTCCAACCGATGCGAAATACCATGAAAAAGAACCTGCTGGCTGTCGCCGTTCTCTGTGCCCTGTCTTCTGGCGCTGCCCTGGCGCAACAGGCCGAGGGCCCCTGGATGGTCCGTGCACGTGCGGTGCACCTGGACAGCGCCAACAAGGACAGCACACCGCTGGGCCTGTCGGTCAACAACAAGACCATCCCTGAAGTGGATGTGACCTACTTCTTCAACAAGAACATCGCGGCCGAGCTGATCCTGACCGTGCCCCAAAAGCACACGCTCAGCGCTGGCGGCGCAGCCATTGGCACGCTCAAGCACCTGCCCCCCACACTGCTGGCGCAGTACCACTTTGATGCCCCCGGCTTCAAGCCCTACGTGGGCGCGGGCCTGAACTACACGCGTTTCTCGAGCGTGAACCTGCCCGCAGGCGTGAGCATTGACCGCAACAGCTTCGGCCCCGCGCTGCAAGTGGGTGTGGACATCCCGCTGGCCAAGAACCTGTACCTCAACTTCGACGTGAAGAAGGTTTTCATCAAGACCGATGTGAGCGCAGGTGGTGCCAAGCTGGGCACCTTCAAGGTGGACCCCGTTCTGGTGGGCGTGGGTCTGGGCTGGCGCTTCTAAGGGCACAGGGCCCCAGGCGGGCCCTGTGTTCCTGACAATAAAAGTTCTCCAAGGGTCTGAAGGGCTGGCGCATGCGCCAGCCCTTTTTTTTCGGGTGCGGAAATGGCCTACACACGGCAGTCAGCGAGGCAACGCACAATGGGGCAGGGGAGCGTGTGGGGCGTGCCGCAATGTGGGCGCTCCAGGTGCCTCTGCTTTTGACCACCCGGCGGCGCTGCCGCCCCAACGTCCTGACGACCCATGCTCCTGCCTCGCTATTCCGACATCACCCGCGGACTGACCCAGCGGCCCGCACGCATCTCCCCCAAGTATTTCTACGACCAGCATGGCTCGCAGCTGTTTGAAGCCATCACACGCCTGCCGGAGTACTACCCCACACGCACCGAAATGGCGCTGATGCAGACACATGCAGACAGCATCGCGGGCGCCGTGGGCGCAGGCTGCACCCTGATCGAACTCGGCGCGGGCAACTGCCAGAAGGCCCGCACCCTGTGCCGCCTGGTGCAGCCGGCCTGTTTTGTGGGCGTGGACATTTCGGCGGATTTTCTGGAGCAGGCGGTGCAAGGGCTGCGCGACGACTTCCCGGCGCTGGATGCCCGCGCGCTGGCGGGCGACATGACCCTGGGGGTGTCACTGCCTGACGACATTCCCCGCACCGGGCGCCTCGTGTTCTACCCGGGCTCGTCCATCGGCAACTTCGACCCCCCGCACGCGCTGGAGCTGCTGGCCCACATGCGCGATCTGATCGACGACGATGGCGGCCTGCTCATCGGCATCGATTTGCCCAAGGATGTGGCGGTGCTCGAAGCCGCCTACGACGATGCAGCGGGGGTCACCGCCGAGTTCAACCGCAATGTGCTGAGGCATGTGAACCGCCTGATCGGCAGCGACTTTGACGTGGCGCAGTGGCGGCACCGTGCGTTCTTCAACACCGAGGCGTCGCGCATTGAAATGCACCTGGAGGCTGCCTCTGCCACCGAGGTGTGCTGGCCCGGCGGCGGTCGCAGGTTCGACCAGGGCGAGCGCATCCACACCGAGAACAGCTACAAGTACCCGTTGCCCGTGTTCACCGACATGCTTGCGCGCGCCGGTTTTGCGCAGGCCCAGGCGTGGACGGACGAGCGGGGCTGGTTCGCGGTCGTCCACGCCCGTCCTTGATCGGTGGCCGCCATGACCGTGACATCCCCCGCATTCGACACGCTGCTGGCGCGCTACACCGCGGTACGCGGCCGCTCGCTGGCCCTGGCGGCTCCGCTGTCGCCCGAGGACTGCGCCGCGCAGTCCATGCCCGACGCCAGTCCCACCAAATGGCACCTGGCCCACACCACCTGGTTCTTTGAGACCTTTGTGCTCGAAGCCCACGAGCCCGGTTTTCAGCCGTTTGCACCGGCGTTCCGGGTGCTGTTCAATTCCTACTACAACGGTGTGGGCGCCAAGCACCCGCGTCCGCAGCGCGGGCTGCTCACGCGGCCATCGCTGGACGAGGTGCTCGCCTACCGGGCCGACGTGGACGCCCGCATGGCGAGCCTGTGGCCCACTGTGGCGCACGACGCTGCGCTGCATGGCCTGACCGAGCTGGGCCTGCAGCACGAGCAGCAGCACCAGGAGCTGATGCTCACCGACATCCTGCACCTGCTGTCCTGCAACCCCTTGTTCCCCGCCTATGCCAAGGCTTCAGACGCTGTGGCGCCCGAGGCTGGCCAAGCACTGGCGTGGCATTCCTTTGACGGGGGGCTGGCCGATATCGGCCACGCTGGCAGCGGCTTTGCCTTTGACAACGAGGGCCCGTGCCATCGCGTGTATCTGCATCCCTACGCGCTGGCCTCGCGACTGGTGACGCAGGCCGAGTATCTGGCGTTTGTGGAAGGTGGCGGCTACCACAACCCGCTGCTCTGGCTGGCCGAAGGCTGGGACTGGCGGGCGGCGCAGGGTCTGGAGCAGCCTCTGTACTGGCATCGCATCGACGGGGCCTGGCACCAGTTCACGCTGGCCGGCCTGCAACCGCTGCAGGGCAACCAGCCGGTGGTGCATTTGTCGTACTACGAGGCCGATGCCTACGCGCGCTGGGTGGGCGCGCGCCTGCCCACTGAGGCTGAATGGGAGCATGCGGCCGCGCGGGGTGCCGCCGGCATGGCGCAGTGGCACGGCGCTGCCTGGCAGTGGACGCAGTCGAGCTACGCGCCGTACCCCGGCTTCCGGGTGGCCGAAGGCGCCGTGGGTGAGTACAACGGCAAGTTCATGGTCAACCAGTACGTGCTGCGGGGCTCGTCCAGCGCTACGCCGCCAGGGCACGAGCGACGGACCTACCGCAACTTCTTTCCGGCCACGGCGCGCTGGCAGTTCACCGGCATTCGGCTGGCACGCGACATCGGCTGAAGGCGGCCAGCGCCTGGCGCTGGCCGTCATCGACCCGCCGCGTTGGGGCCAGCATGACGGTGTCGCTGCGTGCCGTGGTCTTGTTTGCTATCAAATATGTAGCTAGCGGCGCATATTCCACTAGCGCTTGGACGCAAAAAGCCTCAAAAGTACGGTGACAGGTGCCTAGCCATGCGCCTGTGGGGGCGCATGGCCATTCGCACATCACACCTTGTCGAGTGCCTGCGCCAGGTCCGCCCGCAGGTCGTCGATGTGCTCGATGCCGACCGACAGGCGCACCATGCTTTCGCTCACGCCCGCCTTGGCCAGCTCTTCGGGATTGAGCTGGCGGTGGGTGGTGGACGCGGGGTGGGTGGCCAGCGACTTTGCATCGCCAATGTTCACGAGGCGCGTGAAGAGCTGCAGCGCATCCAGGAAGCGCGCCCCGGCCGCACGTGGGTCGGCGTCGCTGTTCTTCACGCCAAAGCTCAGGATGCCCGATGCCTTGCCGCCTGACTGGCGTTGCACAAGCGCGTGGTCCGGGTGGTCGGGCAGACCGGCGTAGCGCACCCATTCGACCTTGGGGTGGCTTTGCAGGTACTGGGCAATGGCCAGCGTGTTGTCGCAGATACGGTCCATGCGCAGCGCCAGGGTTTCAATGCCTTGCAGGATCAGGAAGGCATTGAGCGGCGCCAGCGCCGCACCCGTGTTGCGCAGTGGCACCACGCGCGCGCGGCCGATGAAGGCGGCGGGGCCCAGCGCCTCGGTGTAGACCACGCCGTGGTAGCTCACGTCGGGCTCGTTCAGGCGCGGGAAGCGTGTCTTGTGCTCCGCCCACGGGAACTTGCCGCTGTCCACAATCGCGCCGCCCACGCTGTTGCCGTGGCCGCCCAGGTATTTGGTGAGCGAGTGCACCACGATATCGGCGCCATGCTCGATGGGGCGCAGCAGGTAGGGGCTGGGCACGGTGTTGTCCACGATCAGCGGCACGCCGTGGTCGTGCGCTACCTTGGCCAGCGCAGCGATGTCGGTCACATTGCCCAGCGGGTTGCCGATGGACTCGATGAAGATCGCCTTGGTGCGCGCATCGATGTGCTGCGCAAAGCTGGCCGGGTCGCGCGGGTCGGCAAAGCGAGTGGTGATGCCCTGCTGCGGCAGCGTGTGGGCAAAGAGGTTGTAGGTGCCGCCGTAGAGCGTGCTGGCCGAGACGATGTTGTCGCCCGCCTCGGCAATGGTCTGGATGGCGTAGGTGATGGCGGCCATGCCCGAGGCCACGGCCAGCGCGGCAATGCCGCCTTCCAGCGCCGCGACGCGCTTTTCGAGCACGTCGGTGGTGGGGTTCATGATGCGGGTGTAGATGTTGCCCGGCACCTTCAAGTCAAACAGGTCGGCGCCATGCTGGGCGCTGTCAAACGCGTAGGCCACCGTCTGGTAGATGGGCACGGCCACGGCCTTGGTGGTGGGGTCGGGGCTGTAGCCTGCGTGGACGGCCAGGGTTTCGATTTGCATGGGTGCTGTCTCTTTCATTGAAGGGATGGGAGTGGCACAACCGGGCTCGGCCCATTGCTGGACGAGGCCCGATGTGCCGAGGGCGCGGGCCATTCTGGCACCCTGGACCCGTGGCGTCATCGAATCGTTGGCTATGTGCTTATGACGTTCTTGTGCGCCCTGGACTCTTTCAGGCCGAGGGCTCGTCCATGGCGCTGTCCATGGGCTCTGGGGTGGTGCGCCGCGCCTGCTGGCTGCGGCGCCAGGCCTTCTCGACTTCCACGACCACCAGCACCACCAGCGCGGCGCCAATGCACAGCGCCAGCTCGCCCAGGCTCAGCGGCTCGGTGCGGAAGATGGGGTTGAGCCAGGGCACATAGATGGTGGCCATCTGCAGCGCAAAGGTGAGCAGCACGGCACCCAGCAGCGGGCGGTTGCTCAGCAGGCCCAGGCGCCAGATGGGTTCGGATTCGGAGCGGATGGCGATCACATGCGCCATCTGCGCCAGCGTGAGCACGGTGAACACCATGGTCTGCCAGTGCGTGTGGCCGGTGTGCAGGGCCCAGGCCTGCACCGCCAGGCACAGCCCGCCGATGAGCAGGCCCACGCCCAGGATGTGCTGCCACATGCCGTGGGCAAACAGGCTCTCGCGCGGCGCGCGGGGCGGGCGCTGCATGATGCCGCGCTCGGCCGGTTCGGCCGCCAGCGCCAGGCCGGGCAGGCCGTCTGTCACGAGGTTGACCCACAGGATGTGGATGGGCAGCAAAGGGATGGGCAACAGCAACAGCGGCGCCAGGAAGATGGTCCAGATCTCGCCCGAGTTGCCCGTCATCGCGTAGCGCACAAACTTGCGGATGTTGTCGTAGATGCGGCGGCCCTCGCGCACCGCCGCGACGATGGTGGCGAAGTTGTCGTCCAGCAGCACCAGGCTCGATGCCTCGCGTGCCACGTCGGTGCCGCCCTGGCCCATGGCCACGCCGATGTCGGCACGCTTGAGCGCCGGGGCATCGTTCACGCCGTCGCCCGTCATGGCCACAAAGTGGCCCTGGGCCTGCAGCGCCTCGACGATGCGTATCTTCTGCGCCGGGTCCACGCGGGCGTAGACCTGCACCTGCTCCACGCGGGCGCGCAGCGCAGCATCGTCCAGTGTGGTCAGGTCGGCGCCGGTAAGCACCGGGGCATCGCTGCTCTTCACAATGCCCAGGCGGTGCGCAATCGCGCGCGCGGTGGCGGGGTGGTCGCCCGTGATCATCACCGGGGTGATGCCCGCGCTGATGCAGTCGCGCACTGCGGCCTGGGCCTCGGCGCGGGGTGGGTCGATGAGGGCGATCAGGCCCAGCAGCTCCAGCTGGTTTTCTACTGCGTCGATGTCGTTGGTGTCGGGCAGGCGGGCGTGGCTGCGGCGGGCGAGGGCCAGCACGCGCAACCCCTGTGCAGCGAGCTGCTGGGCAGTGGCGAGGACCTTGGCGGTGTCTAGTGCGGCAGCGCCTTCAGGCGTCCAGTGGGCGGTGCAGCGGGGCAGCACGGATTCGGGCGCGCCTTTGGTGTAGGCCACAAAGCCTGCGGCCGCGCGGTGGAAGGTCGTCATGCGCTTGCGGTCGGAGTCAAACGGTTGCTCCTGCACGCGGGGGCTTGCAGCGTCGAGCTGGGCCTTGTCCAGCCCGCCCGCGTGGGCGGCCAGCACCAGCGCGATCTCGGTGGGGTCGCCCAGCCAGTGGATGCCCGACTGGCCCTCTTCGTTGTGGACCTGCAGCGTGGCGTCGTTGCACAGTGCGGCGGCGCACAGGGCTTCGGCGTGGGCGGGGCCGGGCAGGGGATCGCCGGGCACCCAGCGCACGCCGTGGGCCAGCAGCAACTCGGCATGCATGCGGTTCTGGGTCAGGGTGCCGGTCTTGTCCGAGCAGATGGTGGTGACCGAGCCCAGGGTCTCCACCGAGGGCAGGCGCCGCACCAGGGCATGCACCGCCACCATGCGGCGTGCGCCCAGGGCCAGCAGCACCGTGACCACGGCGGGCAGGGCCTCGGGGATGGCGGCCACCGCCAGGCTGATGGCGGTGAGGGCCATGAGCAGCGGCGCCTCGCCGCGCAGCACGCCCACCACAAAGATCACCGCGCAGATGCCCAGCACCGCAATCGCCAGGCGCTTGCCAAACGCCGCCAGGCGCAGTTGCAGCGGCGTGCTGCGGTCGCCGGTGTCGAGCAGCGTGGCCACCTTGCCCAGCTCGGTGCGCATGCCGGTGGCCACCACCAGGCCGCGTGCGCGGCCGTGGGTGGCGGTGGTGCCCTTGAAAGCCATGTTGGTGCGGTCGCCCAGCGCGCCCACGTCTTCGGCTGCCAGGGCTTCGGTCTGCTTGGCTACCGTGACGGACTCGCCCGTGAGGGCCGATTCATCCACCTGCAACTGCGCAATCTCGATGAGCCGCAGGTCGGCCGGGATCTGGTTGCCCGCCTCCAGCAGCACGATGTCGCCGGGCACGAGCACGGTGGCAGGAACCACCTGCACCGCACCGCTGCGCAGCACGGTGGCGTGCGCCGCTGCCAGCTGGCGCAGTGCCGCCATGGCCTGGTCGGCGCGCCAGGCCTGCACAAAGCCAATGACGGCATTGAGCACCACGATGACGAGGATGACCAGCGTGTCGGTGACCTCGCCCACCAGCCCCGAGATGACGGCCGCACCCAGCAGTACCAGCACCATGAAGTCCTTGAACTGGTCGGCCAGCAGGCGCCACCAGGGGCGGTCCTGCGATGCGGCCAACTCGTTGGCGCCATGGGTGGCGCTGCGGCGCAGCGCTTCGTCGGCGTGCAGGCCTGCGTCAGGGTTGACGCCATGGGCCTGGGCCACGGCGTCGGTGGGGTGCAGGTGCGGCGCGGTGGATGGGGACATGCGGCGATCGGTGAAACGGGCCGCACGCCCGCACAAGGACTTCTTCGGCGTTGCCTTAGTGCGCGACTTGCGGCCGGGCTTTGTAGAACTGGAGCGGGGCTTCTGGCAACTGGTTCAGCACCTGGCGCTTGATCTTGCCCACCACATGCATTTCACAGGGCTTGCAGTCAAAGCGCAAGGTCAGCTTTTCCTTGCCATTGATCAACATCAAGGGTTCGGCCTTGATGGTGCCCTGCACACCCGTCACGCCCTTGGCCTGCTTGGGGCACAGGCTCATGGAAAAGCGCACGCAGTGCTTGGTGATCATGAGGCTGACCTCGCCTTCCTCTTCGTGCGCCTCGTAGGCCGCGTCGATCACCTTCACGCCGTGGCGCACGTAGAAGTCGTGGGCCTTGTGGTTGAACACATTGCCGAGGAACGAGAGCGTGTCCTCGGGGTAGGGTGTTGGGGGCTCCACCGGCGTGGCGCGCGGCAGGCGGGCAAAGTTGCGGGCGCGGTTGGCTTCCAGGTCGGCCACGGCATCGCGGCGCAGGGCGTTGAGCACCGAGGCGGGCACAAACCACGGCTGCGAGAGCTGCAGCGCAATGTCATGCACCGCAAACACCGTGGCGCCAAAGCGGCCCAGTTGCTCGCGCAGGCTGGCCTCGGCCTTGGCCGCGTCAGTGGCTGGCTGGTGGGGTTGCTGCACGGATGCACAGCCCACGTTGCCATCCTCGTCGGTCAGCATCAGGCTGAAGCCGGTGGGCGTTTCGCTCAGGTGCGCCCACAGGCCGATGCGGCGGTCGCTGGACTTTTTCTCCAGCGTGCGCACCCAGTCCATGTCGCGGTTGCGGTTGACCTCGGTGCCCTTGCGCAGGTCCTTGAAGCCGTCCATCGGGTCCTTGGGGTACACGCGCCACTGGCCCACGCTGCGGGCCGACACCGGCTCGGCCACGTTGATGGCCATGCCCACCAGCTCCTTGTGCAGGTCGTAGTAGCACAGGCCGTCGCCGTTATGCAGCACGGTGGCGGGGTCACTCAGTTCCAGCTCCACAAAGTCTGGGCCCAGCTTGGTCACCCAGCCGATGGCCTGGCCGGGGTTCTTGGGGGTGTCGAACGCGCCGATATCTTCCTTGCGGCCCGTCACGAAGTAGTCGGTGAACTCGCGGTTGAAGTTCTGCAGTGGGTCGGGCGTGAAGGTGAAGGTGGTGCGACCGCTGGACGAGCGCGACAGCGGCCGGCCTTGGTCCTCGCGCTCTTCGATGATCTCGTCGAGCAAGGTGCGGTAGTGGGCGGTGATGTTCTTCACGTAGCCCATGTCCTTGTAGCGCCCTTCGATCTTGAAGCTGCGCACGCCCGCATCGATGAGTGCGCGCAGGTTGTCGCTCTGGTTGTTGTCCTTCATGCTCAGCACGTGCTTGTCGTGCGCGATGAAGCGGCCCTGCGCGTCGGTCACCTGGTAGGGCAGGCGGCAGGCCTGGCTGCAGTCGCCGCGGTTGGCGCTGCGGCCCGTTTGCGCATGGCTGATGTTGCACTGGCCACTGTAGGCTACGCACAGCGCGCCGTGGATGAAGAACTCGATGTTGGCGCGCCCCGGCGCATCCACGGGCCCCAGCGCCTTGTGCACGGCGGCGATCTGCTGCACCGTCAGCTCGCGTGCCAGCACGATCTGCGAGAGGCCCGCGTCCTGCAAGAAGCGTGCTTTTTCGGGCGTGCGGATATCGGTCTGGGTGCTGGCGTGCAGCTGGATGGGCGGCAGATCGATTTCGAGCAGGCCCATGTCCTGGATGATCAATGCATCCGCGCCCGCCTCGTACACCTGCCAGGCCATCTTGCGCGCGGCCTCCAGTTCATCGTCGCGCAGGATGGTGTTGAGCGTGATGAAGATGCGGCTGTTGAAGCGATGCGCGTGCTTGACCAGGCGCTCGATGTCCCGGATGTCGTTGCCCGCACTGGCCCGCGCGCCAAAGGCCGGGCCGCCGATGTAGACGGCGTCGGCGCCGTGGTTGATGGCTTCGATGCCAATGTCTGCGTCGCGCGCGGGCGAGAGCAGTTCGAGCTGATGGGGCAGGAGGGACATGGGGCGTGATTATCCCAGCCTGCCTGGCCGGGCGGTGGGCGCCGGACTCATTAGCCCGGTTAATGCCGGAGCAAATTACTAAGTTTGCTTAGTAATTTTGCGAAAACGAGGGTTGAGGTGGCTACGATGCGGGGTTTGTTGTGTACAAGTTCGGTGCACAACAGGATGCTTTGACCGACCCAGGAGACTTTGTACCGTGCTGCGCCCCGTTTTTGCTTCTTCGCCCCTGTTCCGAATTTCTGCACTGACCGCCCTTGCGCTGGCGGCCCATCTGGCCTCTGCCCAGGACGTACAGACCGTCAAGATCGCCCATGCGGGCCCGGTGTCGGGCGGCATTGCCCACATCGGCAAAGACACGGAAAACGGTGTGCGTCTGGCCATTGACGACCTGAACGCCCAGAACCTCGTCATCGGCGGCAAGAAGATCAAGTTTGAAATCGCGGCCGAAGACGACGCGGGCGACCCACGCCAGGCCACCGCCGTGGCCCAGAAGCTGTGCGACCAGAAGGTGGCGGGCGTGGTGGGGCACCTGCAATCGGGCACGTCCATTCCCGCCTCGGCGGTCTACGCCAAGTGCGACCTGCCACACATCACGGCCTCGGCCTCCAACCCCGACCTGACCAAGCCAGGCCACAAGACCACCTTCCGCCTGATCGCCAACGACAACGCGCTGGGTGCTGCCCTGGCCTTGTTTGGTGCAGACCACCTCAAGCTCAAGAGCGTGGCCATCATCGACGACCGCACGGCCTATGGCCAGGGCGTGGCCTCGGTTTTCAAGGCGACGGCGCAACAAAAGGGCCTGAAAGTGGTGGCCGAGGAGTTCACTAACGACAAGGCCACCGACTTCATGGCCATCCTCACCGCCATCAAGAACAAGAAGCCCGACGCGATTTTCTACGGCGGCCTGGACGCCCAAGCCGGCCCCATGCTGCGCCAGATGGAGCAGCTGGGCCTGGGCAACGTGAAGTTCTTTGGCGGCGATGCTCTGTGCACCGAAAAGCTGCCCGAACTGTCGGGCAAGACCCCCGCGCTGAAGAATGTGACCTGCGCGACGGGCGGTGCCTCGGTGGACAAGATGCAGGGCGGCTCGGACTGGAAGAAGCGCTACGACGCCAAGTTCCCCAGCCAGTTCCAGATCTATAGCCCCTATGCCTATGACGCCGCCATGGTGCTGGCTGACGCGATGAAGCGCGCCAACTCGGTGGACCCCAAGGTGTTCGCGCCGTTCCTCGCCAAGACTGAATACAAGGGCGTGACCGCCAACATCGCCTTCACCGCCAAGGGCGAGCTGACCACGCCCGCCGTGACCTTGTACACGTTCAAGGACGGCAGCCGCGTGGCATTGAACTGAGGTCACTCTCCGGCGTTGCTTCAGCGACTCCTGACCCAACGGCCGCTCCCTGCGGCCGTTTTTGCGTGCGGCGTTTGGCTTTACAGTCAGATCCCATCGCAAGAACGCGCGGGCCGCCGGTGCCCGCCAAGGAGCCCAGGTATGCGCGCAATGTTTGGATTGGTCGGACTGGTGGTGGTGCTGGCCATCGTGGGCCTGCTGGCCAAGAAGCAACTGGCGGCCACGCGCGCCCCCGTGCCCGCATTGCAAACCGCCACAGGCGCGGCGGGGCCTGCGTCGGCGCCGACCGGAACGGTGCGTGAGCAGAGCCAGCAGATGCAGCAGCAGGTCAAGCAGCAGGTAGAAGGCCTGATGCAACAGGCACGCCCCATGCCCGAAGACGAGAAAAAATGAGCCAGATCGGCTTCAAGCGCTGATACTTCATGCCTTGGATGCTATTGAAAATATAGTGATGAAAACCGCCGACGATGCGCACTGGATGCGACTGGCCCTGGTCGAGGCGCAAGCCGCAGCCAGCGCGGGCGAGGTGCCCGTGGGCGCCATCGTGGTCAAGGACGGCCAGGTCATTGCCACCGGCCGCAATGCCCCGGTGGAAGGCCACGACCCGACGGCCCACGCCGAGATCGTGGCCCTGCGTGCCGCGGCGCTGCGCCTGGGCAATTACCGGCTGGACGGCTGCAGCCTGTATGTGACGCTGGAGCCTTGCGCCATGTGCAGTGGCGCCATGCTGCATGCCCGCCTGGCACGGGTGGTGTTTGGTGCGATGGAGCCCAAGACGGGGGCGGCAGGCTCGGTGCTCAACCTGTTTGGGCATGCCGAGATCAACCACCAAACCGAGGTGCAGGGCGGGGTGCTGGCCGAGGAGTGCGGCGGCCTGCTGAGCCGCTTTTTTGCGCAGCGGCGCCGCCAGCAACGCGCCGAGGCATTGGCCCGCCACCCCCTGCGTGACGATGCCTTGCGCACACCCGATACGGCTTTCGCGAACCTGCCCGGCTACCCCTGGGCTCCCCACTACGTCAGCGACCTGCCGACTCTGGCGGGCCTGCGCCTGCACTACCTGGAAGAAGGCCCCCGCGATGCACGCCGCACCTGGCTGTGTCTGCATGGCAACCCGGCTTGGAGCTACCTCTATCGCCGCATGCTGCCCACCTTTCTGGCTGCAGGCGACCGCGTGGTGGCGCCCGACCTGATCGGGTTTGGAAAAAGCGACAAGCCCAAGAAGGAAGGTGCGCACCAGTTCGAATGGCACCGCCAAGTGCTGCTGGAGCTGATCGAGCGGCTGGACCTGCGCAATGTCGTGCTGGTGGTGCAGGACTGGGGCGGCATCCTGGGCCTCACGCTGCCCATGGCGATGCCCGAGCGGTTTGGCGGCCTGCTGGTGATGAACACGCTGCTGGCCACAGGCGATGCACCGTTGCCCCAGGGCTTTGTGGACTGGCGTGCGATGTGCCGGGACAAGCCGCTGTACGGGGTAGGGCGCCTGCTGGCACGCGGCAACCTGCACCTGAGCGCTGCGGAATGCGCAGCCTACGATGCCCCCTTTCCGGACAAAGGTTACCGGGCTGCGCTGCGTGCGTTCCCTGACCGTGTCCCTGCCGCTCTGGATGACGCCGGTGCGGCGCTGTCGCGTGAAGCCCGCGATTTCTGGCAGCACCGGTGGCAAGGCTTCAGCCTGATGGTGGTGGGGGCGCAAGACCCCGTGCTGGGGCTGCCCACCATGCGGGCGTTGCAACACAACATCCGTGGATGCCCCGAGCCGGTGGTGCTGCCGCATGCGGGCCATTTTGTTCAGGAGCATGGCGAGGCCATTGCTGCACAGGCTGTGGAATACTTCACGCACTGATGTGCCCGCTGGCGCCCCATGACTGCATGGGGCACCGGGCATCCCCCCTGTTTACGGAGCAGGCCCCAGCGGGGCCTGAGCGCTTTGCACGACCACCATCACGACCCCTCGCAGTGCGACCACGACCACGGTCCCAAGCACATCTACATCTACTCGCCTTCCAGTGCAGTGCGCGACAAGGCCGCCTTCAAGCGGGGTATTGCCCGCCTCAAGGCCCAGGGCCATGAGGTGGAGGTGGATGTGGACGCGCTGGCCACACACACACGCTTTGCGGGCGACGACGCCACCCGGCTGGCCGCCATCCACCGTGCGGCGGCCAGTGGCGCCGATGTGGCGCTGATCTCGCGCGGGGGCTATGGCCTCACCCGCATCCTGCCGGGCATCCGCTACAAGGCGGTGGCCAAGGCCATCGAAAAGGGCACCCACTTTGTGGGCGTGAGCGACTTCACCGCCTTCCAGCTCGCCGTGCTGGCCAAAACCGGGGCCACCACCTGGGCGGGGCCCTCGCTGGGGGCCGATTTTGGCGTGGAGGGCGCGCCCGACGACATCATGGAAGCCTGCTTTGACGACCTGCTGACCGGCCACGGCGAGGGCACGGGCTGGCGCATGCACAAGGAAAAGCCCCATGCCACTACCGGCAAGCCTGCTGTGCCCAACGTCTATGTGAAAAGCGCCACCCTGTGGGGCGGTAACCTGGCGGTGCTGGCTTCGCTGGTGGGTACGCCGTACTTCCCGCAGGTCAAGGGTGGGGTGCTGTTTGTGGAGGATGTTCACGAGCATCCCTACCGCGTTGAGCGCATGCTGACCCAGCTGCTGCACGCCGGTGTGCTGGCCCAGCAAAAGGCCGTGGTACTGGGGCAGTTCACCAACTTCAAGCTGGCGCCGCACGACAAGGGCTACAAGCTGCAGTCGGTGGTGGACTGGCTGCGCACCCAGATCAAGGCGCCCGTGCTGACCAACCTGCCGTTTGGGCATGTCGAGACCAAGGTGCTGCTGCCCGTGGGCGCAACGGTGTCGTTGTCGGTGGAAGAGCGCGATGCGCTGATCTATTGGGGCCACCAGCACTGAACAGGCGGCGCTAACCTGGGGCCGCTGCGTGGCACGATGCCGGTGCGGCGTGGTGACCAGCCCCGGCCGTCAGGGCTGCAATCTCAGGGTTTCAGAGGTGCGCGCGGGGTGCGTTGGGCATTTGTGGCACCCGCAGCGACAGCGGCAACTGCCCCTGGAACATCGGCGTGACCTGGTCCAGCACCGTCTGTGCGATGGCCTCGCCGCGCAGCAGGGTGAGCGTGTCGAGCAAATCGCTGCGCAGGTACCACAGCGCTTCAATATCGCCCGCATAGCGCAGGCGCATGTTCATGCGCGCCACTTCGCAGCCGGTCAGCCCCATCAGGCTGTGTAGCATGGCACGCCGCACCTCTTCCAGACCCTGGTCGCGCACCCAGGCCGTCGATGACGGCTTGTCACGACCGAGCAGGTCGTGCAGGTTGTTGCGGAGATTGGGCTTGTTCCAGCGCATGGACGGTGAGCTGTGCGATTTTTGTAACAGGTCGATCAAAGTAAGCGGGAGTGAGGGTTGACGCAAGGGTGGCGCTCCTGTTTTTGCATAAAGACAACACGGCGCCCCCGTTTGTTGCGAACTTTTACGCAATTCATCGCGAATGCTTGCGGCGGCCTGACGCGAGGCAACCACGCGAACAGGTGCGCGGCTCGGCGTGCGCTTTGCCGGGTCTTCAGGCAGCCAAGATGCGCACCCACCACACCTACCGCCGCCATCAGCGCCTGCAGTGAGGCCGCAAGTACTGGCGTGCGTGGCCCGCAAAGACCTTGGCATAGGATTGTTGACGCTTTGATAGATGCGTCTTCGTTGAGCTTGCACTAAACTGGTTCACATGATGTTACTAATCGGCCATCGTTCATGAGTGTGTTGTCAACGGTGGTCTTCGCCGACATTTCGGGCAGCACCTCGTTGTATGAAACGCTGGGCAACGAGCGCGCCACCGAGGCGGTGACGCAGGTCACGCAGTGGATCAGTGACGCCATCGAGGCGCATGCGGGGCGCGTGGTCAAGAAGCTGGGCGACGGGGTGTTGTGTGTGTTTGGTGATGCGGCCAGTGCCGTGACTGCCACCACCCACATGCTGCGCCAGCACCAGGCGCGTCTGGACCGGTGGCCGCAGCCGCTGCGCATGGACATCCGCGTGGGAGTGGCCAGTGGCGAGGTGGTCGATGTGGATGGCGACTGTTACGGTGATGCCGTCAATGTGGCCTCCCGCCTGTGCGAGCGCGCGGGCCCCGCCGAAATCTGGGCCACCGAGACGACTGTGCTGCTGGCGGGGGCCGCTGCCGATGTGTGGTACCGCAAGCTGGGCCTGATGGAAATCCGCGGCAAGGCCGAGCTGCAGATGCTCTACCAGGTGGAGTGGCGCGAGAACGAAGAGCCCGATTCGCTCACCATGCAGGCGGCGCTGGTCAGCAGTTTTGCTCCGGCCGATTCCATCCTGGGGCAGATCCAGTTTTCCTGGCATGGGGTGGACATGTCGTTCACCTCGTCGGATGCGCCCGTGCATGTGGGGCGCGCCAACCATGCCCAGCTGTGCATCAATGACCCCCGCGTTTCACGGCTGCATGCGCGCATCGACTGGCGCAACAGCGGCTTTGTGCTGACCGACATGAGCAGCTTCGGCACCTGGGTGCGGTTTGACGGCAGCGACTCGCCTGTGCGGCTGCGCCGCGATGCCTGCATCCTGCATGGCACGGGGCAGATTGCGCTGGGGGTTCCCTTTACCGAGTCCAGTGCTCCGATCATGAACTTTCAGGTCGCCGGCACCAGCGTTCATCTGGGCTGAGGCCGTCGGCTGCCGCCGACAGCTGTCACAGCGCGGCGGGCTCCCGGTCAGCGCGCAGCCCTTTCACTTCCGAACCCACACAAACAACCCAGAACAATCAGGAGACACGAGACATGGCGTGGATGAAGCGAACGGCCGTCGGGCTGGTGGTGGCGGCCTTGCTGGCTGGCACGGGGGCTGCCGTGTATGTACAGCGCAGCTTTGCGACACTGGATGGCAAGTTGGTCGTGAAGGGCCTGCGCCAGGCCGTGCAGGTGCAGCGCGATGGCGCAGACGTCACCCACATCCGCGCGCAGAGCCCGCAAGACGCCTGGTTTGCGATGGGCTACGTGCATGCGCAGGAGCGCACCTGGCAGCTGGAGTTCAACCGCCGCGTGATGCACGGCGAGCTGTCCGAAGTGTTTGGGCCGGCCACGCTGGAGACCGACAAGCTCATGCGCACGCTGGACATCATGGGCACGGCCAGGCGGCAGTACGCAGGCCTGCCGTTGTATGCCCAGGAGGCCCTGCAGGCCTACAGCCAGGGCATCCACGCCTTCCACCAGAACCGCCCCCAGGCGCTGCCGCCGGAGTTCCACATCCTGGGCGTTCAGCCCGGCGGGACCACGGGTGCTGTGTGGGAGCCGGAGGACAGCTTGGGCTGGGCGCTGATGATGGCGCTGGACCTGGGCGGCAACTGGGGCAACGAGTTTGCGCGGCTGTCCGTTGCGAAAACGCTGGACACCGAGCGCTTGTGGCAACTGATGCCACCGTACCCGGGCGAGCGCCCCGCAGCCTCGGCCGACCTGGCCGCGTTGTACCGGCAGTTGGGGGTGTACCGGGCCACCGATGCCAGCGCTTCTGCTGCACCGGCGGCCGCCGCTGAACCGGTCGACCGGGGGGCTGCATCTGCCGCGCTGGGTGATGGGCATTTGTCCCGCCAGATCAGTGCCGGCATGCTGGCCTGGGCTGACGAACTGACCCGCAATGCGGGTACCAACGAGGGCAAGGGCAGCAACAACTGGGTGCTGGCGGGCACCCGCACCGTCAGTGGCAAACCGCTGCTGGCCAACGACCCGCACCTGGGCCTGTCGGCACCTGCCATCTGGTACTTTGCGGGCTTGCAGGCACCTGCGGGCCAGGCGTCTGACGGCACCCCCATCGGCGCCATCGACGCGGTGGGCGCCACCTTGCCCGGCATGCCCTTTGTGGTGCTGGGCCGTACGGACAAAGTGGCCTGGGGCTTCACCAACACCGGCCCCGATGTTCAGGACCTGTACCTGGAGCAGATCAACCCCGCTGATGCCTCGCAGTACCGCACGCCCGAGGGTTGGGCGCCCTTCACGGTGCGCAACGAAACCATCCGTGTGAAAGGGCAGGCCGACGTCGCCCTGAAAGTGCGCAGCACCCGGCATGGCCCTGTGTTGAGCGACGCGCAGAAGTCGCATGCCGACGTGCTGGACCTCGGCAAATACGTGCTGGCGCTGCGCTGGAGCGCGCTCGATGCCGACAACCAGACGGTGCTGGCGGGCCTCCAGACCAACCAGGCCAAATCGGTGGACGCGTTGTTCGCGGCACTGTCGCACTACCACTCGCCGATGCAGAACGTGGTGGCGGCCGATGACCAGGGCAACATCCGCTTCAAGGCCGCAGGCCGCGCACCCGTGCGAGACCCGGCCAACGACATCCGGGGCGTGGCGCCCTCACCGGGCTGGGATGCGCGGTACGACTGGAAGGGCTGGCTGCCGTATGACCAGACGCCCGAGGACAACGGCGCCCGGGGCTGGATTGCCACCGCCAACCAGCGGGTGACCGCGCCGGACTATCCCCACTACCTCACCCAAGACTGGGCCTTGCCCTACCGCTACGAACGCATTGCGCAGTTGATCGAGGCGACCGACAAGCACGATGCCGCGAGCATGCAGGCCATCCACCGCGATGTAACGTCTCTGGCCACGCGCAGGCTGCTGCCCTACCTGCAGCAGGCCAAGTCATCACACCCCCTGGCCGCAGCTGCGCAACAGCAGCTCCAAGGCTTTGACGGTGTGATGGATGCGGGCAAGGCTGCGCCCCTGGTGTTTGCCGCATGGACCGACGAGCTGGCGCGTGGCCTGATCGTGCCGCGCATCGGTGACGCGCGGTTTACCGCCACCTACGGCAAACGCGACTACCGGGCCGCGCTGGAGGGCATCCTGGAGCGCAACGACCCCTGGTGGTGCCAGCCCGCATCGTGTGCAGAGCAGTCGGCCGCAGCCCTGGGACGCGCGCTCGACCGGCTGCAGGCGGCCTACGGCGCAGACCCCGCGCAATGGCGCTGGGGCGCGGCGCACCCGGCACTCAGCGTGCACCGGCCATTTGGCAATGTGCCTGCGCTGGCCCGCTTTTTTGACGTGAGCGAGCCATCGCATGGCGACGCCTACACCGTCAACGTGGGGCAGTACAACGCGGGCGAAGCCAAGGGGCCGTTTGTGAACCGCCACGCCGCATCGCTGCGCGCGGTGTACGACCTGGCCGACCTGGAGCAGTCGCGCTTCATCTACCAGACCGGACAAAGCGGCCTGGTGTTTTCGCCGCGTTACCGCGACATGAGCAGCACCTGGGCGCAGACGGGCTACCGTGCCCTGCAGCGACAGCCTGCTCGCTGGTCCCATGAGCTGACGCTGGCCCCCGCACCGGCGGCGCAGTAACCACTGCTGGAGATCACCATGGGTTTTGTTCCGCTGATCGAGGTGACCCGGGGCGACCTCGCCGAATGCCAGCACTGGGGCGCCGTGGCGGTGGCCGACCGCCATGGCCGTGTGCTGGCGCAGGTGGGCGACCCGTACACGGTCACGTTCACGCGCTCCACCATCAAGGCATTTCAGGCCCTGCCGTTCATGCAGTCTGGCGGAGCCCAGGCGCTGGGCTGGGGCGCGGGTGAACTGGCCCTGCTGTGCGCCAGCCACAACGGCGAGGCCATGCATGTCGAGCAGGTTGAGCACATGCTGGGCAGTGTGGGGCAGAGCTACCACGCCCTGCGCTGCGGCTGTCACCGGCCGCTGTTTGCCGAGCTGGGGTTAGGGTCGCTGCCAGAGGGTTTTGTGCCCGACGAACGCCACAACAACTGCAGCGGCAAACACGCGGGTTTTGTCGCCCATTGTGTGCGGCAGGGCTGGCCGCTCGACAAGCATCTGGACTCTGCGCACCCGTTGCAGCGGGCGATTCGTGAGCGGGTGGCGCAGGCAGTGGGGCTGGGGCCTGAGCAACTGGTCATGGGCATCGATGGCTGCTCCGCCCCCAACTACGCCATGCCTCTCGCGCACCTGGCCCGGGGCTATGCGCGCCTGGCGGGTGGGGCGCCCGACACGGATCTGGACCAGAGCCTGACCGCACTGGCCGATGCCATGGTGCAACGCCCGGAGCTGGGCTCCGGCACCGGCCGGCACGACCTGGATTTCATGCGGATAGGGCGGGGCGACTGGGTCTCAAAGACCGGGGCCGACGGGGTGCAGGTGGTGGGCAGCCGCAGCCGTGGCGAGGCCTTTGCCCTCAAGATCATGGACGGCAACATGACGGCGCAGGTGGCGGCTGCGGTGGAGGTGATGGACCAGCTGGGATGGCTGGACGCCACCCAGCAAGAGGCCCTGGCGCCGCGCAGAAACGCGGTCATCCGCAACGCCAAGGGGCTGGTGGTGGGCGGCCGCCGGCCTGTGTTTCGCCTGCAGCGCGCAACGGCTTGAGTCTGGTTGGCGTGTGCGTGGCTACTGCCGGAAGCGGCAGCGCGTGAGCCCCAGCCGTACGGGGCAAGAAAATTGAATCAAATGGGCCGGTAGCGCACTATTCATATGCGCTGGCCGCTTCAAAAAATGTAGCAAAAGGCTCGGTGTCCGGCAGCACGTAGATCACCCCTCGCGCCCGCCCGAACCAGGGGGCTATGAACTGGTCGTAAAACGCTGTGGGTGCGTTCACACAGCCATAGCTGATGCGTTTTTCTCGGGTGCTGGAGCTTGCCAGGCGCTGCAGGCGGCGCTCTGCGGCGCTCACGCTGCGCACCCGGTGCAGTGAGACGGCAGCGTCGTAGTCGATCCACACAATGTCTTCACCCTGCAGGTTGCGGCCGGGCTCGGTCACAAAGCGGCCTGCAGGGGTGGTGCGTTCGTGCGGGCGGATGTGGGCCAGCGGCTTGGCCCCGATGCCCAGGGCTGAGCGGTCACCCGCAGCGGCCCCCAGCAGCACGGGCGCGCTGCCGAGCCACTGGGCCTGTGCCGAAAACACGTGGATGCGCGCGGCAGGCTTGTCGATCACGGCAAACGGCAAGCCCTGGTGGTCGGCCGTCGCGGTGGACCAGCGGACCAGCTGGCGCACCCGGGCCGATGCGTCGTCGGGCAGTGCCAGGGCAATCCCCGGTGCGACGAGCGCACCAGCCAGGGTGATCAGGGCAAGTCTGCGGTCCATAGAGAAGAGCATGTGGGCTGTTCAGATCGCCAAAAGTGAATGCGGCGGGGTTGCTCCGGCGCGGTGCAGTGCCCATGCGCTTGGGTAGTGGCTGCACCAGCCGTTCGCCGCTTTGCCCTTCCGGTATGGTGAACCAGGTCACAGAAGGCGTTCCGCCGGTTTGCCGCAGCGGCCGATGCCCCCAATAATGCCTGCATCCGTGACTTCCGCGAAGCCTTGGGCTTCGAATCGCCATGTTTGACCGTCTTCGCAAAGCGCTGCATCTGCCCGGTGGCCCGAATGCCGCACGGCCCGTGTCCAACCAGGAGGTGGTGCGTTGGGCGGCCACCCAGCGCCTGGCGGTGGTGCCGCAGGCGGTGGACGGGCATTTTGACCTGGGGGGCGACCTGAATGGCCACCCGTGGCGGCTGGAATGCGGCAACCCAACGCGTGACTATGTGCGCGGCCTGGAGTTGCGGGGGCGCGCCGACCTGGGGGTGGACCCGGACGCGGCGGTGATGGTGCTCAACCGCCCCTTGCAGGAGTCCCTGGAGGGCAATGCCTACAACGCCATCACCGACACCCTGCAGACCACGGTGAATGCCAGCTTGCCCGAGGAAATGCGCTGGCTGGCGATGTTTGAAGAGGTGACCTGGCCGGGCCTGCCCGCCTCGTTTCGCCAGCACTTTGCGGTGGTGGCGGAGCGCATGGAGACCGCGCAGCGCTGGATCCATGCGCCGGTGGTATCCCAGTTGCTCAACATCGTGGAAGGCGAGGGCGGGGCGGTGCGGGCGCAGTCGCCGCTGCTGTTGATGCTGGTACGCGGCAAGGTGTATCTGCGCATGGAGCACACGCAGCGCAGCCTGACGGAGATCGCCCAGGCCACGCAGTTGCTGCTGGCGGCTGCCCAAGGGGCATTGCAGAACCTGCCGCCCCCTCCGCCTGCGGGTGTGCCGACGGAAGGCGCTGCAGGCCCGCAGTAGGGCCTGCGGGTGTCAGGCCCTACGGAGGTTGGCGTCAGCTGCCGCGGGTGACCGGCACGGCGGCGTCCCGGCCATAGGTGCCGTACTTGCCCAGCTCCCACTTGGCAATGGCGTTGCGGTGCACTTCGTCCGGGCCGTCGGCAAAGCGCAGGGTGCGCGCACCGGCGTAGGCATAGGCGAGCGGGAAGTCGTCAGACATGCCGCCACCGCCGTGCACCTGCATGGCCCAGTCGATGACCTGGCAGGCCATGCTGGGGGCCACCACCTTGATCATGGCGATCTCAGTCTTGGCGACCTTGTTGCCAGCCACGTCCATCAGCCAGGCAGCCTTCAGGGTGAGCAGGCGGGCCATGTCGATTTTGCAGCGGGCCTCGGCAATGCGCTCCTGTGTCACGGTCTGCTGGGCCACGGTCTTGCCAAAGGCCACGCGTGACGATGCACGCTTGCACATCAGCTCCAGCGCACGTTCGGCCAGGCCAATGAGGCGCATGCAGTGGTGAATGCGTCCAGGGCCCAGGCGGCCCTGGGCGATCTCGAAGCCACGGCCTTCGCCCAGCAGGATGTTGGAGACGGGCACACGCACGTTTTCGAAGGTCATCTCGACGTGGCCGTGTGGGGCGTCGTCGTAGCCCAGAACATTCAGCGGACGGATGATCTTGATGCCAGGGGCGTCGGCGGGCACCAGCACCATGCTCTGCTGCGAATGGCGCGGGGCTTCGGGGTCGGTCTTGCCCATGGTGATGAACACGGCGCAGCGCGGGTCGGCGGCACCAGAGATCCACCACTTGCGGCCGTTGATCACGTACTCATCGCCCTGGCGCTCGATGCGGGTCTCGATGTTGGTGGCGTCGCTCGATGCCACATCGGGCTCGGTCATGGCGAAGGCCGAGCGGATCTTGCCTTCGAGCAGGGGCTTGAGCCAGCGGGCCTTGTTGGCTTCGTCGCCGTAGCGGGCAATGGTTTCCATGTTGCCGGTGTCGGGCGCGGAGCAGTTGAACACCTCGCTGGCCCATGGCACGCGGCCCATGATTTCGGCCAGCGGTGCGTATTCCTGGTTGGTCAGCCCGGCACCTGCATAGCCGGATGCTGCGGCGCTGTCGACCGGCAGGAACAGGTTCCACAACCCGGCGGCCTGGGCCTTGGGCTTGAGGTTTTCGATGGTGTTCAGCGCGCTCCAGCGCTTGCCTGCGACGGTGTTGGCGGCCAACTCATCCTTGTAGGCAGACTCGTTCGGATAGATGTGGTCATCCATGAACTGGAGCAGCTTGGCCTGCAGTTCCTTGGTTTTGGGCGAGTAGTCAAAGTCCATGGGTTTCTTCTCCGTTGGTAATCGTGGGCGGCGCTGGTGTTGCGTCGTGTGTTCAGCCGCGTTGCGCGAAGGACCAGGCCAGCTGGGCCATGGGTCGCGCGGTGTCGCCCGAGGCCTTGGCCTGGGCGCTGGAGGCCGTGCCAGCCTCTACCCGCTTGGCAATGCCCTGCAAAATGGCGGCGATGCGGAACATGTTGTAGGCGAGGTAGAAGTTCCAGTCGGCACGCAGCGCATCGGGGGTGGTGATGCCGGTGCGCTCGCAGTACAGGCGGATGTAAGTGTCTTCGTCGGGAATGCCCAGCGCGCCCAGGTCCAGCCCCGCAATGCCACGCCCCAGCGAGGCAGGAATGTGCCAGCTCATGCAGTGGTAGCTGAAGTCCGCCAGCGGATGGCCCAGTGTGGACAGCTCCCAGTCGAGCACGGCGATCACGCGGGGCTCGGTGGGATGGAACATCAGGTTGTCCAGGCGGTAGTCGCCGTGCACGATGGACACATGGCCCTCGTCCCGTGCGCTGGCGGGCATGTTGGCGGGCAACCATTCCATGAGGCGGTCCATCTCTTCGATGGGCTGCGTGATGGAGGCCACGTATTGCTTGCTCCAGCGGCCGATCTGGCGGTCAAAGTAGTTGCCGGGCTTGCCATAGTTGGCCAGGCCTCGGTCTGCAAATTTCACCGTGTGCAGCGCTGCGATCACCCGGTTCATCTCGTTGTAGATGTCACCGCGTTCAGCTGGCGTCATGCCGGGCAGGGACTGGTCCCACAGCACGCGGCCCTGCATGCACTCCATCACGTAGAAGGCGCGCCCAATCACTGACTCGTCCTCGCACAGCACAAACATGCGCGGCACGGGAACGTCGGTGCCGTACAGGCCGCTCATCACCGCAAACTCGCGCTCGATGGCGTGGGCCGAAGGCAGCAGCTTGGCCACGGGCCCGGGCTTGGCTCGCATCACGTAGCTGGCGCCGGGGGTGATGAGCTTGTAGGTGGGGTTGGACTGCCCGCCCTTGAACATCTCTACCGTCAGCGGGCCCGCAAAGCCCTCCATGTTCTTGGAGAGCCATGCAGTCAGCGTTTCGATGTCAAAGGCGTGCTGATCGGAAACAGGGCGGGTGCCGACGAAATGGTCAAAGTTGCTCATGGAGGCGGATGAAGGTTCTGGCTGTCAGTGATGGGGTAAGGGATTCAGTTGTCGGCTTCAGCGATGCGCATCAGGGCTTCGCGGTCCCGCACCACCAGGCCGCCCGGCTCGATGCGGATGGCGTCTTCGCGTTCCATGGCCTTGAGTTCCTGGTTCACGCGTTGCCGCGACGCACCCAGCAGTTGTGCCAGTTCTTCCTGCGCCAATTGCAGGCTGATCCGCATTTCGCTGCCGTCCGACAGGCTGGGCACGCCGTAGCTGCGCACCAGGTGCACCAGCTGCTTGGCCAGGCGCGATCGCAAGGGCAGCGTGTTGAGGTCTTCCACCAGCCCGAACAGCTGGCGAATGCGCCGCGCATGCAGGCGCAGCATCGCTTCGTACAGCTCGGTGTGCACGGCCAGGATCTTGCGAAAATCGGCCTTGGCCACACACAGGATCGTGGTGTCGCCGTGCGCGTAGGCGTCGTGCGTGCGCCGGTCCCCATCGAAGATCGCCACGTCGCCGAACCAGATGCCCGGCTCCACATAGGTCAGCGTGATCTGCTTGCCCGAGATGGATGTGGAGCTCACCCGCACTGCACCGCGCGCGCAGGCAATCCACTCCTCGGGCGGGTCGCCGCGTGCGGCGATGAGGCCGCCGTCCTTGAAGCGTTTGACGTATGCACATCGCAGGATGTCGTGGCGTAGCGAAGGTGAGAGTGATGAAAACCAGCGACCGGAGTTGATCGCTTCACGTTCTTCGATAGTAAGAATCGGGTCGTCCATGGCCTGTCTTTTGGGTGACTAGAAACAGGCCCATTGTCGCGTCAGGGACCTGCGCAATGCGTCAGGGTTGTCACCTGCGTGTCTGCGCGTAGGCCAAAAGAAAACCCCCGGCGCTGGGTGGCAGCGTACCGGGGGTTGATGGGTCTGCGACGGTGGATGCGTCGAGGCGTTTGTGGTGCAGCGCTACTCGTAGCGGGGCACGCGCTTTTCCAGAAATGCGGAGATGCCTGCGCCGCCATTGGCGTGGTGCAGGTTCTTCACGAAGTGGTCGCGCTCATGACCCAGGTGGTGTGTGAGCTGGGCATGGGGAGCTTCGTTCAGTAGCTCCTTGATACTGGCCAGTGCATTGGGTGCACGGGCATTGAGCTGCTCGGCCAGCGCCAGGGCGGTGTCGAGTGCATTGCCTGTTTCGGCAAGGCGGTTGACCAGGCCCAATGTGTGCAGGCGTTCTGCGCCGATGCGGTCCCCGCACATGAGGATCTCGGTGGCAATCTGGCGGGGCAGCGCGTGGGCCAGGCTCCAGCTGGCGCCGCCATCGGGCGACAGGGCCACGTTGCTGTAGGCCATCACAAACACGGCATTGCGGGCCGCCACGATGAAATCGCAGGCCAGTGCCAGCGAAAACCCTGCACCGGCGGCCGCGCCCTCCACGGCGGCGATCACCGGCTTGGGATAGGTGCGGATGGTCTCGATCCAGTTGTGCAGGCCTTCAATGCTTTGTGCCTGCACCTGCGGCGCTTCCTGGCGGTTGGCCAGCAGGCGCTGCAGATTGCCGCCCGAGCAGAACATGCCATCGGCGCCCGTGATGACCACGCTGCGGATGTCGGGGCTGCTTTCGGCCACGCCCAGTGCTTCCACACCCGCGGCATACATCACCGGGTCGATGGCATTGCGCCGCTCGGGGTTGCGAAGGGTCAGGATCAGGGTCTGGCCCTGGCTGGTGCTCTGGAGTTCTGCGGGCATGGTGGTCTTTAGTGAGGCGGCCGTGGTGCTTGGCAATCAGTCTTCTTCGACATGGCTCAGGCTCAGGCCAATCGCACCCCGTCGGCGCAGCCAGGGGCTGGGGCGGTAGCGCGTGTCGCCATACACGGTCTGCATGTTGAACAACACCTCCAGGATGTTGGTGGGGCCCCAGCGGTCGCCCATGGCCAGGGGGCCCAGTGGATAGCCCAGGCCCAGGGTCACGGCAGTCTCAAGATCCTTGGGGGTGCAAATGCCTTGCTGGCAGATGTCGCTGGCGATGTTCACGATGGTGGCCACGACCCGTTGGGTCACAAAACCACCGCTGTCACGGATCACACTGACAGCCTTGCCGTCGCGCGCAAACAGCGCGTGCGCAGCGTTGCGGATGTCGACGCGCGTGGCGGGGTTGGTGGCCAGCACGCGGCGCTTGGTCGCGGCGTCATCGATGAGCATGTCGATGCCGATGGTGCGGGCTGGGTCCAGCCGCTCCACCACGGCGACGGTGGTCACGTCAAAGCCCAGTGGGGCAACCAGCGTGATGGCCTGGGGGGAGGGGGATTGGCCGGTCTCGATGGTGGCCCCCAGGTCCTTGAGCAATTGGTACAGCTCGGCCCGGCGTGCAGCGCGCGGGGACACCCACACGGGCGGAATGTCGTTGACCACGGGGGCTGGCGCCTCGGCAGGCACCTGCGCCGTGCCCTCCACGTAGCGATAGAAGCCTTCGCCCACCTTCTTGCCCACCACGCCCCCCGCCAGACGCTGCGCGGTGATCACGCTGGGGCGGAAACGGGGTTCGTCGTAGTACTGGCGGTAGATAGACTCCATGACCGGGTGCGACACGTCCAGCGCCGTCAGGTCCATCAACTCGAAGGGCCCCAGCTTGAAGCCGACCTGGTCGCGCAGGATGCGGTCGATGGTGGCGAAATCGGCCACACCTTCGCCCACGATGCGCAGGGCCTCCGTGCCGAAGCCGCGCCCCGCGTGGTTCACGATGAAGCCAGGGGTGTCCTGCGCCTGTACAGGGGTATGGCCCATTTCCTTGGCATACGCGGCCAGCGCAGTGCAGATCGCTGGATCTGTCTTGAGGCCCGCGATCACCTCCACCACCTTCATCAAAGGGACGGGGTTGAAGAAGTGGAACCCAGCCAGGCGTTCGGGGCGCTTGAGGGTTGCGCCAATAGCCGTCACGGACAGAGAGGACGTGTTGGTGGCCAGCACCGCATCGGCGCGCACCACCCCTTCCAGTTCGACGAAGAGGGCCTGTTTAGCATCCAGCCGCTCCACGATGGCTTCCACCACCAGATCGCAGGCCGCCAGGTCTGCCGCCGTTTTGACGGGGTGCAGCCGCGCGGTCAGCGCTGTGGCTTGGTCCGCTTCGATCCGGCCCTTGGCGACCAGCTTGTTCCATTGCTCCTGCAGGGCGGCCCGTGCGGCGTCGGCGGCTCCGGGGTTGGCGTCCAGCAGAAAAACCTGACTGCCAGCCTGGGCAGCAATTTGTGCGATGCCTCTGCCCATGGCACCGGTACCCACGATGGCGATGTTGGGAAACTGAATTTTCATAGCGGCATTATGGCTCTGGCCTTATCTGGGTCTTATGTGCAAGAATCCTCCGGACCGAAAAACAGAATTGATTGTGAAAATCCGTAACACCGTTTTTGGACCAGGATTGTGGGCGCTTGCAGCCGGTGCTTCGGCGCTGTCCCTGGGCAATGGTAGTGGTACGGTCGTGTTGGGCGCCCCGGTCGATCTCTCGTTCGAGTTGCAGCCCGACCCGGGCACGGATGTCGCATCGTCCTGCGTCACGGCCAAGCTGGTGGCAGGCGACAACGCAATCAGTGAAAACAAGGTGCGCGTGGTCCCATTGCCCGAGGTGCGTGGGCGTCCTTCAGGGGTCCGCGTGCTGGCCTCGGTATCGCTGGATGAACCGGTTCTCACCGTGACCCTGACCGCAGGGTGCAACGGAAAAACCACGCGCAACTACACCTTCCTCTCGGATTTGCCGACCACCGTCACCCGGTCCGCCTCTGCATCCCCGGTGGACTTGGCGCGGCTTCCTGCAGCAACCCCCAGCGCAGCTTCAGAGTCACAGCGTTCGCCTTTACAGGGCAGTGGCAGTGCATCTGCGGCTGCCGCCGGTGCTATGCAGGCCACCAGGCCCCGTGACAAGGCGCCTGCACTGGCAAGGGCCTCGGGCTCGCCCTCCGCTGATGGCCGCGCTCCCAGTTCTGCAGCTGCCGCACGGCCTTCCGCGCGTGTGGGCACGGCAGCACCTGGCAAGTCGGTAGTGGCCGCTGCACCTGCAGCGCGCTCGCGTTTGGTGGTTGAGCCCCTGGATACCTGGCTGGACAGTCCTGTGGCGTTGCGCTCTACCGCGCAGCTACCCACGGCGCCTTCTGAAGAGATGTCGGCCCTGCGCACCCAGGCCGCCGCGTTGTGGAGGTCGTTGAACGCGCAGCCGGAAGAATTGCAAAAAGACGGCGAACGGTTGAAGGCGCTGGAATCAGACACCGCCGCATTGCGAGCACTGGCCGCCAAGGACCGTGCAGCCGCTGGCCAGTTGCAGCAGCAGCTGGAGGCGATGGAACAGGAGCGTTTTCCTGCGACGGTGGTATATGCCTTGGGCGGTCTGCTGGCCTTGGCCTTGGCGGGGGTGGCATGGATGTGGTCGCGGATGCGCAGCGCCTCTGACAAGGCAGTGCGTTCGTGGCGCGATTCTGTGGCCTTGGGCGCACGTGGCGATGCAGCATCGGCGCATGAAGAAGCGGTCAGTCTTACCCCCCATCCCGGCGACACCTGGCTGCCGTCTGAAACCCAGCCTCATGCCGTCGCGGCGAACCCCGAGTCCGGCGGCATGCCCCTGCGCAAGGCAACCGCTGCGGCCGTGGAACCACGCTTCGTAGCGACCAGCCCGGCGGCGAGTGCTCCCGCTCCCTTGCAGGCGAAGTCGGTTTCCGCGCCGGCCGCCGCCTCGGTAGCGCCCCACATCGTCAACCCTGAAGAGCTGTTTGACATCCAGCAGCAGGCTGAATTTTTTGTCTCGGTGGGCGAGCACCAGCAGGCCATCGAGGTGCTGAAGAATCACATTGCCGAGCACCGCCAGACCTCGCCCTTGGCCTACCTGGAGCTATTGCGTCTGTACCACACGCTCAGTCGTGTGGATGAGTTTGCGCAGCTGCGAACGCAGTTCATGCAGTCCTTCAACGCGCAAGTGCCGGAGTTTGCGGGCTTTCACCGCACGGGCCGCATGCTGTACCACTACACCGACGCACTCGCCGAGATCGAGGCCGAGTGGACAACGCCTGCGGTGCTGGGCTTGTTGGAGAAATTCCTGTTCCGCCGCACGGGCGCTGAAGCGGTGGAGCCGTTTGATCTGGCGGCCTATGACGATCTTTTGCTGCTGCTGGCGATTGCACAGACCACGCCCGCCAGCGCGCGTGGTGCAGCGCCCCCGCGCAAGCGGACGACGCCCCTGGCACCGCCCCGATCCGAGACCCTGGTGGCACCTGCAGCGCCTGCACCGGTGGCGCTGCACGACGACCAGCCGCTTGATTCACTGGCAGCCAGCCTGGAGTTCGAGTTCGCGATGAAGGCCCAGCAGGAGCCCGAGCCCGTGCGCTCTGCAGCCACTCCCTCCAGGCCCGCAGCAGCAGTAGGCGAGGATTCGCGAGGCATTCCGCTCGACCTGGATCTGTCGGACCCACCCCACCTCACGCTGAGCGATCTGCCCCCGGTGCCCGTGACGGCGCCGCCGCCAGCGGGCCAGCCGGTCGGCTTTGGCATGGAGAACGATCTCATGGAGCTCCGCCTTGAGCTGGAGCAGATGAAGAAGCCCGACAACAAGTAGCGAGCAGGCGACCAATCGGCCACCCGGCGACTATCCAGGTGGCGCTGCGATGGTCGTGAGGGATGCGCGATAGCCGCCGTGGCCGCTATCGCCACCCAGCCGTCACCGCATCAGCGCCATCAGCTCTGCGGCCGATGCTTCAGGGTCCGGCGCGTTGACCAAGGCCCGCACCACGGCCACGGAACCCACGCCAGTGGCCAGTACCGTGGGGAACTGCTCGGCGCTGATCCCACCAATCGCCACCTGTGGGTAGTCCCGCATCAGCCGCGCATACACGCCCAGCCTGCCCACGCCCTGGGGAGCGGTGGCCATTTTTTTCAGGGTCGTGGGGAACACGGCACCCATTGCGATATAGCTGGGCCCCACGGCGTCGGCACGCACCATTTCGGCATACCCATGGGTGCTCACGCCCAGGCGCAGGCCCGAGCGATGAAGCGTTTGCAGTTCCTCGGCGGTGAGTGCGTCCAGGTCTTCCTGGCCCAGATGAATGCCGTAGGCGCCAGCTTCGATGGCGTCCCGCCAGTGGTCGTTGACGAACAACAGCGCGCCTGTGCCTTGCACCGCCTGGACGGCGGCCTGAACTTCGGTCCGGATGGCCTGGGCGTCGTCCGACTTGAAGCGCAATTGCACCGTGGGCACCCCGGCACGTGCCATGCGGCCCACCCACTGGGCGTCGGGCAGTACGGCATACAAGCCCAAATGCTCCGGGCACGCGGCGAACTGATGGGCGCGTGGAAGGCGCTGCAGGCCAAAGTCCTGGGGCTCGTCCGGCCATTGCTCGGGCTGTGCACTGCCAGTGCGCAGCGCGCGCGCCTGCCAGGCGCGGGCCAGGCATTCGGCGTCATGGGCGATGAAGCCCAACTGGCTGCAGGCCTGTAGCGCGGCGAGGTAGACAGGGTCCTGCAACGTGGGGGTTGGCACAGGCTCGGGCGCAAACCCCGCAAAGGTGGCCGCGTGGTGGCTCAGGATGGCCTGCGCCAGTGTGGTGGTGTCATGCATGGGCGTGGTGCCAGAAAGGGGTGCCCAGCACGGGGGTGCTGGGCTGGGCGGCGTCTTGTGCGGCCATGGCACCGGCCAGGCGGGCTGCGCGCCCGGCGCTGACGGCATCGGCAAATGCACCGGCCATGGCCACGGGGTCTTGTGCCAGGGCCACGGCGGTGTTCAGCAGCACGCCGTCATAGCCCCATTCCATGACCTGGCAGGCGTGCGAAGGCAGGCCCAACCCGGCATCCACCAGCATGGGCACGTTCAGGCGCTCGCGCAGCGTCTGCAGCGCATAGGGGTTGACCGGGCCGCGCCCGGTGCCGATGGGCGCTGCCCAGGGCATCACGGCCTGGCAGCCCACATCGACGAGGCGCTGGCAGAGCACCAGGTCTTCGGTGCAATAAGGCAGCACCTGAAAGCCTTCCTTGATGAGGTGTTCGGCCACCCCCACCAGGTTCAGCGTGTCCGGCTGCAGGGTGTAGTCATCGCCGATCAGCTCCAGCTTGATCCAGGGGGTGTTGAACACCTCGCGCGCCATCTGGGCGGTGGTGATGGCCTCTTGGGCGCTGTGGCAGCCGGCGGTGTTGGGCAGCACGGGCACGTTGAGCTTGCGCAGCAGATCCCAGAAGCTGCTGCCGCTTTCGGCCGGGTTGCTGCCCTGGCGGCGCAGTGAGGCAGTGACCATGGCGGGCCGGGCGCGTTGCACAGCGGCTTCGAGCACGGCGGGCGATGGGTACCGCGAGGTGCCCAGCAGCAGGCGGCTGGCGAACGTCTGGCCGTACAGCACCAGCGGGTCTTGGGGCGTCGGAGTGGTCATGTGATTACTATGATTTTTGTAGCTGCTCGTGCATGTTTTATAAGCGCTTACAGCTCTTTTGATTGAATTTTTGCTGACTCAGCCGCCCGTGACCGGCGAGATGATCTCCACGCGGTCGCCAGGCTGCAGCGCATGGGCGGCGTAGCGGGTGTTGGGCACAAAAGTGGTGTTCACCGCCACGGCAAACGGGGGGCGCGCTTCGATGGCGGCCACGGCATCGGCCACGGTGGCGCCTTCGGGCAGTTCGTGCGGGATTTGGTTGATCGAGATGTTCATGCAAATGCGGGGGCTGCAACGCCGGTCGGGGCGGGTGCGGCTGGCCCCAGTTCCAGCCGGAGGTCAAAACGTTCGGACAGGGTCGATTGTCCCGTGTTCAGCACCTCCAGGGTCACATCCAGCATGGCGGGCGAGATCATGAAGCCGTGGCGGTACAGACCGTTGATCTCCAGCACGCCTGGACGGGTCTGGCGGATGGCGGGCAGGTTGTCGGGCAGCGTGGGGCGGCACTGCGTGGCCAGCTCGAGGATGCGGCCTTCGCCAAAGCCAGGGTGCACCGCATAAGCGGCGCTCAGCAGTTCCAGGGTGGAGCGAACACTGGCCGGGGAGCGATCGTCGGACTCGATCTCGGTCGCGCCAATGACAAACAGATGGTCTTCCTTGGGCGCAATGTAGATGGGGTAGCGCGGGTGCACCAGCCGGGTGGGGCGCTGCAGCGTGACGTCGGGCGCATGGATGCGTACCACTTCGCCACGCACGCCGCGCAAGGCACTCCACTGGCCCTTGGCGCCCAGGCCCCGGCAGTCCAGCACCCGGTCAGGCTGGCCGGGTGCGCCGGGCGTAAAGGTTTCGGGCGACTGGGGCGTGTGCCAGTGCATGCGCACTCCCAGGCGCTCCATTTCCACCACCAGGGCGGCCAGCAACTGGCGGTTGTCCAGCTGGCCCTCGCCGGGCAGGTACAGGCCCTGGTTGAAGCGGTGCGCAAGGGCGGGCTCCACCTGCTCCAGGGCGCCACTGTCGAGCTTTTGCAGGGCGGGCAGCTCGGGCAGGCCGCGCTGGTTGTTTTCGAGCTGGCGGGTGAAACGCTGGGCTTCGGCCGCGTCCTGGCGGTGCCACACAATCAACGTGCCGGCCTGCTGGAAAAACACAGGCGCTGACAAGGTTGCCAGCAACTCGGGCCAGCGCGTCAACGCGTGGTGGCCCATGCGCACCACGCCGGGTTCGGTGATCGCAGACTCTGCCAGCGGGGCCAGCATGGCCGCAGCCACGGTGGCGGCGGAGTTTTCGGCGGCGGGGCTGCCCGCGTCGTAGATGTCTACACGGTGCCCCAGACGCGCAAGCTCCACAGCCAGCAGACGGCCCATGAGCCCTGCGCCCAGGATGGCAAAGGAAGAAGGTGGAAGTGACATAGCTCCGTCAGTGTGTCCATGTAGTGGCAAGCAGCCATGGACAAAACGGGGTCACCGCTGATGGAAACTCCCCACGCCAGCATGACCTGGATCGGGTAGCGGGGCTGCTGCGTGTGCCGCAGTGCACAGGGTTCTGTGAGGGCCCCAGGGTATTTCTCAGTCGCGCACCATGCGGTGGGACACCCCTGTTTCGTCCGGAAAATGAATTACAGCACATCCCCTAAGCGCCCCGTTTTGACGTGGCGCATAGGCCATAATTTTTGCCATGATTTCACCGACGATCTCCTTGCCCTCCACGGGCCACCGCTACGCACGCGTGCTCTCCATTGCCGGGTCTGACAGCGGCGGTGGCGCGGGCATCCAGGCCGATCTCAAGACCTTCAGTGCCTTGGGCTGCTATGGCATGACGGCCATCACCGCCATCACGGCCCAGAACACCTGTGGGGTGACAGGCATCCACGGCATTCCGCCCGAGATGCTCAAGGCCCAGATCGATGCGGTGGTGCAGGACATTGGCGTGGACGCCGTCAAGATCGGCATGCTGCACTCACCGGACGTGGTGCACGTGGTGGCAGAAGCCATTCGGACCTATCAGCTGCCGCACGTGGTGCTGGACCCGGTGATGGTGGCCACCAGTGGCGATCGGCTGATTGCCCAGGAGACGGTGGCCGTGCTGGTCCAGGAGCTGTTTCCACTGGCCGAAGTGGTCACGCCCAACCTGGACGAGGCCGGATGGCTGCTGGGGCGAAGCATCGAGGGCGTGGAGGCGCTGGAGCTGGCCGCGCAAGATCTGCTGCAACTGGGCGCCCGCGCCGCGCTGCTCAAAGGCGGGCACCTTCCGGGCGACTGGGTGGTGGATGTGCTGGCCGTGCAAGGCGGAGAACACGCACAAGGACAGGGCCACCGGTTGCAGTCACAGCGCATTGCCACCCACAACGGGCATGGCACCGGGTGCACCCTGTCGTCAGCGATTGCCGCGCAGCTGGCACTGGGCCAGCCGCTGCAGCAGGCCGTGGAGCACGCACGGGCCTACATCCTGGGGGCCATTGCTGCTGGCGCGGATGTCACCACCGGCCGCGGCCATGGTCCCCTCAACCACGGCTACGCGCCCGTGGCGCAGCGGGTGTTTCAGGCACTGTAGAGCGATTTTTGGGTGTTTTGAGGCTCAAGCGCTAGTCAATCATGCGCTGAGCGCTCATCTTTTTATAGTGATTGATTGGTTCAGTGTGCCTTGGGCCTCGTGGCCCAGGCGAGCACAAAGCTGAACACCAGTGCGGGCAGTGCAGAGCCCGCGTCAGGCAGTACCTTGGGTGCCAGGTGGTACACCGCAATGCCCGCCAGCCAGATGGCCACGGGCGCCGCATTCACCTTGCGCGCAGCCGCGAGCAGGGCGGGCGCATCGGTGCCGAAGGCCAGGCGCCCCAGAATCACGCCAAACAGCGGCACAAACACCGAGCTGAGCAGCAGCAAGAACGGCTCCAGGCTGTGCATGGGCAGCACCAGCGCCAGCCCGGTGCACAGCGCGGCCACCAGCAGGCCCCAGGCGCGCACGCCCCAGCGCGGCAGCAGGCTGTGGGCCGACACGGCGCCCGAATAGGCGTCACCATAGGCGTTGTCCACCTCGTCGATCAGGATCAGCGACAGCGCAATCAGCCCGCCCTGGGCCAGCAGCAGCGCCTGCACCAGGTCCTGGCTGGGCAAGGTCAGCGCCACCAGCACCCCCAGGCTGTAGCACCAGATATTGGCCAGCGCATAGCCCAGCCAGGTGCCGCGCAGTGCCGAGCCGCCGTTCTTGCCATGGCGCGCGTAGTCAGCCACCAGCGGCAGCCACGAGATGGGCATGGCGATCACCAGGTCCAGAGCGGGAAGCACGCCCATGCCGCCGTCGCCCTTGCGTGTCCACAGCGCTTCAAAACCTTGGGTTTGCGCCAGCGAGAGGAACTGCCACGACAGCCACAGCAGCGACAACACCACCAGCGGCAGGGCAATGCGCGCAATCAGCTTGCGCACCAGCTGCACCATCGAGCCGCTGATGAGCAGCATCACCACGCCGCCCCACAGCAGCGTGGCCAGCACCGGCCAGTGGGCACCGGCCATGGCGCCCGACTGCTGGCCGATGGCCACGGTGGCATCCCGCATCACCACCAGCTCAAACGTACCCCAGCCCACCAGCTGCACGATGTTCAGGATGATGGGCAGGCTGGCAAACGTGCGGCCGTACACGGCGTGCATCAGCCCGGCGCTGGCTAGGCCGCTGTCGCAGCCCAGCTTGGCCACCCAGCCCAGCAGGCCCGCGCCCACGATGGAACCGGCGACGATGGCGATGAGTGCCTCTTTGGTGCCCAGCGCAGGCATCAGGTAGGCGCCCACCTGCATGACCAGCAGGCCCACGCCCAGGCTGAACCAGAGCGAGGCGTGGTCATGCCACTGGAAGACGCGGCGATCGGGGGAGACGGGGGCCAGCGCTTCGTTGGTGGCGTGCGTGGCAGGCGATGAGGACATGGAATGGCTCCGTAAGCAGATACAGAGCAGGGGCCGCCCACCAGTGCGCCCTGACGTGTTCAGGGCCGTGCCATAGCGGACTTGCTTCCCTGCGCGAGGATGATCTCAAGCCTGCAAAGTAGAACAATGCAGGCAACAGGTTCGAAGGGTTTGATCTCAGCCCAGCAACGAATTTATTGCAGGACACCCCCAGCGATATGGTTGGATTCTAGTTAAACAGGGTTGAGTGAGGTCAACGAGCTGTTTCACAAGTGGCGCAGTTCATTTCCTTCATGGGTGCGAATGGCGCCTTGAGGCAGCGGTGACTGTCTAGAGCGGGCCCGCTCGCGTCCCCCGCCGTGGGGCAGAATCCGGCCAGAAGCAGTTGGTGGCGGCTGGCGAAATCGGACGCTCAACGTTTGTAATGAGAGGCTTGACCCGGCTTGCCGGGGCAAGTCCTCGCGATTGAAGGATTGGGCGTCACTTCCAGAACTGCCATGACTTCTTTGGCCCTTCGACACCTTTGGCCTGACTTTGTAGAAAGCGCAGGTACTTCGGGTCTTGATCTTTGAAGATGTCCGTTCCCGCGCCCATGTATGCCCGCACAAGCTCGTCAGCCGCGCGATCAAGAGCGCCTAGTTCGAACTGGCACTGCCCCAACCGTAGGTGCAGGAATGGATTGCCGATTGCGCTTGGGCAATGCATTGCAGTGGTTAGGTTGTCCTTTCCTGCCGTGTAGTCCTGGCCGAGGAAATTGGCATCACCAATGGCGGCGAGTAGCCACGCAGCGGCTTCCCATTCGGTCCTGGGCTCAGGCAAGAGATCCCAGGCTTGCCAATACACAGGGATTGCTTCCGAATACTTTCGCGCACTGGCTAGGGCGTCGCCTTTGGCAGATAGACGCTGAATCTCGGAGTGAATGGCCTCTGACAGTTCAGGCATTTCGCTTCGACTCTGGTGACGCCCAACGTGGGCGTTGTCCGGCGAGCAGCACACGCCGCGAAGCGGCCTTCTGCTGCTGCGCATCCGCGACGAACAACTTGTTAAAGCGCATCGACGTCATATTCGAAAGTCTCGTAATGACGCCACCTCAATACAAGCGGCCCACCTTCTACAAAGATGTCCACGTCGTCACTAGATGGGTAGCAAAAATTGCTCCAATATGTGACGAAGGTTTCCCATGGCAGAGACAGTGCAGTGTCCTTGTTCCAAACAGCGATCACGCGACCGCCCGGCAGTTGCAGGCTTGCCAACCACCGACCGGTTTCGCCCTCGTCCTCCGTCGCCAGATGCTGAACCATCGTCGAGCCAAAACGATTGTTCGAGGAAAGGCCAAGTGCCTCAATTTGTGCGGTCGTTAACGGATGCAGCGCCCGCAAGACATCGACAGGCAGCACCGCATGTGATGGCTGAGTCCATCTCCATATCAAGGGAAAGGCGGCGATGTCCATGAGTAGCTGCTGTGCGTTTTAACGTAATTTAGACCGCAAAACCTGCGGGATATTCTGGACTGTGCGGGATATTCTAGACACTGAACTCTCCTGAAAATGGCTTGCAGATTGGGCTTGCGGTCAGTGCGCTGTTCAAAAGCACAGGTATAAAATTTCCGACAAACCCGGCAGGCATCAACTCAGCAAACTATAGCTTGCCAGTAGGCAGGCACCGGGCACTGAGACAGCGCGGTTTGGACGTCAAGCAGTGGGTAATGAGTCAACGGTAGCTTTGCGGTAATTTAGTCCACCGGCTGTTTAGGGCCCGTTGCAGACCTTTGGCCCCCCGGCAGCAGACGACTTGCCGGTACGCATCATCTTGATTTGAGGATTAGCTTTCACTAAGGTAGCCCCCCTCCACCTGCTGCTGCTGATTCTTGAAGATGGCCATAGCCGTCTTCATTCGCATGAAGCCGAATTTCCTGTAGAAAGGTTCTTTGCCAGGGACCGCATACAAGATGATTTTCTTGTGACCGGATGACATTTCCACCAGGTCACTGACAACTTGTTTGCCGAGGCCTGTGCCTTGATAGCTGGGCAATACCGCAACGTCGCATATGTACGAGCAATCTCCACCATCAGCGAGCGCGCGTCCCACCGCTACGAGCTTCGCATTCTCGTAGACGAAACACTTGAACATGCTGTTTGAGAAGACTTTCTGCAGATGAAGCGGCGGCTTCTCGCCTAGTGGTGCAGCCCGATAGAGGGCAGACAGTTCTTCCCAGTCGACTCCATCTGCGGAGTGTTTCCATTCGAGTGGCATTTGTGGCTCCAATGTCCGCTTCTGGCCAGTAGGTAGCGGGCAGCTCGATTACTGTTCCGACCCTGGCTCCGGATGATCTTAATCAGGTTCCAAGGGACTCTCTCAGTCGCTTCCGGCAGGCCGGTTCGACGCCCTTAGCAATGGCGCCCCAAAGGAGCGCGGTCCTCTTGGAGGGGGAGGGTCAGCGCTTGCCCGGGGCAATCGGGATTGCGTAGTGCATTACGGAGTCGCTGCACGTCGGGTGGTATTGCGAGCCGTAGATTTCCAGATCCGGCCCCAGGGTGTGCGACGGGCCGGCCGACAGCAGCCAGCTTGCGTAGATGTAGTTCACCGTCGCATCGACGTTCTGCGCAGGGCCCCGGTGGGTGAAGCGTGCATAGGTCGATCCGGGGATTTCCATGGCCACCATGCCCGGTGGTAGCGCACCGAGGCCCCGCACTTCGATGCAGGCCAAGTAGCGCAGTTCTTCGGTGTGGGGCCCCGCTGGGGCTACGACGCCGTAGCAGACCCCGGGCACGGCGTTCGCAATCTCGCCCAGCCGGGGCAGGAACTTCGCCCACAGGGGCGGCAGTTTTTGCCCCAGATTGTTCTTTTCGGAGTCGATGCCGTAGTAGTCCGTGGGCAGCCCGACCAGCTGCATGGCAGGCTGCTCCTTGATGTCGGGTTCCAGCGAAATGTTGTGGTGAATGTGCGCGAGGTAGCTTTCGTCGAAGCGGATCTTGCGCACGAACAGCGAGCGGTTGCCCATCTTGCGGTACTGCGACGGCGTGAGCCGAAAGCAATCCCTGAATGCACGCGTAAAGCTCTCCTGCGTCTCGTACCCTGACGCCAGCGCAATGTCGAGCACGCTCAGCCGTGTGTTGGTCAACTGCTCGAGAGCCCGCGAGAACCGGCGCGAACGGATATAGGCCTTGAGGGTTTCGTTGGTCAGCGCCTTGAAGATCCGCTGGAAGTGCCACTGGCTCATCCCGGCAGCCCGTGCCACCTCCGAAAGCTCGATATCGGATTCGAGATGGGCCTCGATGAAATCGATGCCCTCCTGGATTTGCCGGAGATAAAGCACGGTGGCGTCGGTTCAAGGGGCTTCAAAGAAACCGGTCATGGCAACCAGGCGATTCTGGTCGTTGTACCGGCCGTAGCTCACGCCTTCCCCGATCACCTGTCCGCTGCCATCCACCATGTTCCATTTGGCGATGCTCTGCTGGTTGTGGCTGGCGAAATAGTGGGTCACAAAATGCCCGCCGGGGACCTGACTGTGAAAGTTGTCCATGTAGGCCGTCAATTGGTCCCAGCCCTGGGCTGTGGCCAGCGGGTCGTTGTAGGTGCAGGCGGGGTCGAGGGACTGGGTAAAAAGGGCTGTGCGGTCCGCGGCCGAATCGGTCTTCCACGACGCGGTGTAGGTGTCCCAGATGGATTGAAGGGGGGGTTGGCTCATGGCGTGCTCCTGGTGGGTGGATGGAGACGCCATCGTGCCGGGCGCTTGCGCGCCTTTTGGACATTTTGTGCTTATTTGTGGGCCCGTCGTTTGGGCATGAAGTGACGAGCCCTGGCCCGCCGGGGCTACACGGTGGCAGAAGGTGCCGATAACGGTGCAACGCCCAGCAACTGGTGCAGGCGCGGACTGGTGGTGGTGTATTGCAGCGCCACCTTGTCGCCTTTGAGCACCTCGGCCGCACCAAAGGCCGCCAGCGTGGCTTCGTGGAAGCCGCACAGGATGAGCTTGCGTTTGCCGGGGTAGGTGTTGATGTCGCCCACGGCGTAAATGCCGGGCACGCTGGTGCGGAAGGCTTCTGTGTCCACCACCAATTGTTTGCGGTCCATGGCGATGCCCCAATCGGCGATGGGGCCGAGGCGGGGGGAGATACCCAGCACGGCCACCAGCAGGTCCAGCGCCAGGGAGCGGGTGCTGCCGTCCGCATCTACGACTTGCAAGGCAGTGAGGCGGTCACCCACAGTGTCGATGCTGGTGATCTGCGCGGCCTCGACGTGGATAAGGCCTGTGTCGCGCAATTGCTGCAGGTGTTGCAGCAAGGCGTCAGGCGCCTGGAAAACGTCGCGGCGGTGCAACAGGCTCACGCGGGTGGCCTGGCCTTGTTCGGCCAGTTCCACGGCGCGGGCCACGGCGGGCTCGTCGCCGCCGTACACGACCACATGGAGCCCGGCTACGTGGGCCGTGGCGGGCAGGTTCTGGTAGTGGACCTGGGCGCCCACAAAGCGCTCGATGCCGTCCACCTTGAGCGTGCGCGGCACAAAGGCGCCCACACCTGCGGCAATGAACACGCTGCGGGCCAGCAGTTGCGCACCTTGCGAGGTTTCGACCAGCAGGCGCCCATCGGCCTGCACGGTGAGTGCGGACACCAGCGTGTTCAGGTGCCACTGGGTCTTGAACGGCGCAATCTGCTGAAGCAGCAAAGCGGCCAGCTCGCGGCCGGTGCACACCGGGATGCCGGGGATGTCGTAGATGGGTTTGTCGCCGTACAGCTCGACGCACTGGCCGCCCGCATGGGGCAGGGCGTCGATCAGGTGGGCGGTGATGCCTTGCAGGCCCAGCTGGAAGACCTGGAACAGGCCCACGGGACCCGCGCCGATGACGACGGCGTCGGTCTCTACGACGGCGGGCGCTTGCAAAGTCTCAGTCACCAGCGGGGCGCGCGGCGGGTTACTTGATCAGTTCGTTGACCTTGCCCGGCTTGCCGTTCCATTCGTCGGCGTCGGGCAGCGCCGGCTTGCGCTTGGTGATGCTCTTCCAGCCGTCGGCAAAGGCCAGGTCGGCGTTGAGCTTGATGAAGGCGATCTGGTCTGCGGGCAGGTCTTCCTCGGCAAAGATGGCGTTGGCCGGGCACTCGGGGATGCAGACGGCGCAGTCGATGCATTCGTCAGGATCGATGACGAGCATGTTCGGGCCTTCGCGGAAGCAGTCCACGGGGCACACGTCCACACAATCGGTGTACTTGCACTTGATGCAGTTTTCGGAAACGACGTGGGTCATGACAGGAGTTGTGTGGGTCGGTGAAAACCCTCGATTTTAAAAGCTTTCACCGACCTTTGGTTGCAGGGTCCCTCACCCCGATGGGGTGACTGGGGCTTGGGGCGCTGATCTGGATCAGTTGACGAGCACGGCGCCAGCGGTTTTGTGGCTGGCGGTGTCCACCAGAATCAGCGAGCCCAGCACGCGGGCCTGGCTGAATGCTGCGGCGGGAATCGCCTCCTGCAGCAGCAGGTCCACATGGCCGATGGCATTGGGATCGAGCTGCGTGGCGGCTTCTTCGGCCAGCGTGTTGATGTTGAGCTTGTGCACCACGGCCTTGACCTTGGCCTTGACCCAGCGGTGGCCGTGCAGCGCCCAGTACACGCGGCCTGCGACCAAGGGCTCGTCGTCCATCCAGGCGACGGTAGTGCGCAGCTCGCGGCTGGCGGGCCAGGCCGGGGTGGCGGCGGGCGTGTCGCCAAAGTCGTCATCTGCTGGGGCTGCAGCGGGTGTGGGCGCTGCCAAAATCCAGTCGCCGCGCGATACGTCCACCTCGCGGTCCAGGATGATGCCGGCGCTGGTGCCTGCGGGCACGTCCTTGGGGCGGCGGGCGTGGTCCAGCACCTGGGCCACGGTGGCGAGCTGGCCGCTGGGGAAGATCTGCACGGCCGTGCCGGGCGCGAAGGTGCCCGCAGCTACACGGCCCCAGAACACGCGGCGGCCCTGGCTCGTGTCGGACGAGGACGAGAACTTCTCGACCCACTGCACCGGGAAGGCAGGTGCCAGTGCTGTGTCTGCCGGGGTGTTGGGCAGTTCTTCCAAGACTTGCAAGAGGGTAGGACCGTCATAGCCGCACCAGCCTGCGTGGGCGTCCACCACGTTCCAGCCCTTGAGGGCGGAGACCGGCACCATGGCTCGCACGGTGATGCCTGCCGCCTGGGCAAAGGCCTGCAGTGCGCCTTGAATATGCTTCCAGGCCAGTGCGGGGTTTTCCACCGCGTCCAGCTTGTTCACGGCAAACGCCAGCGAGTGCACGCGCAGCAGATGGGCCAGCAGGCTGTGGCGGCGCGTCTGCGGCAGCAATGCGAGGCCGGGGTTCTTCCAGTCGAGCTTGGTCGCATCGACCAGCACCACGGCGGCGTCGGCGCTGGATGCGGCCGTCACCATGTTGCGGGTGTACTGCTCATGGCCGGGCGCGTCGCCAATGATGAACTTGCGCTCTTCCGTGGCGAAGTAGCGGTAGGCCACGTCGATGGTGATGCCTTGCTCGCGCTCGGCGGAAAGGCCGTCGGTCAGCAGGGCCAGGTCGGTCTCACCCTGGCGCTGAACGCCGGCCAAGTGGTCTTGCAGCACGGCCTTGCTGTCCACCAGCAGGCGGCCGATCAGCGTGCTCTTGCCGTCATCGACGGAGCCGCAAGTGATGAACTTGAGGGCGGAAATATGGTCGTTTTGGCCGGTAGCGCTAGTGTTGTTTGCGCTAGTAGCTATTGAATTGATAGCGGTCATCAGAAATACCCGTCCTTCTTGCGCTTCTCCATCGAAGCATCCGATGTCTTGTCGTCCATGCGCGTGGCGCCACGCTCGCTTACGTCGGCGGCCAGCGTCTCGATGACGATCTCGGCCGGGGTGGCTGCGGTGCTTTCCACGGGGGCGGTGCAGGTGATGTCGCCCACGGTGCGGAAGCGCACATCGCGCGTTTCCACCACGTCGCCTTCACGCGGCGGGGTCAGCTCGGTCACCGGCATCAGCAGGCCCTTCTTGTCCACCACCTGTCGCTTGTGCGTGTAGTAGATGCTGGGCAGGCCGATCTGCTCGCGGTCGATGTACTGCCACACGTCCAGCTCGGTCCAGTTGCTGATGGGGAACACGCGGAAGTGTTCGCCGGGCTGCAGGCGGGTGTTGAACAGGGTCCACAGCTCGGGGCGCTGGGCCTTGGGCTGCCATTGGCCAAAGTTGTCGCGGTGGCTGAAGATGCGCTCTTTGGCGCGCGCCTTTTCCTCGTCGCGGCGGGCACCGCCGATCAGGGCGTCAAAGCGGAACTCTTCAATCGCTTCGAGCAGCGTGACCGACTGGTGCACGTTGCGCGACTCGCCGGGGTGGGCCAGGCGCACGGTGCCGCGCGCCATCGAATCTTCCACGCTGCGCACGATGAGTTCGGCGCCCAGTTCCTTGGCGCGGAAGTCGCGGAAGTCCGTCACTTCCGGGAAGTTGTGGCCCGTGTCGATCATCAACAGCGGGTAAGGGATGCGGCCCGCGCCAAAGGCCTTCTCTGCGCACTTGAGCATGACCAGCGAATCCTTGCCGCCCGAGAACAGCAGGGCGGGGCGCTCGAAGGCGGCGGCGACTTCGCGCAGGATGAAGATGGTTTCTTCTTCCAGGGCGTCGAGGTGGGAGTTGTTGAGGTGGTAGCTCATGTTGTTGGTTTTCTCAAGCAGCGCTGAGTCGGTGCGGGCGTTCATGGTCGGACCTGGGGTCAGTGGGCAATGTGCAGGCCACACTCGCGGTTGTCTTCGCCCTTGGTGGGGTCCACGTAGTCGAAGTTGTTGGGCAGGCCGTGTTTCACGCAGTACTCGTGCAGGTCTTTGGACGACCAGTGCAGCAGCGGAGCCACTTTGATGAGGCCGTCGGGGTTGATGCTCACCGGATCCATCTGCGCGCGCACGGCGGTGTCGGTGGCACGCAGCGCAGTGAACCAGACTTGCGGCGCGGTCTCGCGCAGGGCGCGGGCAAAGGGCTCCAGCTTCACCTCTTCGGTGAAGGCGGCGTGGCGTGGGTCGTCCAGCGCGGGCGTAGGGCCGTCCACCGCTTCGCGGTGGGCGCGCGAGCGCAGGGGCAGGTAGATCTTCAGCTTCAACCCCAACTGCTGGGTCACTTCGTCGGCAAAGCGGTAGGTGGCTTCGGTGTTGTAGCCGTTGTCCATCCAGACCACGGGCACATCAGGATTCACCTGCGTGACCATGTGCAGGATCACGGCTTCGAAGGGGCGGAAGTTGGTGGTGACGATGCTGGTCTTGCCCAGGCCCAGGGCCCATTCCACGAGGGCGGGCGCGTTGCGGCCCAGGTCGGCGTTGATGCGTGCGAGATCGATTTGGCTCATGGTGAGGGACTCGTGTGTTGGTGCAGCGGGCGCGTGGGCAGTGCGCCTGTCAGGCAGCCTTGGCGGCAAACAGGGGTTGGGGGTTCACTGCGTCGCCCTGGTAGAAGCCAGGGAAGCGTTCAAACTGGCGCTGCGCATCGGCAGCGTCCACGCCCTCGCGCAGCACGGCGCTCGAAAAGCCCGTGCGTTGCATCTGCACCAACTGATCGATCAGCACATCGCCGGTGGCGCGGATCTCACCCGTAAAGCCACGGCGGCGGCGCAGCAAAAAAGCCTGGCTGAATGCGCGGCCATCGGTGAAGTTGGGGAAGTGCAGATCCACACGGTCCACGCCATCGAGCGGCAGGGCCAGCGCATCGGCATCGTTGGGCAGGGCCACGGCGCGGGCGTCGCCATGGGCAGGCGGCTGGTGGTCTTGGGCGGCGATTAGTTTCAACATCATGTCTGTGGGGCTGTGCTGTACGGCGCTGCGGGGCTCAGGCGGCAGCGGTTTCTGGTTCTTTGTGGCGTGCCTGCTTGGCGGCTTCCTTGAACGGGTCGAGGCCAGTGCGGCGCACAGTGTTCTGGAAGGTCTCGCCGCTTTCGCGCAGGTCGCGGTAGGTGCCGAGCACGGCCTCGATCACATCCGGAACTTCGGCCGCCGAGAACGATGGGCCAATCACCTTGCCGGCCACGGCAGCGCCCGACAGGTCGGAGCCGTCAGAGCCGCCCAGCGTGACCTGGTACCACTCCTTGCCGTCCTTATCCACACCCAGGATGCCGATATGGCCGCTGTGGTGGTGGCCGCAGCTGTTGATGCAGCCGCTGATGTGCAGGTCGATCTCGCCGATGTCATCCAGCTCGTCCAGGTCCTGGTAGCGCTGGGTGATGGCCTCGGCAATCGGCAGCGAGCGGGCATTGGCCAGCGCGCAGAAGTCGCCGCCTGGGCAGGCGATCATGTCGGTCAGCAGCTGCACGTTGGCGCTGGCCAGGCCTAGGGCCTTGGCTTCTTGCCACAGGTCAAACAGGCGGCTGGCGTGCACCCAGGGCAGCAGCACGTTCTGGTCGTGCGTCACGCGGGCTTCGCCGGCGGAGTATTTGTCCACCAGGTCGGCCAGTGCGATCAGCTGGTCGCTGGTGGCGTCGCCGGGCGACTGACCAGGGCGCTTGAAGGATAGCGTGACCGCGCGCAGCTGAGCGTTTTGGTGGGCGTGCACATTGCGCTTGAGCCAGCGGCCAAACATCACATGCTCTGCCGCCTGTGCGTCCAGCGATGCCTGCAAGGCTGCGGGGGCCACGTCGGCAATGTCGGCCAGCTTGGGTGGCACAAAGCAGGCGGCCACGCGGTCAAATTCAGCCTGCGGGATGGTGTGGGGGCCGCCGTCGATCTCCAAAATCTGGCGGTATTCGGCTTCCACATCGTCGATGTACTGCTGGCCTTCGGACTTCACCAGAATCTTGATGCGGGCCTTGTACTTGTTGTCGCGGCGGCCGTGCTCGTTGTACACGCGCACGATGGCCTCGATGTAATTCATGATCTGGTTCCACGGCAGGAACTCGCGGATCACGGTGCCGATGACTGGCGTGCGGCCCATGCCACCGCCCACAAACACCTTGAAGCCGATCTCACCTGCATCGTTCTTGACCAGGTGCAGGCCCACATCGTGCCAGCCCGTGGCCGCGCGGTCGTCCTTGGCGCCGGTGATGGCGATCTTGAACTTGCGGGGCAAAAACGCGAACTCGGGGTGCAGCGTGGACCACTGGCGGATCAGCTCCGCATAGGGGCGGGGGTCCACGATCTCGTCCACAGCGATGCCTGCCAGCGCGTCGGTGGTGGTGTTGCGGATGCAGTTGCCGCTGGTCTGGATGCCGTGCAGGTTCACGCTGGCGAGCAGGTCCATCACGTCCGCGCTTTTGGACAGCGGAATCCAGTTGAACTGCACATTGGTGCGGGTGGTGAAGTGGGCGCAGTGCGTGGGCAAGAACGTGGTGCCTAGCTTGCCCTGGCCTTCCATGGCGGCCTTGAAGACGGCGGCTTCGGGCTCGTCGTATTCGCGGGCAATCTGCGCCAGCACGCGCAGCTGGCGGCTGGCGATCTCGCCGTAGGGCACTGCCACGCGCAGCATGGGCGCGTAGCGCTGCACATACCAGCCGTTTTGGAGGCGCAAGGGGCGGAAGTCGTCCTCGCTCAGCTTGCCCGTCTGCCAGCGCGTGAGCTGGTCACGGAACTGTGCGGCACGCTGTTTCACGAACTGGGTGTCGAAAGCGGTGTATTGGTACATAGGGGGCTCAGATCAGAATCAGTTTGAAGCCTGCCCAGGCCAGCAGAATGGACAAGGCGGAGCGAATCAGGCGCTCAGGAGTACGGGCGACGAGGCGAGAGCCCAGCCAGATGCCCGGCAGCGAGCCAGCCAGCAATTGTGCAAGCAAAGGCCAGTCCACCGAGCCCAGCGACGCATGACCCGACCCTGCCACCAAGGTCAAAGGCACGGCGTAGGCAATGTCGGCACCGATGATGCGCGGCAGCGGCAGCATGGGGTACACCAGCAGCAGCACCGTGACGCCGATGGCGCCCGCGCCCACCGAGGTAAAGGTCACCAGCGTGCCGATCACGGCGCCCAGCAGCACCGGCAGGCTCCAGTGGCGGGGGCGGGTGGGGTCGCCGGTGTGGCTTTTGCGGGCAGCGGCTTCGGCTGCCTGGCGCTGGGCAGAAAACGCCACCACCTTGTAGAGCGTGGCCGCCGCCGTCAGCAGCAGGGCAAAGCCCAGCGTGGTGGTCATGATGGCCTGCGCCGTGCCGCTGGCGGGCCCCAGGACTTTCAGCGCCCACAGCGCCAGCAGCGCCGCCGGAATGCTGCCGGCGCATAACTGACCCACTACCTTCCAGGGCACCAGCCGTTGGCGGGCCAGGCTCACGGTGCCGCCCATTTTGGTGAAGGCCGCGAACAGCAGGTCGGTGCCGACCGCCATGTGGGGCTTGATGCCGAAGAAGAAGATCAGGATCGGCGTCATGAGCGAGCCGCCGCCCACACCGGTCAGGCCAACGATGAGCCCGACGGCAAAGCCCGCAAAAACAAACGCCAATTCATGCATGGCGGCGAATGTAGAGGGGCTTCTTATGGATGCAAACTATTGTTTTGCTCTGCCAATATGTCTATTTGTTTATAAGCAAGGATTGGCGCGGGCTGGCGGAGGGCTGCCTTGGGATGCCTGCGGCGCCCGCGTTACGGCAGGCGCTCGGTGCCCAGCGCCTTGGCCAGCCGCGCATCCAGCGGCAGGGGCTCACCCTGCACTCGGGCGGCCAGCAGTTCGCCGCACAACAGCGCCAGTGTCAACCCCCGTGCGCCCATGGCCGTGCTGGCCCACAGGCCCGGCAGGTGGGCCGCGTCCACCGGGCCCACGAGAGGCAGCCGGTCGGGCGCGGTGCAGCGCACGGCGGCCCAGGTGCGCAGAGCCGGGGACTCGCCCGGGGCGGGCTGAGGCGCTGACACGGCCAGCGCCTGGGTGAACAAAGGCTCCAGCTGGGGCGCGATGCCGGGCAGCAGGCCCTGCAGCTTGGCCCAGTTGGTGGCATGGGCGGTGTGGATGTCGGCTGTGCTCGGCGGCAGGGCCTGCACATCGCGTTCGAACGTCGAGCCCATCACCCAGCCTTGATCGCCATCGGCTTGATCGCCCAGCGGGAACCGGGGCACCAGGTTGCCATTGCCGTTGGCTGGGAACGGAATCGATGGTCGCAGCGGCGTTGCCGTGTCGGCATGTTGGCCCCACGACACCTGCCCGCGCACCGGCTGCAGGGGCCAGCGATGGTTCAGCAGCGCCGCGCTGCCGGCGCCTGCGGCAATGACCACGGTGGGCGCCTCGGCCAGCACCTGGCCGTGGGCATCGATCACTTGCCAGGTGGCGATGTCCGGACTGTGCGTCGTGGCGGGTGTCTCCACGCGCCGCAGCTGGGCTACCGCGCAATTTCCCCGCCATTGGATGCCAGGTTGGCCCAGCAAGGCCCTGGCCAGGCGCGCCGGGCGCACCCAGCCCGCCTGGTGGTGCCAGCAGGCGGTTGCGTCGGGCGGTAACTGGGCAGCAGCCAGGGCAGCGGGGGGCGCAGGCTCGCTCCAGGCGGCACCCGGCCCTTGGGGCCAATCGGGCGACAGACCTGGGCTGCCGTCGGTGCGGTGCTCCAGCACGCCGCAATGTGCCCAGTCCACCCCCTCGTTCAGCAACCAGCGGGCCTGCTCCAGCGTGGTGCGGATGCCGCTGCGCGACAGGCGCGACAGCACACTGTCGTCGGGCGACACATGGGGCGCAAACACGCCAGCGGGCAGGGCGGATGCGCCTGCGGCGGGCTCGGCGGCCTGGTCCAGCACGGTGACCTGCCAGCCGCGCCGGGCCAGACTGGCGGCGGCGGCGGCGCCTGCAATGCCGCCGCCGATCACGATGCAGGGGCCGGGCAGAGACGGCTCCGGTGTCGCCCCGGGCTGGCGCGGGGTGCGCGGCTCCCAGCGTGGGTTGTAGGTGGCGTGCAGGTTGTCGCGCTTGGGCGGCACGCCGGGCACGCGGGTCACTTCAAAGCCACATTGCGCCAGGGCATCGCGCACGGCGCGTGCGATGGTCCAGGTGGCGAGCTGTGTACCGCGACGGCAAGAGCGCGCCACGGCTTTCAGCGTGTGCAGGTCCCAGCTTTCGGGGTTGCGCTGGGGGCTGAAGCCGTCGAGGTAGATGGAGTCCACCGTCAGGTTCTGCTGGCGCAGCATGGCCTGGGTGTCGCCCACATGCAGGGTGAGCAGCACCCGGCCTTCATCAAAACGCAGGCGGTGCACGCCCGGCAGCAGGCCCCACCACTGGCGGTGCAATGCTTCAGCCAGCGGCGCCAGCTCGGGGTGGACCGATGTGGTGCGCAGCAGGTCGGCTGCACTCACGGGCCAGGCTTCGGTCGATACGAAGTGCAGGAGCGTGGGGCGCTCTGGGTCGGCCCGCCAGGCGGCCCAGGTCACCAGGAAATTCAGGCCAAAGCCGAACCCGGTTTCCAGAATGCGCCACTGCGATTGGCCTGCCCAGGCCTCGGGCAGGCCACAGCCGTGCAGAAACACCCGGCGGGCCTGGGTGAGGCCGCCGTTTTCGCTGTGGTAGCGGTCGCCGAAGCGGGGGCTGTAGGGGGTGCCATCCGGCAGCCACTCGATGGGTTCAGTCATGTGGACGGCAAAAGGCCGGCGTGGCGCCGGCCTGTTGGAAAGGGAAGGCGGTTTTTACCGCGAACCGCTCCAGGGTGCGTTGCGCTGCGTCACGCGCCGGGCGGGACATATCCCGCTGCGGCGTCTGCGCCGCCGCCGAAGAAATGGTTTTGGCGAAACCACTTTTTGCAGCGCTGCACTTCGCGTCGCTCCGTTACGCGCTGGGCGGGACGTAGCCCGCCGCGGCGTCTGCGCCGCCGCCAAAGAAATGGTTTTCCATCTGGCGTGCCAGGTACTGGCGGGCGCGCGCATCGGCCAGGTTCAGGCGGTTTTCATTGACCAGCATGGTCTGGTGCTTGAGCCAGCCGGCCCAGGCTTCCTTGCTCACGCTTTCCCAGATTCGCTTGCCCAGCTCGCCAGGGTAGGGCGGAAAGTCGAGGCCTTCGGCTTCCTTGCCGAGCTTAATGCATTGAACGGTGCGTGCCATGGGATGTCCTTGGTGTGGGGCGGGCGAAAAAGGCTTCGCTCAGATGATTTGGATATTAAGAACTGAAATCTCAGTAGTTCCAGTTTTGAAGAGGGCCTTCCAGAATGCGTTCCATCGGTGATTTGCACTGCAACACATTCACAAAAAGAGGCCCTTCCATGAACTTTCGCCGCGACTTTATCAAGTTTCCCTTCGCCGCTGCCCTGGTCAGCAGTTTGGCCCTGACGGCATTGCCGTCGTTTGCACAGTCTGTGACGCTGCTCAATGTGTCGTACGACCCGACCCGCGAGCTGTACGTGGAGTTCAACCAGGCCTTCGCCAAGCACTGGAAGGCCAAGACCGGCCAGGACGTGACCATCAAGCAAAGCCACGGCGGCTCGGGCAAGCAGGCGCGCTCCATCATCGACGGGCTGGATGCCGACGTGGCCACCCTGGCGCTGGCGGGCGACACCGATGCGCTGCACACCAACGGAGGCTGGATCCCGAAAGACTGGCAAAAGCGCCTGCCGCACAACAGCTCGCCCTACACCTCCACCATCGTGCTGGTGGTGCGCCAGGGCAACCCCAAGGGCATCAAAGACTGGGACGACCTGGTGCGCCCCGATGTGAAAGTGATCACGCCCAACCCCAAGACCTCGGGCGGTGCGCGCTGGAACTACCTGGCAGCGTGGGAATTTGCCAAGCGCAAGTACGGTGGCGACGCCAAGGCCAAGGACTTCGTGGCCAAGCTGTACGGCAACGTGCCCGTGCTCGACACCGGCGCACGCGGCTCCACCATCACGTTTGCGCAGCGCAACCAGGGCGACGTGCTGATTGCGTGGGAGAACGAGGCCTACCTGCTGGAAAAGGAATTCGGCACCAAGTTCGACGTGATCGCGCCGTCCATCTCCATCCTGGCCGAGCCCGCCGTGTCAGTGGTGGACAAGAACGTGGACAAGAAGGGCACGCGTGCCGTGGCCGAGGCCTATCTGCAGTACCTGTACACCGAAGAAGGCCAGGACATTGCGGGTAAACATTTTTACCGCCCCGCAGTCTCTGACAAGGCCAAGGCCAAGTACGCCAAGCAGTTCCCCAAGCTGAACCTGTTCACGATCAACGACGCGTTCGGTGGCTGGGACAAGGCTGCCAAGGACCACTTTGCGGACAACGCGAGTTTCGATCAGATCTACACGCGCAAGTAAGCAGGCCCAACCGCCCCGAAGGTGGCTGGGGCGATGCTCCAGCCTCCATGGAAGAACCCTGGCCCCAACGGGCCGGGCGGGGCGTTGTTTGTCCTTTTTATAAGAAAAACAAGCTCAAGCGCTAGTCCGTCATGCGCTGGTAGCTATCAAAACAGTAGTAACAAAGGAACCAACACCATGTCCGCCTTGCTCATCGCTGGCAGCCCTTCAGAGCGCTCCCGCTCCGCCGCCTTGCTCGACGCCGTGGCCCAGCGCCTGTCGGTGCGCGGCGCGCTGGTGGATCGCGTCCATATCCGCGACCTGTCGCCCCAGGCGCTGTTGCTGGCCGATTTTGGCCATCCCACCGTGGTGAAGGCGATTGACCAGGTGGCAGATGCCAGCGTGCTGGTGGTGGCTACGCCGGTCTACAAGGCGGCGTACAGCGGCGTGCTCAAGGTGTTTCTGGATTTGTTGCCGCAGACAGCACTCAAGGGCAAGACCGTGCTGCCCCTGGCCACGGGCGGCAGCCCGCACCACATGCTGGCGCTGGACTATGCGCTGCGCCCCGTGCTGCAGTCGCTGGGTGCCAAGAGCATCCTGCCCGGCATCTACGCCACCGACGCCCAGGTCACGCTGACGCCCGAGGGCACCTACCACGTGCAGGCCGACATTGCCGCCCGGCTGGATGACGCGGTCAACGTGCTGGTCACCGAAACCCTTCGCCCATCGCCCGCCCAGGCTACACGGTTCGCGCCGGTGCATTTCTCGCAAGTGCGATGTAGTGTCTGACGGACCACGCGCCTGCGGCCCTGGCCGCAGGTGCCCACGCTCCGCCCGCCTTCCTCCGTTCCATTGTTTTCCTGGTAATGCCCGCTGAGCGCAGGCAGGGCGGGCTGTTGCCTGCTTGTACAAAAAAAGGTGCTGTTCATGTCCGGTGACGCAATCCCTCTGTCCGCACAGCCACAGGCTCCATCGGTCCTTGAAGACCGACCCCTGGGTTTGCGCGACGCCCTGCGCTGGCTGGGTGTTGCCTTGCTGGTGGTGGCTTCGCTCGTGGTCATCGGTGCCTTCTTGCTCATGCCGGTGGTGCCTGTCGCGGGCTGAACTCCCGCAGTTTTGGCCTCTTTTTGCCGCCCCTTTTTTCTAGAAACAAACCATCACCATGACGACATCGTTCTCTCTTCATCGCCGCCAGGCGCTGCTCACCGGTCTGGCCGCCGCCACTCTCGGCGTCACGGGGGCCCCGGCCCTTGCACAAACGACTGCGCCCGGCCGCGTGCTGCGCGTGGGCCACCAAAAAGGCTGGCTTTCTATCCTCAAGGGCCGTGGCACGCTCGAAAAGCGACTGGCCCCGCTGGGTGTGAAGGTGACCTGGACCGAGTTCAACGCAGGCCCCGTGCAACTGGAAGCGCTCAACGTCGGCTCCATCGACTTTGGCGACGTGGGCGAAGCCCCGCCCATCTTCGCCCAGGCCGCTGGCGCGCCGCTGGTCTACGCTGGCGCCACGGTGCCGCGCCCCGCGCTGGAGGCCGTGATCGTGCCCAAGGACTCCCCGATCCGCAGCGTGGCCGACCTCAAGGGCAAGCGCGTGGCCTACAACAAGGGCTCCAACGTGCAGTATTTCCTGGTCAAGCTGCTGGAGAAGAACGGCCTGAAATACGGCGACGTGCAGTCTGTCTTCCTGGCCCCAGCCGACGCGCGCGCCGCGTTTGAAAAGGGCGCAGTCGATGCCTGGATCATCTGGGACCCGTTCCTCGCTGCCGCCCAGAAGACGCTGGATGCCCGCCTGCTGGCCGACGCCACGGGTGTGGTCAACAACCGCGCTTACTACTTCACCTCGCGCGACTTCGCGACCAAGAACACCGATGTGTTGCGCATTGCAATCGAAGAGGTCAACGCGATTGACACCTGGGCGTCCAAGAACAAGGCGGCTGCAGCCGCAGAGCTCTCTGCCGTTCTGGGGCTGGACAAGTCCATCACCGAGCTGTACCTGAACCGCGCGCAGTTCGGCACCGCCCCGGTCACGCGCGAGATCCTGGCCGAGCAGCAAGGCATTGCCGACACCTTCTTCGACCTGAAGCTGATTCCCAAAAAGCTCAACCTGCTGCACGCCGCGCCGGTCGATCTGCTGTAACCCCACCACCCAGACCACAAACACGTTCCAAGGAGCTTCCCATGCCCGCGCCCATGCCTTTCCCGTTGCACGCCCAGCTGCGACGCGTTCTGTGCGTCACGGCCACCGCCTGGGGGCTGAACGGTCAGCAGCGGCGCGCGGTCTTGCGCCCGCCCCAGTTCGGCTTTGCCATCTCCTACTGATTTCGTTCGGACCTCGTTGAGATCCCGTTTTGAAGAGACCTGTCCCATGCAAATCTTCTGGTTCATTCCCACCCACGGCGACAGCCGCTACCTTGGCACCGCCAAAGGCGCACGCCAGCTCAGCCATGACTATCTCCAGCAGGTGGCGGTTGCCGCTGACAGCCTGGGCTACGAGGGCGTTCTGATCCCCACCGGCCGCTCCTGCGAAGACCCGTGGGTGGTTGCGTCCAGCCTGCTTGCCGTGACCAAGAAGCTCAAGTTCCTGGTGGCTGTGCGCCCCGGCCTGCACCAGCCCGCACTGGCTGCACGCATGGCCGCCACGTTCGACCGGCTCTCGGGCGGGCGCCTGCTCATCAACCTGGTGACCGGGGGCGATCAGGCCGAGTTGGAGGGCGACGGCGTGTTTCTGGACCACGCCACGCGCTACGAGCAGTCGGCCGAGTTCATCCGCATCTGGCGCGAAATCCTCACGCGCAGCCACCAGGGCGAAAGCCTCGACTACGAGGGCAAGCACCTCACGGTGAAGGGCGCAAAGCTGCTGTTTCCGCCCTTGCAGCAGCCGCACCCACCGGTGTACTTCGGTGGGTCGTCCGACGCCGCCCACGACCTGGCGGCCGAGCAGGTGGAGACCTACCTGACCTGGGGTGAACCCCCCGCCGAAGTGGCCAAGAAGGTGGCCGACGTGCGCGCCCGCGCTGCAAAGCGGGGCCGCTCGGTCAAGTTTGGCATCCGCCTGCACGTCATCGTGCGCGAAACCGAAGACCAGGCCTGGGCCGCTGCAGAAGAACTCATCAGCCACGTGGACGACGTGACCGTGGCGCGTGCCCAGGCGGTGTTCTCACGCATGGATTCCGAAGGCCAGCGCCGCATGGCACAGCTGCATGCGGGTGGGGTCAAGCGCAGCCGCGCCGACCTGGAGATCAGCCCCAACCTGTGGGCTGGTGTGGGCCTGGTGCGTGGTGGTGCGGGCACGGCGCTGGTGGGTGACCCGGAAACGGTGGCTGCGCGCATCGAGGAATACGCGGCGCTGGGGCTGGACACCTTTGTGCTCTCGGGCTACCCGCACCTGGAAGAGGCTTACCGGTTTGCCGAGCTGGTGTTCCCGCTGCTGCCCGTGGGTGTGCGCGAGAAGCTCTCTGGCGGCAACCCGCTGGGGCCGTTTGGCGAGACCGTGGCCAATGACTTTGTGCCCCGTGCGTCGCAAAGCTGAACCGGCACCGCAGGAGATATGCCATGAGCATCCAGTCCATCAACCACGTGCAACTGGCCTTCCCGGCTGGGGCTGAGGCGCCCATCCGGCGCTTTTACGCCAGCCTGCTGGGCCTGCCCGAGGTGCGCCTGCAGGCCGGTAAAACGCTGCGGTTTGCCGCGGGCACCCAGCGCATCGATCTGGTGCCTACCGAGCACTGGCAACCGGCGCCTGCGGTGTCGCACCTGGCCTTTGAGGTGCAGGACCTGCCCGCGCTGCGCCACCGCCTGCTGCAGGCCGAGCTGCCGCTGGTGGAAAACCGCGCGCTGCCCGGCTACCTGCGCTTTTACGTCAAGGACCCGGCGGGTAACCAGCTGGAGTTCCTGGAGCCCGATAACGAACAGGACATCACACCATGACACAGACCACCCGAGAGCTGCAGATATCGCCTGTGGCGGACTCCGTCGATCTCCCGCTCGAAGGGCCTTTGCTCCCAGCGTCGCTGGTCCGCTTTGTGGCCAATGTGGCGCAGCGTCTGCTGCCCTGGGCCGTGCCTGTAGGGCTCATCGTGTTGTGGCAGATCGCCTCTTCTTCGGGCTGGCTTTCCACCCGCGTGTTGCCTGCGCCGCTGGAGGTGGTGAAGGCAGCCTGGACGTTGACCCTGTCTGGCGAGCTGTGGACCCACGTCAAGGTCAGCGCAGGCCGGGCGCTGGCGGGTCTGGCCATCGGGGGCGGGCTGGGATTGCTGCTGGGCCTGCTCACCGGCTCGGTCAAGCTGTTCGAGACGCTGCTCGACTCCACCATCCAGATGGTGCGCAACATCCCTGCGCTAGCGCTGATTCCGCTGGTGATCCTGTGGTTCGGCATCGACGAGTCGGCCAAGCTGTTCCTCATCAGCGTGTCGGTGTTCTTCCCGATCTATCTCAACACCTTCCACGGCATCCGCAATGTGGACCCGGGCTTGATTGAGATGGGCCGCACCTACGGACTGGGGCGCTGGCAGCTCTACCGCCAGATCATTCTGCCCGGCGCCTTGTCGAGCATCCTGGTGGGACTGCGCTTCTCGCTCGGCCTGATGTGGGTGATCCTCATCGTGGCAGAGACCATTTCGGCACAGGCGGGTATTGGCTACCTCACGATGAATGCGCGGGAGTTCCTGCAAACCGACATCGTGCTCGTGGGCATCCTGCTGTACGCGTTGCTGGGCAAGCTGGCTGACGTGTTTGCCAAGGGGCTGGAGCGCTACTGGTTGCGCTGGCACCCCGGCTACCAGACGGCTTGAGCTGCGGGGCCCTGACTCCGACATTCCTACAACGCATTCATCACGACCATGACCCTTCCTTTCCTGATTCATCGGCGCACCGTGCTCGGTGCCCTTGCGGCACTGTCCAGCGGCCTGGCTGCGGCGCAAGGCAAGCCCGAGACCCTGCGCATTGGTTTGCAGAAATCATCCACGCTCACCACCATCCTGCGAACACGGGGCACGCTGGAGCAATTGCTGGCACCGCTGAACGTCAAGGTCTCGTGGCACGAGTTCACCAGTGGCCTGCCTTTGCTCGAAGCCCTGAACCTGGGCAACATCGATGTCAGTGCCGACGTGGCCGACACCGTGCCCGTCTTCGCCCAGGCGGCCGGCGCCAACCTCACCTTCGTGGCGCAGGAATCGCCATCGCCCGCCGCCCAGGCCATCGTGGTGCGTGCCGATTCACCCATCAAGACCGTGGCCGACCTCAAGGGCAAGAAGATCGGTTTTGCCAAGGCGGCGGGCGTGCACTTCTTGCTGATTGCAGCCCTGGAGAAGTCCGGCCTGACGTTCAAGGACATCGAGCCCGCCTACCTCACGCCGGCCGACGGCCGTGCAGCCTTTGAGCGTGGCGCCATTGACGCCTGGGTGGTGTGGGACCCGTTCCTGGCCGCCGTGCAAAAGCAGTCGGCGGTACGGGTGCTGGCCGACGGGCGTGAGCTGGCGTCTTACCAGCGCTATTACCTGGCCGGGACTCCCTATGCCAAGGCCCGACCCGATGTACTCGGTGTGTTCTTCCACGAGCTGCAGAAGGCCGGTGCCTGGGTCAAGCAAAGTCCCAAGGACGCAGCCGCGCTGCTGGCACCGGTGTGGGGGCTGGATGCGGGCGTGATCGAGCTGGCCAATAGTCGCCGCAGCTATGAGGTGCGCGCCGTGGTGCCCACGGCCCTTGCCGAGCAACAGCGCATTGCGGATGCCTTTTTGGCCGAAAAGCTGTTGCCCAGGCGCGTGAATGCCCTCGATGTGCCTCTCTTCAAACCCGGAGCCTGATGCCATGAGCCAGAACGATCCCAACACAGCGCAGGGCGTGCGCCTGGAAGTGCGCAGTGTGGACAAGCGCTACGGCACGCGCGATGTCCTCAAGAAGACCGAACTCACGATTGAACCCGGCCAGTTTGTCGCCATTGTGGGCCGCAGTGGCTGCGGCAAGAGCACGCTGCTGCGCCTGGTGGCGGGCCTGGAGTCAGTTTCTGGCGGTGCGATCCGCCTGGACGGCCGGGACATCACGGGCCTGAGCGGTGACACCCGCATCATGTTCCAGGACTCGCGCCTCTTGCCCTGGAAGCGCGTGGCTGACAACGTGGCCCTGGGCCTGCCGCCCGAGCGGCGCGGAGCCGCGGCCGATGTGCTGGCGCGCGTGGGCCTGGGCGACCGGCTGGGCGAATGGCCGGCACGCCTGTCGGGCGGCCAGCGCCAGCGCGTGGCCCTGGCGCGTGCGCTGGTGCACAACCCGCGCCTGCTGCTGCTGGACGAACCCCTTGGTGCGCTCGACGCACTGACCCGCATCGAGATGCACCGCCTCATTGAAGGCCTGTGGCGCACCAGCGGCTTTACGGCATTGCTGGTCACCCACGACGTGCAAGAGGCCGTGGCCCTGGCCGACCGCGTGATCCTGATCGAAGACGGCCAGATCGCGCTGGACCAGCGCATCGACCTGCCACGCCCCCGTTCGCACGGTGACGCCGCGTTTGCTGCCATCGAAAAACGCATCCTGGACCGCGTGCTGCAAAAGCCCGATGGCGACCCCGCACACGAGGCGCCATGGCCAGGTGTGCCAGCGCATGGCCTTCGCTGGGCGGTGTGATTTTTCTGTTTCTCTCACCCACTGTTTTCATTTTTCAACGGACTATTCAAGGAGAACCCCATGTCCATTCAAGCCATCAACGTACGCAACCAGTTCAAGGGCAAAGTGCGCGAGATCATTCGCGGCGATGTCGTCTCCGAGGTCGATGTCGAAACCCCCTGGGGCATCGTCACCTCCGTCATCACCACCCGTTCGGTGGACGACCTGGGCCTGGTCGTGGGTTCCGATGTGGTCGCACTGGTCAAGTCCACGGAGGTGTCCATCGCCAAGCTGTGATGGAGCACGGCGCGCAGCCATCGTGGGTATTGCGGCTGAATTGCGCGCAAAGCGGGCGGTTGAAGCGACCTGCTGCGTGCGGGGGCCTGCGGTGCTTTGGACGAAGACTGCGACGGGCGAATAGCTCGTTTGGAAACGGTCGCATCGCATGAGGGGAGGGCTGGGGGTTCATCAATACAGCCGCAGTCCGCCTTCTTTTTGACCATCCACCACGTGCCTGTTCATGGCGCTGCTCGCATTCCAGGCCCCGCAGGGGCCTGTTTTTTTGGGGCGGAACGATGCACGGGCGTGTGTTCAACCCCATAGACCAAGCGCAGTTGCGCTGAATGGTGGGTTTATGTATGATAAACATCATGCGAAATATACAGCCCAATGCCCGAGCCGCCGCCAAAGAAGCGACCCATGAGCGCATCGTGTCGGTGGCGGCGCGGGCGATCCGTCGCCAGGGCTACCATGGCACCGGGGTTGCGGACATCATGAAGGAAGCAGGCCTGACGCATGGCGCCTTCTATGCGCACTTCGAGTCTCGCGAGGCCATGCTGGCCGAAGCGGCAACGCAGGCGTGCGCTCAGTCTGTGGCGACGGTGGCGGGCGCTGTGGCGGGGGAGCCTGCCTCGCAGGCGATGGCAACCGTGCTCAAAGCCTACCTTTCGCGCGAACATGTCGAGAGCATCGAAACGGGTTGCCCTCTGGCCGCGTTGGGCTCCGAAACCTCGCGCCAGTCCCCTGAGGTGCGACGCGTCTCCACCCGGCACATCAAGGAAATGGTCGATCTGATTGCGCGCCAGTCACCCCAGTGGGGCCAGCCAGAAACCCATGAGCAAGCGCTTGTCACCTTGTCCACCATGGTGGGAGCGCTCGTGCTTGCCCGTGCTGTGGACGACGCCGCGCTGTCCGACAGCCTGCGCGAAGCCGCGCTCAAGCATCTGTTGCCGGCGGAAACGGCATAACGCGGATTCACACCCAGCCTCTTCTTGATCGTGCGATGGCACGCATTTTTTTATCATTACATATGATGTTTATCATGCGAAATAACGGCCCAACCCCTAAACAGCATCTGGTGCGTCATGGAGGGACGGCTTTTTTGGTGGAGCCTCGCCAGTCCGCGTGGCATTGCTGTGCAGCCATGCAATCCCTTGCAGCAAAGGAAACCCCATGAAAGCGTTTGTTCTGGATCGCTATGCCAAAAAGGGCGTACTCCGGCCTGCCGATGTTCCTGCCCCCTCCCTGCGCGACGATGAGGTGCTGGTGGAGGTCCATGCAGCGGGCGTCAACCCGCTCGACGCCAAGATCCGAGATGGTGAGTTCAAGCTCCTGCTGCCTTACAAGATGCCGCTCATCCTCGGGCACGATGTGGCGGGCGTGGTGGTGCGGGTAGGGCCGCGCGTGCAGCAGTTCAAGCCGGGGGACGAGGTCTATGCCCGGGCGGACGACTTTCACATCGGCAGCTTTGCGGAGCTGATTGCGGTCAAGGAGTCTTCGCTGGCCTTCAAGCCCCGCAGCCTGACCATGGAAGCGGCAGCGTCGATCCCGCTGGTGGGGTTGACGGCATGGCAGGCCCTGGTGGAGAAGGCCCAGGTCAGAAAAGGGCAGAAGGTTTTCATCCAGGCGGGGTCGGGGGGGCTGGGCAGCATCGCCATCCAGCTGGCCAAGCACTTGGGCGCCACCGTGGCCACCACCGCCGGCGCGGGCAGTGCCGCACTGCTCCAAAGCCTGGGCGCGGACGTTGTCATCGACTACCGCCAGCAAGATTTTGAAAACGTGCTGCGCAACTATGACGTGGTGCTGCACAGCCAGGACAGCAAGGCGCTGGCCAAGTCCCTGCGCGTGCTCAAGCGCGGAGGCCAACTTGTCTCCGTCTCGGGCCCGCCCGATCCCGCATTCGGCGAAACCCTTCATGCGTCTGGCTTCTTGCGGATGGTGTTCCGGCTGTTGAGCGCCGGTACCCGGCGCCGTGCCCAAGTGCTGGGCATTGGCTACTCGTTCCTGTTCATGCGTGCACAGGGCAGCCAGCTGCAGGAGATCACGCGTCTGGTGGATGCAGGGGCCATCCGCCCGGTGATCGACAAGGTGTTTCCCTTCGACGCAACCAACGAAGCCATCGCCTACGTGGAAACCGGCCGTGCCAAGGGCAAGGTCGTCGTCAAGGTGCGCTGAGCTGCTCGCTTACTGCTGCCTCGCACCCGTCTCGCGTCCGTCTCGCACCTATCGAGCCCTCACTCCATATCCATCCATTGCACAGCCCGTGCATATCCCTGTTCAGTCCCACCCCAACCCTGGAGATTCCCATGAAGATCGAAAACGCTGTTGTCCTCGTCACCGGTGCCAATCGCGGCATTGGCCTGGCCTTTGTTCGCGAGCTGCTCGCACGCGGTGCGCGCAAGGTCTACGCCGCCGCGCGCGATCCGTCCACCATCGTCCCGCAACCCGGCGTGCAGGCTTTGCGCCTGGACGTCAACAACCCCGAAGAGGTGGCGGCTGCCGCCGCGCAGGCGTCTGACGTGACTTTGGTGATCAACAACGCGGGCATCGCCCAGCCCGGCGGGTTTCTGGCGGCCGACAGCGAAGAGGTCATGCGCCGCATCTTTGAGACCAATGTCTTTGGCGTGCTGCGTGTCAGCAAAGCCTTTGCCCCGGTCCTGCAGTCCAACGGAGGCGGGGCGCTGCTCAACGTGCTGTCTGTGGCGTCGTGGGTGAATGGCGGCGAGCTGGCTGCTTACTCGGCCAGCAAGTCTGCGGCCTGGTCGCTCACCAATGCACTGCGCCATGAGCTGGCCGCGCAAAACACGCAGGTCCTGGGCCTGCACATGGCGTATGTGGATACCGACCTGACGCGCGGCTTTGACGTGCCCAAGACCAGCCCGGTTCAGATCGTTCGGCGCGCGCTGGATGGCCTGGAAGCAGGCACGGACGAGGTGCTGGCCGATGAGCTCACACAGCATGTCAAGCTCGCGATGACGGCCACGCGACCCAGCTACCTGCCGCAAGTGGCCTGAGTACGCCGCGCAGGGGCCACCCAGCTGGCGTGACGCTCTGGGTGGCCCCTGGTGGCGACAAAGATCGGCCACCCAGCCGCTGGGTATCTGGCAAGAACCCTGGGGCTATTGCTCCCAAAACCGCCCGTGTTACCTACACTCGGGCCCATGACGACCCTTCTGGTTTGCCCTTTTGCCGCCCTGGCTGTGCTGCCCCGCGCAGCGGCCTGCGCGCGAGCGGTGGCCAAGAAGAACGCGCGTCGTCAGCTGACGCCAGCACATTCCTGAGCCCGGCGGCACCCTCTCTCCTCATCCCCTTGTAGCGCAACCATCCACCGCCGGGCACCAGCCAAGCGCGGTAGCGGCCGTCTTGTCCCCACGGGGCACCGCCGCATTCGATGGAGTGCTTTGTATGCATGCAGTTGTGACCCCTGGCGAGCGCACGCTCACCGACCTGGACTATTCGCGCCTGACCAAGCTGGTCGGCAACCGGCCTGCGCCCTTGCTGGACGACCTGCTGGCCAACGCCGATATCACCAGCCCACGCACCGTGCGGGCAGACGTGGTCACCATGAATTCACGCGTGGAGCTGGTGGACCAGCACACCCACCGGCGCCAGGTGCTGACCCTGTGTTACCCGCAGGACGCCGAGCCTGCGGCGGGCTTCATCTCGGTGTTGTCGCCGGTGGGCATCAGTCTGCTGGGCTTGCGGGTTGGAGATATGGCCAAGTGGCAAACGCCCCATGGCGAAGAGTGCTCCGCCACCATCGAGAACATCCAGTACCAGCCCGAGGCCACGGGCGACTACCTCACCTAGTCGCCTTCGCACGCCGGCCCGCTGCGGGCCGTACCACCAGATCACTTCTCACCAGACCGGCGCCAATCGCATTGGCAGCCGTTGGAGGAGTGCGCGTTGTTCACCACAGAAGGACGTACCACCATGACCCCTCGTTCCATCCTTGCCGTCACCGATTTCTCCGAACAGGGAGGGCACGCGCTGGCGCGTGCGGCGCTGCTGGGCGCAGAGCATCGGGCTGCGTTGCAGCTGGTGTATCTCTCCCAACCCGGCGAAGTGCCGCCACCCGACGTGGCCGTGCGACTGTCGCACCATGCGCTGCAGATTCGGCAGCGCCACCAGATTCCTGTTCATTCCGGAACACGCATGGATTGCACGGTGGCGGATATCGCCCGCGCGGCAGCGGGTCACGACCTTGTGGTGTGGGGCATGGCCCCGCAGCGCGGGTTGCGGGCCTGGTTCGGCGCGCACCCTGCGATCCAGTTGCTCCGTGCCTGCCAGCGCCCCGTGATCGTGGTGCGTAGCGCAGCGGCACAGCCCTACCAGAGCCTGATGGTGGCGGTGGACTTTTCTCAGGCTTCGCATCGCCTGGTGGAGCTGGGCCTGGCGCTCCACCCCCGCGCACGTGTGGAACTGTTCCATGCCGTCAGCACTGCCAATGAGGGCAAGCTGCGTTATGCCGAAGTCTCGGAACGCGCCATCCAGATCTACCGCGAGCAGTGCAGGCGCCATGCGCAGGACCGCATGTTCACGCTGACCGACTCGTACGATGCGCGGCGCAACCGGCTTTCATCCTCCATCGGCCGGGGCGACCCGGCGCGGCAGGTGCTGGTGGCGCAGCAAGGGGCAGGGGCCGACCTGATCGTGGTGGGCAAGCATCCCGCGTCCCGGTGCGCAGACTGGCTGTTCGAGAGCGTTGCGCAACGCATCCTCCATGAAGCCCGCACGGACGTGCTGGTGGTACCGCACGGCTTTCAGTCCGCATCCCGGGGGGCCGCCCTGAAACGCCTGGCGACCGATCTGCCCGTGCGCCGTGTCAAGGCAGGCCAGCCGCGCCTGCCGAGCCATCCCAACCCTGCGGCGCTGCAGGGTGGCACATGACGAAGGAGCCCTGCGGACAGCCCTGCCGAGGTCATTGGGCTCGCCATGCATGATGCCTAGGCCGCCTTCGCGAGCAGTGTTGTGTACCGGCTTGCGGGCCTTGCCAGGCCCAGGTTCTCCCGCAGGGTGGTGCCTTCGTAGGTGGTGCGAAACAGGCCGCGCCGCTGCAGTTCAGGCACCACCAGGTCCACAAACTCGTTGAGTGATTGGGGCAACACAGGCGGCATCACGTTGAAGCCGTCCGCCGCCCCGTTCTCAAACCATTCCTGCATGCGGTCGGCAATGGTCTCGGGTGTACCGATCACCACCCAGTGGCCGCGTGCACCGGCGAGGTATTCGTACAGCTGACGCACGGTGTACTTCTCTCGCCGGGCCAGCTCCAGCACCACGTGGGCGCGGCTGTTGATGCCCTTGGGTGGCTCGGGGATGTACGGCGGAGGTGCGTCGAGGTTCCACTTCGACAGGTCCTCTCCGGGCCAGAAGGGGGTGAGAGTGGCCAGGCCCACACTGGGGTGGATCAGGGCCTGCAGCTCGGCCCACTTGGCCTGGGCTTCTGCCTCGGTGCGGCCAATCACGGGGGAGATGCCGGGAAGCACCAGCAGTTCTTCAGGACTGCGGCCGTACTTGGCCATGCGACCCTTCACATCCTTGTAGAAGGCCTGGGCCTCGGCCAGGCTGGTCCAGGCGGTGAAGATGGCGTCGGCCGTCGCGGCGGCCAGTTCCTTGCCGTCTTCCGAAGAGCCGGCTTGCACAATCACTGGGTGGCCTTGCACCGAGCGCTCGATATTGAGCGGCCCTTGCACCTTGAGGTGTTTGCCCACGTGGTTGAGTGCGTGCAGCTTGTCGGGGTCAAAGTAGATGCCGCTTGCCTGGTCGCGCACCAGGGCGTCGTCGTCAAAGCTGTCCCACAGCCCCTTGACCACGTCCACAAATTCGTGGGCGCGCTCGTACCGCGTGGCAGGGTCCGGGTGCGTGTCCAGGCCAAAGTTGCCGTGCACGTTTTCGGCGCTGGTGGTCACCACGTTCCAGGCGGCCCGGCCCTTGCTGATGTGGTCCAGCGACGCAAACTTGCGCGCCAGCAGGTAGGGGTCTTCGTAGGTGGTGGAGGCTGTGGCCACAAAGCCGATGTGCTTGGTGACGACCGACAGCGCTGCCCACAGCGTCACGGGCTCGAAGTGCGAGATGCGTCCCTGGCGGCTGAAGGACTCGCGGTCGCCCTTGTGCCACACGCCGGGGCTGTCGGCCACGAACACCTGGTCAAACAGGCCACGTTCGGCTGTTTTGGCGACTTCGATGTAGTGATCGATGTTGACACCCGAATCGACCTGTGAGCCCGGGTGGCGCCAGGCGGCTACGTGGTGGCCCGTGGCCATGATGAAGGCGCCGAGGCGCAGTTTTCTGGATGTGTCGGGTTGGGTCATGTGAGATTCCAAAACTTGTGGAGATGGCTCGCGGCCTTCGACACTGGCGCGGCCCAGGCCAGTGCACCCGTGGAACCGGCTTTGCCAGGCCAGGGGGGCGTCTCCCCAAGGGGGATGGCGCCGAAGGCGACTCAGGGGGGCTACTCGGTAATAGTGATGCGATGCAGCTTGCGGTGCTGCGGAAAGAAGTCGCCCACTGCGTAGTGCTGGGTGGAGCGGTTGTCCCAAACGGCCAGCGTGCCCGGCGCCCAGCGCAGGCGGGCCTGGAACTCGGCCACCTGTGGCAGGGCAAACAGCTGGGTCAGCAGCGCATCGCTGTGCGTGCGGTGCAGGCCCTTGATGTGGCTGGTGAAGGTGGGGTTCACGTACAGGATCTTCTTGCCCGTGACGGGGTGCACGCGCACCACGGGGTGCTCCACGGGCGGGTACTTGGCGCGGGCGGCCTTCAGTTCTTCGCCGCTGGCGTCCTTGCGCAGCAGGTACTCCGTCCAGCCGCTGATCTCCCAGGTGTGCACGGCCGTGAGCGTTTCCAGGTGAGCCTGGAAGGCGGGCGGCAGACTGGCGTACGCGGCCGTGAGGCTGGCCCACAGCGTATCGCCGCCGCTGGCCGGGATCACCTGTGCATAGAGGCTGGTGCCCAGCGGCGGTTGCTCGCGCCAGGTGATGTCCGCATGCCATTGGTTGGACGCCTTGGGGCGCTCGGCCGTGCTCTCCACGATCTCGATCTCGGGGTGGCTCTCGAGCCGGGGGAAGAACGCCTTCACCTCGGCCACATTGCCAAAGCTGCGGGTGAAGTCCACCTGCTGCTGCGGCGTGATGTGCTGGTCGCGGAAGAACAGCACCTCGTGCACGGCCAGTGCCTGGCGCAGCTCGGCCTGTGTGGCGGCGTCCAGGGGCTGGCGCAGGTCCAGCTCGTGGATGACTGCCCCGATGGTGGGGGTGTAAGGCTCTACCGCAAAGCGGGTGAACGTGGGGTGCAAATCGTTGATCTTGGACATGGCGCTACTTTCTGAAACGGTGGGGTGATGAAAGAGAACTCCCACACGATTGGGACAGCGCGCAGTGCGCGCATCAACGAAGCAGTTCGCATATGCATAGTCGGAAAACTGCGCCTTGCACTGGCGCGCGTGGGCCTGCCATCCGCAAATTTGGATATCTGTTTTTGGTCGTTGGCCCCCGCGCAGGGCCTGCCTAAAGTGATCGGCGATGTGTGCAGCACATTGCACACGCACACCGGAACGACAACAGGCAAAACAACAGGCACGAAGGGGCGACAGATGAAAAAAACGCAATGGAAAACAGCGCTCTGGGCGGCTGCCACGACAGCCAGCGCAGCGGTGGCCCTGGGCCTGTGGGCGGGTAGCGCAGCCGCACAGGCGCAAGATCCCCTGAAGGTGATCCGCATCGGCATCGCCACCGGCGGTGTGGGCAGCGACCCGGTGCGCCATGGTGGCACCTCGGCCGCGCTGGCCTACACCGATGGCGGGCTGGAAGAAGAGTTCAAGAAGGACGGTGTGAAGGTGCAATGGACCTTCTTCAAGGGCGCGGGTCCGGCCGTCAATGAGGCACTGGTCAACAAGCAACTGGACTTTGCGTGGCAGGGCGACCTGCCCTCTATCGTGCACCGGGCCAGTGACGTGAAGACCAAGATCATTCTGGGCAGTGGCGTGCGCGGCGGGCTCTACCTGGCGGTGCCGCCCGACTCCAACATCCGCCGCCTGGAGGACCTCAAGGGCCGCAAGGTGGCCGTGTTCAAGGGCACCAACCTGCATCTGGCAGCTGTGCGCGCGCTGGCCGACAAGGGTCTGAGCGAGCGCGATGTGAAACTGCTCAATCTGGATTTGCCCAGCGCTGAGGCGGCGTTGGTCAGCAAGGACATCGACGCCGCATTTGGCTATGTGGGTTTTTTCAAGCTGCGTGACCAGGGCCTGGCCAAGGTGGTGTGGTCGGCTGCGGAAGATTCCTACAAGTACACCCGCCAGACGGCGCTACTGGTGACCGACGACTTCGCCGCCCGCCACCCCAAGGCGGTGGAGCGCGTGGTCAAGACGGTGGTGCTGTACGCCCATAAATATTCCGACGAAAACCGCCGTGCCGAACTGTTTGCGCAGTGGGGCAAGGCCGAGTACGCCGAGAAGGTGTGGCGCGAAGACTTTATTGGCCAGCCGCTGCGCGTGCGCCTGTCGCCACTGCTCGACCCCTTTCTGGTGGCGCGCTACAAGGACGCGGCTGACGAGGCCCACAAGCTCAAACTCATCCGCAAGAAGCCAGAGATCGATAGCTGCTTTGACCGCCGCTATCTGAACGCTGCTCTCAAGGAGCTGAAGCTGGAGAGCTACTGGCCCGTGTATGGCGCCAACGGGGATCTGGTCGCCGCCCCTTGATGCAGGTCTCCAATCCGAACCACGGTGTCCAAGCCCGGAAAAGCCGCTCACCACCGCTCGTTGCAACCCGCCCGCACCTTGTGCGCGGCGGGTTTTTTGTGCCTGCGCCGAGGCAACCTCATAACGCAGGCGTCGCTGCTCATGCCGCAAACATCTTTGTCATTGCATATGAGTATTAACCATTTATTTTTATAACAAACGTCTTTTACATTTCTTTTGGTTGTTATTGATGGCGCTGCGCTCACCCCAGGTGGTAGCAGCTCTACCACCCACAAAGGAAATGCAAAAGATGGCGATACCCGCACTGAACGCGGCCGGGCCAGGCGGCCCCGCGAGCCCGCTGGACGCGCTGCCGGATGCCCCCACACGCCGCCCCGTAGCGGCAAGGCAAAACGCTGCCTGGACTTGGGCGAGGCGTTCGCTCTGGGCCTGGCCCTTTCCGCTGGCCGTGCTGGCGCTGTGGCAGCTCTCCGCCCTGTGGGGTTGGGTGCCCGAGCAGGTGCTGCCCCCGCCCGCCGCCGTGTTCAAGGTGTTTGGCGAGCTGCTGGCCAGCGGAGAGTTGTGGGACCACCTGCGCATCAGCATGGTCCGTGTGTTTGCGGGCTTTGGCATCGGCCTGTCGCTGGGCCTGGTGCTGGGTGGTGCCATGGGCCTGTCGCCGACATTCCGTGACTACTTCTTCCCATTGTTCAAGGCCTTCAGCCAGGTGCCGGTGATTGGCTGGCTGCCGCTGCTGATCCTGGTGGTGGGCATTGACGAGGGGCTCAAGTTTCTGCTGATCGCCAAGGCGGCCCTGGTGCCGGTGGCCATCAACACCTGCCAGGGCATTCAGAACGTGCCCAACCGGCTGGTGGAGGTGGCGCGTGTGTATGGCTTCACCCGCTGGCAGATGCTGCGCAAGGTGGTGTTTCCGGCGGCTACGGCGCCCATCTGGAACGGCGTGCGCTATGGCCTCACGCATGCATGGCTGGCGCTGGTGGTGGTGGAGCTGCTGGCGTCATCGGAGGGCATTGGGTTCCTCATCGTCTATGGCCGCCAGCTCTTTCAGCTGGACGTGGTGCTGGCCGCCGTGCTGGCCGTGGGCATCGTGGGGTTTGTGATCGACAAGCTGCTGGCCGTGTCCGAGGCCTGGTTGCTGCGCTGGCGCAAGCCGGGTTTGTGAGTGGGGTGTGCCAATGTCTTCTGTGAACGTGCAACGCAACGTGTTCCAAAAAGTGCCCGCACGCCTGCGGGGCTGGGTGCTGCCCGTGCTGATCCTGGCCGTGTGGTGGGCGGTGGTGGCTTCGGGGGCGTCCGATTCGCCCCTGCTGGTATCGCCATTGGCCGTATGGCAGCGCGGTGTGGGCCAGGTTGTCAGCGGCGAACTGTGGGTGGCCTTGTCGGCCAGCCTGTGGCGCATGGCCTGGGGGTTCGGCATTGGCTCCGGCATCGGGCTGGCGGTGGGTGCGCTGCTGGGCTGGTCGCGCTGGGCCGAGCGGCTGGTGGGGCCCACGTTCCACACGCTCAAGCAGATCTCGCTGTTTGCGTGGATTCCGATGCTGTCGATGTGGTTTGGCCTGGGCGATACCGCCAAGGTAGCGTTTGTGGCCATGGCGGCGTTCTTTCCGGTGGTGCTCAACACGCTGGAGGGCCTGCGCAGCGTGCCGCGTGAGTACCTGGAGATGGCCCGCGTGTACGAGTTCAGCGTGTGGCAAACGCTGCGCCGTGTGGTGGCGCCTGCCGCCGCGCCCTCACTGTTCACCGGTATCCAGCTCTCGCTCATCTACAGCTGGCTGGCCACGCTGGGGGCCGAATACCTGCTGGCCTCGGGCAAGGGCATTGGCAACACGCTGATCGATGGGCGCGAGCATTTCTGGATGGACCTGGTGCTGTTTGGCGTGGTGGTGGTGGGCCTGGTGGGCTTTGTACTGAACGCGCTGCTGGCCGCACTGGAAAAGCGCCTGCTGGCCTGGCGTGATCGCACGATCGCCAGGTACTGATGCTGCTGACGCATCGCATACGCATACGAACACAAGGAAATCAGCATGGCACACGCCGGTACCCTGGCCATTCGCGGCCTGAACAAGCAGTACGAGGTCAAGGGCGAAGCCCTGCCCGTGCTGCAGGACATCCACCTCACCATCGAGCCCGGCGAGTTCGTGAGCATCGTGGGCTCGAGCGGCTGCGGCAAGTCCACGCTGCTGCGGCTGGTGATTGGCCTGGAGGGCGATTACCAGGGCGAGATCCTGCTCAACGGCCAGCGCATTGTGGGCACCAGCCTCAACCGGGGGATCGTGTTCCAGGAGCACCGCTTGTTCCCCTGGCTCACGGTCGAGAAGAACGTGGCGCTGGGCCTGCTCAACTCCAGTCTGACCGAAGGCCAGCAGCGCGCCACCGTGCGCGAGCACATTGCGCTGGTGGGGCTGGAGGGGTTCGAGACCGCCTATCCGCACCAGCTCTCGGGCGGCATGTCGCAGCGCGTGGCCATTGCGCGGGCGCTGGTCAACCGGCCCGACATCCTGCTGCTGGACGAACCCTTTGGCGCACTCGACGCCATGACCCGTGCCCACCTGCAGCAGGAGCTGCACCGCATATGGCAGCAGGAGGGCATCACCATGATCCTGGTGACCCATGACGTGGAAGAGGCCGTGTACCTGGGCGACCGCGTGGTGGTGATGGAGCCGCGCCCCGGCCGCATCCGCCGCACCGTGCCGGTGGGGCTGCCCCATCCGCGCGAGCGCACCTCCCACGCGTTCACCGCCATCAAGGACAGCGTGCTGCGCGAGTTCTCTGGCCACCCGGCGGCCGACCTGGCCGAGCCGCCGCTCAAGCGCGGCGAGCAGCTGGCGCCTGCCGCGCAGTGGCAATTTGCTGTTTGATTGTTTGTTCCCCTTTTACAGATCCCCGAGATTCCCATGACACAACAAACCCCCCTCGTTTTCTCCACGCGCCGTTTGCTGCTGGTGGCTGGCGCTGCCGCATTGGCTGCCCCCATGGTGCTGCGCGCCCAGTCGCCCGCCAAGGTCATCCGCATCGGCTCGCCCGACCTGGGTACGGCCGGCAAGCCCTCGCCGGGCGGCAGCGTGTTTGCGGTGCTGCAGGCCAACAAGTGGCTGGAAGATGAATTTTCCAAGGACGGCATCAAGATCGAGTGGAACTTCTTTCGCGGCGCAGGCCCGGCCGTGCACGAGGCGCTGTCGGCCAAGCAGCTCGACATCGTCTCTCTGGGCGACCTGGCCGCCGTCATTGGCCGAGCGCGCGGTCTGCCCACCCGCTTCATTGCGGCCACGGGCCGGGGCAGCAACAGCTACCTGGCCACGGCGCCGGGCGTGAGCATCAAGACCGTGGCCGACCTCAAGGGCAAGAAGGTCACGGTGCTCAAGGGCACCGCCTACCAGCGCACCTTCGACAACCTGCTGGCAACGGCGGGCCTGACCGAAAAGGACGTGAAGCTCATCAACATGGACTGGCCCACCTCCAAGGCCGCCGTGGTGGCCGGGCAGATCGACGCCACGTTCGGCGGCTCGGACGTGTTCCTGCTCAAAGCGCAGGGCGCGCAGATTGCGCTGAGCACCAAGGGCCGTGGGCCGGACTACACCATCAACTCCGGCATTCTGGCCACCGAGGATTTCGCTGCACAGAACCCGCAGCTCACCCAGCGCCTGGTGTCCCAACTGGTGCGCGCCGCCCACTGGTCTTCGCAAGAGGGCAATCGCGAGGCGCTCATCAAGCTGTACGCCGACAACAGCGGCAACCCCGAGCTGTCGTTCCGCGAAGAACTGGCGGGCGACAACCTGAACGCCCGATATTCGCCGCTGCTCGACGAGGGCTTCATCGCCGGTTACCAGGGCGTGCTGGACGACGGCGTCAAGCTGGGGCTGATCCGCCAGACGTTTGACGTGAAGGCCTGGTTCCACCCCGCCTTCGTGCAGCAGGCCGTCAAGGACCTCAAGCTCGACAAGCAGTGGCGCGAGACCGATGCCGCCGGCAAGGCCAAGGGGGCTGCATGAGCATCACCACCAATGTGGCCGCCTCCGCTTCCACCCAGGCGCCCAACATCGTCTTTATCCTGGCCGACGACCTGGGCTGGGCCGACCTGAGCGTGTACGGCCAGGCCGACTTCACCACGCCGCACCTCGATGCGCTGGCGGGCGAGGGCGTGCGCTTTACCCAGGCTTATGCCAACTCGGCTGTGTGCTCGGCCACGCGGTTTGCGCTGATCACCGGGCGCTACCAGTACCGCCTGCGCGGCGGGCTGGAGGAACCCTTGGTGCGCAAGGCCCATGTACACGGCCTGCCGCCGGAGCACCCCACGCTGCCATCGTTGCTGCGCGATGCGGGCTATGACACGGCGTTGATTGGCAAGTGGCACCTGGGCAGCCTGCCCACCTTCGGCCCGCTCAAGAGTGGCTACGACCGCTTCTTTGGCAACTATGGCGGTGCCATCGACTACTTCACGCACAAGCCCGGCGTGGGCGATGCCGTGGCGCGCGATTTGTACGAAGGCGAGGTGCCGGTGGAGCGCGTGGGCTACTACACCCAGCTGCTGGCCGATGAGGCCACGCGCTGGATCGGCGAGCGCAGCGCGGCCAAGCCGTTCTTTCTGTCGCTGCACTTCACCGCGCCCCACTGGCCCTGGGTGGGGCCGGAGGACGAAGAAATATCGCTGGGCCTGAAAGACCTCTTTCACTACGACGGCGGCAACCTCGCCACCTATGCGCGCATGGTGCGCTCGCTCGACAAGGCGGTGGGCCAGGTGCTCGATGCGCTCAAGGCACAAGGCCTGGCCGACAACACCATCGTCGTCTTCACCAGCGACAACGGCGGCGAGCGCTTTTCCAAGACCTGGCCCTTCACCGGCCAGAAGACCGAGCTGCTCGAAGGCGGCATCCGCGTGCCCACGCTGCTGCGCTGGCCTGCGCGCATTGCACCGCAGGTGAGCGACCAGGTCACCGCCACCATGGACTGGCTGCCCACGCTGCTGGCCGCTGCGGGCGTGGCGCCCCATGCCGACTACCCGCCCGACGGCGAGAGCATCCTGCCCGTGCTGCTGGGCGATGCGCCCGCACACCCGCGCACGCTGTTCTGGCGCTACAAGTCGCAGCGCCAGCGGGCGGTGCGCGAGGGGCGCTTCAAGTACCTGCGCATCAACGACAACGAGTTTTTGTTCGACGTGGAAGACGACACGCTGGAGCGCGCCAACCTGCGCCACAAGCACCCCGAAGTGTTTGAACGCCTGCGTGCGGCGTGGGAGCAGTGGAATGCGCAGTTCCTGCCCATCACCGACGAGGTCATCACCCACGGGCTGTCGCCCGACATCCAGGCCGACCGCTATGTGCCCGACCTGTCCCAGCGGGGCATGTAAGGCCCGTACGGGCAAAAAAACCAAAGAAAAGTGACTGATGCGCTAGTGGAATATGCGCTTGATGCTATTAAAAACATAGTATTTACAGGCCCCTGCGCTACGGGCTGTCTGGATACGGAACGCATGGGGCCGTCGCCAACACGGTCCCCGCGCGGTGGCAGTCACATCGACATTGTGAGACCGGCTTTTATCCATGAACTTTCAGCAACTGCGCTCTGTGCGCGAAACCGTGCGGCGGGGCTTCAACCTGACCGAAGTGGCACACATCCTGCACACCTCGCAGCCCGGGGTGAGCCGCCAGATCCGCGAGCTGGAGGAAGAGCTGGGTGTGGAGATTTTTGTGCGGGCGGGCAAGCGCCTCACGGGTCTGACCCCGCCTGGCGAAGTGCTGTTGCCCACAGTCGAGCGCCTGCTGCTGGAGGCCGACAACCTCAGGCGTGCCGGCCAGGACTTCAGCGACAGCGCGCAGGGGCGCCTGTCGGTGGCGGCCACGCACTCGCAGGCGCGCTATGCGCTGCCCCAGGTGGTGCGCGACTTTCGGGCGTTGTTCCCGCAGGTGTCGCTGCACCTGCACCAGGGCTCGCCCCGCCAGGTGGCAGAGATGCTGCTGTCTGGCGAAGCCGACATCGGCGTGGCCACCGAGGCCTTGGCTGGCTACGACGCGCTGGTCACCCTGCCGTGCTACCGCTGGACACACAGTATCGTGGTGCCCCCGGGCCACCGCCTGCTCGACCTGCCCGGCCCGGTGACGCTGGAGCAATTGGCGCAATATCCCATCATCACCTACGAGCTGGGCTACACCGGCCGTGCGCACATCGACGAGGCCTTTGCGCGGGAGGGCATTGCGCCCGACATCGTGCTCACCGCCATGGACGCTGACGTGATCAAGACCTATGTGGAGCTGGACATGGGCGTGGGCATCGTCGCGTCCATCGCGGTCGATGAAGAGCGCGACCGCCACCTGCGGCTCATCGACGCGGGCCATCTGTTCGAGGTCAATCTCACCCGCCTGGGCCTGCGGCGCGGCGCCTGGTTGCGCGGGTATGCCTACAGCTTCATCCAGAGCTTTGTGCCCACGCTGACACGGGACGTTGTGGAGCAGGCGGTTGTGCATTCCGCAAGCGTGGATGGAGGAGCCTCGTAGGGCGCTTGATGCGCCCGGGTTGGGTAGGCCCGGGGGCAGGGCAGCCGCACATCCCCGCGTCCACCGCAGTGATGACGGTATGAGGGCATGAGTCTGCACATGCCTTCCACCGCCATGTCGGGCGTCGCAGCCAGGTCGCTTTATGGGAGGTGTGCAGTCGCGCTGCCTTGTCCTTCGGCATCTACTGCCCCATCGCCCCGCCGTTGCCTGCGGGGTGTCGAGCTGCGCCGCCAGGTACGCAGAAGAAGGCGGGCGGCGCTGGCCAGGGCTTCGTCGAGTGCGCAGCGCCAGTCTTTGGCCACCGAAGACACCACGACCGCCCCTGCTCCGTCGGTGCGCAGGGCGATCTGGCAACGCTTGTCGGGGCCGCCCCGGGGGCCGTTGATGTCATCCAGCTTGATTTCAGCGCGTGGTACCAGAGCGTTCAGCCGCCGAAAGGCAAAGCGAACGCGACGCTCCACGGCATCGCGCATCAGTGCGGCCTCGGGGTGGCGTGTTCTGAAAAGAATCTGCATTTGCGATCTCCTGAGTTGAGGATGACACCGTAGCCCGCAGCTTGGCGGCCAACCAGCAGGAAATTTCTTCGTTGAATCTCTGAAAACTCTGTGCTTTGGCTGCGATTTCGCTGCCGATGGATAACATCGATTTTCTGGATGTGTATGTCAGAGAAAACCTGCTTCTTTTCAGCGGGTGGGGGGCACACATTCAAGGCTTCTTCCTGTTCGCAGTTTTCCGCCTCAAAGGAGCCGTCCGTGAAACCCTGGTCTGGAATCTCTTCGCTCATTTTCTCTCTGCGTCATCGCCTTGTGCGCTGGCTCTCCCGTGTTGCCGTGGCTCGGGCACCCGTGCTGCGGCGCGTGCCGGTCAAAGTGCCGCTGCGGGTGCAAGCCCAATACCGCGACGGCTGGCAGCCGCGTTCACGCTATCGCCGCTAGGGCGGCGCGCTGGGTAAGCCATTGCTTGCTTGTCACCTTTGTCATTGCACGTACCCCATATCAAGGAAATCAGAAATGCGTAGCTATCCCCGCAATAGCCCCGAAGCGGTAGCCCGAGTCATCGCCTTGCTGTTGATATCGGATGGCCATGTCAGCCGGTCCGAGCTGGATGCCTTGCATGGGCTTCACATAGAGCAGGACCTGGGCTTGCCGCGCGGCGGCTTTGCCAAGGTGTTGCACGGCCTGTGCGAGGACCTGTGGATGGGTATGCATGAACAGCGCGTTTTGATCGCCAGCATTGATGGCCTCACGCTGACCTTGTTGCTCGCTGAGGTGACCGACCCCGCCCTGCGGCGCAAGGCCCTGGAGTTCGCTTACGCAGCCGCTACGGCTGACAGTCACCTGGCGCAGAGTGAGTGGTGGCTGATGAATGCAGCGCGCCAGTATTGGCAAACGGGCTTCATGCCCACTGAGCTCAGCCGCTACGAGCTGGCGCAGGCTGCCTGACGCGGCTGTAACTGCAAGCGCAACCTTTAACAAGGGGGATGCTGGTTGCGTGGGAAGCCCGCTAGGCTGTGCCCAGCCCGGCGGAAGCATCCACCAACTGCCGCACCAGAGGGTGGTACTGCCCCCGGCGCGACCAGATGGCGTGGACTTCCTCAAAGAGCTGCGGGCATTCGCCCAACAGGCGCAGCCCACGCACCAGCCCCACATCTTGCGCACCTAACCGACTCACCGGAAATACCCCTAGCCCCCGCGCTGCAAACACGGCCAGCAAGGCGCTGTCCTCAAACTCACCCACCACGCGTGGTTGCAGACCCAGGTCTTGAAACCACGCATCCAGAGTGGCACGCAACGGCGCGTGGTGTGTGGGCAGCAGCACCGGCAAATCTTGCAGTGATTGGGGAAAGCGGTCGCGCGCTGCCTTCTTGACCAGCGATGCCGGCCCGTACCACTGCAGCGGCGAGCGCGCGATGCGTTCGCTGGTCAGGCGTTGCTGCGGGATGCGCGGCGCTGCCTGCCCGGCCAGCACCACGTCCAGCTGGTGCAGGGCCAGCTCGGAGAGCAGCTCGTCTGACTCTCCCTCGTGGCACACCAGCCGCAGATGGGGCGTTGCCAGCACCGGCTCCAGCAGCGCGTGGGCCGCCAGTTTGGAGATGCCGTCCGACAGCCCCACTGACAACCGCGCCACGCGGGCCGTGGCGGCCTCACGCACTTCTTCTTCAATGTACTGACCCAGTTGAAAAATCTCTTCGGCCCGGCTGAACGCGGCCTGCCCGGCTTCGGTCAGCGCCACACCGCGCCCCGAGGGCTTGAGAAGCTGGTGGCCCAGCGACTTTTCCAGGTCCCGCACCTGGGCGCTGATGGTCTGCACTGCCATCTCCAGCCGGTCTGCGGCCCGGGCAAAGCCGCCTTCCTTGGCAACCATCCAGAAGTAGTACAGGTGGCGGTACTTCAGCATGCGTGGCCTCAGGTTCGAGAAAACCGAATGCTAGGTGCGGCCCGGGCTGGTGTCTATGTCACGCCGGTTTGCCCATACTCATCGCTTGCCATTTGTGCAACTCAAGGAGGTTTTGCATGTTCTACGCAATCAACTGGTTTCTTTCATTGGCCTTGCTGGCCCTGTGGTCGCTGGCGTGCTGGGCTCTGCATGCAGTCACCGTGTGGGTGGTGTCCAGTGCGGGCGCCTTGGCAGGGGGCCGCACGGTGGCGGATGTAATCTTGTTGCCCACCTGGCTCAAGGCCTGGATGCCTCCCGAGCTGATGGGGCAGTGGGAGGCTTTGGTCTCCTCCGCGGGCCCCATCGTGCAGGCCGTGCTGGAGGCGGTGCCAGCTCTGGCAGGCGCGGTGACGTTCCTGGCCTGGGCGCTGTGGGGGGTAGGTGCCGTGGTGCTCGTGGCACTGGCTGCCGGGATTCACATCCTCATTGCGCTGGCCCAACGCCGTGGCGGTGGTCCCGGTACCCCGCAGCCCGCGTTGGTCCGCTGAGTGGGGTCAGCTTGGTGCCCCGCATGCTCAGGGCAGCGACTTCACGCCCTCAAACGCCGCGTTCAGCGCCGCCTCGGCGGCTAGCAGGCGCTGCCGGGCTTCACCCGACCAGGCGCGGTCCTTGGCCAGCGTGTCCTTGGCAGCGGCCACCATGCGCGCGACCTCCTGGGGCTGGGGGCCGCCTGTGCCGGTGCGGGTCAGCACCATCTCGGCGGGGGACAGGGCGCGGCGGAATTCCTTTTCCGTGAGCGGCAGGCGCTGGTCCTTGATGTCGTACTTTTTGCCCGCTTCGCGGTAGATGCGCACGGCTTCGGCATACGGAAAGTCCTTGGGCCGGATGTTGCGCTCCTTGGCATACACCACCACGTCCGACGCAAAGTGGTGACCCACCCGGAACGGAATGGCATGGGTACGCTGCAGGGTTTCGGCCAGCTCCATCGACGTGGTCCATTCGGATTCCAGTTCGTCCAGTGCGCGGGCTGGGTCGATGCGCAGCGAGTCCAGCACATCGGCCAGCTGCTGCAGCATCTCCACGCCCTGGACAAAAGTCTTGGCGCTACCGGGGCTCCAGGTGTTCTTGTAGTCGATCATGCCGGGCGTGACGTTATGGGCGCGCCACAGCGATGCCTGGGCCGACGCCACCACATCGCTGGCCTTGGCGCGGGTGTTCTGGATGATGCCGGGGTTGGCCTTTTGCGGCATGGCGCTGCTGGTGTAGGTCTTGGAGCTGGCCAGCAGCATCCATGGCCGGGTCTGGTGGTACTGGGTGTGCACATCCTGCATCAAAGCGCCCACGCGGATGGCGGTGGAGCTGGCGATGGACGCGGCCTCGATCGGGATGTCATACGTGCTGATCTGTCCGGCATCCAGCGAGTTGACGATGAGCCCGTCAAACCCCAGCAGTTGCGCCAGGCGCTCCCGGTTGATGCCCCAACTGGAGTTGGCCAGCACCGCCGTGCCCATGGGGCTGAGGTTGATGCGGGCATAGGCCTCGCGGATGCGTGCCGAGTCGCGGGCGAACGAATCGGCAAACGCCATGAGGTAGTGCCCATAGCTGATGGGCATGGCCTGCACGCCATTGGTGTAGGCGGGCACATAGGTGGCGGTGTGCGCCTGTGCGATGGTGATGAGCCGTGCGCGCACCTGGTCCAGGGCATCGGCAAAGTCCAGCATCTCCAGGCGCAACTGCGCAGCGTTCAGGGTGGAGTGGATGTCCTGGCGACTGCGCCCGGTGTGGATCAGCGTGGCCTCTGGACCCACGGCGTCCGTGATGATCTTCTCGACCTGCAGCACATCGGTGGGGCGCTTGCCGCCCGGGGCCGTCGCCTGCGTGATCGACAACTCCACGCCCCTCGCAATGCGGCCCGCCTGGGCTTTGGGGATGATGCCTTGCTCCACGTTGACCACGGTCGATGCCATGTTGATGCGGCCAAACCAGTAGAAGGTGTCCTGTGACTTGGACAAGGCGCTGGTGGCGTCCCCCTTGACCAGCCCCTGGATCTTGGCGACCTGTGCCTGGCATTCGACGGTGGTCTTGCAGGCGGTGTCCAGGGTGTCTGCGGCCTGTGCCTGGCCCATGGCCAGGAGTGCGCTCACGACCGGAGCGAGCAGGAAATGGGTGGGGCGCAAGGTGATCGTGCGCAGGGGCTGGCGCTGAGGTGATGGCATGGTGGTTTGTCTCCTGAGATCTCTCGCATCCAGCGGCAGGCTGGTGCGGGGATAAGATTCGTTAATTGAATGCATCTGGCGTGGGTTTGCTCCTTGCCAGCGCGCGATCGTTCCATAGCAGGCGCCGCAAGGCCAATGCTTCTTTTTCAAGTGAATTCAATTTTTGAATAAGCCATGCCGGATTTGACGCCTTCCGTCCTGTTCAACCGCATCCTGGGGCGGGTGCGCCTCAAGCACCTGCAGCTGGCCATTGCGATCGCCGACCTGCAGAGCCTGCACCGGGCGGCTTCCTCCATTGGACTGAGCCAGCCCGCCGCGACCCATGCGCTGGTCGAGCTGGAAAGCTCTCTGGGCGGCCCTCTGTTCGAGCGGCACTCCAAGGGCATGCGCTTGACCCGCCTGGGAGAGGCGGTCCTGCCGCTGTTGCGCGCATCGCTGGTTCCGCTCCAGGCCGCCGCAGGCAATGCTGCGCTGTTGCAGCAGGGCGCAGCGTCCGCGCTGATCCGCATCGGCAGCATTGCGGCGGGCATCAACGGCCTGCTCACGATGGCCATCCCGACCTACGTTGCCGCGCACCCGGATGCGGCCATCGATGTCCACGAGGTCACGATCGACAATTTGCTGGAGAGCATCCAGGAGGGGACGCTGGACCTGGCCATCTGCCGCGAACCGACCCCGCTGCCTCAAGGGTTCGCGTTTTGCGCCGCGCTGCAGGACGGGTTTGTGGTGGCCTGTCGCCCGGAGCATCCTCTGACCCGGCAGGCCACCGTCACCGCCGCAGAGCTGCTGGCGCAGCGCTGGCTGGCCCCACCCCTGACCGGGCTGGGACCCCAGCAGGTGGAGAGCCTCTTCGATGAGCTGGGTGGTGTGCCCGAGCTGTGCCGCGTGTCGAGCCGTTCGACGGAGATTGCATACGCCATGCTGGCCGACAGCGACATGCTGATGTGCGCGCCCGCCAGCCTGCTGCGGCCGCTGGTCCAGCGTGGAGAGCTGGCGGTGTTGCCGTGGAAGTCACAGGCGGTGGGGCCGCTGGGCATCTTGGTCAAGGCAGATGTGCTGGCGCACCAGAGCCACCCGTGTCTCAGCTTCATCGAGCATGTGCTGGCCGTTGGGGCGGGGCTGGGTCGCTGACCGCCATCAGCCAAGCGCTGCGAAGGCGCTCCCGGCGTTTTGTCAGCCGCCCTGGTCGCCTGCATCGCTTTGAGCAGGGCCCAGCGCTTGCATCAGCATTTCCACCAGCGCGCGCAGCCGGGGCACCCGGCGCAGGTCCCGGTGATAACCCAGCCACACATCGCGCCCTGGCGGCGCAGGGGCGACTTCCACCCTTTGCAGGCCGGGGTGTGAGTCACCCAACGGGCAAGGCAATACGGCCATGCCCGCTCCCGATGCGCAGGCCACGGCCTGCACGTGCCGGTTGTTGCTGCGAAACGCGATGCGCGCCGAAGGAAAGGCCTCGCGCAGCCAGGCCGCGTCCGGCATCTCGCTGAATCCCAGGTCCATGGTGATGAGGCGAACGTCCGCATCGTCCGTGGGCATGTCTGCGCCCCGCTGCATGTACAGCGCATAGGGCACATGCATCAGCCGCCGCTGTATGACGTCGGGCTCGTCAAAAGGAACGATGCGCGCCACCAGGTCCGCCTCGCGGCGCGCCAGACTGAAGAGGCGCGCATCGGTCAGGAGTTCGATGCTGACGCGGGGGTGGTTGTTGGTAAACGCTGCGCAAAGCGGCGCCAGCACATGCAGACCAAACCAGTCGGAGGTCGATACCCGCAGCGCGCCTTCCAGCTGCTGGTCTGCGCCGTCCAGTTGGCGGGAGAACGATAGCGCCTGCGCTTCCATGCCCTCGGCGTGGCGCAGCACGGCGGCTCCTTCGTCGGTCAGGACGAAACCCTCGGAAGTCCGCTGGAACAGGGTGTGGCCCAGAGAAAGCTCCAGCGCCTTCAGCCTGCGGCCCATGGTGGGCTGGCTTTGTTGGAGGGCGCGGCCTGCCGCACCCAGCGTGCCGTGCCGGGCAATGGCCAAGAACACCTGTACGTCATCCCAGTTCATCGGCTGCATCATACAAAAGTGAATGACAAGGTTTCAATCTTGTGGCTTTTCATTCAAAAGCGAAAGGTGAAAACTGGCGGCACTGTTCAACCCCGCGAAGGAAAACGCCATGTCCACCTCTCCCGTCCCCACCATGCAGGCCCTGGTGCTCGCATCCCCCCACGGCGCACTGACCCCCACCTTGCTGCCCCGGCCCCAGCCCGCGGCGGGCCAGGTGCTGGTCCGCATCCACGCCAGCGGCGTGAACCCGCTGGACACCAAGATCCGCGCGGGCGCCGCCGAGCACGCCCAGCAGCCGCTGCCCGCCGTTTTGGGCATGGACCTCGCGGGCGTGGTGGAGGAGGTGGGGCATGGCGTCTCTCGCTTTAAGGTGGGGGATGCGGTGTATGGCTTTACCGGCGGCATCGGCGGGCTGCAAGGCAGCCTGGCGCAATACGCTGCAGTGGATGCCCGGCTGCTGGCCCACAAGCCAGGCCGGCTGACGATGCGCCAGGCAGCGGCCTTGCCGCTGGTCTTCATCACCGCCTGGGAGGGCCTGGTGGACCGCGCCAACGTGCGCAGCGGGCACAAGGTGCTGGTGCATGGTGGCGCCGGGGGCGTGGGCCATGTGGCCGTGCAGCTGGCCCGCGCGCGGGGTGCCGAAGTGTTCGCCACGGGCACGGCGGCGCAGGCCGGTTACATCCGGTCTCTGGGGGCCACGCCGATTGACCATGAAACGACCTCGGTCGAGGCCTATGTCCACGCGTTCACCGACGGCCGGGGCTTCGATATCGTTTACGACACCGTGGGTGGGCCAGTGCTGGATGCGTCGTTTGTGGCCGTCCACCGCTACTCGGGCCATGTGGTGACGTCGCTGGGCTGGGGCACCCACAAGTTGGCGCCCTTGTCGTTCCGGGGCGCGACCTTCTCGGGCGTGTTCACGCTGCTTCCCATCCTCACGGGGGAGTTTCGCGAACACCATGGCGCGATCGTGGAGCAGGCCACCACCCTTGCGGAAGCGGGTCAACTGGTGCCGTTGCTCGACCCGACCAGCTTCACGCTGGACACGGCCGAAGCGGCACACGCTCTGGTCGCCGAGGGCCGTGCCCGTGGCAAGGTGGTGGTGAGCGTGCTGCCATGAGCCAGCCGGGTCAACCTTTGGCAGAAAGCTCCAGCGGGCCAGCCAGCAGGGATGACGCAGCAGGCCTGCGGCATGGTGCGGTGGTCCCCACGCACGAACACCTGCGCCACTTGGCGGATGCGCTGATCGCGGCCACCAACGCATTTGCGGTGGAGCGGGTGCTCGGCCTTTTTGCGCACGATGCCGTGATCGACGACCCCTCCACGGGCCACCGTTTTGATGGCCATGCTGGAATACGCCGCTATGTCGAACAGTACTTCGTCCGCTACCAGACGGTGACCCGGTTCCTGTCGATGCAACGCCTGGGGTCGCGGCGCGCGAGGGTACGGGTGGACTTCACGGGGGATTTTGGTCACGAGATCGGCAACCTCGACATCACCGTGAATGCGCAGGGCCTGATCGCCCGGCTGGATGCCGACCTGGAATGAGCGGTGTGAATGGCTTGGCTGCGCGACGGCCCTCAGGGCTGGCGTGCGGCACCAAGCTGCACGAGGCGGAGGTGGGCGGCGCTGGGCTGTTTTGATGCGGGATTTGATCAAAAACAGCCTGAGGCGCCAGTGAATCATGCGGTAGTAGCTATTAAAAAGAGAGCGTTTTGATCCGACTCAACGCGGCAAGCACCCCGCAAACCCCCTGGGCCCTGCTGCTGAGACATCCGCCAGCGTCACGGCCTCCAGCCGGTCGTTCTGCCCCGGTATCTTGGTCAGCCGCTGGCCGTTCTGCCAGCGCCACTGGGTGCCGTCAAAACTGTAGATGAAGGTGTGCGTGCGGTTGGACAGCAGGTGCGCGGGGGTGAGGGTGATGGCCTGGGCGGCGGCTTCGGTGGGTGCGTGGGCCTGGGCCTCGTTGTCCTTGATGACGAGCTTGCCTACGTACGGTGTCACGGTGGATTCGGTGCGCGTGACTTCGGGCTGGACCAGGGCAGGGCTGTAGCCGGTCAGGGTCCAGTCGCCCGCGGCGCCAGGCAGTACATGGGGTTGCCGTGCGGCCAGGAATTGGGTGCACGCGGTGGTGATGGCATCGAAGCTGGTGGTGGCGGGGCCGGTGGCTTCGGGCTTGCTGCAGCCTGCCAGGCCCGCCACCATGGCGGCAGCGGCTGCCAGGTGGAGGGGGGCGCAGGAGCGGAGGGTGGGCTGGGTCATCAGGCGTGAGGCGGGGGGGCGTCGAGAAGTTCGGCCGCACGCCCAGGCGGCTGCGGGGCTGGCTGCATTGTGGGCGGCTGGTTGCGGTGGGTCTTGATAGACATCAAGGCGCGTGGGCTTTTACGGCAATGTGGTGGGCAGGGCCAGCGCGCCTTCGTCACCCCGGTACCAGCGCAGCAGGGCGCTGGGTGCGTGGAGCGGTGTACCGTCCAGAGCTGCCAGTACGGCGGCGTTGAGTTCGTGGGCGCTGGCAGGCAGGGGCTGGTCGCGGTAGGCCAGGGCGGTGCCGGCCATCAGCGCTTCGGCGTCCACCAGCAGGCGCAGGTTTTGCGGGATGGTGGGCGATTGCTCTGCACAGTGCGCAGCCGACAAGGAATGCGCCTTGCGGCAGGCGGCAGGGCGCACGCTGTAGATGGCACACCGATCATTGACGAGGAAGCTGCAGGGCTGGCGCGTGGTGCCCGCGCTTGCCGCCGCCACGTGCTGCTGCAGGCGCAGCGTGGTTGTGGCCTGGTCCGCGCCGGGCAGCGTGCCCAGGTGCTGGGCGATGTGCAGCACTTCGGGCTCCGTCGCCTCCACGCGCAGGTGGCAGCAGTGCGCGCAGCCCGCCTGGCACGCTGGCTGGGGGCCGGTGGCGCGGGCTTGTTCTGCCACGGTATCCAGGCCCTTGTGCAGTTGTGCGATGAAATCGACGGCGGCCTGGGCAGCGGGCTCGGTGGCTTCGGCGGCCTGGGCGGCGGCGTTGGCTTCGGTGCCATGGGCAGCTGCGCCCTGCATGGCGTGGGCCTGCACCGCCCGCAAGGCCCGCCCAGCCGCGCTGCGCACGCGGGCGATGGACTGCAGGAAGGCCGCTTGCTCTGCCGCGGTCAGTGCTGGGTTGGGCGGGCTCGTCATGGGGATGTGGGGAGCGTGCCGGAGGGGGCAGGCGCATTGGGTGCCAACGGCAGCCACACGCTGGCCGCCAAGCCTGAACCGTCCGCTGTGTCGTTGGCGGCCGTCAGCTCCAGCCGTCCTTCCATCAGCTGCACATACCGTGCCACGATGGCCAGGCCCAGCCCTGCACCCTGGCCCAGGCGCTGGCCCTGGTCGCCCAGCGCCCAGCGCTGTTGCAGCTGCTGCGCCAGCGCGGCGTCCACGCCGGGGCCGTTGTCGGTCACGCGCAGCACGCCAAAGCCGGACTCGGTGTGCAGCGCCACGGTGATGCGGGGCGGCGTGCCGCGCCCGTAGCGCAATGCGTTGTCCAGCAGGTTGTTCAGGATGCCTTCGACCAGCGCTGTGTTGCCCCGCACCACCACGGCCTGGTCCAGCCCCTCGGCGCCCAGGTCCACCCCCAGGGCATCGGCGCGTGGCAGGTAGCGCAGCAGCACGTCGCGCACCAGCGTGTGCAAGGCCAAGGGCTGCAACGTCAGCGCGATGCCACCCTCGGCCGCACGGGCCAGGGCCAGCAACTGGTCCACGGTGCGGCTGGCGCGCTGTTCGGCTTGGGCGATGCCCTCGATTTCGCTGCGCCAGACGGCCGGGTCGTTGTGGGCCAGTGCGTGGGCGGCCTGGGCGCGGATGCCTGCGAGCGGAGTGCGCAGCTCGTGCGCCACGTTGCCCGCAAATTCGCGCTGCGCATGCAGGCTTTGCTGCACCCGCGCCAGCAAGCCGTCCAGAGCCACACCCAGACGTTGCACGTCGCTGGTGCTGGCTTGTTGTGTCAGCGCGGGCGGCAGGGGTTGCAGGTCGGCAGCGTCGCGTTGGTCCATGGCGTCCTGCAGTGCACCCAGCGGATGCAGGTCGCGCTCGATGCCACGCAGCAGCCACGACCCCAGCACCACCAGCAGCCACAGCTGGGCCAGGCCCGAGTACACCAGCAGCCTGCGCAGCAGCTGCGTGCGCTCGGCGGTGGTCTGCGCCATGACGACGGTGAAAGGGGGCGGCCCCGCAATCTGCAAGGTGGCGCGCCGCAGCTCCCGCCCGTCTTGCGAAAGCTGCGAAAAGGCGTGGCTGCTGCCCGCCGCCACCACGCCCGGCGCCAAATGGGGGTCGCCTGCGATGAAGCTGCCATCGGGCGCGTACACCGCAAACCACACGGTTTCGCTCTGGTCAAAACGCAACAGCCCCACCTCGCGCGGCGTGAGGTCCAGCCGCAACGGGTCGCGCGCCGGATCTGTTGGCTGGCCGCCGCGCACATGGGCGGCCACGGCGTGTGCGTCATCGAGCAACGCTCGGTCAAATGCCTCGGCCACAAAGTGGTTGCCCACGCCCAGCACCACCGTGCTGCCCAGCCCCCAGATCAGCACCAGTGAAAGCAGCACGCGCCGGCCTATGCGCTGGCGCAGGTCGGACGGCTGCTGGTGCAGCGGTGCGGGGCCGGGTTCAGGACTGGCCAACGTCATCCTCTAGCACGTAACCCAGCCCACGCAGCGTGCGGATCGCCGCGCCGCTGCCCGCAATCTTGCGCCGCAGGCGGGAGAACGAGGCCTCCAGCGCGTTCTCGCCGACCACCTCACTGCCGTCCGACAGGCGCGAGGACAAGTCGCCCTTGCTCAACACGCGGCCGGGCGGGGTCATCAGTTCCCACAGCAAATCGAACTCGCGCGCGGGCAGCTCCAGCGGTTGCCCGGCCACGCTGACGCGGCGCGCCTGGCGGTCGAGCACCAGCTGGCCCACGGTGACGATGTCGGCGGTGCCGCTGGCGCGCCGCAGCAGCGCGCGCAGTCGCGCTTCCACCTCTTTGAGTTCATAGGGCTTGCCCAGATAGTCGTCGGCGCCGGCGTCCAGCCCGGCAATGCGCTCCTCGGTGCTGTCGCGGGCACTGAGCACCAGCACGGGGGTGCGGTCGCCGCGCGCACGGGCGCTGCGCAGGGCGGTGAGGCCGCTGCCCAGGCCGCTGCGCGCGTGGGCAGCGTGGGGCAGGTTCAGGTCCAGCAGCACGGCGTCGAAAGCCTGTACGGCCCACCAGTGCTGGGCTTCTTCGACGGTATGGGCCAGCTCGACACGGTGGCCCGCGTTTTCGAGGCCCTGGGCCATGGTGCGGCTGAGCACCGGGTCGTCTTCCACCAGGAGGAGGCGCATGGAGGTCGGGGTTCTACGTGAAATTACGCATGGCCAAGATCAGCCTGCGATCAGGTTTGATGGAGATAGTCTGCCCGTCAGCATACCCCAGCCCTGCGCGCCGTTTGCACCGCCGGATGGGGTCGTCCAGCCTATCAGGAGACAACCTTTACATGATCAACCGCAATCTACTCAGAGGCTTTGCCCTCATGGCTTTGGCGCTGGGCTTTGGCCTGCCGTCCATGAGCTATTCGCTGGGGACGCTCGGCCGCGCAGGGCCGGGCATGTTCCCGTTCATCGTCAGCTGCATGCTGTTTGTGATCGGGGTCATCACCGTGGTGCGCGCGCGCCTGGTGGCGCCGGTGCCCATGGACTTCCAGGTGCGCAACATCGCCATCATTCTGGGCAGCCTGTGTGGCTTTGCGGCGTTGTCGCACTTCGTGAACATGATCGCGGGCATCGTGTTTCTGGTGTTCTGCTCGGGGTTTGCGGGTACGTCGTACTCGTGGAAGCGCAACCTGAAGATCGCTGCGGTGCTGGTCGGCATCGCGTTTGCATTCCAAAAGCTGCTGGGCGTGAGTCTGCCGCTGTACTGAGGTCGCCGCCATGGAAGTCTTGAACAACCTCGCGTTTGGCTTCAGCCACGCGCTGACGCTGCAGAACCTGATGTTCTGCGCCCTGGGCTGCACGGTGGGCACCCTGGTGGGCTTGCTGCCGGGCCTGGGCCCGCTGGCCACCATCAGCCTGCTGCTGCCGCTGACCTATTCCATCGACACCACCGGCGCACTCATCATGCTGGCCGGTATTTACTATGGTGCGCAGTACGGCGACAGCGTGAGCGCCATCACCATGAAGATCCCGCATGCGAGCAGTATCGTGGCGTGTATCGACGGGTATGCGATGACGCTGAAAGGGAAAACGGGGCTGGCCCTGTTCACCGCCGGGTTCTCCAGCTTCATCGGGGGCACGGTGGCCATCGTGGTGCTGGCGTTCCTGGCGCCCAGCCTGGGCGAGGTGGCCTTTTTGTTCGGCCCTGCCGACTACTGCGCGCTGATGCTGGTGGGTTTTGTGTGCGTGAGCTTCGTGACCACCGGCAGCCTGCTCAATGGCCTGGCCATGTGCATGGTGGGCGTGCTGCTGGGCTCCATCGGTACCGACGTGAACAGCGGCTTGGCCCGCTTCACCTGGGATGCCCCGTTCCTAGCCGACGGCGTGGGCATTGTGAGCATTGCGCTGGGCTGCTTCGGCATTGCCGAAATCGCCAAGAACCTGGACTCGCGTGAAGAGCGCTCGCCCTTCAACGGCAAGATCAAGCTCATGCCCACCTGGCCCGAGTTCAAGCGCATCATCCCCAGCGCGCTGCGTGGCAGCGTTGTGGGCTCCATCCTGGGCATCCTGCCCGGCGGCGGCCCCGTGATCGCCCAGTTTGCGGCCTATGCGCTGGACAAGAAGGTCAGCAAGTACCGCCACGAAATCGGCACCGGCTGTATCGAAGGCGTGGCCGGCCAGGCTGCAGCGGACGAAGCGGCTGCACGCACCAGCTTCATCCCGCTGATGAGCATCGGTATCCCCGAGAACGCCGTGATGGCGCTGATGATGGCCGCGTTCATCATCAAGGGCATCCAGCCCGGCCCCAACATGATTGCCGGCCACCCCGAACTCTTCTGGGGTCTGGTCGCCAGCATGTGGATCGGCAACTGCTTCCTGCTGGTGCTGAACGTGCCGCTGGTGCGCTACTGGCTGTCGGTGTTCAAGATTCCGTACAACGTGTTGTTCCCCGCGATCTTGTTCTTCTGCTGCATTGGCACCTACAGCATCAACAACAACCTGGACGATGTGTTCATCACCGTAGCGTTTGGTGCGCTGGGCTACCTGTTCATGCGGCTGGAGATGGACCCCTCGCCGCTGATGCTGGGCTTCATCCTGGGCCCCATGCTGGAAGAGAACTTTCGCCGCTCCATGCTGCTGTCGCGCGGCAGCTTTGAGGTGTTCATCAACCGTCCCATCAGCGGCACGCTGATCAGCCTGATCGCCGCATTCGTCTTGTGGCAAACGGTGTCGTTCTTCCGCCAGCGTGGCAAGGCCAAGGAGCTGGTGGTGACGGAGCCCGTTGCATCCTGACGATTGACTCTCTGTGTGCCGCTTTGGCGGCCTTTGCAAGGCCGGTCCCCAACGGGTGACCGGCCTCTTTTTTGGTTCAGAGGCTGAGAGTTTTTTGTCAGTGCCCGAAAGGTGCGCCATAACACCGCTGATCGAGGCGCAAAGCACAGCCATAGCTTGGGCTATGGCGCGCATTTGCAACGACGAGCAGCGGTGTTATGGCGTGCAAGGCGGGCATAGGCAAAAGACTCTCAGCCTCTAAGCCTCTCAGTCCACCTGCCACCATGCAGGCAGCAGCGCACGCACCTGGGCCTGCGCAAACCGGTCGTCCATCAGGTGCACCACGCCCTCGTCGCTGGGCGTGCGGATCACGCGGCCTGCGGCCTGCACCACCTTTTGCAGGCCGGGGTAGAGGTAGGTGTAGTCGTAGCCCGCGCCAAACAGCGCCTGCATGCGCTCGCGGATCTGTTCGTTGACGGGGTTGACCTGCGGCAGGCCCAGCGTGGCCAGAAAGGCGCCAATCAACCGCTTGCCCGGCAGGTCGATGCCCTCGGCAAACGCGCCACCCAGCACAGCAAAGGCAATGCCCTGACTGCTGTCGGTAAAGCGCGCCAGAAAATCCCGCTGCTCGCCTTCCAGCATGCGGCGCGACTGGCACCAGTGCGGCACGTCGGGGTGTTGCTGCGCAAACAATGCGGCAGCCTGCTGCAGGTAGTCATAGCTGCTGAAAAACGCCAGGTAGTTGCCGGGCCGCTCGCGAAAATGCTGCGCCATCAGCGCCGCAATCGGTGCCAGCGATGCCACGCGGTGCGGGTAGCGCGTGGAGATGTGGCGCGCCACCTGCACCTGCAGCTGGTGCGCGGCAAAGGGCGATTCCACGTCCACCCACACATGGTCGTCGGGAAGGCCCAGCAGGTCGGCGTAGTAGCGCGCGGGCTGCAGCGTGGCCGAGAACAAGGTGCTGGTGTGTGCAGCTGCAAGGCGGGGTTGCAGAAAGGGCGCGGGCACCACGTTGCGGATGCAAACCACGGAATCGCCAGGTTTGAAGGCCCGCTGGTGGCGGGCGGCAGAAGCCTGGGTGATGTCCACCATCGAATGCGCGTCCAGCAAGTCGGCCATGCGCTGCAGGTGCAGGGCGTCGAAATAGAAGGTTTGCAGCGCGCTATCCGGCTCGGTGGGGTGATCGGTGAAGTGTTCGGTGAGCGTGGTGGTGCACTGCTGCAGCGCGGCCAGCAGCTTGTCGGGGAAGGTCTCGAGCACCGTGTACGGGGCCGGGTGCGCCTTGTCCAGCGCCACCCAGGCGCGGCGCACCTTGTCCAGCGCCTTCTTCACCGGCGCGTGCTCCGCAGCGGTGGGGCTGCTGCGGGCCTGGGCCAAGGAGGCGGGGTGCAGCTCGGCGGTGAACATCTTGCGGCCGCGCTCCACCAGGTTGTGGGCCTCGTCCACCAGCAGCGCCGTGCGCCACTGGTTGGCCTGGGCCAGGCCGTGCAGCAGCCCGCCCAGGTCAAAGTAATAGTTGTAGTCACCCACCACCACATCGGCCCAGCGGGCCAGTTCCTGGCTCAGGTAGTAGGGGCAGACGTCATGCTGCAGGGCTACGTCGCGCACACGGGCTTGTTGCAGGACGGGCGCGGGGTTACCTGCACTGGCGGGGGCCACGGCGGCAGCGCGGGCGGCAGGCAGCCGGTCGTAAAAGCCCCGGGCCAGCGGGCAGGATTCGCCGTGGCAGGCTTTGTCGGGGTGTTCACACGCCTTGTCGCGCGCCACCAGCTCCAGCACGCGCAGGGGCAGTGCCGGTGCGCTGTGCGACAGGCGCGCCAGCGCATCCAGCGCCGTCTGCCGCCCCGAGGTTTTGGCAGCCAGAAAGAACACCTTGTCGATGCGCTGGGCCGGTGCTGCCTTGAGCAGTGGGAACAGCGTGCCCATGGTCTTGCCAATGCCCGTGGGCGCCTGGGCCAGCAGGCAGCGGCCCGCCACTGCCGCCTTGTAAACGGCCTCGGCCAGCGGGCGCTGGCCGGTGCGAAAGTCGCCAAACGGAAATGCCAAGGTGGTCAGTGCCGCGTCGCGTGCCGCACGGTGGGCCACCTGCTGTTCGGCCCAGGCAATGAAGCGCTGGCACTGGGCCTCGAAGTGCTGGCGCAGGTCGTCGGCGTTGCAGCGTTCGGTGAACACCGTCTCTTGTTGCGTGCCCACGTCCAGGTAGACGAGTGCCACGTCGATGTGCGCCAGCTGCTCCTGCTCGCACAGCAGCCAGCCATACACCTTGGCCTGCGCCCAGTGCAGGTGGCGGTGCGATGCGGGCTGGCGGTCCAGCCGCCCCTTGAAGGTCTTGACCTCGTCGATGCGTTGCTGCGCGGGGTCGTAGCCATCGGCCCGGCCGCGCACGCGCAGGCTTTGGTAACTGCCGCTCAGTGCCACCTCGGCGCGGTAGTCTGCACCCCGGCGCGACGCTGCCACCGCATGGCCCGCCATGCCTTCCAGCGCGGTGGGTGCGGGCGTAAAGCGCAGGTCCAGGTCGCCTTGCTTGGCGGTGAACTCGCACAGCTCGCGCACCGCTACGGTGTAGGTCATGGCGGGGTGGTCGGGGTGTCAGTGGCGGGAGGAGCAGGCTCGCCCAAATGGGTCTGAGCCATGTCGTCATCGCTGCGCAGCGGCGTGGCCTTGCACAGCGCCATCCACACAGAAAAGGGCAGGGTGCAGCGGTTGTGTCGCGCGGGGCGCAGCAGCTCAAAGCGCCCGTCATCCACGCTGCCGTGCAATACCCAGATGCCGAAGTGCTCAGGGATCTCGTCGGGCTCGGCTATGCCTGCCGGGAAGATGTAGTAGCACTCCTCGCACAACCACTGATAGGCCTGCCGCTTGGCATCGTGCCGCAGGTCCGACAGCAGGTCGGCCCGGCTCGCCTTCACCTCGTGCACCATGGGCTGCAGGTAGGCGGGCACCGAGGTATTGCGCACCGAGAACAGATCGGGCCGGGCCATGCGCCACACATTGGCAGCGGCGCGGGCAGCCGGGGCGTGGTCATCGTCGGCCCACAGCGGTGCCATGGCGGGCGCGGTATTGGCGGGTGCATCGGCCGTGGCCGCAGGCAGCAGCACATCCCCCATCGGCACGGTGTCGATCACCGCGCGCAGTGACAGTTCGGTCCATACGATGCGCCCCGAAGCCAGCAACTGCGCTGCAAACTTCTGCCCCAGCCGGTCGTGCAGGCTCAGCGCCCGCACGCCACGCTGGCGGGCCTGCGCCAGCGTGCGGATGCCTTCGTCGGTGAGGCGCAGGGTTTCGCAACCATCGGCCGCAATGTGCAGACTGATGAGGCCCGCAGCCAGCAGGTCAATCTCCAGTCCATCCTTGCACGGCCAGCCTGCCGAGCGCCAGATCTGCATCAGGCGGGTGCGGTGAAAGCGGGTGATCGGGGTGGAGGGCGGGGAGTCCGAAGTGGGGGAGGGCAGCGCCGTCATGGCAGGGTGGGTGGGCTGGCGTCACACTGATTTTAATCACAGTGTCTGGCAGGGACTGTTTTTTGGACAAGGGTAGAATAGGGTTGCAGAGGAGTTGGGGGTGTGATCGGCACCTGGCGCAATATGGGTGGGTGCTAACAGCTATTGAAATGTGAGCATCCCCACGGTGACATTCCGAGGGAGAAGCAATGAGTCACCAGGGGCCTGAATGAGGACGCTCCTGCCCGCCATTGGGCTAACAACCGGAAGTTGTTGTCGCGTGGCCGTCTACGCCGCAGGAAAATTGAAAGCGGTTGCGTGAGGCTGCAGCGCAGGGTTTGCAGCCGGTCAGTGTTCTGACGCTGATAGCAGGCTACCGGGCAACAGCAATTCTTATCCCATACCCTGCCAACGTCCTCTGCTCACCGGTTCCCAACCTGCGGTCGCGCCGTCAGCAGCGCATTGGCCAGCGCGCTCACGCTGGGCAGTTCACTGCCTGCCGGTGTCATGCAAACGAGCAGCTTTCTCCGAGACCAAGCATCAGATAGCCCTAGGATCTGGGTGCCGGACTTGGCAAAGCGCGCAGCCGCGCTCTCGGACATGACCGCCACTCCCACGCCTTCGGCTACCAATTGCGCGACAGCGTCAAATCCGCCCAGACGCACCCGATGGCGCGGGACCCGGCCACTGCGACTGGCCTGGGCTGCCAGAAAGCGGCTGAGTCCACTCTCCCGGGCCAAACCTACAAAGGGATGCTCTAGCAATTCGCCATACGCCACGGAACGGCGGCGGCCCAAAGACCAGCGCTTTGGCAAGAGTGCCACCAGACGGTCATCGACCCATGGCTGCACAAGCAGCCCAGAGGTGTCCACGTAATCGGCGACGATGCCCAGATCGGCAGTGCCACGGCGCAATGCCTCTACGACCGCCTCGCTCGAAAGCTCTTGCACGTCCACATCAAGATCAGGGGTCTTCACCAAGAATTGGCCAATCGTGCGCGGAAGGCTCTCGGACATGGCGGCTGTGTTGCACAGCAGCCGAACGGTCCCGCGCAATCCATGACCAAAGCTCGCCATCTCTACATGCAGCGATTCGAGCTCAGCCAGCACGCGGTTGGCATGGCGCAGCAGAGCGCGTCCCGCATCGGTGGGTATTGCGCCCGACTTGGACCGCTCCAACAACTGCGAACCGGTTGCGTCTTCAAGACCCTTGAGGCGAGCGCTGGCCGCAGCCAACGACAGATTCACGGACGAAGCAGCGGCAGTGATGGTTCCATACTCCATCACGGCGGCAAAGAGGTGCAGGTCAAACGGATCAACGCGGTAATCCGTGGTGCGGCGCTTAGGGGTACTCATGACCGCCATCCTACGGAATACGCGAAGGATCTGTTCACTGCTATCCGATGGACAGCACTTGGGCCATGCGGACACCATAGGGCATGGACATATTGCAGCTCTTGATGGTGGTCGTTGTTTTCGTTTTGGCCGGTGGTGTGAAGGGCGTCACCGGCATGGGGCTGCCTACAGTAGCCGTGAGTTTGCTCGGGCTGTGGATGCCCCCGGTGCAAGCGGCCGCACTGTTGGTCATGCCCTCGCTGGCAACCAATATCGCGCAATGCCGTGGCCCTCACCTGCGCTCACTGGTATCCCGGCTGTGGCCCGGTTGGCTGGCAATCGCGATCGTGACTGTGAGCGCGCCCGGTCTGGGGGACGCCGTTTCCGCACAAACGACCAAGGGCTGGCTGGGCGGGATTCTCATGGCCTATGGCATCTGGGGCTTGTGGCGACCTCAGCTGCCCGATCTTTCACTCACCAGCAAATGGCTCAGCCTGCCGACAGGCGCGGCCACTGGGTTCGTGACGGCACTCACGGCCGTCTTCGTATTGCCCTGGGTTCCCTACTTGCAGACGCTGCGGCTGGGCAAGGACGAGATGGTGCAAGCGCTGGGCCTTTCATTCACCGTGGCCACTCTGTCGCTCGCCGTGAAAGTGCAGATGTCCGCCCCTTTGGGGTTGATCTCGTCGTCTGTTGCTATTGCAGTCGGTGGAGCATTGATCGGCGCATTTAGCGGGCTCAAGCTTGGTGAGCTGCTACGTAGCCGCCTTGTCGGTCCCGTCTTCCAGAAGGCACTTTTTATGGTGTTCCTCGGATTGGGTGCAGCCAATCTGATCCAGGCACACTGACACAGTATGAGCGGACAAAAGGAGTTGCTTGAGGCTGCAGCCTTGTTAGAGCGGGCTTACCGGCTGGCACACGTGTTGCAAGGCGAAGGTTTGCTTGAAATCGGAAGCAGACAGTTTGTTGCAGACGAGCTTGTCGAGGTGCTTGATGAAGCTCGTGTGGCGTTTTTTGCAGCCTGTGATTTGCCCAAACCGCTCTGACTTTCTCTGAGCTGACAGAGTCATCCCCGTACCAGCAAGCGTTCGAAAGATGAAACTGGGCGACTGCTCCTAGCCTATTGATCTGGCGCAATCCATTCATGAGCCCCGTTCGAGTCGAGGCTGCCGAAGCCCTGGGCAAGCTGAGGTACAGCGCCATCGATACTCTGGAGTAAACCGCGCCGCATCAATAACAAGGCGCCCAACCCCCTCACCACTCCGCAAAGCTCCCATCCCGGTGCCGCCACACCGGGTTCCTCCACCGGTGCCCCTCCTGCGCCCGCTCGCGCACGTAGTCTTCGTTCACCTCAATGCCCAATCCCGGCCCGGTGGGGATGGCCACCATGCCATCCTGGTATGCAAACACCTCGGGGTTGGACACATAGTCCATCAGGTCGTTGGCCTGGTTGTAGTGGATACCCAGGCTTTGCTCCTGGATGAAGGCGTTGTAGCAAACGGCGTCCAGCTGCAGGTTGGCCGCCAAGGCAATGGGCCCCAGCGGGCAGTGCAGGGCCAGGGCTACGTCGTAGGCCTCGGCCATGCTGGCGATCTTGCGGGTCTCGGTGATGCCGCCTGCGTGCGAGGGGTCGGGCTGGATGATGTCCGCATAGCCGCCTTGCAGCACGCGCTTGAAGTCCCAGCGCGAGTACAGACGCTCGCCCAGGGCAATGGGGGTGGATGAGATGCGGGCGATCTCCTTCAGCGCCTCTTCGTGTTCGCTCAGCACAGGCTCTTCGATGAACATGAGCTTGTAGGGCTCCAGCTCCTTGACCAGCACCTTGGCCATGGGCCGGTGCACGCGGCCGTGAAAGTCTACGCCAATCCCCACATTCGGCCCCACGGCCTCACGCACTGCGGCCACGTTTTGAAGGCAACGCTCCACCTTGTCGTAGCTGTCCACGTACTGCACCTCTTCGGTGCCGTTCATCTTCACGGCCGTGAAGCCGCGCGCCACGGCGGCCTGGGCAGCGGCGGCCGTCTCGCTGGGGCGGTCTCCGCCAATCCAGCTGTAGACCTTGATGTGGCTGCGGACATTGCCGCCCAGCAGCTCGCACACGGGCACGCCCAGCGCCTTGCCCTTGATGTCCCACAGGGCCTGGTCGATGCCGGCCAGCGCGCTCATGTGCACGCCGCCGCCCCGGTAAAAGCCGCCCCGGTACAGCACGGTCCAATGGTCTTCGATGTGGCGCGGGTCTTTGCCAACGAGGTAGTCGGCCAGTTCATCGACCGCAGCGGCCACGGTGTGCACGCGGCCTTCCAGCACGGGCTCGCCCCAGCCGGTGATCCCTTCGTCGGTTTCGATTTTGAGGAAGCACCAGCGTGGCGGGACGATGAATGTGGTGAGTCGGGTGATCTTCATGGGGGCTGGGCAGTCGGTTCAGAAATGCTGGGTTGTCTGGAGCGAGTAGGGGGCGGTTCAGGCCGTGGCGGGCGCTGTGCCAAAGGAAGCCTGCCACGCCCGCGCAAACGCTGCGGCTTTGTGCGCGACTTCGGGAGCCTGGTCGCCGGGCCGGTACAGGGCCGAGCCCAGGCCAAAGCCGCTGGCGCCTGCTGCCGCATAAGGGGCAATGCTCTCGGGCACGATGCCGCCCACGGGTACCAGCGCCATGGGCGGCGTGATGACAGCGCGCCAGGCCTTGAGCACATGGGGCGGCAGCGCCTCGGCCGGGAACAGCTTGAGCATGTTGGCGCCCGCTGCCAGCGCGGCGTAGGCTTCGGTCAGCGTGGCCACGCCGGGCGCGCAGGCCATGCCAGCGGCGCGGGCAGCGCGGATTACATCGGGGTCGCTGTGGGGCATGACGATGATCTGCCCACCGGCTGCGGCCACGTCGGCCACGGCATCGATGGAGAGCACGGTGCCCGCGCCCACCAGGCAGTCGGCGGGCAGTGCATCGCGCAGTGCGCGGATGCTGGCCAGCGGATCGGGCGAGTTGAGCGGCACTTCGATGATGCGAAACCCTGCGTCGTACAGCGCGTGGCCGATGGCCACCACCTCGTGCGGCTGCACGCCGCGCAGGATGGCGATGAGCCCGCAGCGCTGCAGGATGTGGAACAGGGCTTTGTCGATGGGGTTCATGCAGCCAGGCTCCCGGCGGTGAAGGGGTGTGAGGGGGAAGGTGCGGGCGCAACGACCAGCCCTGCCGCCAGCGCGATCTGCCACAGCCCGGTGGCCGTGGCTTGCGTGGCGATGGTGGGGGCGGCAAAGCCACAGGTCTGCAGCGCGATGGCGTAGCGGCGGCACAGGTCGGGCTCGCCGCACAGCACCAGCGCTTGCGGTGTTGGTGCGGTTTGATCCTGTGCGCGTGCAAGGCTCGCCACCTCGTGCCCGATCAGCAGGCCCGAGAGGTAATCCGCTTGGGCTGTGGGCGCCAATGTTCCTGTCAAGCCCAGCGTGCGTGTGCTGAAGATGTGCGAGAGCAGACCCAGTGTGGCGTCGCTGCCCCGCGCCACTTCCAGACCGCGCGCAAAGGCATCGTCGTCGGGTGTAACTGCAGCCTGCATGGTCTTGCCCAGAATGGTGTGGCTGCGCAGTGCGGCAAACACCTCGCCGGTCATGAAGGTGTAGAACTGCTCGATGCGGCCCCGGCGTGCCAGCACCCATTTGCTGTGGGTGCCGGGCAGGCCGATGAGCACGGGCGCATCCGCAGGCAGTGCAAGGCCTGCCAGCACCCCCAGCACCTGGGTTTCTTCGCCGCGCATCACGTTGGGCAGCGCGCCCTGCTGCAACAGGCCCGGCACGATGTGCAGCGGCGGGCCGTCGCGCCGCGCCACCAGCGCCAGGCCCCGCGCCAATGCATCGAGCGAGGTGGGCGTCGGCAGGTACTTGGCCTCGCGCCAGCCCTGGGCGCTGCCCACCATGCCGCAGGCCAGCAGGGGCAGGCCGGGTGTGGCGGCCAGCCAGTCGCCGCAGGTGTCTTGCAGTGCGCGTTCAAACGCGGCGCCGGGCTCGGGGTCGTTCACGCCGGTGGCGGCTGGGGGCAGATTCATGATGCCCCAGGGGCGGTGGCGGGTCTCCTGCACGGTGCCGGTCGCATCCATGCGGAACGCGCGCAGCGCGGAGGTGCCCCAGTCCAAGGCGATGAGGCCCGCTTCAGCGGGCACCAGATAACGCACAGGCGCCATGGGTGCTCCGTTTAGCGTGCCCAGCGCAGCACCAGCGGGTCCAGCCGCCGTGCGATGCCGATCAGGCCGCGTCGCACCTCAGGGTGCATGGTCGGGAAGGGGTGGCGGCCCGACTCGCAGGCGATCACGCCGCCTTCCTTCATCAGTGCCTTGGCCGTGAGGATGCCGCCCTGGCGGTTTTCGTGGTTGATGAGGGGCAACCAGCGCTGGTAGAGCGCAAACGCCTGGTCCATGTCACCCTGGCGGTGCGCCTCGATGATGGGGCGAATGCCGTCGGGGAAAGCGCCGCCCGTCATCGCACCCGTGGCGCCCGCATCCAGGTCGGCCAGCAGGGTGATGGCCTCTTCGCCGTCCCACGGGCCTTCGATGGCGTCTCCACCCAGGCGGATCAGCTCGCGCAGCTTGCTGGCGGCGCCGGGCACTTCGATCTTGAAGTAGGCCAGGTTTTCAATCTCCTGCGCCATGCGCGCGAGAAAGGGGGCGGACAGCACGGTGCCGCTGGCGGGTGCGTCCTGCACCATGATCGGAATGCGGATCGCGTCGGACACACGGGCATAGAACTCGTAGATCTGCGCCTCGGGCACGCGGAAGGTGGCACCGTGATACGGCGGCATGACCATCACCATGGCCGCGCCCATGTCCTGCGCGGCGCGGCTGCGCTCGGCGCACACGCGGGTGCCGTAGTGGGTGGTGGTGACGATGACCGGCACGCGGCCCGCCACGTGCTCCAGCGATGTGCGGGTGAGGACTTCGCGCTCGGCATCGGACAGCGAGAACTGCTCGGAGAAGTTGGCCAGGATGCAGACGCCATCCACACCGGCGTCGATCATGAAGTCGAGGCAGCGCTTCTGGCTGTCGAGGTCGAGGCGGCCGTCTTCATGGAACGTAGTGGGCACCACGGGGAAGATGCCGCGGTAGCGAGGGTTCTGGAGGGAATGGGTGGCTGGCATGGCGGGCGCGGGTAAGAATTTGAGTGAAATATGCCTATAGCGCTAGTTGAATAAGCGCTGGTAGCTATTGAATCTGTAGCGCTTGACTGCGACGAGCGCCTCAGTGGGGCACATCAATGCGAGTGGCGGGGCACAGCAGCCCCCCGGCAGCCGACCAAGAAGTCAAAGTCGCAACCATCGTCCGCCTGCAGTACGTGGTCCACATACAGCCGCTGGTAGCCGCCGCGTCCGCCGTTGTCCGTGCCAGCCAATGCGGCCAGGCGTGCGGCCAGTTCCTCGTCGCTGATGTCCAGGTGCAGGCGGCCGTTCTCGCAGTCCAACTCAATGAAGTCGCCATCGCGCACAGCAGCCAGCGGGCCACCGGCTGCCGCCTCGGGCGCCACATGCAGCACCACGGTGCCGTAGGCGGTGCCGCTCATGCGGGCGTCGGAGATGCGCACCATGTCCTTCACGCCCTGGCGCAGCAGCTTGGGCGGCAGGCCCATGTTGCCCACCTCGGCCATGCCGGGGTAGCCCTTGGGGCCGCAGTTCTTGAGCACCATCACGCAGCTCGCGTCGATGCCCAGGTTTTCATCGACGATGCGCTCCTTGTAGTGCTCCAGGTTCTCGAACACCACGGCGCGGCCCCGGTGCTTGAGCAGTTCGGGCGAGGCGGCGGAGGGCTTGAGCACCGCGCCACGCGGCGCCAGGTTGCCGCGCAGGATGCAGATACCACCGTCGGCAATCAGCGGGTTGTTGATCGGGCGGATCACCTCGTCGTTGTATTGGGGCGCTTCGCGCACGTTGTCCCACAGGCTCTTGCCGTTGACGGTGAGGGCGTTGGGGTGGGGCAGCAGGCCGTTCTCGCCCAGGCGGCGCAGCACGGCAGGCAGGCCGCCCGCGTAGTAGAACTCTTCCATCAGGAAGCGGCCCGAGGGCTGCAGGTCCACCAGCGTGGGCGTGCCACGGCCAATGCGCGTCCAGTCCTCCAGGTCCAGCTGCACGCCGATGCGGCCCGCGATGGCCTTGAGGTGGATCACCGCATTGGTCGATCCGCCGATGGCCGCATTGGTGCGGATCGCGTTCTCGAAGGCTTCGCGCGTGAGGATTTTGGAGAGCGTTAGCCCTTCGTGTGCCATTTCCACGATCCGTTTGCCCGACATGTGGGCCAGCACATAGCGACGCGAATCCACGGCCGGGATGGCTGCGTTGTGTGGCAGCGAAGTGCCCAGCGACTCGGCCATGCAGGCCATGGTGCTGGCCGTGCCCATGGTGTTGCAGGTGCCCGCCGAGCGTGACATGCCTGCCTCAGCCGCAAAGAACTGGTGTTCGTTGATCTCGCCCGCCTTCAGCGACTCGTGCAGGCGCCACACGGCGGTGCCCGAGCCGATGTCCCTGCCGTCGAGCTTGCCGTTGAGCATGGGCCCGCCCGTGACCACGATGGCTGGCACATCGCAGCTGGCCGCACCCATCAGCAGGGCCGGTGTGGTCTTGTCGCAGCCCACCAGCAGCACCACGGCGTCGATAGGGTTGCCGCGAATGGCTTCTTCCACATCCATGCTGGCCAGGTTGCGCGTGAGCATGGCCGTGGGGCGCAGGTTGGATTCGCCGTTGGAGAACACCGGGAACTCCACCGGGAAGCCACCCGCCTCGTAAATGCCGCGTTTCACATGCTCGGCAATCTTGCGAAAGTGGGCGTTGCACGGGGTCAGCTCGGACCAGGTGTTGCAGATGCCGATCACGGGGCGGCCGTCGAACGCGTGGTCGGGGATGCCCTGGTTCTTCATCCAGCTGCGGTACATGAAGCCGTTCTTGTCGGCCGTGCCGAACCATTCGGCGGAGCGGAGTTTGCGCTTGGGGGTGGTCATGGTGGGGTGCGAGAGAAAGAGGAGAAATGAAGAGTCAACGGGCCTTGCCCGACCGGCGCGAAAGCAGCCGCTGCAGCAGACAGAAAGCGAACAGCAGCACACCAACGACGATGCGTGTCCACCAGGAGCTGAGCGTGCCGTCGAAGGAAATCAGGGTCTGGATGATTCCGAGCATGAGCACGCCAAACAGCGTGCCCGCCACATAGCCCACGCCACCCGTCAGTAGCGTTCCGCCAATGACCACGGCAGCAATTGCGTCCAGTTCCATGCCCACGGCATGCAGGCCGTAGCCCGACAGCATGTAGAACGTGAACACCACGCCCGCCAGCGCCGAGCAAAAACCCGAGAGCGTGTAGACGCCAATGAGCGTGCGGCGCACCGGCAGGCCCATGAGCACGGCCGAGTGCTCGCTGCCGCCCACCGCATACACGCTGCGGCCAAACGGCGTGCAGTGCGCCACAAACAGGGCCACCAGTAGCACGGCAATGGCGATGAGTGCGCCCAGCGAGAGCGATGCGCCTTCCCACAAAGGCAGGCGCCACTGGGCCAGCTCTGAATAGCCTTCGTGTGTGATGCTGATGGAATCGATGCTGATGAGGTAGCACAGCCCCCGCGCCAGGAACATGCCGGCCAGCGTGACGATGAAGGGCTGCAGCCGAAAGCGCTCGATGAGGAAACCCATGAACGCGCCAAATGCCGTGCCCATCAGCAGCACCAGCGGGATGGCGACTATCGGGTTCCAACCCCGGTGTTCCACCAGCGCGGCCAGCACCATGGTGGTCAGCGCCACCACCGATCCCACCGAGAGGTCGATCCCGCCCGACAGGATCACGAACGTCATGCCCACCGCCACGATGATGAGGAAGGCGTTGTCGATCAGCAGGTTGAGGAACACCTGAGCCGAAAAGAACCCGGTGTACAGCACCGAGCCCAGCGTGGCCATGGCCACGAACAGCGAAATGGTGGCGGCCAGCGGCAGGTACTTGGGGTTGAACCGCGCGTGCGCAGCGGCGGCCTGTGGGACAGGAGAGCTCACGGTGCCGAAGCCTGCGGTTTTGGGTACGGCGCTCATGGCAAAGCTCCCGCGCCGGGGCGGCGTGCCAGGGCGCCCACTTGCACCCGGAACTCGGGCGACTGCAGCAGCATCACGATGAACACCACCACGGCCTTCACCACCAGGTTGATCTCGGGCGGCACGCCCAGGGAGTAGATGGCGTAGGTCAGCGTCTGGATGATGAGTGCGCCAATCACGCTGCCCACCAGGCTGAAGCGGCCTCCGGTGAGGGCGGTGCCACCCAGCGTGACGGCCAGAATGGCGTCCAGCTCCAGCAGCTGCCCAGCGTTGTTGCCATCCGCGCTCTTCACGTTGGAGCTGATCAGCAGCCCCGCAATGCCCGCGCACACGCCGCAGAACACATAGGCCGCCACGATAAGCCTCCCCGCCTGCACACCCGCCACCCGCGCCGCCGTGGGGTTGATGCCCACTGCCTGGATGAACAGGCCCAGCGCCGTGCGCGTGATGGCGAGGTACAGCACCACGAAGACTGCGGCCACTACGAACACAGAGAACGGCAGCCCTGCCAGGTACCCACCGCCCATGAAGAAGTAGGGCGTGTAGTAGATGGTGATGATCTGCCCGTCGGTGATGAGCTGGGCAATGCCCCGGCCCGCCACCATGAGGATCAGTGTGGCAATGATGGGCTGCATGCCCACCTTGGCCACCAGTACGCCATTCCACAATCCGCACAGCAGTGCCACGCCGATGGCGCCCAGGATGGCGACGGGCAGTGGAAACCGGCTCTCGGTGCCCGACACCGAGCCGCCAATCAGCCACGCGGCCACGGCCGCTGCAATGGCCACCGTCGCGCCCACCGAAATATCGATGCCGCGCGTCGCAATCACCAGCGTCATGCCCAGCGACACCAGCACCAGCGGTGCGGCGCGGTTCAGGATGTCGATGAGGCTGCCGTACAGGTGGCCGTCGCGCCATTCGATGTGTAGGAAGCTGCTGTTGAACACCGTGTTCACGATGAGCAGCAGTGCCAGCGTGATCAGGGGCCAGGCCAGGCGGTGGCGCAGCAGCACCACCAAAAGGGAAGGGGAACGTTCAAGCATGTTCGGCAGCAATCAGGTCGTAAACGGCGTCTTCGCTGCTGCCCGCAGGCAGCTCACCCACCTTGTGGCGGTCGCGGAGCACCACGATGCGGTGCGCCACGCGCACCACCTCGCTCATTTCGGAAGAGATGAACAGCACGGCCATGCCGCCCTGGGCCAGGCGCAGGATCTGGTCCATGATTTCCTGCTTGGCGGCCACGTCGATGCCGCGCGTGGGTTCGTCCAGGATCAGCAGGCGCGGCTCGATGGCCATCCAGCGCGCGAGGATCGCCTTCTGCTGGTTGCCACCCGATAGCAGGCCGATGGGCTTGTCCACCGTCTCGGTCTTGATACCCAGCAGCTTCACATAGCGCTCGGCCAGCGCCGTTTGCTCGGCGCGCGAGAGGAATTGGCCCACGCCCATGCGGGCCTGCAGCGCCAGCGCAATGTTCTCGCGCACCGACAGCTCGGCCACGATGCCGTCGGTCTTGCGCTCTTCGGGGCAGAGGGCCAGGCCATGGCGGATCGCATCCATGGGGTTGGCAAACTTCGCCACCTGCCCGTCGATGCGCAGTGCGCCCCGGTCGGGCTGCTCCAGGCCGAACAGCAGGCGCGCCAGCTCGGTGCGGCCCGAGCCCAGCAGCCCCGCCAGGCCGACTACCTCGCCGGCACGGATCTGCAGGTCCAGCGGCTGCAGTTGCGTGTCTTGCCCCAGGCCCTCGGTTTGCAGCAGCGTAGCTTGACGGCTGTCCACGGCGGGCGCTGGTGCGGGTTGCTCCGATGCAGCGGCCAGGTCGCGCCCCAGCATGGCCGCGATCAGTGCCTGCGGCCCCAGGTCTTTGGCCAGCCACTCGCCCACCCAGCTGCCGTTGCGCAGCACGGTGATGCGGTCGGACACGGCATACACCTGGTTCAAAAAGTGCGTCACAAAGACGATGGACAGGCCCTCGCTGCGCAGGCGCCGCAGCACCTCAAAGAGCTTTTGCACTTCGTCGTCGTCCAGGCTGGAGGTGGGTTCGTCCAGAATCAGCACGCGCGATTCGATGCTGAGTGCACGCGCAATCGCCACCAGCTGCTGTACGGCCACCGGGTAGTCCGACAGCAGGCGCGTCACGTCGATCTGCAGACCGATGCGCGCCACCAGATCGCGGGCGCGCTGGTGCAGCGTGGCCCAGTCGATGCGGAAGCCCTGCGCGATGCCGCAGCGCGGGTAGCGGCCCGCAAAGATGTTCTCGGCCACCGAGAGGTTGGGGCAGAGGTTGACCTCCTGGTACACGGTGCTGATGCCCAGGCGCTGCGCCGCCAGCGGCGAGTCCGGCCACACCGCTGCTCCGCCCAGCCGCATCTGGCCGCCGCTGGCCTCCAGCACGCCTGTCAGCACCTTGATCAGGGTGGACTTGCCCGCACCGTTCTGTCCCATCAGCGCATGGATCTCGCCAGGGTAGAGGTTGAGCTGCACATCGCGCAGCACGGTGATGCCCGCAAACTGCTTGTGGATGCCCGAAAGCTGCAGCACCGGCGCGGCAGCGGGGGCGTGAGCGGTGGACGCGTCCATGGGGGGCATCACGCTTTGTTCTTGTTGTAAACGTCCACCAGCACGGCGGCCAGCAGCACCACACCCTTGATGACCTGCTGGTAGTCAATGCCGATGCCCAGGATGGACATGCCGTTGTTCATCACGCCCATCACAAAGGCGCCGATGACCGCGCCCATCACCTTGCCCACGCCGCCCGATGCCGATGCGCCGCCGATGAAGCAGGCTGCAATCACGTCCAGCTCAAAACCCAGGCCCGCCTTGGGCGTGGCGGTGTTGAGCCGCGCCGCAAACACCAGCCCGGCCAGGGCCGCCAACACGCCCATGTTGATGAAGGCATACAGCGTGAGCCGCTCGGTCTTGATGCCCGAGAGCTTGGCCGCCTTCTCGTTGCCGCCCATGGCATAGATGCGGCGGCCGACGGTGGTGCGGCTGGTGACAAAGTCGAACAGCACGATCAGCAGCGCCATCACGATGAGCACGTTGGGCAGGCCCTTGTACGAGGCGAGCAGGTAGCTGAAGTACACCAGCAGCCCACCAAACACCACGGTGCGGGCGATGAACAGACCCGCAGGCTCCGTCTGCACGCCATGGCGCAGGCGGTTGGCGCGCTGGCGCAGGCCACCCACGGCCAGGGCTGCGGCTACGGCCGCGCCCAGCAGCAGTGAGGTCAGGCGCAGGCCTTCCACGCTGAACAGGTCGGGGATAAAACCAGAGCTGAGCATCTGGAATGTCGAGGGGAACGGCCCCACCGACTGCCCCGCCAGCAGCGCCAGCGCCAGTCCCTTGAACACCAGCATGCCCGCCAGCGTGACGATGAACGACGGAATGCGCGAGAACGCCACAAAGCTGCCTTGAATGGCGCCAATGAGTCCGCCGCAGAGCAGGCACACCAGCGTGGCGGGCACAAAGTGCCAGTTGTATTCGACCATCAGCACCGCAGCCAGTGCGCCGATGAAGCCACACACCGAGCCCACCGACAGGTCGATGTGCCCGGCCACGATGACCAGCAGCATGCCCAGCGCCATGATGACGATGTAGCTGTTCTGCAGCACCAGATTGGTCAGGTTCAAGGGCTGCATCAGCGTGCCCTCGGTCATGTACTGGAAGAAGCCCATGATGGCCACCAGCGTGATCAACATGCCGTATTCGCGCAGGTTGTGCTGCAGGTGCTGCAACAGCGATTTGTCGTGCCGCGCCGCTGCTGTCGTGCTGCCGTCGGCCAGCGTGCTGGCGGGGGGATGGGTGGTCTGGCTCATATCAACTGGCTTTCACAATCGCTCGCATGATCTTTTCTTGCGAGGCGTCTGAAGTTGGCATCTCGGCCACAAAGCGGCCTTCGTTCATCACATAGATGCGGTCCGTGATGCCCAGCAGCTCGGGCATTTCGGAGGAGATCACGATCACGCATTTGCCCTCGGCCGCCAGCTGGGCGATGAGGGTGTAGATCTCGTACTTGGCGCCCACGTCGATGCCGCGCGTGGGCTCGTCGAGGATGAGCACTTCGGGGCTGGTGAACAGCCATTTGCTCAGCACCACTTTTTGCTGGTTGCCGCCCGAGAGGTTCAGCGTCTTCTGGTCCACGCCCGAGCAGCGGATGCGCAGCTTCTCGCGGTAGTCCTGTGCCACGCGGTGTTCCTGGCCGCTGTCGATCACGCTGGCGAACGACACGCCCGGCAGGTTGGCCAGCGAGGTGTTGAACTGGATGTCTTCGTTCAGCACCAGGCCATTGCCCTTGCGGTCTTCGGTCACATAGGCCAGGCCGTGGCGTACGGCCTTTTCCACCGTGCTCACGTCGATGGGCTGGCCGTGCAGCCGCACTTCGCCGCTAATGCGCTGGCCCCACGAGCGGCCGAAGATGCTCATGGCCAGCTCGGTGCGGCCTGCGCCCATCAGGCCCGCAATGCCCACAATCTCGCCGCGCCGCACATTCAGGTCGATGCCCTTGAGGTGCTCGCGGTCGCTGCGCTGCGGGTGGTGGGCGCGCCAGTTGCGCACCTCAAAAACAATGTCACCCACTTGCGGCTGGCGCTGGGGGTAGCGGTCGCTCATCTCGCGGCCCACCATGGCCTGGATCACGCGGTCTTCGCTCACCGGGCCCTCGCGGCAGTCCAGCATCTGCACGGTGCTGCCATCGCGCAGCACGGTGATGGCATCGGCCACGCGCGAGATTTCGTTGAGCTTGTGCGAGATCAGGATGCAGGTAATGCCCTGGGCTTTCAGCTCCAGCAGCAGGTCCAGCAGGGCCTGGCTGTCGTTCTCGTTCAGGCTGGCTGTGGGCTCGTCCAGGATCAGCAGGCGCACCTTGCGCGACAGCGCCTTGGCAATTTCCACCAGCTGCTGCTTGCCCACACCCAGCTGGCCCACCGGTGTGTCAGGCGACTCGCGCAGGCCCACCTTGTGCAGCAGCGCCTGTGCGCGGCTGTGTGCGGCCATCCAGTCGATGACGCCGTGCCGCGCGGTTTCGTTGCCAAGGAAGATGTTCTCGGCAATCGACAGCAGCGGCACCAGCGCCAGCTCCTGGTGAATGATGATGATGCCCAGGTGCTCGCTGTCGCGGATGCCCGCAAATTCGCGCTCCTGCCCGTCGAACAGGATCTGGCCGCTGTAGCTGCCGTGTGGGTACACACCCGACAGCACCTTCATCAGCGTGGATTTGCCCGCTCCGTTTTCGCCGACGATGGCATGGATCTCCCCGGCCTGCACCTGCAGGTTGACCTGGTTCAGCGCCACCACGCCGGGGAAGGTTTTGCGGATGTTCCGCATTTCAAGAAGCATGGTCTCTCAGTCTGTTGGTGGGGCCTCTGGCCCCATCCCGGTTGCAGGCCGCCTGCGCTGCCCCAGAGGCATTCGCAGGCGGCGGCTCTACATGCAGAAGCCGCTCGTGCTCACTTGATTTGGGACTCTTTGTAGTACCCACTGCCCACCAGCACCGTGTTCCAGTTGGATACGTCCACCGACACGGGCTTGAGTAGGTACGAGGGCACCACCTTCACGCCGTTGTTGTAGGTCTTGGTGTCGTTGATCTCGGGCTGCTTGCCCGTCAGTACGGCGTCCACCATGTTGGCGGCCACCTTGGCCAGCTCGCGGGTGTCCTTGAACACGGTGGAAGACTGCTCACCCTTGAGGATGGACTTGATGGAAGGCACCTCAGCGTCCTGGCCGCTGACCACAGGGCAGGGCTGCTGGGCGGTGCAGTAGCCCACGCCCTTGAGGGAGGACAGGATGCCGATGGAGATGCCGTCATAGGGCGACAGCACCGCATGCACCTTGTCCTTGCCGTAGTAGGCCGACAGCAGGTTGTCCATGCGCGCCTGGGCCACCGAGCCATCCCAGCGCAGCGTGCCCACCTTGTTCATGCCGGTCTGCTTGCTGCGCACCACCAGCTTGCCGCTGTCGATGTAGGGCTGCAGCACGCTCATGGCGCCGTCGTAGAAGAAGAAGGCGTTGTTGTCGTCCGGCGAGCCGCCGAACAGTTCAATGTTGAACGGGCCCTTGCCTTGCTTGAGGCCCAGCTTGTCCACGATGGAGGTGGCCTGCAGCACACCCACCTGGAAGTTGTCGAACGTGGCGTAGTAGTCCACGTTCTTCGAGCCCTTGATGAGACGGTCGTACGCAATGACCTTCACGCCCTTGTCGGCCGCGTTTTGCAGCGCCTTGGACAGCGTGGTGCCGTCAATCGACGCGATCACCAGCACCTTGGCACCCTTGGTGATCATGTTCTCGATCTGCGCGAGCTGGTTGGGGATGTCGTCTTCGGCGTACTGCAGGTCGGTCTTGTAGCCCCGGTCCTTGAGCACCTTGACCATGTTGTCGCCATCGGCAATCCAGCGCGCCGAGGACTTGGTGGGCATCGAGATGCCGATGGTGCCCTTGTCCTGGGCCGATGCCACGGACGTGGCGCCAATGGCAGCCAGTGCCACGGTGGCCAACACGGCCTTGAAAATTGCACGCTTCATTTGAGTCTGTCTCCTGATGTTGTTTTGATTTGATTGCCGCTTGGATGCGTCACGGCCTTACGAAACTGTCGCGGCCCAGTGCCAGAGCCACCGCCCAAGGGCCGTCCCGCCGGGCCGGTGGCGTCCCCCTTCCCGCATCGCGCAGCGATGCGAGAGAAAGGGGGAAGGCGCGCAGCGCCTCAGGGGGTTAATACTTCCTGTTCGGCATTTCCTTCGCCGCCACTTCCATCGGGAAGATGCCTTCTTCCGTCACGATGCGCTTGGGTACCGCCTTGCCTGCCTTGATGTCCTTCACAGCGCTCATCAGCTGCGGGCCCAGCAGGGGGCTGCATTCCACGCTCACGTTGAGCTTGCCGGCGATCATGGCTTCGAAGGCGCCCTTCACGGCGTCGATGGAGATGATCACGATGTCCTTGGCAGGCTTCATGCCGGCCTCTTCGATGGCCTGGATGGCGCCAATCGCCATGTCGTCGTTGTGCGCGTACAGCACATTGATCTTCTTGCCCTCGGCCTTCAGGAAGGCTTCCATCACTTCCTTGCCCTTGGCACGGGTGAAGTCGCCGGTCTGGCTGCGGATGATCTTGAACTTGGAGTCGGCCTTGATGACTTCTTCAAAGCCCTTCTTGCGGTCGATGGCGGGGGCGGAGCCCACTGTGCCTTGCAGCTCGACGATGTTGACCTCGCCCTTCTGGTCCTTCATCTTCTCCACCAGCCAGCGGCCGGCCTTGCGGCCTTCTTCCACAAAGTCCGAGCCCATGAAGGTCACGTATAGCGACGTGTCCTTGGTGTTCACTGCGCGGTCGGTCAGCACCACGGGAATCTTGGCGGCCTTGGCCTCGCGCAGCACGGGTTCCCAGCCCGACTCCACCACGGGCGAGAACGCAATCACGTCCACCTTCTGCGCGATGAACGATCGGATGGCCTTGATCTGGTTCTCCTGCTTTTGCTGCGCGTCCGAGAACTTCAGCTCGATGCCTGCCTCCTTGGCGGCCGACTTGATGGACTCGGTGTTGGCGGTGCGCCATTCGCTCTCGGCCCCCACCTGGCTGAAGCCCAGCACGAGGGGCTTTTGCGCCCAGGCGGCGCCGGGCAGCAAGGCGGCCACGGGCACGCTGGCCAAGGCGGCAGCAACGGTGCGGCGGTTCATTTTCATCATCTTGTCTCCTGTCTGTAATGGTTGGTTGACGATGGTTGCGGGATGGAAAGAAGGAACGCTCGAAAAGGGCAGGGCTCAAGCCAACATGTAGCCGGTCTTGACGGTGGTGTAGAACTCGGCGGCGTAGCGCCCCTGCTCGCGGGCGCCGTAGCTCGATTCCTTGCGGCCGCCAAACGGCACATGGAAGTCCACGCCCGCCGTGGGCAGGTTCACCATGGTCATGCCCACGGCAGCGTGGCGCTTGAAGTGCATGGCGCGCTTGAGCGACGTGGTGCAGATGCCCGCACACAGGCCAAAGGGCGTGTCGTTGGCCAAGGCCAGTGCGTGCTCGTAGTCGTCGGCCCGCAGCACGCAGGCCACGGGGCCAAAGATTTCCTCGCGCGCCACGCGGTGCTCGGGGCGGGCCAGGAAGAGGGCTGGGCTCATGTAATGGCCTGGGGTGGGGCGCTCCAGGCGCTCGCCACCCCAGACATGCTCCGCTCCCTCGCTCTTCGCAATGTCGATGTAGTCCAGGTTTTGTGCCAGCTGGTTGTCATCCACCACCGGGCCCATCTCGGTGCCGCGCTCCAGCGCGTGGCCCACCTTCAGGCTGGCCAGCCGGTTGCGCAGGCGCGCCACAAAGGCGTCGTGCACCTCGGCCTCCACGATGAGGCGGCTCGATGCGGTGCAGCGTTGACCGGTGGAGAAATACGAGCCCTGCAGCGCGCAGTCCACCGCCTGGTCCAGGTCGGCGTCGGCCAGCACGATGAGCGGGTTCTTGCCGCCCATCTCCAGCTGCACCTTGGCGCGCCGTGCTGAGGCCGCGCGCAGGATGCGGTCGCCCGTGGCGATTGATCCGGTGAAGCTCAGCGCGTTGACCAGCGGGTGGTCCACCAGCGTCTGGCCCACCTCGCGGCCGCTGCCCATGACGAGGTTGAAGGCACCGGCGGGCAGGCCGCTGCGGCTGATGATTTCGGCCAGCGCCCAGCCACAGGCGGGCACCAGCTCGGCGGGCTTGAACACCACGGTGTTGCCGTAGGCCAGGGCCGGGGCGATCTTCCAGGCCGGGATGGCGAACGGGAAGTTCCACGGCGCGATGATGCCCACCACGCCCACGGGCTCGCGGGTCACGTCCACCTGCACGCCCTGGCGCACGGAGGCCAGCAGCTCGCCCTGAATGCGCAGCGCCTCGCCCGCAAAAAACTTGAAGATCTGCCCGCTGCGCGCCACTTCGGCGATGCCTTCGGGCAGCGTCTTGCCTTCTTCACGGGCCAGCAGTGCGCCCAGCTCGTCCTTGCGTGCCAGCAGCTCGCTGCCGATCATGTCCAGCACGTCGGCGCGGCGTTGGGGCGTGCTCTGGCTCCAGGTGGGCAGGGCGTCGGCCGCAGCGCGCACAGCCAGCTCGGTCTGGTTGCGGTCGGCGCGGGCGTATTCGGCCACCACCTCGCGGGTGTCCGACGGGTTGGTGCTGATGCCGGTGGTGGTGCCGATTTCCCACCGGCCGTTGATCAGGTGCCGGGGGCTGAGCTGGAGGTCGCCGAGCTTCATGGAGAGAGGCCTTTGTTGCAGTTGCGGCGAAGTCTATGGAAGGTTTTGATATCAATCCAATCGTTTTTTAGACAAAATACATATCGTTCTTTGCATTCTGGAAAACCCCTCCCTTTTCTCGTCGTCCCCTCCATGAGCACCTACAACCACTGGTTCATTCGCGCCCGCCTCAAGACGCGCCAGCTTCTGCTGCTGGTGGCTCTGGCCGAAGAGGGCAACATCCACCGCGCCGCCCAGGTGCTCAGCATGACCCAGCCGGCCGCCTCCAAGCTGCTCAAGGACCTGGAGGATGTGCTGGAGGTGTCGCTGTTTGACCGCCTGCCACGCGGCATGCGCCCCACCTGGTACGGCGAAACGATGATCCGCCACGCGCGCATGGCGTTGGCCAACCTGAACCAGGCGCACGACGAGATCGGTGCGCTCAAGCGCGGGCACTACGGCCAGGTGGGCATCGGCGCCATCACTTCACCCGGCCTGAGTCTGCTGCCCGCCGCCGTGGCGCAGGTCAAGCAGGAGCACCCCAGCCTGCGCATTTCGCTCGACATCGAAACCAGCCCCGTGCTGCTGGAGCGGCTGGAGCAGGGCAAGCTCGACATCGTGGTGGGCCGCCTCTACGAGGAGCACGACAAGGAGAACCTGCGCTATGAGTCGCTGACGGAGGAGCTGGTCTGCGCCATGACGCGCCCGGGCCACCCGCTGTCGAGCATGACCGGGCTGACGCTGCGCGATGTGGTGTCGGCCAGCTGGATCGTGCCGCCGGCGGGCAGCGTGCTGCGGCACCGGTTTGACCTGATGTTCCAGCAGGACGGGCTGGCGCCGCCGCTGCACACGGTGGAGACATCGGCGCTGTTGTTCATCACGCGCATGCTGCAGCAGAGCGACATGATTGCGGTGGTGGCGGAGGATGTGGCGCGCTATTACGCGGCGCATGGGATCGTGACGGTGTTGCCGCTGGCGATGCCGTGCCATATGGATGCGTTCGGAATCATCACGCGGTCGGACCGGCTGTTGTCGCCGGCGGCGAAGGTGATGATGAAGGCGTTGAAGCAGACGAGCCTGGTGCAGTACGGGAGGCGGTTGGAGGTGGGGGATTGATGGTTTGGGTTGTTGTTGGCTAGATGCGCTAGTGGGATATGGGCTGGTAGCTATTGATTTTGTAGTGTTGGTTCTTGTGCGCTGATTGGGTGGCATGCCTTTGTTGAAGGCGGAGGCCGGGAGTCGCCCCGGCGGGCGAGGTACTTTTCTTTGCTTCGCCAAAGAAAAGTACCCAAAAGAAAGGCGACCCCCAGTCTGCGACCCCTTCGCGTTGCGAAGGGGCAAACCTGCGGCGGGGCGGTTGCGGGGTGCGCCGCAGAACTCACTGCGCTGCTTCGCAGCTCCGTTCGGACAACTGCGGCGAGTCAGTTCACGAAGCATGGGCGCTCCGACGCCCATGCCACCCCGCAACCGCCCCGCCGCAGGCGCAGCCAGCAGGGGTGGGGAGCCGAACATCCAAACAGCCACACGGGCCATCGCTGCGCTCGGCCCCGCCTGCGCAGCGCGTGGCGCTTGCGCCCGCGAGACGGGGCCGAGCGCAGCGCAGCGAAGCAATGGCCCGAGTGGATGTCCGTTTTTGGGTTCCCTTCTGCGCGTGCCGAGAAGCGCAGGGCAGGGGGTGCGTGCGTGTGCCGAAGGACACACGCACTTCGTGCACTGACTTGCCGCAGTTGTTTGAACGGAGCGCGTAGCGCGCAGTGAGTTCTGCGGCGCACCCTCTGTGCGAGCATCGCAGGTTGCCCGTAGCGCAGCGAAGGGACGCGCGCAGTAGGGTCGCCCTTTCTTTGGTGACTTTCTTTCGGCGACGCGAAAGAAAGTTACTCGCACGCCGGGCGACTCCCGGCCTTCGTCCCCAACCCGAGCACGCCGCCAGACCAGCACCCACACTCAAAAACTACAAAAACAATAGCTACCAGCGCTTACTGCATAAGAGCCAGAGCCCAAAAAGACCTAAAAAATTCAAACCCACCCCGCATCCACCTTGAACTCCTGAGCCGTACACATCGCCGCATCGTCCGACGCCAAAAACAACACCATCCGCGCAATGTCATGCGGCCGCAGCTTGTCCGGCAAACACTGGTTGCGCGCCAGCTCCTTCTCGCCCTCGGCGTCCAGCCACAGTTTGATCTGCCGCTCCGTCATCACCCACCCCGGCGACACCGTGTTGATGCGGATCCGGTCCTGCCCCAGCGTCTTGGCCAGCCCGCGCGTGAGGCCGTTCACCGACGACTTGGCAATCGCATAGCAGGGGTAGCCCGTGCCCTTGCCCTGCCAGCCCGTGGAGCCCAGGTTGATCACCGAGCCCGCGCCCAGCCTGCGCATGCCGGGCACCACGGCCTGGATGGCGAAGAAGGCGGGGCGCTCGTTGATGGCCATGCGCTCGTCGTAGTACTCGGGCGTCACGGACTCCAGCGTGTGCCGGTCATCGCTGGCCACGTTGTTCACCAGCACTGCAAAGTCGCTGCCCAGCTCGGCCGCCGCTTCGGCCACGCAGGCTTGCAGGGCGTTCACATCGCGCACATCACACACACGCCACCAGGGGCGGGGCAGGCCTGCGTCGGCAATGTGCTGGGCCAGGGCTTCACTCGCGTTGCGCGCCACGTCCACAAACGCCACGCGGGCACCTTGCTCGGCAAACGCCGCCACGATGGCCGCGCCAATGCCGCTGCCGCCGCCCGTCACAAACACGGCGCGGCCTTGCAGGCTGGGGAATTTCGCCAGGCCCTGGGGGGCGCCTGTGGCGTCGGTCGACGAAGAGGAGGGGGTAAAAAGCTGTGTCATATCAATATTGCAATCAATCAATGGCAAAAAAATTCATTTCAAGCATCAATTGGCGTTGATAAGATGCCGCTCGTCAAGTGCCTGGCGGCAGGCCGATGCAAAAAAACGACCGGAGACAACCAACGTGCGCCCTTCGCTGGATACCCCCATCCCACCGTCCAGCGGCGCGTCCGCCTCTGCTCCAACAACAACCGGCGCCCTGCGCTGCGTGGTCGCACTGGGCAACGCACTGGGCGAGGGCGTGATGTGGTCGGTGCGCGAGCAGGCCGTGTACTGGGTGGACATCCTGCAGCGCGAGCTGCACCGCTGGGACCCGGCCACCAGCGCCCACCAGCGCTGGACGTTTGACGAAGAGATTTCTGCCATTGCCGAACGCGCGCACGCCCCGGGCTTCATCGTCACCCTGCGCCGGGGTTTTGCACTGTTCGACCCCGCTGCTGACATCGCCCCGCGCTACCTGCACCAGCCCGAGCCAGAGCGCACTGGCAACCGGTTCAACGACGGCAAATGCGACGCGCAGGGCCGCTTCTGGGGCGGCAGCATGGACTTTGCGTGCGAGGCCCCCACAGGCGCGCTCTACACCTACACCGCCAGCGGCCACTGCGTGCGGCACGACGATGGTTTTGCCGTGACCAACGGCCCCACCTGGGCCACCACCGCGCAGGGCCCGGCCATGTTTTTCAACGACACGGTGCAGGGCACCACCTACCGCTACCGCTGCGACCCGGCCACCGGTACCGTGAGCGACAAGACCTTGTGGAAGCGCTGGCCCGCGGCTGACGGCGTGCCCGACGGCATGACCACCGATGCGCAGGGCCGCCTGTGGGTTGCGCACTGGGGTGGCGGCTGCGTCACCTGCCACGACGCCGACACGGCCGACGAGCTGGCCCGTATCCCGCTGCCCGTGAGCCAGGTCACCAACTGCGCCTTTGGCGGTGCGGACCTGTGCACGCTGTACATCACCTCGGCCCGCACCGGTCTCACGCCCGAGCAGCTCGCGGCCGAGCCGCTGGCCGGGGCACTGTTTGCCGTGGACATCAGCACGCCCGGCCTGCCCGCGCATCTGTTTGGCGGCTGATGCCGGCCGCGCGCGCAGCAGCGAGGCCCATGGCTCCGCCTCCTTTTTTCTCCATCCCGCAGAAAGCACACCGCCCATGACCGAGGCCTCTTCATCCCACCCCATCGTCTGGCTGCACCACGCGGGGCAGCACCTGGGCCTGGTGCCCACACTGGGCGGCAGCGTGGCGGCCTGGCAGGTCGACGACCCGCAAGAGGCTGATGCACGCATCGACCTGTGGCGGCCGTGGGATGGCGCCACGCCCGACCTGTACCAGCTTGCATCCTTTGCCATGGTGCCCTGGTCCAACCGCATCAGCGGCGGCGGGTTTGAGCAGGCGGGGCAGTTCCACCCCATCCGTCCCAACCGCGTGGGCGAGCCTTATCCCATCCACGGCGACGGGTGGCTGCAGCCCTGGCAGCTGACCCAGCCCGCGCCCGACACGTTGCAGATGCAGCTGCGCTCCGAGCGCTTTGACGGCAACCCCTACGAGTACGAATGCGTGCAGACCTTCCGCCTGGTGGAGGGCGGCCTGGACCAGTCGGTGCAGGTGCGGCACCTGGGCGAGCAGCCGCTGCCCTACGGCCTGGGCCTGCACCCCTGGTTTCCGCGCACGCCCCGCACGCGCATCACGGCGCCGGTGCAAGGCGTGTGGCTGTGCGGCGACGACCCTTTGCCCACGGAGCACACGCAGCAGTTTCCGCCTGGCTGGGACTTGAATGCAGGCGCCCCCGCACATGGGGGCCTGATCGACAACGCCTACACCGGCTGGGGCGGCACGGCGCAGATCGACTGGCCCGAGCGCAGGCTGCGCCTCACCGCCCATATGCCGGACTTTGACAAGGACGGCGGCGCGGCCCACCACTACTGCCTGGTGTACCGCCCGCCACAGGGCCCGGCGTTCTGCTTTGAGCCCATCACCCAGCCCATCGATGCCTTCCACCAGCCGGGCCAGCCCGGCCTGCGCAGGTTGGCGCAGGGCGAGGTGCTGGCGATGAACGTGTCGTGGCGGTACGAGGCGTTGTAAGCACCCCTGGGGCGCCCCAGAAGAAGGTTTGTAGCGAAATCAGCCGGTAGCGCTAGTGAATCATGCGCTGGCAGCTATTAAATCGATAGTGGATCAGATCACCCGGAACCCGTGGGTGCCGTCGCGCCCCAGTTGCTCCACCAGCCCGAACTCCCAGTCCAGGTAGGCCTGCATCGCCTCGCGCGGGCTGTCGGTGCCTTCGTACGGGCGGCGGTAGCGGTCGATGCGCGGCGAGGCCAGGCGCGTCTCGCCATGCTCCAGCGGCAGGCCCTGGGCGATCCAGTCCAGCGTGCCACCCTCCAGCACCACCACCTCGGCGCCACCCGTCAGGCGGGCCAGGTCCTGCGCGGCATAGCGTGCCAGCAGGCTGCTGCCGCAGGTCAGCACATAACGCTGCGCCTTGGGAATGCTGGCCACGGCCTGCGCCAGTTGCGAGCGGATCACGAACCACGCGCCGGGGATGTGGCGCTGCACGTAGTTGGCGCTGGTGGTCAGGTCCAGCACGGCGGTGTGGCCGGGGCGCTGTTTGCTTTCTTCGTTCAGCCAGGCCGCCAGTTGTGCGGGCGTGACCCAGGCAATGGGGCCTTCGGGCTCGGGCACGGTGTTGGCCACGGCGCCGGTCTCGCTGAAGTCGGCGGCGGGCGCGTCGTCCAGCACCCACACGTCCCATCCCATCTGCGCCAGCCACGATGCACTCATGTTCGCGCGCACCCCGTCGTCATCCACCAGCACGATGCGCGCGCCACGCACGGCGGCGGTGTGATCGGTCTCCTGCACCAGCTGGCCGCCGGGCGTGTTGCGAAAGCCGGGCAGGTGGCCTGCGGCAAATTCTTCGGGCGTGCGCACATCCAGCAGGTAGGTGGTGCGCTGCGCCTCGGCCGCAAAGCGCGCCAGGTCGGCGCGGGTGGCGCGCTGTACGCCCGCGCGGTCGGCCACGCTGCGCGCCTGCTGGGGCGCGCGCTCGCGGTCGGCATGCACGGCGGGTTCAAAGCGGCGGGTGGCGCCGCGCTCCAGCGTCTGGCCGGCCAGCAGCCAGCCGATGGTGCCGTTGCGCAAGGCCGCCACCGGGTTGGGGATGCCCGCGTTCACCAGCGACTGCGTGCCGATGATGCTGCGCGTGCGGCCCGCGCAGTTCACGATGATCTGCGTGGCCGGGTTGGGCGCCAGTGCCTGCGCGCGCAGAACCAGCTCCGCGCCGGGCACGCTCACGCCGGTGGGGATGTTCATGGTGTGGTACTCGTCATACCGGCGCGCATCCAGCACCACGACATCGGCCTGGGCGTTGATGAGCGCCTGCACCTCTTCGGCCGCCAGCGAGGGCGTGTGGCGCTCGGCCTCCACCAGCTCGCCAAACGATTTGCTGGGCACGTTCACGTCGATGAACAGCTCGCCGCCCGCATCGCGCCAGCCCTGCAGGCCACCGGTCAGCAGCGTCACCTGCGTGTAGCCCAGCTGCTGCAGCTTGCGCGCGGCGGGCTCGGCCAGGCCTTCGCCGTTGTCGTACACCACGATGAAGGTGTCGCGGCGCGGAATGCGCGTCCACGCATCCAGCTCGATCTTGCCGGCGGGCAGGTTGGCGGCGAACAGCGGGTGGCTCTGGGCAAACGGGTCTTCCTCGCGCACGTCGAGCAAGGCGATTTCCTGGCGGGCGAGCAGGGCCTCGCGAACCTGGTGGAACGAAGTCTGGGGCAGGGCGGGAGCGGTCATGGTCTTGGTGTTGGGTCGGATCGGCTTCAGGCAGCCGGTGCAGGGTTTTTGGACAGGTCCCAGAGATTGGGCAGGGTGCTGTTGCTGTAGCCCGAGATGAACGGCTTGCGCGTGCCGTCCTCCAGGTACACGCTGCGCTGCACCGCGCCAATGTTGGCGCCGTACACGTGGATGCTGATGGAGGTGTGGCCCTCCCACGCGTTGCTTACGCGGTGCACATCGCCTATGGCAGGGTCGTTGGGCGAGACGGCCTCCACCTGGCCCGGCTGCAGCCGCACGGGCGCGCCCTGCGGTGCCCAGCGGCCGTCGGGCGTGCGGGCATAGGCCTGCGAATCCTCGGCACCGCGCAGCATGCCGATCAGGCCCCACACGGTGTGGTCATGAATGGGCGTGGCCTGGCCGGGGCCCCACACAAAACTCACGACCGAAAAGCGCCCCAATGCGTCGGCATGCAGCAGGTACTGCTGGTAGCGCTCGGGGTGGGGCTGGGCATAGGCGTCGGGCAGCCAGTCGTCATGGGCCACCAGCGTGCGCAGCAGCGTGGCGCCCTGGGCCAGGGTGTCGGGCTCGGGCAGGCGCTGCTCCACCAGCGCCGCCAGCTGCTGCACAAAGTGGCGCAGGCGGGCGGTATGGGGGGCGCCCTGCGGCGCGGAGGGGGACGTGTGTGGGGTCGATGGGTTGGGCAATGCACTCATGCCCGGTATTGCACCAGCGCCCGGGCTGCCTGTGTGTTGCGTGTTTTGCATATGCATCCCTGTTTTTCTTCGTTCTGTTGCGAGGCGTCTTTCAGTTCAATGCCAATCCATCGTAACGGCGGTGCGGACCGGCTCGCAGGCATCCACAGGAATTCACGGGCAATCGCAGCGCCGATCAGGATTTGACAACCAAAAGGGCACAACATGAGCAAGCTTCAAGGCCAAGGTGGGGTGGGAGGGCGCTGGACGCGCCGGCAGCTGTTGCATACAGCGGGCGCGGCCAGCGTGGTGGGGGCGTCGAGTGTGGTGGGCAGCCACGTGCTGGCAGCCGGCAAGCTGCGCGAGGTGAAGCTGGCGTGGAACGCCAACGCCATCTGCCTGTCGGCCGCGCCGGTCGCCATCGAGCGCGGCATTTTTGAAAAACATGGCCTCAAGGTCGAGCTGATCAACTTTGCGGGCTCCACCGACCAGTTGCTGGAAACCATCGCCACCTCCAAGGCCGACGCGGGCCTGGGCATGGTGCACCGCTGGATCAAGCCGCTGGAGTCGGGCTTTGACGTGAAACTGGTGGGCAGCTCGCACGGCGGCTGCTCGCGCCTGGTGGGCTATGAGGCGGCGGGCGTGACCAGCCTGCAAAAACTCAAGGGCAAGACCATTGCGGTGTCGGACCTCAACAGCCCCGGCAAGAACTTCTTTTCGGTGCTGCTGACCAAGGCCGGGCTGAACCCCGAAAAGGACGTGACCTGGCGCCAGTTTCCTGGCGACATGCTGGGCCTGGCGGTGGAAAAAGGCGAGGCCCAGGCCATTGCCGATGGCGACCCCAACCTGCTGCTGATCCAGCGCCGCACCAAGGGCCTGGTGGACCTGGCGTCCAACCTGTCGGGCGAATACGCGGCCAAGACCTGCTGCGTGCTGGGCGTGAGTGGCGCCATGGTGCGCAACGACAAGGGCACGGCAGCCGCGCTGACCCGCGCCATCATCGAGGCGTCGGACTTCGTGGCCGACAACCCCAACGAAACGGCGCGCATCTTCAGCCCGTATTCCAAGGTGCCGCAGGAGGACCTGCGCGCCGTGCTGGGCACGCTCACGCACCGCAGCCACCCGGTGGGCACGGCGCTGCGGCAGGAGATCGAGTTCTATGCCCGCGACTTCAAGCTGGTGGGCGTGCTCAAGCCCGGCACCGACCCTGCGCGCTTCGCGGCCCACGTCCACGCTGACGTGCTGGTGTAGCAAAGGGCACCCCCCTGAGTCGCTGCGCGCCATCCCCCCGCTCTCGCAGTGCTTCGCATTGCGGGCAGGGGAACGCAGCCCTCGCTGCGGGGCGGCCCTTGCTCGGCAGCCCTCGCATGGGCCGCGCCCACCTCGCGCGGCTATGGCCAAACATTCACCGTGATGAATGAATACCACTGGACCTGAATCGATCTGACTGGACCCGACTATGAGCACTGTTGCCGACAACATCCTGGGCGCCCCGCCGGGCATCAGCCCCAAGCCTTCGCAGCCCCCGCTGCGTGCGCCCAGCCCATCATCCGGTGCGCCCCGTGCTGCGGGTGCGCAGCCTGTCACCGCGCCTGACTTCAAGGCGGCCAAAGCGGCGCTGGGGGTCTGGTGGGCGGGGCTGGCCGCCGCCGTGGCCTGGGCGGGGCTGGCCTTGCTCACGGGCCTGTGGCCCAACAAGCCGGCGGGTTTCAGCGAATGGGCGTTTACCGAAGAGTTTGCCTGGGGTGCGGGGGGCGTGTCGGCACTGCTGCTGGCGCTGACAGTCCTGGCCCGTCCGCTGGCTGCCGTGGTGCGCCGCGTGCGTGCGGCTGGACCGTGGCTGGTGGCCATTGCCGTCGGCCTGGCGGTGTGGGAGGTGTTCACCGCCAAGCTGGGCACGCTGCCGCCGCCCTTCTTTGCACCGCCCCAAAGCCTGGTGGAGGTGTACGCCACCGACTGGCCGCGCCTCCTGGAGAGCGCGGGCGCCTCCATCCGCCTGCTGGCACTGGGCATTGCCATCGGCGCGGCGGCGGGTTTTGTCACGGGCGTGCTGATCGGCTGGTCGCGCCAGGCCAGTTACTGGATCCATCCGGTGCTGCGCATCCTGGGCCCGGTGCCCACCACCGCGCTGCTGCCGGTCAGCTTCTATTTCTTTCCGTCCAGCTGGTCCACGGCGATCTTTTTGATTGCGCTGGGCACAGCCTTCCCGGTGGCCATCCTCACCTGGTCGGGCGTGGCCGGGGTGCACAAGAACTTTTATGACGTGGCCCGCACCATGGGTGCGTCGCCCTGGTTTCTGGTGCTGCGCGTGGCCATCCCGGCGGCGCTGCCGCAGGTGTTTGTGGGCCTGTTCATGGGCCTGGGCGCGGCGTTCTCCACCCTGGTGGTGGCCGAGATGCTGGGCGTGAAAGCGGGCCTGGGCTGGTACCTCACCTGGGCGCAGGGCTGGGCGGCTTATCCCAACATGTATGCGGCGCTCATCGTGATGGCGCTGTTGTTCTCGGGCGTGATCACGCTGCTGTTTGTACTGCGCGACAGGGTGCTGTCGTGGCAGAAGGGGGTGGTGAAATGGTGAGTTCCGCGACGATTCCCGAAATCTCTACGGCGGCCCGTGTGACCGGCGCACGCATTGACGTGCGCAATGTCAGCCACTGGTTTGACCTGCCTGCAGGCCCGCTGCACGTGATCGACGAGCTGGACTTGTCCATTGCGCCCGGCGAGTTCGTGGCCCTGCTGGGCCCCAGCGGCTGCGGCAAGAGCACGCTGCTGCGCCTGGTGGCGGGGCTGGAGCCCGCCACCACCGGCGAGCTGCTGCAGAATGGCGCCCCCATCACCCAGCCCGACCCGTCGCGCATCGTGGTATTCCAGGACCCCACGCTGTTCCCCTGGCGCACCGTGTGGGACAACGTGGCCCTGGGGCTGCAGGCGCGGGGCATCCTCAAATCCCAGCGCCATCGCGTGGACGAAGCGCTGGCCCTGGTTGGGCTGCAGGACTTTGCCAAGGCCTTCCCGCACCAGCTGTCGGGCGGCATGGCGCAGCGCGTGGCGCTGGCGCGTGCGCTGGTCAACGACCCCACCTTGCTGGTGCTGGACGAGCCGCTGGGCAAGCTCGACTCGCTCACGCGCCTGTCCATGCAGACCGAACTGGTGCAGCTGTGGCAGCGCGCAGGCTTCTCGGCCCTGCTCGTCACGCACGATGTGGAAGAAGCGCTGTTCATGGCGCAGCGCGTGGTGGTGTTCTCTGACCGGCCCGCGCGCGTCAAGCAGGTGCTGGTCAACGACCTGCCATACCCGCGCCACCGGGGCGACCCGCGGCTGGCGGCCCTGCGCCACGAGGCTCTGGCGTTGCTGGGGTTGGACGCCAGCTGGTAGCCGCCGCCTTGGCCTGGTTGTCGTTGCCGCCCGAGTGGCTGGCCGCTCTGCTCGAAGGCCTGCAGGCCACCCAGCAGGGCCTGCGCACGCTGTTGCATGCGGTGGGCCTGGCGCCCGATGTGCACGGCCAGCCCGCCTGGCCGTTTGCGCACCGTGTGGCCGCCGAGATGCTGGTGGTGGATGCCGGCCATGCGCGGCGCGTGCTGCTGTCGCTGCTGTGTGTGGGTGCCGCGCTGCTGGCGCTGGCGGTATCCGTGGCGTGGCGGCGCGGCCGCAAACTGCTGTGGTGGCTGGCCGCTGCGCTGGTGGTATTTGCGCCCTGGCCCCATCGCCACCTGCTGCTGACGCCCGCCGTGGCCACCAGCCTGCACCAGTCACCCACGGGCTTCACCGCGCAGGGCATCGTGCGCGGCCAGGCGGTGTACCAGCAGCATTGCGTGCGCTGCCATGGCGCCAGTGCCAACGGCGAAGGGCCCGATGCAGCCCGGCTGGCCATGTGGCCGCCCAACCTGAACGGCGCGCTGCTGTGGAAGCGGCTGGACGGCGAACTCTTCTGGCGCGTGCGCCACGGCATGCAGGGCCGCAACGGCGCGCAGACCATGCCCGGCTTTGGCACCACGCAGCTCACCGACGCGCAGGTGTGGGAGGTGCTGGACTACCTGCAAGCCCATGCCGCAGGCCAGATGCTGCGCGAATCCGGCACCTGGGACCGCCCGGTGCGCCTGCCCGACGTGGCCGTGCTGTGCCGCCATGGGCTCCAGCACACGGCGCGCAGCCTGGTGGGGCAGCGGCTGCGCGTGGTGCTGCCAGGCAGCGGCAGCCCCTTGCCTGCCGATGACCCACGCCTTGTTTCGCTGGTGGTGGCGCACCCCGGGCCCGGCGCGCCGCACACTCCCGATGCTGCTGCCGCAGATGCGGAATGCCTGACCAACGATACCGCAGCGCCGTTGGCATTGGCCCTGGTGCTGGGGGTGCCCGCCAGCGACCTGCCCGGCCACCAGCTCATCGCAGACCGCGCGGGCTGGCTGCGCGCACGGGGCCAGCCGGGCAAGGCCGCGTGGTCGGAGGACGATCTGGTCTGCCGCACTGCGCCAGCGGCCCAGCAGCTGCCTTCTGTCGATGCAGCTGCCAACGCTGCGGGCGATGGCCTGCAGTCGCTGATTCGCCGCATGGACGCAGAGCCCGTGCGGCTGGTGCGGGGCGGCTTCCCGCACTGACAGCGCCTGCCACCAGCGTGTTGGCAGCGTGCTGCGAGCGAACGCCTGGGTCGCGTTCAGGTTGCTCTTAAAAGAATAGCAGCTGGCGCTTTATCGACTAGCGCTTGAGGCCATTTTTCCTTAAATATGCAGCGCAGGGGGCTCGCGCCCGCCCGGCGCCACCCTGCGCTACGCCTGTCCGTGCGACGCCACACACAGCTTGTTGCCGTCCGGGTCCCGAAAATACGCGCCGTAGTAGTTGGCGTGGTACTCGGGCCGCAGTCCGGGGCGGCCCTCGCACTGGCCGCCCAGGCTCAGCGCCAGCGCGTGGGCCGCGTCCACCTGGCTGCGCGTGGCGGCCATGAAGGCCACCATGAGCCCGTTGCCGGGGTGGGGCACCTCGCCATTGAACGGGCGGGCAATGACAAACAGCGGCCGGGGGCCGGGGGTGGACTCCCAGCCCGCCCAGGGCCGCTCGGCTTCGCAAAAGCGCTCCTGAATGCCCAGCGAGGCCAGCACCGGCCGGTAGAACGCCAGGGCGCGCTCGAAATCTGTGATGCCAACAAAAACGTGCGAGAGCATGGTGGGTGGGGTCCTTTCTGGATGCGAAGTGAGCTGGCCATTGTGAGGAGCGAGGAGCCAGCGGTCAGAGGCCAGGGCCAGACATGCAGGTCGGCAACGCACTGGCCGACCATGCCGACGCTGGCGGCCAGGCGGGGGAGTCTGGATGGCGACCCGCCACAGCATAGCGGCGCGCACGGCGGCGGTGCACCCCCATCGCCGTGTGCAGCGAGGCCTATGCGCCGCACAACTTTGCAAACGCGTTTTTCTTCGTTGGCCCGCGCCAGGGGCGGGCAGATCATGGCTGCAGTCCCGCACGCGTGACGTTGCCAACCATTCACCCAACCTTGTTTCACCCCATCGCCACAGGAGCCCGCTATGCCCGTCCAGTTCATCGGCATGATCCAGCCGCACGAAGTCTCTGAAACCATCGCCCGCAAGGGCCCGGCGGTGGACCCCGCCTATGTGCGCGTGTTTGCCCAGGCGCACGAGCACGCGGGGTTTGACCGCATCCTGGTGCCTGCCAGCTCGTCCAGCCCCGACACGCTGCTGACCGTCACGTACGCGGCATCGGTCACCGACAAGATCAATTTCCTGCTGGCGCACCGCCCAGGTTTTGTGGCACCCACGCTGGCCGCGCGCCAGCTGGCCACGCTGGACCACTACACCAACGGCCGCCTGGCCGTGCACTACATCAGCGGCGGCTCGGACGAAGACCAGCAGCGCGATGGCGACTTCCTGAACCACGACGAGCGCTATGCGCGCACCGACGAATACCTCACCGTCCTGCGCCGCGTGTGGGCCGAAGACAAACCCTTTGACCACGAAGGCACCTACTACCGCGCCAAGGGGGTGGTGTCGGAAGTCAAGCCCCTGCAAGGCCAGCGCGTGCCTATCTACTTTGGCGGTGCCTCTGCACCCGCGCTGCAGGTGGCCGGCAAACATGCCGACGTGTATGCGCTGTGGGGCGAGTCGCTGGCCCAGGCGGGCGACCTGGTGCGCCGTGTGCGCGCCGAGGCCACCTTGCAGGGCCGGCATGTGGACTTCAGCATCTCGTTCCGCCCCATCCTGGGCAAGACCGAGGACGAAGCCTGGGCCAAGGCCGAGCGCATTCTGGAAGACACGCGCCGCCTGCGTGTGAGCCAAGGCTACTCGCGCGGCGTGGGCCCGCAGCAGAGCGAAGGCGCGCAGCGCCTGCTGGCCGACGCTGCCAAGGGCGACCGTGTCGACGAACGCCTGTGGACGGCCATTGCGCGCGAGCTGGGCGGCCGGTCCAACTCCACATCGCTGGTGGGTACGCCCGAGCAGGTGGCCGACGCACTGCTCAAGTACTACGACCTGGGCATCACTACCTTCCTGATCCGTGGCTTTGACCCGCTGGTGGACGCTATCGAGTACGGCCGCGAGCTGCTGCCCCTGGTGCGCGCCAAGGTGGCAGAGCGCGACGGACAGCAGACACCGGTGGCACCCGCCGCGCTGCGCAAGGCCGCCTGAGCGATTGGCTGCGTAGCGCCCCGGCCTGGATCGCGCCCTGGCCTGGATCACTCCCGGGCTGGGGCGTTGCCGCTAACGCAGCGGCCTCGCCCGTGCGGCTACCCCACCACGCGCGCCAGAACGTCGCGGGCTTGCGCTGCGGTCACCACGGGGCCGCCAGCAGGCGCCGTCCAGGCCACAAACTGGTCGGGCCGCACCAGCACCAGCGGTGCGCCATAGCGCGCAGGCTCGGTGCCTTCACACCCGTCACCACAGTCCACCAGCCGCAGCGGCAGTCCCAGGCCCGCCGCCGCCCCGCGAAAGGCCTGCACCGATGGCGCGTGGGCGCCGTCGCCGCCCACCACCAGCAGCGAAAAGCCCGGGCCCAGTTCCTCAAACACATTGCGTCCGGTGGGCAGCGTGGCGGGTGCCAGGTGGTGGCCAGGCCGCGCCTCAAACCGGTGCGATCCCTTGGCGCTGCTGGCGCGGCCCGCACTGCCCCACACGATGCCTGAGCCCTCGTAGTGCGGCTCAAACGCATGCACTTCGCCCACGGCACCCTGTGCACGCGCCTGCCACGCGGCTTCAAACGCGGCCTGGTCCCGCGCCGGGTCGTGGGTGTCCAAGAACTCCTTGTCCGTCTCGATGGACCGCGCAATGAAGTCGTTGATGGTGGACGCAAACACCGGGCGCCGCTCGGCGTCGTACGAGTCCAGCAGGCGCTCGCCGCCCCAGCCTTGCAGCGTGGCGGCCAGCTTCCAGCCCAGGTTGCGCGCGTCTTCCAGGCCCGAGTTCACGCCATAGCCGCCGTAGGGCGGGTGGCTGTGGGCGGCATCACCCGCGATGAACACCCGGCCCTTGCGATAGCTGTCGGCCAGCATGAAGCGCAGGTCCCAAAAGCCGATGTGCTCAAACTCCACCTCAAACTCCGCGCCCACCGCCTCGTGCAGGTAGGCGGCAAAGTCAAAGTTGTCTTTGGTGGTGCCTGGCGGCACCGGGGCGTGAAAGAACCAGGTGCTGCCCAGGTCCACCCGGCCCAGAAACTTCCAGTAGCCCTTCAGCTCGGGCTGCAGCACGTTGTAGTAAGACTTGCCGGGGTAGCGCTCCAGCAACTGGTGCAGGCCTTGCGACTTGAACACCAGCAGCACCATCATGCGGTCGTGGTCCGTGCGGGTGTGGGTGATGCCCGCCTGCTCCCGCACCACCGACCGCGCCCCGTCCGACCCCACCACATAGGCGCCGCGCAGCACGCGCTGGGCCTTGCCGTCGCCGCGCTGCTGGATGGTGACGGACACGCCCGCGTCATCTTGCGCCACGGTGCTGGTCTCCCAGCCGTAGAGGGTCTGCACCGACGGCAGCTGGGCCACGCGCTGGCGCAGCACGGCCTCGGTGGCGTACTGCGGTAGCCGCTCGTTGGCCGTGAAGTAGTAGGGCTTGACCAGGTCGCGCTGCAGCCAGTCGTAGCTGTAGGGCCCCAGCAGCGTGCCATGTGCGGTCAGGCCGCCAATGCCGTATTCGACCGGAATGGTGCGCGCTGCGCGCAGCTGCTTTTCAGCACCCCAAAAATGAAAGTGCTCCATGGTGCGCTGCGTGAGATTCTGGCCCTTGGGGATGGGCTGGGGCTGCACATAGCGCTCCACCACGATCACGCTCACGCCGCGCTGGCCCAGCTCAATGGCCAGGCCCATGCCGACGGGGCCGCCGCCCACGATGATCACTTCGGCGTCTTGCTTCGGCGCCACGGTTGCTTGCTGGTTCATGTTGTTGGTGTTCTTCGCTACGGTCTGCTTGGTGGTGCGTGGGATCACTCTGCGGTGATGCCCTGGGCCTTGATGAGGTCGGCCCAGCGCTTGGCGTCAGCCGTCACCAGCTTCTGGAAGGCGTCTGGCGAGCTGTGCGCGGGCGTCATGCCCTGGGTCTCGAACGACTTGGCCACGGCGGGCGAGGCCAGCACGTCGCGCAGCTCGGTGTTGAGCCGGTCCACCATGGCGCGGGGTGTGCCTGCGGGGGCAAACACGCCGTACCACATGTCCACGTTCAGGTCGCCCAGCTTCAGGGTGCCGAGCGACGGCACCTCGGGCAGCAGCGGGTGCGGCGTGTCCGAGCTGATGGCCAGCGCCTTCAGCTTGCCCGCCTTCACATGCTGCAAGGCCACGTGGATGGGTAGGAACATCGCGTCGATCTGCCCGCCCAGCAGGTCTGTCACAGCCGGTGCGGTGCCCCGGTAGCTGATGTGGGTGAGCGAAATCTTGGCCCGGTTCTTCAGCAATTCCATCGCCAGGTGGTGCGGCGTGCCCGCACCGGGCGAGCCGTAGTTCAGCGAGCCGGGCTTGGCCCGGGCACGGTCCATCAGGTCCTTGAGCGATTCGATTTTGGACCCCGCCGATGCCACCAGCAGCAGCTGCCCCCAGCTCGTCTGGCTCACGGGCACCAAGTCCGTCAGCGGGTTAAAGCCCTGCTTGGGGTACAGCGCCATGTTCATCACCAGCGTGTTCACGCTGACCAGCAGCGTGGTGCCGTCGGGCGCCGCGCGCACCACCTCTTGCGTGCCGATGATGCCGGACGCCCCCGCCTTGTTCTCCACAAAAAACGGGCGCTTGAGCCGGTCAGACAGCGGCTGCGCAATCTGCCGCGCAATCAGGTCAATGCCCGTGCCGGGCGTGAACGGCACCACCAGCCGCACCGGTGCATCGGCACCCGTCTGTGCCCAGGCCCTGGGCGTGGCGGCTGCAGCCGTGGCGACCAGCGCGCCCAGCACCAGGCTGCGGCGTTGGGGGGAGGGCGGGTGCGCGTTGGCACGCAGGGTGGGCAGCTGGGGCATGGGGCTTGTCTCTCTAGTCGTTGGAAGGGCGTTACAGGACAATTACAACGACACTCTTGACATTGATCAAACGGAAAATTCTGATGAATTCTTCATCAAAGCTGATGAATGTCAGCACCCGCCAGCTCCACGCTTTTCTGGAGGTGACGCGCCTGCAGAGCTTTGCCAAGGCGGCCGAGCAGGTGCACCTGTCGCCCTCGGGCATGAGCATGCTGGTCAAGGAGCTGGAAGACCAGGTGGGCGCCCGCCTGTTTGACCGCACCACCCGGTCGATCACGCTGACCGAGGCCGGGCGCCGCCTGCAGCCCGTGGCCGAGCGCGTGGTGGGCGAGCTGCGCGCCCTGGGCGCCGTGCTGGACGGCAACGAGGCCGCTGTGCGCTCGCGCCTGCTGGTGGCGGCCACGCCCATGATCTCGGCCAGCCTGCTGCCCGAGGTGATTCGCGGCTTTGCGCACAGCCACCCCGGCGTGCAGGTGCAGCTCAGCGATGTCGAGGTGGGCACCGTGCGCCAGCGCGTGCTCGACGGCGAGGCCGACATCGGCTTTGGCTTCTTCGTCAAACCCGCCGTGGGGCTGTCGCGCCAGCCCTTGTGCAAGTTCCGCCTCATGCGCATCAGCCCGCCCGATGCGGCGCACACCAGCGGCCAGCTGTCAGACAGCCAGCCCTGGAGCCGCCTCAAAGACGTGCCCCTGGTCAGCCTGCCGTCGGGCAACCCCATCCAGGTGGTGATTGAAAAGCAGCTCTCGCGCCTAGGGCTGGCCCACCAGGAGCGCCCCCGCATGAACCTCATCGGCACCCTCATCGGCATGGTGCGCGCAGGCCGTGGCAGCGCCATCGTGCCCTCGTTCGCGCTGGAAGAATGCCTGCGCCAGGGCCTGGGCGTCGCCATGCTGCGCGAGCCCGTGGTGCATCTGGACCTGTACCTGGCCTACCACCGGGGCACGCAGCAACAACCGGCGGCTATGGCGTTTGCCGAGGCGCTGCGGGAGGCTGCGGTGCGGTTGCCGGCGTAGTCGGGCGATCTCGATACGTCCATTCAGCCTGTTTTATCTATTCTTTTATCTATTCAATTTTCAATTCAATCGGCGTATCCTTAGGCCATGCCCTCCGCCGCCCAGACCTACGCCAACGCCATCCGCCCCCTGCTGCGCCCCGGCCCCGCCAAGGCGCAGGCGCTGGCCCAGGCGCTGCAGGTCAGCCAGCCCACCGTCTCGCGGGCACTCAGCGCGCTGGGTGACGAGGTGGTGCCTTTTGGCGCCGCCAGATCTATTCAATACACCCTCCGCGATCCCCAGCGCGCCGATCTGCAGGCCACCGTGTACCGCGTCACTCCCCAGGGCGCGCTCGAAACCCTGGGCACCCTGGTCCCGGTGTGCCCGCAGGGCTTTGTGATGGTCGAAGCGGGCGGAGCCCGGCTGCACAGCGACGGCCTGCCGTGGTGGATTTTTGACATGCGCCCGCAGGGCTACCTGGGGCGCGCGTACTGCCAGCGGCACGGCCAGCGCCTGGGCTTGCCCGAGCGGCTGGGCGACTGGAGCGACACCCACGCGCTGCGCGCCATCCTGGACCAGGGCGACGACATGCCCGGCAACCTGCTCATCGGCCCCGCCGCGCGCGACCAGTTCGTTAACGCGCCCGACCCGGTGCCCATTGCAGCGGCGCAAAAGCTGCCCACCTACGCCCAGTTGGCCGACCTGGCCGCGCGCGGCGAGGTGGCGGGCTCGTCCGCCGCCGGAGAGCAGCCCAAGTTCACCGCCTACGCAGAGCAGGCCGACGGCACCGCCGCGCATGTGATGGTCAAGTTCACCGCCGAACTCGACACCCCCGTCAGCGCCCGCTGGCGCGACCTGCTGCTGGCCGAACACATCGCCCTGCAGGTGCTGCGCGACCACGGCGTGCCTGCCGCGCAGTCCATGACCTGGATGCACGGCACCCAACGGTTTCTGGAGGTGCAGCGGTTTGACCGGCTGGGCGCGCGCGGGCGCAGTGCGCTGCATTCCTTCGCCGCGCTGGACGCCGAGTTTGTCGGCAGCGGCGGCAACTGGCCGGTGATCGCCAGGGCGTTGCTAAAGACCGGGGTCATCACCCCCCAGGCCTTTGACACGGCCTGCCTGCTGTGGGCGTTTGGCACCCTGATCGGCAACACCGACATGCACAGCGGCAATCTGTCGTGCTTGTCAGAGGGGCGCAGGCCTTACGAGCTGGCGCCTGCGTATGACATGACGCCCATGGCGTTTGCACCCACTGCTGGGGGTGGCTTGCCGGATCGGGCGCTGGAGCTGACGGTGGGGGAGCAGGTCAGCGCGGCGGCTTGGAAAGAGGCGCTTGGAATGGCGCAAGTGTTTGTGCGCCGGTTGGAGGGCGAGGAAGGATTCGGCGCCGGTTTTGATGCGTGCAAGGCTGAGTTGGTGCGCCACGTGACGGTGGCGGGAGAGCGTGTCGGGCGACTGGCGGTTTAGATAGTTGCCTGCGGGGTATGCGACAGAGGCCACCTTAGTTCGAAATATGCCGGTAGCGATTTATCTGTATGCGGTAGTAGCTATGAAAAATAGAGCAACATGACTGTGCTCCTTTTTTCTTTGAGTTTTGAACCATATACGTAAGGATTGACCGCTGCGGGCCCGATGCGGCGGTCGCATAGTCGGCCAAGTTGCCCTGAAGCGGACTTACGCCACAAGCGGGCATCACCAGCAGCTCCCACTGCTCTGCTGTCTTAGTTCGAACGGTCATCCCGCAGTCAAACGAGCCCTTCATTCCTCATGGCTTCTAGCGGATCAGCATCAGCTAGCACCGCTTCAATAATCAAACCTCTGCGTAGGCGATTGATTCGGTCATTAGAAGCTTGAATAGCGGCCTTTGCATATATACCTACAGGTGCGTTCTGAGATGTCATCCCTTCATTATCGACCGCAGTGTAAAATGCTTCGAGACGGCTAAGGCCATCGCTTGGCGACAAGTGAGGATTATCCGATAGCACCCTGTCAAGCGATACGATGGCGCTAAAGAGGTCAGATCGCTTCCAAATTCGCGAACTTTTGGTGAAACCGCACTCATCAATGAAATCGAAGACTTTCGTCAATCGTCGGGCAATGTCATTGCTCAAGGGGAAACCCTCATTGAATTCGCTCAGGTATTGCTCCAGCAACTCGTCACGATCGAAGTAGCCCCCTAGCAGCGTTACTATGAGTTGGAGTACAAATCTCACATCTCCCATTCTCTTTATGTCAGTAGGCCGAAAGACACGATGCTTGTCAAAAAACTCATGCTCCGCGAAGCCGGAGGCAAGGGTCATAAGCGCGCCTGTATATACCGCATTGTTGATCTCTATCTCATTCAAAGAGTATCTCGTGGAGTTTATTCGACGAAATATATCAACAATCTGCTCGGAGGTAATTGTTCCTAGGTCACGCACCGTCACGTCGTAGTCGAGAAAATCACGCTTGCGGTCTGCGTCCAAGCTCGCATAGGACGGCAAGACGGTGCCATATGTCTTAGGGTCGCCAGTGAAATAATCAACGATTGTCGTCACTCGCTGCTGACCGTCAACCAGCAATTGCTGTCCTTCCCCAGTATTCACATCTACAGGTCCGTTTGCAACGTAGATTTCGGGGAATGGCATGCCTTTAAGGATTGTGTCCATAAACCGAATTTTGTCTTCGGTTGTCCAGACTAGCCGCCGTTGAAACTCAGGTCGTGGGACGAGCTTTGTTTCTCTCGTCAGAGTAATCAATTGCCTTACCTTGAGGCTCGTAGGGGAGGTTCTCACAACATTAACTCCTGCTCGCGCGCGAAACGAATTCCGCGCTGCTGGTACGTTTCAAGGAAATATTGGGATTGGAATAGTGCGAGCCGCACTCGCTTATTTCTTAATGCTGGGTATATCTGTAAATCTCTGTATGCGGTAGACCAATCGGCGCATCGTTGGGGCTTGGGATCTGGGAACTTATCTGGTCGAAGCCAACCGTGATACATGTAATCGCCAAGACTCGATCGTACCGGGAAACTTCTGGCGTGCGCCCCGATACTTGCTAAGTCGTTCCAGATTTTCCCGTAGACCACGGGACTAACGACGGCAATGTCGATATCAGAAATACCCGGTTGATAGCTTCGATAAGCAGGCTTAACGACCACGCCTCTTTCACGCTTTTCTATGAACGAGAAACCTAGTTTTGCCGAGCCGACAACAATAGCTGACACTCGATGCTCCGCGGGGACCTGAAACCTGTCTCGAAGGATAGCTTCGATGTGTCGAAGGGACTCGGCAGGAACGTTCGGCCCAGGGTCCTCGGTCACGATGTGCGTGCGAACGATCTCCGCTTCATTCATTTCGTTCAACAGGCGCCGGAAGTCTTCTGCAATCATCGCCTAGGGAATGCTGGATAGCAGCACAGTCTAGCAACATCCAAACTGCAAGCGCAAGGTGATATGCGCCGTGTCAATAAGCTAGATACCCCTGTCTCGCAGTCGGTTTGTTCAAGTGAAAACCGCTCTGTGACAAATGACGTTCGCAGGGCGGTCTTCCGGACATAGTTTGCGACCCTCCAGTTAGCCGCCGCCGCCGTCGACGACGGGCCGCTTGTGGCCGGTCCCTGCTTCAGCTCCGTACATCACCCCACCGCCCGCATCCCCACCAACCACGGCATCGCGCCCCGCATCGCCTCCAAAAACAACCGCAGCCTTGCCGGATAAAACCGCGCATACGGGTACACCAAGTACACCGGCAGCGGCGCCGCGTGCCAGTTGGGCACCAGGTGCAGCAGCTTCCCCTGCCGCACATCGTTGTCCACGATCCACGCCGATGAAATACACGCCCCCAGCCCGGCTAGGGCGGCGCTGCGCAGGGCGTACAGGCTGTCGGTGGCCAAACGCGGGGTGATGCCAAAGGTGTGGGCCTCGCTGCCGGGCTCTTGGGTCAGCGTGACCTCGCGGCGGTAGAAGGTGCTCAGGGCCAGCCAGGGCAGGGGCAGCAGGTCTTGCGCGTGCTGGGGCGTGGGGCGCCCGGCCATCAGGGCGGGGGCGGCCAGCACGATGCGGGGCACCTCGGCCAGGCGCACTGCGACCACGCTGGGGTCGTCCACCGCACCGACCTGGATGGCGCAGTCGATGCCTTCGGCGATGAAGTTGGGGCGGCGGTCGTGCAGCATCCATTCCACGTCCACCTCGGGGTAGCGGCACAGGTAGGCCATCAGCGGGGCGATGAACTGGTCTTGCCCAAAGGCGTGCGGCGCCAGCACGCGCAGGGTGCCGCGCGGGGTGTCGGCGGTGCCGCGCAGGTCGTCCTCCATGGCGCGCCAGTCTTCCAGCAGGGCCTTGGCATGTGCAAAGCAGCGGTCGCCGTCTTCGGTCAGCTTCATCACATGGGTGGATCGCTGCAGCAGCTTGATGCCCAGGCTGCGCTCCAGTGCCTGCAGGCGGCGGCTCACGGTGGGCTGGCTGGTGCCCAGTTGCTGGGCGGCGGCAGACAGGCTGCCGGCCTCGACGATGCGGACAAAGGTCTGCATCAGCTCGATGCGGTCGGCGCCGGGTTGCAGGGCTGGCAGGGTGTTGGTCATACGCCAAGCGTATAACGAATCTGCAATTCAGCCTACTACCCAGCACGGAGGCGAGCTAGAACAATCGCACCATTCCTTTCTAACCAATGGTGTTGTGATGTCTTCCATTCAAAACGTGCATGCAAGCGGCGCAGCGGGGCTTGCCCCGGTGGCGCCGCCTGCGGAGGGAGCGGTGAGTGCGCCGCTCTTGTTGCTGCTGGCGACCACAGCGGGGCTGAGCGTGGCCTCGCTGTATTACAGCCAGCCCATGCTGGGCGTGCTGGGGCCCGACATGCAGGCCGACAGCCGCGTGGTGGGGCTGGTGCCCACGCTCACGCAGCTGGGGTATGCGCTGGGCATCTTGCTGCTGGCGCCGCTGGGCGACCGGTTTGACCGGCGCCGCATCATCGTCATCAAGTCCATTGCGCTGATGCTGGCGCTGCTGCTGAGCGGCCTGGCACCCGGCATGGGCGCGTTGCTGGCAGCCAGTTTGGCTGTGGGCCTGGCAGCCACGGTGGCGCAAGACGTGGTGCCTGCCGCCGCCACGCTGGCCCCGGCCGCGCAGCGTGGGCGCATGGTGGGCACGGTGATGACGGGGCTGCTGCTGGGCATCTTGCTGTCGCGCGTGGTCAGCGGCTTTGTGGCGCAGCAGTGGGGCTGGCGCACGGTGTATGTGGCGGCTGCAGTGGCCATTGCGCTGCTGACGGTGGCGGTGTGGCGCGGGCTGCCGCGCTTTGCGCCCACCACGCAGATGGGCTACGGCGCGCTGATCGGGTCGATGGTGGCGCTGTGGCGCCAGCACGCAGCGCTGCGCCGCGCAGCCTGGGCGCAGGGGCTGCTGGCCGTGGGCTTCAGCGCGTTCTGGTCCACGCTGGCGGTGATGCTGCACAGCCAGTTCAACCTGGGCACGGCAGCGGCAGGTGCGTTTGGCCTGGCAGGGGCGGCGGGGGCACTGGCTGCGCCGTTGGCCGGGCGCCTGGCCGACAAGCGTGGGCCCGAGGTGGTGACGCGCTATGGCGCCGGGCTGGCCGCCGTGTCGTTTGCGGTGATGGCGCTGGCGCCACTGCTGCCTGCGCAGGCCCAGCTGGGCTTGATTGTGGTCAGTGCCATCGGCTTTGACTTTGGCGTGCAGGCCACACTGGTGGCGCACCAGACCATCGTCTACGGCATCGACCCTGCAGCGCGCAGCCGGCTCAATGCGCTGCTGTTCACCGGCATGTTCATCGGCATGTCGGCCGGGGCGGCGCTGGGCAGCCTGGCGCTGGCGCAGTGGGGCTGGCTGGGGGTGGTGGGCTTGGCCACCGTGGGGTCGCTGGCGGCGCTGGCGGTGCGCATGGGGCGCCGCCGGGGCTGATTTAGGGTGAAATATGGCTGTAGCGCTAGTGGATCATGCGCTGGCAGCTATCAAAAAAAGAGCGACCCTGGGGTCGCTCTTTTTGTTGGGTGGCGGTTTGTACCGTGCTGGTGCTCAACCGCTCGGCGGCCTTGGGCCTGCGCGGGCTCAGGCCTTTTTCACCTCAATGTGGTACAGCCCCCAGGGGCACAGGCCAAAGCGTTCCTTCACGGGCTTGTCCTTGAAAGCGGGCAGCACGTCGGCGTCGTACACGGCCCACTGCGGGCCCAAGCCACCCAGGGCCATGGGCTGGCCGTCGATGTGGGTGGCGACGATCATGCGGTAGGCCTGGGCGTCGGCCATGCTGATGTTGACGTTGTAGCCGTCCACCGCGCGCAGGCCCAGTTGCACGGGGCTGCCCGCTGCCACACCGGCTGCGGCCAGCACGGTTGTAAGCAGGGGGCCCTTGAGCGTGTGGGGCTTGCTGTCGTATTCGAGCGTGGGCTTGATGGTGACGGCGGGCATGCGCGCCAGGGCGGCGGCGTCCAGCGCAAAGGCCTTGTCAAACTGGATGCCGTGTTTGCCCATCATCTGGTCGATGGTGGTGTCCAGTGCGCCGCGGTTGGACTGGGTGATGGCGCCGCTGATGGTGAGCAGCGTGGGGCCGCTGGGGGCCTTGGCCGGCGTGGCGGCGTGGCTGCTGCCCGTGGCCGTCCACAGGCCTGCCAGGCCCATGCCGGCGGCGACGAAGTTGCGCTTGTTCATGCTCATGGGAGGGTGCTCCTTGATGGAAATCAGGGGCGCATGGTAAGCGCAAGCGGTGCTCCCCGCCACGCGAAAAGTGGCACGGGGTGTGGCTGCGGCGGCGGGGGTTGTGCGTGTCAGGCCGCCTTGTCGATCGCGAAGGGGCGCAACACGTTTTTGAAGCTGCGGTCCCACAGGGGCGCCACTTGCGCGGGGCCGTCGAGCACGCCCAGTTGCAAAAAGGTGTCGGCCACCGCCTGGTGGCCTTGCACCACGGCGTCGTCCACGGGGCGCAGGTCGTAGTCGGTGCTGCGGCTGTTCCACAGCTCGATCAGGTCGCCCACGGGCACGCGGGTTTCGGCGGACTGGGCCCGGGCGTAGTCCAGGTAGTTGCCGTTGGCCCACTGGTAAGCGCGGCGCAGGCGCAGCAGGTAGTCGCTGATGGCGGCATGGCGCGCGGGGTCGTCCACCGCGCGCGGGTTGGCATAGATGGGAAAGTTGCCCGACAGGTAGCCCACACCGGTCTTGATCACGCGGGCGCCGTAGCGCAGCCGTGCCAGCTGGCCGTTGTAGCCGTAGATGGCCCAGGCGTCGAGGTCGCCCCGGTCAAAGGCCGACAGCCCATCGGCCGGGGTGAGGTTGATGGCCGTGATGTCGGCAAACGACAAGCCCGCTTCGGCCAGCTGCTTGCTCAGGTAGTAATGCGAGGTGGTGGCGCGCACATAGCCCACGCGTTTGCCTTTCAGGTCGGCAATGCGCTGGATGGGGGCATCCTTGCGGGCCAGGGTGACCTGGTTGTTCAGGTCTTCGCGCACCACGGCAATGAAGCGCACCTGCGCCTTTTGCCGGGCGGCAAACAAGGCAGGGATCTCGCTGCCCGAGCCCAGGTCCAGCGCGTCGCCGTTCAGGGCCTCGATGTGCAGCACGCCGTTGTTCAGCTCGCGCCATTCGATGCGGTAGGGCGTGTTGCCCTGGCCCGATGCGGCGATCAGCGCGCGCCACAGGCCCTTGTAGGTGCCAACGCGCAGCGTGACCTTGGACAGGTCGGGCGTGCCGGGCGATGCCGCCAGTGCGGGTACACCCGCTGTGGCCGCCCATGCGGCGGCGCCCAGACCGGTTTTGAGGAGATGGCGGCGGTTCAGTGAAGGAGGGGTATGGGGCATGGCAGGCTGGTGTGTGGATCGGTGTGTCGAGCCACAAGGTTCCAACAAGCCCGGCGGCAGCGCAAAGACCATTGCGTAGCATCGATATGCGGCAAACGCAGCACCCACCGTGGTGCATGCGAAAACCGCATGTGGTCACGCGGATTTCTTCGTTGGCGCGGGGCGGGGGCGCTCCTATGGTGGGCGGGTTCGTTTCTCTTTCGTCCACCTCACCGATCTGGAAAGCCGCCACCCATGTCTGCCGTCCTCAAGCCCCTGCCCGCCACCGACCTCGCCCGCAACCCCTCGCCGCAGCGCAAGGACTGGTTTGATGCGCCCAGCCCGCGCCCCACGGTGCAGGCCGAGCGCCGCTACCGGCAGGAGAACCTGGCCGTGGCCTTTCGGCTGTTTGCACAGCAGGGGTTTGACTACGGGCTGGCAGGCCACATCACTGCGCGCGACCCGGAGTGGACGGACCACTTCTGGGTGAACCCGCTGGGCGTGCATTTTTCGCAGATCAAGGTGTCCGACCTGCTGCTGGTGAACGCGGCAGGCGAGATCGTCATCGGCCAGGGCCCGCTGAACCGCGCGGCGTTTGCCATCCACGCGGCGTTGCACGAGACGCGGCCCGACATCATTGCTGCGGCCCACACCCATTCCACATACGGCAAAGCGTGGTCTGCGCTGGGCCGCAAGCTCGACCCGCTGACGCAGGACTCGTGCATCTTCTATGAAGACCACGCGCTGTTCGACGACTTCACGGGGGTGGTGCTGGAGACGGACGAGGGCTTTCGCATTGGCAAGGCGCTGGGGGCGCAGAAGGCGGTAATCCTGCAGAACCACGGCATCCTGACGGCGGGGCCGTCGGTGGAGGCGGCGGCGTGGTGGTACATCGCGCTGGAGAACGCCTGCCAGGCCCAGCTGCTGGCTGAGGCGGCGGGCACGCCCCAACCCATTCGCCATGAGATCGCGCAGCACACGCATGCACAGATCGGCGGGCCCGGCGGCGCGCAGTTTGCCTTCAGGAGCCTGTTCGACATCCTTGTGCGGCAGCAGCCTGAGGTGCTGCAATGAACGCGCCGCTGACCTGGGGGCAGGTGGCGCGCACGCTGGCGGTGGAGTTTGCCGAGCGCGCCGTGGCGCACGACCGGGACGGGAGTTTTCCGCACCAGAACTTTGCCGACCTGCAGCAGGCCGGCCTGCTGGCGCTGGCCGCGCCGCGCACGCTGGGCGGGCAGGGCGCGTCGGCCGCGCAACTGGGCGAGGTGATTGGCGCGGTGGGCCAGGGCTGCCCGGCCACGGCGCTGGTGCTGACCATGCAGTACATCCAGCAGCGCGGCATGGGGCGGCCCGGCTCGCCCTGGCCGCAGGCGCTGGCCCGGCAGCTGGTGCACGAGTCGCACAACGAGGTGTCGCTCATCAACGCGCTGCGCGTGGAGCCCGAGCTGGGCTCGCCCGCACGCGGCGGCCTGCCTGCCACAGTGGCGCGGTACACGGCCGAGGGCTGGCGCATCAGCGGGCACAAGGTGTATTCGACCGGCGCGCCCATCCTGCGCTGGTACGTGGTGTGGGCTCGCACCGACGAAGAGGTGCCGCGCGTGGGCTCGTTCCTGGTGCGGGCCGGTTCGCCCGGCATCCGCATCGACGCCACCTGGGACCACCTGGGCCTGCGCGCCAGTGGCAGCCACGATGTGATCCTGCAGGACGTGCTGACCCCCCACGACCACGCGCTCGATGTGCGCCTGCCGCAGGACTGGGCCCGTGGCGAGCCCGCCATGCTGGCCGAGATGACGGTGATGCTGGGCGCGCTGTACACGGGCGTGGCCCGCGCAGCGCGCGACTGGGTGGTGCGCTTTTTGCGCGAGCGCACGCCCGCCAACCTGGGCGCACCCCTGTCCAGCCTGCCGCGCGCCCAGGAGGCCGTGGGCCGCATCGAGGCCCTGCTGCTCACCAACGACCGGCTGATCGCCAGCGTGGCGCATGACCTGGACACCGGCACCCTGGTGCTGGCGGTGGACAGCGGCCTGGTCAAAACCGTGGCCACGCAGAACGCCATCGAGGTGGTGCAGGCGGCGCTGCAGCTGTCCAGCAACCACGGCCTGGCACGCAAAAACCCGCTGGAGCGCCACCTGCGCGATGTGCTGTGTGGCCGTGTGCACACCCCGCAGGAGGACAGCGCCCACATTGCCGCAGGCCGCCGCGCGCTGGGCCTGGGCTGAGACGATGAGAACGGATACGCCATGAATGCCGTGCTGGCCCCCCGCCCCCTGGTGGTGTTGAACCAGACCGGTGCCGATGCCGATGCCCTGGTGGCCGCAGCGGGCTTGCCCGTGGCCCTGGCCGACGATGCCGCTGTGCCTGCCTGGGAGCGTGCCGCTGATGCCGATGTGCTGTTCACCGGCCCGCGCAATGGCTGGCGCAATGCGCCCGCGCAGCCCCCGGCGGGCTGGCCGGGGCACCTGCAGTGGGTGCATGTGGCGTCGGCGGGCATCGACTTCTTTCCGCCGTGGCTGCTGCAGGTGCCGCTGGTGACATGTTCACGCGGTGTGGCGGCTGTGCCCATTGCCGAATATGTGATCACGGCGCTGCTGGCACACCAGCGCGACTGGGACACACTGCGCGTGCAAGGGGCCGACCCATGGCGCGAGACCTTTGCGCGGGTGGACCAGCACCTACCCGGCACCCTGCAGGGCCGCACGCTGGGCATTGCGGGCTATGGCGCCATTGGCCGCGCGGTGGCCTTGCGTGCACAGGCGCTGGGCATGCAGGTGGTGGCGCTGCGGCGTGGGGGGGCGCCGGTGGATGGACGGGGTGAAGGGGGTGAAGGCGTGCAGGCGGTGGGCTCCATCGAGCAGCTGCTGGCGGCGTCTGACCACCTGGTGCTGGCCCTGCCCATCACCGCGCAGACCTACCACCTCATCAACGCGGCCACGCTGGCCCATGCGCGGCCGGGACTGCACCTGGTGAACATTGCGCGCGGCGCCCTGGTGGACCAGCAGGCACTGCTGCATGCGCTGGATGCGGGCCGCCTGTCGGGCGCCACGCTGGATGTGACCGACCCCGAGCCTTTGCCCGACGGCCACCCTCTGTACCACCACCCGCGTGTGCGCATCACGCCGCATGTGTCGTGGGCCGTACAAGGGGCTGCGGAGGTGACGGCGCGCAAGTTTGTGGGCAACCTGCAGCGCTTTGTGGCCGGGCTGCCGCTGCACGACGTGGTGGACAGGGAGCGCGGTTACTGAGCGCCGCAGGCCAGCGGGCCACCCCACCCACACCCCGCGCGCGCATGCGAAAACCGCATATGGATGCTTGCAAGCCTTCGTTGGCGCCGCGTGGGGTGGGTGATGCAATGAATGCCGAATCAACCTTGTCTTCATTGACCACACCATGCTGCGCCGCCAATTCCACCATCTGCTGACCGCCTCGGTCGCTGCCAGTTCGTTCCTGTCGCCCGTCCTCACCCATGCCCAAACCTCGTCACGCGTGCTGCTGCGTGCGGGCGACCAAAAGGGTGGGCTGCAGGCGCTGCTGGACGCAGCGGGCGAGCTCAAGAACCTGCCCTACGACATCAAGTGGAGCGAGTTCCCGGCGGCTGCGCCGCTGGCCGAGGCGCTCAACGCCAACGCGGTGGACTTTGGCCCCATTGGCGATGCGCCGCTGTTGTTCACGCTGGCGGCGGGCAGCCGGGTCAAGGCGTTTGCGGCCAGCCGCTCAGATGCCTACGGCACGGCCGTGCTGGTGGCGCCCCACTCGCCGCTCAAGACGGCGGCCGACCTCAAGGGCAAGAGCATTGCCACCAACCGGGGCTCCATCGGCCATCTGGTCACCCTCAAGGCGCTGGAGTCGGCAGGCCTCAAGGCCGACGATGTGCAGCTGCGCTTCATCCCGCCGCCAGACGCCAAGCTGGCGCTGACGCAGGGCTCGGTCGATGCCTGGGCCACCTGGGAGCCCTACACCGCGCTGGCCGAGACCAGCGGCCATGCGCGCGTGCTGGTCAGCGGCCGGGGCCTGTGGTCGGGCCTGAGCTTTCTGGCGGCCACCGATGCGGCCCTGGCAGAAAAGCGTGCGGCGCTGGCGGACTTCAAGGAGCGCGTGGCGCGTGCGCAGGTGTGGTCGTACCAGAACGCCAAGCCGTTTGGCCAGTCGCTGGCGCGCATCGTGGGCATTCCGGCCGATGCGGCGCAGCTGCAGTTTGAGCGCCGCGCCACCCGCTGGCAGGACATCGACGCCCAGGTGCTGGCCGACCAGCAGAAGACGGCCGACTTTTACCTGGCGGCAGGCCTCATCAAGCAGCGGCTGGATGTGCGGGGCACGTTCGACACCAGTTTCAATGGGGGCAAGGGCTGAGGACGGCTGCTCCCGACCGTTCGCCGTTCGGCATTCGCCGTTTGCCGTTTGCCGTTTGCCGTTTGCCGTTTGCCCGTCCCGTTGGGCGTTGGGCGGGTTGATACGATGGATGTGGTTCGGCAAGCTTCAACGGAACGCGCTGGTGTGTCCAACGCGCCCCTCCCTGACCCTGAGCCACCGGGGTGCATGCCACCCCGCGCCAGCAACCTTGCGCTGGCCGCACCACAATCGGGTCATATGACCTCTTCTTCGACGATGCTGCGGGTGATCAGCCTGGCAGCCTTTTGCAGCATGGCTTCCATGCGTGTCTGCGACCCGATGCTGGTGTCCCTGGCACGCGAGTTTTCTGTCACCACGGGCGATGCGTCGGCCGTCATTGCGGCGTTTGCCGTGTCTTATGGCGTGCTGCAGTTGTTTTATGGCCCCCTGGGCGACCGGTTGGGCAAGGTGCGCGTGGTGATTGGCGCCACGTTTGCCTGTGCGCTCTTCAGCGGCGTGACGGCGCTGGCGCCCACGCTGCCGGTGCTGGTGGCGGCACGGGCTGCCATGGGGGCGTCGGCGGCAGGCATCATCCCGCTGTCGATGGCATGGATTGGCGACAACGTGCCGTACGAGCAGCGGCAGGAGACCCTGGCGCAGCTGATGGTGGCCACGGTGTCGGGGATGATGGCCGGGCAGTGGTTTGGCGGCTTTGCAGTCGAGGCGCTGGGCTGGCGGGCTGCGTTTGTGGTGCTGTCGCTGCTGTTTTTGACCGCCGCGAGCCTGCTGTGGCGGCAAGCCCGCGCCATGGCGGCCAGCACCCCGGCACCTGCGGCTGGCGGTGCGGTACCGCCTGCTTTTTCGCTGTCGGCGTACCTGGCCAACACGGCCGCGCTGCTGCGCATGCCCCGGGTGCGCTGGGTGCTGACCGTGGTGGCGGTGGAGGGCGCCCTGGCCTTTGGCACGCTGGCTTTTGTGCCCGCACGCATGGTGGACGGGTTTGGGCTGTCGGCCTCGGCGGCCGGCGGGGTGATGGTGCTGTATGGAGTGGGCGGGCTCATCTACAGCCTGCTGGCGCGCCGCTGGCTGGCGCTGCTGGGTGAGCGGGGCCTGGCGCTGATGGGTGCGTCGCTGATCGCCGCCGGGCTATTGCTGCTGGCCTGGGGGCCGGTGGCGGCCTGGGGGGTGCTGGGCTGCTTCTTTGCCGGGGTGGGGTTTTACATGCTGCACAACACGCTGCAGGTGCAGGCCACGCAGATGGCGCCCGAGGCCCGGGGCACGGCGGTCACGCTGTTTGCGTGCCTGCTGTTCCTGGGGCAATCGCTGGGGGTGCTGCTGGTGGCGGCCAGTGTGGACCGGGGCTGGATCGCGCCCGTGTTCTCGGTGGCGGCACTGGGGGTGCTGGTGCTGGGCGCGCTGGTGTCGCGCAAGGTGAATGGCCGGGTGGCGGTGCCCGCGGGAGCGTAGTCTGGAGTCGGCCACACCGTGCAAATAACTTTGATGTCTTATTACTTTATTTTTTGATAGTTTGATTCTTTATGGCGCAATAGTACATTCCCTGATCTTTGTGTCTTTTGGGGCCGAACCCGCGCCGCCCGGCGTGTGGCGGCCCTTTGTGTTTCATGATCGAACTACGGGGTATCACCCAAACCTACCAGGGCTCACAAGGCCCGGTCGAGGCGCTCAAGGGCATCGACCTCACCATCCAGCCGGGCGAAGTGTTCGGCATCATCGGCAAGAGCGGCGCGGGCAAAAGCTCGCTGGTGCGGGTGATCAACCTGCTCAACCGGCCCACCACGGGCCAGGTCATCGTGGGTGGGCAGGACCTGACCCAGCTGAACGACGCGCAGCTGCGCGAGGCGCGCCGCGAGATCGGCATGGTGTTCCAGCACTTCAACCTGCTGTCGTCACGCACCGTGTTTGACAACGCCGCGCTGCCGCTGGAGCTGGCGGGCATGGACAAGGCCGCCATCCGCGCGCGCGTCAACCCGCTGCTGGAGCTGGTGGGCCTGTCGGCCCTGGCCGACCGCTACCCGGCGCAGATCAGCGGCGGGCAAAAACAGCGTGTGGGCATTGCGCGTGCGCTGGCCAGCCGCCCCAAGGTGCTGCTGAGCGACGAAGCCACCTCGGCGCTTGACCCGGAGACCACGCGCTCCATCCTCGACCTGCTGCGCCAGGTGAACCGCGAGCTGGGCCTGACGGTGGTGCTGATCACCCACCAGATGCAGGTCATCAAGCAGGTGGCCGACCGCGTGGCCGTGATCGAGGCTGGCCGCATCGTGGAGCAGGGCCGGGTGCTGGACGTGTTCACCCGCCCGCAGCAGGCCATCACCAAGAGCCTGATCGACGAGATCCTGCCGCAAGAGCTGCCCGCCAGCGTGCTGGACCATGTGCGCAAGCTGGCAGGCCAACTGAGCGCCGGACGAACCGGCCAGCTGCTGCGCCTGTCGTACGCCGGGGACAGCGCCTACCAGCCCATCCTGTCGCAGCTGATCCGCCAGTTTGGCGTGGACATGAGCATCCTGCACGGGCAAGTGGATGAGATCCAGGACGAGACCTTTGGCTCGCTGGCCGTGTACGCCAGTGGCGAGGCCGAGAGCGTGCGGGGCGCCGTGGCGCACCTGCGCGCGGGCGGGGTCGAGGTGGAAGAAGTGGCCGTGGCCGGTTAAGAGGGAGCACACATCATGTTCAACAACTTCACGCCAGCCATGCTGGATCTGTTTGCTTCGTCGCTGTGGGAGACGCTCATCATGGTCGGCATCTCCGGCCTGGTGGGCGGCTTGCTGGGGGTGCCGCTGGGCGTGTTCCTGCGCCTGACCGATGACGGCGGGGTGCTGGAGAACGGCCCCGTCAACAAGCTGGTGGGCTGGCTGGTCAACGCCGTGCGGTCCACGCCCTTCATCATCCTGCTGGTTGCCATCATCCCGTTCACGCGGCTCATCACCGGCTCGTCCATCGGCACGGCCGCCGCCGTGGTGCCGCTGACCATTGCCGCTGCCCCGTTTGTGGCCCGCCTGGTCGAGGCCGCGCTGCGCGAGGTGGACCACGGCCTGGTCGAAGCCGCGCAGGCCATGGGCGCCACCACCAGCCAGATCGTGTGGAAGGTGCTGCTGCCCGAGGCTCTGCCCGGCATCGTGGCGGGCCTGACCATCACGTTCGTGAGCCTGACGGGCTACTCGGCCATGGCCGGTGCCATTGGCGGCGGCGGCCTGGGCGACCTGGGCATCCGCTACGGCTACCAGCGCTTTCTGCCCGAGATCATGCTGGCCGTGGTGCTGGTGCTGATCTTCTTTGTGCAGGCCGTGCAAAGCCTGGGCGACTGGGCAGTGCGCAAGCTGAGCCACCGTTGAGTGGTGGATGGTTTGCTATTGAATCAATAGCTGCTAGCGCTTGATTCACTAGCGCTTGTGGCCTGTTTGGCCTCAAACCCACGCGTGGAGGCACTGCCTGGGCCTCTGCGCTGGTCCTGGCTCTCTCGCATCCTGTGGGAGAGGTGCAGACGCCAATCTCAGCCCGGCACCCGGTAGTGGTAGCCGTAGGCCGTCTTGAACCCCATCGATTCATACAGTCGCAGCGCAGGCGTGTTCTGCGCCCGCACCTGCAGGTAGGCGCTGGTTGCACCGGCCTCCATGCCCCAGTGCAGCAGCGCCTGCACCAGCGCGCGCCCGCGTCCGCCGCCCCGGTGTTCAGGCGCCACAGCCAGGTCGTACAGGCCCACCGCGCCGCGCTCCAGCACCGCCAGGCCAAAGCCCACGGCGTGGCCCTGGGCGTCGTGTTGCAGCGCATAGCCCACCGGGTGGGCGATGGCGTCGAGGATGCTGCGGTGCAGGTTGCGGTGGTGCGGCGCCACGCCGTTGGCCGCCGCAAAACCTTCCAGCCACGCGGGCGATGGCGAAGTGCTGACCACGGTGCTGCCATCGGGCCGGGGCACCGCGCCCGGCGCCAGCGGCCGTTGCAGGACCAGCGAGGGGTCAAAGTGCTGGTAGCCCGCGTCCGCCAGCTCCTGGTCGGCCTCGGCCGGGGCCAGGGGGGAGATGCGGAACACAGCGGGCAAGCCATGCCGCGCATACAGCGCCGCCGCCGCCTCGCGCACGCCGTCAAACGGTGCGCCGGGCACCAGCGCGTTGGCCGAGTTGGCGCGCTTGGTGTAGCCGCCCGACAGCCGGAACACCCAGCCCCGGTGCAACACCGTCTGGTGCGCAGGCCAGGCGTTGAAGGCGCGCTCTTCCAGCGCGCGGACGAGGGCAGCGGGTGCGGTGTTGGCAATGGGGGCGGCGGTGTCGGTCATCGCAGGTTTATACCAACCCACCTTGACCATTCACCTCGCCAGCCACCTTTTGCTATCACCTTGTGCGACGACTCTGTGCAACCGCTCTTTGCCACCGGGTCAGTCGGTGGTGATCTTGTTGTCTGCCACCAGCTTGGCAAAACGTGCGGTGTCGGCCGCAATCTGCTCGGCCATCTGCGCGGGGGTGTTGCCGATGGGTTCGGCGCCAATGTCGTGCATTCGCTTTTGAAAGTCCGGCGACTGGATGACCTTGACCATTTCGGTGTTCAGCCGCGCCACCACGTCGGCGGGCGTGCGGGCGGGGGCCAGCACACCAAACCAGGTGCCGATGTCAAAGCCCGCAAAGCCGCTTTCTTGCAGTGTGGGCACATCGGGCAGGGTGGACGAGCGCTTTGCCGTGGTCACCGCCAGGGCGCGCAGCTTGCCCGCCTTGATGTGCGGCAGCACGGGGGTGACGGTGTCGAACGACATCGACACCTGCCCGCCCAGCAGGTCGGTGGTGAGCGGGCCGCTGCCCTTGTAGGGCACATGCAGCAGGGGCTGGCCGATGGACGTGGCGAACTGCGTGCCGATCAGGTGCTGCGCCGTGCCCGCGCCGTTGGAGCCGTAGGAGAACTTGTTGGGCGTGGCCTTGATCAGCGCCACCAGTTCCTTCACGTCCTTGGCGGGCGTGGCCGCACTCACAGCCAGCACGTTGGGCACCAGCGCCACGGTGGTGATGGGTGCAAAACTCTTTTGAAAGTCGTAGTTGAGCTTTTTGTACACGCTCGTTGCAATGGTGTGGTGCACCGCGCCCATCAGCAGCGTGTAGCCGTCGGCAGGGGCCTTGGCCACGTAGTCGGCCCCGATGGTGGCGCCCGCGCCGCCCCGGTTTTCCACGATCACCGGCTGGCCCAGGGCTGTGCCCAGTTTTTCGCCCAGCGCGCGTGCCAGCACATCGGTAGTGCCGCCGGCCGCAAAGGGCACGACGATGGTGACGGGCTTGGCCGGCCAGGCCTGCGCGTGCGCCGGTGCGCTGGGCAGGGCACAGGCAGCACCAGCCAGGGCGGCCAGCGCCAGCAGGTGGTGCCGGCGTGTGGAGGGTGTTGTGGGCGGCGTTGACGGTGGGTGGTGCGGGGTTGCAATGCGTGGCATGGTTGTCTCCGTTGGGTTGTGGTTCTTGTGGGGGCAGGGCCGGTGGGGACGCGGGTGCGTGGCGTCAGCCCGTGGCTGCGATCAGGATCGCGCGGAAGTCGTTGACGTTGGTGCCCGTGGGCCCGGTGACCACGGCGTCGCCCAGCGCGCCAAAAAAGGAGTGGGCGTCGTGTGCGTCCAGTGCGGCGGTGGCGTGTTGGCCCAGCGCGGCGGCGCGCTCCAGCGTGTCGGGCGTGGCGATGGCGCCTGCCACGGGCTCCAGGCCATCGATACCGTCGGTATCCCCGGCCAATGCGTACACGCCGGGCAAGCCCTTGAGCGACAGGGCCAGGGACAGCAGGCATTCCACATTGCGCCCGCCGCGCCCCGGGGTTGGCATGGGTTGCCCTGGGGCGGGTGCGCGCAGGTTGACAGTGCTTTCACCGCCACTCAGCAGCACGCGGTGCCGTGGTGACGGGGCCTTGGCGGCGTAGCGGGCGACACCGGCCAGCACGGTGCCCATGTCGCGGGCTTCGCCCTCCAGCGCGTCGCCGAGCAGCGTGGGCTCGATGCCCGCCTGGCGCGCCACCTGGGCGGCTGCCTGCAGGGCCAGGTCGGGTGTAGCAATGACGTGGGTGGTGATGGGGCCCAGCCGGGTGTCGCCGGGCTTGGTGCTTTCGCTGGCGGCAGTGTCCAGTGCGGCCAGCACGGCGGGCGGCAGAGCAATGCGGTAGCGCTGCAAGATGGCTAGCGCCTGTGCACGGGTGGTCGGGTCGGCCACGGTGGGGCCCGAGGCCACGTCCAGCGGGTCGTCGCCCGGCACATCGGACATCACCAGGTTGACCACGCGGGCGGGGCTGCAGGCCAGGGCCAGCCGCCCGCCCTTGATGGCCGAGAGGCGGCGCCGCACACAGTTCATCTCGCCAATGCTGGCGCCGCTGCGCAGCAGGGCCTGGTTGAGCGCCTGCTTGTCGGCCAGCGTGATGCCTGGCAGCGGCAAGGGCAGCAGTGCCGAGCCGCCGCCCGACCACAGGCCAATCACCAGGTCGTCTGCTGTGAGGCCCGCCACTGCGGCCAGCATCTGCTGCGCAGCAGCCAGGCCCGCCGCATCGGGCACGGGGTGGGAAGCCTCCAGCACGCGGATGTGCTGGCAGGCGGCAGCATGCCCGTAGCGTGTGACCACCACGCCAGACAGCGGCGTGGGCCAGTGGGCCTCCAGCACCTGCGCCATCTGCGCCGATGCCTTGCCCGCGCCGATCACCACCGTGCGGCCCCGGGGCGGGGCAGGCAGGTGCGGCGGCAGACATATCGTGGGCTGCGCGGATGCGATGGCGGCGTCGAACATGCTGCGCAGCCAGTGGCGGGCCTGGGTGTCGATGTGTGTGCTCATCGGGTCGAGGGGCAGGGCGCAGTGTGTTGGAGCCACGCAGCTCAGGCGGCCTTTTGCAACTGCGTGCTGCTGATCAGCGCGCACACGGCGTCGGTCACCTGCGCCGTGGTGGCCGTGCCGCCCAGGTCGCGGGTGTGCAGGGCGGGGTTGGCGGTGACCTGTTCGATGGCCTGCATCACGGCGCGGGCGGCGTCGGCCTCGCCCAGGTGCTCCAGCAGCATCACCACCGACCAAAAGGTGCCGATGGGGTTGGCCAGGCCCTTGCCCATGATGTCGAACGCCGAGCCGTGGATGGGCTCGAACATGCTGGGGTAGCGGCGCTCGGGGTCGATGTTGCCGGTGGGCGCGATGCCCAGGCTGCCCGCCAGCGCGGCGGCCAGGTCGCTGAGGATGTCGGCATGCAGGTTGGTGGCCACGATGGTGTCGAGCGTGGCGGGGCGGTTGACCATGCGGGCCGTGGCAGCGTCCACCAGCTCCTTGTCCCATTTCACGTCGGGGAACTCGGTGGCCACCTGCGCGGCAATCTCGTCCCACATCACCATGGCATGGCGCTGCGCGTTGCTCTTGGTGATGACGGTGAGTAGCTTGCGGGGGCGGGATTGGGCCAGGCGGAAGGCGTAGCGCAGGATGCGTTCCACCCCCACGCGGGTCATGATGGACACATCGGTCGCCGCCTCGATGGGATGGCCCTGGTGCACGCGGCCGCCGACGCCCGAGTATTCGCCCTCGGAGTTTTCGCGCACGATGACCCAGTCCAGGTCCTTGGGCGTGCAGCGTTTCAGGGGCGCATCAATGCCCGGGAGGATGCGCGTGGGCCGCACGTTGGCGTACTGATCGAACCCTTGGCAGATCTTGAGGCGCAGTCCCCACAGCGTGATGTGGTCGGGGATGTCCGGGTCGCCCGCCGAGCCGAACAGGATGGCGTCCTTGCCGCGCAGGGCATCGAGCCCGTCGGCCGGCATCATCACACCATGGGCGCGGTACCAGTCGCCGCCCCAGCCGAAGTTTTCGAACTGGAACTGCAGGCCCGTGTGGCGGGCGGCCAGGGCTTCGAGCACGCGCTGGCCGGCGGGAATCACTTCCTTGCCGATGCCGTCTCCGGGGATGGTGGCGATTTGGTAGGTTTTCATGAAGGTCTTTGGTCTTGGTGTGTGAAAGCGTCGGGAAAGGCCTGTGGGGATGTCGTGCCGCGAAAAAGCGGGTGGAACAAAAACAGTGAGAGCGACTGTAGGCATCCGCTCGTTGTAAAAAAGGCGCTCAAGTGAATCCATCGTTAACCTGCAGTTGATAATGCGGCGATGAGCTCTACCATCCAGCCCGCAGAACTGGGCTTCTTCTCGGCACTGGCGGCCAGCCCCAGCCTGAGCGCCGCCGGGCGCGAAATGGGTGTCTCCACCGCCGCCGTGAGCAAACACCTGGCGCAGATGGAAAAGCGCCTGGGTGTGGTGCTCATCAACCGCACCACCCGGCGCATGAGCCTTACGCCCGAGGGCGAGCTGCTGCTGGAGCACGCGCGCCGCATCCTGCGCGAGATCGATGCGCTGGACGAACTCATCGTGCAGTCCAAGGCCAGCCCCAAGGGCCTGCTGCGCGTGAATGCCACGCTGGGTTTTGGCCGCATGCACATTGCGCCCGTGATCTCGGACTTTGTGCGCCAGTACCCCGAGGTGGATGTGCAGCTGCAGCTGTCGGTGCACCCGCCACCGATCACCGACGATGCCTACGACGTGTGCGTGCGTTTTGGCGAGCCGCCCGACGGCCGCGTGATTGCCCGCCGCATCGCACCCAACCGGCGCGTGCTCTGCGCCGCACCCGCCTACCTGGAGCAGCATGGCAGGCCCCGCGTGCCGCGCGACCTGATGGAGCACCAGTGCATCGGCATCCGCCAGGGCGACGAGGCCTACGGCCTGTGGCGCCTGACCACCGGGCGTGGCAGCAAGGCGCACACCGAGTCGATCAAGATCACCGGCAACCTCACCACCAACGACGGCGAGATCGCTGTGCTGTGGGCGCTGCAGGGCCACGGCATCGTGATGCGTGCCGAGTGGGATGTGAACCGCCATCTGGCCCATGGCCTGCTGGAGCCCGTGCTGCCGCAGTACCACACGCCTGCGGCCGACATCTATGCGGTGTACCCCCAGCGGCACCAGTTTTCGACGCGGGTGCAGGCGTTTGTGGGGTTCCTGGCCGAGGCATTGGCCGCGTCAGGCACGCTGGCAGGAGTGGGCGTGGGTGGCCGCACGGACAAGCGGCGGGCCGTGCGGGTTTCTTGATCTGGTGGGTGGCGCGCAGGCCGTTGCCGGGTTAGGGTGTCGCCAAGGCATTCTGTGATGCCTCTCTGCCCCCGGACCTGTACCTGGCTTTCATTGCCCCTGCTTTGCCCATGAAAACGTTGTTGCCGCTCATCCCCCCGCTGTTGGTTGCCCTGTTTGCCGGGCCTGCGCAGGCCGCCGATTCGCAGGTGGCCGCCGATTGGTCCCTGTCCGCCGATGGTGCTTATGTGTTGGATCAGCGTGCCGGCCTGGCCTGGCCACGCTGCGTGGAGGGCATGCAATGGACCGGCAAAACCTGCACGGGCCAGCCCCTGCTGCTGGACCGTGCTGAGGCCACGGCTCTGGCCTCTGACCGCTGGAAGGCCGAGGGTGTGGGCTGGCGCCTGCCCCGTGCGACAGAGCTGCAGCGGCTGGTGGACAAGGCGCTGTCGCCCCCGGGCCTCAACCCCCTTCTGTTCCCGGCGGCGCCGGGCCAGTGGCACTGGACGTCCACCGCCAACGTGAGCGCGCCCAGCGTCAACCAGTACACCTACGGCAACATCGCCCAAAGCCGGGCGGGTGATGGTGCGCGGCAGGCGGCCATGATCAACGGCTGGGCGGTGAACCTGTCCACCGGCGAGGCGCGCGGCGATGCCGCGCGGGCCAGCAAGCTGCCGGTGCGGCTGGTGCGGCCGATGCCGGTGGGGGCCGCCAAATAGGCGATCGCCCCGATGCAGCCGCATCCGGCAGGACAGGGCGGGGCGGCAGGGCGCTTCAAGCGGCCTGTGGTTGTGCGTCGGCCGCTGCAAACACCTCGCGTGCCGCGGCCAGTCCGTTGAGCGCGGCCGGAAAGCCTGCGTACACCGCCATTTGCATCAGCACCTCCACGACCTCTTCGCGGGTGACGCCCACATTCAGCGCCGCCTGCAAATGCACCTTGAGCTGTGGCGTGGCGTTGCCCAGCGCGGTCAGTGCGGCGATGACTGCAATCTCGCGGCTGCGCAGATCGAGTCCGGGGCGCGAATAGATGTCGCCAAACGGAAACTCGATCAGGTAGCGCGCAAAGTCGGGGGCGATGTCGGCCAGGCTGGCGACGACACGCTCACCCGCGTGGCCGTCGATTTCGCGCAGCTTGGCGAGGCCCTGGAGATAGCGGGGTTGGGTTTCGGGGGACATGGGAGCTTCCTTGGTGGGTGGACGACGGGGTGGGTCGAAGGGAAGCTTCCAGACCTTGGTAGTGCGCGATCTTGGATTGCAGGGCCTGCGCGGCTTGCTGCATGGCGGTGATCGTTGCCAGCACCTGCGCCAGGTGCTGTTCCAGCAACTGGCGCCGCTCGGGGGCGGTGGCGTTCCCTTCGCTGCGCAGCCGCGCAAAGGCCTGCATCTGCCCGATGGGCATCTGGGTCTCGCGCAGGCGCAGCAGGAATCCGATCCATTCCATGTCCGAAGCCGCATAGCGGCGCTGGCCACCTGGCGCGCGCGCCACGGGCGCAATCAGCCCGGCGCGCTCGTAGTAGCGCAGCGTGTGCGCGGTCAGGTCCGTGCGTTCGGCGACTTCGGCAATGGTGAGGAGGGATGCCATGGGAACGATTCTGAAAGTTGGAGTGCACTCTAAGTCAAGCACTGAATCGTTCCAACGTGACAAGGGGTCGCAACAGGCCGCTGTCTAACCCTTGTTCGTATTCGCAGCCTCGTGATCTCTAGCCACCCGCGTGCTTGCAAGCAGTCTCTTCACCGCAGCTGCAACGCCTGCAGCACCAGCGAAAACGCAGGCGATGGCTGGCGCCGACTGGGGTAGTACAGGTGGTAGCCCGCGAACGGTGGGCACCAGTCTTCCAGCACTCGGACCAGGCGTCCGTCTTCGATGTGGGTGGCCAGTTCGTCCTCGGGCAGCAGCGCAATGCCCAGCCCAGCCAACGCTGCATCGACCTGGGGCGGGGCGGTGTTGAAGATCAGCGGGCCATCTACCCGCACGTTGACCTGTTTGCCTTTGCGCGCAAAGTCCCACACGTACAGGCCGCCCGAGGTAGGCATGCGCTGGTTGATGCACCGGTGCGCCGTCAGGTCGTGCGGGGTTTTGGGAATGGGATGGGCGGCAAAGTAGCTGGGCGATGCGACCACGGCCATGCGAAGCGGCGGGCCGATGGGCATGGCAATCATGTCCTTGTCGATGGTGTTGCCCAGGCGCACCCCGGCGTCAAAACGGTCGGCCACGATGTCGCGAAAGCCGTAGTTCATGTCGAACTCCAGCGTGATGTCGGGGTTGTCGTGCAACAGTGGCATGAGCTTGGGCAGCAGCGTGGTGTGCATGACGTGGTCGCCGCAGGTGATGCGCACAGTGCCTGCGGGTTTGTCGCGCAGTGCGGTCAGCGCATCCAGCTCGGCCTCAATCTCGTCAAAGCGGTGACCGATGGCGTGCATCAGGCGTTCGCCCGCTGGTGTGGGCGAGACGCTGCGCGTGGTGCGTGTGAGCAGCCGGATCTGCAGGCGCTCTTCAAGGCCACGGATGGTCTGGCTCAGCGCGGACTGCGTGACGCCCAGAGTGGCTGCGGCTCGGGTAAAGCTGCCCTCGCGCGCCACGGTGACAAAGGCCAGCAGATCGTTCAGGTTGCGTCTCGCCATGTCTGATTCTCTGGATTGATTGGTTAGCCAGACTTATAAACCCATTCTCCATTCATTATCTAGTCGGCGCAAGCAATGCTGGGCAAACTTCTTGCTATGGCACAACGCATCAGCACCCACCCCTTCCAACGCCACGCCCTGGCGGGTGTCGCCTTGGCATTCACCCTGGCAGCCGGGGGGATGCCCACCACCACCTTTGCACAGCAGGGCCCCATGAAAATTCATCTGCATATCGATGGCGCCATTGCCACCGCCACCCTGGACAACAACGCCGCAGCGCGCGATTTTGTGGCCCAGCTGCCGCTGTCGCTGACGTTGCAGAACTACGCGGAGATCGAACGCATCGCCACCCTGCCGCGCAAGCTGTCGGTGGATGGGGCACCGGCGGGCATCACCCCCAAAACCGGTGACATCAACTACTACGCGCCCTGGGGCAATCTGGCGATTTTTGTGGGCGATGACGCCTATGCACGCGGCCTGGTGCGGCTAGGCAGAGTGGACACGGGCCTGCCCGCGTTGCAGCGCCAAGGGCCTTTGAAGGTGCGTATCGAACGCGCCAGCGATTGACGCGCGGACAAAGCATTGGAGCGTCCAACGAAGGCGCGCCCTCGACCCCCGCCTTCATTTCTCGATTTCTCGTCCTCCCCCAATTTCCTACCTCCCCAGGAGCATCGAACATGCACGACACACTCTCCACCATCCACGCACAGCACCCAATACCCGGCACAGACCCCCTCACCTCGGACCGGCGCGACTTCCTCATCCGGGCGGGCTTCGGTGCGGCGGTATGGGGCGGGCTGTCTGCCGCGGGTGGTAGTGCGATGGCAGCAGGGCCGCAGCCAGCGCCCGGCAAGCTCAGCGGCGCCGACAATTTCTACCAAAGCGACAAGGTGGCCGTGCGCAAGGTGATCTTCAAGAACCAGTACCGCATGGCGGTGGCTGGCAACCTGTTTGTGCCCAAGAACCTGGACCGCAGCAAGAAAAATCCGGCCATTCTGGTGGGCCACCCCATGGGCGCAGTCAAGGAACAAAGCGCCAACCTGTATGCCACCAAGATGGCAGAGCAGGGTTTTGTCGCGCTGTCGCTGGACCTGCCTTTCTGGGGTGAGAGCGAGGGCCAGCCGCGCAACGCGGTGGCGCCAGACATCTATGCCGAGGCTTTCAGCGCAGCGGTGGATTTTCTGGGCACGCAGGCGATGGTGGACCGCGAGCGCATTGGGGCCATTGGCGTGTGCGGCAGCGGCAGCTTTGTCATCAGCGCCGCCAAGATCGACCCGCGCATGAAGGCCATCGCCACCGTCAGCATGTACGACATGGGTGCTGCCAACCGCGACGCGCTGAACCACTCGCAGACTGTGGAGCAGCGCAAGCAGATCATTGCCGCCGCTGCCGAGCAGCGCTACGTGGAATTCACCGGCGGGGCCATCCAGTACACCGGTGGCACGGTGCACGAGCTGACGGCAGACACACACCCCATTCAGCGGGAGTTCTATGACTTCTACCGCACCCCGCGTGGCGAGGTCACGCCCAAGGGCGGTTCGCCGTTGACCACCACCCACCCCACGCTGACCAGCAACGTCAAGTTCATGAACTTCTACCCGTTCAATGACATCGAGACGATTTCTCCGCGCCCCATGCTTTTCATCACGGGCGATCAGGCGCACTCCAAGGAGTTCAGCGAAGACGCGTTCCAACGTGCTGCCGAGCCCAAGGAGCTGCACATCGTCCCCGGAGCAGGCCACGTGGATCTGTATGACCGCGTGAACCTGATCCCGTGGGACAAGCTGACGGCGTTCTTTGGCAAGCACCTGGCGTAAACGATGACCACTCAGGTATGCGCTGCGCCGTCGGTCGATTTCGACGGTGCGCTGGGTGCAGCGGTGCAGCCTGCGCGCTGGAGCGGCGTCTTTGCGATGACGCTCTGCGTGTTTGCGCTGATCGCGTCGGAGTTCATGCCCGTTAGCCTGCTGACCCCCATGGCGGCAGACCTGGGGGTCAGCGAAGGCGGGGCAGGGCAGGGCATTGCGATATCGGGCGCCTTCGCCGTACTCACCAGCCTGAGCATTGCTGCGTTGGCAGGCCGGGTGGACCGCAAGACCTTGTTGCTGGGGCTCACAGCGCTGATGTGCCTCTCTGGCGCAGTCATTGCACTGGCGCCGAACTATGCGGTGTACATGGCAGGCCGCGCGCTCATCGGAGTGGTGGTGGGTGGCTTCTGGTCGCTGTCTGCGGCCACGGCCATGCGGCTGGTGCCTGCGCAGCAGGTGCCACGGGCTTTGGCCATTTTCAATGGTGGCAACGCACTGGCCACGGTGGTGGCGGCGCCGTTGGGCAGCTATCTGGGTGCTCTGGTCGGGTGGCGTGGGGCCTTCTGGGGGCTGGTGCCGGTGGCGGTGGTGGCTTTCATCTGGCAGTGGGTGAGCCTGCCGCCCATGCCTGCCGGTCAGCAGCGCGCGGGGGGCTCTGGTGGTGCGGTTGTCAGGCTGCTGCGGTGCCGGATGATTGCTGTGGGCATGCTGGCAGTAGGCTGCTTTTTCATGGGACAGTTTGTGCTGTTTACCTACCTGCGGCCATTTCTGGAAACCGTCACGCATGTGGGTGGGTTCACGTTGTCGTTCATTCTGCTGGTGATCGGGGTGGCGGGCTTTGTGGGCACCACACTCGTCGGCGCGGCACTGGCCAGAGGCTTTTACCCAACGCTGTTCATGGCACCCGTCTTGATGGCGCTCATCGCCATCGCGCTGATCTGTTTGGGTGACCAGCTCACCGCTGTCACTGCCTTGCTGGGTGTGTGGGGCCTGGTGGCTACGGCCGCGCCGGTGGGCTGGTGGACATGGGTCGCCCGGTCGATGCCGAAAGACGCTGAAGCCGGAGGCGGTCTCATGGTGGCGGTGGTCCAACTGGCTATCGGCCTGGGCTCCACGGTGGGGGGCCTGCTATTTGACCGCAACGGATACCAGAGCACCTTTGTCGTCAGCGCTGTTTTGTTGCTGGTGGCCGCGTTGCTGGTCTTGCTGACCTGGCGCTCTGGCAGGACCGAGGGCTGTGCTGTTGCCGGTAGTTGAAGGCTGAAGGAGATGGGGTGAACGCGTGCCTTGCGCACCAGCAAACTGACGGCGTTGTGGGGTGCAAAACCGAGGGGACAGCAAAACCCGGCGTCCTGGTGAAAAATGGCGCGGCAGGTGGAGAGGCTGTGACCTGCTGGCACCCCAGCCTCCCTCCACGTCGCGCCGCTTCATGCGCGCGGCCCCATTTCCATCATCCCACTGCGAATCCTCCATGAACCCATCCATCCCTACCACCGCGCTGCAGCTGCGCTCGCTTGTACAAGCCAATGGCACCTTGCAGATCAGCCTGGAGCTGTCACCCGTGCCCACGCCAGGGCCTGACGAAGTGCTGATTCAGGTACAGGCCACGCCCATCAACCCATCGGACATTGGCCTGCTGCTGGGCCCGGCTGATCTGTCCACCGTGCAGGTCACGGGCACGGCCGAGCGGCCGGTGGCCACGGCCAGCATCCCCGAGCGCGCCATGCCCGGCATGGCGGCACGCCTGGGCCAGAGCATGCCCGTGGGCAACGAGGGCGCCGGTCTGGTGGTGGCTGCGGGTGCATCGCCCGCTGCGCAGGCGCTGCTGGGCCGCACGGTGGCAGTGATTGGTGGCGCCATGTATTCGCAGTACCGCTCCATGCCTGCAGCGCAGTGCCTGCCTTTGCCGCCCGGAACCACGGCGGCTGAGGGCGCGTCGTGTTTTGTCAACCCGCTGACTGCGCTGAGCATGGTCGAAACCATGAAGCGCGAAGGCCACACCGCGCTGGTGCACACCGCTGCGGCCAGCAACCTGGGCCAGATGCTGCTCAAGATTTGCCAGAAGGACGGTGTCGGCCTGGTCAACATCGTGCGCAAGCCCGAGCAGGCGGCGCTGCTGCGCGAGCTGGGCGCCCAATATGTGTGCGACAGCAGCGCGCCCACCTTCATGGCCGAACTGACCGACGCGCTGGCCGCCACGGGCGCCACCATTGCGTTTGATGCCACGGGCGGCGGCACGCTGGCCGGGCAGATCCTGCAGTGCATGGAGGCCGCCATCAACCGCAAGGCCAAGGAATACAGCCGTTACGGTTCGGCCGTGCACAAGCAGGTGTACCTGTACGGCCACCTGGACACGCGCCCGACCGAAGTGCACCGCACCTTTGGCATGGCCTGGGGCATGGGTGGATGGCTGCTGTTTCCGTTTCTGCAGAAGATTGGCGAAGAGGCCACCCAGGCGTTGCGCCAGCGCGTGGCGGCTGAGCTGAAGACCACGTTCGCCAGCCACTACGCGCGCACCGTGTCGCTGGCGGGGGCGCTGAGCGCCGAGTCCATCGCGTTCTACGGCCCGCGCAATACCGGCGCCAAGGTGTTGATCGACCCGTCGCTGTAAGCGACTTTGCAGGGGCGCGCCTGGCGCCCCTGGGGGGCGCGGCTACACGGCAGGCACCAACAAAAAGAGCTCCCTAAAGGAGCCCTTTTTGCCTGCCCGCCCCTGCGGTTCAGTTAACACTCCCCATGGCAGCAGCACCCGCACCGCGCGAAGAGCCACCACCCTGGGAAGTCCCGCAACTGCTTCAAACCAATCTCAGCAGTTGGTCTGCCAAATTACATGGCGCTGAATTCGCCCGAAGGGATCTGGCCGGTGCGCACGGCTTCGGCAGCCTGTGCACGCACGGCAGCGCGGTCAGCGGTGGATTGGTAGGTCACCACACGCGAGCCTGCGGGTTCCATGTTGTGGGTCTTGGCTTCCACTACGGCTTCGGCTTGCACTTCAGCGCGGGTGCGGTTGGTGTCGAACTTCAGGGCAAATTGCGAGCCATCGGCTTCATCGGCATGGGCGCCAAAGGCGGCGAAAGTGGCAACAGCGGCGACGGAGAGGAAACGGGCGGTCTTGTTCATGATGAAAATCCTTAAAAGCTAAAAAAGCGTCTCAAAAAAGCCGGGTCAAAAACGATTCCTGAACCGGGTTCGGTGAGTCGCCTTGCGGGTTCGGCTCATCGATGGGATGAACTGTACGCCGATGGTGTTCAGGGAAAAACCACCCAGTCGCAAACTAACGGTGAGTCGCCTTGCGGGTTCGGCTCATCGATGGGATGAACTGTACGCCGATGGTGTTCAGGGAAAAACCACCCAGTCGCAAACTAACTGTTCCAGTATTGAGAACAATCTTTCCATCCTCCCGCGCTCCGTGTGGGATCTTTCGGTGCTCGAATTTTGTTGGAAAAAACTGTATATTCATACAGCATCAAACCACAGGAGAAGCAGCGCCATGCAAGTCATCGAATCCACTTACGCCGTCACCCTGCGCGACTACCCCGAGGAACTCCCGGCCAAGGAGCGCATTGCCGCAGAAACCCGGTACGCCAGGGCCCTGGAAAAGCAGCTTGGCGGCCCCGAACAGGTGGCGGCTGCCCTGGACACCATGCAGAGCCTGGAGGAGTCGCCCCCTGAGGTGGTGTCTCCTGGCGATCTCACCCTGCTCAAGGCCTGGGGCAAGGCCAGCGTGGCAGCCCGGCAGGCCGGGTTCCGGGATCTGGGAGAAGGCGAGGGCGCGTACTTTGAGGTGCGGCTGGTCTGAGAGGCTGAGAGTCCTTTATCCATGCCCGCTTTGCACGCCAATACGCCCGGCGCGTCGTTACCAATGCTCGCCATAGCCTGAGCTATGGCTGTGCTTTGCGCCTAGATCCGAGGCGTATTGGCGCGCCTTTCGGGCCCGGCTAAAAAACTCTCAGCCTCTGAGCCTGAAAGCCCGCAGCCCGCAATGGGGCTGACCGAGCCGCCGTGCAGGCGCGTGCTGGGTGTACGGGCAGGGTCGCCGCGGTGCTTGCGCAACCGCCGTGTGGGCAGATACTGTGTGTACATTGCATTACCCGCACACTCAACGCCGGAGACACAACCCCCATGACCCTGCCGCTTCACCCCCTGGACCCTGTCCTGTTTGCCCGCGCGTTGCCGCTGCTGGACGACGAGTGGCTGACCCGCGACCCTGAACTGGCGCCCGTGTTGCCCACGGTGCTCGCGCGCAATGTGGGGCAGGACTGGCACAAGGCGGGCACGTTTCGCCATCACCTGGTGGGCGTGACGCGCACGCTGACGGTGTGGCAGCAGCCGCGTGATGTGCGCCTGTTGGGCCTGCTGCACAGTGTGTATGGCAATGCGTTTGTGGACCTGGTGAAGTTCGACCCTGCCAAGGAGCGCGCCCGGGTGCGCGAGATTGCGGGCGAGTCGGCCGAGCACCTGGTCTACCTGTTCTGCACCCAGTCGCGCACGCAGTTTGTGCAAAAGGTGCTGGCCCATGCACTGGAGGCGGACGGCAGCCTGGTGCTGCAAAAGGACGGGCAGGACCATGTGCTCACGCCCTACGAGGTGGCGGCCTTCATCATCGTGAGCATGGCCGACACCATCGAGCAGTGGTTCAGCTGGCAGGACGACATCTTTTCGCGCTTTCCTGATGTGCAGCACCGCAGCCAGAAGGCGCACTGGGCTGCATCGCTCTGGCCCGGACCCATGCGGCCGTCGGGGCGCATGGTGCACCAGATCAATGGCCTGGCCAAGGCGCTGCAGCACCCGGGGCTGAAGGACGTGCTGCCCATGCCACCCGTGTTTGCACACTGCTCGCAGCACCTGTCTGCCGCCAACGAGGCGGCGGCCACGTCGCTGTACTGGTCTGTCATCCAGCAAGACCAGCCGCTGGTGGACCTGGACGTGGCCACCGGCGTGCTGGAAAGCGCCGTGCGCCACAACCCCTGGGTGGGCGAGCCGCAGATGGTGCTGGCCCAGCTGTACCTGTCCGCTGGCCGCAAGGACGACGCCAAGGCCGCTGCCGAGAGCGCTCTGCACCTGTTCAGCGCCTGGGGCAATGCGTGGGACAAGCGCGTGCAGTGGGACGCCTGGGTGGCCTGGACGCGCATCCTGCTGCAGGGCGCGACGGTGGAGGGCACCTGGCCCGAGCGGCTGGACAAGCTGAACAACGTGGCACTGCGTGGGTGACTTGGAACATCCCCCTGAGTGGCTGCGCCACTTCCCCCTTCTCTCGAATCGCTGCGCGATTCGGGAAGGGGGACGCAGCCCTCGCTGCGGGGCGGCCCTTGCTCGGCTGCCCTCGCCGGGCGCGCGCCAGTTTCAGGAGGTGGGGGTGGGGGCACGGGCCTTGTCTTCTTATTCGAATGGGTTGTAATGAAATGAAAACTTAGTTGTTCCAGTTTTATCGGGGAAACCCTAGGATGCGAACCATCTCTCAACGAAAGGTTTTCCCTGTGAACAACAACAAGCGCCTTCTCCTGCAATCCGCCCTGGCCCTGGCCGCTGCTGCCGCTTTCTCGTCCGGCGCCATGGCCCAGGACAAGCCCATCAAGGTGGGCGTGACCGGCGGCCCCCACGCCCAAATCTTCGAGCAGGTGAAGAAGGTTGCCGAGAAGGACGGCCTCAAGATCCAGATCGTCGAGTTCAGCGACTACGTGCAGCCCAACGCCGCGCTGGCTGCGGGCGACCTGGACGCCAACAGCTACCAGCACAAGCCTTACCTCGATGCGCAAGTGGCCGACCGTGGCTACAAGCTGGTGTCGGTGGGCTACACCGTCAACTTCCCCATCGGCCTGTATTCCAAGAAGGTCAAGAAACTGGAAGACCTGAAGGAAGGCGCCAAGTTCGGCATTCCCAACGACCCCACCAACGGCGGCCGCGTGCTGCTGGTGCTGCAGGACAAGGGCCTGATCAAGCTGCGTGACGGCGCGGGCCTCAAGGCCACGCCGCTGGACGTGGTGAGCAACCCCAAGAAGCTCAAGTTTGTTGAACTGGACGCCGCCCAGCTGCCCCGTTCGCTGGACGATCTGGACGCCTCGGCCATCAACACCAACTTTGCGCTGTCGGCCGGCCTGAACCCTGGCAAGGACGCCATTGCACAAGAAAACGCCAAGAGCCCCTACGTCAACCTGATCGCCGTGCGTGAAGCCGACAAGGACAAGCCCTGGGTGGCCAAGCTGGTGAAGGCTTACCACTCGGAAGAAGTCAAGAAGTTCATCCAGACCGAATTCAAGGGCTCGGTGCTGCCAGGCTTCTGAAGCTGATCGCAAAAGCGCCCTGCGATGAAGGGCGCTGTCGTACTGCGGACTGATTGCCGCTTCGCCCTCTCTCCCGCAAGGGGAGAGGGGCGGAAAAAGCGACTGCAACAGCAGTCAAACATCCAAGTATTTCTGGCGTTATGCGCTTTCCCGTAAAGCGCAAATAGCTATCTAAATGATAGCGGTTCGCCAACACCATTCCCCTGCTTTGCGCTGGGAAAACTGTGGTGTCGCGCTTGCATACACAATGAGAGGGTAACGTCCAGTAACACCATCCCCTCCACCATGCCCTTCGCGGAACGAATCCTCACAGCGGTCTGGTTGAGTGCGACCACGCTGTTGTTCGTTGCGTCGCTGTGGGCACCGGCCCCTGGCGTGCGGCTGTTTCTGGACAACGCCTCCTGGACGCTGGCGTTTGGGCTCTCTGCATTCTGGGCCTGGCGTGGCTGGCGGCTGGCGCCGCCCACCGACCGCGCGCTGCACACCGGCCTGCTCATCTTTGCGGTGCTGGTGGCCCTGGGGCAAATGGTGTGGAACGTGCAGGTGGCGCTGGACTGGAACCCATTCCCCGCGCCCGCCGACCTGCTGTTTCTGGCGGGTGGGCCGCTGTGGGCTGCCACTGTCATCCGCGCCACTTTTGCGCGCCTGTCGCGCGATCGGGCCTACCCGGCCGCCCTGGACTTTGGCGGCACGGTGCTGGCGCTGCTGGCGTTCACGCTGGTGATCTACCTGCCCTCGGGCGAGGTGGACTCGCTGGCCGTGGGCACGGTGCTGGTGCTGTACCCGGCCGGGTTTCTCGCTGCGGCCGGCGTCACGGCGCTGGCTGTTCCGACGGTGGGGGTGCGCATCGACCGGTCCCATGCGCTGGTGCTGCTGGGCCTGCTGGGCTTTGGCCTGAGCTGGATGCAGTGGAACCTCATGGTCATCAGCAACACGGTGCAGCCGGGCATCTGGTTCAACGCCAGCTTCAGTGTATCGGCGCTGGTGCTGGGCTGGGGCGCACGCTGGCTGCGGTTTGAGATGTCGGCAGATTCGACCTACCGCCGCCAGTGCGACCAGGTCATGAACTACGTGCCACTGCTGTCCATGACGCTGGCGGCCATCACCCTGGTGCTGCTGTTTGTGGCGCCCGATGGCAGGGCAGGCATGCAGGCGCTGATCCTGGTGTGCTGCCTGCTGGTGCTGCTGCTGGCGGCACTGCGCCAGACCATTGTGGTGACCCTGCTCAACCGCCTGCGCACGGCCGAGGCCGCCGTGCTGCGCAACGAGGAGCAGCTGTACCGCGTGGCGCACTTTGATGCGCTCACCGGCCTGCCCAATCGACGCTACTTTGAAGACGCGCTGGAGCGCGCCGTGGCCGAGGCCGCGCGCGACACGCACAGCACCAACCGCCGCGTGGCGCTGATGCTGATCGACCTGGACCACTTCAAGAGCGTGAACGAAACCTATGGCCACCGCGTGGGCGACGCGCTGCTGAGCGAGGTGGCGCAACGCATCACCCAGCTGCTGGCGGGGCAGGGCCTGGTGTCGCGGCTGGCCAATGACCAGTTCACGGTGATGCTGCTGCGCCCGGCGTCGCGCACCGAGCTGGCGCAGCTGGCGGCCTCGCTGGTGGAGGGCCTGGCGCAGCCCTGGGAGCTGTCGGAGGTGGGCGCACAATACATGGGCGCCAGCCTGGGCATCAGCCTGTACCCGGACGACTCGGCCAACAGCGTGGAGCTGGTGCGCCACGCGCATTCGGCCCTGCACGCCACCAAGAGTGCAGGCCGGGGCTCGTACCGCTTCTACATCGAGGAGTTCACGCAGATCACGCGCGGGCGGCTGGAGCTGCGCCGGCGCCTGCACAACGCATTGCAGGCGGGCGAGTTCTCGCTGGTCTACCAGCCCCAGCTCAACCAGCAGCGCCAGACCGTGGGTGCCGAGGCGCTGCTGCGCTGGTCGGTGGATGGCAAGGCGGTGCCGCCCGACGAGTTCATCCCGCTGGCCGAGGAGAGCGGGCTCATCGTGCCCATCGGGCTGTGGGTGTTCGAGACTGCCTGCCGCCAGATGGCACAGTGGCGTGCCGAGGGCTGGCAGGCGCCCGTGGTGTCGGTCAATGTCTCCACCATCCAGCTGCGTGAGCCGGGTTTCACCCAGACCCTGCTGGGCGTGACCCAGCGCGCCGGGGTGGCGCCCGCCGGCCTGGTGCTGGAGATCACCGAGTCGCAGCTGCTGGACGAGTCCCTGTACGCCATCGCGCTCGATCTGAAGAACGCGGGTTTTGCGCTGTCTATCGACGACTTTGGCACCGGCCACTCGTCGCTCATCAAGCTCAAGCGCCTGCCGGTGAGCGAGCTGAAGATCGACAAGGTGTTTGTGCGCGACATTGTGGTGGACGTGAACGACCGCGAGATCTGCGCCACCGTCAACGCGCTGGCCCGTACGCTGGGCCTGGAGGTGGTGGCCGAAGGTGTGGAAACCGAGGAGCAGCTGCAGTTTTTGATCCGCATGGGCTGCGAGCGTTTTCAGGGCTGGCTGTTTGCACCGGCCCTGGCGCCCGGGCCACTGGCCGAGCAATGGCTGCAGCGGCAGGCGCCGCCCGCTGCGCAGTGACTGCTGGCACGGTGTGGCGTGGGGGCGGCATGGTCCGCGTGTGGCATATCAAAAATGATAGCTGCTCAGGCATGTTCCACTAGCGCATCCGGCCGTTTTGCCCTGATAAAAGCCCAAACCCGGCACAGGGCCGGGTTTTGGGGGGGCTTGCAGGGCTTGTGCCCTGCGCGCCGTTGTTGCCGCTGGGCTTAGGCGGCCTGCGACACGCGACCCTGGTTGGCCGCCACGCTGGTGTGTGTGGAAATTTCCACGTTGGCCGAGGCCAGTGCGGCCGCCTTGGCGTCCGGGCCCATGGCCACGCCTTCGGCACGCACAAAACGCACGTCGGTGATGCCGAAGAAGCCGAACACCACCTTCAGGTAGCTCTCCTGGTGCTCCATGGCCTGACCGCCTTCGCTGGTCGAGTACACGCCGCCACGGGTGGAGGCCACGATCACGGTCTTGCCACCGGCCAGACCCACGGGGCCCTTCTCGGTGTACTTGAAGGTGCGGCCCGCTTGCGCCAGGCGGTCGATCCAGGCCTTGAGCTGGCTGGGGATGGAGAAGTTGTACAGCGGCGCGCCAATCACGATCACGTCGGAGGCCAGGAACTGGCTCACCAGGGCTTCGGACAGTGCGTTTTCAGCGCGCTCTGCCTCGGTGGCAGCGGCCTGGCCGGTGCGGAACCCCAGCGACTGGGCCGACAGGTGCGAAGGCGCTTGCTGGGCCAGGTCCAGGTATTGCACGGTGGTGCTAGGGTGGGCGGCTTGCCAGGCGGTCACGGTGCGGGCAGTCAGTTGGCGGGACACGGATTGATCACCGGTGATGGCAGAGTCGACGTGAAGCAGTTGCATGAGGGAACTCCTGGGGTTCTGTGGATCGGAGCCACAGCGTGTGGCCATGGGATGAATTGTGGGGATGGATCAATTTGTTGATAAGGTAGTGAACTTGCGATAGATTGTTCTATCCATAGGACGATGAAGCCCATGCAAGATCTCAACGACATGCTGTATTTCGCCGAAGTGGTGGAGCGCGGTGGCTTTGCCGCTGCGGGCCGCGCGCTCGGCATTCCCAAATCGCGCCTGTCGCGCCGGGTGTCCGACCTGGAAACGCAGCTGGGCGTGCGCCTGCTGCAGCGCACCACCCGCAAGCTCTCGCTGACCGAAGTGGGCGAAGCCTATTTGCGCCACTGTCAGGCCATGCGCGAATCGGCCCAGGCGGCGGCCGACACGGTAGCCCAGGTGCAGACCGTGCCGCGCGGCACCATCCGCGTGAGCTGCCCCGTCACGCTGGCGCAGACCGTGGTGGCCGAGCTGATCCCCCGGTTCCTGGCCAGTTGCCCCGAGGTGCGCATCGACATGCTGGTGAGCAACCGCGCGGTCAACCTGGTGGAAGAGGGCATCGACGTGGCGCTGCGCGTGCGTCCCTCGGTGGACGACAGCGGCAGCATGGTCGTCAAGCGGCTGGACCACACCACGCAGATCCTGGTGGCCAGCCCCGAGCTGCTGATCCGCCAGGGCACGCCCCAAACGCTGGACGACCTGGCCAAGCTCGACAGCATCGCCATGTCCGCGCCCGATGGCCGATCGACCTGGAACCTGATCGGACCGGGAGGCGTGCACCAGATGGTGCAGCACACGCCGCGCTATGTGGCGGACGACCTGCTCACGCTCAAATACGCGGCCGTGGCCGGCACGGGGGTGTGCTGGATGCCCGACTACATGTGCCAGGAGGAAATGCGCGAGCGCAAGCTGGTGCGGGTGCTGCCCGACTGGGCGCCGGCGCCCGCCATCGTGCACGCCGTGTTCCCCTCCCGCCGGGGGCTGTCGCCCGCGGTACGGCGTTTTCTGGACTACCTGGGCGAGGCCATGCCCGGGCGCAGCAGCCTGAGCACACGGCAGGCCCTGCAGGGGCTCGACGGCGCCAATATCTGAGAACCTGTTCAAAGGACAGGTTCTGAGGCGCTGGGCGCAAAGCCTGCGCTTGTGCACGGGTTCGGTGGGCAAAGCGCTTTTTGGCGCCACAATGCAACGAATTGCAACTGTGCGGGCTGCGCCCGTCCGTGTGGTCGGCACACGCGGCGGCCCGGGGACTTTTTGTGACCGCTCCACACCCCATCGACCAAGACATCCGGCAAGCCCGCGTGCACCCTGCCGTGCGCGCCATCGTGATCCCGCCGTGCCCCGAGTCACTGCTGCGCCTGCAGCAGATCGTGGCGGCGCCCGAGCTGGACTCGACCGCGCTGGAGCAACTGGCATCCTCCGACGTAGCCCTGGCCGCCGCCGTGATGCGGCTGGCCAACAGTCCGCTGTACGGCCTGGCCCAGCCGGTGCAGACCGTGGGCATGGCGCTGACGGTGCTGGGGCTGCAGCCGGCCGTGGAGCTTTTGTCTGCCTTCATCACGCGCAATGCGCTGCAGGTGCGCTCGCCGCTGCTGGAGCATTTCTGGGAAAGCTCGCAGCGCCGCGCCATTGCGTGCGAGCACATCGGCCACCAGCTTTACAGCCTGGAACCGGGCCTGGGTTACAGCTTCGGGCTGTTCTGCCACGTGGGCATGCCGGTGCTGGTGAAGGCGGTGCGGGGCTACGCGGGCACCGTGACCGAGGCCCTGGCGCGCAAGGACCGCACCTTTACCCAGACCGAGAACGCGAGCCACCGCACCGACCACGCGGTGATGGGCGCCATCGTGGCGCGCACCTGGCACCTGCCGGGCGATGTGGCCCAGGCCATCTGGCTGCACCACGACTTTGCCTGCCTGAACGACGAGCAGTTTGATCCCACCGTGCGCCACCTGGTGGCGCTGGGCTTGCTGGCCGAGTTTCTGGTCAACCAGCACGACGGCCTGGCCCCCACGCGCGAGTGGACCCAACACGGCCAGGCCTGCATGGACCACCTGCATGTGACTCAGGACGAGCTGGACCACTGGATCGATGCGCTGCACCCCGCGTTTGAGGCAGTGCGGTTCTAATGATTCCGACGAGCCACTGACTCGCCGCTACCGCCGAGCGGGGCAGCTACGCCCGCCCCCTGCGGACATGACGCGGGCACTGCGAGACCTGCCGGTGCGCTTTTCAGCGGGCCGCTTCCAGCAGCTCTGCCAGGCGCGTGTGGCCCCGCTGTGCCGCGAGCTGTGCCGCATTCAGACCTTCGCGGTCCACCAGCGCCGGGTTGGCGCGCAAGGCCAGCAGCCGCTGCACAGTGGCGGTGTGGCCGTTCAAGGCGGCCAGCATCAGGGCGGTTTTTCCTCCGGGGTCGCGGGCATCCACTGGCGTGCCCTGTTGCACGAGGGCTTCGACCTGCTGGGTAAGGCCCGAGCGGGCGGCCTCCCAGATGGTGTTGGGCGAGGCCGCGCCCATATTTTTTGACATGGCAGGGGCTGCAGCCGCCGTCTGTTGGTCGCGCGCTGCAGAGTCAGCCTGCGCGCTGCGGGCGGCTGGTGCGGCGGCCGGAGCGGGGGCAGCCGGGGTGGTCTCCTGAAGCGCCGGTGCCGCGGGGGCTGCTGTGCGCTCGCGCCTTTCACCACCAGATTCGGCAGGGGAGGCTGCGGTCGAGGGCGCGGGGGGCGACGCTGGGAAACCGGAGAGGGCCCCGGCTGAGCGAGGTGCTGACAGGGCTTCCTGCTCAGTGGAAGGCGACACAGGAGCCGGCTTGGCTACGGGCTGGGCGGGTGCTGGTGTCTGCGCAGGCGCGGGGGGGGCTACCGTGGCAGGCTTGGGGAGCATGGCGTCGGCCGACGGGCCGGCGCTGTTCCGCGTACTTTTCTGTGCGCTTTCCGGTGCAGGCGGAGTGACCGATGGGGGCTCTGCCGGTGGCGGGAGCGTCGGTGTGGCCGCAGGAGCAGGGACCGTGGGAGCCTGCGCAGGCGACTCGGTCCGGCGGTGGCTGAAAGCGGTGTCCCGCTCTTCGGGCGTGCCGCGCTCAAACTGCAGCATCAGCAAGCCAGTCAGCCCCACCACGGCCAAGGTGGCCAGGGCCGAAATCTTCCAGCGGGCCTGGTTGGCGGCAGGGGCTGCTACCGGGGTGGCCGATGCCGCAGCCGCTGCCACCATCTGTGCATGCGCACGCACGGCATCGCGCACATGCACGCCGGGGCGGGCGCCTTCCTGTTCGCTGGCCTCGTGGTAGCGCCGGACCAGTTCGTCATCCTGCCGGGTCATACAAACTCCTTGAGGTGCTGGCGCAGGCTGGCCCGCGCGTAGCGCAGGCGGCTTTTGGCGGTTTCAAAGTTAACGCCGGTGGCCTTGGCAATCTCCTGCACGCTCAGGTCTCCTTCGGCTTGCAACAAAAAGGCCTCGCGCTGCTCTGGCGGCAACTGCTCTACGGCGGCGATGAGCGCGGCGGCCTGCTCGCGCGACTGCAATTGGCGCACGGGCCCGAAGCCCGAGTCCGCCACCAGCGTGTCTGCCAGGCTGCGCGCATCGTCGTCGCTGGCATCTAGGCTGGCATGGTGTTTGGCGGTACGCAGGTGGTCTACCAGCCGGTGGTGTGCCAAGGTGAACAGCCAGGTGCGGAACCTGGCCTTGACCTCGTAGCGGGCAGCGTTGCGCGCCACCGCAAACCACACGTCCTGCAGCAGGTCGTCGGCCACGGCCTGCACCTTCACGCTGCGAAACACAAACCGCCACACGGCCAGCTCGTGCCGGGCGTACAGCCGGTCAAACGCGGCCATGTCGCCACCGGCGTAGCGCAGCATCAGCGCTTCGTCGGCGTCGTAGGCATCGTGAGAGGGTGGGGCTGCAGGCACCCGGGCATTATGCGAAACCCTCATGCACTCACGGGCCGGCCCAGGTCTACCGTGGGTCGGGTACGTACGACAGGTTGTCCGACTGCGGAAACGCGCGCGGCACATGGGGCGCGTGGGGGCGGGCGATGGGCTCGCGGATCACGCCGCTGGCGATCAGGTTCTCGCGGCTGTCGTAGCGGATGCTGATGATTTCATTGGGCTGCTCTTGCAGGCGCGTGAAGCTGGTGTGGGTGACAACCGAGGTCTCGCGCTGGCCGTGCGCCGTGCCTAGCTTGGCCGATGGCATGGGAACGGCCTTGGCCACACTGTCGGCAGATTGCGAGCGGGCAGAGGACTCTGCCTCGGCCGATGGGGCTGGGGCAGCAGGCGCACCGGCAGCCCCAGCGGCTGCGGGCGATGCGGGGTCCTCCCGCAGACGCCCGAGGCCCAGGCTGTTGTCGCGGCGCTGGCTGTAGGGCTCGGGGGTGATGGCGGGGGCAGGCTGGGGCATCGGTGGCTGTTCGCGGAACAGGGCGACGCCAATCACGCCCACATGCGCAGGGCGGCCCGTGCGGGCGGCATACGAGTTGGCGATGTGCGAAAACTCGAAGGCCGCCACCTGGCTGTCGCTCTTGCGCCAGCCGGTGATCTGGTAACGCTCATAGGGCGAGAACAGATAGCCGCGCTGGTCCCACGCAGCGGTTTCGCCGCTGAGCACATTCACGCCGTCCACCGACGGCACGGCCAGCACCCGCTCGCCCAACCGGTTGCGCACCGTGATGGCATACCGCGCCCCGGGCCGCCCGGCCACCCAGTATTCGCCCCGGGCGTAGTGCACCGGCAGCGTGGCGCCGGTGTCGCGGTCCACGATGGTCACGTCGGCGAGGCGGCCAATGGCTTGGGCAGGCAGGTGGGCCAGGCCCAGCAGTGCTGTCAGGGCGGCGAGGGCGTGCAGGGTGAGTGAACGGGGTTTCATGGCAGCTCCATCAAAAAAGTGGTGGTGCTGGGTGAAACGAACGGGGCGGGGCAATGGGGTTGAGGGGTACCGAAAAATTCAAGAATTTTTTCAGCACCTCATTGCACCCACCCTGGCGGACCTGCTGTCCGCAATGCTGTCTCAGTGTGCGAGGCGTCGCACGCCGGGGACGGGCAGGGCATTGCCACGATGTACTGGCGTGGCACGCGGTGCATCGAGTCCCATGCCTGCTGAAGCACTGCCGCCGACCTGGAACACGGCCACCAGCTCCGCCAGCCGCTGGGCTTGCTGGCGCAGGTTTTCGGCTGCGGTGGTGCTTTCGCTCACCAAGGCGCCGTTTTGCTGGGTCATCTGGTCCAGCTGGGTCACGGCCACGTTGACCTGCGAGATGCCGTCGCTCTGCTCGGCGGCGGCGGTGCTGATCTCGCCGATGATGCCGTTCACGCGCTGCACGCCTTGCACGATCTCGTTCATGGTCTCGCCCGCGTTGGCCACGAGCTGGGTGCCCGAGTCCACCTTGTCGACGCTGGACTGGATCAGCGCCTTGATCTCCTTGGCGGCCTCGGCACTGCGCTGGGCCAGGCTGCGCACCTCGGTGGCCACCACGGCAAAGCCACGCCCCTGTTCGCCCGCTCGGGCTGCCTCCACAGCGGCATTTAGCGCCAGGATGTTGGTCTGGAACGCAATGCCGTCGATCACGCCGATGATGTCGGCGATTTTCTGGCTGCTGTGGTGGATGTCCTGCATGGTGCTTACCACCTGCTGCATCACTTCGCCGCCCTTGGTGGCTGTGCTGGCAGCGGTGGTGGCCAGGGCGTTGGCCTGGCGGGCCGAGTCGGCACTTTGACGCACGGTGGCGGTCAGCTCCTCCATGCTGGCGGCGGTTTGCTCCAGACTGCTGGCGGCTTGTTCGGTGCGGTGGCCCAGGTTCTGGTTGCCGCTGCTGATGTCGTCGCTGGTGGTGCGCAGCTGCGCAATGTTGTCGCGCACGGCCGACACCAGTTCATGAAAACGCTGCTGCATGTCGCGCACGGCCACCATCACGCTGCCGGTGTCGCCCGCCTTCACTTGCACTGGGGTGGTGAGGTTGCCCTGCTGGATGGCTTGCACCACCGCGCGCACTTCGCTGGGCTCAGCGCCCAGCTCGCGGCCAATGCTGCGTGATACCAGCACCGTCACCGCCACACTGATCAGCACCGCCAACAGCGTGATGGACAGCATCACGCCGGTGAACTGGCTCGCGTCCTGGTTGGCCGTCTGGCTGTTCTTGATGATGCGCGCCTCTTCGTAGTCGATGAGCTTGTTGGCCGCTGCCAGCCATTGCTCGTACTGGGGCTTGGCCTCGGTCCAGAGCATGGCTTCAGCGCCTGCGCGGTCGCCGGACTGCATCAGCGCGACCACCTTGCTAGTGGTGGCTACCGTACGCGCTTCAATGTCTTTGAGCGACTGCACCATAGGGGCCACTTCGGGCGGAATCTCCTTGGCGGTTTTCAGCACGCTGTCCAGCTGCGTGGCGGACTGGGCGTAGAAGTCCGCCAGCCGTGCGATGGATTCGATTTCCTTCTTGCGTGCGTCGTCGTTGGGGGCCAGCACCACGTCGCGCACCGCGATGGAGCGGTCGTGCGCCGAGCCCCGGAAGTTGATGGCAGCGCGCTGGATGACAGCGTTCTGCGTGGCATTGGCGGTCAGAGCGCCGTCGATGCCCCGTGCAATGAGCACGCTGTAGACCGACATGCCGAGCAGGGCCACGATGACCAAACCGAAGCCCGCCATCAGGCGCTGGCTGATTTTCCATGTGTGCATTGAAAGGTGCCTCTTGAAGTGAAGATGACTAAGGAAGAACCGACCTGGGACAAGCCGCCAATGCAAACCCAACCAGCCGCCGTCGTGCGGAACGGCGCCAGGCGGCTTGTTTGCAATTCGTTACATTGTACGCGTCGGTTTGAAATTAAACCGGTTGGTTTAATTTATTCACTCAATAGTCATTGATTGAAAGAGGCAAGCAGAAGTCGCTTTTTTAGATGATTTGGAGATTAAATAACAAAAATTAAGTCGTTTGGGTTTTAAAGGCTGGCTCGCAGAATCCCTGCCTGTGACCACCACCACCTCCATCATCATCGTCCCCGGCTGGCGCGATTCGGGCCCCGGCCACTGGCAGAGCCTGTGGGCCGAGCGCCTCCCCCACGCGCGCCGCGTGGTGCAGGACGACTGGATCACGCCCACGCGTTCAGCCTGGGTGAGCCAGCTGGAGAAGACGGTACTGGCCGCAACGCACCCTGTAGTGATCGTGGCACACAGCCTGGGCTGTATTGCCACTACCCACATGGGGCCGGAGGCTGCAGCCAAGGTGTGCGGCGCCTTGCTGGTGGCTCCTGCCGACCCCGAGCGCCGCGCCATCCTGAGCGACTTTGCCCCCGTGCCCTACGCGGCGTTGCCTTACCGCAGCATCGTGGTGGCCAGCAGCAATGACCCGTTTTGTCCCATCCGCCTGGCGGGCGCCTATGCCAGGGCCTGGGGCAGCGAGTTTGTGCGCATGCAGAACGCAGGGCATATCAACATCGACTCGGGCCATGGCGAATGGCCGCTGGGCTGGGCGTTGCTGCAGTCTCTGGAGGGCGACCACAGCACCATCCAGCCAGCTGCAGGGTACTCGCAGGTTTCTCCGGCCGCCGCCTGATTGCTATCTAATTGATAGCTGTCTGAGCATGTGTTACTAGCGCTCGGTGCCTGCAGGACCCGAAATGTCAGGCCCGGGCAGCTGGTGTGCGGTTTTGGGCCATGGCACCGGCACGCCCTTCGAGATGTCTATATGTCAATTCTCGATTAATTAACAAGAATATATTCTTTTGAGTTTTAAGGGGTGGTCCGCACAATGCGGAATCTCCTGCATTTTTTGGGCGACTTCACCATGACTTCTTTGAAACTCAAGACCCTCCTGGCCTCTCTGGCCCTGGCCGCGAGCGGCATGGCTGCCGCTCAAAATTCGTTGCTCAATGTGTCGTATGACGTGGCCCGCGAGTTCTACAAGGACTACAACGTGGCCTTCGCCGCGCACTACAAGAAGACCACCGGCCAGGACGTGAAGATCGACCAGTCGCACGCCGGCTCCAGCGCCCAGGCCCGTGCCGTGAACGACGGCTTGGCTGCTGACGTGGTCACCATGAACACCACCACCGACGTACAGTTTCTGGCGGACAACGGCGTGGTTGCCAAGGACTGGGCCAAGAAGTTCCCACACGACGCATCGCCCACCACCTCGACCATGCTGTTCCTGGTGCGCAACGGCAACCCCAAGAACATCAAAGACTGGGACGACCTCATCAAGCCCGGCGTGCAGGTGATCGTGGTCAACCCCAAGACTGGCGGCAACGGCCGCTATGCCTACCTGGCCGCCTGGGGCGCCGTGCGCGAAAAGGGCGGCACCGAGGCGCAGGCCGCCGAGTTTGTCGGCAAGCTGTACAAGAACGTGCCTATCCTGGCCAAGGGCGGCCGCGATGCCACGGCCACCTTCCTGCAGCGCAACCAGGGCGATGTGCTGATCACTTTCGAATCCGAGGTGGTCTCCATCGACCGCGAGTTCGGCGCGGGCAAGGTCGATGCTATCTACCCCTCGGTGAGCGTGGTGGCTGAAAACCCCGTGGCCGTGGTGGAACGCACCGTGGCCAAGAAGGGCACGGCCCAGCTGGCCAAGGCCTACCTGGACTACCTGTACTCGGAAGAAGCGCAAGAGATTGCAGCCAAGCACGCCATCCGCCCCCGTTCGGAGACCGTGCTCAAGAAGTACGCCGACACCTTCAAGCCGCTCAAGCAGTTCACGGTGGCCAAGTACTTCGGCTCGCTGACCGAAGCGCAGAAGGTGCACTTCAATGACGGTGGCCAGTTCGACAAGCTGTACACGCCCGGCGCCAAGTAAATAGGCCCAGCGCTTTTCCCGACTCACCACTGCATCTATGACCACTGCGACCGCTGTGGCCGCAGCCCCGGCCGGACGGCGCGCGCCTAAGCGCGTGCTGCCCGGCTTCGGGCTGTCACTGGGCTACACCCTTTTTTACTTGAGCATCATCGTGCTGATCCCGCTGTCGGCACTGATCTTCAAGACCTTCACGCTCACCTGGGACCAGTTCTGGGCGGCCATCAGTGCGCCGCGCGTGCTGGCGTCGTACCGGCTGACCTTTGGCGCATCGTTCATCGCGGCGCTGGTCAACCTGGTGTTTGGCCTGCTAATCGCCTGGGTGCTGGTGCGCTACAAGTTTCCGGGCAAGAAGATTGTGGATGCGCTGGTGGACTTGCCGTTTGCGCTGCCCACGGCCGTGGCAGGCATCTCGCTCACAGCCTTGCTGGCGGGCAATGGCTGGGTCGGCAGCATTCTGGAGCCTATGGGCATCCAGCTTGCGTTCAAGCCTGCGGGCATTGTGATTGCGCTGATCTTCATCGGCTTGCCATTTGTGGTGCGCACCGTGCAGCCCGTGCTGGAAGACGCCGAAAAGGAGCTGGAAGAAGCTGCCACCTGCCTGGGCGCCACGCGCCTGCAGACCTTCACCAAGGTCATCCTGCCCTCCATCACGCCTGCGCTGCTCACCGGCTTTGCCATGGCGTTTGCGCGGGCGGTGGGTGAGTACGGCTCGGTGATCTTCATCGCGGGCAACATGCCCATGGTGTCGGAGATCACGCCGCTCATCATCATCGGCAAGCTGGAGCAGTATGACTACGCAGGCGCCACCGCCGTGGCTGTGGTGATGCTGGTCATCTCCTTCATCCTGCTGCTCATCATCAACGCGCTGCAAGCCTGGCAGCGCCGCCACGCGGGGGCACCAGCATGAGCGGCAACAACTCCCGAACCATTCGCCGCGCCCAGGCGGGCACGACCGAAGCGCCCTGGGTCCGCTACACGCTGATCGCCATCGCCTTGGCTTTCATGCTGCTGTTCCTGGTGCTGCCACTGGCCGCCGTGTTTGCAGAGGCGCTGCGCAAGGGCTTTAGCGCGTACCTGGAGGGCCTGCGCGAACCCGATGCCTGGTCGGCCATCAAGCTCACGCTGATCACCGCGCTGATTGCCGTGCCGCTGAACCTCGTGTTCGGCGTGGCAGCCGCGTGGTGCATTGCCAAGTACGAGTTCAAGGGCAAGGCCTTCTTGACCACGCTGGTGGACCTGCCGTTCTCGGTGTCGCCCGTGGTGGCGGGCCTGATCTATGTGCTGATGTTTGGCGCGCAAGGCTGGTTTGGTCCCTGGCTGCAGGCGCACGACATCAAGATCATCTTTGCCGTGCCTGGCATCGTGCTGGCCACCGTGTTTGTGACCTTTCCGTTCATCGCGCGAGAACTGATTCCGCTGATGCAGGCGCAGGGCAACGACGAGGAGCAGGCCGCCATCGTGCTGGGCGCGAGCGGCTGGCAGACCTTCTGGTACGTGACCTTGCCCAACATCAAGTGGGGCCTGCTGTACGGCGTTATCTTGTGCAACGCGCGGGCCATGGGCGAGTTTGGTGCCGTGTCGGTGGTGTCGGGCCACATCCGTGGGCAGACCAACACGATCCCGCTGCACGTCGAAATTCTCTACAACGAGTACCAGTCCGTGGCTGCGTTTGCTGCGGCCTCGCTGCTGGCTTTACTGGCCCTGGTCACCCTGGTCATCAAGACCATTGCCGAACACCGCAACGAACAGGCCCTGAAGGCCGCCGCCGAATTGCCGCCCGAGCGCCCTGCGCCCGCTGGCGTGTGAAGGAAACAGAAAATGAGCATCGAAATCCGTAACGTCAGCAAGCAGTTTGGAGACTTCCAGGCCCTGCGCGATGTGAGCCTGGACATTGCCTCGGGCGAACTCATTGCGCTGCTCGGCCCCTCGGGCTGCGGCAAGACCACGCTGCTGCGCATCATCGCGGGCCTGGAGACGGCCGACGTGGGCACCATCCACTTCAGCGGCGAAGACACCACCGACGTGCATGTGCGCGAGCGCAACGTGGGCTTCGTGTTCCAGCACTACGCGCTGTTCCGCCACATGACGGTGTTCGAGAACGTGGCCTTTGGCCTGCGCGTGAAGCCCCGCAGCGAGCGCCCGAGCGAGGCGCAGATCAAGAAAAAGGTCATGGACCTGCTCAAGCTGGTGCAGCTGGACTGGCTGGCCGAGCGCTACCCCTCGCAGCTCTCGGGCGGCCAGCGCCAACGCATTGCGCTGGCTCGCGCGCTGGCGGTGGAGCCCAAGGTGCTGCTGCTCGACGAACCCTTTGGCGCGCTGGATGCCAAGGTGCGCAAGGAACTGCGCCGCTGGCTGCGACGCCTGCACGACGAGTTGCATGTGACCAGCATCTTCGTGACCCACGACCAGGAAGAAGCCCTGGAAGTGGCTGACCGCGTGGTGGTGATCAACCAGGGCAAGATCGAGCAAAGCGGCTCCCCCCAGCAGGTGTGGGACCAGCCTGCCAGCCCGTTTGTCTACGGCTTTTTGGGTGACGTGAACCTGTTCCACGGCCGCGCCCATGAAGGCCTGGTGCACCTGGACGGCATGCAGCTCGACTCGCCCGAGCACCAGGCGGCGCAGAACGCCAAAGCCTTTGCCTATGTGCGCCCGCACGACCTGGACGTGGAGCGCTACTCCCCCGGCGCGGGCCTGGACGCAGAAGGCCGTCCCCGTGGCATCGTGGCCCAGCTGAGCCGCGCCATCGTGGTGGGGCCGATTGCGCGGCTGGAACTTATTCCGACCGACGATCACAAACCAGCGGACAATGCGTCCCCAGAATCCCTGATCGAAGCGCAGATCCCTGCGCAGCAGTTCAAGGACATGGGTTTCAAGGAGGGTGAGACGCTGGTGGTGACACCACGCCGCGCCCGCGTTTTTCTGGATCACGCCGCCGGTATCTGAGTTGCTTCTCCTTCGAGGCCTCTCTGGGTAACCTGCGGTTTCGAGGGACAAGAATGATGGTGTTGAACTGGATTGATCAGGCCCCGCGTCGCGTGCTGGCGCTGATCAGCGTGGCCTGTGTGGCGATGCTGGCGTTTGGCATGTACCTGCAGCATGTGGTGGGCCTGGAGCCTTGCCCTATGTGCATCGTGCAGCGCTACGCGCTGATTGGTGTTGCTGTATTCACGGCCCTGGCGAGTGCGCGAGGCAATCGGGGCTGGTGGATGACCTGGGCGGTGCTGGCCGTGATCACTGCCGGGTTTGGCGCCTTTGTGGCGGCTCGCCAGAGCTGGCTGCAGTGGTACCCGCCAGAGATCGCTACCTGCGGCCGCGACTTCTACGGCATGATCGAAAACTACCCCATCAGCCGCGCCATCCCCATGATCTTCCGGGGCTCGGGCGATTGCACTGCGATCGACTGGACCTTCCTGGGTGGCTCGATTGCCAACTGGTCGTTCATCTGCTTCGTGGGGTTTGGCTTGGTCCTGCTGGCTGTGCTGTTGCGGGCGCTGAAGGGTGGCAACAAGCGAGGCGCTGGTTATTCGATGGCTTGATGCCTGTGAGGCATGGGCTTGCACGAAAAAAGGCGCTCCCTGGAGCGCCTTTTTCGTTATGGGAAGGGCTTCCAGCGCCGGTGTTCCTGCTCCGAGCGCAGTTCCACCTGGTCGCATGAAAGCGCACAAGGTTGGCTATCCAAGCACCATGTCCCCTGCGTCCAGCGAAGGAGGACGCAAAAGGTCTTCGTTGATGCCCATGGTCTGACTGGCGCGTTCTACGGCCTGCCACAGTGGCGCAGGCATTTGCAATATCTCTTCTGGCGACGCGGAGCGCGCGATCCATGCACTGATTTGCAGGTGCTGCTCGTGGGTGAGCAGGTCCAGGTTCAACATTTCATCGATGATTTTCATGCAGGGGCTACAGGGTCGATGGGGTGGCTTGGAGGTGGCTCTGCGCGGTAAAGCCCTGAGGAGGCTGTGCTTTGCATGAAGCGAAGAGGGGTTGCTCCGTGACAACCTCTAGCGTCACGGAGCATGGTGTTTTGTAGAAGAGATGGTACCCAAAGCACCGATCTCAAGCGGTCCAGTGCGACCGCTTCAGCCTGGCATACCGGTGCCACGCGGGAACGGTACGCCTTGTGTACCGTCAACCCATGGGGGCAGTTTAGGCATCACCTGGCCAAACAGCGGACTGGCCTGCCATTGCGCCAGCCAGGCCTGCAGGCGGGGCCACGGCTGTGCGGTCCACCAGTCGGCATCAATGCCTGCAAACTGCCGCACAAAAGGCGCAATCGCCATGTCGGCCAGGGTCGCGTGGGTGCCGAACAGGTAAGGCTGATGTGGTGAGAGATGGGCCTCCAGCGCACCCAACCAGGCCACGGCTTGGGCGTGTTCCGCGTCCATGTCAGCGTCCGGGTATCTGCTGGGGTACTTGCACCGGTCCAGCGCCTGCTTGAACGGGCCATCGCATTCGGCTATCAGCGCGAGCATGTCCTCCAGGCTGCCATGGCTGGGGGTGAGCCAGCCTTCAGGGTCGTGGTGTCGCAGCGCCCACAGCATGATGTCCAGGCTCTGCTCCAGCAGCTGGCTGCTGGGCAACACCAGCACGGGCACCGTGCCCTTGGGCGATGCCTGCAACAACCCTTGGGGCTTGCTTTTGAGCACCACCTCGCGCAGTTCGCAAACCTGGCCGCTCACGGCCAGGGCCAGGCGGGCGCGCATGGCATAGGGGCAGCGGCGGAACGAGTACAGGACGGGCAGGGCGGTCATGTTGTGCCATCCATGCCATCGTCCTCCGCGTGCTTGGCCACAGCGCGTGTGGGGCGGCCGGGTTGCTGCGCGCCGATGTGCTCTTGCCCACGCTGGCGGGCCAGCTGCATCTGCCGCTCGCGCTCGGCCAGGGCGCGTTCCTGCTCGGGTGTGCGGGTGCCGTGGCAATACGGACAGCTCACACCGGGCACGTAGTGCGGTGATTGCAACTCGGCTTCGCCCAGCGGCATGCGGCAGGATCGGCACAGCTGGTGGTGGCCCGGTGCGAGGCCATGGCCTACGGACACGCGTTCGTCGAACACAAAGCAGTCACCGTGCCAGCGGCTGGATGCTTCGGGCACGGTTTCCAGGTACTTGAGGATGCCGCCTTCCAGGTGGTACACCTCGTCAAAGCCTTGCGACTTGAGGAACGCGGTGGACTTTTCGCAGCGGATGCCGCCCGTGCAGAACATGGCTACGCGGGGCTTGCCAGCCAATACGCCGCCAGGCTGCGATTGCTGCGCCACCCAGGCCGGAAACTCTGCAAAGGTCTGCGTGTGCGGGTTGATGGCGCGCTCAAATGTGCCAATGCCCACCTCGTAGTCATTGCGCGTGTCCACCACCACCACGCCCGGGTCGTCGATGAGGGCGTTCCAGTCTTCGGGCTTCACATAGGTGCCGGCGTTGCGGGCGGGGTTCAGGCCTGGCACGCCCAGGGTGACGATCTCGCGCTTGAGGCGCACGCGCATGCGATAGAAGGGCATGCGCTCGGCCAGCGCCTCCTTGTGCTGCAGGGAGGCAAAGCGCGCATCGCTGCGCAGCCAGGCCAACACCGCATGCACGCCCTGTGGTTCGCCCGCAATGGTGCCGTTGATGCCCTCGGGCGCCAGCAACAGCATGCCGCGCACGCCATGGGCGTCGCACAGGGCCTGCAGGGGCTCGCGCAGCGCCGCAAAGTCCGGCAGGTCCACAAACTGGTAAAGCGCGGCGGTGAGAAAGCGGGGTGTGACCGAGTCCACGAATTGGGTGTTTTTGAAAAAGGAAAGGTGATGATAGCTGTCACCTTTCGTTACGATGCGGGGTTACCAACGCTGCTTGCAAGGTGGTCGCATGAGCAAGGAATCCACTCTCAATCTGTTCCGTCGGCTGGAGCAGCTCAACGGCATCGGCGCCGCGCTTTCGCGCGAGCGGGACATTGACCGGCTGCTGGAGAACATCCTGGAGGCCGCCAAGACCATCACCGGCGCCGATGGCGGCACGCTCTACAGCGTGACGGATGACCAGTCGGCGCTCAAGTTCGAGATCCTGCGCACCGACTCCCTCGGCATCAGCCTGGGAGGCACCACCGGCAAACCCATCGACCTGCCGCTGCTGCCCCTGCGCACGGCCGACGGCGGGCCCAATGATTCGCTGGTGGCGGCCCACGCGGCCATCCACGACCGCACGGTGAACATTGCCGACGCCTACAGCGCGGCAGGGTTTGATTTTTCGGGCACACGCGCGTTTGACCAGCGCACGGGCTACCGGTCGCAGTCGTTCCTCACGGTGCCGATGAAGAACCACGACCTCGAACTCATCGGCGTGCTGCAGCTCATCAATGCGCGCGACCCGGACACGGGCGAGGTCATCACCTTCTCGCAGGCCGACCAGAGCCTGGCCGAGTCGCTGGCCTCGCAGGCGGCCATTGCGCTCACCAACCGGCTGCTCATCACGCAGCTCGAACGCCTGTTCGAGTCGTTCGTGAACCTCATCAACCTGGCCATCGACGAAAAATCGCCCTACACCGGCGGCCACTGCCAGCGCGTGCCCGCTCTCACGATGATGCTGGCCGAGGCTGTGGATGCCACCCGCGAAGGGCCGTTGGCCGCGTTCAAGATGAGCGACCGCGACCGCTACGAGCTCAAGATGGCGGGCCTGCTGCACGACTGCGGCAAGATCACCACGCCTGTGCACGTGGTGGACAAGGCCACCAAGCTGCAGACCATCTACGACCGCATCGGCCTGGTGGACACGCGGTTTGAAGTGCTCAAGCGCGATGCCGAACTGGCCGCGCTGCGCCGCCAGCTGGCGTTGCGTCCGGTGGTGGATGCACGGGCTGAAGGCCAGGAGCTGCAGGCCCTGCAGCACGAGATCCATGCGCTGGAGGAAGACCGCGAGTTTCTGCGCCGCAGCAACACCGGCACCGAGGCCATGCGCCCCGAAGACCAGCAGCGTGTGCGCGATATTGCCGCCATGCGCCACTGGCGCAACCCGCAGGGTGTGCAGACGAGCTTTTTGACGGGGGAGGAGGTGGAGAACCTCACCATCCGCTCCGGCACGCTGAACCAGGCCGAGCGCGACACCATCAACTACCACATCGTCGCCACCATCAAGATGCTGGAGACGCTGCCCTGGCCGCGCCACCTCCAAAACGTGCCCGAATACGCGGGCGGCCACCACGAGCGCATGGATGGCAAGGGCTATCCGCGCGGCCTCACGCGCGAGCAGATGTCGCTGCAGGCCCGCATGATGGGCATTGCCGACATCTTTGAGGCGCTGACGGCCGCAGACAGGCCCTACAAGAGTGGCATGACCCTGTCGCAGGCGCTGGCCATCATGTGCAGGATGCGGGACAACGGGCACATCGACCCCGACCTGTTCGAGGTGTTTGTGCGCGAAGGGGTGTACCTGCGCTATGGCCAGCAGTTTCTGGATGCGGGGCAGGTGGACGGGGTGGATGTGGCGGCGATGGGATTTTGACACCGCTGCACCCCGTGCATCACGGCGTACTTTTGCTATGAAATTGATAGCTTCTGGCGAATGATCCACTAGCGCTACCGGCCAAAATCATCCCAATTCTTCAGCCCCGGCACCCACTGTGACGCTGGCCTGTGACATCAGCCAGTCCCGGAACGCTGCCATGGCCCCCGTGGTGGTGCGCGATTGCAAGCGGGTCAGCCAGTAGGCGCCCCGGTGCAGCTCTTGTGCAAAGGGCAGCGCCAGGCGGCCCTGCTGCAGTTCGCGCGCGAACATCTTCACTGGCAACAGCGCCATGCCCGCGCCCTGCGCCGCCGCCTCGGCCAGCGTCAGGGACGAGTCGAACACCGCGCCACGCACCACGGGGCAGGGCGCACCCGCAGCCTCGAACCAGGCCGTCCATTCGTCGGTGCGGTAGCTGCGCAGCAAGGGCTGGCGCGCCAGGTCGGCCATCGTGCGCAGGCCGTGGGCCAAGGCGGGCGAGCACATCACGGACATGGGCGCATCCATGATGCGGTCAGCCTGCGTGCCGTGCCAGGCCCCGTCGCCAAAGCGGATGGCGTAGTCCAGCCCTTCGCCCGCCATGTCCACCCGGTTGTTGTGCGTGAGCAGGCGCAGGTCCACAAAGGGGCAGGTCTGCTGAAAGTCGCGCAGCCGGGGCAGCAGCCAGCCCACGGCAAAGGTGCCCACGGCGCCCACGGTCAGCACCTCGCGCGGCCGGGTGTCGCCCAGCTTCTCCAGTGCGCGCTGCAGGTTGCCAAACGATTCCACCACCACCGGCAGCAGGGCCTGGCCTTCGTCCGTCAGCGCCAGGCCGCGTGGCAGGCGGCGAAACAGCGGTTTGCCCAGCCGGTCCTCCAGCTTGCGGATGTGCTGGCTCACGGCGGTCTGGGTCACGTGCAGCTCCTGGGCGGCGCGCGTGAGGTTCAGGTGGCGGGCCGAGGCCTCGAAGGCCCGCAGGGCGTTGAGCGGCAGGTGCATATTGCCAAAAGGTCAAAGTTTTTCTTGGGGCTTTTGGCAATTATTGTCGATGGTGCTGGGGGCTGAACCCTCGTATCGTTCGGGCCTTGTTCCCCACTACGCTTTCAATCGATATGCAAAGAAGACAGTTTTCCTTGGGTTTGATGGCCGCCACGGCCCTGCCTTTGTGGGGTTGCGCAGCCGTCCGCAACCCCGACCGCCGCGACCAGACCACCCGCGCCTGGAACGAAGCACTCGCCAGCATCGAACGCGCCGCCCAGGGTCGCCTGGGTGTGGCCATGCTCGATACCGGGTCGGGCCTGGCGCTGGGCTGGCGGCAGGACGAGCGGTTTGCCATGGCCAGCACCTTCAAGCTGGTGCTCGCCGGCTGGATGCTGGCTCTGGTGGACCAGGGCAAAGAGCGGCTGGATGCGCGTGTGCACTACGCAGCGGCCGACGTGGTGGCGTACTCGCCCGTCAGCGGCCCGCGCGCGGGCGATGGTGGTGGCCTGACGGTGGGAGAGCTGTGCGCAGCCACCGTGAGCCTGAGCGACAACACCGCCGCCAATGTGCTGCTGGCGCGCCATGGCGGCCCGGCCGGGTTCACCGCTTTCGTGCGTTCGATGGGCGACGAGGTCACGCGGCTGGACCGCACGGAGCCCACGCTGAATGAGGCGGGCGTGGGCGACCCGCGCGACACCACCACGCCGCTGGCCATGCTGCAGACCATGCAGAAACTGGTGCTGGGCAACGCGCTCAGCCCCACGTCCCGGGCCTGGCTGCAGCGCTGGCTGGTGGAGACCAGCACGGGCGACAAACGGCTGCGCGCCGGTGTGCCGGGCTGGAAGGTGGGCGACAAGACAGGCACGGCGGGCGACAGCGGCACGGCCAACGACATCGGCGTGCTGTGGCCGCAGGGCGGCGGCGCACCGGTGCTGGTGACCTGCTACCTCACGCGCTCCATGGCGTCGCCCGAGCAGAGGGATGCGGCGATTGCCCAGGTGGCGCGCGCCGTAGCGGCCGCGCGCGAGACTTTCAACCGTGCTTAAAGCTTCTTGACCAGCACCTGGCTCTTGCGGTCCCAGTTGTACTTGCGCTTGCGAGCGTCGGGCAGCCAGTCCGGGTCCACCGGCGAGAAGCCGCGCTTGATGAACCAGTGCATGGTGCGGGTGGTCAGCACAAAAATGCTGTCCAGACCCAGCAGGCGTGCACGCTGCTCGATGCGCTTGAGCAGTTTTTCGCCGTCGCCCGTGCCCTGGCTTTGTGGCGATACGGTCACGGCGGCCATCTCCGCTGTCTTGGCCTCCGGGTAGGGGTAAAGCGCGGCGCAGCCAAAGATCACGCCGTCGTGTTCGATGATGGTGTAGGTGGCGATGTCCCGCTCGATCTCGGTGCGGTCGCGCTTGACCAGCGTGCCATCCTTCTCGAAGGGTTCGATCAGCTGCAGGATGCCGCCCACGTCGTCAATCGTGGCCTCGCGCAGCTCTTCGAGCTTTTCATCGATGACCATGGTGCCGATGCCGTCGTGCACATAGACCTCCAGCAGCAGCGAGCCATCCACCGCAAACGGCAGGATGTGGCTGCGTTCCACGCCGGCCTTGCAGGCCTTCACGCAGTGCTGCAGGTAAAAGCCCGTGTCGGTGGGTTGCTGCGCCGGGGGCAACTGGGCCAGCAGCGCCTGCGCGGCGGCCAGCGGCAGCTCGGTGTCGATGGGGTTGTCGTCGCTCTCGGGCTCGGTGGGCGACATGCGGATGCCCTGCACCTCGGTCAAAAAGATGAGTTTGTCGGCCCGCAGCTCGATGGCCACGCTCGTGGCCACTTCTTCCATGCTCAGGTTGAAGGCCTCGCCCGTGGGCGAAAAGCCGAACGGCGACAGCAGCACCAGTGCGCCCATGTCCAGCGTGCGCTGGATGCCGGCCACGTCCACCTTGCGCACCAGGCCCGAGTGCTGAAAATCCACCCCATCCACAATGCCCACGGGGCGCGCCGTGAGGAAGTTGCCCGAGATCACCCGCACCGTGGCGCCCGCCATCGGCGTGTTGGGCAGGCCCTGGCTGAAGGCCGCCTCGATCTCGTAGCGCAGCTGTCCGGCGGCCTCCTGAGCGCAGTCGAGTGCCACGGAGTCAGTGATACGGATGCCATGGGAGTACTTGGCCGCATGCCCCTTGGCTGCCAGCTGCTCATTCACTTGCGGGCGAAAGCCGTGCACCAGCACGATCTTCACGCCCATGGCCTGGATCAGTGCCAGGTCTTGCGCAATGCTGTGCAGCTTGCCGGCCGCAATCGCCTCACCCGTCAGCCCGATCACAAACGTCTGGTTGCGGAACTTGTGGATGTAGGGCGCCACCGAGCGGAACCAGGGGACGAAGGTGAAATTGAAGACAGCGGACATGGAGAAAGGTGTTTGGGGCAGTGGTGGTAATGCGCGAGGAGCGAATGATAAGTGTCCTTAGCGACCGGGTGCGGGGATTTGCACGCTCAGCCAGGGTGACCGACGAACAGCGCTGCGATGCGGCTGCGCCAGCGTTCGGCATCTTCCCGCCGGTCAAACCCGCCCAGGTGCATGGGGCGCTCGCCATGCACTGTCAGGCGCAGCACATGGTAGGGGCCGTCTTCTGAGGTACGTTCCACCACCTCTGGTGGTGCAAAGCGATCAAACGCAATGTGCACAGTGCGGCCCACCAGCGGCCAGCGCGAGGTGCGCCGCACCTGGCGCCTAGCTGAGTCGAAATGTAGCGTCAGCACCCGCCCCAGAGCAATCGCCAAAAACAGCGCACCCATGGCGCAGGCCGCCACCACACACGCGGCGGCCAACAGCAGGTGCAGCCACGGCGTCCGGGCCGTGGCGTGCATCACAAAGGGAACAGGAATCAGGAACATGCCCAGCGCAATGGCGCCCACAAAGAGGCGCATCGGCACCGAGATGTGCTCGGCGTAGTGCAGCCCGTCACCGGACTCGGAAAACCCGCTGGCCATGTTGATCCTTGGTCCTTCGTGCTGGGTGTCACGCTAGCTGGGGTGCAGCGGACGCCGCCGCCCGCGCGCGAAACGCGCTGAGTTTGGCGCCAAAAGGCTCCAGCACCAGACCTTCTTCGGGCAAGGTGCCTGCAGCGTCCGAGGGGGCCTCCAGCGCAATGCCGCAGCCCTGGAGCAGCGCCACCATCTCCGCAGGGGCGATGGTGCCGTGTTCCAGCAAGGCGTCCACCGTGCGCCCCAGTGCCTCGTGGTGCGTGGTCAGCAGCGCCTGGGCGCGCTGGTATTGCTGCAGCATCAGCGTCTCGATGGCCTCGTTGCTCGGGCCGATGTCGGTGTTGACATGGTTGTCCATCTCCACGGTGACATCGGTGCGGGCCAGCCGCGCGCCAAAGCCATGGTGGCGGATGTAGCGCGCTGCCTCGGCCGTCACCTGCTTGAAGTCCTGCTCGGCCCCGGTGGTGCAGGCCATTTCTCCAAACACCAGCTCCTCTGCCACGCGGCCCGCCAGGCCTACGCACATCATGTCGAGCGCGTTCTGGCGCGTGGTGGCCTTGAGGCTGGAGAAGCTGTTGTAGCCGCCCTCGAACGAGGCAATGTTGATCTTCACCTCTTGCGGAGCGTGGCCGAACAACACGCAGTACGCCAGCCCGTGGCCTGCCTCGTGCACGGCCAGCAGGGCCCGAAAGTCTGCATTGGCACGTTGCTTGAGCCGGTTCAGCTCCAGCGTCACCGCAAACGCGGCCTGCACTGCGCCCTCCGGCCCCTGGCCCGACACCAGCAGGTGGCGCTTGTCGGGCGCCAGGTGAATGGCGAACTCCTGGTCCGTTGAGAGCTGCTCCTGCACCACCCATAACGCCGCGTTGACCAGGTTGGCGCTCAGGATCGCGTGCACCGACGAGAACAGTGGCCGCGTGCCCTGCGCAGGGAACACCGCGTTGGCATACAGCTCGCTCAGCACATCCTGCCCGATGGCAAACCGCACGCCACACTGCGCGGCAATATCGTCCACATAACGTGTGCACAGGTTATGGATGAGGCGCTCATACGTCGCCTTGCTGAACGACGGGTAGACCACATGTTCATTGCCCAGCCGTGCGATCTGCTCGGGCTTGAAGCGCTCGCCCAGCGCCTTCTTCACATCGATGAGCGAGAGCTTGCGCGTCAGGCTGTGAAAGATGTCGGCATCGGTGTCGCAGTCTTCTACACGCTGTGCGGTCTCGTGGTACATCTCGTCGAGGTTGCCACATACAAACACCAGCAGCTTGCTGTAGTCGGTCTCCCACGCATGGCTGGACTGCTGAAAGCTGGCAAACAGCGCCTGCACCTTGGCGGGCGGCCACTGCATGATGGCGGACAGCGGCTCCTGCAGCTTCAGCATGCGCTTGAGTTCTTGCGCATCCCAGGCGTCCAGCTGAAAGCGGTAGGGTTTCTTGCCTGCGCGGTCGTCATCGCCATCTTCGGCGCGCTCAGCCTCGTAGTGCGCATCGGCCAGCTTGCGCTCGATGTTGGACAGCGCGCTCAACGCGGGTGGCAGGCGCCCGTCGGACAGCAGCGTCCACACGTCCTGGTAGCGCTCCACCTTCACGTCGGCGCCCTTGGTGTCCACCGTGCGAAACCGCTGGAACTCGTCCAGTACCAGGATGCCCGGCATGCCCTCGTGGATACCCGAGTCGCCCAGCATGCCCGAGATGGACGAGCTGCGGTAGCTCGCGCCGTGGCTGAAGCCGTCCATCTGCACTTCCACAAACCGGTCGTAAAAGCCCAGCAGCTGGGCCAGCCGCCGCGTGAGCTGCGTCTTGCCTGTGCCGGTCAGGCCCCACAGGCAGACGATGACCGGCCGGGTGATGAGCTGCGGCAGCACGTACCAGGCGCGGATGGCATTGATCACGCGGTCGATCACGTCGTCGATGCCGAAAAGCTCGGCTTTCAGTTGCAACGCCGCGCGCGCCAAAGCCTGCTGGCGCTGGGCCAGCTCTGCGCTGCTGGCAACTGGCGTGATGGTCGCGGCTGTCTGGGCACGCACAGGGTGCGCTGAGTGCATCGGGGATGGATGCGCTGCCAGCGTTGGCGCACCGGCCAGCGCCGGATGCGGAGTGGGATGCCGCTGGTGTGGCGGCAGTGGGTTGTTGAAGGGATTCATGTCAATCGTTCAAAAAGGGGTTCTGGATCGCCTTGCGCAGGGCGACGTTGTCCGCACGGCGCTGGGCCCCACGGGTTCGGATGTGCTTGCCTGCCGCGCTGGACAGGCTGCGTTGGGCCAGCGCTGCGGCCACAGGGTTTCGGGGCGGGCCCGAGGCTTCGAGCTTCAGCACCAGGGGCTGCTTCATGCGACGCAGCTTCTTGATTTCACCCTGGGCGAAGGCCCGAGACAGTTTTTTGGCACTCATGGTGTGCACGTACTCCACAAACAAAAAAACCCGGCGATGGAGCCAGGGCTTGCGGAGCGCGTGAAAGAGTGCGCGGGTGCATTTGCCATGGCTGAACTGTGTGTGCACAGTCCAGCCGGGGCGGTGGACTGTGGTCAGACGGGTGCGGCGTAAAAGGCAGACATGTCGGGGACCTCCAGGGGTTCGTTCGGGCCGTGTGCCGAGGGTGGCGCTGTACAGGGGCTTGCGAAGAATGGGCGCGATTTTGGCGGCGCTGGCGGGTTTTGGCAACGAAAAGCGCTGAAAACGCGGCGAAATGTCGTACCAAAAGCACAGATGCAGCGCAGGGGGCAGGGTGCTGCTATCGATAATGCGGGCCTATGTCCTCTTCTGATCCGCGTTTGCCTGCGTCGTCCCGCGTTCCTGCTCCAGCACCCGTATCTGCACCCGCCGCGCCGCCAGCGCCGCTGCGCATCACGTTCCCCGAGTCGTTGCCGGTGTCGGGCAAGCGCGACGAGATCATGGAGGCCATCACCAAGCACCAGGTGATCATCGTGTGCGGTGAAACGGGGTCGGGCAAGACCACCCAGCTGCCCAAGATTGCGCTGGCGCTGGGCCGGGGCAAGTGCAATGCCAAGCCGGGACAGAAAGGGCAGCTGATTGGCCACACCCAGCCACGCCGCATTGCGGCCAGCAGCGTGGCCAAGCGCATTGCCGAAGAGCTGAACACGCCGCTGGGCGACGTGGTGGGCTTCAAGGTGCGGTTCCAGGACCGCTTGAGCCGCGATGCGTCCGTCAAGCTCATGACCGACGGCATCTTGCTGGCCGAGACGCAGACCGATCCGCTGCTCAAGGCATACGACACCATCATCATCGACGAGGCGCACGAGCGCAGCCTCAACATCGACTTTCTGCTGGGCTACATCCGCCAGATCCTGCCGCGCCGGCCGGACCTGAAGGTCATCGTCACGTCGGCCACGATTGATGCGGACCGGTTTGCCAAACACTTTGAAAGCGCCAAGGGGCCGGCCCCGGTCATCATGGTGTCGGGCCGCACCTTTCCGGTGGAGCAGCGCTACCGCCCGTTTGAAGAGAGCCGCGACTACGGTCTGAACGAGGCCATTGCCGATGGCGTGGACGAGCTGTGGCAGGGGAATGCGGCGGGTGACATCCTGGTCTTTTTGCCCGGTGAACGCGAGATCCGCGAGGCTGCCGACCACCTGCGCAAGCACCTGTCGCACCAGCCCGTGATGCGCAACGCCGAGGTGCTGCCGCTGTTTGCGCGCCTCAGTCAGGCCGAGCAGGACCGCATCTTTGACGGCCATACGGGCCGCCGCATCGTGCTGGCGACCAACGTGGCCGAGACCTCGCTCACGGTGCCGGGTATCCGCTACGTGATTGACGCAGGCACAGCGCGCGTCAAGCGCTATTCATTCCGCAGCAAGGTGGAGCAGCTGCTGGTGGAGCCCATCAGCCAGGCCGCAGCCAACCAGCGCGCGGGCCGCTGCGGGCGCGTGGCCAACGGCATCTGCATCCGCCTGTACGACGAGGCGGACTTCAACAGCCGCCCGCGCTTTACCGACCCCGAAATTTTGCGCAGCTCGCTCGCGGGCGTCATCCTGCGCATGAAGTCGCTGCACCTGGGCGATGTCACGCAGTTCCCGTTCATCGAGGCGCCTTCGGGCCGCGCGATTGCCGACGGTTACCAGCTGCTGGCCGAACTGGGCGCGGTGGACGACGCCAACGAACTCACGCCCATGGGCGTGGAGCTGTCGCGTCTGCCGCTGGACCCGCGCGTGGGCCGCATGATCATCGAGGCGCGCGACCGCAAGGCGCTGGACGAGGTCCTCATCATCGCCAGCGCACTGAGCGTGCAGGACGTGCGCGACCGACCCATGGAGGCACAACAGCAGGCCGACCAGGCGCACGCCAAGTTCGACGATGACAAGAGCGAGTTCAGCGGGTATCTGAAGCTGTGGAAGTGGATCAACGAGGCCCGGGGCGGGGCGCCCAGCCTGCCGTCGGCCCGCGCCCAAAAGGCCATGGCCGCGCAGAAGGCGCCTTCGCAGGCGTATCTGCCGGTGGCGCAGCGAAGCGGCGGGGGCAGCCCAGCGGCAGCGCCTCCTGCACCTGCACCTGCACCCGCTGTCGCCGCAGTGGCCCCGGCCGCCACCCACAAGCTCAGCAACCGCCAGTACGAGCAGCTGCTGCGCCAGAACTTCATCAGCATCCGCCGCCTGCGCGAGTGGCGCGACATCCATACTCAGCTGCTCACGGTGGTGACCGAGCACAAGTGGCAGATCAACACGCAACCCGCGAGCTACGAGCAGCTGCACCTGTCCATGCTGGCCGGGCTGCTGGGCAACGTAGGCTGCAAGAGCGACGAGGAAGACTGGTACCTGGGCGCGCGTGGCATCAAGTTCTACAAGCACCCGGGCGCGCACCTGAACAAAAAGCCCGGCCGCTGGATCATCGCGTCGGAACTGGTCGAGACCACGCGCCTGTTTGGCCGGGGCATCGCCGCCATCGAGCCGCAGTGGCTGGAGCAGATTGGCGGCCATTTGCTCAAAAAGCAGCTGCTGGACCCGCACTGGGAGAAGAAGTCCGCCGAGGTGGTGGCGCTGGAGCGCGCCACGCTCTACGGCATCGTGGTCTACAACAACCGCCGCGTGAACTTTGGCAAGGTGGACCCGCACGCTGCGCGCGAGGTGTTCATCCGCGAAGCCCTGGTGGGTGGCAACTGGGAGACGCGCCTGCCCTTCCTGGCCGCCAACCAGAAGATGATCGCCAAGGTGGAAGAGCTGGAGCACAAATCCCGCCGGCAGGACGTGCTGGTGGACGACGAACTCATCTACGCCTTCTACGACCAGCAACTGCCGCCCGAGGTGTGCAGCGGCCATAGTTTTGAGGCCTGGTACCGCGAAGAAAGCAAAAAGCAACCCGACCTGCTCAAGCTCACCCGCGAGGAGCTGATGCGCCACGAGGCCGCCGGCATCACCACCAACGCCTTTCCCAAGACGGTGCGCCTGGGCGGTGTGGACTGCGCTGCAAGCTATCTGCACGAGCCCGGCGATGCGCGTGACGGCATCACCGTGACCATCCCGCTCTTTGTGCTCAACCAGGTGAGCGACGAGCGCTGCGAGTGGCTGGTGCCCGGCATGCTCAAGGACAAGATCCAGGCCCTGCTCAAAAGTCTGCCGCAGCGCCCGCGCAGCCGCTTTGTGCCGCTGCCCGACAGCGCCACGCGCCTGGCCGAGCTGCTGGGCGCACCCGAGCGCTTTGGCATCGGCGGCCTGACCGAGGTGCTGCTCAAGCAGGTGCGCGACGAAACCTCGCTCGACGTGAAGCGCGCCGACTTCAAGCTCGACATGCTCAGCCCCCATTTGTTCATGAACTTCCGCGTGGTGGACGAGCACGGCCGCCAGCTGGGGCATGGCCGCAACCTGGGCGCACTCAAGGCCGAGTGGGGTGCCAAGGCGCGGGGCGCGTTCCAGGCGCTGGCGGGGCTCAAATTGGGCAGTACAGCTGCCGATACGGCGGATTTGAAGCAAAAAGCGCCGCAGGCGCTAGAGAATCATGCCCAGGGTGCTATCAAATCAGGAGTTAACGGGCCAGGCCCAGCGGCCAAGCCAGGCGGCACGACGCTTTCCACACCCGCTGCACCATCGACCCCTGCAGGCCAGCGCTACACCACCTGGACATTCGGCGAGCTGCCCGAACTCATGGAGATCAGGAAGGCCGGCCAGACGCTGATCGGCTTTCCGGCCCTGATCGACGGTGGCGACGCCGTGACCATCGAAGTCTTCGACGAACCCGAGGTGGCCGCCGCCAAGCACCGCGCGGGCCTGCGCCGCCTGTTTGCGCTGCAGATCAAGGACGCCCTCAAGTACCTCGAAAAGAACATCCCCGATCTGCAGAAGATGGCTGTGGCCTATATGCCCCTGGGCACGCAGGAAGAGCTGCGCACCCAGATCATCGACGTGGCGCTGGATCGCGCCTTTTTGCTCGACCCGTTGCCCACCGACGAATACGCTTTCAAGCGCCGCGTGGAAGAAGGCCGGGGCCGCCTCACGCTGATCGCCAACGAGGTCGCGCGCCTGGCCGCCACCATCCTCACCGAATACGCAGCCGCCGCCCGCAAGATCAAAGACACGAAGAACGCGCCCGACGCGACAGCGGACGCCCTGCAGCAGCTACAACGCTTGGTCCCCAAGAACTTCATCGCTGTGGCCCCCTGGGCGCAACTGGCGCACTACGCCCGCTACCTCAAGGCCATCACCCTGCGCCTGGACAAATACCGCGCCGACCCCGCCCGCGACGCCGCCAAGCTGGCCGAGCTGCGCCCGCAAGAGCAGCGCTACTGGCGTCTGGTCGCCGAGCGCAAGGGTGCAGTGGATGCCCGCATGCAAGAGCTGCGCTGGCTGCTGGAGGAACTGCGCGTGAGCTTCTTTGCGCAAGAGCTGCGCACGCCCCAGCCGGTCAGCGTGAAGCGGCTGGACAAGTTGTGGGCGCAGGTCAATAGTTGACTGAAGTTATCTCCGGCGGTGAGACGGTTGGTCTCACCGACAAGGACCGCCATTTAGTGCAGTAGCTCGAGCGAAGCGGTCGTGTGAAGCCGTTTTTGCATCAGTGCGCCGGTATGTTTCGTTTGATCTACACCCACAATCTCCTGGAGACCGTCCACCGTGACGAAACCGTTGCGTTTCCAAAATGCAATCAGGCTGGGGCTGGGAGGTGAAACATGGAGCAAGATCGTGTCAGAAAACTGGGCTAGCTCCTTGTCGAGAAGAAGAACAACGTCGTGCCCCAGACCGCGACCGCGAAAGTCTGCATCAATGAGCAAGAAGGAAATATAGGCTGGCGATTCCTTCGTCGCGGGTTTTTGGACCGCCACGATTCCGACGACCCGGGTTATTGCTTCCTTTAGCAACACTTCGTAGAAAACACTAGAACCCAGCGTTCCTTGGGTGAGGCCCTCGAGCACAACTCGACTATCCACTTGTCTCTCATCTCGAAAAAACAGCGGAATCTTCCGATGTGTCAGCTGATTCAGTACAGCTTCAACGTAGGCTGGCCTAGCGTGAATGGAGGCAAGGGAGATATGGCTTGTCTTATGCAATTTTCTACTTTAAGGAGAGAGGGTTATTACCTGTATGCAAGGCCATTCTAAGGATGGAACGCAACGATGAACTTCATGTTCAAAACGAATCTGCGGGTTTAATGTGACACTTCGTATCCAAAACGAATCTGCGGAATTAATGTGACTTACGCGCATCACAAAATGCGAGAGCTCACTCGCGCTTAGATTGCCAAAGGTGTGATAAGGCGGAGGCGAGGCAGAATCGATGGGCTAGGGGGGCGGTCGCGTTGGCGACGCTTGCCGAGGGGCACCCCATTGTCGTGCTGAGGGCTGCGAACTAGGCTTGCGATCAAAAGGAGACTGTCTGCCCCATGCGCCCTCACTACAAGTTCTGGCCCCGCCGCCTTCCACACGCCATCACACTGCCTGCCACCTCGCTGTGGGACAACCTGGCCACCAATGCACGCCGCTACCCTGACAAGGCGGCGTTGGTGTTTTTCGGCACCACGGTCAGCTACCGGCAACTGATGGAAGGCGCGGAGCGCCTGGCTGCGCGGCTGGCCCAGCTAGGCGTGCAGCGGGGCGACCGCGTGGTGCTGTGCATGCAGAACTGCCCGCAGCTGGTAATGGCCCACTTTGCCATCCTGCGGGCCAATGCGGTGGTGGTGCCGGTCAATCCGATGAACCGGGCCGAAGAGCTCAAGCACTACATCACCGATCCCGACACCAAGGTGGCGATCACCACCGGTGATCTGGCCCCCGAGATGGCGAAGGCCAGCAATGCGTTGGCCCCTGGCGAGCGGCTGGCGCATCTGGTGGTCACGCAGTTCTCGGATGCGTTTGACGTGGCAGTGACCGGCATGGATGCGCCGCCCGAGGCGTGGATGGACTGGCTGGGCACGCGCCACCCCTTGCCGGCACTGGAGGGCGGGCAGGCCCACGCCTGGGCAGATGCCCTGGCTTGTACTGATGCGCCCCCCGCTTTGTTGGTAGGCCCAGCCGACCTGGCGCTGCTGCCCTACACCAGTGGCACCACAGGCCTTCCCAAAGGCTGCATGCACCTGCACAAAAGCATCATGCACAACACAGTGGCCGCCTGCCTGTGGGGCAATGGGTCTGCCGACAATGTGACGCTGGCGGTGGTCCCCATGTTCCATATCACCGGCATGGTGAGCGTGATGCACACGTCGATCTACTGCGGCGCCACGCTGGTCATCATGCCCCGCTGGGACCGCGACCTGGCCGGGCGCTTGATATCGCGCTACCAGGTCACCACCTGGACCAATATTCCCACCATGGTCATCGATCTGCTGGGCAGCCCGAACTTTGCCAGCTATGACCTCTCCAGCCTGGCCTATATCGGTGGCGGGGGAGCGGCCATGCCGCAGGCCGTGGCGCAGCGCCTTCTGGAGCAATATGGCCTGAGGTATGCCGAGGGCTATGGCTTGACCGAAACGGCGGCGCCGTCGCACGCCAACCCGCCGGACCACCCCAAGCAGCAGTGCCTGGGCATTCCGTTCATGAGCACCGATGCGCGGGTGATCGACCCCGACACGCTGCAGGAACTGCCAGTAGGCGAACAGGGCGAGATCATCATCCATGGCCCCGAGGTGTTCGAGGGCTACTGGAAGCGGCCCGATGCCACGGCGTCAGCCTTCATCGAGTTCGAGGGCAAACGGTTCTTCCGCTCGGGCGACCTGGGGCGCATGGACGAGGACGGTTACTTCTTCCTGACCGACCGGCTCAAACGCATGATCAATGCCAGCGGTTTCAAGGTGTGGCCCGCCGAGGTCGAAGCGCTGATGTTCCGCCACCCTGCGATCCAGGAGGCCTGCATCATCGCGGCCAAGGACAGCTACCGGGGCGAGACAGTCAAGGCGGTGGTGGTGCTGCGCGCTACCCACAAGGACACGACCGAGCAGCAGATCATTGACTGGTGTCGCGAGAACATGGCCGTCTACAAAGTGCCGCGCATCGTGCAGTTTGTGCCGGCGTTGCCCAAGAGCGGCAGCGGCAAGGTGATGTGGCGCGCGCTGCAGGAGCAGGAAGCGCAGTGACGGGTTGGCACCCGCCGGTTTGACAAACGCGCCAAGAAGAAAAGAGATGCCGCTACGGCGGCGGTGACGAGCCCTGCGGCGGCCGTCAGTGCGCCGCGCCCGCCATGGTCAGTTCGCCCAGGTCCCGCTCCAGCAGGGCGGGGTCGCCCAGTTGCAGCTCGATCAGACGGCGCAGGTGGGTGACGCTGTCCAGGTCAATGCCCTTGCACAGCAGCCCGGTGTGCAGGCCTTGCACGTGGGCCACCTCGGTGGACATGGCGATGTGGTTGCCGGTGTCGGCCAGGGGGATGGTCAGTTGGCACAACGTGCCTTGCCCCAGCGTGGCCTGCGCGGGCACCATGATCAACGCGCCCTTGAGCGACAAATCCAGCACATGCACGCTGAACGCATCGGTGGCCGTGGTCAGCAGGGCCGGTGCATCAAAACCAACGCGGACGAAGTGGCGGCGTTCATGGGGCATCGCTGTCTCCTGGGCGGGGCGGGGGTGTGGCACATGCTACCCCAACCGGCACACGGTAGTTATTTTTTGGAGGTTTTTGCAAGCATTCGTTAACATGGTTTCTCCATCACCTGGGGGGTCCGGTGTGAAACCTGGCGTGAACTGGCTGGTGCGGTGCTGTGCCGCGTGGCTCAAAGGCATTGTGTGGGCGGCCGTATTGACGGCCAGCGCCAGCATTGCTGCTGCGCCCCGCGAGCTGCGTGTGGGCGTGTACTCGAACGAACCCAAGGTGTTTGTGGATGCCGACGGCAAGGCCGCAGGCATTTTTGTGGATCTGCTGCAATTGGTGGCTGCGCGCGAGCAGTGGACCATCAAATATGTGCCCTGCAGCTGGCAGGACTGCCTGGATGCGCTGCGCGAGGGCCGGCTCGACCTGATGCCCGATGTGGCTCGCTCGCCCGAGCGCGAGATCCTGTACGACTTTCACCGCCTGCCAGTGCTGCACAGCTGGTCGCAGATCTACCGGACATCAGGCGCGCCCATCTACTCGTTGTTTGACCTGCAGGGCAAGCGGGTCGCGGTGCTCAAGGGCTCCGTGCAGCGGTCCACATTCCTGAACATGGTGGACAGCTTTGGCATCCAGGTGACTTTGGTGGATGCGCCCAGCCTGATAGATGCGTTTGCCATGGTGCAGCGTGGCGAGGCCGATGCGGTCATCTCCAACCATCTGTTCGGCAATTTCCATTCGGCCCGCTATGGCGTGGTGGACACGGGCATTGTGTTCCAGCCCGCTACGCTGTTCTTTGCGACCGGCCCCGGTCGCAACGCAGATGTGTTGGCGGCCATTGACCGATCCGTCGAGAACTGGCGCAGTGGCGCCGACCCGGCCTATGCCCAGGTGATGCGCCACTGGGGCGGGCAAGACCCTGGCGTGCAGATTTCCCCCTGGGTGTGGCGGGGGCTTGCGGGCTTGGTGGCGTTCAGCTTGCTGGCTGCGTTGATGGTTGCGATCTTGCGTCGCCAGGTCCAAGAGCGTACGCGCCACTTGCGGGACAGCGAGCAAAAGCTCGCCACCATTTTGGACAGTGTTGGCGCGTTCATCTACATCAAGGGCAAGGACTACCGTTACCAGTACGCCAACCACCACACGCTGCATTACTTTGGCAGGCCGGCGCACGAGGTATTGGGCCATGACGATGCGGCGTTTTTCGACTCAGCCACGGCGCAAAGGCTGCGAGCCAATGACCGCCGGGTGCTGGAGGACGGCGAGACGCTGGAGGCGGAGGAGGTGAACACGCCCGCCGCCACGGGCGAGACACGCGCGTTTTTGTCGATCAAGATTCCGCTGCGCCACGCGGATGGCAGCATTTATGCGCTGTGTGGCATCTCAACCGACATCACAGAGCGCAGCAAGGCCGAAGAATCGCTGCAGATTGCTGCCACGGTATTTGAGTCGTTCGAGGGCATGATCGTGACAGGGCCCGACCAGAGGATTCTCAAAGCCAACCAGGCCTACGCGCGCCTGACCGGCTACACGGTGGACGAGCTGGTGGGCCAGACGCCGCGCCTGCTGCACTCGGGCCGCCAGGACGCGTCTTTTTACGCGGCCATGAAGAACACCTTGCTCTCCAGCGGCATGTGGCAGGGCGAGGTATGGAACCGGCGCAAGGACGGCACCGAATATCCGGCCTGGATCACCATCACCACCGTGCGTTCGCCGCGCGGCGACATCACCCATTACGTGGGCACGCAGACGGACATCTCCAGCCGCAAGGCTGCCGAAGAAGAAATTCGCCTGCTGGCCTTCTACGACCCGCTCACGGGCCTGCCCAACCGTCGGTTGATGAATGACCGCCTGCAACACAGCCTGGCCGCCAGCGCACGCTCAGGCGCGGGCGGTGCGTTGCTGTTTGTGGATCTGGACAACTTCAAGGACCTGAACGACACCCAGGGCCACGAGCTGGGCGACCAGCTGCTGCGCCAGGTCGCCGCACGCCTGGGGGGCTGCGTGCGCATGGGCGACACCGTCGCACGCTTGGGTGGAGACGAATTTGTGGTGCTGCTGGAGGGGCTCAGCCCGCAGGCGCACGAAGCGGCCGCCCAGGCCGAAACAGTGGGGCGCACGGTGCTGCAGGCTCTCAGCCAGAGCTACCAGCTCGACGGCCATTCGCACCACAGTTCTTGCAGCATAGGCATTGCGCTGTATGCCGATGCACGCGGCTCGGTGGACGAATTGCTCAAGCACGGCGACATGGCGATGTACCAGGCCAAGGGCGCAGGCCGCAACACCTTGCGGTTCTTTGACCCGCGCACCCAGGCCAATGTGACCGCGCGCACGCTGCTGGAGGCGGGCTTGCGCGACGGGCTGCGCGAGGGGCAATTCTTGCTGCACTATCAGGCACAGATTCACCAGCAGCGAGGCATTGTGGGCGCCGAGGCGTTGGTGCGCTGGCAGCATCCGCAGCGCGGGCTGGTGTCGCCCGCCGAGTTCATTCCAGTGGCCGAAGCCTCGGGTCTCATCGTGCAGCTGGGCGTGTGGATTCTGCGCACGGCCTGCCTGCAACTGGTGGAGTGGGCACGCGACCCGCAGACTGCCCACTGGACCTTGGCCGTGAACGTGAGCGCACGGCAGTTCCGCCACAGCCACTTTGTGGACGAAGTGCTGGGCGTGCTGGAAGAAACCGGCGCCAACCCGCACCGGCTGAAGCTGGAGTTGACCGAGACCCTGCTGCTGGACGATGTGGAGGACACCATCCAGCGCATGGACATCCTACGTGCATCGGGCCTGGGCTTCTCGCTGGACGACTTTGGCACGGGTTATTCGAGCCTGAGCTACCTCAAGCGCTTGCCACTGGACCAGCTCAAGATCGACCAAAGCTTTGTGCGTGACCTGCTCACCGACGCCAATGACGCCAGCATTGCCCGCACCATCGTGACCCTGGCCCAGAGCCTGGACCTGGGGGTCATTGCCGAGGGGGTCGAAACCCAGGAGCAACGCGACATGCTGGCCGGGCTGGGCTGCCATACCTGGCAGGGCTACCTGTTCGGGCGCCCCGGGCCGGCGGAAGCACTGCTGCAGGCGGCTGCCACTGCAGCGGCGTCGTGATGCCGGTGGACGTATATCGGGCTTAGGCGCCGGCAGCCAAGGCCTTGCGGTACCTCCTCTCGCGCCAACAACTGTCGCCATTGGCTGACATTTTGTAGCGTCTGAAAGGTGTAAGGTACAGGAAGCCTTGTGACTCACACAGGGCCGCCCTCCCTGTGCACACGCTGTTTGCGTGCACGGCATGGCAGTCAGCAGGAGCTTTCCATGAAAAACACCATGTTTCCCACGATCCGTCTTCTTGTTTCGGGTGCGGCTGCGGCCGCGCTCCTCGGCCTGGCGGGCGGCGCGCATGCGCAGGCCTACGTCAATGCCACCGTGGGGGGCGAACTGGCACCCGGCGTGTATGGCCGCATCAACATTGGCAATGCACCGCCGCCACCGCTGATTTACGCAGAGCCTGTCATCATCCAGCGCCCTGCTGTGGTGGTGCCGCGTGCGCCCATTTACCTGTATGTGCCGCCCGGCCATGCCAAGAACTGGGGCAAACACTGCGCTCGCTACAACGCCTGCAGCCAGCCGGTGTACTTTGTGCAGGAGCCGCCCCCACGCCGTGGCAACCCGTACCAGGGTCCGCGCGGGCGCGATGACCATCGCTGGGATGATGACCGTGGACGCGGCGGCAAACACGACCGTGACCATGACCGCGGGCATGGCAAGGGTGAAGGCCGTGGCAAGGGCCATGGCAACCGGGACTGAGCGGCTTGCGACCACGGGGGCTGGCCGGTTGCGTGGATCCGGATGCGGCCCCCACACTGCACCCACCCTGGTTGCGCCATCGCAGAACCTGTGGTGGCGGCTGCGGTTAAGCTCGGGCCTCTATGGCCCAAGTCTCCTTTTCTCCCCCTTTCACTACACCGGCTGACGTCGCCAGCCAGCTGCAAAGCAGCGGCTTTGCCGTGCTCAGCCCTGAGGCCGTTGCCGAGTGGGTTGGCTGTGACCTGTCGGCGCTGCTGGCCCTCAACAGCGACTGGGCAGCCTTGCCGCCCGATGAATTCCTGAAGGATGGTGGCCGCTACCGTCGCCGCCGCCATGCCTGTTTTGTGCTGCAGCAGGGCCAGATGCAGCAGGTGCCGCACCGTGCCCACTGGCAGCCTGTGGAATACAACGCGCTGCACGGCGGCATGGAGCGCTGGTTTGCCCCCATGGAGCCCGCGACCGTGGCGCAGCCTGTGTGGCAGCAGTTGCTCGCCGCTCTGGCGGGCGTGTCGGACGCTGTGTTTGCCGGGCCGCAGGCACCGGTGCCCTGGTTTGTAGAGGCGCACCAGTTCCGCATCGACACCACCGACGGCATCGGTCGCCCCACACCCGAAGGTGCCCACCGTGACGGGGTGGATCTGGTGGCGGTGTTTCTGGTGGGGCGCGAGGGCGTCAAGGGGGGCGAGACGCGGGTGTTTGAGGCCAACGGCCCTGCGGGGCAGCGCTTTACGCTGACGCAGCCCTGGTCGCTGCTGTTGCTGGACGACGCGCGCATGATCCACGAGTCCACGCCCATCCAGCCGCTCAAGGACGGAGGCTACCGCGACACCCTGGTGGTGACCTGCCGGCGGGGCAACTTCCAGGGCGCGGACGTGGTGGGGCAGGCGCCGTCCGGGGCCTGAACACTGCGGCAGAAGTGCATCCGATTTGATGCGAATCAAGATGCGGGGTATGGTGGCGGTTCACACTGTCGCCCATGGTCAGGCCACAAGCCTGGTCCCACCCCTCATTCAAGGAGTAGCACCATGTTCAAACACATTCTGGTTCCTGTCGACGGTTCCAAGACCTCCATGCTGGCCGTGTCCAAGGCCGCAGGCCTGGCCAAGACCTTTGGCAGCGCCGTCACTGCGGTGTATGTGATCGACCCGTATCCCTTCACCGGCGTGGGTGCCGACTTTGCCTACGGACAGGCCCAATACATCAGTGCCGCCACGGCCGAGGCCAATGCAGCGCTGGATGCCACCAAGCAGGCCATGGCCGATGCGGGTGTGCAGGTCACCACCGTGGTGGGCGAGGGCCATGCAGTGCACGACGGCATCCTGCGTGCGCTGGAGAGCACTGGCGCCGACCTCATCGTGATGGGCTCGCATGGCCGCCGTGGCCTGGAAAAGCTGGTGCTGGGCAGCGTCACGCAGCGTGTGCTGGGTGTGGTGCACATCCCTGTGCTGGTGGTGCGGGACTGATTGTTTTTGCCCCATGCAAAACGGCTCCTTTAGGAGCCGTTTTTTATTGCAGAGCGCGCTTCAGGCGGTCACTCAATCTTTGCGCCAGAGGCTTCCACAATGCCCTTCCACTTGGCGTAGTCGGTCTTGAGCAGGGTGTTGAACTGAGCGGACGACATGGCCTCCGGCTCGGCACCCTGGGCGTGGATGGCGGCCTTCATCTCGGGGGTAGCCAGCAGTTTGTTGATTTCTGCGTTGACGACGTTCACCACGGTGGCCGGTGTGCCTGCGGGCGCAAACACGCCGTACCAGGTGCTCACATCAAAGTCCTTGAAGCCCGACTCGGATACGGTGGGTACTTCGGGCATGGACGAGCTGCGCTTGGCCGATGTCACGGCCAGCGGGCGCAGCTTGCCCGACTTGATCTGGGCCATGGCCGATGGCACCGAGGACATGAGCAGGTCCACGTTGCCCGACAGCGCATCCATCAGCGCAGGGTTGGAGCCCTTGTACGGGATGTGGCTGAGCTTGATGCCCGCAGCCTTTTCGAACAGGTCGCCTGCCAGATGGATCGAGGTGCCGTTGCCGGGCGACCCGTAGGTGATGGTGCCGGGCGCTGCCTTGGCAGCAGCCACCACGTCGGCCAGCGTCTTGAACTTGGAGTTCGCGCTGGTGGCAATGACCACGGGCGTGTAGGCCACATGGGCTACGGCGGTCAGGTCCTTGGTGGGGTCCCAGGGCAGGTTTTTGTACAGCCAGGGGCCGATCACCAGGTTGTCTTTCTGGCCCATGACCAGGTCATAGCCGGTGGGCGCAGCCTTGACGGCCTCGCCAATGCCGATGGTGCCGCCTGCGCCGGCGCGGTTGTCGGCCACCACGGTCCACTTGGCGCTTTCAGTGAGCTTGGTGGCCACCAGGCGCGACAGGATATCGGTGCCGCCGCCGGGCGGGAAGGGCACGATCAGGCGGATGGGCTTGGCGGGGTATGCCGCAGCGGGCGCAGGCGCCTGGGCGTGGGCCGTGGAGCCCAGCGCAAAGGCGAGGGCGGTGAAGGAAAGCAGGGTGCGCATCATGGTGAGAGGTGTCTCCATCGGTTCAGTGGTGTGCGGGCTACCGCCAGGCCGCTGGGTGCGGCTGCGGTGGCCCGGCTGATCTGGGGCAGCGGGCGCCAATGATCGCTGATCGACTGTGGCGCTCGCGTTGCCAATAGCAGGTGGCAGCATCGCGGGTGGCGATGGCAGTGTGCGCACCCGCGTGCAGGTCAGAGGCGCTCAAAAATCGCCGCAATGCCCTGGCCGCCGCCAATGCACATCGTCACCAGCGCATAGCGGCCCTGGATGCGTTGCAGCTCATGGATGGCCTTGACGGTGATGAGCGCACCGGTGGCGCCGATGGGGTGACCCAGCGAGATGCCCGAGCCGTTGGGGTTGACCTTGGCCGGGTCCATGCCCAGGTCCTTGGTCACGGCGCAGGCCTGGGCGGCAAAAGCCTCGTTGGCTTCGATCACGTCCAGGTCGTTGACGGTGAGGCCCGCTTTCTTCAGCGCCAGCTGCGTGGCCGGCACGGGGCCGATGCCCATGTACTTGGGGTCCACGCCCGCGTGGGCGTAGGCCACCAGGCGGGCCAGGGGCTTGGCGCCACGGGCCTTGGCAGCACCGGCTTCCATCAGCACCACGGCGGCGGCGGCGTCGTTGATGCCGGAGGCGTTGCCAGCGGTGACCGTGCCGTTTTCCTTGATGAAAACGGGCTTGAGCTTGGCCAGGTCGTCCATCGTGGCGCCGGGGCGGAAGTGCTCGTCGGTGGCGTACTGCACGTCGCCCTTCTTACTCTTCAGGGTGACGGGCACGATCTGGTCCTTGAACACACCGGCCTGCGTGGCGCGCTCGGCGCGGTTGTGGCTCTCGACCGCCAGCTTGTCCTGGTCTTCGCGGCTGATGCCCCACTTGGCGGCGATGTTTTCGGCCGTCACACCCATGTGGATGTTGTGGAAGGGGTCGTGCAGTGCGCCGATCATCATGTCCACCATCTTGGTGTCGCCCATGCGGGCGCCCCAGCGCATGTTCAGGCTGGCAAAGGGCACGCGGCTCATGTTCTCGGCACCGGCGCCGATGGCCACGTCGGTGTCGCCCAGCAGGATGGACTGGCTGGCGTTCACGATGGCCTGCAGGCCCGACCCGCACAGGCGGTTGACGTTGTAGGCGGGCGTGCCTTCGCCGCAGCCGCCGTGGATGGCTGCCACGCGTGACAGGTACATGTCCTTGGGCTCGGTGTTGACCACATGGCCGAACACCACGTGGCCCACGTCCTTGCCTTCCACGTTGGCGCGGGCAAGCGATTCGCGCACGACGAGTGCGCCCAGTTCGGTGGGGGGCACGTCCTTGAGGCTGCCACCAAAGGTGCCAATGGCGGTGCGCACTGCGCTGACGACGACGACTTCACGGGTCATGGGGAGGTCCTTTCAGAGAAATTCAGGTCAAAACGGCTGCAAGCGCTAGTGAATCATGCGGTTGCAGCTATCAAAGTAGGAGTAAATGGGCTCACGCCTCGCGCACATCGGCCACCGGGTTGGTGCCGAAGTCTGCGCGCTCCAGCCAGGCGAGCACGCGGGTGGCGGCGTCGGCAGGCGATGTGAGCTGGCCACCCGTCTTGAGGTTGGCGAAATTCTGGCGGTCTGGGAAGGCGGCCGGGTCGGCGCCGCGCAGCTGGACCTGCATGTCGGTGTCGATCACACCGGGAGCCAGTGAGCATACCTTGGCCCCATGGGGCTTGATGGCCTCGTCCAGCGCCACGCAGCGGGTGAAATGGTCCATGCCCGCCTTGGCGGCGCAGTACGCGGCCTGCGAGGCCATGGCCCGGCGGCCGAGGCCCGAGGAGATGTTGAGCACCTTGCGCGGCACCGTCCAGGTGTCCGTCGCGCCCAGGAAAGCAGCGGTGAGCTGCATGGGAGCCTCCAGCCCCACGCGCAGGGCGGTGGCCAGGTCTTCCGCGTCGCTGGCCGACAGCGGGGCGATGCGCGGGATCATGCCCGCGTTGTTGACGAGGGTGGCGCTGGCAAACGCCTGCGGGCCCTGGGCCTGCAGCCAGGCTTGCAGCTTGTGGGCCGCCTGCTCGCCCTGCGACAGGTCTTGCTGCCACTGTTCGATGGCGACGCCTGCGGCCCGCGCCTCGGCGGTCAGGTCATCGTTGGCGCTGCGGGCGATGCAGATCAGGGTATTGCCGCTGCGCAAGAGCTGCTGGGCCATGGCAAGGCCCATGCCGCGCGATGCGCCGGTAAGGATGTAGAGGTGGTTTTGAGGCATCCCGCCATGTTACTGCGCAGTACACAGGGCCGGGTGTCTTCACTGGCCTCTGCGTGACTCCAAAGCGGACAGCAGCAGGGCCAGCCGCGCATCCAGCGCGGCCAGATCGGCCGCCTTGAGGTCGGAAAGGATGCGGTGTTCGTTGGCCACATGGGCTTCCACGGCGCGGTCGATCAGCTCCAGCCCCTGGGGCGTGAGCTGCACGAGCGAGCTGCGGGCATCGGCCGGGTTGGGCAGGCGCTCGATCCAGCCCTGGGCTTCGAGCTTGGCCATGCGGTGCGTCATGGTGCCCGACGTGACCATGAGCGTGGAGAACAGCGTGGTCGGCGTCAGGCAGTAGGGCGCGCCACTGCGGCGCAGCGTGGCCAGCATGTCGAACTCCCAGCGACTCAGGCCGAATTCGGCAAAGGTTTCATCCAGCCGCCGCTCCAGCAGCGCGGCGCAGCGCTTGATGCGCCCGATGGGGCCCATGGGGCTCGCGTCCAGGTCGGGGCGCTCGCGCTTCCACTGGGCCAGGATGGCGTCGACGGCGTCGGGTTGGCGTGGGGTGGCCATGGGCTTTTGGTGGTTGATTTATCTTGAATTCGAGATTGTATGGTAAAGTTTTTGTCTTGATTTGAAGATAAATATATGGCTGCTTCACGTGCTTCTGCAAGTTCCTCAACCTGGCTGGATGCGCTCACCACAGCGCTCGGACCGGTCATCTGGGGCTCGACCTACATCGTCACCACCGAGCTGCTGCCGCCCGACCGGCCCTTCACCGCCGCACTGCTGCGCACCTTGCCCGCGGGCTTGCTGCTGGTGCTGTGGTGCCGCCGCTGGCCGGCCTGGGGCGACTGGGTGGGGTGGCGGCGCCTCATGGTGCTGGCGGCGCTGAACATTGGCGTGTTCCAGGCGCTGCTGTTTGTGGCGGCCTACCGGTTGCCCGGTGGCGTGGCTGCGGTGGTGGGCGCCGTGGGCCCGCTGGTGGTGATGGGCCTGACCTGGGCGCTGGACCACCGGCGCCCGCCCGCACTGGCGCTGGCGGCTGGGGCGCTGGGTGTGCTCGGCATGGCGGCGCTGCTGCTGTCACCCGGTGCGCGCTGGGACATGGTGGGCGTGGCTGCCGCGCTGGTGGGCACGCTGTGCATGGCAGCGGGCACGTTCTGGTCGCGGCGCTGGCGGTCTGACTTGCCGGTGCTGGCGTTTACCGGCTGGCAGCTGTTGGCGGGCGGCGTGATGCTGGCGCCGGTGGCCTGGGCGGTGGACCCGCCTTTGCCCGCACTCACCGCCACCCACATCGCGGGTTATCTGTACCTCAGCCTGGCGGGCGCGCTGGTGGCCTATGCGCTGTGGTTCCGTGGCATTGCGCGCCTGCCGTCGGTGGCGGTGTCGTCGCTGGGGCTGCTGAGCCCGGTCACGGCGGTGCTGCTGGGCTGGGCGCTGCTGGGGCAGGCCATGACTGGGGTATCGCTGGTGGGCATGCTGGTGGTGCTGGCTAGCATCCTGGCCGTGCAGTGGGCCATGTCGCGCGCCGTGCCGCCGGGCGGGCGCTGATCAGCAACTACCGGTTGCTATTGAATAGATAGCGATTGGTGCATGTTCCACTAGCGCTGTCGGGCCATTTGGCTAGAAATCGGCCGCCCACTCCAGCGCTACCTGCTCCCCGGTGGTGGGGTGCGCAAAGGCCAGGTGACTGGCATGCAGCAGCAGGCGCGGGGCCTGTGCCTGCGTGGCGGCATTGGCATACAGCCCGTCGCCCAGGATGGCGTGGCCGATGGCGGCCAGGTGCACGCGCAACTGGTGGGTGCGGCCGGTGATCGGCTCCAGCTCGATGCGCGTGGTCTGCGCCGTAGCGTCTTGCGCCAGTGCACGCCAGTGGGTCAGGCTGGGTTTGCCCACGGCGTGGTCGATGACGCGCAGCGGGCGGCGCTCCCAGTCGGCAGCAATGGGCAGGTCGATCTCGCTCCAGTCGCCGCCCGCTGTGCCCAGCAGCCCTTGCACCACCGCCTGGTAACGCTTGTGCACCTGGCGCTCGGCAAACGCGTGGCCCAGGCGCCGCTGTGCGTCTATGTTGCGCGCCATGAGCACCAGGCCCGAGGTCGCCTGGTCCAGCCGGTGCACGATGAGCGCGCCGGGCCAGCGCTGCTGTGCGCGTGCGCTCAGGCAGTCTTGCTTGTCGGGGCCCCGGCCGGGCACACACAGCAGCCCGGAGGGTTTGCACAGTACCAGCAGGTCGTCGTCTTCGTACAGCGCCTGTACGCCATCAGCCACGGGTTCAGGCAGGGTCATGGCCCACGATCAGCCGCTGCACGGTGGCGCAAAGTTCTTCCACGTCATTGGGTTTGTGGATCAGGGCTTGCGCGCCTTCGGCGAGTGCGGCCTGTTCGATCTCGGCCGTGACGTAACCCGAGGCCAGGGCCACGGGCAGGTCGGGGCGGATGAGGCGGGCCTCGCGCACCAGGTCCACGCCACAGAAGCCGGGCATGTTGTAGTCGGTGACCAGCAGGTCATAGGCCTGCGGTGCTGCCCGCAACGCAGCCGTGGCCTCGTGCGGGTCGGTATAGCCGCTCACCTCGTAGCCCCGGCGGCGCAGCAGGCGCTGCACCAGGAAGACCAGGGCCTGGTCGTCGTCCACGTACATCACATGGTGCTTCTTGCCAGGCGCACCGCCGGGTGGTTCTGCAGGCTCCGGTGCAGACGTTGCGGCGGCCAGTGGCACGGCCTGCGCGGCGGGGCTGGGCTGCGCACCAGCAGTCGCACCGGTGGCGACCGGAAAGTACAGCGTGAACCGGCTGCCCTGGCCTGGCGCGCTTTGCACATCCACGCCGCCTTCGTGCGTGCGCATCACGCCATGCACCACCGCGAGGCCCAGGCCCGTGCCCTGGCCCACGGGCTTGGTAGTGAAGAAGGGCTCGAAGATGCGCTCCAGCGTGGCAGCGTCCATGCCGGGGCCGGTGTCGCGCACTGTCAGGGCCACGTAGTCGATGGGCGCGAGGCCCAGGCGCTCGGTCAGGCGCTGGTCGGGCTGCACGGTGGCGGCCTCCACGTGGATGCTGCCGCGCTCGGTACCAATGGCATGGACGGCATTGGTGCACAGGTTGAGCAGGGCCTGCTCGACCTGCGTGGCATCGGCCAACACGGGCGGCAGGCCCGCCTGCAGTTGCATGTGCAGCTCGATGGCAGGAGGCAAGGTCACGCGCAGCAGGCGCTCGGTGTCGTGCACCACCTCGGCCAGCGACACGGCCGAGCGCTGCGGGGGCTCGTTGCGGCTGAAGGTGAGGATCTGGCGCACCAGGTCGCGCGCGCGGCGGCCGGCCTTGTCGATCTCCAGCAGGCTCTCCAGCACGGGCGAGCCTGCAGCGCAGTCGGCCTTGGCCAGCTCCACATTGCCCAGAATGGCGCCCAGGATGTTGTTGAAGTCGTGCGCGATGCCCCCGGCCATGGTGCCCACGGCCTGCATCTTGTGCGACTCGCGCAGCTGGGCCTCCAGCTCATTGCGGTGCGCCTCGGCCTTCTTGCGACCGGTGAGGTCGCGGGCGAACACGGTGGTGGTTTCCCCGTCAGCATGGCGCTCGAACGACACGCTCACCTCCACGGCCAGCTCCTTGCCGCTGGCGGTGAGGGCCGTCATCTCGCCCAGCAGGGCCTGCGTGGTGAGCTGGGCAAATGCCAGCGCCTGTGCAGCGTCGGGCAAAAATCGGTCGAGCGTGCTGCCCAGCGCGTCGCTGGCACTGCACTGGAACAGCGCGGCCGCCGTGGGGTTGAAGACGGTGATGCGCTGGTGCTGGTCCACGCAGATGATGGCGTCCAGCGCGGAGTTGATGACGGCCTCCAGCCGCTTTTCGCTGGCGCGGATCTGCTCATTGCGCTGCTGCAGGGTCTCGGCACTGTGCTGCAAGGCCTGGCGCTCGGCCAGCAGCGGGCCCTGGTCGATCACCGCGCACAAAAATTGCGACAGCGGCGGGCCGCTGGTCTGCGGTGCATCGATGTGGGCAATGTGCAGGTCGCCGGTGATGCGCGTGGCATTGCTGATGGTGAACACCACCTCCTTGACCTCGCTGTGCCCCAGGTCCTGCGCCTGGGCAAAGGCTTCGCGCACGCGCGCGGCATCTTGCGGGCACACAAAGGGCATCAGCGCGGTCAGGGGCCGGTCGCGCTCGGTGGGCTGGAAAGAGCGGTGCGCCATGGAGTTGGCCTGCACCACCATGTCGTGGTCGTCCACCACCATGAGGGCCAGCGGCACGCTGGCAAACAGGGTTTCGAAGCGTTCGTACGCGCTCTCGGCCACGGCCTGGCTGTAGCGCAGCACCTTGTTCTGGTTTTCCAGCTCGGCCTGGTAGGCGCGTAGCTCGGCCACCAGGCCCTCCGCCGAAGCGCCGGGCGTGCGGGAGTGGGGGACAGGCGGGCGAGGCATGTGCTCTGCGGCTGCGGGCTGGCGGCCTGCAGGGTCCAGAAAAGACAGGTCGGGTTCACTCATGAAGGGGCGCGGTCAGCCGGGTGCGTGCCCGGGCGCTCGCCCAGGCTTTCTCAAGTGTACGCCTGCCCATCTGGCACCACGCGATGGCGGCTGCACCATCAGAGCGCGGTTGCAAAGCGCTTGTGGGTCGATTGTTGATGAATTGCGAACAATCCGTTTCTTTGGCAGGGCTTACCGAACCACCGTGGGGTGCCTACAGTTCCACCATCGATACATCCCTTGATCCACAACTTCTTTCAGGACGCTGCCATGACCACAGACACCACTCTCGCCCAACCCCTGCTGAACAAGCTGCAATGGCGCTACGCCGCCAAGAAGATGAACCCCGCCAAGAAGGTGCCGCAAGAGAAGGTGGAGCGCATTCTTGAAGCCGCCCGCCTGGCGCCCACCTCCAGCGGCCTGCAGCCGTTCGAGATCATCGTGGTGACCGACCCTGCTGTGCGCGCCAAGATCCAGCCCATCGCCTGGAACCAGGCCCAGATCACCGACGGCTCGCACCTGCTGGTGTTTGCGGCCTGGGACAACTACACGGCCGACCGCATCAACATGATGTTCGACCTGACCAATGACCAGCGTGGCTTCAAGAACGAAGGCTGGGAAAACTACCGCCAGATGCTGCTCAGCAGCTACCCCCAGCGCGATGCCGAAGTGAACTTCCAGCACGCAGCCCGCCAGGCCTACATCGGCATGAGTGCAGCCCTGATCGCTGCGGCCTTTGAAGAAGTGGACTCGACGCCCATGGAAGGCTTCGACCCCAACGCGCTGGATGAAATCCTGGGCCTGCGGGCACGCGGCCTGCGCAGCGTCGCCATCTTGCCGCTGGGCTACCGCGCCGACGAAGGCGACTGGCTGGTGAACCTGAAGAAGGTGCGCCGCCCCCGCGAGCAGTTCGTGACCGAAGTCTGAGGATCTCCTCCTCAGGCACAAAAAAGGCTGGACAGTGGTACAGCCTTTTTTGCGTTGGGAGCCTCAGCGTGTGGCGGGCGCTGCGTCCGTCACGCGGCGCATGGGTGTGAGCACAAAAGCCAGTGCCGCCAGCACCACCAGCGTTCCGCCGCTGGCCGCGAACAGCTGGGTGAGTGTGATGCTCTTCATCACCCAGCCCGTCACGGCGGCAGAGATCGGCGCCAGGCCCATGAAGATGAACATGAAGAGGCTCATCGCGCGGCCCAGCAGGGCGGGGGGGACCCGGTGCTGGATCCAGGTGAACACGCTCACCTGCATGAAGCCGCCGAGCAGTCCGATGACCAGCATCAGCACTGCGCCTTGCCACACGGCGGTGATCAGACCCAGCGGCATGAACAGCGCGCCAATGATGGCGTCGAACGCAAGAATGGTCATGCCCAGGCTGCCGAACCGCAGCCGGGGCACCATGCCCGACACCACCATGCCCAGCAGCGTGCCCGCGCCGTGGGCGCCCACGATGATGCCGAAGGCGGCGGCACCGAGCTGCGGGCTGCTGCTGGCCAGCACCGGAATGGCGATGTGGATGGGTCCCATGATGAACAGGGCAATGGCGCTCCAGTACAAAAAGCAGGTGCGCAGCTCGCTGTCACGCCAGAAGTGACCGAGGCCCTGCGCCACCGAAGCGAGCACCGCCTGTGGCGCGGCCGTGGGGGCGGAAAGGTCCGCAAGGCCCGCACGCGTCTGCACCTTGGACAGCGTCCAGGCCGACACGGCGAAGCTCAGCGCATCCAGCGCGAAGGCGATGCCGATGCCAGTGGCGTTGGCGTGTGCTGGCGCATCCGCAGCGGTGTGGGCCGCGCCACCGGCGCCAAACAGTGCAATCAACAGCCCCGCGAGCAAGGGCCCCAGGAACATCGTCAGCTGCCGCAGGCCCAGGCTGATGCCGTTGGCGGCCTGCAGCTGGGGGCGTGCCACCACCGACGGCATCATGGCCGTGCCCGCCGGAATGCTGAAGGCCGTGGCGAGCCCAATGCCCAGCGACAGCGCGTACACCATCCACAACGACAGCGTGCCCGCAAACACCAGCCCCGCCAGCGCGGCCAGCAGCACCAGGTTGACGTATTTGGTGATCATCAGCACCTGCTTGGGCGAATGGCGGTCTACCAGCGCGCCGCCGATCAGGATGAACAAGGCGCGCGGTACGCTGATGAGGGCCAGCACGGTGCCCAGCACCAGCGTGTCGCCGGTCATCTGCAGCACCAGCCAGGGCAGTGCGATCAGCGTGAACTGGTCGCCCAGCATGGACAGGGCCGAGCCGCCAATCATCCAGCGGAAGTTGGGGTCCTGCAGCAGCGCGGCGCGCGGGTCTGTGGGTGGGATTGCAGGGCCTGCGCCGGATGGCTGGGCAGGACGGGGTGAGGTGTCAGGTCGCATGAACGAGGTCTCCCAAAGAATGACGGGTGTGCGTGCGCCCCGTGAGCAAGCGGCCCACAGCAGTAAAACGCACGCAAAGGTGGTAACTGGCCAGGCACAGGGCGGTCGTGGCCAGCACATTGATCAGCATCTTGGCCAGGGCTGGAACGGGCAGGCCGTACAGCAGCGCACCCAGGCCCATCGTGAGTGGCAGGTGCACCAAGTACACCCAGTACGAGCTGTCGGCCAGGTATGCCAGCCAGGCGCGGGGCTGGCCGACATGGCGCAGAAACAGCCCGATCAGCGCAAAGCTCCAGAGCCACGACGCGCTGTTGTAGGCCAGGGCCATCCAGAACTGCAGGTGGCGCGTGGCCGATACGGGCGCGGCCAGCAGATCGGTAAACGCCCCGGTGACCAGCACCAGCACAAAGGCCGATGCTTCGGGCTGAGCCAGCACTTCCGAAAGCAGTGCAGTGACCAGAAAGCCCACCAGCCCCAAGCCGGCCAGCGCAGGCCAGTGCCGTTCGTAGCGCGCCATGAGCGCCTTGCGGTGCACGTGCAGGCACAGGCCAAAGCCGTAGAACAGCCCGTTGTGTATCCATTCCGCCAGCGGTGGCAGGAAGGACCCGCTGGGCGTGACGATGCCGTGGTCGTAGCCCGCGCCAATCCACGCCAGGGGCAGCGTGAGCATCAGCAGGCCCGCAGGTGTGCCGCCGAGCCAGAGGGCACCGCGTTGCAGGGCCTGCTGCAGCCCTGCGGGCAATGCGCGTACCGCCCTCCATGCCACGGGCGTCAGCAGCGCCAGCCACAGCAGCATCCACAAGAACCACAGGTGCATGGTGGCTGGGCCCTGGGGCACGTTGGGGCCTCGGGGCAGCAGGCTGCGGTCTACACCCCAGGTGCCATAGGCCATGCGGTGCAGAAACATCAGCCCGAGTAGCGCACAGGCCACGAACAGCGGCGGCCAGAACAGCGCAAAAGGCAGACCGAGACGGCGCAGGCGGTTGCGCACCATGCCAGCCAGCCCCTGGCGTTGGACCAGCGCCGCTACAAAGAACCCGGCGAGGATGAAAAACAAGGGCATGCGAAAGGCATGGATCACCGCCACCAGCAGGTCTGCCAGGGGGCTGGACCGGTCGTCGTGCCAGGGCAGAGGCGATGGCCGGCTCATGTAGAGCACCGAGACATGCAGCACGATGCCCAGCCACATCATGGTGGCGCGCAGGTTGTCCAGGGCGTGCAACCGCCGGGTGGGAGCGGAGGGGCTGGAAGAGGGTGTCGATTCATTCATGGGGACCGACTGTGGGGCCTCACGTTGCGTGAGGGTCAAGCACTTTCCAGTGGTTTTTTTGCAGACGGTGTGAGTGTCTCAGCGGCGCGCAGCGACTGTCGCAGCCATGGCGGGAGAGGGTGTGGCCAGCGCGAGCGCCGCCTGCAGGTAGGCGCGCACGGGCGCGCTCAGCGGCGAGCCCGCCTGCAGCAGCGGCTCGTTGGCCGACGCTGTGAGCAGCTTCTGGCGCAATTGCGCATCGCCGCGGGTCAACTGGTCGAACAGCGTGTTCCAGCGCAGGGCCGCGGCCCCTGCGTCGGTGTGGTTCGTGGGGATTTGGCGGTCCAGCAACTGTTGCACGTCACGTTCCAGTGCCGCCCACGCGGTGTGCGGCACATGGCCCAGCGTGCGCAGGTCGTCGCGGGTCAGGTACTTCTCCAGCAGCGCCAGCCGCAGCTTGATGGCGGTTTCCACGTATTCGATCATGTCGCCGGGCGGTGCGTGGTTGCGCCCCTGCGCGCTGGGCTCGGTGCGAAACATGTGGCCCCAGCGGTCCAGCAGGTCCAGGTCGCCCCCCATCCAGTGCAGCATCAGCGCCATCCAGCGGTAGGCCAGTGCCTGCACCTCGGGCGCATCGGGAGGTAGCTGGCGGTCCATGGCGCTGCGCACCAGGTCTTTGACAACGAGCCAGTCGGCCTCGATCAGGCTCCAGTTGGTGAAGATCTGCTTGAGTTCGGTGGTGCTGAAGTATTTGCCGTAGGTGGTCATCAGCGCCAGCGCCTCGAGCCAGTTGCCCATGTCGGGCTCAGCACCCGCCATGAGGCCGTCGCGCAGCATGGTCAGGCGCCCGCGCAGTTCTGTGGCCTGCGTGATCTGCTGGTCCAGCGCCCGGATCTGCTGGCCAATGATGCGCTGGGGCGCCACCCCTTCGCCCGCCAGCAGCTCGGCAATGTCGCTGAGCGCCAGGCCCATCTGGCGCATGGTCTGGATGCCATGCAGCCGCTGCACGTCGGCCTGGCTGTACAGGCGGTACCCCGCGTCTGACCGGCCCGAGGGTTTGAGCAGCCCCACCTCGTCATAGTGGTGCAATGTGCGCACCGTGAGGCCGGTGCGCCGCGCGAGGTCACCGACCTTCAGCAGCATGGGGTCAGCGGCCCACGGAGATCAGCTCGATCTCGAAATTCAGCGTGGCGTTAGGGGGAATGACGCCACCCGCGCCCCGGGCACCGTAGGCAATGCCGGGGGGGCAAGTCAGCTTGGCCTTGCCGCCCGGCTTCATGCGCTGCACGCCTTCGGTCCAGCAAGGGATCACGCCATTGAGTGGGAACGAGGTGGGTTCGCCGCGTTTGTAGGAGCTGTCGAACTCCTTGCCGTCGAGGAACGTGCCCTTGTAATGCACCTTGACCGTGTCGGTGGCCTTGGGCGATTCGCCCGTGCCGTCTTTGAGCGATTCATAGACCAGGCCGCTGGCCGTGGTGACGGGTTTGGAGGTCTGGGCCATGGCGGCGGGAGCCATCACGGCGGTGGCGAGCAGAAGGCACAAGAGGTTTCGCAAAGGAGGCTCCTAAAAGGGTGAATCACAACGCAGCCCGCGATCTTATGCGTGTTCCAGCACCTGCCTGTACGGGCCTCCAACGAAAAAAGCCCTGGGCGAGCGGGCTCCAGGGCTTGCAAGAGCAATGGCGGTGGCGGCAGACCGTGCCGCCGTGGCCTTCGCTGCAGGGTCAGGCGTAGTCGCTCACCGGGATGCAGCTGCAGCTCAGGTTGCGGTCACCCCACACGTTGTCCACGCGGCCCACTGGCGACCAGTATTTGTTGCTGCGCAGCGCAGCCACGGGGTAGGCAGCTGCCTCGCGGGTGTAGGGGCGGTTCCACTCGCCACACAGCAGGCTTTCTGCGGTGTGCGGGGCGTTCTTGAGCGGGTTGTTGTCCTGCGGCAGCTTGCCTGCTTCGATCTGGCGGATTTCTTCGCGGATGGCGATCATCGCGTCGATGAAGCGGTCCAGCTCGGACAGGGTCTCGCTCTCGGTAGGCTCCACCATCAGCGTGTTGGGCACCGGGAAGCTCAGCGTGGGCGCGTGGAAGCCGTAGTCAATCAGGCGCTTGGCCACGTCTTCGGCCATCACGCCGCTGGTGTCCTTCAGGCTGCGCAGGTCCAGGATGCACTCGTGTGCCACATGGCCGTTCGCGCTCGCGTACAGCGTGGGGTAGTGGTCCTTGAGGCGTGCGCTGATGTAGTTGGCGCTCAGGATGGCGGTCTCGGTAGCGGCCTGCAGGCCTTCGGCGCCCATCATGCGGATGTACATCCAGCTGATGGGCAGCACGGCTGCGTTGCCCAGCGGCGCGGCGCTGACAGCACCCACGCCACCAGGCACGCCCGCCGTGGCATGGCCCGGCAGGAAGGGCACCAGGTCCTGCACCACGCACACGGGGCCCACGCCGGGGCCGCCACCGCCGTGGGGAATGCAGAAGGTCTTGTGCAGGTTCAGGTGGCTCACGTCACCGCCAAACTCGCCGGGGGCCGCCACGCCCACCAGGGCGTTCATGTTGGCACCGTCCACGTACACACGGCCGCCATGGCTGTGCACCAGGGCGCACAGCTCTTTGACGCTGGTCTCGAACACGCCGTGCGTGCTGGGGTAGGTGATCATCACGGCGGCCAGGTTGGCGCTGTGCTGTTCGCACTTGGCTTTCAGGTCCACCAGGTCCACGTTGCCGTTGGCATCGCAGGCGGTCACCACCACTTGCATGCCCACCATCTGGGCACTGGCGGGGTTGGTACCGTGGGCACTGCTGGGGATCAGGCAGATATTGCGGTGGCCTTCGCCACGCGATTCGTGGTACCCCTTGATGGCCAGCAGGCCGGCGTATTCGCCTTGCGAGCCTGCGTTGGGTTGCAGGCTGATGCCTGCATAGCCCGTGGCCTGGCACAGCCAGGCGCGCAGTTGCTCGTCCAGCTGCTTGTAGCCCTGTTGCTGGTCTGCGGGGGCGAAGGGGTGCACGTTGGCAAACTCAGGCCAGGTGATGGGGATCATCTCGCTGGTGGCGTTGAGCTTCATGGTGCACGAGCCCAGCGGGATCATGCTGCGGTCCAGTGCCAGGTCCTTGTCGGAGAGCTGGCGGATGTAGCGCAGCATGCCGGTTTCGGAATGGTGGGTGTTGAAGACGGGGTGTGTGAGGTAGCTGCTGGTGCGGCGCAGCTCGGTGGGGATCAGCGGTTCCACGCCCTTTTCAAACGCATCGAAGGTGGGGAGCGCCTGGCCGTCCTTGGCGAAGATCTTCCACAGCAGCTCGATGTCGGCGCGTGTGGTGGTCTCGTCCAGCGAGATACACAGGTACTCCTCAAAGTAAATCCGCAGGTTTGCGCCCAGGCTGATTGCCTTGGTTGCTATGGATTGTGTAGCGCCCTGGGTGTGCAGGCTCACGGTGTCGAACGTGGCCTGTGCACGCACAGGCGCACCCAGCTGCTGCAGCCCTTGCGTGAGGATGGCGGTGTAGCTGGCCACACGCTGTGCGATGCGCTTGAGTCCTTCGGGGCCGTGGTACACGGCATACATGCTGGCGATCACGGCGGGCAGCACCTGGGCCGTACAGATGTTGGATGTGGCCTTTTCGCGGCGGATGTGCTGTTCGCGGGTTTGCAACGCCAGCCGGTAGGCAGGTTTGCCATGCACGTCCACGCTCACACCCACCAGGCGGCCGGGCAGGCTGCGCTTGTATTCGTCGCGGCAGGCCATGAAGGCAGCGTGGGGGCCACCGGCGCCCATGGGCATGCCAAAGCGCTGGGTGGTGCCCACCACGATGTCGGCACCTTGTTCACCCGGTGGGGTGATGAGCGTGAGGGCCAGCAGGTCGGCCGCCACGATGAAGGCGGCCTGCTTGGCATGCGCTTTTTCCACGTCGGCGCGCAGGTCGTCAATGCGGCCGCTGGTGGCGGGGTACTGGGCCAGCACGGCAAAGTAATCGCCGTCCAGCAGGGTGTTCCATTCCTCGGCCGAATTGGCCAGGCGCACTTCCAGGCCCAGGGGCTTGGCGCGGGTCTGGATGACTTCGATGGTTTGCGGGTGCGCGTCGCCTGCCACCACAAACACGTTGCTCTTGCTCTTGACCGAGCGCTTCGCCAGCGTCATGGCTTCGGCGGCGGCGGTGGCTTCGTCCAGCATGGATGCGTTGGCAATCGGCATGCCCGTCAGGTCGCACACCATGGTCTGGAAGTTGACCAGAGCCTCCATGCGGCCTTGGGAGATTTCGGCCTGGTAGGGCGTGTAGGCGGTGTACCAGGCGGGGTTCTCCAGAATGTTGCGCAGGATGACGCCAGGCGTATGCGTGCCGTAGTAGCCCTGGCCGATGAAGCTCTTGAGCAGCTGATTCTTGCCCGCGATGGCCTTGAGTTCTGCCAATGCGGCCGCTTCGGTGAGCGGCGCAGGCAGGTCCATGCCCCGGCTGCGTGCAATGGAGCGCGGCACGATGGATTCGATGAGTGCACGGCGCGAGGCCTCGCCGATCACCGACAGCATGTGCGCTTCGTCGGCCGCGTCGATGCCGATGTGGCGGGGCAGGAATTCGGTGGCGTTTTCAAGCGCGCCAAGGGGGGTGGCGGATTGCATCAGCATGGGGCAGTCTCGTAGGTCGCAGCGGGTTGGGGACGTTGCCGGGGATGAGGCTCGCACCCAGCAGGGCGGCGTGCCGGGCATGGCCCGGCGCCATGCCCTCTCAGTCGGCAGGGATCAGGCGTTCTTGGCGAACTCGGTGTATGTGGCTTCGTCCAGCAAAGCGTCGAGCTGGCTCGCGTCGGCCAGCTTGACCTTGAAGAACCAGCCAGCGCCCAGTGGGTCGCTGTTGGCCAGCGACGGGTCGGCGCGCAGGGCTTCGTTCACTTCCACCACTTCGCCGGTGACGGGCATGTACACATCGGCGGCGGCCTTCACGGATTCGACGACGCCGGCCACTTCGCCCTGGGCAAAGCTCTTGCCCACTTCGGGCAGGTCCACAAACACCACGTCGCCCAGCGCGTCTTGCGCGTGGACGGTGATACCCACCACCGAGGCGTTGGCATCAGCGGCGTTGATCCACTCGTGGTCTTTGGAGAATTTGATCGTCATGGGAAGCTCCTCAAGCAAAGGAAAAAAGTAAAGGAATCTGCAATGTAAGCGGGTGCGGGCGCAGTCCGGTCGATGCGTCTGGCGAAATCAGCCGCGGTAGTAGTTGGCGGGAACAAACGGCATGGCGCGCACTTCCATGGGCACCACCTTGCCGCGCACGATGGCGTTGACGCGGGTGCCGATGGCTGCAAAGGCGGGCGTGACGTACCCCATCGCCACGGGTTCGTTCACGGTGGGCCCCAGCAGGCCGCTGGTGACCTCGCCAATCTTTTGGCCGTCCGTGCTTTGCAGTTCGGTGTGTTCGCGCACCGGCACACGCTCCAGCGCCACCAGGCCCACGCGCTTGGCGGAAAGGCTGGCAGGGTTGTCGATTTGCGCCAGCACCTTGTCGGCGCCCGGGAAGCCACCCGCACGCACGCCGCCGGTGCGGCGGACCTTCTGGATCGCCCAGTTCAGTGCGGCCTCGGATGGCGTGGTGCTGGTGTCGATGTCATTGCCATACAGGCACAAGCCAGCCTCCAGGCGCAGCGAGTTGCGAGCGCCCAGGCCGATGGGCTTGACCTCGGGCTGGGCCAGCAGGGCGCGGGCGAGCGTTTCGGCCTGCGCGGCGGGCACGGAGATTTCAAAACCGTCCTCGCCGGTGTAGCCGCTGCGGGTCACAAAGCAGTCGCAGCCAGCAATGTTGAATGCTCCACCGGTCATGAACACCAGCTTCTCCACGCCGGGCGCGAGGCGGGTGAGGGCGACGGCGGCCTGTGGGCCCTGCAGCGCCAGCAGGGCGTGGTCCGGCATGGGCACCACCTTGCAGCGCTGGCCAATGCGGGTTTGGATATGGGCAATGTCGCCGACCTTGCAGGCGCCGTTGACGATGACAAACAGGGTGGGTTCGCCATCCACCACGCCCTGGTTGAAGAACATCAGGTCGTCGATGATGGTCCCCTCATCGGTGAGCAGCAGGCCGTAGCGCTGTTTGCCCACGGGCAGGTCGATCACGTCCACGGGCACCAGGGTTTCAAACGCCGCAGCAGCGTCGGCGCCGACAAGCTTGAGCTGGCCCATGTGCGACACGTCAAACAGGCCGGCTGCGGTGCGGGTGTGCACATGCTCGGCCATCAGGCCTGCGGGGTACTGCACGGGCATGGAATAGCCTGCAAAAGGCACCATGCGGGCACCCAGCTCGATGTGCAGGGCGTTCAGGGGCGTGGTGAGCAGGGGGGCGGTGGCTGACATGGCGGACTCCGGGGCAAATGGGGGCCGTGACCATCAACGTGGTCACGGGATTTGCCCTGCTGTCCGCTTTACCTGAGAGATTCACCGCAGCGCCCTGGCTGGCCGTGCGGTTTGCTCCTTCGGTGGATGGCCTGCACACAGTTTTACTGTGGGGTCATCTCTCTCCAGCAAGGGAACGCCCGCATCGCTGCGGGCGGTTGTCAGTCCTTTTGCCTGAGCGTTCGGCGGGTGCCTGCGCCTTCGGCGGTGCTGCGCGTCCTGAGGACAAGACGGAGCACTCTCTCCTGACCCGGCAATTCTAACTACTTTGCGTAGACCAGATCCCGAAGTGCCAGCGAGATCGATGGCACATAGGTGATGATCATCAGGCACACCAGAATCACTCCGACAAAGGGAAGCAGGTGCTTGATGATCCGGTCCAGAGAGATTCTGGCCACCGTGCAGGCTGCGAACAGGTTCACTCCAAAAGGCGGCGTGATCATTCCAAGTGCCAGGTTCACCACCATGATGAGACCGAAGTGCACAGGATCAATACCGAAGTGCATGGCCACGGGCGCCAAGATGGGGGCCAGCACAATGATCGCCGCGCTGGTCTCGATGAACATGCCAATCACGAACAGCGCAGCGTTCACGCCCAGCAGGAAGAGGGCGGGGGACTGCAGCACGGCCTCCAGCCACCTGCCAATCGCGTCTGGCACGCCAGCCCGCGTGATGAGGAACGCAAACAGCCCCGCGTTGGCAATGATGAACATGATCACTGCCGATGAGATGGCCGACTTGCGCAGGATGGCGAACAGGTCCTTGAGCTTGATCTCGCGGTAGATGACGATGCCGACAACCAGTGCGTAGAACACGGCGACGGCAGATGCCTCGGTGGGGGTGAACACACCGCCATAGATGCCGCCGAGGATGATCACGGGCATCAGCAATGCCCAGCCCGCCTGCAGCGTGGCTTTGCCAAAGGGCATGCGCCCATCGCCGTCGTTTTTGCCCCAGCCCTTGTACTTGCAGTACAGCCAGACAAACAGCATCAGTGCACCGCTGATCAGCAGCCCGGGGCCGAAGCCCGCGATGAACAGCTCACCAATCGACACCTCGGCACTCACGCCGTACAGGATCATCGGGATGGAAGGCGGGATGATCACGCCCAGCTCGGCACTGGTGGCCTGTAGAGCAGCGGCGTAACTCGTGGGGTAGCCGTGCTTGATGAGCGCAGGAATCAGGATGGCGCCAATCGCAAACGTGGTGGCGACCGACGAGCCCGAAACGGCCGCAAAGATCATGCAGGTCAGCACACAGGTCATGGGCAGGCCGCCCTGCACGCCGCCGACGATGCTCTTGGCAAACTCCACCAGACGGCGCGAGATGCCGCCAGTTTCCATCAGGTTGCCCGCGAGGATAAAGAAGGGGATGGCGGCCAAAGGAAACTTGTTGATGGCTCCGAACATCTCCTTGACGGAGATGAGCATGTTCGCATTGGAGGCCTGGATGCCCAGGATGGAAGCCAAACCGATGGACACAGCCACTGAGACGGTGAGTGCAAAGCACAGCACCATCGTTGAAATCATGACCAAACTCATTGAGCAGTCTCCAGTTCCATACGCAGGGGATCAATGAGGTTGCCGATGATGCCGACCACACAAAAAAGGCCACCCACAGGCATGGCGAGGTAAGCCCAGAACATGGACACGGATTCCAGCCCGGCCATGCTTTGCACGCCGCCCCGGCGTGCATAGTCCCAGCCATACCAGATGATGATGCCGATGAGGACCAGGGCTGCCAGTGCGACCACCCAGTCCAGCACCCGTTTGATGCGCGGCGGACTCCAGCGGTACAGCACGTCCACACTCACCATCGCGCCCTGGCGAAACGCGGCCGGAATGGCCAGGAACACCATCCAGATCAGGCTGAAGCGGATGAGCACTTCGGTCCATTCAGCAGGCTGCTCCAGCACAAAGCGAGTCACGATCTGGAACATGCCCAGGGCCGAAGCCAGGGTCAGCATGGCGCAAGCGCCCAGCATGGCGATGAAGGTGGTCCATCGCTCAAAGGTAAGAAAAGCGTTTTTCATGGGGCGGTGCCAACCATGGGTAGGTGGGAGGTGATCAGAACCATCGATCGTTCAAGAATAAAAACGCCCGATAGCGCAATGGCTACGGGCGTTGTCGGCTACAAAGTTAATAGCAATGAACAGAATTATTTGACGTCGCGGATCTTGTCGATGGCAGCCTTGCCGAACTGCTTTTCAAACTCGGCGTTGACGGGGGCCAGTGCCGCCACAAACTTGGCCTTGTCCACGTTGTCGATCACTGTCATGCCCTTGGCGCGGAGGTCGGCCACGCCCTTGGCGTCGTCTTCATCCACGCGTGCACGGTTGGCCTTGGTGCCTTCCTTGGCGGCGTCAATGAAGGCCTGCTTGTCGGCCGCCGAGAGCTTGTCGAAAGCTGCCTTGTTCATCACGAAGATGCAGGGCGAATAGACGTGGCCGGTGAGCGTCAGGTGCTTTTGCACCTGATCGAACTTGGCCGAGATGATGACGGACAGCGGGTTCTCCTGACCGTCCACCGTGCCTTGTTGCAGCGCCGTGAACACTTCAGGGAAGGCCATGGGCGTGGTGATGATGCCAAAGCCCTTGTAAGCGGCGATGTGCACGGGGTTCTCCATCGTACGCATCTTCAGGCCCTTCAGGTCGCCGGGCTCTTTCACGTCGCGCTTGCTGTTGGTCATGTGGCGGAAGCCGTTCTCGGCCCATGCCAGCGCCTTGAAACCCTTGGCATCGAACTTGGACAGCAGGTCCTGGCCGATGGGTCCATCCAGCACCGCGCGTGCATGGGCCTTGTCGCGGAACAGGAAGGGGACATCCAGGATCTTGGTCTCAGGCACAAAGTTGGGCACTGGGCCTGTAGAACTGAACGCCAGCTCTTGTGTCCCCAGCTGCACCGCTTCAATCGACTCTCGCTCGCCACCCAGTGCACCGTTGTAGAAGGTCTGTACCTTGTAACGGCCCCCTGTGCGTTTTTCGACCTCTTTGGCAAACGTGTCGATGGCTACACCCTGGTGGGAGTTCTGGGCCGTCGAGATGCTGATGCGCATAGTGGTCTGCGCAGCAGCGGTGGCCACAAAGCCGAGCGCAAGGCTCAGTCCAACGACGAGTTTGGTCAATTGCATGGTGTCTCCTGTTGATGTTGGGGCAGGGGAACGGGGCACTTGGGCTCCTTGCAGAGCAACCCCTGGCCTCAGTCAAATTATGGCGGTGCAGCATGGCCGCAGGCATCCGGGTTTGTGCTGGTAAGCGTGCTTATCAACTGGTCAACCCCGCGTTTGCAGTTGCATTGGCGACACCTCTTTGGAATGGGGCGCCGAGGTTCGTACACAGGACGCATGCCGCCGACGGATGCAAGCGGCTATTCAATCTGGGGAGGCATCTGGAATGCCAAGGGCCCCGTGCTGGCGGTAACCAGCCGGGGCCTTGTCAATTTGTGCGCTCCGGTAAGAGCGCCTTGATGGAAGAAGTATGCGCCGGGTGTTGTAGATGAATTTGCTGAACTTGGTGCATTTCGCCGAATGTGCAGAATAATTTTCTGTATTCGCATGATTTGCTGAATAATCCGGCCGATGGATCGACTGGATAGAAAAATTCTCGCTGTCTTGCAGGCCAACGCTCGCGCCAGCCTGCAAGAGATAGGGCAGGCCGTGGGCTTGAGCCCGTCGCCCTGCTGGGGGCGCATCAAAAAGATGGAAGAGGCCGGTGTCATCCAGGGCTACACGGTGCGCATCAACCCCCAGTCGCTGGACCTGGCCGACACGGTGCTGGTGCAGGTCACGCTCGACAGCCACTCCGACAACACGCTCGAAAAGTTTGGCGAGACACTGGCCAGCATTCCCGAAGTGATCGAGGCGCACCTGGTCTCCGGTGACTACGACTACCTGCTGCGCATCGTCGTCAAGGACACCCGCGATTACGAGCGCCTGCTGCGCGAGAAGCTCTACAAGATCAAAGGCATACGGCACAGCCGCTCCAGCTTTGTGCTGCGGACCTTGAAGAAGGCAGACCTGCCCTTGTTCACCGGGTAGGCCGGTCATGTGGCGTGGCAAGACGCCGCAGATTCCTTGCAGAAAACTGGCAACGCACTTTTAGCAAGCGCCCCCACTGCGAGCAGTTCTGCGTTGTGTCCTTGAAATGCGACGGCACAATGGCTTTTACAGCGCGGTGTTTGCCGGAAAAAGGCATGTGGATTCCGACACCGCGCACCATCACAGTGCGCCCGTCTGGGCAGTGCGCAAAGCCGTTGGTACACAGGCACACCCAGCCCTTCCGAAAAACACCATGAACCTGCGTTTTGTCGAAGCCTTTTACTGGGTGGCCTCTCTCAAGAGCGTGACACGCGCCGCCGAGAAGCTTTTCCTGACCCAGTCCGCGATGTCCAGCCGCATCTCCGCACTCGAAGAGGAGCTGGGCGTGCTGTTGCTGGACCGGCGTGACAAGCACTTCAAACTCACGGTGGCCGGTGCCCGGTTCCTGGTGTACGCCAAGCGCATGCTGGAGCTACAGCGCCAGCTCAAGACCGAGATGGGATCAGGCGGCCCTTTGGAAGTATCGATTCGTCTGGGCGCCATCGAATCGGTACTGCACTCGTGGCTCATTCCGTGGGTGGAACAGCTGCGCAAGGACAACCCGTTGCTGGAGCTAGAGCTGACGGTCGAGACCACCCCCGTGTTGCTCGACCAGATCCGCCGCGGCACGCTGGATGCCGTTTTCGCAGCCCTGCCGGCGGCCGCGGATGGCATCCGCAGCCAGGCGGTGACGCCCATGGAGATGGTGTTTGTGGGCAACAGCAAAACGCACCGCAAGCGCCGCTATGCGCTGGAAGATTTTGCAGGCGCTGACATCCTGACTTTCCAACGTGGCTCGCAGCCACACGTGTCCCTGCTCGACACGCTGCGCCAGGCCCAGGTGGAGCCGCGTTGCGTGCACACCATCTCGTCGATTTCTGCGATGGTGCAGCTGGTGCAGGGCGGCTTTGGTGTGGCCACTTTGCCGCGCCTGGCAGTGCAGCGCCTGCTGGCGTTTCCAGACCTGCGTGCACTGGCTTGCGACACCGCACTGCGGCCGCTGCCCATCCATGTGAGCTACCGCGAAGACCCCTCGTCACCCGCCATGGAGGCCGTGGTGCGGTCGGCGCTGGACTTCATTGAACAGCAACAGCCCGCGCCAGCCCGCCGCCCTCGCAAGGGCTGAGCCTTTCGTCAAAAAGCTTCGGTGCACCCTGTCGGGTGTGCGCAGCGCATGCCATTTTTTCCTGCAATCCAAGGATTCGTTGGTGCCAGGGTTTACCCGTAAATTCCCTCCTAGGGTTTTCCCTCGGCACCAAGTTGGTTCGACTCTCCCCAATGAAGTGCATGGAAAAAATCGATGAGCTGATAGAAATTTTTTGAATTTGCCAGGGGCTATCACCGCCCAACACAATCTGCCCAACGTCATGCAATTGACATTTCTCAATGCAAGGAAAAACGGTGGACTTCGTTCAAGAAAATTCGCTCGCGGTGTTTGGTTCCGAAGGTGCCAGTAACCCGATCCATGTCCGTGACACCATCCGCAAGGGCCTGTGGACATCGCATACCAGTGGTCTCGCGGATGGCCATGTCCAGGGCAACGTGGTCATCCTCCCCGAGGTGCTTGCCAGTGACTTCCTCCGGTTCTGTCAACGCAACCCCAAGCCTTGCCCTGTGCTGGCGGTCAGCGAGCCCGGACAGTTCACCTTGCCTTCACTGGGCAAAGATATCGACATCCGCAGCGATGTGCCGCTCTATCGCATCTGGCGTCACGGTGAAATGTCGGAAGAGGTGGCGGACATCGCCAGCCTCTGGCGATCTGACTTGGTCACCTTCGTTCTCGGTTGCTCGTTCTCGTTCGAGTCCGCGTTGATCGAGGCAGGCATCCGCCTGCGCCATATTGACGAAGGAAAGAACGTGGCGATGTTCCGCACCAATGTGCAAACCGAGCCCGCTGGCCCCTTTGGTGGCGCCATGGTGGTGACCATGCGTCCCATGCCGGCAGCAGATGTGATTCGGGCTGTACAGGTCACCTCGCGGTTTCCCAATGTGCATGGCGCGCCTGTGCATATCGGTGACCCGGCACTCATCGGCATCGCCGATCTGGCCCATCCCGACTACGGGGATGCCGTGGCGCTGATGCCCGGTGAGATCCCTGTTTTCTGGGCCTGCGGCGTGACACCGCAATCGGCCATCCTCAATGCCCAGCCGGCCTTCTGCATCACCCACGCCCCGGGTTGCATGCTGGTCACCGATCTTCTTAACCACCAACTTGCCAGCTTCTAAGCGGCTTACCCCCAGGAGTCTCCCCATGAAAAAATTTGCACTGTGTATGACGGCTGTCCTCAGCGTGTGTGCGGCCCAGGCCCAGGTCAAGTGGGACCTGCCCACCGGCTACGGTGCTAACAGCTTCCAGACGCAAAACGTGCAGCAGTTCGCCGATGAAGTGGACAAGCTCACTGGCGGCAAGCTCAAGATCACCCTGCACCCCGGTGGTTCGCTGTACAAGGCCAACGAGATCAAGCGTGCGGTGCAGACCGGGCAGGTGCCTTCGGCAGAGTTCATCCTGTCGGGCGCCACCAACGAGAACCCGTTGTTTGGGGTGGACTCCATCCCCTTCCTGGCGACCACCTATGCAGAGTCCAAACGCCTGTACCTGGCCGCCAAGCCCGCGCAAGAGAAGCTGCTCGCCGCACAGGGCGTGAAGGTGCTGTTCTCGGTGCCATGGCCCGGCCAGTCGCTGTATTCGCTCAAGCCGGTGAGCACGCCCGCAGACTTTGCGGGCACCAAGATGCGCGCCTACAACCCTGCCACCACGCGCATTGCCCAGCTGCTCAAGGCGCAGCCCGTGACGATCCAGCTGTCGGAGCTGGGCCAGGCCCTGGCGACCAACACGGTGCAGAACTTTCTGACGTCGAGCGCCAGCGGCGTGGAGTCCAAGCTGTATGAGCAGGTCAAGTACTTCTACCCCGTCAGCGCGTGGCTGCCGCGCAATGCCACGGTGGTGAATCAGAAGGCCTTTGACGCCCTCGACAAGCCCCTGCAGGATGCCGTGCTCAAAGCCGCAGCTGCCGCCGAAGAACGCGGCTGGGCCACCAGCGAGCGTGTGGACAAGGAATTCATCAAGGAGCTGTCGGCCAAGGGCATGACAGTGGCCGAGCCCAGCGACACCATCAAGAAGGAGCTGGCGAGCATCGGCGAATCCATGACTGCCGACTGGGTGAAATCGGCCGGTGCCGAGGGGCAGGCCATCATCGACGCCTACCGCAAGAAGTAGTCACTTCTGAACATGTCTGAAGGCCCCCACGGGGCCGGGTAGCGCACCGCGCGCTACCCCCGCAATTTCATTACCGCTCCCCCTCTTTTTCAAGCGTTACAGGAGTACGCCATGGACAAGCTCGTCCGAAATTTCTACAGGCTGCTGATGCTGCTGTCCGGCCTGTCGATGCTGGCCGCGTTCGGCGCAGTCACGCTGGGCGTTTTTGCCCGCGAAGTCATCCACCTCAACATCGACGGACTCGACGCTTACGCGGGTTACGCCATTGCCGCCGCCTTGTTCTTTGCGCTGCCCAGCACGTTGCAAAACGGCGATCACATCCGCGTGACGCTCATCCTGGACAGGCTGCCCGCCCGCTGGCGCAGTGCCTTCGAGTGGTTCTGCCTGGTCAGTGCGCTGGTGTTGTCCGTGTACATCGCCTGCTATGCCGTGCGGTCGGTGTGGATCTCCTACATCACCCATGACATCTCGCCGGCAGCCGACGCCTCGCCGCTGTGGATTCCCCAGATCAGCATGGCCATGGGCTGTATTGGCTTTGCGCTGGCGTTTGCCCATGCGCTGGTGCTGCGCTTCCAGGGTGTGGCGTTCATGGCTGTGTCCGAAGCAGCCCGTTCCGAATAACCCGATCCAGGAGAACTCATCATGGACGTCATCATTGCTTTGGGTCTGATCGTGGTGCTGTTCGCAGTGCTCGGATCGGGCCTGTGGATCGGCCTGTCACTGCTGGCAGTGGCCTTGGTCGGCATGGAGTTTTTTACCAACCGCCCGGTGGGCGACAGCATGATGCTGACCATCTGGGGGTCTACCTCCAGCTGGACGCTGACGGCTCTTCCGCTGTTTTTGTGGATGGGCGAGATCCTTTTCCGCAGCAAGCTGTCAAGCAGCATGTTCAAGGGCCTGGCGCCGTGGCTGGAGCGCCTACCAGGCCGCCTTTTGCATGTGAATGTGGTGGGCTGCACCATCTTTGCCGCGATCTCGGGCTCATCGGCCGCTACCTGCGCCACCATCGGCAAGATCACGCTGCCTGAACTCAAGCAGCGAGGCTACCCCGAAGATATCTCCGTGGGCACGCTGGCTGGTGCGGGCACCCTGGGTCTGCTGATTCCGCCGTCGATCATCATGATCGTCTATGGCGTGGCGGCCAACGTTTCGATCTCCAAGCTGTTCCTGGCAGGGGTGATTCCGGGGCTGATGCTGGCTGCGCTGTTCATGGGCTACATCATCGTGTGGGCCCTGTTCAACAAAGACAAGGTGCCTGCGCCTGACGCCCGTCTCAGCTTTGTGCAAAAGCTGTATGCGTCCCGCCACCTGATTCCGGTCGTGTCGCTCATCGTCGTGGTGCTGGGCGCCATCTACAGCGGCATTGCCACCGCCACCGAAGCTGCGGCGCTCGGTGTGGCCGGGTCGTTGATCCTGGCCAAGATCGAGGGTTCGCTGAACTGGGAGCGTTTCAAGGAAGGGCTGGTCGCCGCCTGCCGCGTGTACTGCATGATCGGCCTCATCCTGGCGGGTGCCGCGTTCCTCACGCTGGCCATGGGCTTCATTGGCCTGCCACGGCACCTGGCCGAGTTCATCGGCGCGCTGCACCTGTCGCCCTTTGCGCTGATGCTGCTGCTCATCGTGTTCTTCATTGTGCTGGGCTGCTTCCTGGACGGCATCTCCATGGTGGTGCTGACCATCGCAGTGCTGCTGCCCACGGTGGAAGCTGCAGGCTTTGACCTGGTGTGGTTCGGCATCTTCATCGTGCTGGTGGTCGAGATGGCGCAGATCACGCCGCCTGTGGGCTTCAACCTCTTCGTGTTGCAGGGCATGACGCGGCGCGAAGTGACCTGGATCGCACGCACGGCGCTGCCTCTGTTCGCTCTGATGATTGTGGCCGTCGTGATGACGTACTTCGTGCCCGATGTCGTGCTCTGGCTGCCACGCCAGATGCAGGGCTGACCCCCAGCACCCACGCCTGAAACGTCCGCGCAGGAGTTCCCCATGAAAACTTTGGTGTTGTTGGCCGCGCTCGCCGTGGCCCCGGTGCTGCACGCCCAGACCCAGTGGAAGCTGGCCACGGGTTACCGCGCGGAGTCGTTTCATACCCGCAATCTCGTGCAGTTTGCGCAGGATGTGGAGCGTGCTTCGGCCGGTGCGTTGCGCATCGAGGTTCACGCCAACAACGCCTTGTTCAAGCTGAACGAGATCCCCCAGGCCGTGCAGGAGGGCAAGGCCCAGGCGGGAGAGACCATCATGACCAACCTGGTGCGGGACATCCCCATCGCCGGGGCGGATGCCGTGCCCTTTGTGGTGCGCAGCTATGCCGACGCGCGGCGCATGTGGGACGTGCAGCGGCCGTTGATCGAGTCGCACATGGCCAGCAAGGGGCTCAAAGCGTTGTACGCCGTGCCCTGGCCGCCGCAGGGGCTGTTCTCGATCAACCCCGTGCGCTCGTCCGCCGACTTCAAGGGCACGCGCATGCGCACCTACAACCCCGGGACCGTGCGCATTGCCGAACTGCTGGGCGCCACGCCCGTGGATGTGCCCATGGTGGAAGTCAACCAGGCTCTGTCGGCCGGCAAGCTCGATTCCATGATCACCTCAGCCCTCACCGGGGTCGAGAACCAGGTCTGGGGACAGATCAAGCAGTACTACGGCATCAACGCCTGGTTTCCCAAGAACATCGTGTTTGTGAATCAGCAGGCTTTTGACGCACTGCCTGCACCCGCACGCCAGGCGGTGACCAAGGCCGCCGCCGAGGCAGAGACGCGCGGCTGGGCCATGAGCGCTGCGGTGGCCGAAGAGTCGGTGACCGAGCTGCAGCGCAAGGGCATCAAGGTGGATCGTGCGCCAGCGGATTTTGATGCCGAACTCAAGCGCCTGGGCGAACGGTTCTCGCGCGAGTGGGTGCGCTCGGTGGGCAGCGAGGCCAACCAGATCTTCATCCCGTACTACACGCAGCGCTGAACTTTCCTGCACGTCTTTCAGGAGAAGCACCATGCACACGCCCTCGGACACCATCGAGATGTACCTGCGCGCCAAGGATCTCAATCGCCCGCACCTCATCGCGCAAGCCTTTGCCGGTGGCGCGCTGCTGCAGATGGAAATGCTCCAGGGCGACGGGCAGACCCCGGCATGCACCCTGGGCCGCGAGGCCATTGCCGAGACCCTGGTGCGCAACTTTGGCCGCGCCTATGAAAACGCCTACACCTTTTGCCTGACCGATCCCCCGGCACCGGCCTGCACAGACTTTCACTGCCTGTGGCTGTCTGCCATGACGGCCAAGGACAACCGCGCCGTGTGCGTGACTGGCGGCCAATACCACTGGCGATTTGCTCCCGGCAACCGCCTGGCGCAAGAGCTGCGCATCGTGATCGACACCATGCAGACCCTCCCGCCGGTAGACATCTTGCCCGTGATGGCCTGGGCCGCGTCCTTGGCGGGCCCCTGGTGCCCCGTCGAGCTGGCCCTTGCCTCCGCTCCCCCCATTCCTGCCGTGTGGCAGGTCATGCAAAGGCTGGCACCCGCCAGCGTTGCCATGGCCTAGCCACACCGCCACCACCTCTTTCAATTTTTTTTATCTCGGAGCCACTACACCATGACCACCATCACACCCCAAACGCACACCCTACGCTGGCAGTTCTGGATCGACCGGGGCGGTACCTTCACCGATATCGTGGCGAAGCGGCCCGATGGATCGCTGACCACCCACAAATTGTTGTCCGAGAACCCCGAGCAGTACAAGGACGCGGCCGTGGCAGGCATTCGTCACCTGCTGGGCCTGAAGCCTGGCGAGCCCGTCACGCCCGCGCTGGTGGAGTGCGTGAAGATGGGCACCACGGTGGCCACCAACGCGCTGCTGGAGCGCAAGGGCGAGCCCACGCTGCTGGTCACCACACGCGGCTTTCGCGATGCGTTGCGCATCGCGTACCAGAACCGCCCGCGCCTGTTTGACCGCCACATCCAGCTGCCCGAGCTGCTTTACACCGAAGTCATCGAGGCCCGCGAACGCATGGGCGCCCATGGCGATGTGTTGCAGAACCTTGACGAAGCCACCCTGCGGGGTGACCTGCTGGCGGCGTACGGGCGCGGGCTGCGCAGCGTGGCCATTGTGTTCATGCACGGCTATCGCTACACGCAACACGAGCAGGCGGCAAAGCGTGTTGCCAAGGAGGTCGGCTTCACGCAGATCAGCGCCTCGCATGAAACCAGCCCCATGATGAAGTTCGTGAGCCGGGGCGACACCACGGTGGTGGATGCCTACCTGTCTCCCATCCTGCGCCGCTACGTGGAGCAGGTGGCCAGCGAGATGCCGGGCGTCAAGCTGTTCTTCATGCAGTCCTCCGGTGGTCTTACCGACGCAGGCACCTTCCAGGGCAAGGACGCGATCCTCTCCGGCCCCGCAGGCGGCATTGTGGGCATGGCGCGCACGGCGGGCCTGGCCGGACACGAAAAGGTCATCGGCTTTGACATGGGCGGAACGTCCACCGATGTGAGCCACTACGCCGGTGCGTTCGAGCGCGAGTTTGAGACCCACGTGGCCGGTGTGCGCATGCGCGCCCCCATGATGAGCATCCACACGGTGGCGGCTGGCGGTGGCTCGGTGCTGGCCTACGACGGTGCTCGTTTTCGCGTCGGCCCTGAGAGCGCAGGCGCCAATCCAGGCCCGGTGAGCTACCGCCGCGGCGGCCCCCTGGCTGTGACCGATGCCAACGTGATGGTCGGCAAGGTGCAGCCCCGTTACTTCCCCAGTGTGTTCGGCCCCGCAGCCAACGAAACGCTGGACGCCGATGCGGTGCGCGCGCGATTTGAAGAAATTGCTTCGCAGACGCAGCGCAGGCCCGAAGAAGTGGCCGAAGGCTTCATCCAGATTGCCGTGCAGCAGATGGCGAACGCCATCAAGAAGATCAGCGTGGCGCGCGGTTACGACGTGACGCGCTACACCCTGCAGTGTTTTGGTGGCGCCGGTGGGCAGCATGCCTGCCTGGTGGCGGATGCCTTGGGCATGTCGCGCGTATTTGTACACCCGTTGGCTGGGGTGCTCAGCGCCTACGGCATGGGCCTGGCCGACCAGACCGTGATCCGCGAGCAGGCGGTGGAGATGCCGCTGGCGGCTGAATCCCTGCCACTGATCGCTGAGCGCCTGGATACGCTGGGTTCTGCCGCGCAGGCCGAGCTGGAGCGCCAACAGGTCAGTGCGAACCCGGTGCAGGTACGCCACAACGTGCATGTGCGCTACGAGGGCACCGACTCGGCTCTGGTGGTGCCTTTTGGCGACATGGCCAGCATCCAGACGGCCTTTGAGGCCGCCTACCGCCAGCGTTTTGCGTTCCTCATGGCGGGCAAGGGCCTGGTGGTGGAGGCTGTGTCGGTCGAAGCCATGATTGCCGGTGACGCCCCCGCCGAGCCGCGCCTGCCCGTGCACCCACACCGCAAGCACCCGCAGCGCGAGGTGGTCAAGATGTACTCGGGCGGCGCCTGGCACGATGCGGCCCTGGTGGTGCGCGAGGACCTGCACCCTGGCGACGTGATCCCCGGCCCGGCCATCATTGCCGAGAAGAACACCACCACCGTGGTGGAGCCCGGCTGGTCTGCGCGCCTGACCGACCTGGACCACCTGGTGCTGGACCGCGTCACCGCCCGCAAGGTGCAGTACGCCGCAGGCACCACGGTGGACCCGGTGCTGCTGGAGGTGTTCAACAACCTGTTCATGAACATCGCCGAGCAGATGGGGCTGCAGCTGCAGAACACGGCGTATTCGGTCAACATCAAGGAGCGTCTGGACTTCAGCTGCGCACTGTTCGATGCGGCCGGCAACCTGATTGCCAACGCGCCCCACATGCCCGTGCACCTTGGGTCCATGGGCGAGAGCATCAAGACCGTGATCCGCGAGAACGCGGGCAAGATGCACCCGGGCGACGTGTACATGCTCAACGACCCGTACCACGGCGGCACCCACCTGCCCGATGTGACAGTGATCACCCCGGTGTACGTGGCCGAGGGCAACGAGCCCACGTTTTATGTGGGAAGCCGGGGCCACCATGCGGACATTGGCGGCACCACGCCGGGGTCCATGCCACCGTTCTCCACGCGCATTGATGAAGAAGGTGTGCAGATCAACAACGTGAAGCTGGTGGACCGGGGCATCTTTCTGGAAGAGGAGGTGCGCACCCTGCTGGCCACGGGCGGCGGCACCACGCCATACCCCAGCCGCAACCCGCAGCAGAACCTGGCCGACCTGCGCGCACAGATCGCGGCGAACGAAAAAGGCGTGCAGGAGCTGTCGAAAATGGTGGACCAGTTTGGCCTGGATGTTGTGCAGGCCTACATGTGCCATGTGCAGGACAACGCCGAAGAGTCGGTGCGCCGTGTGATCACCCAGCTCAAGGACGGCAGCTTCACCCTGCCGCTGGACAACGGCGCGCAGATCAGCGTGTCGGTCAAGGTCAATGTGGCCGAGCGCAGCGCGGTCATCGACTTTGCAGGCACCAGCCCGCAGCAGATGAACAACTTCAACGCCCCGCGCGCAGTGTGCATGGCGGCCGTGCTGTATGTGTTCCGCACGCTGGTGGACGACGACATCCCGCTCAATGCCGGGTGCCTCAAGCCCCTGCAGGTGATCATTCCGCAAGGCTCCATGCTCAACCCCAACCCGCCGGCCTCGGTGGTGGCAGGCAATGTGGAGACCTCCACCTGCATCACCAATGCGCTGTTTGGCGCCCTGGGCGTGATGGCGGGCAGCCAGCCCACCATGAACAACTTCACCTTCGGCAATGCGCAGTACCAGTACTACGAAACCATTGCCGGTGGTAGCGGTGCGGGTGCGGTGCTGGACGCGTCGGGCCAGGCGGTGCGCGGCTTTGACGGCACCAGCGTGGTCCAGACCCATATGACCAACTCGCGCCTCACCGACCCCGAGGTGCTGGAGTTCCGCTTCCCGGTGGTGCTCGACAGCTACGAGATCCAGCGCGGCTCGGGCGGCGCAGGCCGCTGGGCGGGTGGCGATGGCGGCGTGCGGCGCGTGCGCTTCCTGGAGGCGATGACGGCCAGCATCTTGTCCAACGGGCGACTGAACCCCGCCTTTGGCATGGCGGGCGGCCAGCCCGGCAGGCCTGGTGCCAACCGCGTGCTGCGTGCCAACGGTCAGGTGGAGGAGCTGGGCCACATTGGCGCAGCGCTGATGGAGCCCGGCGATGTGTTCGAGATCGCCACCCCCGGCGGTGGTGGCTTTGGCGAATGTGTCACGTCCTGACGTGATGGCCCGCTGACCCCGGTGGGGCAGGCGTTGTGTGCTGTGAGCCTTTGGGGGCGCACGGTGCACGGCGCACGGCGCTGGTCACCACCGACTTCGACCCCCGCACGGTGCGGGAAATGAAACAGGAGAACGCTCATGAACTATTTGCCCGCCACATCCGGGGCGCCTGGCGGCGCCGCCTTCTCCGCCGCACCGGCCGACGCGGAGTTCAGCCGTGCCGTGCCAGACGCTGCCGCTCAGAGCCCTGCACCTGCGCGGCACCGCCGGACTCTGAGCGTGGGACAAAAGCTGGCGGCCAGCTTTGGCATTCTGGGCTTTGCGGTGGCGCTGCTGGGGGCCACCACCTGGCTCACAGGGCAGGACACGAGCCGTCAGGCCACATTGTTGACCACGGAGCAACTGCCCATCGAACGCACCGTGCGCGACTGGAAAACCCAGTCGGTCTATATCGGCCAGATTGCATTGCGGGCCACGTTGTCGTCCGATGTGTTCCCCCTGGTGGCCGAAATGCGCAATCAGATCGCCGCCGAAGACGCAATGCGCAAGCGCATCGACGAGGCATTGGCGCAGGCGTCTTCCAGCGAGAGCGCGAGGCCGCTGTGGGCACAGGCCCAGGCCGAACGCCAGAAATATGCCGCGCTGCGGGACGCACTGGTGCAAAACGCCCTGGAAGCCAAGATCATCAGCCAGAAAGAGCTGCAGGAGCACGCAGCCGCGTTGACCCAATACCTGCGGTCCATCGACCAGTTGCTCGCAGCTTCCGAGCAGTCATCCCTGAAGGCGGGGGACAGCATGATTGCCGATGCATCCCGTGCGCAATGGATCAGTGCCGTGGCGGTGCTGGTGGTGGTGGCGCTGTCGGCGCTGTTTGGCTGGCTGCTGCGGCGCTCCATCGTGCTGCCGCTGCGCCAGGCGTCCGAGGCGGCTGCTGTGGTGGCGCGGGGCGACCTCACGGTGCGCATGCAAACCCAGCGCACCGACGAGATCGGCCAGTTGCTCACTGCGCTGGACAAGATGGTCGAGTCGCTGCACTACGTGGTGACCGAGGTGCGTGACTCGGGCGAATCCATCCATGTGGCCAGCTCCGAAGTAGCAGCGGGCAACACCGACCTGAGCATGCGCACCGAGCACGCCGCCAGCAACCTGCAGCAGACGGCGGCCAGCATTGCCCAGCTGGCGCAGATGGTGGCCGCCAATGCCGACAGCACGCGCCAGGCCAATGCCCTGGCGCTGAACGCCACCGAAGTGGCCAGCAAGGGGGGCGAAGTGGTCAACCAGGTGGTCAAGACCATGGAGGAGATCAATGCCAGCAGCAAGAAGATCGCCGACATCGTGGGCATCATCGACGGCATTGCTTTCCAGACCAACATCCTCGCACTCAACGCGGCCGTGGAGGCGGCCCGTGCGGGCGAGCAGGGGCGTGGCTTTGCCGTAGTGGCCAGCGAGGTGCGGGGCCTCGCAGGGCGCAGCGCCAATGCGGCGCGCGAGATCAAGGCGCTGATCTCCACCAGCGTGGACAAGGTGAGCGACGGCGCCCGGCTGGTGGTGACAGCAGGTTCCACGATGGGCGACATCGTACAGAGCGTGGAGCGTGTGACCACGCTGATGTCCGAGATCAACGAGGCCAGCAGCGAGCAGAGCACGCAGATCGGCCAGGTGAGTCAGGCGGTGGACCAGCTCGACCACATGACGCAGCAGAACGCCGCGCTGGTGGAGCAGGGCGCCGCAGCGGCCCAGAGCCTCAAGGACCAGGCCAACCGGCTGGCGGGTGCGATGGGGCAGTTTCAGCTCACACGCGCAGCCGCGTGAGCGCCAGTGCCAGAGACATCAATAAAAAAGGGCCTGCAGCGCAGGCCCTTTAAGCACTAGATGCTATGAATTCTGATGGTGCTCACATGCCTGCATAGTTCGGACCGCCACCGCCTTCTGGCGTGACCCACACGATGTTCTGCGTAGGGTCCTTGATGTCGCAGGTCTTGCAGTGCACGCAGTTCTGCGCATTGATCTGCAGGCGCTGGGCATCACCGCCTTTGGTGGTGTCGGGCACGAACTCGTACACGCCCGCCGGGCAATAGCGCGCCTCGGGGCCGGCGTACTTGGCCAGGTTGATGTTGACCGGCACGCTCGGGTCTTTGAGCGTGAGGTGGGCGGGCTGGTTTTCTTCGTGGTTGGTGTTGCTGATGAACACGCTGGAGAGGCGGTCGAAGGTCAGCTTGCCATCGGGCTTGGGGTAGACGATGGGCTTGCACTCGGCCGCAGGCTTCAGGTACGCGTGGTCGGGCTTGTCGCGGTGCAGCGTCCAGGGGATGTGGCCGCGCAGCACGAACTGCTCGAAACCGTTCATCAGTGTGGCCGCGGTTAGGCCGTACTTGAACCAGTTCTTGAAGTTGCGGTCCTTGTTCAGCTCGGTGTGCAGCCAGCTCTTTTCGAAGGCTTCGGGGTAGGCGGTCAGCTCGTCGTGCTGGCGGCCTGCCACCACGGCGTCATAGGCGGCTTCGGCGGCCAGCATGCCGGTCTTGATGGCGGCGTGGCTGCCCTTGATGCGGCCGACATTCAGGTAGCCGGCATTGCAGCCCACCAGGGCGCCGCCTGGGAACACGGTCTTGGGCAGGGCGTTGATGCCGCTGGCGTTGATGGCACGTGCGCCGTAGGACAAGCGCTTGGCCGTGATCTCGCCCTTCTCGTTTTCGAAGTAGTAGCGGACGTTGGGGTGCGTTTTCCAGCGCTGGAACTCCTCGAACGGGCTCAGGTAAGGGTTGGCATAACCCAGCCCCGTGACGAAGCCCAGTGCCACCTTGTTGCCCTCCAGGTGGTACAGGAAGGCGCCGCCGTAGGTGTCGTTCTCCATGGGCCAGCCGGCGGTGTGCATCACAAAGCCGGGCTGGTGCTTCTTGGGGTCGATCTCCCACAGTTCCTTCACGCCAATGCCGAAGCTCTGCGGGTCGCGGTCCTTGTCGAGGTGGAACTTGGCAATCAGCTGCTTGCCCAGGTGGCCGCGTGCACCTTCGGCAAAAACGGTGTACTTACCCAGCAGTTCCATGCCGAGTTGGAAGTTCTCGGTGGGCTCGCCATCCTTGCCAACGCCCATGTTGCCGGTGGCCACGCCCTTGACGGAGCCGTTGTCGTTGTAGAGCACTTCAGCCGCAGTGAAGCCGGGGAAGATCTCCACGCCCAGGGCTTCGGCCTGTTCGCCCAGCCATTTGGTCAGGTTGCCCAGGCTGATGATGTAGTTGCCGTGGTTGTGGGCAAACGGCGGCAGGAACATGTTGGGCACGCGAAAGCCCGACTTTTCGCTGAGGAAGATATAGGCGTCGTCGGTGACGGGCTGGTTCAGGGGCGCGCCGCGCTTTTTCCAGTCGGAGATCAGCTCGGTGAGGGCCTTGGGGTCCATGATGGCGCCCGACAGGATGTGCGCACCGGGTTCAGAGCCTTTTTCGAGCACCACCACCGAGACATCCTGGCCTTTTTCTGCCGCCAGTTGCTTCAGGCGGATCGCAGTGGCAAGGCCGCCAGGGCCGCCGCCAACGACCACCACGTCGTATTCCATGGATTCGCGGGGGCCGTATTGGGCGAGGATTTCTTCGTTGGTCATGGGCTTCTCGTCGGGCGTTTGATAATGGATTATTTTCTACAGAGCGCCGACCGCGCCCTGTCTGTCTGGCGACTGATTGTATTCACGGAATATAGACAATCGAACGACCGTTCTATTTTGATCAGTAGGGAGACTCTAAATGGCATACAGCATCGACTTGTCCGGCCGCGTGGCCTTCATCACGGGCGCGTCCAGCGGCCTGGGCGCGCAGTTTGCCCGCACCCTGGCTCGCGCTGGCGCAGGCGTCGTGCTGGCCAGCCGCCGGGTGGAAAAACTCAAGGAGCTGCGCGCGCGCATCGAAGGCGAGGGCGGTGACGCCCATGTGATCGAGCTGGACGTGACCGACCACGACTCCATCAAGTCCGCCGTGGCCCATGCCGAGACCGAAATGGGCTCCATCGACATTCTGGTGAACAACTCCGGCGTGAGCACCACGCAGCGCATCCAGGACGTGACGCCCGAGGACTACGACTTCATCTTCGATACCAACGTGAAGGGCGCCTTCTTTGTGGCGCAAGAGGTGGGCAAGCGCATGCTGGCCCGCTCCCGCGGTGCAGCGCCGGGCAGCTTCACCGGCGGTCGCATCATCAATATCGCGTCGATGGCGGGCCTCAAGGTGTTGCCGCAGATCGGCGCCTATTGCATGAGCAAGGCCGCCGTGGTGCAGATGACCCGGGCGATGGCACTGGAGTGGGGCCGGTTCGGCATCAACGTGAACGCCATTTGCCCCGGCTACATCGACACCGAAATCAACCATCACCACTGGCAGACCGAGCAGGGAAAAAAGCTCATGGACATGCTGCCGCGCAAGCGCGTGGGCCAGCCGCAGGACCTGGATGCGCTGCTGGTGATGCTGGCCAGCGACCAGAGCCATTTTGTGAATGGCGCGGTGATCGCAGCCGACGACGGCTTCGCGGTCTGATCCCTGGGGCACGAGCGGGTATGAAGATCGAAATCCCTGAGGTCAAGAAGCTGGTCTTTGAGATGCGGTTCCCGGTGCGCTGGGGCGACATGGATGCGATGGGCCATGTCAATAACACCGTGTACTTCCGCTACCTGGAAACCGCGCGCATCGAGTGGATGGTGTCGGTGGGTTGCAACCCCGACCCGCGCGGACAGGGGCCTGTCATCGTCAATGCGTTCTGCAATTTCTACAAGCAGCTCGAATACCCGGCCGACGTGTTGCTCAAGCTCTACGTGAGCGACCCGGGCCGCACCACGTTCGAGACCTGGGGCACGATGGAGCGCGTGGACCAGCCGGGCGTGATATGCGCAGCGGGCGGAGCCACGACGATCTGGGTGGACTTTCCGCAGCAGAAGGCCGCGCCGCTGCCCGACTGGATGCGGACGCTGGTGACTGCCAGCTGACCGTCCGTCCCGTCACTTGAGCCCCGTGGCGGGGGCTGGTGGCTCATTTTTTGGACTATTCGGCCGGTAGCGCACGTGATAAATGCCTTGATTGCTATAAAAAAGATAGTTTTTGGGCGATTTGCACCGGTGGTTTGACGACAGAGTGGAAGGCAAGCCTCTGCGAGCACCCGTGCCACTTCTTCCCTCTGCTGGTGGCCCTGCGGTAGCCAGTGAATACGGCTCCACAGGCACCCAGGCGCGGAGCACTGTGCCCATACCGCCGACCCCATACCGCGCCTTCTCATTCAACCTCCTGTTCTTTTTGTTACCTGTTAGGATGACTTCGGCAACGATAGAAGAAAACGAATAGAGCCGGGGAGGGGATTTCCAACACCGCACCGACGTGCTGCTTTGTGCTTTCTGAATGAATTCAACCATCCCAGCAAGCGCGGCTGCCAGCAGCATCAACAAGGTGACCAATCTGGTCATCGCGTCGGTTCTCTTCATGTTTGGCCTGTACGCCTTTGACGAATGGGGGCAGGTCAGGGACCGTGAAGAGGAGCACATGCAGTCCAACCTGGTGCTGCTGACGCGGACGCTGGACACCTTCTTTCTCTCCAAACGCGCTGGCATGTTCAGCCTGGCAGAAACCATCGCCATCTCGCCCGGTGGTATCGACAACCTGGCGCTGGCGCAGCAACTGCTGACGGACTACCGCAAGCACCGCCCCGAAGTCAGCGAGATATCCCTGAGCGAAACGAACGGCAAGGTGCTGGCCTCGTCCCATGCGGCGGACAGGAACGGCCAATCCGGCCTGGTGGATCAATCCGGCTTTCAAGACTTTGCGCGGGACGCTAAGGACCAGCACGACATCTACCTGGGACGACCCCAGCGCGACGCGCAGAGCCAGGACTGGGTGTTCACGCTGCGTTATGTGCTGCGGGATGCGCAAGGCAAGCCCCGGGCGGTGCTGACAGATGTGTTTCCGGTCGATTTTCTGGAGTCGCTCTGGAAAGACGCGCCGCTGGTGCAGCAGCTCACAGTGGGTGTGCTGCGCGATGACGGCTACCTGATGACCCGCTTTCCGGTGCCCGCCACGGTCACCAAGGACGAGGTGTATGGCATGCGTCGGGACGGGGTGCTGGTACGGTATCTCGCGCAGCACCAGTTCCCCCTGCAAGGGCGGGTCGAGGGACCCAATGCGCTGTTGAAGGGGCAGAACTTCATCAACCTGTTCCACCGGCTCGACAGGCTCCCTGCGACCGTCTTTGTCGGGCAGCCCGAGAGTCGGTTCTTTCAGGTCTGGGCCCGCAGCATCGACACTCCCCTGGCGCTCACGGCGCTGTTGCTGGTGTTCATCAAGCTCGTGTCGCTGCGCCTCGCTCGCCGCGAGCACGAAGCCGAGCAGCAGCGGCTGGCGGTGGAAAGGGTGCTGCGTGAGAGCGAGACCGAGCAGCGCTCCCTCATCGACAACCTGATGACGGGTCTGGTCATCCACGATGCGACGGGCGCTGTGGTGCGGTGCAACGCCGAGGCCAGTAACCTGCTGGGGCTGAGTTTTGAGCAGATGACCGGCAAGCAGCTGATCGACCCGGCCTGGTCCTTCGTGAACGAGCAGGGGGCCGTCATGCCGGTTTCCGACTACCCCGCCTCCCGGGTGCTTGCGACCCTTGAACCTGTCAACGGGGTGGTGGGAGGCATCGTCCGTGGCAAGGATGCCGGCATCTGCTGGGTGCTGAGCCGGGCCGACCCGTGGTTCACCACCGATGGACAGCTCGACAAGATCGTGGTGACCTTTGTCGACATCACCATGCGGCGCAAGCTGACGTCGCAACTCCAGGACCGCGAACTCAAGTTCCAGGCGCTGTTTGACAACAGCATGGACGCCGTGTTGCTGACCTCGCCCGATGGCACCGTGCTGGCCGTGAACCAGGCGGCTTGCCGACTGTTTGACCTGAGCGAGGCACAAATCATCGCCCGGGGGCGCATGGGGCTGGCCGACCCTGCCGACCCCCGGCTGCAGGAGTTGCTGGTACAGCGCCAGCAGAGGGGGCAGGCGGCCGGCCTGCTGACCATGGTCCGGGGTGATGGCAGCCACTTCACCGCCGAGATCAGCTCCAGCATTTATGGCGACAGTGAAGGCCGCCAATACAGCAGCATGATCGTTCGCGACATCACGGAGCGCCTGCGCAGCCAGGCCGAGCTGGAGGCTGCCAATGCACAGATGCGCCGCATCAACGAGCAGTTGGCCGAGGTGGCGCACTTTGACATGCTGACGCACCTGCCCAACCGCGTTCTGCTGGCCGACAGGCTTCAGCAGGCCATGGCGCACTGTGTGCGTCGCAACAAGTCGCTGGCGGTGGCGTTTCTGGATCTGGATGGCTTCAAGGACATCAACGACCGGTATGGCCATGCGGCGGGCGACGAGTTTCTGGTGGCGATTGCCAAGCGGCTGCGGTCTGCACTGCGCGATGGCGACACGCTCGCGCGCATTGGTGGGGACGAGTTTGTGGCCGTCATGACCGACCTGACGGCCGAGCAGGACTGCGAGCCCCTGCTGTTGCGGCTGTTGCAGGTGGCGGGCGAGCCGTTGCTGGTAAGCGGGCAATCCCTGCAGGTGTCTGCCAGCATTGGCGTCACCATCTACCCGCAGGATGGTTCCAGTTCGGAGCAGCTCATCCGCCATGCCGACCAGGCCATGTACCTGGCCAAGCAGGGGGGCAAGAATCGGTTCCACCTGTTTGATGTGGCCAGCGATGCGGCCATCCGGATCAAGCGCGAAAGCCTGGAGCAGATTGCCACCGCCATCGCTCAGCGGGAGCTGGTGCTGTACTACCAGCCCCAGGTCAACATGCAGACAGGTGAGGTGGTGGGCATGGAGGCGCTGGTCCGCTGGTTGCATCCGCAGCGGGGCCTGCTGGCCCCGAGCCAGTTCCTGCCGGTGATTGAAGACCACGATATGGCGATTGCGATTGGCGAGCGGGTGCTGGAGATGGCCCTGTCCCAAATGGCGCAGTGGCTGGCGGTGGGGCTGCGCATGCCGGTCAGCGTCAACGTGTTCTCCAAGCAGTTCCAGCAAGAGGACTTTGTGCACAAGCTGCGCCAGGCACTGGCAGCGCATCCCTCGGTGCCTTCGTCGGCGCTGGAGCTGGAGATTGTGGAGACCAGCGCGTTGCAGGACATGGCCCAGGTATCTGGCCTGATGCACGCATGCGCCGAACTGGGCGTGCGGTTTGCTCTGGACGATTTTGGGACCGGTTATTCGTCGCTGACCTACCTGAAAAAGCTGCCTGCAGAGCTGCTCAAGATCGACCAGAGCTTTGTGCGCGACATGCTCGAAGACCGCGACGACCTGGCCATTGTGCAGGGTGTGGTGGGCCTGTCCAAAGCGTTCAACCGCAAGGTGATTGCCGAAGGTGTGGAGACCGTGGACCACGGCCGCATGCTGCTGGCCATGGGCTGTGTGCTGGGCCAGGGCTATGGCATTGCGCGGCCCATGCCCGCGCAGCAGGTACCGGGCTGGCTGGACCAGTGGCAGGCGCAGCAGCCCTGGGTGCGCGAGACCGATACAGACTTGCCGGCCTGAGGTCCTGAGGTCCTGAGGTCATGCGGAGCATCGCGCGGGTATCGGTCCGTTGAGTCGCTGTGGGACGACCTTTATCGTGGGGGCAGGGCAACACATTGCGCCAGAGGCATGCCCTGTGCCTCTGAGGCGCCCAGCAGCAAAAGGCGCTGCAGTTCTGGCAAATAACGGATGGCTGTCTGCGGTGCGCTGTAGCCGTTGCTGTTGTTCAGGCGTTCTTGCATGCGCAGCACAAGACGGCTGGGCAGGTGTTCGATGCTGAGGGTGCGCACACCCGTGTAGAAGGTGGTCTCTATGGTGCCTTCGGTGCCGAAAAAGCCGCCACCCACGCGCGCCGCGCGGCGCCGGCCCTCGAAGGTCGTGGCGATGCGCAGTTTGTCGTCACGGCTGGTACAGCTCCCCTCGAAGGCCGCAGCGCACTCCATGGGCAGCGGATTCTGTTGCACCAGCACTGCCTGCACGGACGGGGTGTGCAGCAGTGCGGGGGGCACGGGCTCCAGGCGTACGCAATCGGCGGTGGGTACGACCTGCCACGCCGTAGCGCCCGGCGAGTCAGGGATTTGCAGGCGCGAGCCTGCAACGCCCGCACCGAGGTAGTAAGTGGGCGCCGCCCCCGTGCTGGACTCTTCGCGGAAGAGCGAGGCGGACCGCAACGGCGACAGCGCGCCAGCGGGCACGGCCACAGTCAAAGGGTGAAAGGGCAGCGTGCCCTCCGGTGGCCCAAACCCTGCGGCCTGTACCGCAGGCGCGGCCAGCACCCAAAGCCAGATCGTTCGTGCGGAGCGCATGGTTTGGATCAGGCCGCAGGCTTGGCCTTGGGCACACGGCCCATCAGATAGAACTCTGGGTTGGGCTGCATGCCCGCAAAGCTGGCCATGCGGTTGGACAGGCCAAAGAATGCCGTGATGGCGGCGATGTCCCAGATGTCCTCGTCATCGAAACCATGGGGGTGCAGGGCCTCGAAATCCGTGTCGTCGATCTCGTGGGCGTTCTGGCACACCTTCATGGCGAAGTCGAGCATGGCCCGCTCCCGGGGGCTGATGTCCGCCTTGCGGTAGTTCACCGCCACCTGGTCGGCGATGAGCGGCTTCTTCTCGTAGATGCGCAGGATCGCGCCATGCGCCACCACGCAATACAGGCACTGATTGGCCGCGCTGGTGGTGGTGACGATCATCTCGCGCTCGCCCTTGGTCAGGCTGCCTTCTTCCTTGAGCATGAGCGCGTCGTGGTATGCAAAGAATGCACGCCATTCCGCTGGCCGGCGGGCAAACGCGAGGAACACGTTGGGGATGAATCCCGCCTTCTCCTGCACTTCAAGAATCCGCGCGCGGATGTCCTCGGGCAGGGTGTTCAGGTCAGGGAAGGGGTAGCGGCTCACGGCAGTCTCCTCGGTTTTTGTGTGGGGTGTATAACGGATGCAAGTATCAGGGATGCCATTGCGTCGCCCGCACGGGGGCATGGGCCGGCGCGGCCGAACTGCCAGCCAGCGCGTAGGACAACTGTGTCGCTGCAGCGACCACGGTGTGCGCCAGCGCTTCGAGCTTTTCGGCGGGCAAACGCGAGGCCGGGCCTGAGATGCACACCGAGCCCATGAGCCGCCAGTGCATGCCAAACACCGGCGCCGAAACGGTGGCCACGCCCTGTTCCCGTTCACCAATCGACCAGTGGTAGCCCTTCTTGCGGATCTCTTCATAGGCCTTGCCCGGCTCGCCCGAAAACGCCAGGATCACGCGGCCCGGCGAGCCCTTGTCCAGCGGCAGTCCTTCGCCCATGCGGGCGTGGTGGCGCAGCGCCTGCGGGCCTTCCACACGGACAAGGCAGGTGCGCACATTGCCTTCACGCACGTAAAACGCAGCGCTTTCGCCGGTGGCAAGGGTCAGTTCACGCAGCGCGGGCTCCAGCACGTTCTGCACGTCAAAGCCTGCCTGGTAGCGCGCACCCAGCCAGCCTGCTGCCGGACCCAGGCGCCAGTCGCCATCTTCGCGCTGCACCATGAACCCGGACTGCGCCAGCGTGCGGGCCAGGCGCAGTACGGTGGTCTTGTGAAGGCTGCAGCGGCGGCTCAGCTCTGCCAGAGACAGGCTGGATTCGCCCAGTGCAAAGGCCTCCAGCACCTGCAGCGCACGCGTCACGGCGATCACGCCACCGGTGTCCTTGGTCGCCGCATCGGTCGGCCGGTCTGCGCTTTCATCGACCCCGGCGGTGGTGGCATTTGGCTGGGTGGCCTTGCGCGGGGCAGGGCGCGCGGGCGAAGAGGGTGGGTTGCTCATGGCGCAATTCGTTTCATTGTGTGCAACTGCATTGTATGGGTTGAAACGCGTGCGTACATTCGCACACCACGGCGCCAGGCCCGAACAGGCCCTTGCAGACCGGTGTGACGAACCACCATAACGGAGACAAATCCATGACCGCTTTTTCATCGCTTTCACGTTCTTTGAGTGCTCGCCTTTGCGCCGCTTTCCTGGGCCTTGCGGCCGTGGCCGTGCCCCACGGCGCTGCGCAGGCGCAGACGGCCTACCCCGCCAAGGCCATCCGCCTGATTGTTCCGTTCCCCCCCGGCGGGGGCACCGACATGATCGCCCGCGCCGTGGCGCAGAAGATGGCCGACCAGAACAAGTGGAGCGTGATCGTGGACAACCGCCCTGGCGCCGGTGGCAACCTGGGGGTGGATGCTGTGGCCAAGGCCGACCCGGACGGCTACACGCTGGTGATGGGGCAGACCAGCAACCTCGCCATCAATCCCACGCTGTACAAGAAGCTGCCCTACGACCCGCTCAAGGACCTGGCGCCGGTGGCGCTGGTGTCGTCCTCGCCCATCGTGATGGCGGTGCCGGTCAACTCGCGCTTCAAGACCTTTGCCGATGTGGTGGCTGCCTCCAAGGGCAAGCCTGATGCCCTGACGCTGGGCTATTCGGGCAACGGCACCGTGGCCCATCTGGCCGGGGAGCTGGCAGAGAACGCTGCTGGCATCCAGTTGCGCCACATCCCTTACAAGGGCGCGGCCCAGGCCATGACGGACCTGATGGGCGGACAGATTGATCTGTACATGTCGTCCGTGCCCACGCTGCTGGGCCATGTGCGCAATGGCAAGCTCAAGGTCATAGCCATCACCTCGGCCCAGCGCTCGGCGCAGCTGCCGGATGTGCCCACGCTGGCGGAGTCCGGGTTCAAGGGCTTTGAGGCCGTGACCTGGTTCGGAGTGCTGGCCCCTGCGGGTACGCCCGCAGCCATCGTGGCGCAGCTGAACAAGGCCATCAACCAGGCCCTCAAGCAACCGGACGTGGCGGACAAGCTGCGCTCTGAAGGCGGCGACATCCTCGGGGGCACGTCCGAGCAGTTTGCGGCACTGCTGCGCACCGAAGTGCCCCGCTGGTCCAAGATCGTGAAGGACTCTGGCGCCAGCCTGGACTGATCGAGCCGCCACGTTCATCCCCCGCTGACTGCCCATCGCCATGACCCGCGATAGCCTTGTCACGCCCGTACCGTTCTCGCTGGGAACGACGGCGCCCCGTACCGCACTGCCTGCGGCGGCGTGCGACTGCCACGTGCACGTGTACGACCAGCGCTTTCCCATAGCGCCGGGGGCCAAGCTGCTGCCGCCCGACGCGTCGGTGCAGGACTACCGCGCGCTGCAACAGCGCATCGGCACCCAGCGCACCGTGCTGGTCACGCCCTCCACTTACGGCGCAGACAACCGCTGCATGCTGCAGGGCCTGGCGGCGCTGGGTGACAACGCCCGAGGCGTGGCCGTGATCGATGGCCGCGAGAGCGATGCGCAGTTGCAAGCCCTGCACGATGCGGGCGTGCGCGGTGTGCGGCTCAATCTTTCGCTGGGCGTCACCGGCACGGTGGACTCCATCCTGCCGCTGGCCCGGCGCATTGCGCCCTGGGGCTGGCATCTGCAGCTGCTGATGGCGTCCGATGTGCTGGCTAGCTTGGGCGATGTATTGCGCAACGTGCCTGTGCCCCTGGTGTTTGACCACCTGGGCCGCATCGCACCCGAGCAAGCCGGGAAGCACCCAGCCCACGCACTGCTGCTGCAGCTGATGGGCGAGGGCCGGGCCTGGGTCAAGCTCTCGGGCGGCTACATCGTCAGCGCCACCCACGCGGTGGACGACCCGGCGCTCGATGCACTGGCCGTCGGCTACCTGCGTGCTGCACCAGAGCGCGTGCTGTGGGGCAGCGACTGGCCCCATGCCACTGCCAGTGCTGGCCTGCACCCCGTGCCGGACGACGCATTGCAAATCGACACCCTGGCGCGCTGGTGCGATCAGGCCGGTGCGGATGCCCTGCGCCGCGTGCTGGTCACCAACCCTGCCGCGCTTTACGGCTTCTCGCCGGTCTCGACTTCTTCATCCCCCACCCCTGTCTGAGGGCCTTGCACCATGACCTCTTTGGTATCTCCCCTTTCTACGCACGGCGCGCAGCGCCGCCACCTGCTGACCACCCTGGCCTTTGCGGGCGCAGGTGTGGGGATGGGGCTGCCCGCCTGGGCGCAAAACGATTGGCCTGCGGGCAAGCTCATCACCTGGGTGGTGCCGTATCCCGCTGGCGGCAGCACCGACGTACTGGGCCGCAACATTGCCCTCAAGCTGGGCGCGGCCCTGTCCACCAACGTCATCGTGGACAACAAGGCCGGGGCCACCGGCACCATCGGCGCGGCCTACGTGGCCAAGGCGGCGCCCGACGGGCTCACGCTGCTGGGCACCTCCATCGGCCCGCAGGCCATCGCCCCGCACCTGATGGCCAAGCTGCCCTACGACCACATCACGGCGTTTGAGCCAGTGATCACCGTGGGCACCATCCCGCACATCCTGGTGGTGGGCGCCAACCAGCCCTTCAAGACGGTGGCCGACTTGCTGGCCGCCGCCAAGGCCCAGCCGGGCAAGCTGGCGTTTGCCTCGGGCGGCAACGGCACCATCTTGCAAATGCAGGGCGAGCTGCTGCAGCAGCAAACCGGCGCGCGCTTCATCCATGTGCCCTACAAGGGCGACACCCCCGCGCTGCAAGACACGCTGGCCGAGCAGGTGCAGTTCATGTTTGCCCCCGCAGCCGCCGCGCTGCCGCATGTGCAGTCGGGCAAGTTGCGCGCCCTGGCCGTCACCTCTGCCCAGCGCCTCAAGGCCCTGCCTGCAGTGCCCACCATGGGCGAGGCGGGGCTCAAAGACTTTGTGGTGGAGCAGTGGCAGGCCGTGTTTGCGCCCGCCAAGACGCCCGCCGCCATCGTGCAGCGCCTGAACCGCGAGATTGCCGCCACGCTGAAAGACCCCGCCCTCATCGCCCTGGCCGACAAGCTGGGCGTGACGCTGGTGGGCGGCACGCCCCAGCAGCTGGGCGACCTGCAAAAGGCCGACTCTGCCAAGTGGGCCAAGGTCATCAAAGACGGAAACATCAAGGCCGACTGATACCCGCGATCCACCCATTGTCAAAAAAAGCAAAACGCTGCTTCTTCGTTTTCACTACCTCAACCGGACCACTCCCATGAGCCAACTCCCTGAAATCATCCGCACCATGGACCGCGTGAGCGGCGACGTTGTTGCCCAAGCCGCCACCTACCAAGCCGCCATCCTGGCCGACGTGGCAGGCCGCCGCGGCACCATGTATGGCCGCGTGGCGCCTGTGCACCAATCTATGAAAGTGGCAGGCCCCGCCTTCACCGTGGAAGTGCGCCCCGGCGACAACCTCATGATCCACGCCGCCATCGCGCTTGCCCAGCCCGGCGATGTGCTGGTGATTGACGGCAAGGGCGACCAGACGGCGGCGCTGATGGGCACGCTGATGCTCAGCGCCTGCAAGAAGCGCGGCCTGGCGGGTGTGATCGTGGACGCCGCCATCCGCGACAAGCTGGAAATTCTGGAGCTGGACTTCCCCGTGTTCAGCGCGGGCTTCAACCCCGCAGGGCCCACCAAGTACGTGCCCGGCCGCATCAACCACCCCATCAGCGCCGGTGGCGCGGTGGTGAACCCGGGTGACCTGGTGGTGGGCGACGCCGATGGCGTGGTCGTCATCGAGCGCGAAAAAGCCCCCGCCATGCTGGCCCTGGCCGACAAGAAGGTGGCCGACGAAGCCGCCCGCATCGAAGCCATCGCCCGTGGCGACACCGCATCGAAATGGCTGCCTGCCGCGCTGCGCGCTGCGGGCGTGCTGAAGGAAGGGGAATCGCTGTGAGCCAAACCATCATCGTCACAGGCGCCGACCTGGCGCAACAAGCCCTGGATCTGCTCACAGCCTACGAGATCGTCTACGCAGGCAAGACGCCGACGGAAGAGGACATGGTGGCCCTGTGCCGCGCGCACAACCCCGTGGCCATCATCGTGCGCTACGGCAAAGTGGGCGCTGCGGTGATGGACGCGGCCCCCGCGCTCAAGGTCATTTCCAAGCACGGCAGCGGCACCGACACCATCGACAAGGTGGCTGCCAAAGCCCGTGGCATTGAGGTGGTGGCCGCCGTGGGCGCCAACGCCGCCGCCGTGGCCGAGCAGGCCCTGGCCCTGCTGCTGGCCTGCGCCAAGTCGGTGGTGGCATTGGATGCGCGCATGCACGCAGGCCACTGGGACAAGGCCACGCACAAGAGCCTGGAGCTGGGCGGCCGCACCGTGGGCCTGGTGGGCCTGGGTGCCATCGGCCTGCGTTTTGCCAAGATGGCCGACGCTCTGGGCATGCGCGTGATTGGCTTCGATCCGTTTGCCAAGAACCTGCCCGCCTATGTGCAGGCGGTGGACCTGGAGACGATCTGGCGCGAATCCGATGCCGTGTCTTTGCACTGCCCGCTGACCGACGAAAACCGCAACCTGCTGAACGCCGCCACGCTGGCGCAGTGCAAGCGCGGCGTGATTGTGGTGAACACGGCACGCGGCGGCCTGATCGACGAGGCTGCGCTGCTCGCCGCCGTGCGCTCGGGCCAGGTGATGGCGGCGGGGCTCGACAGCTTTGCGGTGGAGCCGATGACGGCGGGCCACCCCTTCCAGGGCGAGAAGCACTTCATCCTCAGCCCCCACATTGGCGGCGTGACGAGCGATGCCTACGTGAACATGGGCGTGGGCGCGGCGAAGAACCTGCTGGCCGTGCTGGCACGTGCACCGCATGCAGTAGCCGTCGCCTGAGCGCCAGCCTGCCCCAAGAACATGGCCGGGCAGGGTGCCCGGCTGCACAGGAGACAACAGACCATGGCACGCAATTTCAAGAAAAATAGGCCTCTTGCGCTAGTCAATCATGCGCTGGCAGCTATTGTTTTAGTAGCGTCTGGCGCCGCCTGCGCGCAAACGGGCGCAGCAGCCTATCCGACCAAACCCGTGAAGCTGGTGGTGGGCTTTGCGGCGGGCGGCCCCACCGACGTGGTGGCGCGCGCCTTTGCCGACCACGCCAGCAAGGCGCTGGGCCAGCCGTTCATCATCGACAACAAGCCCGGCGCGGGCACCATCATTGCCGCGCAGGCCGTGGCCAGCGCCCCGGCCGATGGCTACACGCTGCTGTTCGGTGCCACCAACCACACCATGATTCCGGCGCTGTACCAGGGCCGCGTCAAGTTCGATGCGGTGAAGTCCTTCCGCCCCCTGTGCACGGTGGCCAGCAGCCCCACGGTGCTGGTGGTGGCCCCTAGCCTGCCGGTGAAGACGCTGGCCGATTACCAGGCCAAGGCCCGCGCCGAGCCCGGCCGCGTGACCGCAGGCACGGCCGGGATGGGCAGCTCGGGCCACTTTGCCACCGAGATCTTTGCCCGCGCCCAGGGCCTGCAGCTCAACCACGTGCCGTACAAGGGCGCAGCGCCCGTGGTGACCGACCTAATGGGCGGCCAGCTCGACAGCTCGTTTGCCACGCTGGGTTCGGTGCTGCCGCAGATCAAGAGCGGCAAGCTGCGCGCGCTGGCCGTGGGCGCGCCCCAGCGCTCGGCCCTGGCGCCCGAGGTGCCCACGTTTGCCGAGGCGGGCGGTGGCAACTACGCTGCCGACGTGTGGTACGGCGTGCTGGCCCCGGCAGGCGTGCCCGAGCCCATCGTCCAGGCGCTGGAGCGCACGGCCGCCGACTTTGCCAAGAGCGAATCGGCCGCTGAAAAGCTGCGCGGCCTGGGGATGGATGCCGAATCGGTGTGTGGCAATACCTTTGCGACCCGTGTGGCCCGCGAAGCTGCGACGTATAGCCAGATTGCCAAAGCGCTCGATCTCAAAGCAGATTGACTCGGACAACCCCCTGAGGCGCGTTGCGCCTTCCCCCTTCTCTCGCTTTGCGATGCAAAGCGGGAAGGGGGACGCAGCCGGTGCTGCGGGGCGGCCCTTGCACGGCTGCCCGCGCATGCACCGTGCGACGTGAAACACCGCTACCGCCTTCCTTCTCTTGTTGATTGAATGCTACCCAAGGAGACCCCCATGTTTCGCTTCCTCAAACCCCTGATCGCCGCCTGCGCCCTGGCCGCTGGCGTGGCCCACGCCGCCTTCCCCGAGTGGCCCATCACCATCGTCGTGCCCTACGCCCCCGGTGGCGCGGCCGATGCCGTGGCCCGTGTGGTGGCCACCCGCCTGGGCGCCAAGCTCGGCGGCAGCGTGATCGTGGACAACAAGGCCGGTGCCAGCGGCACCATTGGCGCCAGCTTTGTGGCCAAGGCCCCGGCAGACGGCTACACCATGCTGTACGACGCCACGCCTTACTCCATCAACCCGCATCTTTTCCCCAAGATGCCGTATGCCGCCAACGCACTGCAGCCGCTGTCGCTGGTGCTGCTGGCGCCCAACGTGCTCATCGTGAAGGCCGATGCACCCTACAAAAACGTGGGCGAGCTGATTGCCAAGGCCAAGGCCCAGCCAGGCAAGATCAACTTTGCCTCAGGCGGCAGCGGCACGGTGCAGCGCCTGGCGGCGGAGCTGATGGCCCAGAAGCTGGGCCTGGACATGGTGCACGTGCCCTACAAGAGCGGTGGCCCTGCCATCACCGATGTGATGGCCGGCCAGGTGGACTTCATGTTCGGCACCGTGGCCGCCACCTACCCGCATGTGGCGGGTGGCAAGCTGCGCGCGCTGGCCGTGTCGGCCCCTGAGCGTTCCAAACGCCTGCCCGATGTGCCCACGGTGGCCGAGGCGGCCATCCCCGGCTATGAGGCCTATGAGTGGAACGGCGTGTTTCTGCCTGCGGGCGTGCCTGCGGACGTGGCCATCAAACTGCAGCAGGCCCTGCAAGAGGTGCTGAAAGAAGACGAAGTGAAGCAGCGCCTGGCCGACCTGGGCGCCCAGCCCATCGGTTCGACGCCCGCAGACTTTGCCGCCTTCCTGAAGAAGGAAGACGCGAAGTGGGGCGAGGTCGTGAAGAAGGGCAATATCAAACTCGACTGACCCATGCCTTTGCCAGCGCTGACCACGCCCGTGTCGCACTCTGTGGGCCTGAACCGCCCGCAGCGCCGGCTGCCGCCCGGCGCGTGCGACAGCCACATGCACATCTTTGACCTGCGCTTTGCGCCGTCAGCCCACTGGCCGCGCACGCCGCCGGTGGCCCCTGTGGCGGCATACCGGCAGCTGCAGGCGCGCCTGGGCACCACGCGCACGGTGGTGGTCACGCCATCGACTTACGGCACCGATAACGCCTGCACGCTGGATGCGCTGGACCAGTTGGGCGACGCCGCACGCGGTGTGGCCGTGGTGGGCGACGGCTTGGGTGCCGACGAACTGGCCCATCTGGCCGCACGTCGCGTGCGCGGGCTGCGGGTCAATTTCGTCTCGCCCCAATCGTGGGGCACCACCACGCCCGCCATGCTGGCCACGCTGGCGCGCAAGGTGGCCGAGCACCCGGCGTGCGCGGGCTGGCACATCCAGATCTTTGCGCAGCCGGAGCAGCTCATCGCCCTAGCGCCGCAGTTGCACACCCTGCCTGTGCCCGTGGTCATCGACCACCTGGGCCGCATCGATCCCGCCGAAGGCCCGGCCGCCGAGGCCTACGGCGTGGTGCGCGGCCTGCTCGATGGTGGCAACACCTGGGTCAAGCTCTCGGGCGCCTACATGCGCTCGACCGTGCATGGCCCCAGCTACGCCGACACCCTGCCGCTTGGCCAGGCCCTGGTGCAGGCCGCGCCCGAGCGCCTCGTGTGGGGCAGCGACTGGCCACACACCACGGAGGCGGCTGGCACTGTGAACGATGCCGACTTGATGGATCTGCTGCAGGCCTGGGCTGGCAGCGACGCGGCCATGGACCGCATCCTGGTCGACAACCCGGCACGGCTGTATGGTTTCGATGCCGTTCCCGCCGCCTGAACGAATTGGAAAGACCCCACCATGTTTTTGCTTCAAGCCCCTGAAGTCCGAGACCTCGATGTCTTCACCGCCATGCCCGAGCCCTTTCGTCGCCGCGAGCGCAGCGACTGGGCCGACGCCAACCGGGGCGGCACCATCACCGATTCGTTTCTGGAGGGCCCGGTGTTCGACGACGCAGGCAACCTATACGTCAGCGACATCCCCTGGGGCCGGGTCTTTCGCATCAACCCGCAGGGCGACTGGGCGCTGGTGGCCGAGTACGACGGCGAGCCCAACGGTCTCAAGTTCTTGAAGCCCGGCATGCTGCTCATCACCGATTACAAGAACGGCCTGATGCAGCTCGACGTGACCACGGGTGCCGTCACACCGTACCTTCAGCGCCGCAACAGCGAGCGCTTCAAGGGCGTGAATGACCTGATCTTTGACGCCGAAGGCAACCTCTACTTCACCGACCAGGGCCAAAGCGGCCTGCACGACCCGAGTGGCCGCCTGTATCGCCTGCGGCCCAACGGCCAGCTCGATTTGCTGCTGCACAACGTGCCCAGCCCCAACGGCGTGGCCCTGTCGCCCGACGGCCGCGTGCTGTATCTGGCCGTGACGCGCGGCAACTGTGTGTGGCGCGTGCCGCTGCTGCCCGATGGCAGCGTGGCCAAGGTCAGCCAGTTCTTCACTTCGTATGGCCCCAGCGGCCCCGATGGTCTGGCCGTGGATGCCGAAGGCCACCTGCTGGTGGCCAACCCGGGCCTGGGCTATGTGTGGGTGCTGAACCAGCGGGCCGAGCCCGTGCAGGTGTTGCGCGGCGCACCGGGCAGCTCGACCACCAACCTGGTGTTTGGCGGGGCAGGGCGTACCACGGTGTATGTCACCGACTCGACCCATGGGCGCATCCTGAGGGCTGACATGGGGGCACCTGGACTGCCGCTGGCTCACTTACGTTAAAGCGGCCTCCTGTTTGATGAATCCATGGGGCGCAGTGAAATCAATGGAGTGAAGGTGTTTTATTGAAATTGGCTATTGATGAGATTCAATCGATTCAATTTACCTGTCATGGTTTGCTTCCTACCATCTGCCCTGTCGATACGTTTTGCCGACGCGATTTCACAGGAGATGACCCATGACGACCGAAGCCAAATGCCCCTTTGACCACACCAAGGCCGTGCCCACGGGCCCCCGCAATGCCGACTGGTGGCCCAACCAGCTCAATCTCCGCCCCCTGAACCAGAACTCCCCGCTCACCGACCCGATGGGAGACGGCTTCAATTACGCCGAAGAATTCAAGAGCCTCGACCTTGCTGCTGTGAAGGCCGACCTGCGCGCACTGATGACCGACTCGCAGGACTGGTGGCCCGCAGACTTTGGCCACTATGGACCGCTGTTTGTGCGCATGGCCTGGCACAGCGCGGGCACCTACCGCCTGGCAGACGGCCGTGGGGGCGCCGGGGCCGGGCAGCAGCGTTTTGCGCCGCTCAACAGCTGGCCCGACAACGCCAACCTGGACAAGGCGCGCCGCCTGCTGTGGCCCGTCAAGCAGAAATATGGCCGCAAGATCTCGTGGGCCGATCTGATGATCCTGACAGGCAATGTGGCACTCGAATCCATGGGCTTCAAGACCTTTGGCTTTGCCGGTGGCCGCCCTGACGTGTGGGAACCCGATGAAAACGTGTACTGGGGCGCTGAATCCACCTGGCTGGGCAGCGACAAACGCTACAGCGGTGAGCGCGACCTGGCCAACCCGCTGGCTGCTGTGCAGATGGGCCTGATCTATGTGAACCCCGAAGGCCCGAACGGCAACCCCGACCCCATCGCCGCCGCGCGCGACATTCGCGACACCTTTGCACGCATGGCGATGGACGACGAAGAGACCGTGGCATTGATTGCTGGCGGCCACACCTTTGGCAAGACCCACGGTGCTGGCGATGCCGCGCTGGTGGGCAAGGAGCCCGAAGGTGCAGGCATCGAGGACCAGGGCCTGGGCTGGAAGAGCGGCCATGGCTCTGGCAAAGGCGGTGACACCATCACCAGTGGCCTGGAAGTCACCTGGACCACCACGCCCACGCAGTGGAGCAACAACTTCTTCGAAAACCTGTTCGGCTACGAGTGGGAGCTGACCAAGAGCCCGGCAGGCGCCCACCAGTGGACGGCCAAGGGGGCTGCAGCGACGATCCCGCACGCACACGACCCGTCGAAAAAGCTGGTGCCCACCATGCTCACCACCGACCTGTCGCTGCGCTTTGACCCGGCCTACGAAAAGATCTCGCGCCGCTTTTTGGCGCACCCCGAGCAGTTTGCCGATGCATTTGCGCGTGCATGGTTCAAGCTCACGCACCGTGACATGGGGCCGCGTGCCCGCTATCTGGGGCCGGAGGTGCCCGCCGAAGTGCTGGTCTGGCAAGACCCTGTGCCTGCCGTGGACCATGCGCTGGTGAACGCGCAGGACATCGCTGCGCTCAAGGCCAAGGTGTTGGCATCGGGCTTGTCGATTTCGGAACTGGTATCCACGGCCTGGGCCTCTGCCTCCACGTTCCGGGGCGGCGACAAGCGGGGCGGCGCCAACGGCGCGCGCATCCGTCTGGCTCCCCAGAAGGATTGGGAAGTGAATCAGCCCGCGCAACTGGCCAAGGTGCTGGGCCAGCTCGAAGCCATCCAGCGCGAGTTCAATGCGGCGCAGACGGGCGACAAGAAAATCTCGCTGGCGGACCTGATCGTGCTGGCCGGTGGGGCTGCCGTGGAGGCTGCCGCAAAGCAGGCAGGGCAGGACGTGACCGTTCCCTTCACGCCTGGCCGCACGGATGCCTCGCAAGAGCAGACCGATGTGCCGTCGTTCGAGGTGATGGAGCCCGTGGCCGATGGCTTTCGCAACTACGTGCGCCCTGGCCTGGAAGGCGCCGTGGCCGAGCTGCTGGTGGACCGCGCCAACCAGCTCACGCTGACGGCGCCCGAGATGACGGTGCTGGTGGGTGGCCTGCGCGTGCTGGGTGCCAACGTGGGGCAGGCCACCCATGGTGTCTTCACGCAGCGCGTTGGTACCTTGAGCAATGACTTCTTCGTGAACCTGCTCGACATGCACACCCAATGGCAGAAGTCGGCGGGTGCAGCGGGTGTGCTGGAAGGTGTGGACCGCAGCACAGGTGCCAGAAAATGGACCGGCACGGTGGCCGACCTGGTGTTTGGCTCCAACTCGGTGTTGCGTGCGCTGGCCGAGGTCTATGCCAGCAGCGATGCGCAGGCAGTGTTTGTGCAGGACTTCGTCAAGGCTTGGACCAAGGTGATGAACCTGGACCGGTTTGACCTGACCGCAGGCGGTGCCAGCGCCTGATCAGTGAGGCCTTGCTCCCATGTCGTCAGGGGATGGCATGGGGCGAGCTGTTCACGAAGCCATGAAGCCCGGCGTGTGCAGTGCATGTGCCGGGCGTTCTGTTGTTTGCGCGGTGGCAGCCCTGCGTGCGCTCGCTACCATCGGGCCTTGATGTTTCAACCCTTCAAGGAGAGCCCGCGTGACACCAACCCCGACCAAAGACTACGAAAAAGGCCTGGCCACCCGCCGCGAGGTCATGGGTGACGATTTTGTGGACCGTGCGCTGGGCAACGCCACCTCTTTCACGCAGCCCATTCAGGAATACATCACGCGCAACGCGTGGGGCGATGTCTGGCAGCGGCCCGGGCTGGACCGCAAGACCCGCAGTCTCATCACGGTTTCTATGTTGATCGCGCTGGGCAAGCAGCATGAACTCAAGGGCCATGTGCGTGGCGCGCTGAACAATGGCGCTACTGCGGAGGAGTTGCAGGAAGTGCTGCTGCACGCCAGCGTCTATTGCGGCCTGCCGACGGCGGTAGAGGCGTTTCGCACCGCCGCCGAAGTCATCGACGGCCCGGCCAAGTAGGCAATAAAGGGCGGTAGTGCTGTCCTTCGAGGGCCGGTTCAGCCGCCTGCCAGCAGCTTGTGCACCAGGTCGGCGGCGGTGGAGGCGTTGTACTTGCGCATGAGGCGCGCGCGGTAAATTTCTACCGTGCGGTGGCTGATCTCCAGTGCCCGACCGATCTCCTTGGAGGTCAGGCCCTCCAGCAGGCGGGCGGCTACCTCGCGCTCACGGCCCGTCAGCTCCGCCTTCACGGCGCGCTGCGAACTCAGATCTTCGAAGCTCCAGATGCCGGACTCATGCGGGGCATCGCGGTTGAGTGCGCGTCCAGACACGTGGCACCAGAACACTTCGCCATTGGCGCGCTTCATGATGCGGTTGTCCGCATAGTGGCCCTTGGCGTTCAGGATGGGCTCCATGTGCGCTCCAAGCCGCTCATATTCGTCGGCGCTGGGATAGAGTATCTGGAACGACTGGCCGATCAGCACTTCGCGCGAGGCGCCGAACATTTCGCAGACATGGCGGTTGCAGTCCACCATGGTGCGGTTGCGCGAGAGCACCAGCCCCACAGGGGCCATGTCGAAAGCCAGTCGGTAATCAACGTCCATAGTGCTAATCTTTACGGAAAACTACTTATTTAAGTACGTAGTATCGTAGCGCATCCCATTCATAAGGAGATCGTGGTGAACAAGTTATTCCCCTCCGCAGCCGAGGCCCTGAAGGGCGTGGTTGCAGATGGCCAACTCATGGCTGTTGGCGGCTTTGGACTGTGTGGCATTCCTGAAGCCTTGATCGACGCGCTGCGCGATTCAGGCGTGAAGAACCTGACCGTGATCTCCAACAATGCGGGCGTGGACGGCTTCGGCCTGGGCAAGCTGCTCGAGACCCGCCAGATCAAGAAAATGATCTCGTCGTATGTGGGCGAGAACAAGGAGTTCGAGCGCCAGTACCTCGCTGGCGAGCTGGAGCTGGAGTTCACCCCCCAGGGTACGCTGGCCGAAAAGCTGCGTGCGGGCGGTGCGGGCATCCCGGCCTTTTTCACCAAGACCGGCGTGGGCACCATCGTGGCCGAGGGCAAGGAACTGCGCGAGTTCGATGGTGAAACCTATGTGATGGAGCGTTCGCTGGTGCCCGATGTGTCGCTGGTCAAGGCCTGGCGTGCCGACAAGTCGGGCAATCTGCAGTTCCGCCTCACGGCGCGCAACTTCAACCCCGCTGCGGCCACGGCCGGCAAGATCACCATCGTGGAGGTGGAAGAGGTGGTGGAAACCGGCGCCATTGCGCCCGACCAGATCCATCTGCCTGGCATCTATGTGCACCGCATCGTGCACAACGCCACGCCCGAGAAGCGCATCGAAAAGCGCACCATCACCGAAAAAGCGGGCGTCTGAGCCGCTGCCGCACAACCGTACAGAACAAGCTGGAGAAGTATCTATGTCGTGGAGTCAAGACCAAATGGCGGCCCGTGCCGCCCATGAACTCGAAGACGGCTTTTATGTGAACCTGGGCATTGGCATCCCCACGCTGGTGGCCAACTTTGTGCCTGCCGACAAAGAGGTGTGGCTGCAGTCCGAAAACGGCATGCTGGGCATCGGCCCGTTTCCCACCGAAGACGAAGTGGATGCCGACCTGATCAACGCCGGCAAGCAGACCGTGACCACCATCAAGGGCTCGTCCATCTTTGGCAGCGACCAGTCGTTTGCCATGATCCGTGGCGGCAAGATCAACCTGTCGATCCTGGGCGCCATGCAGGTCAGCGAAAAGGGCGACCTGGCCAACTGGATGATCCCCGGCAAGATGGTCAAGGGCATGGGTGGCGCGATGGACCTGGTGGCTGGCGTCAAGCGCGTGATCGTGCTCATGGAGCATGTGGCGCGCAAGAAGGATGGCACCGAAGACCTGAAGATCCTGCCCCAGTGCACGCTGCCCCTCACGGGCGTGGGTGTGGTGGATCGCATCATCACCGACCTGGCCGTCATGGACGTGACGCCCCAGGGCCTGAAGGTGGTGGAGCTGGCTCCCGGCGTGAATTTTGAGGCCCTGCAGGCCAAGACCGGCGTCAAGCTGATCCCATAAGCATTTGAGCCACCCCTGCAGTGGAGTGGCATCACAAAAAAGGCTGGGGCCCCTCACAGGGCCCCAGCCTTTTGCATTGGCAATTTTCACAAAGCCCTCATGCAGTCTGCATGGGGCCTCTGGCAATTACATTGCGTTGCCGATTTCGCCCGAAGAGATCTGGCC
>NZ_LMDQ01000019.1:0-176523 GCF_001425125.1 Acidovorax sp. Root402
CCTGCTGCTCAACAAAGCAGCAGGTTAGGGTTAGTACGTGGATCAGATTTAGATGGAAATCCTGGGGGTTAGTGGGTCACTTCTGCGTGGAAATCAACACGCGGGGGCCAAAAAGCGGCCGCGCAGTACCACCGGCGCTGGCCCATGGCGCGGTAGGGAAAGGAGTGGATACAGCTTCAGCCCCAGTGACGGGCGGCAGGAGCCACGCATGGGCAACGCCTCATGCAGGTATGAGGGGGAGCTGTGGCCCGCCGCAGACAGCAGCGGCACGCAGAACCGGGGGGCTCGCAGCGCCCTCCCTGGCGTCAGACCATCTGCAGCAGGCGGTCCAGCGACAGGTTGACCCGCACGTCCTTGAAAGCCACCACCCCGGTGACCTTCCAGGGCGGCATGCCCGTATCGCGGGGAATGGGCTCGCCCGTGGCCATGCCGTCGCGGTTGGTCACCACGGCCACGCGGGGGGTGGTGGCGGTGGTGCCCCGGCGGATGACCACGCCCACTTCACGGCTGGCCAGGCGCACAAAGGCACCGGGGGGATAGACGCCCAGGGTCTTGACGAGGGCGGCGCCGGCCTCGTCCACCTGGTGTTCTTCGTCGTAGTAACTGGCCTGCATGGCGGCAGTGACAGGCATGGGCAGCCGCGCGGCGCGGGGGGCCAGGCGGGCGCCAAAAATGTCGGCGCGCTGCAGCAGGCGGGCCATTTGCTGGGCTTCGGTCTTTTTGGCCAGGGGCCCGGGCGTGCGGTGGTGGTGGCAGCGCACGGCCTCCAGCCACACCGGGTCGGCCACGCCCAGGTGGCGCAGCAGCGCCTCGGACCGTGCCGCGTGGTCTTCCACGGCGGCAATCTGGGTCGCGGTGAGGGGCTGGGTCTGCAGCACCAACTGGTCCTGCAGCTCGGTCATGGCGATGTTCATGCTCAGCGCTGCGTGCCCCAATTGCTGCACCCGGCCGCTGGGCCAGCGCAGCATCTCGCGGGCCACCACCATGCACACGCAGCTGACCAGCATGGAATGCGTGGCGCTGTACATGCGCGTTTCCTGGGCCGAGAGATAGATCAGTGCCAGCAGCGTGGCGTCGGGCGTCTGTTCGCAATGGCGCACCAGCTCGTCGTGCAGCGCCTGAAACCGCCCGCCAAAGTCGCTGGGCGACGGGGCGCGCAGCAACTGCGTGGCGCGCAACTGCAGCTCGGGCCAGTCGGGCAGGGTTTTGCCCGCACGCGCAGCGGCCGCTGCGGCGGCCTGCTCGCCGGCCGTCATCTTCATGGCGGCGATCTCGCCCAGGTTGGTGTCGGCGATCAGCATGCGCTGCAGCTGCGCCAGGTAGGCGCGGTGGCTGCCGCCGGATTCGTCGGTGTCCACACACAGCTCGCGCCCGCGTTCGACCAGCTTGGCCAGTTCGTCGCGGGTGCGGATCACATAGCCCTTTTGCGCCAGCAACACGCCGTCGGCCCCCCGCAGCACAAAAGGCAGGGGATGGCCCAGCTGGATGGATTCGATGTTGAGGCTGACGAGGTTCATGGTGCGCGTTGCATTATCCGACGGCTACCTCCCGCCAAAGCCCGCGCGACCCCCGTGATTGCCCTGCTTTTTGGGCTCATGCCGGGGGGCGGCGCCAAGACTCGGCGTCAGGGGGCGGAGGGAGGTGCTGGTTGCGCCGTGGCTGCGGCTGTGGGGGCCGCCGGGGCGCCCGGGGCATGGCGCCCCCCGCGCAGGCGGCGGGCCAGCCGGCCGAACACCTGGCCCAGGTCGTCCACCCCGGTGAACACCGCCGGAATCACCAGGAGGCTCAGCAGCGTGGAGGTGATGAGTCCACCAATCACCGCCACCGCCATGGGCGAGCGAAAGCTCGCGTCCGCAGCACCCAGGCCGATGGCGATCGGCAGCATGCCCGCACCCATGGCCAGCGTGGTCATGATGATGGGCCGTGCGCGCTTGTGGCAGGCGTCGATCAGCGCCTCAAAGCGCGTCATGCCATGCTCGCGCCGCGCCAGGATGGCGTACTCCACCAGCAGGATGGAGTTCTTGGTGGCAATGCCCATGAGCATGATCAGCCCGATGAGCGAGGGCATCGAGAAGCTCTTCTGCGCAATCAGCAGCCCCACAAACGCGCCGCCCAGCGACAGCGGCAGCGCCGCCAGGATGGTGACCGGGTGCAGGAAGTCCTTGAACAGCAGCACCAGGACGATGTAGATGCACAGCACGCCGGTGAGCATGGCCAGGCCGAAGCTGGCAAACAGCTCGCCCATCATCTCGGCGTCGCCAATCGTGATCTGGCGCACGCCCGGCGGCAGGTTCTGGATGGAGGGCAGCGCCTCCACCGCCTTGGTCACGTCGCCCAGCGGCTGGCCCGAGAGCTCGATCTCGAAGTTCACGTTGCGCGCGCGGTCGTAGCGGTCCACCACGGCCGGGCCGCCGCTGAACTCCAGCGTGGCCACCTGGCCCAGCATCACCGGGCCCTTGGCGCCGGGCACCGGCAGGCGCTCCAGCAGTGACAGGTCCTTGCGCGCATCGTCCTGCAGCTTGACGACGATGGGCACCTGGCGCGCAGCCAGGTTGAGCTTGGGCAGCGACACGTCGTAGTCACCCACCGTGGCAATGCGCAGGGTTTCGGCGATGGCGCTGCTGGTGACGCCCAGGTCGGCGGCGCGAGCAAAGTCGGGGCGCACGGCGATCTCGGACCGCACCAGGCTGGCGGTGGACGAGATGCTGCCCAGGCCGGGGATGGTGCGCAGGTCTTTCTCGACCGCCAATGCGGCCGTGGTCAGCGCTTGCGGGTCGTCGCCGGTGAGCACCAGCACGTACTTCTCGCCCGAGCCGCCCAGGCCCACCTTGCTGCGCACGCCGGGCAGCGTCTCCAGCGCGGTGCGGATCTTGTTCTCGATGCCCTGCTTGCGCGGCCGGTCGCCGCGCGGGGACAGCAGGATGGTCAGCGTGGCCTTGCGAGTTTCGGTGCTGGCGCCGCCCATGAAGGGGTCGGTGCCGGCCGAGCCGCCGCCGATGGTGGTGTACACGCTTTGCACATGCTCCACCTGGGCGATGCGCTGGCGCGCGTCTTCGGCCACGGCCCGCGTCTGCGCCAGCGTGGCGCCGGGCGGCAGCTCCAGGTACACCTGCGTCTGCGAGTTGTCATCCGGCGGGATAAAGCCTGTGGGCAGCAGCGGGATCAGCGCCAGCGAGCCGATGAAGAACGCCGCCGTGGCGATGAAGGTCATCCACCGGTGCTTGATGCACCACGCGGCCCAGCGCAGGTACACCGTCATCCAGCGCGGGTCCTTGTGGTCGCCCACGATGGGCTTGAGGATGTAGGCCGCCATCATGGGCGTGAGCAGGCGTGCCACCACCAGGCTGGCAAACACCGCCAGCGACGCCGTCCAGCCAAACTGCTTGAAGAACTTGCCCGCAATGCCGCTCATGAACGCCGTGGGCAAAAACACGGCGATCAGCGTGAAGGTGGTGGCGATCACGGCCAGGCCAATCTCGTCGGCCGCCTCCATGGCCGCCTGGTAGGGCGTCTTGCCCATGCGCAGGTGGCGCACGATGTTTTCGACCTCCACGATGGCGTCGTCCACCAGAATGCCCACCACCAGCGACAGCGCCAGCAGCGTGATCACGTTGATCGAGAAGCCCAGCCAGTACATGCCGATGAACGCCGGGATCACCGACAGCGGCAGCGCCACAGCCGATACAAACGTCGCGCGCCAGTCGCGCAGGAACAGCCACACCACCAGCACGGCCAGCAGCGCACCTTCGTACAGCAGGTGCATGGAGCCGTCGTATTCCTCCTGCACGGGCTGCACGAAGTTGAAGGCCTCGGTGATCTCCAGGTCGGGGTGCTGCGCGCGCATCTCCTGCAGGGCCGCCTGCACGGCAGAGCCCACTTCGACTTCGCTGGCACCCTTGCTGCGTGCCACTTCAAAGCCCACCACCGGCTTGCCGTTGAGCAGCGCCAGCGCGCGGGGCTCGGCGATGGTGTCCGTTACCGTGGCCACCTGGTCCAGCCGCACATGGCGGCCGTCCGACAGTGCCAGGGTCAGGCCCGCCAGCTCCTGCGCCGACTGCACCGTGGCCAGCGTGCGCACCGGTTGTTCGCTGCCGCCCAGGTCGGTGCGGCCGCCGGCGCTCTCGGTCTGCACCAGCCGCAGCTGGCGCGACACATCGGCCGCCGTGGCGCCCAGGGACTGCAGCTTGACCGGGTCGAGTGCCACATGCACCTCGCGCTGCACGCCACCCACGCGGTTGACGGCGCCCACGCCGCGCACGGTGAGCAGCTTCTTGGCCACGGCGTCGTCCACAAACCAGGACAACGCCTCGTCGTCCATGCGGGCCGACGCGATGGTGAAGGCCAGAACGGGCTGCGCGGCCAGGTCCATCTTGGTCACGATGGGGTCGCGCACGTCGCCCGGCAGGTCGCCGCGCACGCGGGCCACGGCCGAGCGCACGTCGTCCAGCGCCTCCTGCGTGGGCTTCTCCAGCCGGAACTCGGCGGTGATGGTGGCGCCGCCGTCTTGCACCTTGGTGTAGATGTGCTTGAGGCCCTGCAGCGTGGCGATGCTGTTCTCGATCTTGCGCGCCACGTCGTTCTCCAGCTGCGCGGGCGAGGCGCCGGGCAGCGCCACCGTGACGGAGATCGTGGGCAGGTCGATGTCGGGAAAGTTCTGCACCTTCATCGCGTTGAAGGACAGCAGGCCGCCGAAGGTCAGCAGCACAAACAGCATCAGCGCCGGTATGGGGTTCTTGATGGACCAGGTGGATACATTCATCGGGAATGCTCCTTAATTGATAGCTGTTTGCGCATGATCCACTAGCGCTACAGGCACTTTTTGCATGAAATGATCGCTGGAGGACTGCTTGCCCGCCGCTGGCGCCGCCGCAGGGGCCGCCACGCGCACGAGGTCGCCATCGTTCAAAAAGCCCGCACCGCGCACGGCCACGGAGGCCCCGGCATCCAGGCCCGACAGCACCTCCACCCGGTCGGCCACGCGGCGGCCGGTCTGGACTTTGCGCATCTGCACGCGCTGGTCGCCGCCAACCACAAACACGTACGAGAACCCGTCGCGCACCACCAGCGCCTCCTGCGGCACGGTGAGCGCATCGCTGCTGCCCAGCGCGAAGTCGCCCCGCGCAAACATCCCGGCTCGGAAGTCGGTGTTGGCGGGCAGGTCCACGTAGACCAGCGCATTGCGCGTCTGCGGGTCCACCGTGGGCGCGACCATGCGCACGGTGCCCTCGGCCACGGCGCCGCTGGCTGCGGTGACGCTGACTTTGGCGCCGGGCTGGATGCGCCGCAGCTCGGTGGACGTGACCTCGGCGCGCCACTCCAGGCGGCCCTTGCGCACCATGCGGAACAGCTCTGTGCCGGCACCCACCACCGCGCCCACCGTAGCGGTGCGCGCCGAGATCACGCCACTGTCAGGCGCCACCACCTGGGTGTATTTGAGGCGCAGCTGCTGCGCGTTCAGCGCGGCCTTGGACGCCTCCACGCGGGCCTTGGCGGTTTGCTCGGCAGTGGTGAACTGCTGGATCTGCTGCTGGCTGAGTGCGCCCGTGGCCTGTAGCGAGCGGGCGCGATCGGCATTGGCAGCGGCCTCGGCCGCATTGGCCTGGGCTTCGAGCAGGCTGGCGCGGCTCTGGGCCACATCGGCCAACACCGTGTCGGCCGAGAAGGTGGCCAGCACCTGCCCGGCCTTGACCACATCGCCCACATTCACACGCACGTCGGTCAGGCGCAGGCCGTTGCTCTCGGCCCCAATGCTCGCTTCTTGCCAGGCCGCGATGTTGCCATTGGCGGCCAGGCGCAGCGGCACCTGCATGCGCTGCGGTTGCGCCGTGCTGACGGTGAGCGCAGGCCGGGGCTGGCCCGCCTTGGGTTCATCGGCGGCACGCGATGCACCCGAGAAAACCAGCGCACCGCCCGTGGCCAGCACGCAGGCGGTGATCACGGCGAAGGCGGTGGGGGAAAACTTGAAGGAGAAAGAGGAGTGTTGCATGTGCATCTGTCCCGAAAAATTCATATCCGCTGTGCATGGTGTTGGGCGTCGTCCACTGCGCTTGAAACCGGCGATGCGCAGGCGAGGCGCAAAGCGCCTCAGGGGATGTTTCATAGCTTCCATCCGCCGCCAGCGGCGCGGTACAGCGCAATCCAGGCGGTTTGGCGCTCGTGTTGCAGCGCGACCAGCGCGTTCTCGGCGGCCAGCGCTGTGCGCCGGGCATCTTCCAGCTCCACCAGGCTGGCCAGGCCTCCGCGCCAGCGCGCCTCGGTTGCGTCGAACGATGCGCGGTAGCCGTCGGCGGCAGTGCGCGCGCTGGCGCTGCGCTCGGATGTGCTTTGCAGGCGCACCAGGGCTTGCTCGACCTCGCTCACGGCCTGGCGCACCTTGGCCCGGTACTGCGACGCGGCCTCGTCGTAGCGGGCCTGCGCTGCCTCGGTCTGCGCGGCACGCCGGCCACCGTCAAAGAGGGGCACGCTGAGCGCTAGCGGGCCGATGGTCCAGGTGTTCAGGTCGGTGGTTACGCCCCCCGTGCGCACCTGGGCTGCACCCACGCTGCCGCTGAGGGTCAGGCGTGGGTAGCGCTGCGCCTGGGCGCTGGCGACGTCGGCACTGGCAGCCGCCACTTCGCGCTCGGCGTTGTACACGTCGGGGCGCTGGGCCAGCACCTGGGCGGGCAGTGCGTCGACGGCAAACAATGTGTCCGGGGCCGCAGCCACCGGCTGGGCCAGCCGGGTGCGCAGCGTGGGTTCTTCCCAGCCGGTGAGCGCCACCAGGGCCTTGACTTCCACATCGCATTGCATGCGCTGCTGCGAGGCGCGGGCCTGGGCTTCGGCGGCGCTGGCACGGGCCAGTGCGGCTGTGGCGGGCGCCGTAAAGCCCGCGCGCTCACTCAGCTGCGACAGGCGGGACGTTTCACCACGGGACTGTGCGTCGCGCTCCGCCACCTGCTGCTGGGCCAGGCAGGTGCGGATGCTGCTGGTCTGCTGCGCCACCTCGGCCGCCACGCTCACGCGCGCCTCGTGCCACAAGGCCTGTGCGCCCGCCAGCCGCTCATCGGCCGCAGTTTTGGCGGCGCGGTTGGCGCCAAACAGGTCCAGCTCCCAGCTGGCCTGCAGTCCGGCCTGCGATGTGGTGGCCACGCGGGCCAACTGGTCATTGAAGCCCCGGCTGGCGCTGGCCTGTGCGTCGAGCGCGGGCAACAACGCCGCCTGGCTGCCCACCTGCGTGGCGCGGGCCTGCGCAATGCGCGACTGGGCCTGCGCGATGCCCGGGCTCACGGCCTGGGCAGCGTCGATCAGCTCGACCAGCAGCGGGTCTTGCAGCTGGGTCCACCAGCGGGCCATGCCCGTGAGGGAGCCCTGGTGCGGCAAGGGTGCGTTCCAGGCCGCAGGTGCGGGTGCCGATACCTGCGCAGGTGGTGCGGTGGTGGAGCAGGCCACCAGTGGCAGGACCAGCGCCAGCCACAAGGGTTTGTGTGAGATCAGTCGCATGTGCAAGTCACTCTGGGGTACGGGGAGAGGAGGTTTTTTTGGCGGGGGCGGCCGCGCGGGCCGCAGCGCGGCGCTGGCGTTCCCCGTCCACCATGAACTGGGCAAAGTCCACCAGCCGGGATGTGGTGGCGGCCAGCCCCCGTGGCGTGGCGGTGAGTCCGGGGCGCACGGCCTGCACCACGTCGCGGCCCACGTAGTACTGCAGCGCCAGGGCGGTGATGGCCATGGCCAGGCGGTGCACATCGTCATCGGCAGTTTTCAGGCCGAACTCCTTGCACAGCAGGCCGACGAGCGCGGCGTGGGCAGGCTTGATCTCGCACTCCAGCTCCTGCTGCCACAGCCCGGTGGGGTCCAGCATTTCGCGAAAGTGCAGGCGCATGCACAGCTCGACCAGGTCGCCTTCGTGCAGGGGCTGCATGAAGCTCTGGATCAGCAGCTCGATGAACGCAGGCAAGGTGTCCGGCCAGGCATCCACGGCGATGGGGCTGCCCATGGGCTCGGTGAACGCTGCGCGGTACAGCCCGTTCTTGTCGCCAAAGTAGTAGCTGATGGAGGCCGGGTTGACACCCGCCGCCTGGGCAATGTCGCGGATGGACGCCTTGGCAAAGCCGTTTTCGGCAAAGAGGCGCAAGGCGGCGTGTAGCAGCCGCGCGCGGGCCTGTGCGCCTTCCGTGGGCGGTGGGGGGGGCATGGAAGGCCGGGGGGGCTTGGGGGCTGAATCTGGCATGGAGCCGGATTACAGCACTATTTAATCAAACGATTGATTAAATTTTTGTTTCAAAAAATATCGTGGGTGTTTCGGCCGTGTTTCTGCCAGGGATGACCTGTTGGTTGCAGCGAGGGACGGGCAGATGGGATGGAGGTTTTGCACCGTCCCAATATATGGCGGGGAGGGGAAAGGCGACCCCTCCAGAAGTCGGCCATCCCTTGCGGAGTGCGCCCGGCCGATCAGGCAGATGGGGCGGCGGAGCCGAAGACCGCCGACCACAGCGCCAGCACGGCATCGCGTTCGGCCTGCAGTGCGGGTGGTGTGACCTGGGTGGGCGCCTCGTCCAGGCGCGCCACGTGCTGCACCCGGCGCAGTTCGCGGTACGCGTCGGCGGCTGCGTGGCCCACACCGGCAGGTAGCAGGCCCACTTGCTCGGCGCGCTGCAGCAGCGCAATGTTGCCCAGGTTGCCGCGCAACTCGGGGTGGGCGGCAGACTGCGACAGCACCAGGTACTGCACGGCAAACTCGGCGTCCACCATGCCGCCCGGGCTGTGCTTCACGTCAAAGCGGCCGGCCGGCGTGGGATGGGCCGAGCGCACCCGCTCGCGCATGGTCACGATCTCGTCCTTCAACGCCAGCGGGTCGCGGGCGGAGGTGATCACGGCCTCGCGCACAGCGTCGAAGCGCTCGCGCAAGGCCTCGCTGCCCATCACGAAGCGCGCACGGGTCATGGCCTGGTGTTCCCAGGTCCAGGCGGTGTTGCTGCCGCGTTGCTGCTGGTAGTTGGCATAGGCCTCGAAGCTCGTCACCAGCAGGCCGGAGTTGCCGTTGGGCCGCAGGGCCGTGTCGATCTCGTACAGGTCGCCCTCGCCCGTCTTGACGGTCAGCCAGTTGATGAGCTTGCGCACAAAGGCCGCGTACACCTCCGGGGCGCGCTCATCGTCGTCGTCGAACACAAAGACGATGTCCAGGTCGCTGCCATAGCCCAGCTCCTTGCCGCCTAGCTTGCCGTAGCCAATGATGGCGAACTGGGGTTCGTCGCGGTGGCGGTTCTTGAGGCGGCTCCAGCACCACTGGCTGGTGATGCGCAGCACGCTGTCGGCCAGCGCGCTGAGGTCGTCGGCCACCTGCTCCACCGTGATGCGGCGCTCCACGTCGCGCGCCAGGGTGCGGAAGATTTCGGCATGCTGCGCCCGGCGCAGCAGGTTGAGCAGGGTTTCGTCGTCGTCCTCGCCGGTGGAGCGCAGCGACGCCAGGCGCATGCCCAGCTCGCGTTCAAAGTCGGCCACCACAAAACGCTCGGACAGCAGTGCGTCGCCCACCAGCTCGTCGATCACGCCGGGGTGTTGCAGCAGGTACCGTGCAGGCCACTTGGCTGCGCCCAGCAGGTGCAGCAGCTGTTCGTGCACCGACGGCCGCTCCAGCAGCAGCGCCAGATAGCTTTCGCGCCGCAGCAGCGGCTCCAGCCAGTTGGCCAGGCGCACGGTCGCCTCTTCGGTGACGCGTCCTTCCTTGAGCCACTGGGCCGTGCGCTGCACCAGGCGGAACAGGCGCGCGCGCGCTTCGTCACGCAGCCCAGCCACGCGCGGGTGGTTGCGCCACTCGGCCACACGCTCGCGAAAGCCCGGTGGCAGCTGCTCCAGCAGGCCTTCCAGTTCCGGGGGCGGCGGTGCCGCTGCCCGGGGGCCGCCACAGCCGCCGCCGCTGCATTGCTTTTTGCCGTTGCCTCCCAGCAGGGTGTCGAACTCCTGGGCCACCAGCTCACGGTGTGCGTCCAGCTCGTGCAGGAAGGCGCAGCAGTCCTTGTAGCCCAGGGTGCTGGCGATCCAGGCCAGGTCGTCATCGCGCGTGGGCAGCACGTGGGTCTGCTGGTCGTCCAGGTACTGGATGCGGTGCTCCACCCGGCGCAAAAACACATAGGCCCGGGCCAGCGCGTCGGCGGTCTCCTGGGGCATCAGGCCCGCGTGGGCCAGGCGCTGCAGCGCATCCAGCGTAGGGCGGCGGCGCAGCTCGGGGAACTGCCCGCCGCGCACCACCTGCAGCAGCTGCACGGTGAATTCGATCTCGCGGATGCCGCCGCGCGAGAGCTTGACGTCGTTGGCGCGCTCGGGGTGCCCGGCGCTGCGTTTGGACGCATGGTCCCGGATCTGGCTGTGCAGCGAACGCAGCGCGTCGAACACGCTGTAGTCCAGGTAGCGGCGGAACACAAACGGCAGGACCACGCCGCGCAGTGCTTGCACCTCGGGGCGGCCAATGCAGTCGCGCGGGGCCACTACACGGCTCTTGAGCCAGGCAAAACGTTCCCATTCGCGGCCCTGCACCTGTAGGTATTCCTCCAGCGCGGCCAGGGACACCGATGCGGGGCCCGAGTTGCCGTTGGGCCGCAGGGCCAGGTCCACCCGGAAGACAAAGCCATGCTCGGTGGTGTCGCCCACCAGGCTGTAGATGGCCTTGACGGCGCGCGCAAAGTATTCGTGGTTGGAGATGCGGCCCCGGCCATCGGGCATGCCGGCGGTTTCGCCATCGTGCTCATACACATAGATGAGGTCGATGTCGCTGGAAACGTTGAGCTCGCGGGCGCCCAGCTTGCCCATGCCGATGATCCACAGCTGCACGGGCTGGCCCTGCGGGCCGCGCGGTGCGCCATGGCGTTCGTCCAGCTCGCGGCGCGCCTGCTGGCAGGCGCGGTCCAGGGCCAGCTCGGCCAGTTCGGTCACGGCCCGGGTGATGTCGGCCAGGGGTGTCTGCGCTTCGCAGTCCAGCTGGATCAGCCGTTCCATGACCAGCTGGCGCAGCACGCGCAGCGCGGTTCCGGTATCGCAGCCACGTGCGCACAGGGCGTCGTAGGCCTGTTCCATGGTCGCGAGCACCGGGACGCCCGGGGGCAGCAGCGGCAGGTCGTTGGCGTAGCGGCGGTGCAGGCGCTGGTAGAAGCGGGAATGCTCGGCCAGGGGACCCTCGGGCAGGGGCTGGTGGCAGCGGGGGTCAGACAGAGAAGGATGCATGGCAGCCACAGCCGGATGTTGGACGGGGAGCGGGGGGCTGGTCTGCGGGCCCGACGGCATACAAAAGCTCACTGGGCACTCGGGACACGAGTGAACCCACGCCAGGGCTGCGGGTCATAATTCCTGCCACTTTCCATCTCACCATGATCGATCCCACCTCGCACCCCTCACGCCTGCTGAAAATAGTTGCAGGTTTTGCGCGGTGGTCGCTGGGCTTGTTGCTCGCGTTCTGGCTGCTGCTGACCATCGCATGGGGGGCTCTTCATGGCTGGATTGTGCCGCGAATCGGTGATTTCCGCCCACAGTTGCAGGCGCAGGCCGCACGGGTATTGGGGGTTCCCGTGCAGATCGGCGCCATCGTGGCCCGCACCGAGGGGTTGATCCCGTCCATCGAGCTGTCTGACGTCGCGCTGCTGGATACGGCAGGCCGTACCGCGTTGCGCCTGCCTCGGGTGGTGGTGGCGCTGTCGCCCCGTTCGCTGCTGCAGTGGGGGTTCGAGCAGCTTTACATCGAAGGCCCGGATCTGGATGTGCGCCGGGCCAGCGACGGGCGCATCTATGTGGCGGGGCTGGAATTTGCCCAGAACCAGGGCGATAGCAGCGCGGCGGCCGACTGGTTGTTCTCGCAGGGCGAGGTCTATATCAAGGGTGGCACGGTGCGCTGGACCGATGAGCAGCGCGGCGCCCCCGAGCTGGCGCTGGAAAAGGTGGACCTGGTTCTGCGCAACGGCAACTGGCACCACAACCTTCGGGTGGATGCCACACCGCCGCCGGAATGGGGCGACCGTTTCAGTCTGGTCGGTCTATTTCGCGCGCCGCTGCTGCGCGCCCGTGATGGCAACTGGAAGCACTGGAGCGGCCAGGTGTTTGCCCATTTCACGCGGGTCGATGTGTCGCACCTGCGGCACCACGCCGATGTGGGCATCGAGGTGGCGCAAGGCCGGGGCGCGCTGCGGGCCTGGGCCGATGTGCGCAGCGGGCAGGTGGTGGGCGGCACGGCCGACCTGGCGCTGGCCGATGTGAACACCACGCTGGCGGCCGATCTGCGCCCGCTGGTTCTGCCGTCCATCCAGGGCCGGCTGGGGGGGCGACGGCTCACCGGCGGCTTTGAATTCTCGACGCAGGCGCTGCAGTTCCAGACCGACGACGGCCTGACCTGGCCCGGCGGCAACTTGCGGCTGGTGCACACCGATGCCAACGGCAAGGCCCCGGCGCAAGGCGAATTGCGGGCCGACCGGCTGGACCTGGCGGCCCTGGCGCAGGTGGCCAGCCGTCTGCCGCTCGGAGCGGCCGCCCACGACGCCTTGCGCACCTACACGCCCCAGGGGCTGGTGGACGAGATCCAGGCCACCTGGAAGGGGCCGCTGGATGCGCTGCAGCAGTACCAGGTCAAGGGGCGCATCCAGGGGCTGGCGCTGGCCGGTGCCACTGATGGCGCGACCCCCGCCCACCTGGGCCTGCGGGGCGCCAATGTGGACATCGACATGACCCAGGCAGGGGGCAAGGCGGCGCTGACCATGGCGTCGGGGGCGCTGGTGCTGCCGGGGGTGTTCGAGGAGCCTGTCCTGCCGCTCGACCGGCTCAGTGCCGATGTGCGCTGGCAGGTGGACGGCGGCCGCATCGCCGTGCAGGCCAACGATGTGCAGTTTGCCAATGCCGATGCCCAGGGCGATGCCCGCGCCACCTGGCATACCAGCGACCCCTCCAAGGCGCCCCACCGGTCGCGCTTTCCGGGGGTGCTGGACCTCACCGGCACGCTGCACCGTGCCGACGGCACCCGGGTGCACCGCTACCTGCCCCTGTCCATTCCTGCCGATTCGCGTCACTATGTGCGCGATGCGGTGGTCGCTGGCAGCGCCAGCAATGTGCAGTTCCGGGTCAAAGGGGACTTGCACGACCTGCCCTTCAATGACCCCAAGCAGGGCGAGTTCCGCATTGCGGCGCGCGTCAAGGACGTCACTTACGCCTACGTGCCCACCGCGCTGCAACCCGCAGGCACCCTGCCCTGGCCTGCGCTGACTGATCTGGGCGGCGAGCTGATTTTTGAACGCTCGTCCATGCAGGTGCGCGGCGCCAGCGGCGGCTTCGCGGGCAGCAAGGGCTTGCGGCTGTCCAAGGTTGAGGCGCGCATTCCAGACCTGGCGCATACCGTGGTCGGCGTGAGTGCCGATGCGCGCGGCCCGCTGGCCGAGCTGCTCACGCTCATGACCACCTCGCCGCTGGGCCGTATGACGGGCAATGCGCTGGAGCAGGCCAGCGGCACGGGCAACGCCGACTTCCAGCTGCGGTTGAGCCTGCCCATCAGCGACATCAACAAATCCAAGGTGCAGGGCAGCGTCACGTTGGCTGGCAATGAGCTGCGCATCACCCCCGACACCCCGGCGCTCACCCGCGTGCGGGGCGCCGTGCAGTTCAGCGAGACCGGGTTTTCGCTGTCCAATGTGCAGGCCCAGGCGCTGGGCGGCCCCGTGCGGCTGGAAGGCGGCATGCGTGCGCTGGCGGCCAATGCCCCGGCCACCGAGTCGGCGGTGCAGATCCGTGCGCAGGGCACCGCCACGGCCGAAGGCCTGCAGCAAACCCCGCAGCTGGGCATGTTGTCGCAACTGGCGCGGCGTGCCACCGGCAGCGCACCGTACACGCTGGCCCTGTCGTTTCGCCGCGGGGTGCCCGAGCTGCAGGTCAACACCAGCCTGCAGGGCCTGGCCCTGGCCTTGCCGCCCCCGCTGGGCAAGACGGCGGACAGCAGCCTGCCCCTGCGCTTTGACAACCAGGTGGCGCGCGAATCACTGGTGGGCTTGGCGAGCAGCAACGGCAACGGGAGCAGTGCCCCCCCGTTGCGGGACCAGATCGTGCTGGACCTGGGATCACTTGGCTCCGCCACCTACCTGCGCGACCTGAGCGGCCCCCAGCCACGCGTGCTGCGCGGCGCCATCGGTGTGGGCCTGAGCAACGGCGAGTCCGCCCCGATGCCTGCGCAAGGCGTGGCTGCCAACATCAACCAGGGCAAGCTGGATGTGGACGCCTGGGACGAGGTGCTCACCCGGGCCACTGCCGCCGAGCCCGCCCCCCGGGGTGCCGCAGTGGCGACCACGCCTGCCGTGCAGGCCGTGGCACAGGACTATCTGCCCACCACCCTGGCGCTGCGCGCGCGCGAGCTCACGTTGCAAGGCCGCACGCTGCACAACGTGGTGGCAGGTGCGCTGCGCGACGGCTCCACCTGGCGTGCCAACCTCGATGCCACCGAACTCAATGGCTACCTGGAGTACCGCCAGCCCGGATCGCCCGACTTCAGCAACGGCCGTTTGTTTGCCCGGCTGTCGCGTGTGAACATGCCGCAAAGCGACGTGACCCAGGTCGAAGAACTGCTCAACGAGCAACCGGGCAACCTGCCCGCGCTGGACATCGTCGTGGAGGATTTCGAGCTGCGTGGCAAGCGGCTGGGACGGGTGGAGATGGAGGCCCAGAACCGGGGCGGCGAGGGGGTGCAGCGCGAGTGGCGCCTGTCCAAGTTCAATATCACGGCGCCCGAGGCCGCTTTCACTGCCAACGGCAACTGGGCGGTGCTCAATGCAGCCTCCGCAGGCCCCCGTTCGGCCGAGCGGCGCACCGTGCTCAGCTTCAAGCTCGATATCCGCGACTCGGGCGATCTGCTGGCCCGCCTGGGCATGGCCAACGTGGTGCGGCGCGGCAAGGGCCGCATGGAAGGGCAGGTGGGCTGGATTGGCGCTCCCTTCAGCCCCGATTACCGCAGCATGACCGGGCAGATCAACCTGAATGTCGAATCCGGCCAGTTTCTGAAGGCTGATCCTGGCCTGGCCAAGCTGCTGGGCGTGCTCAGCCTGCAATCATTGCCGCGCCGCTTGACACTGGATTTTCGCGATGTGTTCAGTGAAGGTTTTGCGTTTGATTTTGTGCGCGGTGATGTACGCATCGAGCGCGGTGTGGCCACCACCAACAACTTGCAGATGAAGGGCGTCAATGCGGCCGTACTGATGGAAGGCAGCGCCAACATCGACCAGGAGACGCAGGATCTGCGTGTGGTGGTGGTGCCAGAGATCAACGCCATGACGGCGTCGCTTGTGGCCACGGCCATCAACCCGGTGATTGGCCTGGGCAGCTTTTTGGCTCAGGTGTTTTTGCGCGGTCCGCTCATCGAGGCTGCCACGCAGGAATTCCGCATCGATGGCACCTGGGCCGACCCGCGGGTGGTGCGCGTGGCCCGCCGCGGGCGCGAATCGAGCCCTGCCACCGAGGCGACGCCCCGGGCCAACCCACCCCCCAAGACTGGAGAACCTTCATGAAAGTCGCCGCCATCCAGATGGTGTCTGGCATCGCGCTGGACGATAACCTGCGCGTTGCGCGCCAGCTGCTGGAACAGGCTGCGCAGGGCGGCGCTGAGCTGGCGGTGCTGCCGGAGTATTTTTGCCTGATGGGGCACAGGGACACTGACAAGCTCGCCTTGCGCGAGACCGCTGGTTCCGGAGTGATCCAGCAGTTTCTGGCCGATACCGCGCGCGCGCTTGAGATGTGGATCGTGGGCGGCACGCTGCCGATGGCCACGGGTACGCCGGACCGTGTGCGCAACACGACGCTGGTCTTCGACCCGACGGGTGCCTGTGTGGCGCGCTACGACAAGATCCATCTCTTTCGCTTCAGCAACGGCGCTGAACAGTACGACGAAGGCCGTGTCATCGACGCCGGTGACACCCCGGTGCAGTTTGATCTGCAAGCGCGCAGCGGCCAGCGCTGGCGGGTGGGGTTGTCCGTGTGTTACGACCTGCGCTTTCCGGAGTTGTACCGCGCGCATGCCCGCGCAGGTGCGGACCTGCTGCTGGTGCCGAGCGCCTTCACGCACACCACGGGTCAGGCGCACTGGGAAGTGTTACTGCGTGCCCGCGCGGTGGAAAACCTGGCCTATGTGCTGGCCCCTGCCCAAGGCGGTGTGCACGCCAACGGCCGCCATACCTGGGGCCACAGCATGCTGGTGGATCCCTGGGGCAGCATCATCGCGCAGCGCGATCAAGGCGCTGGCGTGGTAGCCGGCGAGCTGGACGCGCAGCGCCTGAGTGCCGTGCGCGCTCAGCTGCCCGCATTGACCCACCGCGTGCTGTGAAGCCAACGCCCGTCAAACGCACCCTGCTGCAGCGCTGGCGCGGAGCCTGGCGTCGCTGGTCGTTGTGGACGGCGCTGGTACTGCTCGTGGTGTCCATGCTTGCCACCATGGTGTGGCTTGCCGGGCGCTATGAAGCCAGCCAGGTGCAGACCCGCCTGGAGCGGGACACCGCCGATGCAGTCTCGGACATCCGCACCGCGCTGACGCACAACCTGCAAAGCCTGCAGGCACTCCCCAGCGACAACCCGAGTCATTTGGCCTGGGAGGTCGAGGCGTCTGACCTGCTGCGTAACCGGCGCGAGCTCGTGCGCATTGAGCTGCGTGATGCGAATCTGCGCATGCGCACCCACGTGCAGTCACCCTACCGCCCGGTGGCCTGGGACATGCGGCTGCGCGACAGTGGCCAGTCGGACCTCACTATCGCCTGTGCCAACGCGCGTCGCCTGGGGGGGCCAGCGTATTCCAGCAGCTACTTTCAGCCCCATGGTGACGGCCTGGGCTCGGAGATGATGGAGCTGTGTGTTCCGTTGTCTGCCAGCGGACGCACCATGGGGTATCTGGTCGCGACGTATGCGCTGCAGGACATCCTGGCCAATCTGGTGGGGCACAACCTCACGCGCAGCCAGGAAGCCTCCTTCACAGAGGCCGACGGCACCCGGCTGGCGGTGCTGGGAGCGGCGCGACGGGGGTCGCGCATGTTCTCGGCGCAGCATCTGCTGGACTTGCCAGGCAGTACATTGGTGCTGCGCATGGACAGCTGGCACAGTGCACCCAGCCTGTTCCCCAATGTGTTGACGGCCTTGGTCACGGCCATGTCGATTGCGCTGGTGACGGTGATGGTGGTGCTGGTGCGCGACAACCGCCGCCGCCTGCGCGCCGAGCGTGACCTGGCCGATGCGCTGGCCTTTCGCAAGGCGATGGAGGACTCGCTGGTGACCGGGCTTCGCGCGCGCGACCTGGAGGGGCGCATCACCTACGTCAACCCGGCCTTCTGCGAGATGGTGGGCTTCAGCCCGCAGGAGCTGCTGGGCCTGAGCATGTCGGCACCCTATTGGCCCCCCGAGCGTGTGGAGGAATACCGCCAGCGCCAGGCCATCCGTTTTGCCGGCACCATGCCGCCGCGCGAGGGGTTTGAGTCCGAGTTCATGCGCAAGGACGGCACGCGGTTTCCCGTGCTGATCATCGAGGCCCCGCTCATCAATGCCCAAGGCCAGCACACCGGCTGGATGAGCGCGTTCCTGGACATCAGCGAACAGCGCCGGGTGGAGGAGCTGTCCCGCGCCTCGCAGGAGCGGCTGCAGGCCACTGCGCGGCTGGCCACGGTGGGCGAGATGGCTTCGTTGCTCAGCCATGAACTCAACCAGCCGCTGGCCGCCATCTCCAGCTACGCCAATGGTTCCATCAACCTGCTGGAACATGCCACTCCCGCCAGTGCGTCTGTACCCGAGCCCGACGCGCTGGAGGATGTGCGCATGGCCATGCGCCAGATTGCCCGCCAGGCCGAGCGAGCGGGCCGAGTGATCAAAAGTGTTCACGACTTCGTCCGGCGCCGCGACCAAGCCCGTGAGGCAGTGCATGCGCAGCAATTGCTCGATGCCATCCTGCCGCTGGTGAGCCTGCAGGCCCGCAAACTGGGCGTGCGCGTCAACACATCGGTGGAGCAGGGCCTGGCGCCCGCGCTGTGTGACCGTACGATGGTGGAGCAGGTGTTGCTGAACCTGGCGCGCAATGCCATGCAGGCGATGGATGATCCCGGCGTGCGCAATCGCGTGCTGGATATCCGGGTGCGGCGTGCTGCCTCCAACCCGCATAACGGCTGGATTGAATTTGCTGTGACCGATGTGGGAACCGGGATTCCCCCCGAGGTCGCAGAAAAACTGTTCACCCCGTTTTTCACCACCCGCCCGGAGGGCATGGGCTTGGGGTTGAGCATGTGCCGCACCGTCATCGAACAACACGGCGGTTTTCTCGGATTTGCGCCGAATGAGCCCCGTGGTACGGTATTCACCTTCACGCTGCCCGTGAACAATGGACCCACCCCCTGAGGCAGTTACGGCGGCCAGCGGTGGGGCTTTGGTGCTTTCATCGTCTGCGCGTGACTGACATTGCAATGGATAACTGAACTGATCTATGGAGCCCATCACCAACGCCACCGTGTACATCGTGGACGATGACGCCAGCGTGCGCGAGGCGCTGGCCTGGCTGCTGCGCTCGCGCAGGCTGCCCAGCGAGTCCTTTGATTCGGCCGAAGCCTTCGATGCCATGCTGCAAAAGCGCCCCCCCCAACGCCAGCCCTGTTGCCTGCTGCTGGATGTGCGTATGCCTGGCATGAGCGGGCTGGCACTGTTTGACGTGTTGGCCGCGCGGGGCGACCTGGCCACCATGCCGGTGATCTTTCTCACTGGCCATGCGGACGTGCCCACCGCCGTGGACACCGTCAAGCGGGGGGCCTTTGATTTTTGCGAGAAGCCGTTTTCCGACAACGCGCTGGTGGACCGCATCGAGCAGGCACTCGCCCAATCGGCCGAGCGGCTGGCCCAGGTGCGCGAACGCAGTGACTTGCAGGTGCGGCTGAGCGAACTGACCGAGCGGGAGCGTGATGTGATGGACCTGGTGGTGGCCGGTCTTCCCAACAAGCTCATCGCTGACCAGCTCGACATCAGCGTGCGCACGGTCGAGGTTCACCGCTCACGGGTGTTCGACAAGATGCAGGTCAAGTCCGCTGTGGAGTTGGCCAACCTGCTGCGCACGGGTAACTGAGCCCACCTTCTGGCGGGGAGTTCGCAGTCCGGGCGATCAGCCCCGTGGTCGTTCGCCCACAAAAATCTCGACCCGCCGGTTGCGTGCACGGCCCTCGGCGGTGTCGTTGGTAGCGATGGGGTAGCGCTCGCCCATGCCTTCGATCACGATGCGGCGGCCATCCACACCGCGCGCTGTCAGGTAGCTGCGGGTGCTTGCGGCGCGGTCCATCGACAGGGGGTTGTTGGTGGCATCGCTCCCCGTGCTGTCGGTGTGCCCCACGATGCGTACGTCAGTGTTCGGGTTGTTGCGCAGGCCTGCGGCAAACTGGTCCAGGACCGGCGCGAAGTTGGGCTGGATGTCCGAGCGGCCTACGGCAAACGAGATGTCGCTGGGGATATTGAGCTTGAGTTGGTTGTCAGCCGTCTGGGTCACGGCGATGCCAGTGCCCTGGGTGGCCTGTTCCATCTCGCGCTTTTGGCGCTCCATGTTTTGCGACCAGATGTAGGTGCCCAGTGCCCCGACACCAGCCCCCACCACGGCGCCGGTCCCGGCGCTGCCTCCGGTCGCGGAGCCGATGACCGCGCCTGCCAGCGCCCCAATGCCAGCTCCGGTGGCTGTACGGCGCTGGGTGTCATCCATGCTGGCGCATCCGGTGACCAGAACGATGGCGGCGGCAGCGCCGAGAATTTGAATGTGTGTGCGCATGTGTGTGCTCCTTGAAAAGCGGTGGCGCTGGGTGGGCGGGCCTTGCGCCCGCCGCGCTGTCGGAGCGTTATCGCGTCCCGTGCAGTGGCGTCACCCAGCTCACGCCATCGTGGGGCCCGCGATGAAGCGGTGCCATCGGCGCGCTGGCCCATCGGTTGTAGGACAGGGCCGTCCCTGGGGCGCAACTCACTGCCCGTTCAAGGCGATGGCGGATGCTTGTCGCTGTCGGCGGGCGGTGGGGCCTTCAGTTCTCCTCCCTTGCGGCCCGAGAACATGGTCCACCACACGATAGCCACCAGTACCACCAGCGCTAGCAGCGCTTCAAGCAAAATCAGCCCCATGAAATTGACACTCCTGCGCGTTGCGTTGACCGCGCTGATTGTAGGAACGCTGGCCGCCTGCTCCACGCCCCCTGCCCCAGTCCCCGCACGCCCTGGGGGCACTCCTGCGCCGCTGCCGCCCAGTGCGGTGGTGCTGCCGGGCGACACCGGCCCGCTGCCATCGCCCATGGCGCAGCCCAAAAGCCGCTGGATTCCCGTGCGCTGGGCCGAGCTGCCGGGCTTTACCGAAGACGCGCTGCACGAAGCCTGGAACGCGTGGATCAAGAGCTGCGAGCGGCCCCAGCCTCCCTTCACTGCGCTGTGCAGCGAGGTCCGGCAGCTGAGCATTGCCACGGCCGATGAGCAGCGTGCCTGGCTCATCGCACGCCTGCAGCCCTACCGCGTCGAGGCGACTGACGGCAACGCCGATGGTTTGCTGACGGCCTACTACGAACCCATGATGGACGCGGCGCGCCAGCCCGGCAATGGCTTCACGGTGCCAATCTATCGGGTACCCGCCAGCCTGGGGGCGCGCAAGCCCTGGTACACCCGCCAGCAGATTGACACCCTGCCGGAGGCCCAGGCCGCGCTCGCGGGTCGGGCCATTGCGTGGCTGCGTGATCCCATCGAGTCCATGGTGTTGCACATCCAGGGGTCAGGCCGTCTGCGCATCACCGAGCCGGATGGCTCGGTCTCGCTGGTGCGGGTGGCCTACGCAGGCACCAATGACCAGCCCTACCAGAGCGTGGGCCGCTGGCTGCTGGACCAGGGCCTGACGCGCGATGCGACCTGGCCGGGCATCCGCGCCTGGGTGGCCGCGAACCCCCAGCGCACCAATGAGCTGTTGTGGAGCAACCCGCGCTATGTGTTCTTCCGCGAAGAGCCCTTGAGCCCGCTGGACGCCGGGTTTGGCCCGCGGGGTGCACAGGGCGTGCCCCTGACGCCGGGCCGATCGATTGCAGTGGACCGGCAGAGCATTCCCTACGGCACACCCGTGTGGCTGGCTTCGTCCGGCCCGCAGGTGCAGCTCAACCGCCTGGTGCTCGCACAGGACACGGGCAGCGCCATCCTCGGTGCAGTGCGCGCGGACTATTTCACGGGTTGGGGGCCAGAGGCGGGGGACATCGCGGGCCGGCTCAAGCAGAACTTGCGCCTTTGGGCGCTGTGGCCGCGCTGAGGCGCTCATGAAATGAGGCGTGGCCCCAATCTGCCATGCCTTTTGGAGCTGGCAGAGCCAGGGCGGCGCGCCTTCAAGCCCGTGTGCGTGTGAGGTGTGTCAGCGGCAGCGCCCCGCTGGCCTTCACCTCACCCAGCGAGAAGCTGGTGTGCATGTCTTTCACGTTGGGCAGGTTCAGCAGCACGTCGCGCGCAAACTGCGAGAAGCTGTCCAGATCCCGTGCCACCACCTGCAGCTCGAAGGTGCCGGTGCCGCTGATGTAGTGGCACGACACCACTTCCGGAATCTGTCGGATGGCTTCCTCCATCTTGCGCGTGAGGTTGCCCGTGCTGCGGTCCGCATCCAGCCGCACGAAGGCCAGTACCCCGAGGCCGATCTTGTGCCGGTCGATCTCTGCGCGGTAGCCCTTGATGAAGCCTTGCTCCTCCAGCGCCCGCACGCGGCGCCAGCAGGGTGCGGCCGACAGGCCCACCCGCTGGGCCAGCTCGGCATTTGTCAGTCGGGCGTCAGCCTGCAGCTCGTTGAGGATGGCGATATCGAATTTGTCGAGAGTGTTCACAAAAGTGGCCGAAAAGAGAAAGATCCTTTCTCAGAATAGCCTAAACACGGCACAGAACGCAAAGACATATCAGCGGCGCAGACATACACTTACCTGCACATTAGTGCCGTGGCCCTAAACGGGCCGCATGGTGCTGCCCCAGCGTGCCCACAAGGCGCGGACATCACAAAAGCCATTGGAGACATAGCCATGAACGCCCCCCTGCCCGAGTCCATCCGCAAAGCGCTAGAGACGGTCACTCTGGATGACAAATACACCTTGGGCGAGGGCCGCGCCTTCATGAGCGGCGTGCAGGCCCTCGTGCGCCTGCCCATGCTGCAGCGCCAGCGCGATGCGGCGGCGGGGCTCAATACGGCGGGCTTCATCAGTGGCTACCGGGGCTCGCCCCTGGGCACGTACGACCAGGCGCTGTGGGCCGCCAAGAAGCACCTGGCGGCCAACAACATCGTCTTTCAGCCCGGTGTGAACGAAGAACTGGGCGCCACGGCCGTGTGGGGCACGCAGCAACTCGACCTGTACCCGCAAAGCAAAAAGTTCGACGGCGTCTTCGGCATCTGGTACGGCAAGGGCCCGGGCGTGGACCGCTGCTCGGACGTGTTCAAGCACGCCAACATGGCGGGCACCGCCAAGCATGGCGGCGTGATCGCGATTGCGGGCGACGACCACATCAGCAAGAGCAGCACGGCCGCGCACCAGAGCGACCACATCTTCAAGGCCTGCGGCACGCCGGTGTTCTTCCCGAGCAGCGTGCAAGAGATTCTGGACATGGGCCTGCACGCCTTTGCCATGAGTCGTTTTTCGGGCGTGTGGTCGGGCATGAAGACCATCCAGGAGGTGGTGGAGTCGTCCAGCAGCATCAACATCGACCCGGACCGAGTGAAGATCGTGATGCCCGAGGACTTCGTGATGCCGCCCGGCGGCCTGCACATCCGCTGGCCTGATGCGCCGTTGGAGCAGGAGGCGCGCCTCATGGACTACAAGTGGTACGCAGCCCTGGCGTACATCCGCGCCAACAAGCTCAACTACAACGTCATCGAAGGCAAACAAGACCGCTTCGGCATCATCGCCAGCGGCAAGGCCTACAACGACACGCGCCAGGCGCTGGTGGACTTGGGCCTTGACGACGACACCTGCCGCAGCCTGGGCATCCGCTTACACAAGGTCAACGTGGTGTGGCCGCTCGAAGCCACCATCACGCGTGACTTTGCCCAGGGCCTGCAAGAGATTCTGGTGGTGGAGGAAAAGCGCCAGGTCATCGAATACCAGCTCAAGGAGGAGCTGTACAACTGGCGCCCCGATGTGCGTCCCAACGTGCTGGGCAAGTTCGACGAGCCCGAGGGCGACGCCACCGGCGGCGAATGGAGCATGCCCAACCCCAGCCAGAACTGGCTGCTGCGCGCCAAAGCCGACCTCACGCCCGCCATCATCGCCAAGGCAATTGCCAAGCGCCTCAAGAAGCTGGGGGTGCCCTCTGGCATCGTGGCCCGCATGGAGGCACGCCTTGCCATCATCGAGGCCAGCGAACGCGCCATGACGGAGTTGAAGGTGGACACTGGCGAACGCGCTCCGTGGTTCTGCAGCGGCTGCCCGCACAACACCAGCACCCGCGTGCCCGAAGGCTCCCGCGCCGTCGCCGGCATTGGCTGCCACTACATGGTCAACTGGATGCCCGACCGCCGCACCAGCACCTTCACGCAAATGGGCGGCGAGGGCGTGACCTGGGTGGGCCAGCAGCCCTTCACCACGGACGCGCACATCTTTGCCAACCTGGGCGACGGCACCTACTTCCACAGCGGCCTGTTGGCCATTCGCCAGAGCATTGCGGCGGGTGTGAACATCACCTACAAGGTGCTCTACAACGACGCCGTGGCCATGACCGGCGGCCAGCAGGTGGGCGAGCGGCCCGAGGGCCACTCGGTGCTGCAGATCATGAACAGCCTCAAGGCCGAAGGTGTGGCAAAGCTCGTGATCGTGACGGACGAGCCGCACAAATACGACGGTGTGGCCCTGGCCGATGGCGTGACGGTGCACCACCGCGACGAGCTGGACACCATCCAGCGCCAGTTCCGTGAGATCAAGGGCTGCACGGCCATCATTTACGACCAGACCTGCGCCACCGAAAAGCGCCGCCGTCGCAAGCGCGGCAAGCTGGCCACCCCTGACAAGACCGTGGTCATCAACGACCTGGTGTGCGAGGGCTGCGGCGACTGCTCGACGAAGTCGAACTGCCTGAGCGTGGAGCCCGTGGAGACCGAGTTCGGCCGCAAGCGCCGGATCAACCAGAGCACGTGCAACAAGGACTACTCCTGCGTCAACGGCTTCTGCCCGAGCTTTGTGACGGTGGAAGGTGGCCAGCTCAAGAAGCCGAAGAAGGAGAAGAAGGGCGACCTGTCGGCGCTGCCCTCCATTCCTGAGCCCGTGCTACCCGTGGCTGAAAGCGCCTGGGGTATTGTGGTGGGCGGCGTGGGCGGCACGGGCGTGATCACCATCGGCTCGCTGCTGGGCATGGCCGCGCACCTCGATGGCAAGGGCGTCATCACCCAGGACGCCGGCGGCCTGGCGCAAAAGGGCGGCGCTACCTGGAGCCATATCCAGATCGCCAATCGCCCCGACGCCATCTACACCACCAAGGTTGATACCGCCAAGGCCGACCTGGTGATCGGTTGCGACTCCATCGTGGCCGCGCACAAGTACACCCTGGCTGTCATGCAGCCCGGCCGCACCTTTGTGGCGCTCAACACCCACAGCACGCCCACGGCGGCGTTTGTGAACAACCCTGACTGGCAGTTCCCGGGTGGCAACTGCGACGCCGCCATTGCCACTGCCGTAGGCGCGGCAGGTGTGGGCAGCTTTGACGCCGAGCAAGTGGCCACCCAGCTGCTGGGCGACAGCATCTACACCAACCCGCTGATGCTGGGCTACGCCTGGCAAAAGGGCCGCGTGCCACTCACCTACGCATCGCTGATGCGTGCCATGGAATTGAACGGCGTGCAGGTGGACAACAACAAGGCAGCGTTTGAATGGGGCCGCCGCTGCGCGCACGACCTGGCGGCGGTGCAGGCGCTGTTCCAGGCCGCGCAAGTGATCCAGTTCGTCAAGAAGCCGTCGCTGGCCAAGATGGTGGCCAAGCGCGTGGAGTTCCTGACGGGTTATCAGAATGCCGCTTACGCTTCCGAGTACCAGACCTTCGTCGAGAAAGTGAAGGCGGCGGAAGCAAAACTGGGCAGCGGCACCCGCCTGTCTGAGGCTGTGGCCCGCTACCTGTTCAAGCTCATGGCCTACAAGGACGAGTACGAAGTGGCGCGCCTGCACACCGACAAGGCCTTCACGGACAAGATCGCGAACATGTTCGAAGGCGACTACAAACTGGTGCACCACCTGGCACCGCCCCTGAGCGCCAAGAAGAACGACAAGGGCGAGCTGGTGAAGCAGCCGTTTGGCCCTTGGATGCGCAGCGCCTTCGGCCTGCTGGCGAAGATGAAAGGCCTGCGCGGCACGGCACTGGACATCTTCGGCAAGACCGAGGAGCGCCGCATGGAGCGTGCACTGATCGTCGAATACCGCGCCTGCGTCGACGAGCTGCTGGCCCGCCTGAACGCTGACAACCTGGCCTTGGCGGTGGAAATTGCCCGCATTCCCGAAGAGATCCGTGGTTACGGCCACGTGAAGGAACGGCACCTGAAGGCGGCGCGTCCCAAGTGGGACGGCCTGATGGCCCAGTGGCGCACGGGCGCCCCGGTCCAGCGTCAGGTCGCCTGATAGGTCCTTCTGCCGTCAGTGTCTCCCACAAAAGCCCGCCTCTGTGCGGGCTTTTGCTATTAATAGTGTAGCTATCGAGGCATGAATCCCTAGCGCATCACCCGTTTTTGGCCTGTATTTCCGCTGGCAGGCCCTTGTGGGCGCGCAGGTGGAAAACACCCGCTGCGCGCTTGGGTCTTCCCCCTTGGGCGGCGCTCAAGGCGCCGCATACAATGCCCTGTTCTGCCCCCGCAGGCGCTTTGGCGCGTGGTGTGGGCGGGTTGTGTGAATTTTGACCATCCGTTGTGGAGTCCAGTCCGTGTTTATTTCTTCCGCTTTCGCCCAAACCGCACCTGCCGCAGCCGCTGGCGGCGGTGACATCATGTCCTCTCTGACCGGCATGCTGCCCCTGGTGCTCATGTTTGTGGTGCTGTACTTCGTCATGATCCGCCCCCAGATGAAGCGCCAGAAAGAACACCGCGCCATGATCGACGCCATCGCCAAGGGCGATGAAGTGGCTACCGCCGGTGGCATCGTGGGCAAGGTGACGCGCCTGTCCGAAGGGTTTCTGCACATCGAAATCGCCAGTGGCGTGGAAGTGCAAATGCAGCGCAGCGCTGTGGTGCAGGTGCTGCCCAAGGGCTCCGTCAAGTAATCCATGAACAACCCCCTGAGGCGCTGCGCGCCCCGGCCCGTCCGGGCGCGGGGTCAGGGGGCGCTGGCGCGTAGGGCGCCTGCACAACTGAGGTGAGAGCGCGATCATGAACCGTTATCCGGTCTGGAAGTACGCGATCCTGGTGATCGTGCTGCTGGTGGGGGCCTTGTACACCCTGCCCAATTTCTTTGGCGAGGCGCCTGCTGTGCAGGTGTCGTCGGCCAAGGCCACCATCAAGGTGGATACCGCCGTGCAGCAGCGGGTGGAAGAAGCCCTCAAGGCCGCCGGTGTGACACCTGACTTTGTGGCGCTGGAGGGCAACTCGGTGCGCGCGCGTTTCGACACGCCCGACACCCAGCTCAAGGCCAAGGACGCCATCCAGAAGGCGCTGGTGCCTGACGCCAACGACCCTTCCTACATCGTGGCCCTCAACCTCGTGTCGCGTTCGCCGCTGTGGCTCAAGGCCCTGCACGCCAATCCGATGTACCTGGGGCTGGACCTGCGCGGTGGCGTGCACTTCATGCTGCAGGTGGACATGCAGGCGGCGCTGACCAAGAAGTCCGAGTCCTATGCGGGTGACATCCGCACGGCACTGCGCGACAAGAACATCCGCCATGGCGGCATCAGCCGCGACGGCCAGTCCATCGACATCAAGGTGCGCGATGAAGCCACGGCCACGGCCGCGCGCAACCTGATCGCCGACCAGTTCGCCGATCTCCAGGTCACCACCACGCCAGAAGGCACTGAGTTCAAGCTGCGCGCTTCGATCAAGCCCGAAGCCACACGCCGCGTGCAGGAGCAGGCGCTCAAGCAGAACATGGTCACGCTGCACAACCGGATCAACGAGCTGGGCGTGGCCGAGCCCGTGATCCAGCAGCAGGGTCTGGACCGCATCGTGGTGCAGCTGCCCGGCGTGCAGGACACCGCCAAGGCCAAGGACATCCTGGGCCGCACTGCCACGCTGGAAGTGCGCATGGTGGACGAGGGCACCGAAGCCCGTTCGGCAGAGACAGGCCGCGGCCCCGTGCCGTTCGGCTCCGAGCGCTACCTGGAACGCAACGGCCAGCCCGTCATCGTCAAGAAGCAGGTCATCCTGACCGGCGAAAACCTGACCGATGCGCAGCCTGGCTTTGACGGCCAGACACAGGAACCCACTGTCAACCTCACGCTGGACGCCAAGGGCTCCCGCATCTTCAAGGACATCACGCGCGAGAACGTGGGCAAGCGCATGGCCATCGTGCTGTTCGAAAAGGGCAAGGGCGAGGTCGTCACGGCCCCTGTCATCCGTTCCGAAATCGGTGGCGGCCGCGTGCAGATCTCGGGCCGCATGACCACGGCCGAGGCCAACGACACCGCCCTGCTGCTGCGCGCTGGCTCGCTGGCCGCGCCCATGGAAATCATCGAGGAATACACCATCGGCCCCAGCCTGGGCGCCGACAACATCGAGCGCGGTATCCACAGCGTGGTGTGGGGCATGGTGGCCATTGCGGTGTTCATGTGCATCTACTACGCACTGTTCGGCATTTTCTCCACCGTCTCGCTGGCGGTGAACGTGCTGCTGCTGCTGGCCATTTTGTCCATGCTGCAGGCCACGCTCACGCTGCCCGGCATTGCTGCCATGGCGCTGGCGCTGGGGGTGGCGATTGACTCCAACGTGCTGATCAACGAGCGCATTCGCGAAGAGCTGCGCGAGGGTGTGTCGCCCCAGGCGGCCATCCACGCGGGGTATGAGCGTGCCTGGGCCACCATCCTGGACTCGAACGTCACCACCTTGATCGCGGGCCTGGCGCTGCTGGCGTTTGGCTCCGGCCCGGTGCGTGGCTTTGCTGTGGTGCACTGCATCGGCATCCTGACCAGCATGTTCTCGGCCGTGTTCTTCTCGCGTGGCCTGGTGAACCTGTGGTACGGCCGCAAGAAGAAGCTCAAGAGCGTGGCCATCGGTCAGGTGTGGAAGCCTGAGTCCGATAGTGCTGTGGTCAAGACGAACTAAAGGAGGAAGACCATGGAATTCTTCCGTATCCGCAAAGACATCTCTTTCATGAAGCACGCGTTGGTCTTCAACGCGATCTCCTTCATCACTTTCGCTCTGGCGGTGTTCTTCCTGCTTACGCGTGGGCTGCACCTATCGGTGGAGTTCACGGGCGGCACCGTGATGGAAGTGGCCTACAGCCAGCCCGCCGAACTGGCCAAGGTCCGCGACACCGTGGCCGCACTGGGCTACCCCGACGTGCAGGTGCAGAATTTCGGCACCTCGCGTGACGTGATGATTCGCCTGCCCGTGCAAAAGGGCGTGACGTCCGCACAGCAGAGCGAGCAGGTGCTGGGCGCCTTGAAGGCTGCAGACCCCGCAGTGACCTTGCGTCGCACCGAATTTGTAGGTCCGCAGGTGGGCGAGGAACTCGTGCACGGCGGCCTGATGGCGCTGGCCATGGTGGTCGTGGGCATCGTGATCTACCTGGCCTTCCGCTTTGAGTGGAAATTCGGCGTCGCTGCAATCATTGCCAACCTGCACGACGTGGTGATCATCCTGGGCTTCTTTGCGTTCTTCCAGTGGGAGTTCTCGCTGTCGGTGCTCGCTGGCGTGCTCGCCGTGTTGGGTTACTCGGTGAACGAATCGGTCGTGATCTTCGACCGGATCCGCGAGGCCTTCCGCAAGTACCGCAAGATGACGACGCACGAGGTGATCGACCACGCCATCACCAGCACGATGAGTCGAACCATCATCACCCACGCCTCCACCGAGGCGATGGTGCTGTCGATGTTCTTCTTTGGCGGCCCGAGCTTGCACTACTTTGCATTGGCGCTGACCATCGGTATCCTGTTCGGCATCTATTCCTCGGTGTTCGTGGCGGCGGCTATTGCCATGTGGCTGGGCGTCAAGCGCGAGGACCTCGTCAAGCCCGCCAAAAAGGAGGGGGATCCCAACGATCCCCATGCCGGAGCTACCGTCTGACCCGCTAATATCTGTTCATGCACACCACGCCCCCTTCTGTTCCGCAACGCCGCCTGGCCCGCCAGGCGCGCCAGCGGTTTGTAGAGGGGATCTGTGGAGGGTTGGTGGACCTGGACAAGACCGTCCAGGACTTCCTCACCGCATTGATGAACCAGACGGGCACAGCCCGCGAAATGCAGTCGCGCCGGGATGCGTGGCTGCAGTACCAGCAAAAACATTCCGCATGGACGGAGCGCGCCGGCAAGGCCTGGCAAGAGGCGCTGGCTCCCCACGTCAGCTCTACACGTGGCCAGCTAGCGGCTGGTGGTGGTGGGCTCAGTCAGTTCGAGCTGCTCAGCGACGATGTGGTCGAGAACAAGATCCTCGCCTCGCGCATGGCGTTGACGGTGAACGAGCAGGTCAGCCATCAGTTCGACACCTTGCGCCAGCGCACCCAGTCGCTGGAGGGGCAGGAGCTGGACAGTAGCGACATCCTGCGACCCGACACGGTATGCCTGTTGCTGGTGGAACAATGGGTGGAGGCAGGGCTACCCCGCACGGACCTGCAAACCGTGGTGGATCCCCTGCAGCGCGAGCTGGCCAACCTGCTCCAGAAGCACTACCAGGCGGTCAACGTGTTCTACGTAGAGCAGGGCATCACGCCGCAGGTCGATCTCAAATCCAAAGTGCGCCGCACGCAGGGTGGCACCGCCACGGGCAGTGGCGGGGGCGATTCGGGTTCTGGAGGCCTGGCTTCGCAGGCCCTGGCGCAGACCCGCCAGGCCATGATGGCCGCGCGCGGAGGAATGCAGCAGCCTCCCGGCATGCCCGCTGGGGCTCGGCCGATGGGGCCACCGGGCACGCAGATGCCGCCGCCCGGACATGGCGGCTACCCCCGGCCACAACACGGAATGCCCACGGCCTTTGCCACGGGCATGACGCCCTTGGCCCGGGCACGCCAGCGTGCGCAGGGTGTGATGGGGCAGTTGCGACGGCTGCTCACGCAGCCCGCCACCGGCTTTGACATGGTGAATGCGCCCCCCGCTTCGGCCGCGCTGGCCCATGCGCTCACGGCGCACCGCGTGCATGCGGACACCTACTACAGCGGCGTGGCCACGCTGATGGAGGACTACAGCCCTGCAGCGGTGGTCCAGTTGGTGGGCGCCGTGCGGGAGCGCTCCACTGAACTCAAGAAGAAAGCGACCACCTCGGGCGAGAAGGCCATCATCGAGGTGGTGGCGTTGATGTTCCAGAGCATCCTCGCAGAGGACCGGATACCGCCCGCCGTGCGGGTGTGGTTTGCCCGGCTGCAGGTGCCGGTGCTGCGTGTGGCCTTGGCTGAGCCCGAATTTTTCAGCAATCTCGACCATCCCGCCCGCAAGCTGATCGATCGCATGGGTGCCTGCGTACTCGGTTTTGACGCAACCAGCATCAATGGCAGCGCGTTGGAAGCCGAGATTCGCCGTGTGGTGCAGGTGATCGAGCAGTACCCCGAGACCGGACGCCGCGTCTTCCAGCTCGTCTATGACGAGTTCGAGAAATTCCTGGCCAAGTTCCTGACCGAAAAGCAGGTCACCTCGCGCCTGGTGAGCGTCGCCCAACAGGTCGAGCAACGGGAAACGCTGGCGATCCAGTACACCATCGAGCTGCGCACCATGTTGCGCGACATGCCGGTGCGCGACGAGATCCGCGAGTTCCTGTTCAAGACCTGGGCCGAGGTGCTGGCGCTGTCGGCCGTGCGGGATGGCCCTCAACATGCCGACACGGTGGCCTTCAAGCGCACGGCAGCAGATCTCGTCTGGGCCGCCAGCGCCAAACCCAATCGCAGCGACCGGGCCCAGGTCATCCAGAACCTGCCCGCGCTGCTGCAACGCCTGCGCCAAGGGCTGACCCTGCTGGGTGTGAACGGCGCGGCGCAGGATGCGCAGGTCAAAGTGTTGACAGACACTCTGGCCGACGCCTTTTTGTCCAAGACGGCGTCTATTCCCCAGGCGCACATCGATGCCATGGCCAAACGCCTGGCCAACCTCGAAGACTTCATCAGTGATGCCACACTGGGTGACATGCCGCTCAATGCGGACAACATCGAGATGATGCTGGGCATCGACGCCTCGTCCATCCACGTGATTGCTGACAACGGTGCTCCGGTGGACGATGCCATGGTGGCCTGGGCGCAGGATCTGCAGCCTGGCACCTGGTATACGCTGGACCACAACGGCGCATCGGCCCAGGTGCAGTACGCCTGGCAAAGCCAGCGCAAGCAGTTGCACCTGTTTGCTGCGGTGGATGGCAGCAGTTACCTGATCCAGTTGCGCCGCCTGGCGGCGTACCTGCAGGCTGGCTTGCTGGTGGCCCAGGACGAGGAAGGACTCACGCTGCGCGCCACGCGCGATGCCCTGGCCAAGCTGGACGCCAACCCGGAACGATTGCTGGACTGAGCCCCCGAAGGCGTTGCTCAGTGCCTGTGTGAGATCTCCTGTGAGATCGTCAACAGGCGCTTATCCGGGATGCGTGTTGGCATCCGTTGCGCCCCTCTGACCCCGGGCGATCACGGAGCGATCAGCTAGCCCCTGCCGACCCGTTGAAACAACCCCCCCGGCAACCGCGCAATGCTGCCATCGAGTTCCAGTTCCAGCAGGGCCACCTGCAAGGCCGATGCGCCCATGCCCGTGCGGGCGACCAGAGCATCCAGCCCCATGGGGTCGTAACCCAAGGCGGCAAGCACGGGGTCTTCGCTACCGTCCGATATGGCGACTCCCCCGGCGTTCGCGCCTTCGTGGGGCAGGCCGGACATAGTGGTGGCGGGGATCTTGAGTTCTTCCAGTACATCCTGGGCAGACTCCACCAGCTTGGCGCCTTGACGGATCAGCGCATGGCAGCCGCGTGACTGCGGTGCATGAATGGAACCTGGAATGGCAAACACTTCACGCCCCTGCTCGGCCGCCATGCGGGCTGTGATCAGCGAGCCCGATGCAAGTGCGGCTTCCACCACCAGCGTGCCCTGCGAGAGGCCCGAAATGATGCGGTTGCGTTTGGGAAAGTTGCCTGGCAGCGGTGGAGTGCCCAGGGGGTACTCGCTGACGATCAGTCCGTGTGCGGCAATGCGATGGGCCAGGTCCAGGTTCTTGCGCGGATACACGCGGTCGAGCCCGGTGCCTACCACGGCGATGGTGGCGGCCCTCGCGCAAGGGGGCGTCGCCAAGTCCAGCGCGCCTTCATGGGCGGCAGCGTCTACCCCCAGCGCAAGCCCCGACACGATGGTCAAGCCTGCGCTGTGCAGCGCCCGGGCAAACTGGCGAGCGTTCTCTGCGCCCTGGGCGGTGGGGTTGCGGCTCCCGACCACAGCGAGACACCGATCGCTGGGAAAAGGCTGGTGCTCCAGCAGTGATGCCGGGCCCATGAGGTAGAGCAGCAGCGGTGGGTCTTCCGTGTCCAGCAAGGCCTGCGGATAGCGCAGGTCGCCCAGGCTCACGATGGCGCGCGCGGGGCCTTGTGGCACAGCACTGGCAAGCCATTGGGCGGTGGTCTGCCACAGGGCTTCCCACCCCTGCGGAATCTCGCGCAACGCCTTGGCCTGCGCGGCGGGCACACAGAGTTGCAGGGCGGCTTCGGTCTGCTGAAAGATGGATTGCGGCAAGCCAAAGCGTGCCAGCAGACGCCGCGCGGCCCCGTTGCCAATGCTTGGCGTCAAGGTCAGCCGCAGCCAGGCGCCGAGTTCGTCGTGGTCCATGGATACCAGTACGGCGCGGCAACGTGACTACCGCAGCGCAGGAACCCCGCGCGGCGATACGTACTACCGGCCCTCAGCGTTACTTGGGGTTGACCAAGCGGTCGCCGACGCGCACACCGTTGCGGATTTCCAGCAGCAGCACATAGGACACGCGCTCGAAGGTGCGGAACACCATGGCAGTGCCGTTGATTTCACTGGGCAGCTTGACCATCGCCCTGTTGCTGTCGGTCATGTCCTTGATGCGGTCGCCCTTGGTGAGCAGGCTGAGCACATGGCCAGGCTCCAGTCCGTCCTGCGAACCCATATTGATGGCTACCACCTGATTTTGGGCTGCATAGGCCACGGCCGAACTGCCATAAATGGACACCACGCGTGCATCCACTTCCATCTCGGGGGCTCGTGGGGTGTAGCTCAGGAACGGGCGGGCGGGTGCAGGCAGCAGGCGGTCGCCCGCGCGGACTTCCTCCTTGGTGGCCGACAGATCCACGGTGGCGGGGATGTATTCCGCCGTGTATCCACCCTTGCCGTTCGGAATTTCTTCGAACGACTCGCCACGCACCAGTTCCGCTTTGCCCAGGTACTGGGCTTCGTATCCCAGCACTTCGGCCGTCACGGGGTCCTTGAGCGCCACGGCATTGCGGAAAACACGGTAGTACCGGGGTTCGCCCGCTTCTGCCAGCATTGGCGACGCGGCGTCCCCACGCACATAAACACGGTCGCCTGCCGCCATCAGCACGCGCTCTTCCGTCGTCGCGATCACGCGCGGGGCGCTCAGCAGCACTTGCTCGTCCACCACGAGCGGCTCGACCAGGAAGGGCTCGATGAGGTGCTGCTTGAGTGTGGGCAACGCGGAATCAGCCAAACTATCGCTACGGGTGCGGGGCGAGATGCGCACGGTCTCGGGTTCGCTGGAGCGGCTGGTGCTCAGGCGGGCGTAGCCGCCTTCTTTGATAAGGTAAAGCGTCTGGCCAGGAAAGATCAGGTGTGGGTTGGGGATGGTCTTGAGGTTCATGCCCCAGAGCTCGGGCCAGCGCCATGGGCGCTTGAGGTACATGCCCGAAATGCCCCAGAGCGTGTCGCCCCGCTTGACGGTGTAGGTGTCTGGGGCGTTGGGCGCCAGCTCTTCCAGCGGTACACCCCGCTCGGACACCTGCTGCGCTGTGGCGCGCTGGCCGCTGGAAATGGGGTAGTTCTGCGCCTGGGCCGGCATGACCAGCAGGGCGCCAGCAATGATGGTGAGCGCGCCCAGGGCGGTCCGCCGCACGCTGGTGAATGCCGTCATGTTGTTCCTTTTCTCATGCATTGGGAAACGCCCCCTCGCTGGCACCTCGGCGCACAAAGCAGGCGTGCGGCCGGGCAAATACGTTACAAAGCTTCTTAGATTCTCTGCTCAAGCCCTTGATTCGGCAACGATTATTGGCTCGCAGGGCGGCAGTAGGCCGCAAAAGTGGCGAAAATAGCGACATCTCTTACCTGCAGCCATGGCAATCCTTCCCATTCTCTGTTACCCGGACCCCCGGCTTCACAAGGTCGCCCGCCCCGTCCAGGCGGTGGACGACCGCATCCGCACGCTGGTGGCCGACATGCTGGCCACGATGTACGACGCGCACGGCATTGGCCTGGCGGCCACCCAGGTGGACGTGCATGAGCGGCTGGTGGTCATCGACGTGTCGGAGGAGCGCGATCAGCCCCTGGTGCTGATCAACCCCGAGCTGGTCTGGACCAGCGCCGAAAAGCACCTGAACGAAGAAGGCTGCCTCTCGGTGCCTGGCATTTATGACGGGGTGGAGCGGTTTGATGCCGTGCATGTGCGGGCGCTGGACGCCCAGGGCCAGTCCCGCGTGATCGAGGCCGATGGCCTTCTGGCGGTCTGTATCCAGCACGAGATGGACCACCTCATGGGCAAGGTGTTTGTGGAATACCTCTCCCCCCTCAAGCGCAACCGCATCAAGACCAAGATGGTCAAGCAGCAGCGGGAGGCGCGCGGGTGATGCGCGCAGCGCTCTGCGTCCGCTGGGGCGTCAGAGTGCTGGCGCTGGTTGCGCTGGCTTGCCAGTTGGCGGGCTGTGTGCTGCCGGCCCGTGAACGGCCCGGCGCGTTGCGGGCCGAAGTGATCGCTCGCCTGGGCCCGCCAACCGCCACGATAGCGCTGCCCTCTGGCGAGCGGCTGCTGTACTCGGAATTACCCGCCGGGTTTGCCGCCTACAACCTCGACTTTGATGTCAGTGGCCGGCTGGTGCGCAACGAGCAGGTGCTCACGCAGCAGCGATTCGAGAACCTGCCCGTGGGCACCTGGACCCGCGCCGACCTGCAAAACACCTTCGGAATGCCCTTGCGTGTCGAGCAGGTGGCGCGCTTTGATGGTGATATCTGGACCTACCGCTTCCGGCAGAACTCGGACCTGCGACAGGCCCATGTGCACCTGGATCGCCAAGGGGTGGTGCGCCAGGTGTTGTTCACCGACGAACTGCCGAATTTTGACAACGCGCGCGATTGACTGGATGGGTGGTCCCGCTGGGCCACTGAGTCCCGCGCCCACCTGAGCCGCTATCTGCTTTCATGAGAGTCATTTTTGCTGGTACCCCCGAATTCGCCCGTGTGGCCCTGGAGCGGCTGTTGTCTGCAGGCTTCACCGTTCCACTGGTCCTGACGCAACCGGATCGCCCCGCTGGCCGTGGCATGAAGCTGCAGGCTTCGCCTGTGAAGCAATGCGCACTGGAGCACGGCATTGCTGTCGCACAGCCCCGCAGCCTGCGCCTGGATGGCAAGTACCCCTACGATGCCGCCGCTGCGCGCGAAGCCCTGCTCGCAGCCCAGGCCGATGTGATGGTCGTGGCCGCCTACGGGCTGATCCTGCCGCAGTGGATCCTGGATCTACCGCGCCTGGGCTGCCTGAACATCCACGCGAGCCTGCTGCCGCGCTGGCGCGGCGCCGCCCCCATTCACCGCGCCATCGAGGCAGGCGATGCCGAAACCGGCGTCACCATCATGCAGATGGATGCAGGGCTGGACACGGGCGACATGCTGCTGACCGAGCGCCTGCCTATTGCCCCGGGCGATACGACAGCCACCCTGCACGACCGCCTGGCCGCGCTGGGCGGTCGCATGATCGTCGAGGCGCTGGAGCTGGCCGCCTGCGGTGGCCTCACTGCTGTGCCGCAACCGGCAGACGGCATCACCTACGCCCACAAGATCGAAAAGGCCGAGAGCACGATCGACTGGACACTGCCTGCCGCAGTCATTGGCCAGCGCATTCGCGCGTTCGATCCCTTCCCGGGGGCCAGCACCGAGTGCAACGGCGAGACGATCAAGATCTGGAGCTATGCAATTGATAGCGTTCAAGGCATATCTGACCAGCGCTCCGGGCAGATTTTGGCTGCGGATGGCGCGGGAGTGACCGTCGCATGCGGTAGCGGCACGGCGTTGCGCCTGACCACGCTGCAGCGGGCGGGTGGCAAGCGGCTGGCGGCGGCTGATTTCTTGCGCGGCTTTGACCTGCAGCCGGGCATGGTGCTGGGCGCAAACCCTGCATGAGCGTGTCTGCCGCGCTGGGCCGGACACTGCGCCACCCCTCCTTCCGCATGGCCGCCATCGACATGGCCGGTACCTCGTTGGGCATTGCAGCCTGGGGGCTGGTCACCGGGGTGGCCATGGTCAAAAGTGGCATGTCGGTCGGCATGGCCGTGTTCATGTCGCTGCTGGTGTATGCCGGCAGCGCCCAGCTCGCCGTCATTCCGCTGCTGTCCGTGGGTGCGCCGCTGTGGGTGGTGTGGCTCACGGCCGCCTGCGTCAACCTGCGGTTTGTGATTTTCAGCAGCATGTGGCGCAGCTACTTTGCGCACCTGCCGCTGCGCCAGCGCCTGGCCGTGGGGTATTTCAGCGGGGACGTGATCTATGTGGCGTTCATGAAGCGCTTTCCGGAACCCCGGCCGGCCCCAGAGCAGGTGCCGTATTTCTGGGGCGCGGCCTCCACCAACTGGCTAGCTTGGCAGGTGCCGTCCATCGCCGGCATCCTGCTGGCCAACGCGGTGCCCTTGTCCTGGGGGCTGGGTTTTGCAGGGGTGCTGGCCTTGCTGGGCGTGCTGCTGTCCCTGCTGTTCGACCGGGCCACCTGGCTCGCCACGGGCGTTGCAGCGACCGCGGCGATTGCTGCGTTTGCCTTGCCGCTCAAGCTCAACATCCTGGTGGCGCTGGCGGCCGCCGTGGCCGCGGGACTGCTGATGGAGGCCGTGGACCGCCGCCGTCGCCAACCCGAGTTGCTGCTGGTGCCCGCTGACAGCGTCATGCCGCCCGAGGAGTGTGAGCATGTCGAGGCGGGCGATGTGGTGCCGCTGCGCGAGGAACGCCACCCATGAGCTGGTCCTGGAGCTATCCCTTGCTGGCCACTGTGGGCCTGGCGGTGATCACGGTGGTGTCACGCTCTTTTTTCATGATCCCGGAGCGTGAGCTGCCCCTGCCCGACTGGCTCAAGCGGGGCCTTAAATATGCTCCGCTGGCCGCGCTCACCGCCGTCATTGCACCCGAGATCCTCATGGTGCAGGGCGAGTTGATCGACACCTTCATGGACGCACGCCTGCCGGCCGTGCTGTTCGCCAGCGTGTACTACTTCTGGCGCCGGGGCATCCTGGGCACCATTCTGGTGGGCATGGCGGTGTATCTGCCACTGCACATCGGCTGGGGCTGGTAGGTGCTGGCGGCGGGCGGCCGCGTCAGCAGGGCCGCCTAAAATGGCGCCCCTGATCCACCGGCCCCTCCAGGAAACCTTCCCCCATGAACATCCTTCGCTTTTCCGATCTGTGCGCCCAGGGCAAGGCCCGCAACCAGCGCGTCTTCATTCGCGCCGACCTGAACGTGCCGCAAGACGACGCCGGCAACATCACTGAAGACACCCGCATCCGTGCCTCCATTCCCGCGATCCGCATGGCGTTGGACGCTGGTGCCGCCGTCATGGTCACCAGCCACCTCGGCCGGCCGACTGAAGGCGAATTCAAACCCGAAGACTCCCTGGCCCCCGTGGCCCAGCGCATGGCCGAACTGCTGGACCGTGAAGTGCCGCTGGTCGCCAACTGGGTGGACGGTGTGCAAGTGGCACCCGGCCAGATCGTGCTGCTGGAAAACTGCCGCCTGAACGTGGGCGAGAAGAAAAACAAAGAGGAGCTCGCACGCAAGATGGCCGCGCTGTGCGATATCTTCGTGAACGACGCGTTTGGCACCGCCCACCGCGCCGAAGGCACCACCTACGGCATCGCGCAGTACGCCCCCATTGCCTGCGCTGGCCCGCTGCTGTCGGCCGAGATCGATGCCCTGACCAAGGCCCTGGCGCATCCCCAGCGCCCGCTGGCAGCCATCGTGGCGGGCTCCAAGGTGTCCACCAAGCTCACCATCCTGCAAAGCCTGGCCGACAAGGTGGACCAGCTCATCGTGGGCGGCGGCATTGCCAATACCTTCATGTTGGCGGCAGGCCTGCCCATCGGCAAGAGTCTGGCTGAGCCCGATCTGCTGGACGCCGCCAAGTCCGTGATGGCTGCCATGAAGGCGCGTGGCGCCGAGGTGCCGATCCCCACGGACGTGGTCGTGGCCAAGACATTTGCTGCGGATGCCCCCGCCACGGTGAAGGCCGCCACGGACGTGGCGCCCGACGACATGATCCTGGACATCGGCCCCGAGACGGCTGCCCGCCTCGCGGCCCAGCTCAAGTCTGCTGGCACCATCGTCTGGAATGGCCCCGTGGGCGTGTTCGAGTTTGCCGCTTTTGAGAACGGTACCAAGCAACTCGCCAAGGCGATTGCCGAATCCTCGGCCTTCAGCATCGCGGGCGGTGGCGACACGCTGGCCGCCATCGCGAAGTACGGCATCGACAAGCAAGTGGGTTACATCTCCACCGGTGGCGGCGCTTTCCTGGAAGTGCTGGAAGGCAAAAAGCTGCCCGCTTTCGACATCCTGGAGCAGCGCGCAGCCGCTTCCGTGTAAGCAAATGCAAGGCGGGCCACCGCAAAGGTGGCTCTGCCTGCTTACACGCCTTGCATCGGCACACAACTGTGACCAAAAACAACGAACTGTGTACGCCGGAGCGTAGTTAGCGTAATTTTTTCTTGTTTTTGTTGAGGATACCGCCCAGAATTATTTTTCAATCGTGCGGGTCGCATCTGTTCGGATCCTCGCAAATTCAGTCCGTAGGAGGGAATCATGTCGTTTTCAAAGGCAATCAGCTTGGCCGTGCTGGCTGGCGCTGTGGCAACTTTGGTGGGGTGCGCACAGAGGGCGCCTATTCCCGTCGCGGAAAATTTCGAGTACACCTCGCAGCCCAAGGTTCGCTCCGCCGGACATTGGGACCTGGTCTCGCGCGATGTGGTCAATCAGACGCTGAGCACCCTGGACAAGGCCGGCGTGGCCCCCAACACCCCCCTGCATGTGTCATTGCCCGCCAATGCCACGCAGTTTGAAACCGCCTTCCGCGAGTTCCTGATCACCAAACTGGTCCAGAACGGCGCCGTGGTGCAGCAGAACCTGGGCCAGGCCCTGGAAGTCTCCTACGGTATCCAGGTCGTGCGCCACAACAGCGACCGCCCGCATTTCATCCCTGGTCAGTTCACCATGCTTGCTGCAGGCCTGTTTGCCGCGTACGGTCTGCGCCATGAGCACATCGACGCCCAGCTGGCCGCAGGCCTGGGTCTGTCGATCGCCGCCGACTATGCCAACAGCATCAACTCTGGTGGCCCGACCAACACCGAGCTGATCCTGACCACCACTGTCACGCGCGGCGGCCAGTACCTGGCTCGCAAGACCGACGTGTACTACCTGGAAAACGCTGACACCCCGTTGTTCACGCGCCCCTCGTACAAGAACGTCAACATGAAGGTTGTCTCGCAATGAAAACCCCCGCACTTCTTCTGACGGTGCTGGCCGGCGCGGTGCTGGCCGGTTGCGCCAACAACGCTGCGCCGGTGCGCGTCGAGCCCACCTACCAGGAAGCCGCCAGCAGCCAGTTCATCCAGAGCAGCCGCGACGCGGTGAGCAAGCTGACCACCGGTTTCGACATGAACTCGCTGGGTGGCGGGCCCGTGCTCGTGGCCACCGTGGTCAACGTCAACGACCTCAGCCGCGCCGCCCCGCTGGGCCGCACGTTGTCCGAGCAGTACGCCACCAGCATGGCGGCCAGCGGCTTCAACGTGAAGGAAATCAAGCTGCGCGGTGACGTGTTCGTGCGCGAAGGCCAGGGCGAGCTGCTGCTGTCGCGTGAGATCAAGGACATTGCCCGCAACCACAATGCCTCGCTGGTGCTGGTGGGTACCTACTCTGCGGCCGCCAACTACACCTACGTGAGCCTCAAGCTCGTGCGCACCGAAGACAGCCGCATCGTGCGTGGCTACGACTACGCGCTGCCCAACGACCGCGACGTGCAACGCCTGCTGGCTGTGCCCCGCTGATCGTTCGTTCTCACCAGGGACTTGTTGCTCCCTGTGTCACCGCAAAAAGGCCGTCTCGACGGCCTTTTTTGTTGCCCGGTGGCACGCCCCGGGGTGCCCGAAACCTCCGCTTCGCAGAGCCTCTCCTTGACGATCACGGTCCCCGGCGGGGGCATCCCGTGCCCACCCACCTAAAATCACGCCCCATGAACTTCACCGACATGCTGCGCGACGCCACGGCACAGAACAACTCCCTGCTGTGCGTGGGCCTGGACCCTGAACCCACGCGGTTTCCCGCCGCGATGCAGGGCGACCCCCGCAAGATCTATGACTTTTGCGCGGCCATCGTGGACGCCACCGCCGACCTGGTGTGTGCCTTCAAGCCACAGATCGCCTACTTTGCCGCGCATGGTGCCGAGGACCAGCTCGAACGCCTGATGCAGCACATGCGGGCCAACGCGCCGCAGGTGCCGGTGATCCTGGACGCCAAGCGCGGCGACATCGGCTCCACGGCCGAGCAGTACGCCAAGGAGGCCTTCGAGCGCTACGGTGCCGATGCCGTCACGCTGTCGCCCTTCATGGGCTTCGACTCCATCGAGCCCTATCTGGCCTACCACGGCAAGGGCGCGTTTTTGCTCTGCCGCACCTCCAACCCCGGCGGCGACGACCTGCAGACCCAGCGCCTGGCCAGCGTCGAGGGCCAGCCGCTCATGTACGAGCATGTGGCGCGTCTGGCGCAAGGCCCCTGGAACAAGAACGGCCAGCTCGGCCTGGTGGTGGGCGCCACCTACCCGCAGGAGATCGAGCGCGTGCGTGCCATCGCGCCCACGCTGCCGCTGCTGATTCCGGGCGTGGGTGCCCAGGGTGGTGATGCCGCCGCCACCGTGCGCGCCGGGCTGCGCAGTGACGGGCCGATCATCGTGAACTCGTCGCGGGCCATTCTTTACGCGTCCAAAGGCGAGGACTTTGCTGCGGCCGCGCGTGCAGAAGCCGTGCGCACCCGAGGCGTTCTGGAAGCTGCCCGGGGCTGAGCGCTCTCACTCCGACCGCGGTGTCTGGTCCTCTAACGGGGCTGGCACAGCCCAGGCACCAGCCCACCGACCGGACAGCCGCCCCTTCAGGAGCCGACGATGCAGTTGAAATGGCTGGAAGACTTCATCGTGCTGGCGCAGGAGCGCAGCTTCACCCGCGCGGCGGAGCTGCGGCATGTGACCCACCCCGCGTTTGGCCGGCGCATCCGCGCGCTGGAGGCCTGGGCTGGCACGCCGCTGGTGGAGCGCGGCAGCGGTGGCCCGGTCACCCTCACGCCCGCCGGGCAGAGTTTTCTGGAGACCGCCGGCCACCTGGCCCGTAGCCTCACCCAGTCACACGAAGAGCTGCAAAGCCTGGCCGGGCGGCAGGCCCGCACCGTGACCCTGGCCACGGGCCGCACCTTGGCGCGCACCGTGGTGGCCGACTGGCTGGTGCGCCTGCAGCCCATTTTGCAAGGCGGCGAGCTGTGCATTCGCACCCGGGCGCTGGCCGACACCGTGGGCATGCTGGAGCGCAACGAGGCCGATTTTTCGCTCGTGTACCACCACCCGGCCCTGGCCATCCGGCTCGATGCACGGCAGTTCACGCACCTGACGGTGGCCTCCGACCGGCTGGTGCCCGTCTCGCGCGCCACGGCGCAGGGGCAGGCGTTGCACCGGTTCGGGCCCGACGCCACGCTGGTGCCCTACCTGGCCTACGCCCCCCAGCTGGCCTTGGGGCGGCTGGTGGAAGACCACCTGGCGCACAACCCCCATGCGCCCCGGCTGCAGCGCGTGGTGGAGTGCGACTCGGCCGACGCCCACTACGAATACGTGCAAAAAGGCCTGGGCGTTGCGTGGCTGCCCTGGTCCATGGTGTTTGCCGACTGCAAGGCCCAGCGCCTCGCGCTGGCGGGTGACGCCCGCATGGAGGTGCGTTTTGACGTGCGCCTGTATCGCCCCAAGCGCCGCCTGGGGCCGCTGGCCGAGGCGCTGTGGAAGGCCCTGGCGCAGCGCTGATGAGCGCGCGTCCACGGTGAGAGACCTGCGGGTTTCCCCGTGGCAGGCATCGTGAATCAGCACGACCTGGTGCCGTTTTGGCACCAACAGCCAGGGGCCGGTTTTTCACAATCCAATCCATACCTCACCCGCCCCATTCAGCCCCACGCCTTTGCCAAGGAGTTTCACCATGACCACCGTCCGTCCCCTGCGCCGTGCTGCACTGCTGTGCGGCCTGGCCGTTCTCGCTGCCCCTGCCATCGCGCAAGACGCCTACCCCAGCAAGCCCATCACCATCGTGGTGGGCTATCCGCCCGGCGGCAGCACCGACCTGACCGCGCGCACGGTGGCCACCGAGCTGGGCAACAAGCTCGGCGTGCCGGTGGTGATCGAGAACCTGGGCGGTGCCGGTGGCGCGATCGGTGCGCAGAAGGTGGCCAACGCCGCACCCGACGGCTACACCCTGCTGGTGGGCGCCAACAACGAGATCGCCATCAACAAGCTCGTGACCAAGAAGGTCAAGTACGACATCAAGGACTTCACCGCCATCGGTCTCATTGCCTCCCAGCCGCTGGTGCTGGTGGCCTCCACCGGCGCGGGCGTCAAGAACATGGCGGAGTTCACGCAGAAGGTGTCCAAGAACCCCGGCAAGTTCAGCTACGGCAGCTCGGGCGTGGGCACGGCGCTGCACCTGGCGGGCGAGGCCGTGAAGGAGCAAGGCAAGCTGTTCATGACCCACATCCCCTACCGGGGCGTGGCGCCGCTCACCAGCGACCTCATGGGCAACAACCTGGAGTACGGCGTGTTCGTGCTCTCCAGCGGCCTGCCGCACATCAAGAGCGGCAAGGTGATTGCATTGGGCACCACCGAGGCCAAGCGCTCTGCCACCACGCCCGACATCCCCGCGCTGGCCGAGTCGCCGCAGTACAAGAACGTGGACATCAGCGTGTGGTTTGCGCTCATGGCACCGGCCAACCTGCCCAAGCCGGTGACCGACAAGCTCAAGAAGGCACTGGCCGACAGCCTGCAATCGCCGGACTTCCGCAAGAAGATGGAAGCCAGCGGTTCCACCGTGGCCTCGCCCACCGTGAACATCGACCAGTTCCTGACCACCGAAGTGGCCAAGTACAAGAAGATTGTTGAATTCGCCAAGATCGAAGAATGAGCAGCAGCACTCTCCCCCCCGCATCCGTGCAACCCCTGGTGTTTGCGCTGCCCGCCCCCGACATCAGCGCCTGGCGTGTTGGCAACACCGGCACCGAAGGCGTGTGGCACTTCGACTCGGGCCGGCCCGGCCGCCACGTGATGATCAGCGCCCTGGTGCATGGCAACGAGCTGTGCGGCGCCTGGGCGCTCAAAGGCCTGCTCGACGCCGGTGTGCGCCCGCAGCAGGGCACGCTCACGCTTGCGTTCTGCAACCTCGACGCCTTCGACCGGTTTGACCCCGGCAACCACGACGCCTCGCGCTTCACCGACGAAGACCTCAACCGCCAGTGGCTGGACGAGCGCATCGATGCGGCCGACACCAACGAGCGCCGCCGCGCCGCCGCGCTGCGCCCGTGGGTGGCACAGGCCGACTGGCTGCTCGACATCCATTCCATGCACGAGCCCTCAGCGCCGCTGCTGCTCACCGGCATCCAGCCGCGCAACCTGGCGCTGGCGCGTGCCATGCGCTCGCCCGAACACATCGTGGTGGACGCCGGCCACAAGGACGGCGTGCGCATGCGCGACTACGGCCGGTTTGGCAACCTGGACGACAACGACACCCGCTCGCTGCTCATCGAATGTGGCTTCCATGGCGACCCGGCCAGCCGCGCTGTGGCGCAGGACCAGTGTGTGCGCTTCATCGAGCAGTCTGGCGCCCTGAGCGCCGACGCGCTGGCGCAGCAGCTGCCCGGCTGGCGCCTGCCCGACGCACCGCGCCAGTGGGCGCTGGAGGTGACCGGCCCCGTGGTCGCCACCAGCAGCGCCTTCCGCTTCGTGGCGCCGTACACGGGCCTGGAAGTGTTCGAGAAGGCGGGCACGGTGATTGGCGACAACGACGGCGTGCCGGTGGTCACTCCGTACGACGACTGCGTGCTGGTCATGCCCTCGGTGCGCCAGGCACGTGCCGGGGTGACCGTGGTGCGCTTTGCGCGGCGCAGGTTGCTGTAGCCGGTGCGGTAGCTGAATGCTATCTAATTGATAGCTGCTGTGGCATATTCAACCAGCGCTACCGGCCATTTTGGCTTGTAGTCTGGGCCCCAGCACCACACAGGCCAGCGCGGCCACCACCAGCGCAATGCCCGCCCACTGCCAGGGCGCCACGCCCTCGTCCAGCAGCAGCCAGCCTGCGGTGAGGCCCACCACCGGCACCGCCAGGCTGAACGGCGCCACGCGGTTGGCGGGGTAGCGCTGCAGCAGGTTGGTCCACAGCGCGTAGCCCACGATGGTGGCGGCCCAGCCCAGGTAGGCCACGGCGGCCCATGACAGCAGCGGCACGCTGGCCAGCGTCTGCCACTGCAGCCAGCGCGCGGCGTCAGGGTCGAACAGGGCGGACAGCGCCATGAACGGCAGCACCGGCACCAGGCTGCTCCAGATCACAAAGGCCAACGGATCAAACCCCGGGCTGTGCTGCTGCGCCAGCCGCGCCACGATGTTGGACGACGCCCACATCGCCGCGCCACACAGCGTGAGCAGCAGGCCCGCCAGCGTGGTGGCTGCCGCCACCCCCATGCCCGACCCCGGACCCACATAGTTCATCGCAAAACACACCAGCCCCAGCGCGGCCAGCCCCATGCCCACGCGCAGCGGCAGCCCCGGCCGCTCGCGCAACAGCGCAAAGCCCAGCAGCGCCGTGAAGAACACCTGGGTCTGCAGCAGCACGCTGGCCAGCCCGGCCGTCATGCCCACCTTGAGTCCCATGAACAAAAAGCCGAACTGCCCAACGCCCTGGAACAAGCCGAACAGCAGCACCCAGCGCCAGTGCATGCGCGGCGGGCGCACCAGCAGCACCAGCGGCAGCGCTGCACACAGGTAGCGCGCGGCGCCCAGCTGGAAGGGGCTGAAGCTGCGCAGCCCCCACTTCATCGCCACAAAGTTCACGCCCCAGAGGATCACCACCACCAGCGCCGCGAGCAGGTCGCGCGCACGCAGCGGGCTGGTGGCGGATGCGGCCTGTGCAGCGCCGCTCATTGCGCCGCGCGCGCTGCGTCGATGTGGGCCTTCACGCGCTGGGCCAGCGCAATGTCGCCGGGGGTCTCGGGGCTCCATTTGTCCACGGTGCGCGGCTGGTCGCTGGCATCCACGGCGGTGTACACGGCCACGCAGTGCACCACATCCTCCAGCGGCGCGCCGTGTACGGCGCCGCTGCGCACCTCCACCGCCAGGCACATGCTGGTATCGGTGGTGTAAGCCAGGCGCGCGTGCACCTCTACCAGATTGCCCGGCCAGATAGGGCGCACAAAGTGGGCTCCGCCCACAAACTCGGTCACGCAATCCCCCTGGGCCCAGGCGCTGGCGCAGGCAAATCCAGCCTCATCCACCCAGCGCAGCACCGTGCCACCGGGTACGCGGCCCGCCTGGGGCAGGGTCGTCTGGGACGCCAGGAAGCGCAGGGTGATCGAGTGCATGCCAGGGGCTCCAAAGGATGGGGAAGCGTTCATTATTCTCCAGCGCCCCGGCCGGTGCAGCCTCCCCCATACCGGCACGCAGGCCAGTGCACGCCGTCAAGCCACGGGGGCGAAGCTCTGCGTGACTTGACCTGAGTCAAAACCCTACTGTGGACACGTCCCTACATTGCGGGACATTCCGTTCGGCCCTCAGGAGGGCCGCCCTCCAGTCGGCGGTGCCGACACCCGCCCCTGGGGCCTACTCTAAAGCGCACGCCGTGTGGCCTGCGTCCATTGCCATGTCATTGCTTCACCGGTTGAACCTGCTCGAAAAATTCCTCATCCTGGGGACCATCGGGCTCATGATGAGCGCCTTGCCCACCTTCCTGGTGGTGCGCGACTCCCTCCACGCCATCGACCACGCGCGCCTGGAAGCGCAGGGCGTGGCCCCCGCCCAGGCGCTCACGCTGCTGGTGCAGCGCATGCAGGTGCACCGGGGCCTGTCGGTGGGCATGCTGGGGGGTGACGAGTCGCTGGCCGCGCGCCGCCCTGCCGCGCGCGATGCGGTCAACACCGCCCTGGACGACGTGAGCGCCCGCTTTGCCGCCGCCAAGGTGCCTGCGGCGCAGATGGCGGCCTGGACCCAGGCGCAGCAGACCTGGCGCACCCTGGAGCAGGCCGTGGCCGCGCGCAGCATCGAACAGGTGCAAAGCACGGCGCAGCACACCCAGCTCATCGCAACGCTGCTGCAGCTCAACGAGGCGCTGGTGCATGCCTATGGCCTGCAGATCGACCCCGAGGCCGACACCCACGCGCTGGTGCAGGCGTCGCTGGCCCAAGCCCCCATGCTGGGGGAAAAGCTGGGCATGCTGCGCGCCCAGGGCGCCAGCGCCTTGGGCAAGCGCGAGCTCACGCCCCAGGGCAAGGGCCAGCTGCTGGTGCTGCAGCAGCGCGTGGCCGAGCTGCAGGGCGACACCTTCCGGGGGCTGGACCGCGCCCTGCAGGGCAATGCCGAGCTGCAGCGCGCGCTGGGCAGCAGCGTGCAGGCCGTGCAAGGGCAGATCCAGCAGTCGCTGCAGATGGTGGAGCGCGACATCCTCAACGCCACGGAGCTGCAGCTGCCGTCCAAGGATTACTTTGACGCGTTCACCCGCACCATCGAGGCGCTGAACGCGCTCAACAACCTGTCGATGACCAGCCTGGACCAGGCGCTGCAGGCGCGCGTGGCGGGGCTGCAGCGCAACCTGCTGTGGGTGGCGCTGGCCCTGGTCATCACGCTGTCGGCCACCAGTGCAATGGCGCTGGTGTTCGTGCGCTCCATGACCGGGCCGCTGTCGCAGGCCGTGGCGCTGTCACGCGCTGTGGCGCAGGGAGACCTGAGCGGCGCCCCCATTGCCCATGGCACCAACGAGGTGGGTCAGTTGCTGGAGGCGTTGCAGCAGATGCGCACACAACTCACACAGGTGGTGCGCAACGTGCGCAGCGGGTCAGAAAGCGTGGCCACGGCCAGCGTGCAGATTGCCCAGGGCAACACCGACCTGTCGGCCCGCACCGAGAGCCAGGCCAGCGCGCTGGAAGAAACCGCCGCGTCCATGGAGCAGCTCAACGCCACCGTGCGCCAGAACGCCGACAGTGCCCAGCAGGCCAGCCAGCTGGCCGCCAATGCCAGCACCGTGGCCGTGCAGGGCGGTGAAGTGGTGGCGCAGGTGGTGGACACCATGCACGGCATCAACGCCTCGTCGCAGAAGATCTCCGACATCATCGGCGTGATCGACTCCATCGCGTTCCAGACCAACATCCTGGCGCTGAACGCTGCGGTGGAGGCGGCCCGCGCGGGCGAGCAAGGCCGGGGCTTTGCGGTGGTGGCGAGCGAGGTGCGCAGCCTGGCCGGGCGCAGTGCCGAGGCCGCGCGCGAGATCAAGACGCTCATCAGCGCCAGCGTGGAGCGCGTGGCCCAGGGCAGCGCCCTGGTGGACCGCGCCGGCGCCACGATGAGCGAGGTGGTGGGCGCCATCCGCCGCGTGACCGACATCGTGGGCGAGATCAGCGCCGCCAGCCACGAACAGTCCCTGGGCGTGGCCCAGGTGGGCGAGGCCGTGACGCAGATGGACCAAGTGACCCAGCAGAACGCTGCACTGGTCGAAGAGATGGCCGCCGCCGCCAGCAGCCTCAAGAACCAGGCCGAAGATCTGGTGCAGGTGGTGTCGGTGTTCCGCCTGCGGGATGAAGCGGGTGGCCGTGGTGCCATGGCGGCGCTACGAATTCAATAGCTACCAAGGCATATTTCACTAGCGCTACCAGCCCCTGATGTCCAGAAAACCTCTCAAGGAGCCGATTTAGACCCCCAGGGCGCTCAGGCCGCAGGCCCGCGCGCAATGCCCAGTTCGGCCAGTTCCGCGTCGGTGAACACCCGCGAGCGCGTGTGAAAGGCCTTGCCCTCCGGCCCCTCCAGCGAAAACGTGCCGCCCGTGCCTTCGATCACATCGATGATGAGCTGCGTGTGCTTCCAGGTCTCGTACTGCGCGCGCCCGATGTAGAACGGGCAGCCACCGATGTCGCCCAGGTACACATCGCCTGCACCCATCGTGATCTCACCCGGCAGATAGCAGTTGGCTGCGCTGTTGTCGCAGCAGCCGCCACTCTGGTGAAACATGAGCGCAGGGCCATGCTTTGCTTGCAGAAAGGCCACAAGCTCCAGCGCGGCAGGGGTGGCGATGACTTTTTCGACCATGGTTGTCTCCAGCGTGCAATGCAAAAGAAGCAAAAGCGGCGCGTTGGAACAACGCGCCGCCAGCAGCGTTTCCAGCGGTTCACAAACCGTTCCTGGCTAGGCGTCTCCGTCGCAGACAGTAGCAACGCTACGGCAAGACGGAGCAACGACGCCAGGGACGGTTTTTGGACCGCCACCCCTTAGAAGAAGCCCAGCTTGTTTTCCGAGTACGAAACCAAGAGGTTCTTGGTCTGTTGATAGTGGTCCAGCATCATCTTGTGCGTCTCACGCCCAATGCCCGATTCCTTGTAGCCGCCAAACGCCGCATGCGCGGGGTAGGCGTGGTAGCAGTTGGTCCACACCCGCCCGGCCTTGATGGCGCGGCCCATGCGGTAGGCCACATTGCCGTTGCGACTCCACACACCGGCGCCCAGGCCGTACAGCGTGTCGTTGGCAATGGCCAGGGCTTCGGCCTCGTCCTTGAAGGTGGTCACGGCCAGCACGGGGCCGAAGATCTCTTCCTGGAAGATGCGCATCTTGTTGTGGCCCTTGAACAGCGTGGGCTGCACGTAGTAGCCGCCTTCCAGGTCGCCGCCCAGGTGGGCCTGGCCGCCACCGGCCAGCACTTCGGCGCCCTCCTGCTTGCCCAGGTCCAGGTAACTCAGGATCTTGGTCAGCTGCTCTTTGCTGGCCTGCGCGCCCATCATGCTGTCGGTGTCGAGCGGGTTCTGGTGCTTGATGGCGGCCACGCGCTTCAAGACACGCTCCATGAATTGGTCGTAGATCGATTCTTGAATGATGGCGCGCGATGGGCAGGTGCAGACCTCGCCCTGGTTGAACGCGAACAGCACCAGGCCTTCAATCGCCTTGTCCAGAAACGCATCGTCCTTGTCCATCACATCGGCAAAGAAGATGTTGGGGCTCTTGCCGCCCAGCTCCAGCGTGGCGGGGATCAGGTTGTTGGCAGCGGCCTGCGCAATCACGCGGCCGGTGCTGGTGGAACCGGTGAACGCGATCTTGGCGATGCGCTTGCTCTGTGCCAGCGGCATGCCCGCCTCGCGGCCGTAGCCGTTGACGATGTTGAGCACGCCGGGCGGCAGCAGGTCGGCAATCAGCTCGACCAGGATGAGGATGGAGATGGGGGTGCTTTCTGCGGGCTTGAGCACCACGCAGTTGCCCGCACCCAGCGCGGGGGCCAGCTTCCAGGCGGCCATCAGGATGGGGAAGTTCCACGGAATGATCTGGCCCACCACGCCCAGCGGTTCCTGGATGTGGTACGCCACCGTGTTCTCGTCGATGTTGCTCAAGGCACCTTCTTGCGCGCGCACGCAGCCCGCAAAGTAGCGGAAGTGGTCCACGGTGAGCGGGATGTCGGCGTTCAGCGTCTCGCGGATGGCCTTGCCGTTGTCCACGGTTTCGGCGTAGGCCAGGCGCTCCAGGTTTTCTTCGATGCGGTTGGCGATCTTGAGCAGGATGTTGGCGCGCGTGGCGGCATCGGTCTTGCCCCAGGCGTCGGCCGCAGCGTGGGCGGCGTCCAGGGCCAGCTCGATGTCTTCGGCCGTGGAGCGCGCGGCCTGGGTGTAGACCTTGCCGCTCACGGGCGTGATGACATCAAAGTACTGGCCCTTGACGGGCGGCACGAATTTGCCGCCGATGAAGTTGTCGTAACGGGGCTTGTAGGTGATCTTGGCGCCAGCGGCGCCGGGGGCTGCGTAAACGGTCATGGTGTTGTCTCCTGCGATGGTTGTGTGCATCGGGCGGACTCGGTGGAGCCTGTCCGATGCCAACCCCTTACTCAAAACACATGCCAGCAGGCCACGGCGCGCGAAGTGTTGATTTCATTGGTTTTTTTCGGCCGTCCAGGGCGGACACCTGTTGCAGCCGCCCGCATCGTGATGTGCCGGGCCGCGACACCTGTCACGAAATGGAACAGTTGGCACACCGCTTGCGCCCACACCCTTGCCCCACGCCGTCGAGCCCGCCATACTGGCCCACACACCACAAGCGGGCCGCCCTGAGCCCGCACGGAGACAAAGCGTGCGCCCCAACACTTCCCCCGTCGCCCTGCGACAGGCCCGCCAGCACCTGCTGGACTCTGGCCAGTGCCCCAGTGGCCTGGTGGACGAGCGCCTGGCGCGCTCCTGGTCGCGCAGCATGGCGGCCGGCCTGCTGCCCACCGGGCGGCCGCAGGCCATCGACCACCCCAGCAGCGGCACGCTGCGCCAGGTGCTGGCCAGCAACCCCGAGCTGCTCGCGCATTCGCGGCCGGTGATGGAATACCTGTTCGAGCAAGTGCGCCACAGCCAGAGCGTGGTGGTGCTGGCCGACCGGCGCGGCATGCTCATGCACACGCTGGGCGATCCGTACTTTGTGGACAAGGCCGAGCGCGTGGCGCTGACCAGCGGTGCCTCCTGGCACGAGGCCCACCGGGGCACCAATGCCATCGGCACGGCGCTGGCCGAGGCCTGCGCGGTGGAGGTGCACGCCGGCGAGCATTTTCTGGAGCGCAACAACTTTCTCACCTGCGCGGCTTCGCCCATCCTGTCGGCCGCGGGCGAGTTGCTGGGCATCCTCGACATCTCGGGCGACTACCGCCACGGCCACGCCCACACGCTGGGCCTGGTGAGCACGGCCGCCCGCATGATCGAAAACCGCCTGCTGGCGGCCACCTGCAAACGCAACATCCGGCTGCACCTGCACAGCGCGCCCGAGGGCATTGGCAGCGTGGCCGAGGGCATAGTGGCCGTGTCGGCCGACGGCTGGATCGTGGGTGCCAACCGCGTGGCCCTGGCGCAGCTGGGCCTGCATGCGGGGGACGTGGGCGCCACCTTGCTGGAGCGGGTGCTGGACGTGCGGCTGGATGACCTGCTCTCGCACCACAAGCGCCGCCCCCAACAGCCGCAGGCTTTGCGCACACTGCAAGGCGCCTTGCTGTTTGCCCAGGTGCAGATGGACGCCGCCTGGGTCGCCACCCCCACACGGCCCACCGCTGCGGCGACTGCTGCGCCCCAGCAAGACGCCCTGGCCCAGCTGGACACCGGCGACGCGCGCTGGCGCGCCGCCGCCGACAAGGCCCGCCGCGTGGTGGGCAAACCGATTGCGGTGCTGGTGCAGGGCGAGTCGGGCGTGGGCAAGGAGGTGTTTGCGCGCGCGCTGCACGCCAGCGGCCCGCGCCGCGATGCGCCGTTTGTGGCCATCAACTGCGCAGCCATCCCCGAGCACCTGATCGAATCCGAACTCTTCGGCCATGTGGCCGGTGCCTTCACCGGCGCGCGCAAGGAGGGCCACCTGGGCCGCCTGCGTGAGGCCCATGGCGGCACGCTGTTTCTCGACGAAATCGGCGACATGCCGCTGGCCCTGCAGACCCGTCTGCTGCGTGTGCTGCAAGAGCGCAGCGTGACGCCCGTGGGCGCCAGCAAGGCCGTGCCGGTGGACTTTGCGCTGGTCTGCGCCACGCACAACCAGCTCATGCAGGCGGCGGAACAGGGGCGCTTTCGGCAAGACCTGTACTACCGCATCAACGGCCTCACGGTGCAGCTGCCCGCACTGCGCGAGCGCAGCGACTTTGTGGCGCTGCTGCAGCGCCTGCTGGCCGACCTGGCCACCGAGCAGGGCCTGGGTTTTGAGGTGCAGGTGGCGCCCGACCTGCTGGCCCGCCTGGCCGCCTACCCCTGGCCCGGCAACCTGCGCCAGCTGGCCAATGTGCTGCGCACCGCCTGCGCCATGCTGGCCGAGGGCGAAGACACCCTGGGCTGGGAGCACATGCCCGACGACCTGGTGCAGGCCCTCACGGCGGTGCCCGCCGGTCCGCGCAGCGATGCTGCAGCGGGCACTGGTGTGGACGGCTTGCCTGCCAGCCTGAGCCTGCAGCAGCTGTCCCAGGCCGCCATCGACCAGGCGCTGCAGGCTGCGCGCGGCAACATGTCGCAGGCCGCTCGCCAGCTGGGCATCAGCCGCCAGACGCTGTACCGCAAACTGAAGATGCCGGTGGCCTGAGGGCATGCCGGGTTCGGTAGATTGCTATTGATTTAGGAGCTTTTGCCACATATCGCACTAGCGCTTGCGGCACTTTTGGCTGAATTTTCACTGCGCTGCATGCCCAGGGCGTGCGCAGGGCGCGCCTGGTGGTATCAACCTCTCAGGCCTGCCCGCCCCGTGGCAACACCAGCCGCGCGCGCAGCCCCGTGCCCGGCGCGCTGAACAGCTCCAGCCGCCCGCCGTGGCTGCGCACCACGCGTTCCACGATGGCCAGGCCCAGCCCCGCGCCCGGCGCGCCCGAACGTGCCGCGCCATCGCCGCGCGCAAAAGGCTGGCGGATGCGGTCCAGCTCTGCCGGGGCGATGCCGGGGCCCTGGTCCTGCACCTCCAGCCACACGCCGTCGGCATCCGCCCCCGTGCGCAGCAGCACCGGCGGCGTGCCGTGGCGCCAGGCGTTTTCCACCAGGTTGTCCAGCGCGCGGCGCAGGGCCTGGGGGCGCACCGGCACGTCAGGCAGCGTGCCCAGCGCCAGCCGCACGGTGCGTCCATGGTCGGCCTGCGCCTCGGCCACGGCCTGGGCCAGGTCGTTGAGCGATGCCGGGGTGGGCACCTCGGCCTCGCCTGCGTTGGAACCGACCCGCGCAAACTGCAGGAACTGGCCCACGATGCCGTCCATCTCGTCGATGCTGCGGGCCATGCTCGCGGCCAGCGGGGCATCCACCTGTGCACCGGCAATCTCCACGCCCAGGCGCAGCTTGGTCAGCGGGGTGCGCAGGTCGTGCGACACCCCGGCCAGCATCAATGCGCGTTCCTGCTCGGTCGCGGCCAGGCTGTGCGCCATGTGATTGAAGCTGCGGCCCACGGTGGCGATTTCTTCGGGTCCGTCTTCGGGCAGCGGTGCTGGGGGCTGGCCCTGCGCCAGCTGCCGGGCCGCCGCCACCACCTGCGCCAGCGGGCGGTTGATGTGCCGCTGCAGCCACCAGGCCCCCAGCAGCGCCAGCAGCATGCTGGCCAGCGTGGCGGCCAGCCAGGCGCCGGTGAACTCGCGCGTGGGGAACACGCTGGGCAGGTTCAGCCAATAGGTCTCCGCCCCCTCCGGCCCCTGGTGCACCACACGCAGGGCCAGCACGCCCGTGCTGTCGCGGCGCCATACGGGTTGCGAAGTGTTCGTTGCCGCATCGTCCGCCCCCAGGCGGCGCGACACCGCCTGCACAAACTGCCGCTCCAGGGGCGACAGCAGTGCGCGCCGCGCAGCGCTTTCCGCCGCCACGGGCGGGGCCGACCGCACGGCCTGCTGGTTGAAGGCCTCGACAAATGCGGCCCGCTGTGCCGGGGGCAGCGCCTGCAGCCCTGCGCGCAGCGCGCCCACATTGCGCGCCACGCCATCGGCCACCTGTGCCACGCGGGGCTGAAAGATCATCTGCCGCACCAGCACGGCCGCCACCAGCTGGCCCAGCACGATGAGCACCGCCATCAGCAGCAGGTTGCGCCCGAGCAGGCTGCGCGGCCACCAGCCCCCGGCGCCCTGGGGGGTGGCAGGGGGCGTCATGCCTTGCCTCCGCCGCCCGGCGCTGCGCCATCGGGCACAAACACATAGCCCACGCCCCACACGGTGCGGATGTGGCGCGGCTGCGCGGGGTCGGCCTCGATGAGCTTGCGCAGGCGCATCACCTGCACATCGATGCTGCGATCGGTGGCTGTGTGGTCGGGGCCATAGGCCAGTGCGATGAGCCGGTCACGGCCCAGGGGCCGGTGCGGTTGCTGTGCCAGTGCCTGCAGCAGCGCGAATTCGCCCGTGGTCAGGGGCACGTCTTGCGCACCTTGGCCGTCCTCGCCACCGTTGCGCTCCAGCCGGCGCTCGTCCAGCCACAGCGTGAATGCGCCAAACGCAATGCGTCCGCCCGTCTGGCGCGGCCCGGTGTGCGCCCCCAGCAGGCGCTGGCGGCGTACCATGGCCTGGATGCGGGCCAGCAGCTCGCGCGGGTTGAAGGGTTTGGGCAGGTAGTCGTCGGCGCCCATCTCCAGGCCCACGATGCGGTCCACGGGGTCTCCCCTGGCCGTCAGCATCAGGATGGGAATGGTCTCGCCCTGCGCGCGCAGGCGGCGGCAGATCGACAGGCCATCCTCGCCCGGCATCATCACGTCGAGCACCAGCACATCAAAGCGCTCGCGCTGCAGCAGCACATCGAGCGGGCCCGCGCCATCGACCGTGCGCACGCTGTAGCCCTGGTCGCTCAGGTAGCGCTGCAGCAGCGCACGCAGGTCGGGCTCGTCGTCGGCGACCAGGATCTTGGCCAGGGCTTCCGTCATGGGGCGGTGGAGGTGGATGGCAGTGAGTGGATGCAGCCAAGGCTGCGTGCCAATGGTAGGGCCGAAAACACCGGGTGCCAGCGCGGGCAGGTGCTCCGGTGCATGACAACGCGTGACACGTGCCGGTGGTTTGTCATGCTTTGTCATACATCGTGCATCGGGCGCCACAACTGGCTCATACCTGGCGGCCATAGTTCAGGCCAGAGCAGCACCCCGCTGCTCCGCACCCCCTGTTCTGTTGCAAGGAGCCGACCGCCATGTTCCCTTCCGTCCCGACACCGACCGCCCCCGTTGCCACTTACCGCGCCATGCTGCTGGCCGCCTTGGCCGTGGCGGCACTGTTGCTTCTGGTAGCCAACGATGCCAACGCACGCAGCCGCCACACGGTGGAGCACAACGCCGACGGCAGCACCACCGCCCGCACCGGCGTGGTCCGCGCAGCGCCGGGCGGTGGGGGCGTGCTGCGCGGCCGCAGCGTGTCCACCGACGGCCAGGGCCACGGCAGTGTGCGCAGCGGCGCTGCCGTGGCGGGCCCCAACGGCGCCATGGCGGTGCGCCAGGGCCAGAGCGCAAGGAATGCCGATGGCATGGCCAGCCACAGCAGCACCTTGGCCGCTCAGGGCGACCGGGGCACGCTGCAGAGCACGGGCGCCGCTACGCGCAGCGCCGACGGCAGCGTGACCCAGGGCCGCACCACCACGGCCACCAGCGCAGCCACCGGCAACAGCGTGCAGACCAGCAGCTCGTACACCGCAGACACCGGCCGCACCCGCAGCGCCAGCTGCTTTGACGCCAGCGGCGCCCCGATGGCCTGCCCTGCGCGGCCCTGATCCATTACCTTCCATCCTTGAGCCAGGAGATCCCGCATGTTCCGTCCTTCCACCCCGCTCTCCGCGATCGCCTCCCTGCGCACAGGCCTGGGCGCAGCGCTGTGTGCGCTCGCCGCTGTGCTGACCCCACCCGCCCACGCCCAGCTGCGGGGGCTGGGGCCTTTCGCGCAGGTGCGCGACACCGCTGCGGCCTTGCCCGCCGGTGTGCAGCGCGTGGCCGATGTGCCCTATGGTGCGGACCCGCTGCAGCGCATGGATGTCTACCTGCCCGCCGCTGGCGGAGCCGCCAGCAGCGCTGCGGTGGCCAGCGGTACGCGCGCGCCGGTGATCTTCATGGTGCATGGCGGCGCCTGGCGCACGGGCGACAAGGCCATGTCCCGCGTGGTGCAGGAGAAGGTGGCGCGCTGGGTGCCCAAGGGCTTTGTGTTCATCTCGGTGAACTACCGCCTGTACCCCGCCGTGAACGTGCTGCAGGAGGCGCAGGACGTGGCCATGGCACTGGCCGCCGCCCAAAGCCGCGCCGCCAGCTGGGGCGCCGATGCATCGCGGTTCATCCTGATGGGGCACTCAGCGGGCGCGCACCTGGTGTCGCTCATCAATGCATCGCCCACCCTGGCCCAGCGCGAGGGGGCCTGGCCCTGGCTGGGCACGGTGTCGCTGGACAGCGCGGCGCTCAATGTGCCGGTGGTGATGACCGCGCCGCACTACCCGTTCTATGACGAGGTGATGGGTGCCAACCCGTTGTTCTGGGCCGCAGTGTCGCCGTACCACGCGCTGTCGGGGCCGGTGCCGCCGTTCCAGTTGGTCTGTTCCACCGAGCGCCCCGACCACCCCTGCCTGCAGGCCCAGGGCATGGCCCGCCGCGTGCGCGACCTGGGCGGCCGTGCCGAGGTGCTGCCGCAGGAGCTGACCCACGGCGAGATCAACGCGCAGCTGGGCCTGGAGAGCGCCTACACGCGGGCCGTGGAGACCTTCATGGCCTCGCTGGATGCGGTGGTGGCGCAGCGGCTCAAGTAGTTGCGCTCAGTCCGCTTGCACGGCCCGCCGCAGCGCGGCACGGGCCAGCAGGCGGGTGGAGTCCAGCGTGGGCAGCGGGGAGTTGGCGTCGCTCAGGATCAGCGGGATCTCGGTGCAGCCCAGCACCACGGCATCGCAGCCGTCCTCGCGCTGCATGCGGGCGATGATCTGCTGGAACAGGGCCACGCCCTCGGGGCGAATGACGCCGGGCACGAGCTCGTCCATGATGATGCGGTTGATCTCGCTGCGCTCGGCCTCCGTGGGGCGCACCCATTGCAGGCCCCGGCCCTGCAGCGCGTCGGGGTACACGTTGCTGTCCACCAGCCAGCGCGTGCCGGTGAGCGCCAGGCGCCGGTGGCCGCGCGCTGCCGCCTCGGCCGCCACCACCTCGGCAATGTGCAGCCAGGGCAGCGGCGAGTGGGGCAGCACCCGGTCCATCGCCTGGTGGATGGTGTTGTCCGGGCAGATCAGAAAATCTGCGCCTGCACGCGCCAGCTTGTGGGCGGAGGCCAGCATCAGGTCGGCCACGCCTTGCAGGTCATGCCGGTCCAGGCAGTCCACATAGTCGGCCAGCGACGGCGTGTGCAGCGTCACTTCGGGGTGCGCATGCGGGCGGCCCAGCAATGCGGCGCCTTCGGCGCACAGGGTGCGGTAACACAGGGCGGCACCTTCGGCGGAGCAGCCCACGATGCCGATGTGTTGGGGCATGACGGTGGTCCAGAGCGGTTGCAAAGGCCCATTATTGCCACCGCGCTGCCGTGGCCCGGGTCCAACGCTGTGCCCGTCAGTCCCCGCGCACCCTTTGCGCAAATCCGCGCGTGCTGAACTGCTCCAGCACAAAGTCCACAAACACCCGGGTGCGGGCGGGCAGCAGCTTCTTGCTGGGGTAGTACAGCGAGGTCGGCCCTGCATCGGCCCACCAGCCGGGCAGCACCCGCACCAGGTCGCCCCGCGCCAGCCAGGGCTGCGCAAACGGCATGGGCAGCACGGCCACGCCCAGGCCCATCAGCGCGGCCTGGCACATGGCCTCGGGGTCGTCGAACACGACGCGCGGGCGCAGCTCCACGGGGGCGGCATCGCCCGCCTTGTTGCGCAGCGTGGTGAGGTTGATGCGCCCGGTGCGGATGTTGCGCCGTGCAATGCCATCCCACTGCGCCAGGTCCGCCGGGTGGCGTGGTGCCCGCTTACGGCCCTGCAGCAGTGCAGGTGCGGCCACAACCACCAGGTGGATGGGACCCAGCGTGCGCGCCACCATATCGGGGTTCAGGTTCAGGCCGCCGCCAATGCCGGCGTCAAAGCCCTCGCCGATCAAGTCCACCTGCCGGTTCTCAAAGCGCCAGTCGGGCTGGATGGCCGGGTAGCGCTGCAGGAACTCGGTGAGCAGCGGCACCAGGTACGCGCGGCCAAAGGCCTGGCCCATGCTGACCTTGAGCGTGCCCGCTGGCTGCTGCTCGGCCTCGGCCGCGTGGTCCACCGCATCGGCCAGGGCGGTGAGTGGCGGGCCCACTTGCGCCAGGAGGCGCTGCCCGCCCTCGGTCAGCGTGAGGCTGCGCGTGCTGCGCTGGAACAGCCGCACGCCCAGGCTGGCCTCCAGCCTCGCCACGTTCTTGCTCACGGCGGCGGGCGTCAGGCCCATGAGCCGTGCAGCGGCCGAAAAGCTGCCCGCCTGGGCGGACTGTACGAAGGATTCAAGGTGGCTGAGGGGCTGCATGCGGTGTATTTTCAACCAAGGGTTGAAAGATATACAGCCCATTCATGGCTACCGGAGCATGAGTGTTTTTCTGACACTGCAGGTCTTCCCGGTTCGGTTGCGAACCATTTTCTGCATGCATCTCGTTGGAGAAACAACACCATGTCTTCCGTGTCTGAAACATCCCCGGTCTCCGCCCCTTCATCGCCTGGCCGCCCGCTGGCGGGCAAGGTCGCGCTCGTCACCGGCGGCGCGCGCGGCATTGGCGCGGCCATCGTGCGGCGTCTGGCGCGCGACGGGGCGGCCGTGGCCTTCACCTACAGTAGCTCCACAGCGCCTGCGCAGGCGCTGGTGGCGGACATTGCTGCGAGCGGCGGCAAGGCCCTGGCCCTGCAGGCCGACAGCGCCGATGCCGTCGCCCTCACGCAGGCGGTGGACCGCGCCGCGCGCGAGCTGGGCCGCCTGGACATCCTCGTCAACAACGCGGGCGTCGCCATCGCGGGTGAGCTCGGCAGCTTTGCGCTGGCCGACTTTGACCACACGCTTAACGTCAACGTGCGCGCCGTGTTCGTAGCCACCCAGGCCGCCGTGCGCCACATGGGCCAGGGCGGTGCCTATGGCCGCGTGATCACCATCGGCAGCACCAACTCCGACCGCGTGCCGTGGGCCGGATTCAGCGTGTACGGCATGAGCAAGGCCGCCATCGTCGGCCTGACCAAGGGCCTGGCGCGCGACCTGGGCCCGCGTGGCATCACGGTGAACAACGTGCAGCCCGGCCCCGTGAACACCGACATGAACCCCGCTGACGGCCCCATGGCGGGCGACATGCACGGCCTGATGGCCCTGAGCCGCCATGCTCACCCCGATGAGATCGCGGGCATGGTGGCTTATCTGGCCGGGCCGGAATCGGGCATGGTGACGGGGGCGAGCTTGCTGATCGACGGCGGCTTTGCGGCCTGAGAAGGTGTGAACGAACCCATCATGCCCGCTCATCCCGCCAAAACACGCCCGCTCGTCGTTGCAAATGCTCGCCATAGCCCGCGCTATGGCTGTGCTTTGCGCCTAGACCGGCCGTGTTTTAGCGGCCTGCTCGGACACGCCGGATCCGTTCACACCTTCTGAGCTGTCAGCACGGCGCTCACTGCGTGGGCTTTCGCGCCCGGGGCTTTTTCTGTACAGCCGGGCCGTGGGTCGTCAGCTCTTTGGGCGTGAGCAGGTAGGCGGGGTTGTTGGCCATCATCTCCACCGCCAGGTCGATGAAGGCCCGCACGCGCGCTGGCAGCGCCGTGCGGCTGCCGTAGTACACGTAGAGCGCCAGGTGCTGCGCCACATGCTGGGGCAGCAGCGGCACCAGCTGGCCGCTGCGCACCAGCGGCGCGGCCGTCACGCCCACCAGCTGGCCCACCGCGTGGCCGCCCAGCACCGCACGGGCCTCCACCTCGATGTCGTTGGTGCAGAACGTGGGGTGGATGGTGCGCGCCACGATGTCGTCGCCCACCTGGAACTCCCAGGGCATGGGCTTGCCGGTGGACGCATGGCGAAAGCCGCTGCAGCGGTGCTGCGCCAGGTCGTCGATGCTGGCCGGCGCACCGTGGCGTGCGATGTAGGCGGGCGCGGCGCACACGATGAGCTGCAGCGTGAGCAGCCGCCGCGCCACCACGCCACCCTCGGGCGGGTAGCCCGAGCGGAAGCCCACGTCCACGCGGTCTTCCACCCAGTTGCCGATGCGGTCGTCCAGCTGCACATCGGGCTCCACCAGCGGGTGGCGGCGGCAGAACTCGTGCAGCACCGGCCAGATCACCTCCAGCAGGATGGAGCGCGGCGCCACGATGCGCAGCGGCCCTGCCATTGCCTCACGCCCGCGCCGCGCGCCCTGCACCGCGTGCTGCAGCGTGGCCAGGCCCGGCTGCGCCGACGCCAGGAACTGGCGCCCTTCTTCGGTCAGGCTCAGGCTGCGCGTGGTGCGGTGGAACAGTCGCACGCCCAGGTGCGATTCGAGCTGCACCAGCAGCTGGCTGGACGCCTGTGGCGTGATGCCCTGCGCTGCCGCCGCCTGGCGCAGGCTGCCCAGCTCGGCGGCCTTGACGAAGTTGGCGATGGCGCGCAGTTCATTGATGGCCATGGTGGACAGGCATTGTGCGGGGCGGCTGCGTGGTGGATTGGCAAGCATTGCTTGCGAACGAATCCAGAGATTATGGGCTAGTCGCATGGCAATGGCTTGCCTAAAGTCCACCGCCATGGGCACCGCCCATTGCTCAACACCACCTCAAGGACCTGTCATGAACGCCGCACACACCACCCCCACCACAGCCACGACCGCCCCCCGTTCTTCGTACCCCCGCGTCTGGCTGATCACCGGCGCCTCGCGTGGCATCGGCGCGCGCATTGCCGAGGCCGCGCTGGCCCAGGGCGATGCCGTGGTCGCCACATCACGCGATGCCGCCTCGGTTGAAAAGCGCTTGGGCGCACACGATGCCCTGCTGCCTTTGGCGCTGGACGTGACCGACGAGGCCCAGGCCCGCCATGCCGTAGGCGCGGCGCTCGACCGCTTCGGCCGCATCGACGTGCTGGTCAACAACGCAGGCTACGGCCTGCTGGGCGCGGTGGAAGAGGCCACCGCCGACGAGGTGCGGCGCCTGTACGACACCAACGTGTTCGGCCTGCTGCATGTGACCCGCGCCGTGCTGCCTGCCATGCGCGCGCGCCGCGCCGGGCATGTGGTCAACATCTCCTCGCTGGGCGGCGTGCAGTCGGCCGCCGGGTTTGGTCTGTACTGCTCCACCAAGTTTGCGGTCGAGGGCATCACCGAGGCGCTGCATGCCGAGCTGGCGCCGCTGGGCATCCACGCCACCGTGGTGGAGCCGGGGTACTTCCGCACCGAGTTTCTGGACAGCGCCTCGCTGGCCGTGTCGCCCCGGGTGTTGGACGACTACGCCGAGAGCGTCGGTGCCGTGCGCGAGGCCGCCCGCCGCATCAACCTGAACCAGCCCGGCGACCCGGTGCGCCTGGCCCAGGCCGTGATGCAGCTGGTGGCCAGCCCCACGCCGCCGCTGCGCCTGCCGCTGGGCACGGACACGCTCCAAACCATCGCCGACAAACATGCCTTTGTGGCAAAAGAGACGGCGCAGTGGCGTGCGGTGGCGGCGTCCACAGACTTCCCGGTGCAGGAAGCCGCGCTTCAGGCGGCGTGAGTCCCTGCTCCTCTTGGGGTAGCTGGCAGCACCCTGCCATCAGGCGGCAGGGGCTGTTGGGTCTCCCATTTTTGGGCCGGTGCTGGGGGCTGACCACGCTCACACAGGCCGTGCAAACTCCATCACCCAGTTCACCTCCCAGGTCGCGCCGCCATCGTCCGAAAACGCCTGCTGCCAGCGCGGGGCGCCGGTGTGCATCTGCGACCACTCGAAGCGCACGCGCACCGGGCGGCCCTCGAACAGCTCCTCGCCTTCAAACAGGCCCACACCGCCCTGGAAGCCACCCACCACGGGCGGCAGCAGCAGGCCATTGGCCGGGTCCAGGCCGCCCGTGAGGTTGTCCAGCCAGTAGATGCTCCAGCGCTGCGTCATGGGGTTGAACACACGCAGTGCCATGCCCACGTAGCCGGGCTTCCATGCCAGCGGCGTGAAGTCGTCGAAGTTGCCGATGCCACCGGGCAATGGACGTGCGGTGCCCGTGGCGTCAAACACCTCCCAGTCGTGGCAGCCCGCGAGCCGGCGCACCAGCCGCGTGTTGCGAATGCGCCAGGGGCCCATGAGAAAGTCGAAGTCGCGCGCGGCACTGGGCGCGATGGTGGGCGACGGGATGGGAGTGAGGCGGGCTGGGGTGGACATGGTGGGGCTCCGTGGTGGTTGATGCATCAGGTGGAGAGGTGTGCGGTGCGTCACGCATGCAGCGCCGAGCGCGCGGTGGGCTGCAGGCGGAGCACCTCGGGCTCTGCCGCCTGCCAGGGCGCAAGACCGGGCACCACGTCACGCGCCCAGGCCCCGCTGTCGGTAAACGATGTCAGCGCAGCCTCGTCGCCAAACAGGGCCAGGCCCACCAGCACGGGTTCGCCTTCGCGTACCGGCAGGCGGGCAAAAGTGTTGGGGCTGGGCTCGGTGCAGAACCAGGCGATCTGGCGCGCGCCGCCGCGCTGCAGGGCGGGCGTCATGCGGTGGCGGCAGAAGTCCAGCAGTGGTGGTGTGGCGGGTTCCCGCAACGGCAACACGGTGACCTGCAGGACGCCAGCGGTGGCACCCAGCGCGCCGGGCTGCGGCCTTGCATGGTGTGGCAGGGCCGCCGTGGCGCCGGGCCAGGCTGGGCAGAGCAGGTGTACGTTGTCCGAATCGATCATGGTCGCATTGGCGGCGTTGCGGTGTGCCGCCCACACGGGGCCGCCATAGAAGCCCTCCAGCGCGCGGTGGCGCGCCTGCATGTCGGCAAAGCTGCGCAGCCAGACGAACCGGTCGGGCCGGTCCAGGTCGCGGAACTGGCCCAGCACGCGCATGCCGAGCGCCTCCTGGGTTTCCACAAACTCCCGGTCGAACAGGTCGATGAGCACCTCGCGCTGTTGGGGGTGCAAGGTGTACTGGCGCAGTTCGACGATGGCGTGGGGATCGGTGGTGGGCATTGGGTGCTCCTGAAAAGGTAGCGGGGCAACAAGGCAAATACAGGCCAGCAGTGTGCGCACCTATACCTGCCAACCTATGGCAGGTATTTGCGCTATCTTTGGTGTCCTGTCTTTTTGCACCACCCCTGCCAAAACCCATGCGCGCCAGCCGTTTGTTGTCCCTCCAGATGCTGCTGGAAACGCGCGGCCGCATGAGCGCGCAGGCGCTGGCCGAGGCGCTGGAGGTGTCGGTGCGCACGCTGTACCGCGATGTGGACCAGCTCAGCGCTGCGGGCGTGCCCATCTATGCCGAGCGGGGGCGCTACGGTGGCTTTGCGCTGCTGCCGGGCTGGAAGACCACGCTCACAGGCCTCACGCCGTCGGAGGCGCAGGCCGTTTTCTTGAGCGGGCTGCCCGGCCCTGCGCAGGACCTGGGCCTGGGCGGCGATGTGGCGGGGGCGCGCCTGAAGCTGCTGGCCGCACTGCCCGCCGCCTGGCGCGACGACGCGCAGCGCGTGAGCACGCGCCTGCACCTGGACCCGGTGGACTGGTACCGCGAGAGCGACCCCACGCCGTATTTGCCCACGGTGGCAGCCGCCGTGTGGAGCGGCCACCAGATCACCCTGCGCTACGAGGGCTGGGCGCGCACGGCAGAGCGCACGGTGAGCCCGCTGGGCCTGGTGCTGAAAGCGGGCATGTGGTACCTGGTGGCCTTGCCCACGGGAGCCGACACGCGCGGACCCCGCACCTACCGGGTGTCGAACATCCTCGCGGCCACAGCGCTGGACCAACCAGCCAGGCGCCCCGCACGCTTTGACCTGCCGGGTTACTGGGCCGCGTCGATCCGGCGTTTTGAGTCAGGCCTGTACACGGGCGAGGCCGCACTGCTCGCCACGCCCGAAGGGTTGCGGGGGCTGCGAGCACTCAGCAGCGCCGTGGCGCGTGCGGTGGCCGCCGCCCCTCCGTCCCGCCGCAAGGACGGCCGCACGGCCGTCACGATCCCCATCGAGTCGGTGGAGCATGCCTGCGGGCAGCTGATGCGGCTGTCGCCGCAGGTGGAAGTGCTGCGGCCCCTGGCATTGCGCCGCGCGCTGGTGGCGCGGGTGCAGGCCACGGCGCGGCTGTATGGGCTGGTGGCCGGATGAGGCACGGGCAATATCTGCTACAAATTAAATAGCGTCAAGGGCATTGTTTGTGGGCGCTATCGGCCCATAGGATCATCGAAGCCCGTTCCAAGGCAGTTCTTGAGTGGACCCGGCGTGCGCGGTGCGCTCACAGCCCCCGTTCCACCATGTCCAGCAACCGCTGGCCCAGCAGGTCCAGCATCTGTTGGGGCGTGCCGCGCAGCGGCCCGTCGATGGCTAGCAGCGCCATGCCATGCACGGTGGACCAGGCCAGGTATTCGGCGCCGGGGCGGCGCGCGGGCGGCAGGGCGCCCGCGGCCACCAGGTCGTCCAGTGCGGCGCTCAGGTGCTGGAAGGGGTTGAGCCCCGTGGCACCGCCCATGGCGGGGTCGGGGGTTTGCTGCACCGTGAACCGGCCTCCGAACGCGGTGCGAAAGAGCCCTGTCTCGGTGTGCGCAAACCGCAGGTAGCCGGCGCCCACGGCGCGCACCTTGGCGTGGGCCTGCTCGGTGGGTGTGCCGGTGGTGGGCACAAGGGCCAGCTCGGCCTCCATGGACCGCGCGGCGGCGGCCACGGCAGCGGCGCGCACGGCGCCCAGCAGGTCGTCGCGGTTGGCGAAATGGCGGTAGGCCGCATTGGGTGCCACACCCGCGCGGCGTGTGGCCTCGCGCAGCACCACCGCATCCGGCCCGCCCTGGCGCGCCAGTTCGATGCCCGCGTCCAGCAGCGCACGGTGCAGATCCCCGTGGCGGTAGGTGGCGCGTGCGGCGGGTGCGCTGGAGGGGGCAGCTTTGTTGCGGGTGCTTATGGTCATGGATCGTTGGGATGTGGACACTGTCCATTATCTTTGTTATTGTTTGTGGACGGTGTTCACAATTGCGCGCCGAAACCCTTCCTGCCCCGTCCATGTTCCCCAGGAGACCCCCATGAAAGTCGAGCCCTACCTGATGTTCGAAGGCCGCTGCGATGAAGCGCTGGAGTTCTACCGCCACGCTTTGGGCGCCCAAGTCACCATGCTCATGCGCTACAAGGACAACCCCGAGCCCGCCGCCGGCGAGGGCTGCGCCGATGGCAGCGGCCCGGGCCCCACGCCCGAGATGGTCATGCACGCCTCGTTCACCGTGGGCGACACGCAGATCATGGCGTCGGACGGCATGGGCTCGGGCCACGCCAGCTTCCAGGGCATCTCGCTGGCGCTGAGCCCCGCCACTGCGGCCGATGCCAAACGTTATTTCGACGCGCTGGCCGATGGCGGCAAGGTGCAGATGCCGCTCACCAAGACCTTTTTCTCGCAGGCGTTTGGCATGGTGGCCGACCGCTTTGGCGTGCCCTGGATGGTGGTGGCCCCCGAATGAGTGCAACCGCCATCACCCCCACCGACTCCCCCACAGGAACCCGCATGCTCGCTCTCTATGGCCACCCTTTTTCGTCCTACACCCAGAAGGTGCTGATCGCGCTGTACGAGAACGGGACATCGTTCGAACTGCTCAATCTCGACCCCGCAGAGCCCGTCAGCCATTCGGCCGACTGGTTGCGCCACTGGCCGCTGGCGAAGTTTCCGGTGCTGGTGGACCGTGACCACACGGTGGTGGAAAGCAGCATCGTGATCGAGCACCTACAGCTTGCGCACCCGGGGCCTGTGCCGCTGATTCCCGCCGACCCCCGGGCGGCACTGGACGTGCGCTTCATGGACCGCTTCTTTGACCTGCACGTGATGGCCCCGGTGCAGCACGCGGTCAACGCCGCGCTGACCGGCAACGCCGAGCGCAAGGCCGAAGGCGTGGCCTGGGCCGCCGAGAAGCTGGAGAAAGCCTACGCCTGGCTGGAGGGCATGTGGGCAGGACGCACCTGGGCGGCAGGCGAGGCGTTCTCGCTGGCCGACTGCGCTGCGGCGCCCTCGCTGTTCTATGCCGACTGGACGCACCCCATCGCGGCCACCTACCCGCAACTGCGCGCGTACCGTGCCCGGCTGCTGGCACGCCCCTCGTTTGCACGCGCGGTGGAGGGTGGGCGTCCGTACCGCCACTACTTTCCGCTCGGTGCGCCCGACCGCGACTGAGCAGCGCCCGCAACACGGCACCAGGAGACCCCCCATGATGAACCCCGAACCCCACGCCATGCATCGCTGGCTGCAGCAGCTGCTGGGCGACTGGACCTGCGAATCCCTGGCCGACATGGGCCCGGACCAGCCCCCCGCGCAAAGCCGGGGCACCGAGCAAGTGCGCGCGCTGGGCAGCCTGTGGGTGCTCTGCGAAGGGGCGGGCTCCATGCCCGGCGGGGGCGGCGACGCCCGCATGCTGATGACGCTGGGCTACGACCCGGACCAGCAGGCGTTTGTCGGCACATGGGTGGGCTCGATGATGACCCACCTGTGGGTGTACCGTGGCGCGCTCGATGCCGACCAGAAGGTGCTGACGCTGGAGACCGAAGGCCCCAGCTTCAAGAACGATGGCGCCACCGTGCGCTACCGCGACGTGATCACCCTGGTCAGCGCCAACGAGCGCACGCTCACCTCATTCGGCCAGCAGCCGGACGGCAGCTGGAAGCAGTTCATGCAAGCCAAGTACACGAGAACCCCCTGAGCCGCTGCGCGGCTTCCCCCTGGTGGGGGAGCACCCGGTGGACTGGCGTGGAACTCCGCCAGTCGCAAGCGCAACGCGCGTGACACACTGCGCTGTCCATCTCTTCTGATTTCCGCTGTCCCATGACCCTCCGCATCGAAGGCCGCGCTCGCTGGCCCGCACTCATCCTGCTGTGCCTGGGCGAGCTGATGATCGTGCTCGACACCACCATCGTGAATGTCGCGCTGCCCAGCATCAAGGCCGACCTGGGCTTTACCGAAACCTCGCTGGTGTGGGTGGTCAACGCCTACATGCTTGCCTTTGGCGGCTGCCTGCTGCTGGGTGGGCGGCTAGGCGATCTGTACGGCCACCGGCGGCTGTTCCTGGCGGGCATCACGCTGTTCACCATCGCATCGCTGGCCTGCGGGTTGGCCAATACGCAGGGGCTGCTGGTGGCGGCGCGCGCGGTGCAGGGCGTGGGCGGCGCGGTGGTGTCGGCCGTGGCGTTGTCGCTCATCATGAATCTGTTCACCGAGCCCGGCGAGCGAGCGCGCGCCATGGGTGTCTACGGCTTTGTGTGTGCCGGGGGGGGCAGCATTGGGGTGCTGTTGGGCGGGGTGCTCACCAGCGCATTGAGCTGGCACTGGATCTTTCTGGTCAACATCCCCGTGGGCGTGGCCATCTACCTGGCCTGCCTGGCGCTGCTGCCGGGCGGCAAGGGGCAGGCCCACGGACAGCGGCTGGACTTGGCGGGCGCCGTCACCATCACCGCGTCGCTGATGCTCGCGGTGTACGCCATCGTCAACGGCAACGCGGCGGGCTGGACCTCGCTGCAGTCGCTGGGGCTGCTGGGGGCTGCGGCGGCGCTGCTGGCGGCTTTTTTGTTCATCGAGTCGCATGTGGCTGCGCCGCTGGTGCCCCTGCCGCTGTTGCGGCTGCGCAATTTGGCCATCTCCAACGTGGTGGGCGTGCTGTGGGCGGCGTCGATGTTTGCGTGGTTCTTTCTGTCGGCGCTGTACATGCAGCTGGTGCTGGGCTACGACGCCATGCAGGTGGGCCTGGCGTTCCTGCCGTCCAATCTCATCATGGCGGGCTGCTCGCTGGGGCTGTCGGCCTGGGTGGTGATGCGTTTTGGCATTTGCCGCACGCTGGGCTGGGGGCTGCTGTTGGCGGCGGTGGGCCTGGCCCTGTTTGCGCTGGCGCCCACCGAGGGGCGCTTTGTGATCCACGTGCTGCCCGGCATGCTGCTGCTGGGCGTGGGCGCCGGCATTGCGCTCAACCCGCTGCTGCTGGCCGCCATGGGCGATGTGAAGCCCGAAGACTCGGGGCTGGCCTCGGGGGTGGTGAACACGGCCTTCATGATGGGCGGCGCCCTGGGCCTCGCCATCTTGGCCAGCCTGGCCGATGCGCGCACCGACCACCTGCGCCAGGCCGGGGCCAGCGTGCAGCAGGCGCTCAATGCGGGCTACCAGCTGGCGTTCTGGGTGTCGGCCTTGTGCTCGCTGGTGGCCGCCATGCTGGGTGGTTTCGTGTTGCGCCCGGCACCGCCTCCGTCCGCAGCCGCGCCTTCCCACGCGGGTGCCGTGTGAGGAGATAGGGTGCTATTTAATTGATAGCAGTTCAGGCATATTCCACTAGCGCATGCAGTCTTTTTGGCTTGAAATGGTGGCGAAGCTGTGTGCGCACGCTGTGCGGCACTGTCCTGTATGCCGCACCGCACTGTTCCACCCAGCGCACTTCTGAAAGCGGCCGCTGGCCTTATCTTTGGCAGGCGTGCTGCCCGATAGCCGGTGGCGCAAACCCAAGGAGTCCTTGATGTCGTCCTCCCCCACCGTGTCTTCGTCTGCCGCCAGCCTGCCCGTCGTGCAGGCCCAGGCGCTGGGTCCGCTGTGGCCCACGATGGACCCGTTCCTGTTCTGCGCCCACCATGACGACGCTTACCCCGCTGGCAACGGCGCGTTTGCGCCCGCCGTGTCGCTGGAGGGCCGCCAGATCGGCAGCGACTTCAGCCGCAAGGACGGCTGGAGCATGTACCACGGTGACACGGTGCCCGGCTTTCCGGGCCACCCGCACCGGGGCTTTGAAACCGTGACCCTGGTGCGCAAGGGCCTCATCGACCATTCCGACTCGCTGGGCGCCGCCGCGCGCTTTGGCGGGGGCGATGTGCAGTGGGTCACGGCGGGCAAGGGCATCGTGCATTCGGAGATGTTTCCCTTGCTCAACGCCACCGAGCCCAACCCGCTGGAGCTGTTCCAGATCTGGCTGAACCTGCCCGCGAAGAACAAGATGGTGGAGCCGCACTTCACCATGCTGTGGAACGAGCGCATTCCGCGCCTGGTCCACCACGACGATGCAGGTCGCGCCACCACGGTGACGGTGGTGGCGGGCGCCCTGCCCGGCGCGCCTGCACCGCTGGCGCCGCCACCCGAGTCCTGGGCTTCGCAGCCCGAGGGCGATGTGGCCATCTGGACGCTGCGCATGGACCCCGGCGCGCAGTGGACGCTGCCCGCCGCGCGCGGCCAGGGCACGCGCCGCATGCTGTACTTCTTTGTGGGCGACAGCCTGCGCGTGGGCCCGCAGGACGTGGGCCAGCACGCCGCGCTGGAGCTGGTGGCCGGGCAGGACTGGCAGCTGACCAACACCGGCGCGACGCCGCTGGAATGCCTGCTGCTGCAGGGCCAGCCCATCGCCGAGCCCGTGGCGCAGTACGGCCCGTTTGTGATGAACACACAGGCCGAGATCATGCAAGCCATGAACGACTACCGCCGTACCCAGTTCGGCGGCTGGCCCTGGCCCGACCAGGACCCGGTGCACGGCACCGAAGCGCGGCGGTTTGCGCGCTACCCCGGCCAGACGGAGGAAGAGCGCCCAGCCGAGGCCTTGTCGGGCGCATAGGGTTGTTCACCAGGCCCTGCCAAGCTTCCACGAGGCCCTGCGGCAGCCGTCCGGCGCCTCGTGGACAATCCGGGGTTTCGTTCTGACCCGCGCGGCGGCTGGTGGCATACCCCTGCCAGCCCCGCGCCGATTCTTCACCGCCTGAAAGCGCAAGCACCACCATGGCCACCACCATCACCAAAGACTCCGCCGTCACCATCACTTACAAGGTCACCACCCCCCAGGGCAAGCCGCTGGATGCGGGGCACCTGTCGTACCTGCACGGTGGCTACGAAAACATCTTCCCCAAGGTCGAGGCCGCACTCGATGGCCAGGCCGTGGGCTTCAGCACCACGCTGCAGCTGGCGGTGGAAGACGCTTTCGGCGCGCGCGATGAAAGCCTGGTGCGCACCATCCCCAAAAGCGAGTTCCCGCCCGGCGTGAAGGTCGGCGGCCAGCTGCAGGGCGTGGGCAACGACGGCCAGCCCGCCGTGTTCAATGTGGTCAAGATCAAGGGCCCCGAAGTGCATCTGGACGGCAACCACCCGCTGGCAGGCCAGGCGTTGACCTTCAGCTGCAAGGTCACTGAAGTGCGCGCTGCCAGCCCCGAAGAAGTTGCGCACCGCCATGTGCATGGTGCGCATGGCCACCACCACTGATAGTCATTCCAGAGGCCGCTGCGCGGGCCTCTGATTTGCCTCTGCTGGTTATAGGGCCTCCAGCACCGTCGCAATGCCCTGGCCGCCACCAATGCACTGTGTGGCCAGCGCATAGCGGCCCTTCTCGCGCTGCAGCAGCGCAGCGGCCTTGCCCGTGATGCGCGCACCGGTGGCGCCCAGCGGGTGGCCGATAGACAGCCCACCCCCATCCAGATTGACGGTGTCTTCGCGCAGGCCCAGTTCGCGGATGCACGCCAGGGCTTGCGATCCAAACGCTTCATTGATCTCCACGACATCCAGATCACTGACCGACAGCTTCGCGCGGGCCAGTGCCTTGCGTGTGGCGGGTACGGGGCCCATGCCCATGTACGCGGGATCTACGCCCGCAGTGGCCATTGCGCGGATGCGGGCTAGCGGGGCCAGGCCGTGCCGCGCTGCATATGCGTGGGTGGTCACCAAGACAGCCACTCACCATCGGTCAGCGGCGACGAGGTGCCAGCGGTCACCACACCATCTGCGCGGAATGCGGGCCGCAGCGCCGCCAGTGCTTCCAGTGTGGTGCCGGGGCGGATGCAGCCGTCCTGAGTGACCCAGTCGCCCGACGCCAGGGTAATGGGCACGATTTCGTCTTTCAGCAGCCCCGCCTCACGCGCCGCCGTAGCCTTGTGGTGCGACGAGACGGCCAGTGCTTCCTGATCAGCGCGGCTCACCCCGTATCGGTGGGCCACGTTCTCGGCCGTCTCTCCCATGCTGATGTACGTATCGCTGTGCTCGTACAACGTGGGGTGGGCCGAGAAGTTGAAGCCCCCCTGCGGAACCATGGTCATGGACTCGACACCGATGCACAGAAAGGCCTCGCCCAGGCCCGCCTCGATCTGCGCGGCGGCGATGTGAATAGCGGACATGGACGATCCGCAAAAGCGGTTCACCGTCATGCCGCCCACTTCGTGTGGCAGGCCCGCCAGCAGCGACACGATGCGCGCGATGTTGTTGCCTTGTGCTGCCTCCGGGTACGCGCAGCCTGCAATCACGTCTTCCAGGGTTGCAGGGTCGATTCCGGTGCGTTTCAACAGACCCGTGACCACCTGCGCGGCGAGGGCATCGGGCCGCACATCGGCCAACGCCCCCTTGCGGGCGAAGTGGAACGGGGAGCGGGCATAGGCAGAAATCAGTGCTTGCATGGTCAGACCTCGGTTGTGGTGCAGGAAGGCTCAGGCGCTGGTGGTGACCGCGTAGCGTCGGGCTGGCTGACGCAGCGACAGGAAAGGCCCGAGCGCCCGGCGCGCATCTTCCAGCGCGTTCCACTCGTGCACCGCTTCCAGCGAGGGGATGGTCACCGCCTCGCCCTGATCCAGACCGGCCAGCGCGGCATCCACCATGGCGTCCACGTCCATCAGCATGTCTTGCGGCAGGTGGCTGATGGGTGTACCCGCGCGATCCCAGATCTCGGTGCGTGTTGCTCCCGGCATCACCGCCTGCACGCGGACGCCTATTGGCCCCAGCTCCTGCTGCAGGGACCGGGTGAGGTTCAGCAGGTAAGCCTTGGTGCCGCTGTACGTGCCGCTGAACATCTCCGGCAGCAGTGCCAGAACGGAGGCAATGTTGATCAGCGTGCCCGCCTTGCGTGCCGCAAAGCCCTTGGCTGCAGCCGCAGCGAGCCGGGTGGGTGCCAGAACGTTCAGCGCCACCATGCGTTCCACGGCATCGATATCGGCGTCCAGCAATGTCCCTGTCACTGCAATGCCCGCGTTGTTGAGCAGCAGCGTGATGCCGGCGTCGCCGTGCAGACGCTGCTCCACACGGGCCAGGTCGCTGCGGTCGGTGAGGTCCGCCTGCAGCACCTCAGTCTTCACCCCGGTCTCCTGCGCCAGGCGGTGGGCGAGTGCAGCCAGGCGTGCGGAGTCACGCGCAACCAGGATCAAATCGTAGCCACGGCGCGCGAGACGGTCCGCGTACACGGCACCAATGCCGGACGAAGCGCCAGTGATGAGGGCTGTGCCCAGAGAGGGGCGAGAGGAATGGTTCTCTGTGGTGGTCATAAGGTTTCCTGAAATCTGTTTTAGATGATGATCATCATTTAAAATGTCAAGACTAAGTTTCAGGGCTTGCAGTCCGAGGAGAGATAGACAATGAAGGTCAGCAAGGAACAGATGGCGGAAAACCGTGAGCGCATCCTTAATGCGGCCGCGCAGTTGTTCCGCGAAAAGGGTTTCGATGGCATTGGTGTGGCCGACCTCATGAAGAGCGCGGGGCTCACGCATGGCGGGTTCTATGGGCACTTTGCGTCCAAGGACGAGCTCATGGCGCAGGCCAGCGCAAGGGCCTTGCACCGGCTGCAGACCGCCTGGGCAGCCATCGCGCGTGAGGCTGCGGATCAGGGGCAGGACGCTTTGGCAGCTATCGAGGCGGCCTATCTTTCGCCCCGCCACCGTGATGCACCCGGGCAGGGTTGTCTGCTGGCCGCTCTGGGCGGTGATGCAGCGCGGCAGGGGCCGGCCGTGCGTCATGCCGTGACCGAGGGCGTGCGCGCCCAACTGGAAGGACTGGCCACCTTGGTGCCTGGCCGTACCAAGGCTGCGAAGCGCCAGCGTGCGCTGGCCGACTATGCGAATCTGGTGGGCGCCATGGTGCTGGCGCGCGCGGTGGACGATGAAGAGCTGTCGAACGAAATCCTGAATGCAACCGCAGCCTCACTGCGCTTGCCAGAGCCTGTCCCGCGATGAGTGCCCGCGGCGTATGAAACGCAGCGCGCTGGATCTTGCGATCGCATTTTTGTCCTTGCATTTCTGCGGGTGCTACAGCCACAGCGTGGAGCCCTGAGATGGAAAAACACAAAGCCCGCAGAGCGGGCTTTGTGTCGTGGTCGACGGGTAACTTACTTGGCTGCTTCAGGCTTGGCAGCGTCGGCTTTTTTCTCTGCTGCTGCCTTGGTCTTCTTGGCCTTCGCCTTCTTCTCTGCCTTCTTTTCTGCAGGGGCAGACGCTGTGGCGGTTGGCGTTACTGCGGGCTTGGCTTCGGCTTTGGTCGCTGGTGTGGCGGGCGTGGCCGGAGTCGCTGGGGTGGCAGGCATGGCCGATGTGGCAGGGGTCGCAGGCGCCGCGGCCTTCGCGGGGGTTGCTGGCGTTGCGGGGGCCGCAGGGGCTTGGGCAAACGATGCGGTCACAAAGAAACCGGCGAGCAGGGCAGCGAGGAGCTTGTTCATGAGAAATCCTTTCAGATCGGATGACCGCCCGACACAGCGTCGGACTTAGCTATGCAACGGCGCTCGGAGGCGTTGCGATGACAGGTTACGAAGTCATTGGCAACAAGGCGTTACCGCGCCCCAGACCGCGCCCGTTCAGCACCGGCTCCTTGGTCAAGCGCTCGCGTGCCCATTCCACAAAGGCGCGCACTTTCGCCGGGGCCCGCCGGCCTGCGGGGTACACGATGTGCACGGGCACGGGGGGCAGTTCGTGGTCGGCCAGCACGATGCGCAAGCGCCCTGCGCGCAGGCTGGCTGCGGCCTGGTAGGCGAGGCAGCGGGTCAGACCAATGCCTGCCTCTGCGGCGGCAATGTCGACCTCGTTGCTGTTGCTGATCCAGGTGAATTGCGGCTGGCCGGTGGCGCCATCGCGAAACTTCCAGGGCGCTGGCGTGCGTGCGTCAAAGGCGAAGCCGATGGCCCGGTGGCTGCTCAGGTCGGCCGGGTGGCGTGGCTTGCCGTGTTGCGCCAGGTAGGCGGGAGACGCCACCACCAGGCGGCGCAGCGCGCCCACTTGCACCGCAGTGAGGCCGGAGTCAGGCAGGTGCGCGATGCGGATGGCCACGTCCATGCCTTCTTCGAGCAAATGCACCAGGCGGTTGACGAACAGTGTGCGCACCTGCACGCGCGGCTGGGCCTGCAAAAAGCCCTGCACGATGGGGGCCACATGCTGGATGCCGAACATCTGCGGTGCCGTGATGGACAGCAGCCCCTGGGCCTCGGCCTGTGCACCGCTGGCGGCCTGCTCGGCCTCGTGCAGGTCGTTCAGGAGGGGACGGCAGTCGTGCAAGAAGCGCTCGCCCGCCTCGGTCAAGCGCACCATGCGCGTACTGCGCTGGAACAGCAGCACACCCAGCCGCGCCTCCACCGCCGCAATGGCGCGCGTGACGGCCGTGGCGGAGCAGCCCAGCCGCCGGCCTGCCACGGCAAAGCCGCCCGCATCGGCCACGGTCACAAAACAGCGCAAGGTGTCGAGGTAGTCCATGCGAGCCATTATTGCGGATGCCGCAATTATGAAAAGCGGTGATTGGCTATTCACATCGAAGCTTGCAATAGATATCGTCGAGCCATCTTTTCACTCACCCACCGACGAGGCTTCACCATGTTCCCCTCCACCCCGCTCCAGCTGTACCGCATGCCCATCTCGGGCCATTGCCATCGCGTGGAGCTGATGCTGTCCCTGCTCGGCTTGCCCTATGAACTGATTGATGTGAATCTGCTGCGCGGCGAACACCAGCGCGCGGAGTTTCTGGCGCTCAACCCGCTGGGCCAGGTGCCCGTGCTGGTGGACGCGGGCCAGGTGCTGAGTGACAGCAATGGCATTCTGGTGTATCTGGTGCAGCGCTACGCCCCCGGCAGTGCCTGGGTGCCACAAGACGCCGTGGGGCAGGCGCAGCTGCAGCGCTGGTTCAGCCTGGCAGCGGGCTTTCTGGCGCCGGGCATCGGAGGGCCGCGCTTTGCGACGTTGACGGGCCGTGCCGTGAACGAGGTGGCGCAGGCCACCGGCAAGCGCCTGCTCGCCTTCATGGAGGACGAACTGCAGGGGTGGGCCTGGTTGCTCGGGGGTTCAGCGCCCAGCCTGGCCGATGTGGCCATGGTCAGCTACACCTCGCAGGCCCACCTGGCGGGGCTGCCGCTGGATGCCTACCCGCGCATTGCGGCCTGGGTGGCGCGCATGCAGGCCTTGCCGGGCTACCCGGTGCTGGCCGACCAGCTGCCCACTGCCGAGCAGGTGGCGGCATGACAGCCACCGTGGCCGCTGCATCGGTTGCGGCGCCGGTGCCGCCCGAGGCTTTCCACCGCGGTGAGCAGGCCCTGCAGGCGCGCGTGGGTGTGCGCGAGCGCATGGCGGCCGTGGGTGCGATGGTGCTGCGCGATCACATGCCCGACCAGCACCGTGAGCTGTTTGAAAAGCTGCCCACCTTGCTGCTGGGGACGCTGGATGAACAGGGCCAGCCGTGGGCCACGATGCTTGCCGGACCGCCTGGGTTTGTGCACACCCCCGATGCGCAGCACATGCAGATCGCGACTGCGCCGGATTCCAAGGACCCGGTGCTCACACACCTGGCGCCAGGCGCGGCCGTGGGCGTGCTGGGGCTGGAGCCGCACACGCGGCGGCGCAACCGCATGAACGGGCGGGTGGCAGCGTTTGGCGATAACGGCCTGGACGTGCAGGTGGTGCAGAGCTTTGGCAACTGCCCCAAATACATCCAGGCGCGGGAGCCAGGCCTGCGCGCTGCGCTGGCCGCTCCGGGCCCGGTGCAGTGGCTGGGCGCCGGACTGGACGCCGCCGCCATCGAGCGCGTGCAGCGTGCCGACACCCTGTTCATCGCCAGTGCCTCGGCGCCACGCCCTGGTGCCGAGCACAGCGAAGGCGTGGATGTATCGCACCGGGGCGGCGAGGCAGGCTTTGTGCAGGTGGCGAACACGGCGGCCGGCGTGGTGCTGAGCCTGCCGGACTACCCTGGCAACCAGTTCTTCAACACCCTGGGCAACCTCGCTCTGCACCCGCTGGCAGGCTTGCTGGTGGTGGACTATGAAGAGGGCGGCTTGCTGCACATTGCCGCGCAGGCCGAGGTGCTGTGGGACAGCGCAGCGCGTGCGCCCTGGCCCGGTGCACAGCGTGTGCTGCGCCTCACAGTGCTGCGCGCCCTGTGGCGGCCGCAGGTGCTGCCGTGGCGCTGGACACCGCCGGTGTCGGCCCCTCAGTTCCGGGTGATGCGCGAGGCGGCTCTGGACTGAGTGGGGCACCACCAGCGGGCCGCGCACGGGGTGCCGTTGTCCCCGCGATGCGCCTGCGCGGCACGGTGGCCTCGGCCTCCACCATCTGGGCGCTGCGCTCGTGTGCTGTCTGCGCCAGCTCGGTGATGAGCGTGGCCTCGGGCAGGTTGTGCCAGTAGCGCGTGGGCATCTCCTTTTTCATCATGGCCAGCTTGAGCCGCGCGGGGTTGAAGATGTGGCGGTAGTAGGTGAGCCACAGCGCCTCGCCCGCATCGGGCGGCGGCGCGTCGCTGCGCTGCGCGCCGGGGCCGGTGTGCAGCTGCTGGCCGTCCCAGCGCACGCTGGCGTCGGGGGTGAGGATGGCCCAGCGCATCTGCGTGAAGCGGCGGATGAAGAAGCCCGCGTTGGCCACGGTAATGTAGTGGTCGGGCTCGAACCAGGCCATGTGCAGGGTCTGGCCGTCGGGTTCCACCACGGGCCGGAAGCGCACAAAGGCGTGCATCTTGTGGATGTCCCGCCGCACGCTGCGGACCATGTGGTGGGCCAACATGCGGTCGGCGTCCAGCGGGTCGTGCCGCGCGCTGTCGGCTTCATGGCCGCCCTGCGCCATGCGCCACAGCAGGCGGTACATCAGCGCAAAGCGGGCCGGGTCGCGGTGCAGGATGAGTTGCTCGCACAGGTGCACAAAATCGGGCGGTACGCGCAGCGGCGGCGCATCGGGGGCTGGGCTGGGCAAGGTGTGGCTGGCAGCAAGCTCGGGCGCGAACAGGTCTTCAGCGGCATCCGCCAGGCAGCGCCAGTCCACAGCCTGCGGAGGCACGTTGGCTTGCACCAGGGCGCGTGCCGCTTGGCGAAAACCGGGCCAGTCGGTGGCGTGGTCCAGCGTGATGGTGTGGCGCTGCATGCGGGCCTCTCCAGCTCAGAACAGGCTGCGCTGCACCGGCGGCGGCGTCAACTGCGCGGCGAGGTCGGCAGCGTCCAGCGCACGGCCGGGGCGGTAGTCGGCCGCCTCCACAAAGGGCAGCACTTTCTTCAGCGGCACATACAGCCGCGCCAGGTCGGCATGCCGCAAGCGGCGCACGCGGCGCGCGGCCAGCAGGCGGTCCACCGTCTGCACGCCAAAGCCAGGCACGCGCAGCAGCAACTCGCGCGGGGCAGTGTTCAGGTTGACGGGGAAACGCTCGCGGTGCGCCAGCGCCCAGGCCAGCTTGGGGTCCATGTCCAGCGCCAGCATGCCCTGCTGAGATGTCGGCACGATCTCGTCGTGGGTGAAGCCGTAAAAGCGCATCAGCCAGTCGGCCTGGTACAGCCGGTGCTCGCGCACCGTGGGTGGCGCGGCCAGCGGCAGGGCGCGCGCCGCGTCGGGTATGGGGCTGAAGGCCGAGTAGTACACGCGCCGCAGCCGGTGCACGCCATACAGCCGCGCGCTGGTGGCGAGGATGGTACGGTCGCTGGTGGCATCGGCCCCCACGATCATCTGCGTGCTCTGCCCGCCGGGCGCGAAGTGCGGCACGCTGGCGCGGCGTGTGGTGCGCGACTGCGTCATGGACACGATGGGCTGTGCAGCCTGCTCCTTGCGCGCGGCGCGGGATTCGCCAATGTGCACGGCCATGCGGGCCATGGACCGGTCGATGGCGGCGCTGTTTTTCTCAGGGGCCAGCGCCTTCAGGCCCTCGGCCGTGGGCAGCTCGATGTTGATGGACAGGCGGTCGGCATAGCGGCCAGCGCGCTGCATCAGCTCGGGCGATGCGTCGGGAATGGTTTTCAAGTGGATGTAGCCGCGAAAGTCGTGCTCTTCGCGCAGCACGCGCGCCACCTCCACCACCTGTTCCATGGTGTAGTCGGGGCTCTGGATGATGCCGCTGGACAGGAACAGTCCCTCGATGCAATTGCGTCGATAAAAGTCCAGCGTGAGCCGCACCACCTCATCGACCGTGAAGCGCGCGCGGGGCACGTTGCTGGTCACGCGGTTCACGCAGTACAGGCAGTCGTACTGGCAGAAGTTGGTGAGCAGAATCTTGAGCAGGGAGATGCAGCGCCCGTCCGGCGCGTAGCTGTGGCAGATGCCCATGCCTTCGGTGGACCCCATGCCGCGCCCGCCCACCGAGTCGCGCGGCGCAGCACCGCTCGATGCACACGAGGCGTCGTACTTGGCGGCGTCGGCCAGGATGGCGAGTTTGGACTGTAAGTTCACTGGATGAATTTACAGTATTTTGATTGTCTGACGCCAGCCTGGGGTCAAACGATAGCGGCAATATGCTCCTGATTTAATAGCTGCAAGCGCATGAAAATCATGCGCTTGCAGCCAAAATCACCTGAAAATTGCTGGATTACACCGTTTCGAGGGCCATCACCGCCGTGGCCGTGTTCGAAATGGGGATGTGATAGTTGCTGTGCACCCGCCGCACGCCCGCGCTGGCGGTGGACAGCGCCCCGCGCATGGCCAGCCACATCAGCAGTTCCACGCCCTGGGTGCCGGTTTTTTCCACCAGCTCGTGCACGCTGAACTGCGTGGCCCATTCGGGGTTGCTGGTCAGGCTCTCGATGAACTGCAGGTCAAACGCCTTGTTGATGAAGCCCGCGCGCTCGCCGTCGAGCTGGTGGCTGAGGCCTCCTGACGCAATTACTGCCACCTTCTTGTTGCTGTCCCAGCTCTGAATCGCCTGGCCCACGGCCTTGCCCAGCGCATAGCAGCGCTTGGCCGACGGCAGCGGGAACTGCACGGTGTTGATGCACACAGGGACCACCGTCACAGGGCAATCGCCCTCGGGCCAGAAGAGCTTGAGCGGCAGGGTGCAGGCGTGGTCCACCAGCATCTCCTGGCAGGTGGTCACGTCAAACTCTTGCTCGATGAGCGTGTTGATGAGGTGCCACGACAGGTCCACCTCGCCCGGGAAGGGCGGCAACGTGGGGATGCCCCAGCCTTCGTCGGCATTGTTGTATTGCGCCGCTGCGCCCACGGCAAAGGTGGGCATCTTGTCGAGGAAGAAGTTCAGGCCGTGGTCGTTGTAGAACATCACCACCACGTCGGGCTGCTTCTCGCCCAGCCACTGGCGGATGGGGGGAAAGCCGTCGAAGAACGGCTTCCAGTACGGTTCGTTTTGCAAGCCCTTGTGGATGGCGTTGCCGATTGCAGGGATGTGCGAGGTGCCGAGGCCACCGATGAGCTGTGCCATGGGTTTGTCTCCTTATTTGCCTGCGGCCACGAGCATGGCCTTGAATTCGTCTTTGGTCATGCCCGTCTGCTGCGCGCCGATGTCCTGCATGTCCAGCTTGAAGATGCCCGCAAACTTGGCCAGGTAGTACGCGTTGCCGCCTGCGGCAATCAGCTCCAGCACGTTCTTGGCGCGGATGGCGGCGGCCTGCTGCTCGTTCAGGCCGTATTGCTTCATGTACGCCTCTTCGTCGGCCACAAAGGCCTTGCGGTTGGCCTCATCGTTGAACGAAAAGCACATCTTGTTCAGCGCATAGCCCTTGCGGGCCTGGTCGCCATCGAACGGCGTGGTGCCGGGGATCGGGGGGGGGCGGGAAGGCATGGAAGTCTCCGGGGCTTGATGTAAGTCAGCCCGCAGTGTCGCGACGGCATTGCCAAAGATGAAGTGGCCCAAGATCATCGAATGCATGAGCAAATTCGATGGATCACAGCTGGACGGGCACCTGCTGAAGCTGCTGCTGGCGGTGCTGGAGACGGGCAGCATCACGGCGGCGGCCGAGCGCCTGGGCGTCACTCAGTCGGCGGTGAGCCACTTGCTCGACAAGCTGCGCGCCATCACCGGCGACCCGTTGTTTGTGAAGCGCGGGCGCGGCATCGTACCTACCGCACGCGCCGAGGCCCTGGCCCAGCCCGCGCGCGACATGCTGCACCAGATGCAGCGGTTTGCCCAAGGGGCCGACTTTGACCCGCGCGCTTGGCAGACTGAGCTGACCATCGCCGCCAATGACTTCCAGCGCGATTTGCTGCTGCCCGCGCTGGCCGCGCGCCTGCGCAGCGCTGCACCGGGCGTCACGCTGCGCATCGTGCCCAGCGGCGCGCCCAGCGCCGAACTGCTGCGGTCTGACGCGTGCCAACTGGTCATCAGCCCCCGCCCGCCCGAGGGCACCGACATCGTGCAGAAGCGTCTGTTTGAAGACCAATACCGCGTGTTCTATGACCCGGCCGCGCGCAGAGCTCCGGCCTCAGAGGCGGAGTACCTGGCGGCGGACCACGCCACGGTGGCTTACGAGGCGCACCGGGGGCTGGAACTGGACCGGCAACTGGAAGCACGTGGCGTGCGCCGCCGCCTGGTGGTGCGCGTGCCGGGCTTTGCCGCGCTGCCCGCGTTTGTGCGGGGCACCTCGCTGCTCACTACAGCGCCGTCGCTGATGGGGCGCACCGCGTTGGCCGCGCTGGCGGGCGTGCCGGTGCCCGTTGCTTGCCCCAGCCTGCCCATGTACCTGATCTGGCATGTGCGCTACCAGCAGGACGCGGCGCACCGCTGGTTGCGGGCAGAGCTGCAGGAAGTGCTGTTTGCGGTGTTGCCGCCGGGCAGTCGCAGACCGGCGTCTGCGTCAGTCGCGCTGCCGTGACAGCGCTTGCCGCAGCCGCCGCGCAGCCCGCTCCCGCAGTGAAGGCGCGGGGCGTGCAGCAGGTCGCGGGTGGGCCTTGGCTTGTTCGCAAGCCGCGAGAAAGTCATTCAGGATGGCCGTGTCGTCCAGCGTGTCCGAGCCCTGCTTGTGGAACTCCGGATGCCATTGCGTGGCGGCGATGTAGCCGCGCCCTGGCGCAGGCTTGAGGCGAATCGCCTCGGGCACGCCATCGGGTTCGCTCAGTGCCTCGACCACAAATTCCGGCGCCACCCGCTTGATGCCCTGGTGATGGATGCTGTTGACCCGCGCGCGTGGCGTGTTGGGGTACAGCTTGGCCAGGTGCGAGTCCGGCAGGATCTGGATGTCGTGGAAGTGCTGGTCGTAGGTGGTGGCGTTACGGTGCTGCTGCGCGCCAGGGTGCTGGGTCTCGATGTCCTGGTACAGCGCGCCGCCAAAGGCCACGTTGATGAGCTGCAGGCCCCTGCACACGCCAAAGATGGGCTTGCCGACCTGGGCAAAGGCTTTGACCACGGCCAGGTCGTACAGGTCGCGCACGCGGTCACCCACCCACTCGTCGCGCAAGGGCTCCTCGCCATAGTTGCCCGGCCACACGTCGGCGCCGCCGTGCATCACGATGCCGTCCAGCCATTCGGCGTAGTGGTCCAGCGTCACATCACCACGCGCGGTCTCGCCTGTGGGGCAGGGCACCATCACCACCATGGCACCGGCCGACATCAGCCAGTGGGCGATGGACTGCTCGACGTATTGCAGCGTCTTGCCCGTGAACAGCGGGCGTGCAGGGTCGGCGTGTTGAAAGCAGGCGGACAGTCCAATCTTGAGGCGGGGGGCAGCAGGCATGGGGGGAAGCTCCGGGCAGCGCTTGTGCGCGTGATTCCTGCAGTTGTAGCACCGCACCCCCTGTGGCGTCTGTAGGAAAGGGCCGTGCGGAGCGGCGCGTCGCCTCCATGGGTTGGTGGGGCGCGCAAAGCGCCACAACCTGCAACGAAATGTGGCTTTCTTCATGAAATGTGTCCGCATGTCGACGGGACGCGGGCGAAATCTGGGGGGCTGATCGCCATAATTTCGGCTCACCCGGTGCCAGGGAGGGGCGCCCGGTGGCGCGATGCACGCCTTCCCCGAAAGCAGAAAAAATGTCCCATCCAAAATTCCGTTTGTCCGCCCTGGCTGCGCTGGTGGCCGCGACTGCTGCCGCCTGTCCGCTGGTGGCACAGGCCACTGTGCCCGCCGGTGCGGCGGCAGAGATCATCAGCCTGCAAGGCGCAGGTGACCAGCGTGCCGCCTCCGCAGCCGACTGGGGCCCTGCCCGACTGGCCCAGGCGCTGGCCCAGGGCGACTTTGTGCGCACACGCCAGGCCGCCAAGATGGCACTGCTGTTTGCAGACGATACCCAGCTGCGCCTGCACCAGAACACGGTGCTGCAGGTCAAGGGCGTGGCCACCCCGGCACAGCCCGTGACCACCTTGCTGCTCAACGCCGGCCGTGCGTGGACGCAGACCAAACGCGCCGACGGCAGCCGCCTGAACCTGGAGACACCGGCCGCGACCGCTGCGATCCGTGGCACCGACTGGGACATCAGTGTGGAGGACGATGGCCGCACGCTGATCACCGTGCTCTCGGGCACGGTGGAGTTTTCCAACGCGCAGGGCTCGGTGTCGGTGGGCGCCAACGAAGCGGCGCTGGCCGAAGTGGGCAAGGCCCCGGTCAAGCTGGTGCTGAGCCAGCCGCGAGACCGCATCCAGTGGGTCAACGCGCTGCGGGCCGACCCGGTGCCCCACCTGTCGGCAGAGCCCGTGCCTGCAGCGCTGGCGCCCGTGCGGGATGCCCTGGCGGCGCGCGACCTCGCGGCGGCCCGTGCCGCGCTGGCGCAGGCGCGCACTACTGCAGCGCCTGTATGGGTGGATGTGCTTGATGCGGCCGTGGCCCTGCAGGCGGGCGACCTGCTGGCCGCAAGCGGGTCGCTGGCGCGGCAGGTGGCTGCGGTGGACGCCGCGCCGCTGCCCGCGTGGCTCATGCAGTCCGACGTGCAGCTGATGGAGGGCGAAGGGGCTGCAGCGGCCGGGACGCTGCGCACGGCGCTCCAGCGCTGGCCCGCCCACCCGGCGCTGGTGGCGCAGCTGGCGCGGGTGCAGATATTGAGCGACCGGGTGGACGAAGCGGCTGCCACCCTGGCCCCCGCGCAAGGCACGGCCCATGCTGACCTGGCGCTGGTGCGCGCCGAACTGGCCCGGCGCCGGGGCGATGCGCCCGGCACGCTGGCGGCCTATGCCGAGGCGCAGACGCTGGCACCGGGCGATGCACGCGCCTGGCAAGGCCTGGGCAGTGCACACGCCGAGCGCGAGGACCCGCGCCCCGCCCGCGAGAACCTACGGCGCGCGCTGCAGCTGTCCCCACAATCGCCCGGTGGCTGGGGCGAGCTGGGCACCCTGGAAACTTTTGTGAATCAGTTCACCGAGGCGGGCCAGGCCTTTGCCACCGCGCTGGGTGACAACCCGGCGGACTACGTTGCGCTCACCGGCCAGGGCTTGCTGCACCTCAAACAAGGGCAGCCGGACGCCGCGCTGGATGCGTTCTTGCGAGCGGGCGTGATGGAGCCGCGCTATGCCCGCGCCAAGACCTGGACCGCTGTGGCCTACTACCAGCTGGGCCGCCACCAGGATGCGCTGACCACCTTGCAACAGGCGACCGTGCTGGACGACAAGGACCCTGTGCCCTACATGCTGCTGGCACAGATCCACACCGATCTGTTCCAGCCCGGCGAAGCGGTGGAGGCTGCGCGCGCCGCCGTAGCGCGCATGCCATATCTCAAGTCGCTCAACCAAGTGGCCAACGACCAGAAGGGCAGTGCGAACCTGGGGTCATCGCTGGCGTTCTTTGGCATGGAAGACTGGGCGCTGGAGATGGCGCAGCAGAGCTTCTACCCCTACTGGGGCGGCAGCCACCTGTTCATGGCAGACCGCTATGCGGGCGAATTCAACAAGAACTCGGCGCTGTTCCAGGGCTTTCTGACCGACCCCATGGCGTTTGGGGGCAGCCAGCGTTATTCGCCGCTGCTGCAGCAGCCCGGCAGCCACGGATCGGTGGGTGTGACGCTGGACCGCGAGTTCTACCGGATGCGTGCGCCAGCGGTCACGCTCAATGGCCTGGACAACAGCCATGTGCCGGTGTCCTGGTTCTTCAAGGCGCAGACGGCGGATGTGAGTGCCTATCCGTTCGACCTGCAGGTCAACCGACTTCCTGCCATGCGTGCGGGCGAGGGAGACCTGCGTGCCCATGCCATCACCGCTGGGGTGGGCATGCAGCCCACCGAGCGCATCAACCTGTTTGCCTACGCCAACCAGTTCAGCATGCGCCTGCGCGGCCAGAACGCGCAGGAGACTTCGCTGGACGACACCGTCACCCAGGGCGCCCTGGGCATGGCCTACCGGTGGGGGCCGACGGAGCAGACCTGGATCAAGCTGGGCCGCAGCGTGGACAACCTGCAATTGCTGCGCTACCCCACGGCCTACATCGAGCCACCGTTCCTGACCGTCATGGGCGTGAGCAGTGCCCCGCGCAAGGACTTCAGCGACATTCAGCTGCGCCACACCGTGGACACCACCCCCGGCAGCCGCTGGAGCGTGACGCTGGAGCATGTGCGCGAGCGCCAGAACAACCTGCTGGCGGGCGAGGCCGCCGTGGTGGCTGACATCCCAGGCGTGGGCCTGTACCGCGACTACCTCGTCCTGGCAGGCTACAACCGCATTGACCGTCGTTACACCGGCCTCACCCTGGCCACCACGCAACGCCTGGACCCGGCGCTGAGCCTGGACGCAGCCCTGGGGATGCAGCAAATCCGCCACCGCGTGGACGGCCTCACGCAGAGCTACCTGGTGGGGCTGGATGCCCTGAGCGAAGACCAGGCCCGCCGCGCGGACACCGAGCGCGTGGTCACGCCGCGCCTGGGCGCGGTGTGGCAGCCTGCTGCGGGCACCACGCTGCGCGTGGCCTATCAGGACTGGCTGCGGCCTCTCAGCGTCTCCACCCTCGCCAGCGTGGAGACCGCAGGCATTCCTGTCGAGGACCGACTGGTGGAGGCCGGAGGGCGCCACAAACGCACAGTGGCACAGCTGGGCATGGAGGTGGGTGCCAACACCTTTGTGGGCCTGCGGGCCGACCATCTGCGGGTGAACAACCCCGGCACCGTCGGCGTGGACCTGCGCACGCCCAGCCTGCCGTTCCTCGAAGAGATGCGCAACGCGCAACTGGTCAACCTGTCCACCAGTGATCTGCTGGAGGACACGCCGAGTTTTGAGCGCGGCACGCTGCAGACTTTGGGTGGCACGGTCAACCACATGTTCAGCCGCCGCTGGTCGGGCTACGCCAAGTACTTGTACCAGCACAGCGAAAGCCGCATGCTCGACGGTGGTGCCGAGGTGGTGGGGCGCATTCCCTACATTCCGCGCCACACCGTCGCGCTGGGCGCCACCTGGGCCAGCGCGCAGCGCCTGTACCTGAGCGCGCGCGCGGTGTACCGCTCGGAGCGGTTTGAGGACAAGGAGAACCTCACGCGCCGAGCGCCGGGCTGGGGCGTGGACCTGATGGGCTTCTGGGAAACGCAGGACAAACGCTGGGTGGTGGGCGTTGCGGCCATGAACCTGTGGGCGCCCAAGTCCGACCGGCAAAAGACCCGCTATGTCCTGGATGCGCGCTATCGCTTCTGATCGGGCGGCGGTGCCGCACGCCCGGCAGCGCCAGCGGTGCCTCTCGCTGGCGGCGGGGGTGCTGGCGCTGCTGCTGGTGGGGGCCGCCACGCTCAGCCGCACCTGGCATGCGCTGGAGTTCAAGACCTTTGACGTGCTGACGGCGCTGGCGGCCCCCCACCGCACGACCGTGCCGGTGGTGATTCTTGCGATCGACGAGCCGACATTTCAGGAGCTGCAGCAGACCTGGCCGTTTCCGCGCAGCGTGCATGCGGCCCTGCTGGAGCGGCTGCGCGCAGACGGCGCCCTGGCCGTGGGGCTGGACATTGTTTTTGCCGACCCCACCACCGATGCCGAAGACGCCGCTCTGGACCGCACGATGGCCCAGGTGGGGCAGGGCTTGCCCGTGGTGCTGGCCTCCACCCGCGAGAAGATCGACAGCGCCAATGCCGCGCTGTGGATGGACATCCAGCCGCTGCAGCGGTTTCTGGACGCTGGCGCCGATGCGGGCGATGCCGGGGTCGAGCCGGACGACGACTTCGTGGTGCGCCGCGCCCCCGTCGCGCGCGAAGGCTTTGCGCTGCGGCTGGCCCAGCGCGTGACAGAGGCGCGCGGCCAGACCCCGGCGCTGCACCATTTCGACTGGATCGGCTACCGGGGCCCGCGCGGCACGTTTGACACGCGCTCGTACTACCAGGCGCTGGAGCCGGGGCTGCTGCCTGCAGGTTTCTTCAAGGGCAAGATCGTGCTAGTGGGGCGCTCGGCGCGCACCGCCACCGAGCTGGCGCACTCGCAGGCCGACCTGTTCAACTCGCCGTTTGGCACGGCGGGCGGTGAGCGGCTTTTCCCGGGGGTGGAGCTGCAGGCCACGCTGCTGGACAACTACCTCACCGGCGGCGGGCTGCGCAGCGTGTCGGACGCGTGGACCCTGGTGATCACCGTGCTGCTGCTGCCTGTGCTGTTGGGGGCGAGCCGGCGGCTGCACCCGGCGGGCGCGGCGGCGCTGACGGCGGCGCTGGTGGTGGCCATGGGCGCCGTGTCGTGGGGGCTGTTTGCCGGCCCGCGCCTGTGGTGGCCGCCGCTGTTGCCTGCGGCGGCGGCAGTCGCCATTTATGGGGCGGCTGCGCTGGTGGGCTATGCCGTGGTGCGCCAGCGCGCGCGCCAGACGCGGGCGATGTTTGCGCAGTACGTGCCGCCCGCCGTGGTCTCGCGCCTCATTGCGCAGCCCGAGCTGATGCGCCTGGGTGGCGAGGCACGCGAGGTCACGCTCATGTTCACCGACCTGGCCAACTTCACCACGCTGTCCGAGCAGCTCAGTGCCGAGCAGACGGTGGAGGTGCTCACCGGCTACTTCAACGCCATGACGCCGATCGTGCACGCCACGGGCGGCACCGTGGACAAGTTCATTGGCGACGCGGTGATGGCCTTCTGGGGTGCGCCGCTGGACGACCCGCGGCATGCCGAACACGCCGTGGCCGCCGCCATCGCCATGCAGCAGGCCATGCAGGCGCTGGTGGCCGACCTGCGCGCGCGCGGACTGCCGCCCATCCACATGCGGATCGGGCTGCACACGGGGCGTGTGGTGGTTGGCAATGTGGGCTCGGACCAGCGCTTTTCGTACACGGCCATTGGCGACGCGGTGAACCTGGCCGCGCGGCTGGAGGGCGCCAACAAGGCGTTTGGCACCGGCATCCTGCTGTCGGCCGCCACCGCAGCGCAGCTGCCGCCGACGGCGGCGTTGCGCGCGCTGGACGATGTGATCGTCAAGGGCAAGACCGAGCCCGTGCGCGTATTCACGCCATGTGAGGATGCTGCGGTGCGCGATGCCAGCCTGGCCGCGTTGAACGCCTTCCATGCACGCGACTGGCCCGGGGCCGAGGCACAGCTGGCAACGGTGCTGGAGCGGCTGCCCGGAGACCCGGCCGCTACCCGCCTGCTGGCGCGTGTGAATGAAGCGCGGGCGTTGCCTGCCGATGCGCCCTGGCAGGCCGCCGTGGCGCTCGACAAACTGTAAGAGCCTGTGGACCATCCCCCGCGATATCGTCACCAGGCTCTCTACATCCTTTGACATGTATTCACCGGGGATATGAATGCAGGTGCCATGATGGGGACTTCGCAACTTCATCAGGAAGGACCCTCTCCATGCAAGTACAAGTCAACACCGACGACCACATCCACGGCGGCGATTCGCTGGCGCGCTGGATCACGGACGAGTGCAAGAGCCGGCTGTCCCGCTTTCAGGACCATGTGACGCGCTTGGAGGTGTTCCTCGCCGATCTGGATGCGGGCAAGTCCGGTGCCAATGACAAGCGCTGCCGCATTGAAGCGCGCGTCACGGGCCGCCAGCCCATCACTGTGACTGATGAGGCCGACAAGATGGCCAACGCCTTCATCGGCGCGGCCGACAAGTTGGCCCGCGCCCTCGACACTGACCTGGGCCGTGTGAAGGACCGCAATGGCCGCGACACCATCCGTGTGGCCGCCGACGAACGGGATTGAAGTGAATTCGAAGTGAAATGGGCTTCTGGCGCATGATTTTCATGTGCTGGTAGCTATCAATTCAGGAGTAATGAAAAAGGCGCTGCAGCCCGAAGGTTGCAGCGCCTTTTTGTTGGGGTCGCCTACAGGTCGAGCACCAGCAGCTTGCTGCGCGCGCGGGAGCAGCAGGGCATGAACTGCTCGTTGGCCGCCTTTTCTTCGTCGGTCAGGTACATGTCGCGGTGGTCCACCTCGCCCTCCAGCACGCGCGTGAGGCAGGTGCCACACACGCCTTGTTCGCACGAGGTCAGGATGTCGATGCCCTCCTTGCGCAGCGCTTCCACCACCGACACATCGGGGGCAATGGGGTAGACCTTGCCCGTGCTGGCAATGCGCACCTCAAACCCCTGGTCGCCCGAGGTGTCCTGCGCCGGGGCTCCAAAGTATTCCAGGTGGATGTGGTCCTGCGCCCAGCCCAGGGCCTTGGCAGTGGTCACCACATGGTCGATGAAGCCTGCCGGGCCACACACGTACAGACGCTTGTCGGGGCCGGGGGCCGCCAGCACGGCGGCGGTGTCCAGCTTCTGCTCGGGGGCGCCTGCATCGAAGTGAAAGTGGGCGTGGGGCGCAATGGCCGATGTAGCAATTTCAGCAGCAAACGCCGTGCGTTCGGCAGAGCGGGTGCAGTAGTGCAGCGCAAAGTCAGCGCCCGTGCGCGCCAGCCGGTCGGCCATGCACAGCAGTGGCGTCACACCAATGCCGCCCGCCAGCAGCAGCGTGCGCTGTGCAGGGTGCAGCGCAAAGTGGTTGCGCGGCGTGCTGATGGTGATCACGTCGCCTTCGTGCACGCTGTCGTGCATGGCGACCGAGCCGCCGCGCGATGCCGGGTCACGCAACACGGCGATGCGGTAGCGGTGCGACTCGTGCGAGGCATTGCACAGCGAGTACTGCCGCGTCAGCCCCCCCGGCAGGTGCACATCGATGTGCGAGCCCGCGCTGAACGGCGGCAGTGCGGCGCCGTCCAGCCGCGCCAGCTCATAGCTGGCGATGCCCTCGGCTTCGGCCTGCTTCTTGACGACGCGGACCTGCAGGGTCTCCTGCGCGGTCATGCGGCCACCGCCTGTGCTGCGGCAGGTGCGCGTTCTGCCGCCAGCAGGCGGTCCAGAATCTTGCGCGACTGCACGCCACCCGCATCGATGTTGAGCATGAGCAGCTTGCGGTCGGGGTAACGCAGCAGGTTCTCCTGCTGCAGCTCCAGCATCTGCTGGTCCTCTGCAAAGATCTTGCCCTGGCCGTCGCGGATCTGGGTGGTGAGCGACGGGTCTTGCGGCTTGAAGTTGCGGGCCATGCCCCAGAAGTAGTGGATCGACGTTTCGGTCTCGGGCGTGATGAAGTCCACCACGATGCTCGATGCCTTCTTGTCGGCCGGGGCGTTGTAGCCGCCGTTGCCGGCCAGGGCCACGCCCACCTCGATCAGCACATGGCTGGGGGGCGTGAAGTGGCAGATCTGCCAGCGGTCCACCAGCTGGTCGTCGGGCAGGCCGTTCATGCGCAGTGCCATCTTCCAGAACGGGGGGGCTTCAATGCCTTCCATGAAGCGGCTGGTGATCACCTCGTCGCCCTCCACGCGGGTCTTGCAGGGCACCTCGTCGATTTCCTTCTGGCCGATGCTGGTGGAGTGCACATAGGTCTCGTGCGTCAGGTCCATCAGGTTGTCGATCATCAGGCGGTAGTCGCAGGCGATGTGGTACAGCCCGCCGCCGTAAGCCCATTCAGGGTTGTTGGCCCAGGGCAGGTGGTGGATGGTGGCGGGGGCGGCCTTGTCGGCGTCGCCGGGCCACACCCAGATGAAGCCATAGCGCTCCACCACCGGAAAGCTGCGCGCCTTGGGGAACCCCTGCACGCGCTGGCCGGGCATGGACACCGACTTGCCCGTGCATTCCACCCGCAGGCCGTGGTAGCCGCATTGCAGGTGGCCTTCACACACTGTGCCCAGCGACAGCGGGGCGCCCCGGTGGGGGCAGAAATCGTCCAGTGCGGCGACCTGGTCGGGCGCGGGGCGGTAAAACACGATCTTCTCTCCGCAGATGGTGCGGCCCAGGGGCTTGTCCGCGATCTCGTCGGGCGTGCAGGCTACGTACCAGGCGTTCTTGGGATACATGGTTGTCTCTCTCCGTGGGTGGATGGTGTCGTTGCAGGCTTGGTATACAGCCCGCTCGCAGATCGCAGGCTAGGTGGGGCGATTGTGCGAAAAAGGCGAGTTTATGTATACATAGTAAAGGCGTAAAGCAGCTATTGCACTCTGGCATATCTTCTAACTTGTTGTTTTGTAATGTGTTGAAGTGTTTTTGAGTGGATGTTGTTTTGGTTTGTGTATACATTGCGCTGACTGACTCTCTCCCCTCGCTGGTCGTATCGCTCCCTATCGCCATGAACCCTCCCGAACCCCTGACCATTGCTCTACCGGCCGAGGCCGCCGAGGCAGGTACCTCGCAGGCCGTCAAGGCGCAATTGCGCCTGCGCGAGATGATCCTGGCGGGCGAGCTGCCCGGCGGCGCCCGCATTGCCGAGCTGACCCTCGTCGAGAAGCTGGGGGTGTCGCGCACGCCCATTCGCGCCGCGCTGATGCGGCTGGAGCAGGAGGGCCTGCTGCACCGCCTGCCCGGTGGCGGCTACGCCGTGCGCACGTTCTCTGAAACCGATGTGGCCGACGCCATTGAACTGCGCGGCACCATGGAGGGGTTGGCCGCGCGCCTGGCGGCCGAGCGGGGCGTGGCCCCCTCCCTGCTGGCCGAGGCCCATGCCTGCCTGGACGCCATCGACAGTGCCCTGGCACCGCCCACGCTGGATGACGAAGGTTTTTCGCGCTATGTGGAGTTGAATGCACGGTTTCACCTGCTGCTCAGCCGCATGGTGGGCAGCGACGTGGTGGCGCGCGAGCTGGACCGCGTCAAGGGCCTGCCGTTTGCGTCGCCCTCTGCGTTTGTGGTGGTGCAGACGCATTCGGCCCAGGCGCGCGACATGCTGGTGGTGGCGCAAGACCAGCACCGCCAGGCGCTCGACGCCATCGAGCGGCGCGAGGGTGCACGGGCCGAGGCCATCCTGCGAGAGCACTCGCGCATCACCCGGCGCAACCTGCTGGCGGCGGTGCAGGCGTCGCAGGTGCAGGGCTTGCCCGGTGTACAGCTGATCCGCGAGCGGGCATAACGGCCGGTGCAAGCGTCCGGGGCTCCTTGGGTTATTGCATTTGGCGATACCTGAATGCTTGAATTTGCGCTTGTGAAATAACCCAGCCCACGCCAAACTCCCGCCAGCATTTTCTGTATACAACGACTTTCCACAGGAGACAACGATGCAAAAACGCCACCTTCTTCGTGCCTCGGCTGCCGCCGCCATCGCGCTGTCCACCGGCCTGACCGTGTTGCCCGCCGTGGCGCAGGACAACGTGTTCAAGATCGGCCTGGTTCTGCCCATGACCGGCCAGCAAGCCACCACCGGTCGGCAGATCGAAGCCGCGGCGCGCCTGTACATGGCCCAGAACGGCGACATGGTGGGTGGCAAGAAGGTGCAGCTCATCATCAAGGACGACACCAGTCTTCCTGATGTGACCCGCCGCCTGGCCCAGGAGCTGGTCGTCAACGAAAAGGTCAACGTGCTCGCCGGCATGGGCATCACGCCCTCCGCCATGGCCACCGCCCCGCTGGCCACGCAGTCCAAGACCCCCCTGGTGGTGATGGCTGCCGCCACGTCCAGCATCACCGAGGCCTCGCCCTATGTGGTGCGCACCAGCTTCACGCTGCCGCAAGTGTCGGTGGCCTTGGCCGACTGGGCACCCAAGAACGGCATCAAGAAGGTCGTGACCCTGGTGAGCGACTACGGCCCCGGCATCGACGCCGAAAAGTTCTTCAACCAGCGCCTCACGTTCAACGGCGGCCAGGTGACCGAAGCCCTGCGCGTGCCGCTGCGCAACCCCGACTTCGCTCCCTTCCTGCAGAAGGTGCGCGACGCAAAGCCCGACGCGCTGTTTGTCTTTGTGCCCTCGGGCGCGGGCGCTGCGGTGATGAAGCAGTTCCTGGAGCGCGGCATGGACAAGGCCGGCATCAAGCTCATCGGCACCGGCGACGTGACGGACGACGATCAACTCAACGACATGGGCGATGGCGCCCTGGGCGTGGTCACCTCGCACCACTACTCGGCTGCGCACCCCTCGCCCATGAACAAGAAGTTCGTGGAAGCCTTCGAGAAGGCCAACAAGGGCCTGCGTCCCAACTTCATGGCCGTGGGCGGCTATGACGGCATGCGCGTGATCTATGAAGCGCTCAAGACCACCAAGGGTGCCGGCGGCGGTGACGCCCTGCTGGCCGCCATGAAGGGCCAGATTTTCGAAAGCCCGCGCGGCAAGGTGTTCATCGATGCGCAGACCCGCGACATCGTGCAGGACGTGTACCTGCGCAAGGTGGAGCGTGTGAACGGCCAGCTGTACAACGTAGAGTTCGACGTGATCAAGGACGTCAAGGACCCCGGCAAGACTAAATAAGCCCCCCTGAGCCGCGACCCGCTCGGTGTGTCCGCCAGATGCGGCCACTCTTCGTTGCCGTCCAAGCCTGCGCAGGCAGGCTCGGAGCAGCGGCACTCAGCCCCCAAGGGGGACGCCGCCAGCGCGGCGGGGCGGCCCTTGCGCGGCGGCCGCTGGTCTGGGCCGCGCCAGTATTTACGGGCAGGCTCCCTCTCGATCCGTTCGGGCTGGGCCTGTCGAAACCGGGGGCCGCAGGTTGAACGTCCGGCTTTGGTGATTCGTCGCACTTCCACAGCCCTGAGCAGGGTGGTGCACTTTTGTCTTCAATGAAGTGATTTCATGCTGACCATTCTTTTCGACGGCGTTGCCTACGGCATGCTGCTGTTCATCCTGGCAGTAGGCCTGGCCGTGACCATGGGGCTGATGAACTTCATCAACCTCGCGCACGGGGCCTTTGCCATGGCGGGGGGCTACATCACCGTGCTGCTCATGCAGCGGCTGGATGTGCCCTTCCTCGTCTGCCTGCCCATCGCCTTTGTCGGTACGGCCTTGCTGGGCGGCGTGCTGGAGCGCACGCTGTACCGCCCGCTGTACCACAAGGCCCACCTGGACCAGGTGCTGTTCTCCATTGGCCTGGTGTTCATGGCCGTGGCCAGCGTGGACTACTTTGTGGGCTCCACGCAGCAGATCATGCAGCTGCCTGAATGGCTCAAGGGCCGTACCGAGATCGGCACCGGTGCCCTCATGCTGGGCATGGGGCACTACCGCCTGTTCATCATCGCGGTGTGCGCTGCGCTCACCGTGGGCCTGCAGTATGTGCTCACCAAAACCCGCTTCGGCAGCCGCCTGCGCGCCAGTGTGGACGACCAGCGCGTGGCCGCTGGCATGGGCATCAACGTGAACATCGTGTTTTTGTCCACCTTCGCTTTCGGGTCCGGCCTGGCGGGCCTGGGCGGTGCGCTGGGAGCGGAGGTGCTGGGTCTCGACCCGAGCTTCCCGCTCAAGTTCATGATCTACTTTTTGATCGTGGTGGCGGTGGGCGGCACCTCGTCCATCACCGGCCCGCTGCTGGCCGCGCTGCTGCTCGGCATTGCCGACGTGGCAGGCAAGTACTACATCCCCAAGCTGGGCGCCTTCATTGTGTACAGCCTCATGATCCTGATCCTCATCTGGCGCCCCCAGGGCCTCTTTGTGCGCAAGGGGGGCAAGTGATGTCAAACCTGCAAAACACCTTGCTGCAGGCCCGGCGCTTTCGCTGGTGGGAGCCCGTGCTGTGGCTGCTGGCCTTTGCCGCGCCGCTGGCGCTGCCGAGCCACGCACTCATCATCAACGAGATCGCCATCGTGGCGCTGTTCGCGATTTCGCTGGACCTCATCCTGGGCTACACGGGCATCGTCTCGCTGGGCCATGCGGCTTTCTTCGGGCTGGGCGGCTACGCGGCCGCGCTGTTTGCCAAGCATGTGATGCCCGACCCGCTGGTGGGCCTGGCCGTGGGCATTGGCGCGGCCACCGTGCTGGGCGCCGTGGCGTCGCTCACCATCATGCGCGGCACCGATCTCACCCGCCTCATGGTCACGCTGGGCGTGGGACTGGTGATGCTGGAGCTGGCCAACAAGCTCGACTGGCTGACCGGTGGCGCCGACGGCCTGCAGGGCGTGATGATGGGGCCGGTGCTTGGCCAGTTCGAGTTTGACCTGTACGGCCGCACGGCCGCGTGGTATTCGCTCACCGTGCTGCTGGTGTTCTTCCTCATCGCGCGCCGCATCGTGCAGTCGCCTTTTGGTGCCACGCTCAAGGCCATCCGCGACAACCGGCTGCGCGCCATGGCCATCGGTATCCCCGTGACGGCCAAGCTGGCGCAGGTGTACACGCTGGCCGCTGCGCTGGCCGGTGCCGCGGGCGCACTGCTCACGCAGACCACAGGCTTTGCCTCGCTCGACCTGTTCGAGTTCCACCGCTCGGCCGACGTGATGCTGATCCTGGTGATCGGCGGCGTGGGCTGGCTGTACGGCGGCATCCTCGGCGCCATTGGCTTCAAGCTGCTGCAGGACGTGATCTCGTCCATCACACCGCAGTACTGGACCTTCTGGGTGGGCTTGTTCCTAGTGGTGCTGGTACTGGTCGGGCGCGACCGTTTGTTCCGCCCCTGGACCTGGTTTGGCGCCGGTCGCAAGGCCGGGGCTGCCTCCAAAGCGGGAGGCCATTGATATGAACACGACAACCTCCACCACCGTGCTGTCGGCCAAGGGCTTGGTCAAGCGTTTTGGCGGCATCACGGCCACCAACAACGTCACGCTGAACCTGCAAAAGGGCGCGCGCCATGCGCTCATTGGCCCCAATGGCGCGGGCAAGACCACGCTCATCAACCTGCTGACTGGCGTGCTGGAGCCCACCGAAGGCTCCATCACCCTCGAAGGCCAGGACATCACGCGCCTGGCGCCGCACCAGCGTGTGCAGCGCGGCATGGTGCGCACCTTCCAGATCAACCAGCTGTTCGACACGCTCACGCCGCTGGAGACACTGGCGCTCACCGTGTCGCAGCACCAGGGCCTGGGCGGCAAGTGGTGGCAACCGCTGGGTGCGCGCAAGGCGGTCACCGAACGTTGCGAGCAATTGCTGGAGCAGTTCCACCTGACCTCCGTCATGGCCGAGGAAACGCGCGTGCTGGCCTACGGCAAGCGCCGCCTGCTGGAGATTGCGATTGCGCTGGCCTGCGAGCCGCGCGTGTTGCTGCTCGACGAACCGGTGGCCGGTGTGCCCGCCGGCGAGCGCGAGGAGCTGCTGCAGACCGTGGCGGCCCTGCCCGCCGATGTCTCGGTGCTGTTGATCGAACACGATATGGACCTGGTTTTCAGCTTTGCCAACCGCATGACGGTGCTGGTCAACGGCACGGTGCTCACCGAGGGCGACCCGGACACGATTGCCAATGACCCGCAGGTGAAGGCGGTGTACCTCGGCCATGGGGAGGGTGCGCATGTCTAAGACAGAACTCCTGCGCATCGAGGGCCTGAGCGCAGGCTACGGCGAGGCCGTGGTGCTGCAAGGCATTTCGCTGGCCCTGCCCGAAGGCGACACGCTGGCCCTGCTGGGGCGCAACGGCACAGGCAAGACCACGCTCATCAACACGCTGGCCGGGGCCACGCGCCAGCATGCCGGCACAGTGAGCCTGGCCGGCGTGGCGCTGCACAAGTTGCCCCCACACGAACGCGCGGCGGCCGGCATCGGCTGGGTGCCGCAAGAGCGCAACATCTTCAAGTCGCTCACGGTGCACGAGAACCTCACGGCCGTGGCGCGCCCGGGCCGCAAAGGATCGACCGCACGGCCGTGGACGCCCGAGCGCGTGTACGAAATGTTCCCGCGCCTGGCCGAACGCAAGACCAACCTGGGCACACAGCTGTCCGGCGGCGAGCAGCAGATGCTGGCCGTGGGCCGCGCGCTGGTGCTCAACCCGCGCCTGCTGCTGCTGGATGAGCCGCTCGAAGGCCTGGCGCCCATCATCGTGGAAGAGCTGCTGCGCGCCATCCGCCGCATCACGCGCGAAGAGGGCCTGTCGGCCATCATCGTGGAGCAGCATCCGCAGGCCATCCTGGCCATCTCGGACCACGCCGCCGTGCTGGACCGGGGCACCGTGGTGCACACCGGTAGCGCTGCCGAGCTGAGCGCCCAGCCTGACCTGCTGGACCGCCTGCTGGGCGTGGCACGGTAGCGCGCGCCATGCAAGCCGTGCACCGCAGAACCCTTCTGGCCTGGCTGGCAGCGTCGTTCGGCGGTGCGGCCAGCGCGCAGGCCGCTTTCCCCTCACGCCCGCTGCGCATCGTCGTGCCCAATGCGGCGGGCGGTGCGGCCGACATCACGGCGCGCACCGTGGGCCAGAAGATCGCCGGCCCGCTGGGGCAAAGCGTGGTCATTGAGAACAAGCCCAGCGCAGGCGGCGTGGTGGCGGGAGACCTGGTAGCGCGGGCTGAGCCCGACGGCCACACGCTGCTGCTGGTGAGCAGTGGCACGGCGGTGAGCGCCGCGCTGTTCCAGTCGCTGCCGTTCGACACTCTCAAGGACTTTGCGCCCGTCTCGCTGCTGGCCACGTTTGATCTGGCCGTGGTGGTGAAAGAAGGCGGGCGTTTTGCCACCCTGGCCGAGCTTCTGGCTTATGCGCGTGCCCACCCGGGCAAGCTCAATATCGGCACGCCACAGATCGGCACCACACAGAACCTGGCGGCCGAGCTGTTCAAGGTGACGGCGGGCATCGACGCGCAGGTGGTGCCTTTCAACGGCACGCCGCCGGTCATCACGGCGCTGCGGGGTGGCGAGATCGACGTGATGATCGACATCCTGGGGGGGCTCATGCCACAGATCGGCGCCAAGGCCCTGCGGCCGCTGGCTGTGATGGGCGCGCAGCGGGCGCCGCAGTTGCCCGACGTGCCCACGGTGCGCGAAAGCGGCGGGCCACTGGCGGGCTTCAACGTCACGTCGTGGAACGGCCTGGCCGTGCCCGCCAAGACACCTGCTGCCGTGGTGGAGCGTCTGTCGCGCGAAGTGCAGACCGCACTGGCCCAGCCCGATGTGAAAAAGCGCCTGCTGGAACTGAACCTCCATGCCCAGGGCAGCACCCCCGCGCAACTGGGCGAGCACCTGGCGGCCGATGTGCGCCGCTGGAGCGACGTGATCGCCCGGGCCAAGATCGCGCGGCAGTGACGGTTGCTGCGCTTCGGCTTTTGTGACCGAAAGGCAAATCGGATGAACATCACACACATCGGCCTCGTGGGCTATGGCGAGGTGGGCAAGATCTTCAGTGCGGGCTTGCGTGTCCAGCCCGGCGTGGCCTCGGTCGCTGCCTGGGACCTGAAGCTGGCCGACCCCGCGCACCGCGACGCCCTGCAGAAGCACGCCGCGCAAGCGGGCGTGGTGGCCGTGGATGGGATGCAGGCACTGTGCACGCGTTGTGACTGCATCATCTCGGCCGTCACCGCATCGAACACGCTGGCCGTGGCGCAGGAGGCCGCGCAGCACATCCGCCCCGGCACCGTGTTCCTGGACCTCAACTCGGCATCGCCCGGCACCAAGCAGCAGGCCGCTGCGCTCATCGAGGCGCGGGGTGCGCACTATGTCGAGGCGGGCGTGATGACCTCGGTGCCCCCCTACGGCATCCGCGTGCCCATGCTGCTGGGCGGCGTGCAGGCTGCCGCGCTGACCACTGTGCTGACCAGCTGGGGCATGGATGCCCAACCCGTGAGCGAGCAACTGGGCGTGGCCAGTGCCATCAAGATGTGCCGCAGCATCATGATCAAGGGCCTCGAAGCCCTGGTGATTGAGAGCTACTCCACCGCCCGCCACTACGGCGTGGAAGACCATGTGCTGCCCACCTTGGCCGAGACCTTTCCCTCCATCGACTGGCACGAACAGGGTCGCTACTTCTTCAGCCGCGTCGTGCAGCACGGCCAGCGCCGCGCCGAAGAGATGCGCGAATCGGCCCACACGGTGCACGAGGCCGGCATGGAGCCACTGATGGCCTCGGCCATCGCTGCCAAGCAGCAGTGGGTGACCGACCTGGCGCGCGAAAGCGTCTTTCACGGCCTGCCCAAGGACGCGCGCTGGCAGGACTATGCGGACCGGGTGTTGGGCCGTTTGTCCGTCGTGCCTGCAAAGGACTGAGCCTGCGAATCGCCACCCGCCGGTGAAACTTGCGCGGCGCAATGCCAGAGGCACCGAGCAAGGGCAGCCCCGCAGCAAGGGTGCCGTCCCCCTTTAGGGGGATGCCGCGCAGCGGCTCAGGGGGGAGACCTGTACAACGCCTGCAGCGTCGTCCGAATCAGCTCTGCCATCGCCTGCTGCGTGAGTGTGGCCGGCCGTTGCGAGCTGACAGCCATGAACAGCTTGCTGCGCAGGCGGGTGCTGCCGCCCTCCTCCTCGCCGTCCCCATCGCTGCCCGCGCCGTGGATGGGCCGGGTACTGAACACTTCCGATTTGCCCGACGTGGTGACCGCATTCATGGGCAGCACCGCGCAGCCCGCGCCATCGGCCACCAGGTCCAGGATGGCGGCCACGCCGTCGATCTCCAGGCTGATCTGCGGGCGCTTGCCGCGCGCGGCCAGTTCGGATTCCACCAGCATGCGGATGGAGTTGGGGCGCGTGGGGATGACCAGCGGAAAGCGCGGCAGCTCGTCCAGCGGCAGGGGCGTGCGGGCCAGGGCATCGGCCTCCGCCTCGCTCTGGCCTGGGGCGCGGCGCTGCACCAGAAACAGGTCTTCCTCCAGCAGCGCCGTGGTCTCGATGCCCGGCGCGGGCGTGGTGTTGTAAAGCAGTGCGATGTCGAGCAGCCCGGTGGTCAGCGATTCGCGCATGGCCACCGACAGGCCCTCGCTGATGGCCAGCGCCGCGTCGGGCATCTTCACGCGGAAGGCGCGGGTCAGCGGCACGGTCAGCACCTTGGCAATGCTGGGCGGCAGGCCGATGGCCACGCGCCCGGCCAGGGCGCCGCGCACGCGGCCCAGCTCCTCGCGGGCGCGCTCCACCTGGTGCAGGATGCCGCGCCCGTGCTCCAGCAGCAGCTTGCCCGCCTCGGTGGGCGTGGCGCCCCGGCCGTTGCGCACCAGCAGGTTCTGGCGCAGCTCCACCTCCAGCAGGCGCACCTGGCGGCTCAGGGCGGGCTGGGCGATGTCCAGTACCACCGAGGCGCGGGTAAAGCTGCCCAGCTCGGCCACCCGCACAAAGTATTCGATCTGCTTGAGGTCCATGGCAAGGCTCTCTGCTATTTGCAATAGCTGTAGGTCAACGATCACGGAATGATATATCTGGTAGTGCCGGTGCCGCCTTCATGTTTGGGCTGCGGCTGCCCACAATCGGCGGCATGTATACAACTGCACGCACCGCCTGGGCCATCCGCAGCCCAGCAGGAGACAACGCATGACGGCGCCAGTGATCCGAGGCATTTCTTCCATGGCCACGCGCCAAGTGCTGGCAGACCTGGTGGCCGGTTTTGCGCAGCAGTCGGGCACGCAGGCCGCCATCGAATCGGTGGGCGGTGTCGACGCCGCCAAGCGTGTGGCGGCCGGTGAGGCATTCGACGTGGTGATCCTCGCCTCCGACGCCATCGACAAGCTTTTGGCTGCGGGCCATCTGGTGCCCGGCAGCAAGGTGGACTGGGTGCACTCCGGCGTGGCCGTGGCCGTGCCTGCCGGCGCGCCGCTGCCCGACCTGTCCAGCGAAGACGCCGTGCGCGCTGCCGTGCTGGCCGCGCCCAGCATCAGCCTGTCCACCGGCCCCAGCGGCGTGGCGCTGGCCAAGCTGTTCGAGCGCTGGGGCATTGCCGATCAGATTGCCCCGCGCATGGTGCAGGCGCCCCCCGGCGTGCCCGTGGGCTCGCTGGTGGCCAAGGGCGAGGTGGCGTTGGGCTTTCAGCAACTGAGTGAGCTGCTGCACGTGCAGGGCATCCAGATCGTGGGCCCGCTGCCACCGGCCATCCAGATCACCACCACGTTTTCCGCAGGCGTTGGCGTGCATTCGCAACAGGTGGATGCAGCACGTGCGTTGCTGGCTTACCTGGCCTCTCCCGCTGCGGCGGACGCCAAGCAAAAGCAGGGCATGACCCCCGCCTGACCGATCACAAGAACACCTTCCAGGAGCACCCAAAAATGAGCCTTATCATCGACTGCCACGGCCACTACACCACGGCCCCCAAGGCGCTGGAGAACTGGCGCAATGCGCAGATCGCCGGCATCAAAGACCCCGCAGCCATGCCCAAAGTGGCAGACCTGCACATCAGCGACGACGAGCTGCGCGAGTCCATCGAGACCAACCAGCTCAAGCTGATGAAAGAGCGCGGCAGCGACATCACGCTGTTCAGCCCGCGCGCCAGCTTCATGGCCCACCACATTGGCGACTTCAATGTGTCCAGCACCTGGGCCGCCATCTGCAACGAGCTGTGCTATCGGGTCTCTACGCTGTTCCCCGACCACTTCGTGCCCGTGGCCATGCTGCCGCAAAGCCCCGGTGTCGATCCCGCGACCTGCATCCCCGAGCTGGAAAAGTGCGTGCACGAATACGGCGCCGTGGGCATCAACCTGAACCCAGACCCTTCCGGCGGCCACTGGACCAGCCCCCCGTTGACCGACAAGCACTGGTACCCCATCTACGAAAAGATGGTGGAGTACGACCTGCCCGCCATGATCCACGTGAGCACCAGCTGCAACGCGTGCTTTCACACCACCGGCGCGCACTACCTGAACGCCGACACCACGGCCTTCATGCAGCTCATCCAGGGCGACCTGTTCAAGGACTTCCCCACGCTCAAGTTCCTGATTCCGCACGGCGGCGGCGCGGTGCCCTATCACTGGGGCCGCTTCCGGGGCCTGGCGCAGGAGATGAAGAAGCCGCTGCTCGACGAGCACCTGATGAACAACGTGTTCTTCGACACCTGCGTGTACCACCAGCCCGGCATCGACCTGCTGAACACCGTGATTCCGGTGAAGAACGTGCTGTTTGCCAGCGAAATGATCGGCGCGGTGCGGGGCATTGACCCCACCACCGGCAACTACTACGACGACACCAAGCGCTACATCGAGGCCTCCACCATCCTGAGTGCCGACGACAAGCACCAGATCTACGAAGCCAACACGCGCCGCGTGTTCTCCCGACTCGATTCACGCCTGAAGGCAAAGGGGCTCTGACATGTTTGAACTTGGCGTTGTCTATCGCAACATCACCCGCGCTGACCGCGCAGCCGCTGACGGCCTGGCTGCCCTCGGCTCGGCCACCGTGCACGAGGCCATGGGCCGCGTGGGCCTGCTCAAGCCCTATATGCGTCCCATCTACAGCGGCCAGCAGGTCAGCGGCACGGCCGTCACCGTGCTGCTGCAGCCTGGCGACAACTGGATGATGCATGTGGCGGCCGAGCAGATCCAGCCCGGCGACATCGTGGTGGCGGCCGTCACCTCGGAGTGCACCGACGGCTACTTTGGCGACCTGCTGGCCACCAGCTTCCAGGCCCGGGGCGCGCGAGCGCTCATCATCGACGCCGGTGTGCGCGACGTGAAGACGCTGCAGGAGATGAACTTCCCCGTGTGGAGCCGCGCGATCAGCAGCAAGGGCACCATCAAGGCCACGCTGGGCTCGGTCAACATCCCCGTGGTGTGCGCCGGTGCACTGGTCACGCCGGGCGACGTGATCGTGGCCGACGACGACGGTGTGGTGTGTGTGCCCGCCGCCCGCGCGGCCGAGACCCTGGCCGCCGCGCAAAAGCGCGAGAGCTTTGAGGGCGAGAAGCGCGCCAAGCTCGCCAGCGGCGTGCTGGGCCTGGACATGTACAACATGCGCCCCGGCCTGGAGAAGGCGGGCCTCAAGTACATCGATTGAGCGGTTTTTCAGTCTTTTGGGCTGCAGGCGCTAGTCAATCATGTGCCTGCAGCTATGTAATTCATAGCAAACAGCTTCTTTTTTCCATGCGTTGTTCCGTGTCTCCTGTTTCTCTTTCCCGCCGTGTGGGCCTGGCCGTGGGCCTGGCCACAGCCCTGGGCTGTGTGCCCCAGTTCGCCTCGGCGCAGGCGTTTCCGTCCAAGCCCGTGCGCATCATCACGCCGTTCCCCGTGGGTGGTGGGCCGGACGGCGTGGCCCGCCTGGTGGCCGACAAGTTGTCCAAAAGCTGGGGCCAGCCCGTGGTCGTCGAGAACCGCCCCGGTGGCAACGGCTTCATCGCCATCGACGCGTTCAAGCGCGGCGCCAAGGATGGGCATGACCTGATCGTGCTCGACAACGTGCACCTGGCCGCCTACCCCAGCCTGTTCAATAAGCTGCCTTACGACACGGCCAAGGACTTCGACACACTGCTGCCGCTGTTCAAGACCTACTTCTTCTTCACCGTGGCCGCCAACAGCAAGTACAAGGCCGTGAGCGACATCGTGGCCGACGCCAAGGCCAACCCCGGCAAGCTCAACTACGGCTCCTGGTCCATCGGCAACCCGGTGCACCTGGGCTCCGAGCTGTTTGAAAGCGCCACCGGCACGCAGATGGAGCACGTGCTCTACAAAGAGACCACGCAGCTTTACACCTCGGTCTCCACCGGCGAGCTGTCGTTTGCGCTGGGCAGCGCTGCCACCGCAGGGCCACTGCAGCGCGCGGGCAAGCTGCGCTTTCTGGCCGTCACCGCGCCGCAGCGCCTGGCCAGCTTTCCGGATGTGCCCACCGTGGGCGAATCGGGTGGCCCCAAGGGCTTTGAGGTGACGGGCTGGAACGCCATCGCCGTGCCGCCCGGCCTGCCCGCTGCCGTGACCGACAAGATCCGCAAGGACATCGAGCAGGCCCTGTCCGGCGCCGATGTGCAGGAGAAGTTCAAGAGCTTTGGCTACGAGCCCTTCCCCACAACGCGCGCGCAGTTCGCCCAGTTCGTCAAGGACGAGAGCCAGCGTTTTGGCGACGTGATCAAGAAGGCCAACGTGTCCCTCGACTGACCTGCCCCACCCAGCAACCAAGGACCCACGCCCATGAGCGAATTCACCAAGACCCCCGGCTGGCTGGACTGGTACGCCGGCCCCAGCAAACCCCGCTTCCAGGTGCCTGCGGGCGCCGTGGACGCGCACTGTCACGTGTTCGGCCCCGGTGCCGAGTTCCCCTACGCACCCGAGCGCAAGTACACGCCCTGCGATGCGAGCAAGGCGCAGCTCTATGCACTGCGCGACCACCTGGGCTTTGCGCGCAACGTGGTGGTGCAGGCCACCTGCCACGGCGCGGACAACCGCGCCATGGTCGATGCGCTGGTGCACTCGGGCGGCAAGGCGCGCGGCGTCGCCACCGTGCGCCGTTCGGTGACCGACGAGGAACTGCAGGCCATGCACGACGCCGGCGTGCGCGGCGTGCGCTTCAACTTCGTCAAGCGCCTGGTGGACTTCACGCCCAAGGACGAGCTGATGGAGATTGCCGCGCGCATCGCCAAGCTCGGCTGGCACGTGGTGATCTACTTCGAGGCCGTGGACCTTCCCGAGCTGTGGGACTTCTTCACTGCGCTGCCCACCACCGTGGTGGTGGACCACATGGGCCGCCCCGATGTGAACAAGCCGGTGGACGGACCGGAGTTTGAGCTGTTCCTGAAGTTCATGCGCCAGCACCCCAATGTGTGGAGCAAGGTGAGCTGCCCCGAGCGCCTCTCCGTGACTGGCCCCAAGGCCCTGAACGGCGAGCAAAATGCCTACACCGACGTGATCCCGTTCGCCCGCAAGGTGGTCGCAGAGTTCCCCGACCGCGTGCTCTGGGGCACCGACTGGCCGCACCCCAACCTCAAGGACCACATGCCCGACGACGGCCTGCTGGTGGACTTCATTCCGCACATCGCCCCCACGGCCGAGCTGCAGCAAAAGCTGCTGGTGGATAACCCCATGCGCCTCTACTGGCCTGAAGAAGTGACAAAGAAAGGCTGATGCCATGCCACTCGACAAACCCTACCTGGACGTGCCCGGCACGACCATCTTCGACGCCGAGCAAAGCCGCAAGGGCTACTGGCTCAACCAGTTCTGCATGAGCCTGATGAAGGCCGGCAACCGCGAGCGTTTCAAGGCCAACGAACGCGCCTACCTCGATGAATGGGCGATGACCGAAGAGCAGAAGCAAGCTGTGCTGGCACGCGACCTGAACTGGTGCATCCGCCTGGGCGGCAACATCTACTTTCTGGCCAAGATCGGCGCCACCGATGGCAAGAGCTTCCAGCAGATGGCGGGCAGCATGACCGGCATGACCGAAGAGGAATACCGCAACATGATGATCAGCGGCGGCCGCTCGGCCAATGGCAACCGCGTGATCGGCGAAGACGGCGACGCACAGGCACACCGCCAGCCACAAGGCGCTGCCGGCAAGAAAGGAAACTGACCATGGCCAAGATCACCGCCTCCGTGTTCACGTCGCACGTGCCTGCCATTGGCGCTGCGCTGGACCTGGGCAAGACGCAGGAAGACTACTGGAAGCCGCTGTTCGCGGGCTACGACTTCTCCAAGCAATGGATGAAGGACAACAAGCCCGACGTGATCTTCCTGGTCTACAACGACCACGCCACGGCCTTCAGCCTGGAGATGATCCCTACGTTCGCCATCGGCACGGCCGCGCAGTTCCAGCCCGCCGACGAGGGCTGGGGCCCCCGCCCTGTGCCTGTGGTGCAGGGCCACCCCGACCTGGCCGCGCACATTGCCCAGTCGGTCATCCAGCAGGACTTTGACCTCACCATCGTCAACAAGATGGACGTGGACCACGGCCTCACCGTGCCGCTGTCTCTGATGTGCGGCCAGCAAGACCCGAAGACGGGCGCCTGGCCCTGCCCGGTGATCCCGTTCGCCGTCAACGTGGTGCAGTACCCCGTGCCCAGCGGCCGCCGCTGCTACAACCTGGGCCAGGCGATCCGCAAGGCGGTGGAGAGCTACGACGAAGACCTGAATGTGCACATCTGGGGCACGGGCGGCATGAGCCACCAGCTGCAGGGCCCGCGCGCAGGTCTCATCAACAAAGAGTTTGACAACGCCTTCCTCGACAAGCTCATCAACGACCCCGAGGCCGCCGCCAGCATCCCGCACATCGACTATGTGCGCGAAGCGGGCAGCGAAGGCATCGAACTCGTGATGTGGCTCATCGCCCGCGGCGCCATGGCCGATGTGGCTGGTGGCAAGCCGCCCAAGCTGGCGCACCGCTTCTACCATGTGCCCGCGTCCAACACCGCCGTGGGCCACCTGATTCTTGAGAACACCTAAAAAACACGCCAAAGGACACACACCATGACCATCAAAGTCGCACTCGCCGGCGCTGGCGCCTTCGGCATCAAGCACCTGGACGGCATCAAGAACATTGACGGCGTCGAAGTCGTCTCCCTCATCAGCCGCGACCTGGCCAAGACCCAGGAAGTGGCCGACAAGTACGGCATCAAGCATGTCACCACCGACCTGGCCGACAGCCTGGCGATCAAGGAAGTGGACGCCGTGATCCTGTGCACGCCCACGCAGATGCACGCCAGCCAGACCATCGCCTGCCTGGAAGCGGGCAAGCATGTGCAGGTCGAGATCCCGCTGTGCGATGTGCTGGCCGATGGCGAGAAGGTCATCGCCCTGCAAAAGCAGTCGGGCCTGGTGGCCATGTGTGGCCACACCCGCCGCTTCAACCCCAGCCACCAGTACGTGCACAAAAAGATCACGGCAGGCGAGTTCAACATCCAGCAGATGGATGTGCAGACCTACTTCTTCCGCCGCACCAACATGAACGCGCTGGGCCAGGCCCGCAGCTGGACGGACCACCTGCTGTGGCACCACGCTGCCCACACGGTGGACCTGTTCGCCTACCAGGCCGGCAGCCCCATCGTGAAGGCCAACGCCATCCAGGGCCCCATCCACCCCACGCTGGGCATTGCGATGGACATGAGCATCCAGCTCAAGGCCGCCAACGGTGCCATCTGCACGCTGTCGCTCTCGTTCAACAACGACGGCCCGCTCGGCACCTTCTTCCGCTACATCGGCGACACGGCTACCTACATTGCCCGCTACGACGACCTGGTGAATGGCAAGGAAGAGAAGATCGACGTGAGCAAGGTTGATGTGAGCATGAACGGCATCGAGCTGCAGGACCGCGAGTTCTTCGCCGCCATCCGCGAAGGCCGCGAGCCCAACGCCAGCGTGGCCCAGGTGCTGCCGTGCTACCAGGTGCTGCACGACCTGGAGCTGCAGCTCAACGCAGGCTGATTGCAAGCCCAATTGGCTGCTGGCGCTTTTATATCAAGCGCCAGCAGCTATGCATTTGATAGTTAGGGGTGCCTGGCATCACCCCTTCAATGCCGCCTTGTGCTCGATGATGCGTGAGACCAGGCCGTAGTCCACGGCCTCTTCGGCCGACAGCCAGCGGTCGCGCTCGATGTCTGCCAGCACCACCTCCAGCGGCTTGCCGGTCTGCCGAGCGATGGTGCCCGCAATCCGCTCACGTGCTTTCACCATCTCGCGCGCCTGGATGGCGATGTCGCTGGCCGGGCCACCCGCACCGCCGCTGGGCTGGTGGATCAGAAATCGCGTGTTGGGCAGGCAGAACCGCCGCTCGCGGGGTGCCGCCAGGTACAGGTGTGTGGCCGCACTGCCCACCCAGCCGGTGCCGATCATGTTCACCTGCGCAGTGATGAAGCGCACCAGGTCATGGATCGTGTCGCCCGACTCCAGGTGCCCGCCGGGCGAGCTCACCAGCATGTCGATGGGCTCGGCGCTCTCGGCATCCAGCGCAATCAGCCGCCGCGCCACATCGGCGGCCAGGGTGTCGGTGATGGTGCCAAAGACCAGCAGGGTGCGGGCCTTGAAGGCTTTTTCTTCCAGGTAAGACGTGCGCGGTTCGGCGCCTTGGGTGGGGGCTGGAGCGGGTGTGGTGGTGTCTGGCGTGTCCATGGGGCAAGTCCTTGCGAGTGATAGGACTGCCTTGACGAACGAGAGACGCCGGGCGTGACATTTCTCTGCGCTTGCATATCCAGGCCAGCGCTGCAGTGCGGACCCACTGGCCCGCACTGCGCCCCTCGGACTGTTCAGCCTGCGGCCACGCGTTGCCCCGGCGCAATGGTGGGGGGCGCGGCATTCAGCGTCTCGATCGCAAAGCCCGCCGCCGCCTTGTAGCGGGCCATGAAGCCCTCGCGTTCCTCACGTGGCAGCACGTCGTCAATGTGGTCGAACACCCCGCCGCAGCGCTCGTCCACCAGCCCCAGCAGACCAAACGGGCCGGAGCCCCGGTTGCGCAGCACCAGCGCAGAGATGTCCTTGCACAGCTTGTCGTCATAGGCACGCAGCGCCTGCGGGCCCACACCGTGCGCGATGAGCTGCGCCCCCAGCACGCGCGCATCCACGATGGCCTGGCTGGCACCGTTGGAGCCTACGGGGTACATCACATGCGCCGCGTCGCCCAGCAGCGCCACGCGGCCGTCCACCCAGGTGGGCACGGGGTCGCGGTCGATCATGGGGTATTCAAAAATGTCCTTGGCGCCGCGCAGCATGGCGGGCACGTCCAGCCAGCTGTAGTTCCAGCCCTCGAAGTGGTGGATGAACTCCTCCAGCGCCACGCGCCGGTTCCAGTCGCCGTGCTGCCAGCCGCCCTGGTTGTCCACCGTGATCTCGGCGATCCAGTTGATGGTGGCCAGGCCTGTGGCCGGGTCGGGCGGGGTGATGGGGTAGAACACCACACGGTGCCGCAGCGAGCCCACGCCCACAAACGACGCGCCCGTGCGCACCGGCACCCCCGGCGTGGTGCCGCGCCACATGATGGCGCCGCCCCACTGGATGGGCGGCTGCGTGGGGTGCATCTGCGCCCGCACGGCCGAGTGCAGGCCATCGGCGGCAATCAGCAGCGAGCCGGCTACTTCACGCTTCTCTCCGTCGCGTGTCTCGACAATGGCAGTGACGCCGTTCGCATCCTGCCGGTAGCCCACCACCCGCTGCCCCAGCTGCAATGCGTCGGTTCCCAGGCGCTCTCGCGCGGCGTTGAACAGCATCATCTGCAGCTGCCCCCGGTGCACCGAATACTGGGGCCAATGGTAGCCCGCGTCCAGCCCGCGTGGCTCGGCGTACACCTCGTTGCCGTTGCGACCCACCAGCGCCCATTCGCGCGCCTGCAGGCCGATCGTGTCCAGCACCTCGTTGCCAAACCCCAGGTCGTGCAGTTCTCGCACGGCGTTGGGCTGCAGGTTGATGCCCACGCCCAGCGGCTGCAGCTCGGGCACCGTTTCAAAGACGATGCAGGGCACGCCGATCTGGTGCAGGGTCAGGGCAGTGGCCATGCCACCGATACCGCCGCCAGCGATCAGGACGGGGCGGGGCGAGGAGGGGGGTGAAGTAGGAGTAGGTGCGCCAGACATGCCGAGATTGTCCATGGAACGGCGGGTGGAGCTTGTCGCGGACGCCGCAGGCGAATCGGGGGAATAGCAGGTGGCTTTTTGCTGCGGGTTGTGCCCGTTCAGCCAGTCTTGTCAGGCGTAGCTACCTATGTTGCTCCCAGACCAGAGGGGCAGGCTGCATTGCAACTGCTGGGGGGCATTGGGGTGGGTGCTATCGGCCAGAACCGGAACTTGCGGCTCCAGGGTACGTGAAGAACGCCCCGGGGCCTTCAACCCATTTGGCTGCGTACTTGGTGCAGAAAATTCATGGCAACGTATTCGCCGTCCGTGTTCACTTTGACCGTCGACGCACGAAGGGTCAGATACGCCGCGATAGTGTTCTCCAGCGCTTCCAACAATGCGGGAGCATTCAGAGTAGCAACCGTGTTTGCCAGCAATGACGCCAACTCTGGTACTAGTTCTACCCGCCGAACACCGATGGGTGCCTTGCCCGCACGTTCAAGCCCAAGCGGTCCAAGCACGCACCCGCGCAAAAAAGAGAAGAAGTCCAACGCCTCCTGCAGTTCTCCGCGGGCAATCTTCGAGGCGCCGTAGTGCACCCACACCCAGAATCGATCTTCGATCCACTGGTGGTCGGGCGGGGGAAATGCTTGCTTCCCGTGGGCTAGTGCCTCGGTCAGCCGCACATCGCGCTCCCACAACACGGTGGGTTGGTCGGACCGGTCTTTCAGATCCTCAATGCGAACAAACTTGAGGTCAACATGAAGGGCGGGTGGTCCGTAAAGGCAGATCAGTAAGCGTGGCTCGCCGACGTGCTCGCCTGTGAACGCTGCCACCAGCCGCCCGAGCTTGGAAGCGACTTGCTTGCGGCTCTGCATCACCTCGTCAAAGCTCGCGCCCTCGCACACGACGACCAAATCTAGATCGCTGTAGTCGTCCATCAGGTCTGCAGAATAGGAGCCGGCCGCTGCAACACCGACAACCCGGGAGTCTGCTGCCAAGATAGAGACAGCGCGATCGAGGAAATCGCGGTGGAGTTGGGGCGTGGAACGAGGGTGATGGATCAACATGTTGAGACTTTACAGAAGTCCGCCACACCGATCGATTGGTACGCTACGCGCAAGGTCTGCTTTGGGCCTGAGCCCTTCCTTCGACCCAACGCCGGATCCTTGCATTCGTCCATCAACTGCTGTCCTAGTCTGCTTTGGGTCTGCCTGTGGCACCATGCTCCGATGCGAAAAGACGAACACACCGTGGCGCTCGTAGGCGCCAGCCGCAGTGCCTTGGTGCGCGCCGCCACGCGCCTTCTAGGCCCGGCCGATGCTGAAGACGCGGTGCAGGACGCCTATGTGCGCGCGCTGGAGGTCAATGCCTCTGCGCTCAATGCTGCCCAGGCCTGGCTGCTGACAGTGGTGCGCAATCTGGCCATCGACCGTTTGCGGCGGCGCCAGTGGATGGCGCAATGGCTGGCTGAAGCCGTTCAGAGCGTGCACGCCGATGTCGCTGGCGCGGTCGCACCTTCTGCGGAGGCCGATGCTGCTCTTGCGCAGCAGGCCACGCTGGCGCTGCGGCGACTGGCAGAGTGTGTAACGCCCGCGGAGGGCGCTGCGGTGTTGCTGCATGCGGTGTTCGACGCCAGCCATGCAGAGCTGGCGCAGGCCAGTGGCCGCACTGAGGCGGCCAGCCGTCAGCAACTGCGCCGCGCGTTGCAGCGCCTGCGGCCGGCTCCGGAGTGCAGCGAAGCCAGCGATGAGCCCCGGGGCGTCAACGCAGCAGTGCTGCGCCTGTACCTGCAGTCCCTGCAATCGCGAGACCCACAGACACTGTGGGCGCTGCTGCGCCAGCCGCCCGTCAGCGCGGGGGCGGTGCATGCCGCAGCCCAGGCGATGCAGCTTGTGCCACCGCGTGCCCAGCACGCAAGCGCCACTGTGGGTGGGGTGGTGCAGGTAGGCGGGCAGTTGGGGCTGGTGCTCACGCTTGATGGTGTGACGCTGTGCGTGGTGCCGCTGGGGCCACACGCTGAGCAAGTGCATGACGCCGTGGTGGCCTGACCCGCGCACCTGCAGCTGCCACTGGTAGGAAGAAGGCAAGACGGAAGGACGTTTGCAGCACCATGATCCAGCAGCCCGCGCCCACCTTCTTTGCCACCCCGCAGGCGTTCCGCGATTGGCTGGAGCGCCACGCCGCCAGCGCGACGGAGCTGCTGGTGGGTTTTCACAAGGTGGGCTCGGGCCGCCCCAGCATGGGCTGGCCGGAGTCGGTGGACGAAGCGCTGTGCTTTGGGTGGATCGATGGCATTCGGCGGCGTATTGACGAGCACACGTATTCGATCCGCTTCACGCCGCGCAAGCCGTCGTCGATCTGGAGTGCGGTCAACATCGCCAAGGTGGAGCAGTTGCAGGCGGCAGGCCGCATGACGCCTGCGGGGCTGGCCGCCTTCGCGCACCGCAAGGCAGACAAGTCGGCCATCTACTCGCACGAGCAGGCGGGGGCGGCCGAGCTGCCGGTGGCGCTGCAACGCACGTTCCAGCGCAACAAGGCCGCGTGGCGGTACTTTCAGGAATCCACACCGCCCAGCTACCGCAAGGTGATGCTGCACTGGGTCACATCCGCCAAACGCGATGCGACCCGGGAGGCGCGGTTTGCGCAGCTGGTGGCCGCCTGTGCTGCGGGCGAGCGCATTGAGCTGTGGGCGAAGCGGCCACCCGTTGCAAAGGCTTAGCCCAGCCTCCAAGCCCGAGCCACCCGGTGGGTTGCCGCGCTTGCCGTAAGCTCGCAGCATGCAACAAAGAAACCTTGGACCTTTCTCCGTCTCGGCCATCGGCCTGGGCTGCATGAACCTGTCGCACGCCTATGGCGCCCCGGTGTCTGCCGAGCAGGGCGAACGCGTGCTGCTGGCCGCGCTGGATGCGGGCGTGACGCTGTTCGACACCGCCACGCTGTACGGCTTTGGCGCCAACGAAACCCTGGTGGGCCGTGTGCTGAAGCAGCACCGCAGCCGTTTCACCCTGGCCAGCAAATGCGGCATGCAGGGCGTGGATGTGAATGGCGACGGCAAGCTGGTGCGCGTGATCGACGGCCGCCCCGCCACGCTGCGCCAGACCTGCGAAGACAGCCTGCGCCGCCTGCAGACCGACGTGATCGACCTGTACTACCTGCACCGCTGGGACAAGAAGGTGCCCATTGAAGACAGCGTGGGCGCACTGGCCGACCTGGTGCGCGCGGGCAAGATCCGCAGCATCGGCCTGTCGGAGGTGTCGGCCGCCACGCTGCGCAAGGCGCACGCGGTGCACCCCATTGCTGCGGTGCAGACCGAGTATTCGCTCTGGACGCGCAACCCCGAGATTGCTGTGCTGGACGCCTGCCGAGAACTGGGCGCCGCCTTTGTGGCGTTCAGCCCCGTGGCGCGGGGCTTTCTGTGTGGCGATCTGCGCGATGTGAGCACGCTGGATGCCAAGGATATCCGCCGCGCCATGCCCCGTTTTGCGCCCGACGCCTATGCCGCCAATCTGAATCTGCTCGACGGCTATCAAGCCATTGCGCACGATATGGGTTGCACCCCCGCCCAGCTGGCGCTGGCGTGGCTGCTGCACAAGGCCGAGCACATCATTCCCATCCCAGGCACCACCAGTGTGGAGCATTTGCAGGACGACCTGGGTGCTGCCAACGTGCGGCTGGACGCCGCCACCATGGCGCGGCTGGATGCGCTGATCAACGAGCGCACGGTAGTGGGCCAGCGCTACAACGCACAATCCGCGAGCGAAGTCGATACCGAAACGTTTGAAGACCGCGCAGCTTAGGCGGCGCGGTCTTTGTGGGCTTCAGTGCAGGTTCACTGCAGCTTCAATACGGCTTCACGGTAGGACTTTTTGTGGGGCCTCAACGGCCTCGCAAATTGCCCTTGTCATCGGCAATCACGATCTCCACACGGCGGTTCATGGCGCGGCCTTCGGGCGACGCGTTGTCAGCCACCGGGTGGGCCTTGCCGTAGCCGCGTGCGGCGATGCGGCTGCTGTCCACGCCGCGCTGCACCAACGCATCGCGCACGGCCTGCGCGCGGCGGTCTGACAGGTCCTGGTTGTAGCTGTCGCCACCCACGCTGTCGGTGTAGCCCTCGATCAACAGCTTGCGGTCCGGGAACTGTTTGAGAAAGTTCGCCAGCTTGTCCAGGCGCGGGCCGGCCTGGGCCGAGAGCTCGGCCTTGTTGAAGGCAAACAGCACATCGCCCAAGGTCACCAGCAGGCCGCGTTCGGTCTGCTGGGCTTCGAGTTCGCGCAATTGCGCTTCGAGTGCGCGCACGCGGTCTTGTGCCGCATTGGCCTGGGCCATGGCAGCGGTGGCTTGCGCCTGCTGTTGTGCGGCGCGTTGCTCGGCGCTCATCGCCTGCTGCTGGGCTTGCTGGGCGCGCAGGCGGGCCGCGTCAGCCTCTTGGGTGCGGGCCTGCAGACGGATGCGGTCGGCTTCGCTGCCTGCCTGTTGGATGTTGGCATCGAGCTGGCGTGCGCGGGCTGCATTGGTGGCGATCTCGGCGCGTTGGCGGGCGATGTACGCCAGGTGGTTGGTCTCGGACGTGTCGCGGTCATCGGCCCACACGCGGTCGGCCTTGGCCAGTGCGTCGGTGGCCTGCTTCAGTTCGAGCTGCGCGTACTGGTTGACGGCCGGGTCTCCTGCAGCGGTGCTCACTGCGGTACGGGCCTCTTCCAGCGCGGGCGATGGGGTGGTGCTGGCGCAGGCGGCCAGCAGGCCAACGGCAATCAGGCTGGTGCACAGGGCGGTGGTTCGGTGAAAAAAGCGGTGCATGGTCAGGTTTTCCTTGAAATGGGGTGGGGCAATCGCGGGGGCCTCAACGGTGTGTGCCTGAGGCGAAGCCAGGGGGCGCGGTGGCCCCATGGTTGGCGCTGGCTCAGCGGGGCGATCGGCGGTTGATTTCTTCTTGCAGTGCGCGGATACCGTCTTGCACTTGGGCGAGGTTGGCGGCATTGCTGGCCGCGTCTGCGCGGGTTTCAGCGACACGGGCATCTACCTCGGCCTCAGCGGCCAGGCGGCGTGCCGCCACATAGTCCTTCTCTGCCATCGCTTTTTCGGCCTGCATCAGCTTCTCGCGTGCTTGCTGCAGCTGCACGGGGGCGCTGGTGGCCACAGCCGGGGCAGCCGCCACGCGGTTGACAGTGGTGCGGGTGACCGCCATCTGTTCGGTGGGCGCCGGGGTGGAAGAACAGGCGGCCAGTGCGCCCAGTGCGAGTGCTGCTGTGGCGGTACGGATCAATGCGGATGAATGCATGGTGTGGTGGACTCCTCTGGAGGTGGTTGGGTAGGCCGTGCCGACGTATCGGGCGGGCCACCAGGGGGTTCTGGTGTTGGTGCATTGTTGGGGCAGGCCCGGCAAGCAGGCGTAGGCCCTGCCTCTGTATTGCTGTGGGGCATGTCTTACGAACACTTGCAAACAAGGCGCCCACCATTTGCGTGAAGGAGAGTGGCTTGTTGCGTTCGGGAACTCTTATCTCCCCCAGGTCTCGATCAATGACAGCACGCGCACGCAGCGTGTTGTTGCGGGTGCCCTTCCCCCGTACGCCACGTCCCATGGCCGGGCCTCTGCGCGGGCGCTGCGCACGCTCGCTCCATCACCGCAACACAACGAAGAGGAGAGTTACTGCATGCCGCCATCCACCTTTTTCACCTGGGTCCAGGAGACCACCTTTGCGGGCGTGCCGCTATGGAGCCTGTGTGTGGCCCTGGCGGCGGCTGTGGCCACCTACGCAACCATCCTGGTGGTGCTGCACCTGCTGACCCGGCGCGCCAAGGTGTGGGCCACGCAGTCGCACAGTGGCATGGCGCTGACCCTGGTGGATGTGCTGGAAGGCACGAGCCGCACGCTGATGCTGGTGGTGGCGCTGCTGGTGGGCGCAAGCCTGCTCGACCTGCCGGGCCGCTGGGAGAGCCGCCTGAGCCAGCTGTGGTTTGTGGCCGTGGCGCTGCAGATGGGCCTGTGGGGCATGCGCGCGATTGGCATAGGCGTACGCCGCTACGTGGAGCGGCACTCGTCCAGTGGCATGACGCAGGTCAGCGCCTCGGCCACGCTGATGTCGTGGGGGCTGCGCACGCTGCTGTGGAGCGTGGTGCTGCTGGCCATCTTGTCCAACGTGGGGGTGAACATCACGGCCTTCATCGCCAGCCTGGGGGTGGGCGGTATTGCCGTGGCGTTGGCGGTACAGAACATTCTGGGCGACCTGTTCGCATCGCTGGCGATTGCGGTGGACAAGCCTTTCGAGGTGGGCGACTTCATCGTGGTGGGCAATGTGTCGGGCACCGTGCAGGTGATTGGTCTCAAGACCACGCGCATCCGCAGTCTGCAGGGCGAGCAGATCGTGATGTCCAACACCGACCTGCTCAAACAGACCATCAGCAACTTCCGCATGCTGGAGCGGCGGCGCATCGTATTCACCTTTGGTGTGGCCTATGGCACTACCCCCGAGCAGGCCGAGGCCATTCCAGGCGTTGTGCGCAAGCTCATCGAGGCGCACCCGGAGCTGCGCTTTGACCGCGCACATTTCAAGGCGCTGGGCACCAACTCGCTGGACTATGAGGTGGTCTACATCGTCGAAGACCCGGCCTACAACCTTTACATGGACCTGCAGCAGTCCATCAACCTGGGGCTGCTGCGCGAGTTCAAAGCCATGGGCGTGGAATTTGCGTTTCCTACCCGCACGGTGCACATTGCCAGTGCGCCGCCGCAGGCACCTGCCGCTGCCATGCTCTGAGGCGGGGCAAGCCACCACAAACGCGCAGACGAAAAAAAGCCGGCAGCCTTTGCAGGCGACCGGCTTGAACAGGGTAGTTGCTTCTAGCGCTTTTTCAACTTCTCAAAAAAGCTTACTTGGCGACCACGCGCACCATTTCCAGGCACTTGTTCGAGTAGCCCCATTCGTTGTCGTACCAGCTCACGACCTTCACGAAGGTGCCGTCCAGCGCGATGCCGGCGTCAGCGTCAAAGATGGACGTGCGGGTATCGCCACGGAAGTCGGTGGCCACCACCTTGTCTTCGGTGTAACCCAGTACGCCCTTCAGGGCGCCTTCGGACTGGGCCTTCATTTCGGCCTTGATTTCTTCGTAGGTGGCAGCCTTGTCCAGCTCCACCGTCAGGTCCACCACCGACACGTCGGAGGTGGGCACGCGGAAGGACATGCCGGTCAGCTTCTTGTTCAGCGCAGGGATCACCACGCCCACGGCCTTGGCAGCGCCAGTGCTGGAGGGGATGATGTTTTCCAGAATGCCACGGCCGCCGCGCCAGTCCTTGTTCGAAGGGCCGTCCACGGTCTTTTGCGTGGCGGTGGCGGCGTGCACGGTGGTCATCAGGCCGCGCTTGATGCCCCACTTGTCGTTCAGCACCTTGGCCACGGGGGCCAGGCAGTTGGTGGTGCACGATGCGTTGGAGATGATGGCCTGGCCCGCGTACGTGTCGTGGTTCACGCCGAACACGAACATCGGGGTGTCGTCTTTCGACGGAGCCGACAGGATGACCTTTTTGGCGCCAGCGTCCAGGTGCTTCTGCGCGGTGACCTTGTCCAGAAACAGGCCGGTGGATTCGATCACCACGTCGGCGCCGACTTCGTTCCACTTCAGGTTGGCGGGGTCGCGCTCTTGCGTCAGGCGGATCTTCTTGCCGTTGACGATCAGGGTGTTGCCTTCCACGGCCACGGTGCCGTCGAAGCGGCCGTGCACCGAGTCGTACTGCAGCATGTACGCGAGGTACTCGGGCTCCAGCAGGTCGTTGATGCCCACGACTTCGATGTCGCTGAAGTTCTGGATGGCCGAGCGCAGCACGTTGCGGCCGATGCGGCCGAAGCCGTTGATACCAATCTTGATCGTCATAGGGAGCCTCTTCAAAGTTGCAAAGTCGAAATCATGAATTGGCCGCCGCGCGCCCGCTGGCAGCGGTGCGCAGCGGGCAAAGGGCGTTTTAACGGGCCTTCTTGGCGGGCTTCAGACGGGCCGCGCCGATGGCCACCAGCACTGCGTCGGCCACGTTCTCTTCGGTGAAGCCGAAGTGCTTGAACAGCACAGGCGCGGGGGCCGATTCACCGTAGGTGTCGATGCCCACCACGGCGGCGCAGCCGTACTTCCACCAGCCGTCGGTCACGCCCATTTCCACGGCCACGCGCGGCACGCCCGCAGGCAGCACACTGCTCTTGTACTTGGCATCTTCGCGGTCAAAGGTGGTGGTGCTGGGCATGGAGACCACGCGCACGCCGATCTTCTTGTCGGCCAGCAGGCGCTGGGCCTTCAGGGCCAGCTGCACTTCAGAGCCGGTGGCAATGATCACGGCCACGGGCTTCTTCTTGAGGCCCACGTCGGCAGGCTCGCTCAGCACGTAGGCGCCGCGCGAGATGTCGCCCAGGTCGCGCTTGGGCGCGTAGGGCAGGTTCTGGCGCGACAGGGCCAGCACGGTGGGCTTGTTGCGGTTGGACAGGGCTACGCTCCAGGCCACGGCGGTTTCGGCCGTGTCGGCAGGGCGCCACACATCCAGGTTCGGGATCAGGCGCAGGCTGGCCACGTGCTCGATGGACTGGTGCGTGGGGCCGTCTTCGCCCAGGCCGATGGAGTCGTGCGTGAACACGTGGATCACGCGCTGCTTCATCAGCGCTGCCATGCGGATGGCGTTGCGGCTGTAGTCGCTGAAGGTCAGGAAGGTGCCGCCGTAGGGGATGAAGCCGCCGTGCAGTGCCACGCCGTTCATGATGGCGGCCATGCCGAACTCGCGCACACCGTAGTTGATGTGGCGGCCACCGATCTTTTGGCCGTTTTCGAGCGCGGTCTGCACCACGTTGCCCTGCATGTCAAAGCGCAGATTGGGTGTGCTCTTGGTGTTGGTGAGGTTGGAGCCTGTCAAGTCGGCGCTGCCGCCCAGCAGTTCGGGCAGCGCAGCGGTGAAGGCTTCCAGCGCCAGCTGGCTGGCCTTGCGGCTGGCCACAGTCTCGCCCTTGGTGTGCGCTGCCACCACGGTGTCCACGGCCACTTGCGCAAAGTTGGCGGGCAGGTCGCCCTGCATGCGGCGGGTGTATTCGGCAGCCAGCTCGGGGAAAGCCTTGCTGTAGGCGGTAAACCGTTCGTTCCAGGTGGCTTCAGCGGCAGCGCCAGCGGCCTTGGCGTCCCAGCCGGCGTACACGTCTTCGGGGATCACGAAGGGCTCGCTGGTCCAGCCCAGTGCTTCGCGCGTGAGCTTGATTTCTTCGGCGCCCAGGGGCTCGCCGTGGGCCTTGGCGGTGTTCACGCGGTTGGGGCTGCCCTTGCCGATGTGTGTCTTGCACACGATGAGCGTGGGGCGCTCGGTCTGCTTCTTGGCTTCGACGATGGCTGCGGCCACCTTGTCGGCGTCGTGGCCATCAATGGGCCCGATCACGTTCCAGCCGCTGGCCACGAAGCGCAGGGGGGTGTTGTCGGCAAACCAGGGAGCAACCTGACCGTCGATGCTGATGCCGTTGTCGTCGTACAGGGCGATCAGCTTATTGAGCTTCCAGGCGCCCGCCAGCGACACGGCTTCATGGCTGATGCCTTCCATCAGGCAGCCGTCGCCCAGGAAGGCGTAGGTGTGGTGGTCCACCACGGCATGGCCTTCGCGGTTGAACTCCGCAGCCAGCAGCTTTTCGGCCAGCGCAAAGCCCACGGCATTGGTGATGCCCTGGCCCAGCGGGCCGGTGGTGGTTTCCACGCCGGGGGTGATGCCCACTTCGGGGTGGCCGGCGGTCTTGCTGTGCAACTGGCGGAAGTTCTTCAGCTCGCCGATGGGCAGGTCGTAGCCGGTGAGGTGCAGCAATGCGTACAGCAGCATCGAGCCGTGGCCGTTGGACAGCACAAACCGGTCGCGGTCAAACCACTGGGGGTTGGTGGGGTTGTGCTTGAGGTGGCGGCTCCACAGCGCCACGGCCATGTCGGCCATGCCCATGGGGGCGCCGGGGTGGCCGGAGTTGGCTTGTTGAACGGCGTCCATGGCCAATGCGCGGATCGCATTTGCCATCTGTTGGGATTGCTGGGTGTTGGCCATGGGGGGAGAGTTCAGGGTGGGTGAGTCGGGGGAAACCCGGCATTTTACCGAGGTGGCTTGCGCTCACCTGAATTCGCAGGCTGCCAGCAGGAAGCCCGGTGGCAATGCACTACAGTGCGGCCCATGCAAGGACTGCATCTCACCGCCGATCTCCATGGCTGCCGTTGCGCCTCCGCATGGCTGCTGGACGCTACCGCCCTGGGTCGCGCCTGTACCGAAGCGGTGCGCGCCGCTGGGCTCCAGCCTGTGGGGCAGTTGTTCCATGAATTTCCTGCCACCGAGCATGGCCCCGGCGGGGTGACTGCCACGGTGTTGCTGGCCGAGTCGCACCTGTGCGTGCACACGTGGCCCGAGCAGCGCGGCGTGACGCTGGATGTGTATGTGTGCAATTTCGGCGCCGACCATTCGGCCAAAGCGCGTGCGCTGATGGAAGCCCTGCTGGCCTTGTTCGACCCCACCACCGTGGAGCGCCATGCGCTCCAGCGGGGCTCTGTGAGCGGGGTGGCGGCATGAGTGCCGCCCGCCATCAGGTGCCTGCCCTGCTTCTGGCCGCAGGCCGTGGCGAGCGCATGCGCCCGTTGACCGACAGCATGCCCAAGCCGCTGCTGCAGGTGCAGGGCCAGCCACTGCTGCAGTGGCACCTGCAGGCTTTGCTGGACGCAGGTGTGGAGCGGGCGGTGATCAACACCGCATGGCTGGGTGGACAGATCAGCGCGTTTTTTTCCAGCGTTTTTGCCTCCAAGCGCGGGAAAAATATGCCTGAGCAGCTATCAATTTCATACTCCCACGAAGGGGTGGACTTTGGCGGCGCGCTGGAAACCGCTGGCGGCATCGCCCGTGCATTGCCGCAGCTCGGCCCGGTGTTCTGGCTGGCCGCAGGCGATGTGTTTGCGCCCGATTTCGTATTCGACAGCGCAGCGGTGGCGGCCTTCGAGGCCAGCGACCATCTGGCCCACCTGTGGCTGGTGCCCAACCCCACCCACAACCCGCGTGGCGACTTTGGCCTGTCGGCCGACGGCCTGGCGCTGAACCTACCCGCCGACGACCCCGCACCGCGTTACACCTACAGCACCATCGCCCTGCTGCGCGCCGAGCTGTTTGCAGGGCCCTGGTGTGACATTCCACCTGGCAATCCGGGCGGCATCAAAGCCCCGCTGGCGCCGCTGCTGCGCCGGGCGATGGACAATGGCCGCGTCAGTGCGCAGCTCTACACCGGCCGCTGGACCGATGTGGGCACACCAGAGCGGCTGGCCGAACTCAATTCCTATTCTCACGACGCGCCATGAACACCACCGTGCCTGTCTCCGTCTATGCCCAGCGCCGCGCGCACCTGGCTGCCCAGCTGGGCCCCGGCGGCATTGCCATCATTCCTACGGCGCTGGAGCGTCCGCGCAACCGGGACAGCGACTTTCTGTTCCGCCACGACAGCTACTTCTATTACCTGACAGGCTTTACCGAGCCTGGCGCCTGCCTGGTGCTGGCGCACGATGGCCGCAGCACGCTGTTCTGCCAGCCCAAGGACCTGGAGCGTGAGATCTGGGACGGCTACCGCCTGGGCCCCGCGGCTGCTCCCGCAGCCTTGGGTGTGGACGCTGCGCATTCGATGGCCGAACTGGACAGCAAACTGCCGCGCCTGCTCGAAAACACGGCCTGCGTCTGGTACCCGTTTGCCACGCACATCGGCCTGGCCGCGCGCGTGGAGGGCTGGCTCAATGTGGTGCGGGGGCGCGTGCGCTACGGCGCCATCTGCCCTGCCGAGCAGAACGATTTGTGCACGCTGCTCGACGAGATGCGCCTGTTCAAGGACGCGCATGAGCAGGACATCATGCGCCGTGCCAGCGCCATCAGTGCGCAGGCCCACATCCGCGCCATGCAGCGCTCGGCCCGCATGCTGCGCGCCGGGGAGGATGTGCGTGAATACCACCTGGATGCCGAGCTGCTGCATGCGTTCCGCGATGCGGGCTCGCAGTACCCGGCCTACAGCTCCATCGTGGCCGCCGGTGCCAACGCCTGCGTGCTGCACTACCGGGCCGATGCAGCCCCGGTGCGCGATGGCGAGCTGGTGCTGATCGACGCGGGCTGCGAGCTGGACAGCTACGCCAGCGACATCACGCGCACCTTCCCCGCCAACGGAAAATTCACGGGCCCACAGCGTGCGCTGTACGACCTGGTGCTGGCCAGCCAGGACGCGGCCGTGGCTGCCACCAAGGCGGGTGCCCGCTTCAACGACCCGCACGACGCCACGGTGGCCGTGCTGGCGCAGGGCATGCTGGACCTGGGCCTGCTCGACAAGAACAAGGTGGGCACCGCGCAGGACGTGATCGACAAGCGCGCCTACTTCCAGTTCTACATGCACCGCACCAGCCACTGGCTGGGCATGGACGTGCACGACTGCGGCAGCTATGTGGAGCCCAGCGAGGTGGGGCAGACCAGCGAACGCAAAGACCCGCTCTCGGGCGAAACGATCACCAATCGCCCCAGCCGCATCCTGCGGCCCGGCATGGTGCTGACCATCGAGCCCGGCATCTACGTGCGCCCCGCCGACGGCGTGCCCGAGCAGTTCCACAACATCGGCATTCGCATCGAAGACGATGCCATCGTCACCGAGACGGGTTGTGAGCTGATCACGCGCGGTGTCCCGGTGAAGGCCGACGAGATCGAAGCGCTGATGCGCGCCTGAGCGTGGGCAAAACCATGGCCGTGGACAACACTGCCGGGGCAGACGCGGCGCGCGCTCCGGCGCAACCCGGCAAGTGGCGGCTGGGCGGTGCGCTGTGGCTGCTGGGCATGCCCGGCGTGGTGGCGGTGGTCTGGGCGCTGCTGCCCACCCTGAAGGCCAATGAAGCCCTGCTGCCGCTGCCACCGGAGGTTGTGCTGGTGCTCAGCGGGTTGCAGACGGCGGTGCTCCTGGCGTTGGCAGCGGCGATCGGGGTCTGGCTGGCGCCTCGCGTGGGCCTGCAGGCGCCCGCCATGTCTTCCTGGCTGGTCGGCCGACCCGCAGGGCCCGCGCTGCGGGCCCAACTCCTGCCCGGAGTCTGCGGTGGTGTGGCGGGCGCTGCGTGGCTATGGGTGCTGTCCCGGCTGGCGCCCACGGCGCTGCAGCCCTCCGATCCTGCCAGTGCCATGCCATTGGCGGTCAAGCTGCTGTATGGCGGCATCACCGAAGAGCTGCTGGTGCGCTGGGGCGTGATGACCCTGCTGCTGTGGCTGGGCTGGCGCCTGCTGCAGCGTGGTCAGGGGCGGCCAGGCAAGGGGCTGGTGGCAGCGGCGGTGGTGCTCAGCGCTGTGTTGTTTGCCGTGGGGCATCTGCCTGCCGCGCAGGCGCTGGCCGGGGTGTTGACCGTGTCTGTGGTGGTGTTCGTGCTGGTCGGCAACACGGCCTTTGGTCTGGTGGCGGGCTGGCTCTATGCGCGCCACGGCCTGGAGGCAGCGGTCATTGCGCACGTGCTGGCACATCTGCTGTCATCTCCGCTGCTCTGAGAGGCCGAGTCACGGTGCCGCTGCACGGGGTAACTCGCATGTAACCGCTTCGTGTGAGAATTGAAACTCGATTACATCCCCAACGACCGAGAGAAAAGAGACATGTCCATGCCTACCCGCCGCGCCACCAAGATTGTTGCCACCCTGGGTCCTGCATCGAGCGATCCGGCGCTGCTGGAGGCGATGATCCGAGCGGGGGTGAACGTGGTGCGGTTGAACTTCAGCCACGGCAAGGCGCAGGACCACATCGACCGCGCCGCCACCGTGCGTGCCGCTGCCCAGCGCGCAGGCCGCGAGGTGGCCATCATGGCGGACCTGCAGGGGCCCAAGATCCGCGTGGGCAAGTTTGCCGAAGGCAGGGTCCAGCTGGAATCGGGTGCCAAATTCGTGCTCGACGCCTCGCGCACCGAGCTGGGCGACATCGAAGGCGTGGGGCTGGACTACAAGGAGCTGCCGCGTGACGTGAAAGCGGGTGACCTGCTGCTGCTCAACGATGGCCTGATCGTGCTCACCGTGGATGCGGTGCGGGGCGAAGAAGTACACACCACCGTCAAGGTGGGCGGCGAGCTGTCGAACAACAAGGGCATCAACAAGAAGGGCGGCGGCCTTACGGCACCGGCCTTGACGGCCAAGGACATGGAAGACATCCGCACGGCCATGAGCTTCCAGGCCGACTATGTAGCGGTGAGCTTTCCCAAGAACGCGACCGACATGGAAATGGCGCGCCAGCTGTGTAATGTGGCTGCTTCCGAGTACCGCCACAAGCCGGGCCTGATCGCCAAGATCGAGCGCGCCGAGGCCATCCCGCACCTGGAGGCCATCCTGCGCGTCTCCGACGGCATCATGGTGGCGCGTGGCGACCTGGCGGTGGAAGTGGGCAACGCGGCCGTGCCCGCGCTGCAAAAGAAGATGATTCGCATGGCGCGCGAGCTGGACAAGGTCGTGATCACCGCCACGCAGATGATGGAAAGCATGATCACCAATCCCGTGCCCACGCGCGCCGAGGTGAGTGACGTGGCCAACGCCGTGCTGGATGGCACCGACGCCGTGATGCTGAGTGCCGAGACGGCCGCAGGCCGCTACCCGCTCGAGACCGTGGAAGAAATGGCCACCATCTGCGCCGCGGCCGAAGCGGCGGAAGACCACCAGCTCGATGCCGACTTCACCGGCCAGACCTTTGGTCGCATCGACCAGTCCATTGCCATGGGCGCCTTGTTCACCGCCCACCACCTGGGCGCCAAGGCCATCGTGGCCATGACGGACAGTGGCGCGACGGCACTGTGGATGAGCCGGCACAGCATCCGCATCCCCATCTATGCGCTCACCCCCAAGGTGGCCACGCAACGCAAGATGGCCATGTACCGCAACGTGCGCCCTTTGCTGATGGACACCAGTGCCGACCGCGACACCGCGCTGGATCAGGCCGAGCGCCACCTCAAGAGCCGCAACATCGTGCAAAAGGGGGACGTGTACGCCATCACCTGCGGTGAGCCCATGGGCGCACCCGGCGGCACGAACATGCTGAAGATCTGCGTGGCCAGCTGACCGATCGAGGGGTTGTACCCTCACCGCTGCGGGGCCGCGTCCCGGGCAAGAGTCCGGCGGCGCTGGGCGGCGGTCAGTGCGCGTTGCCTTGTGGCGACTTGTGCTCCAGGGCTGCTTGCCAGCGCGGTGCGCGCGCGGCCAGTGCGTGGATGGCCGCCGCTGCCAGCCCCCCGGTGACCAGGCCCGCCAGCACATCAGACGGGAAGTGCACTCCCAGGCAGACGCGGCTCCACACCATGGCGGCTGTGACCGCTGCGGCCAGCCAAGTCAGCCCGCGAACCGGCCGCAGGGCGAGACTGGCCGCCAGCGCGGCGGCTCCCGCCACATGCATGCTGGGAAAGCCTGCGCGCGCTGCGTGCTCGATCCACTGGACGCCAATGCCCAGCTGCGCAGGCCGCGGCGCCGGCACCGCCAGTCGCAACAGCTGTACTCCTACCCACGCCAGGGCCATGGACGCGAGCGCCAGCACCAGGGCGCGCCGCTGCGCTGCGTTACCCAGCACAAAGCTGCCGAGCAGCAGGCCGCCCATGGCGGTAGGTAGTTGCTGTGACACCCACCGTGCCACCGTCACCACGGCAGGCAAGGTCGCGGCGTCGGCATTGAGGGCCTGAAACAGGGCCAGATCGAGTTCAAGCATGGGAGCTGTCCGGTGGCGTGGTGGTGCTGGCGAAATGCGGGAAGCGCGGACGCAGAGCCGTGGCCGCCAGGTCGCAAAGCCAGCCGGTGACCCAGCACAGCCAGCCCGTCCACAGTGTGTGGCTCATGAAATGAGCGCCCCGCACCTGCTGGGCTGCACCCAAGACGAATCCCGCCAGCAACGCACCCGCCAACCACCAGCGTGCGGCCGACGGTACCTTGTGGCGCAATGCGAAGTAGCCTCCCAAAAAGGCGAATCCGGCCGACGCATGGCCCGCCGGAAAACAGCGGCCGCTACCGCCATCGAGCACGCCCAGCGCCCAGTGCGACACATGGCGCGCTACGCCGCCAAACTGTGCGAGGTCCCACGGGCAACTGGTGGCGCTGAGGTTCTTGGTGATGCTGACCACGGCCAGCGAGAGCAGAGCGCTCACGGCCATCTGCAGGCGTTCGCTGGCGTCCAGCTTGCGCAGAAAGCCGCGTGGCCACCACACGCTCAGCGCCAGCAGGAGCACCAGCAGCCAGCCCAGACGGCGGGCGCCTTCATGCAGCACCTGTACGAAAAACCACTGGTCCCGCATAGGAAACCCGTTGGACGATCCAAACACCTGCGCAAACGCCAGGTCCTGCCCTGCGGCATCCCAGGCCACCACGCAGGCCAGAGCGCCCAGGGTCCATAAGAGCAGCGTGTGGCGGTGGGAGGGGGCGTGGGGTGTGATGGGCGCGGTGGACGGCGCGACGGGCGAAGGCTGCATGTGCCGGAAGATAGGCGGGCGTACTTAACGCCGTCTTAAAGCCGGTGCCGCCCTTGTCCCGCCCCTGTCCGATGGGCTGCGACAATGCCTGCATGCGAATACTCGTGGTCGAAGACGATGCGGGCATAGCCAGTGGCCTGCGCAGCAATCTGCAGCAACGCGGCTATGCGGTGGATGTCAGTGACGGCGTCGCCAGTGCCTGGAGTGCCCTGCGCGCCGAGCGTTTTGACGCTGTGCTGCTGGACCTGGGGTTGGTGGACGGTGACGGTAGCGAACTGCTACGGCGTCTGCGCCTGAGCCCGCCCGCCACCGGGGCTGCATCGGCAGCTCTGCCGGACCCCGCTACGCCTGTCCTCATCGTCACGGCGCGTGACCAGGTGCACCAGCGCATCGCTGGGCTGGACCAGGGCGCCGATGACTACTTGACCAAACCCTTTGATGTGGATGAGTTGGACGCGCGTTTGCGGGCGCTACTGCGGCGCGCGGCGGGACGGACGTCGCCCACCATCCGTCTGGGCGATATCGAGCTGGATCCAGCGACCCGCACGGTGCGCCAGCAAGGCAAACCCGTGGAAATGTCTCCGCGCGAGTTTTCCGTGTTGTTGGTGCTGCTGGAGGCGCGGGGTCGGGTGCTGTCGCGCCAGCAGATCGAGGAACGCCTGTACAGCTGGGATGCCGCTGTGGAGAGCAATGCGGTCGAGGTCCACATCCACCACTTGCGCCGCAAGCTGGGCAGTGCCTGTATCCAGACCATGCGCGGGGTGGGTTACTTCATGCCGCAGGAGAAACCCCCGTGAACGCACCCACCGCTCCTCGCCCGGCGCCAGCGCGTCGCCCATCGCTGACCCGGCAACTGTTGCTATGGTCGCTGGGGGCACTGGCCATTGTCTGGGGCAGCTTCGTCTTCATTGGCTACCAGACCGGTGTGCATGAGGCCGACGAGCTGACCGACGGGCACCTGGCCAGCGTGGCCGCGCTGCTGCTCAACCTGCGGGCCACCGAGGCGATGCAAGGCCCGCAGCGTACCGAGCGCACCCCCACGCCCTGGCTCAAGTCGCACGACTACCAGCAGACCATCAGCGTGGTGCAGTGGGATGCGCAGGGGCGGGTGCTATCCCTCACGGGTTCGGTGCCCGAGCCGCCTTTCAGCGATGCCGAGGGGTTTGCCGACCTCACGCTGGGCCCGGACAAGGTGGCCTGGCGCAGCTTCTCGCAATGGGATGCGGAGCGCACCCGCAAGATCATGGTGATGCTGGAGCTGCGCGAGCGGGACGAGCTGGCGGATGACATTGCCGGACAGCTCATCGAGCCCGGTCTGTGGTTGCTGCCTGTGGTGTCTCTGGCTCTGGGGCTCGCGCTGTGGCGCGGCTTGCGGCCTTTGTACGCGCTGTCGGCCGACGTGGCAGCGCTGGACCCGACCAGTACCCAGCGGCTGGCATCGCGCCATGCCTGGAGCGAGTTCGAGTCGGTCGTGGCATCGATCAATACCTTGCTGGACCGCCAGCAGGTCGCCATGGTGCGCGAGCGCCGCCTGGCCAATGAGGTGGCCCATGAATTGCGCACCCCGCTGTCCTCCATCGCGCTGCAGGCCAGCGCCCTGGCGGGGGAGCTGACGGAAGAGGCCCGGGCCCAGTCGCTGGCGCGCATCGGCCAGGATGCTCTGCGTGCGGGTCACGTTCTCAACCAGCTGCTGGCCCTGGCCCGCGCCAGCCGGGCAGAGCTGCACGAAGCCAAGGCGCCGGTGGACCTGAGCGCCCTGGCGCGGTCGGTGTGCGCCGACTATGCCCAGACGGCGTGGAAACGCGGCGACGACCTAGCCCTGTCGGCCCCGCCCGCGCTCACCGTGCCCGGCCATGCGGTGTTGCTGGACATCGCAGTGCGCAATCTGGTGGAAAACGCGCTCAAGCACACGCCGGAAGGCACTCAGATCGCCGTCCAGCTGGGCATGGCGGACGCTGGTGGCGTGTGGCTGCAGGTGTGTGATGACGGGGCGCGCCCGCAGGCCGGCGGCGCACCGGGCCGTGCGGCGGCGGTGCCGGTGGACAGCCTGCATCTGGGGCACGAAATCCTGCGCCGCGTGGCGGACATTCACGGGGGGCACTTTGGCGCAGCCCCTGCACCGGCGCCCTTTACCACCTGCTACCGGTTGGATTTGCCATCGCCCTCCGTGTCGGCCCCCGGTTAAAATTGCGAGTTACCAAGCGGTTACCACCGCATTGCCGGGCGCTATAGCGCCTCGCCCCCTCCTTCATCAACCCACCACGGACCCCACGACCATGCCCCTCGTTTCGATGCGCGAACTGCTCGACCATGCCGCTGCCAACAGCTATGGCATCCCTGCCTTCAACGTCAACAACCTGGAGCAGGTGCAGGCCGTGATGGCTGCTGCGGACGAAGTGGGCGCTCCCGTCATCCTGCAGGCCAGTGCTGGCGCACGCAAGTACGCGGGCGAGCCCTTCATCAAGCACCTGATCCAGGCGGCGGTCGAGGCCTTCCCCCACATCCCGCTGGTGATGCACCAGGACCACGGCACCTCGCCCAAGATTTGCCAGGGTGCCATCGACCTGGGCTTTGGCTCGGTGATGATGGACGGCTCGCTGATGGAAGACGGCAAGACGCCTTCCTCCTTCGAGTACAACGTGGAAGTGACCCGCAAGGTGGTGGACATGGCGCACAAGGTGGGCGTCACGGTCGAAGGCGAACTGGGCTGCCTGGGCAACCTGGAAACCGGCGAAGCCGGTGAAGAAGACGGTATTGGCGCTGAAGGCAAGCTCGACCACAGCCAGATGCTGACCGACCCTGAAGAAGCCGCCGTGTTCGTCAAGGCCACGCAACTGGACGCCCTGGCCATTGCCATCGGCACCAGCCACGGCGCCTACAAGTTCAGCCGCAAGCCCACGGGCGACATCCTGGCCATCAGCCGCGTGAAGGAAATCCACCAGCGCATCCCCAACACCCACCTGGTAATGCATGGCTCCTCGTCGGTGCCCGCCGAGTTGCTGGCCATCATCAACCAGTACGGCGGCAAGATGAAGGAAACCTACGGCGTGCCCGTCGAGGAAATCCAGGAAGCCATCAAGCACGGCGTGCGCAAGATCAACATCGACACCGACATCCGCCTGGCCATGACCGGCGCGGTGCGCAAGTTCCTGGCTGAGAACCCCGACAAGTTCGACGCCCGCGAATGGCTCAAGCCTGCCCGCGAAGCTGCCAAGCAGGTGTGCAAGCAGCGTTACCTGGAGTTCGGCTGCGAAGGCCAGGGCAGCAAGATCAAGGGCCTTAGCCTGCAGGCCGTGGCCGCCCAGTACGCCTCGGGTGCGCTGGCCCAAGTGGTGAACTGATCGTTGGCACCAGGCCCTGCGGGGCCGCTGCCCAGCCTGGCTGCTTTGTGCTGCCAGGCTTTTTTTTGCCTGTTTGCGGGGGGAGACTGGGGAGTTCCCTCTACTGCAGACAAAGGCGACAGCGACAAGATTTTCTTCATGTAAGCTCGTGGTCAGCTTGCCCACCGGCAGCGCCGCAAGAAGTGTCCGATACCAGGGCGCTTTCAACACATTTTTCACCAGCTACACCGCGCTGGTTGTTGCATGGCAGAAGCCGTCGAGGGACGGACTTGGGTGCCGTGGGATGATTGAAGGCGAATTCGTATGAACCTTTCTCTATGACTCTGACCATTTCAAAGTTCCGGCGGCTGTTGCCTGTGTTGCCTGTGTTGGCTGTGACGGTGTTCACGGTGGCGTGCGCGCCCCTGACCGTTCCTCCCAAGTCCGAATATCCAGTCGGGCGTGCCCGCCTTGTACTGCCGCCGGGGGCCTGGCAGGACCTGGGTACCTCCGAGGAAGCCATTGCAGGCTCCGGAGGACGTATTGCGCTCCAGACCCGCGATGTGGGCTTGCGGAATGCGCAGGGAGACTGGCTGGCCGTGTTGCGCGTGCAGACCAACCGCGCAGGAGACCTGAGTGGTTCTCCGCAGGGCATCGGTTATTGCCCCACCCAGCAGGACGTCACCGTGGAGGATGGCGCTGCAGGCAGCCCCGTGCGCGCAGACTGTCTGCGCCTCAAGCGGTGGGGAAGCAGTTCCCAGTGGCTGGACAAGAACCGGCCGGACCTTGTCGAGTGGCTCAGCACCCGCCAGATCACTCTGACCCAGCCCTATACCTATCTGAGCTATCGCTACGTGACGGAGGCGGGTGCCTGGGTGAAGGTCGATGCCTTGGTGGACCAGCGGCTATTGCGTCCGGCTACGCGCAATAACGAGGAGTTCCTTGTGGCGGGAAGACCCGCGCTGCAATGGGGGCGTGACCTGGCCCAGGCCGTGCGCCTGAGCTCCGGCATGGTGGACGGCCACCTGGCCATTCCGCCCTTCCCGTTCCCTGCGCCCACATCCAAACCCTAGCGCGCCAGTCCTCCCCTGCCTGGCGGCCTTGCATAACGATTACGAAACTCGAGGAGACCTCTGATGCAGACAAGCCCCGTCCCGCAGCCGCAGCGTATCGGCGTGCCAAGGGAAATCTTTCCCGGTGAAAAGCGCGTGGCCACCGTGCCCGATGTGGTGGAGAAGCTGATCAAGCTGGGCTTCACTGTCACGGTGGAGTCTGGAGCTGGGGATGCCGCCAACTTCAGTGACGACGCCTACCGCGCTGCGGGCGCCGAGATCGTGGGCGACGCTGCCGCACTGTGGGCTGCATCCGATATCGTTTTCAAGGTCCGCCCGCCCAGCAGCGACGAAGTGGCGCTGATGCGCGAGGGCGCGACGCTCATCGACTTCATCTGGCCCGCTCAGAACCCCGAACTGATGCAGCAGCTGTCGGCCCGCAAGGCGACGGTGCTGGCCATCGACTGCCTGCCGCGCACGCTTTCGCGCGCCCAGAAGATGGACGCGCTCACTTCTACCGCTGGCGTCAGCGGCTACCGCGCCGTCATCGAGGCGGCCAATGCCTTCGGCCGCTTCTTCAACGGCCAGATCACGGCCGCAGGCAAAGTGCCGCCCGCCAAGGTGTTCATTGCTGGCGCTGGCGTGGCCGGTCTTGCCGCCATTGGCACCGCAGCCAACCTGGGCGCCATCGTGCGCGCCAATGACACCCGTGCCGAGGTGGCCGACCAGGTCAAGTCACTGGGCGGCGAGTTCGTCAAGGTGGACTACGAGGAAGAAGGCTCGGGCGGCGGCGGCTATGCCAAGGTCATGAGCGAGGGCTTTCAGGCTGCGCAGCGCAAGATGTACACCGAGCAGGCTAGGGACGCCGACATCATCATCACCACCGCGCTGATCCCGGGCAAGCCCGCGCCCAAGCTCATCACCGCCGAGATGGTGCAGAGCATGAAGCCCGGCAGCGTGATCGTGGACATGGCGGCCGAGCAGGGCGGCAACTGCGAGCTGACCGTGCCCGGCCAGGCCGTGGTGCGCCATGGTGTGACCATCGTCGGCTACACCGACCTGGCCTCGCGCCTGGCCAAGCAGTCGTCCACGCTGTACGCCACCAACCTGTTGCGCCTCACGGAAGAGCTGTGCAAGGCCAAGGACGGCGTGGCCGTGGTCAATATGGAGGACGACGCGATCCGCGGCCTCACTGTGGTCAAGGAAGGCTCGATCACTTGGCCTGCGCCGCCGCTCAAGCAGGCGCCGGCACCCGCGCCCAAGGCGGCAGCCCCGGTGGCCGAGAAGAAATCGAGCCACGGCACAGGCGCACCCATGTCCGCCAAGACGCTGACCATCGTTTTTGCCGTGCTGGCTGTGCTGTTCTGGGCCATCGGTGCCTACGCGCCCGTGGCCTTCCTGGGGCACTTCACGGTGTTCGTGCTGGCTTGCTTCATCGGCTACATGGTGGTTTGGAACGTTACACCCGCACTGCACACGCCGCTGATGAGCGTGACCAACGCCATCTCCAGCATCATCGCCATCGGCGCGCTGGTGCAGATTGCGCCGCCCGATGCGGGCGTCAACGGGCGCCCGGACGGGCTGATCCTGTGGCTGGCCTTTGCGGCCCTGGTGCTCACGGCCATCAACATGTTCGGCGGCTTTGCGGTCACGCGCCGCATGCTCGCCATGTTCCGCAAGTAATCCGATAACGACAAGAACAACGAGGAGCACAGAACATGTCCCAAAGTCTCGCTACCGTGGCCTACCTGGGCGCGGCCATTTTGTTCATCCTGAGCCTGGGTGGGCTCTCCAACCCTGAAACCTCGCGCCGGGGCAACCTGTTCGGCATGGTCGGCATGGCGCTGGCCGTGCTGGCCACGGTATTCGGCCCGCGCGTGAGCCCCGCAGGTGTGGCCTGGATTGTCGGCGCTCTGGTCATTGGCGGCGGCATCGGCCTGTATGCGGCCAAGGTCGTCAAGATGACCCAGATGCCCGAACTGGTCGCGCTCATGCACAGCCTGGTGGGCCTTGCGGCTTGCCTGGTGGGGTTTGCCAGCTATGTCGATACCTCGATTCAGCTGCAGGGTGCCGAGAAGATCATCCACGAGGTGGAGATTTATGTGGGCATCCTGATTGGTGCCGTCACGTTCAGCGGCTCGCTGATTGCCTTTGGCAAGCTCAACGGGAAGATCGGCGGCAAGCCGCTGCTGCTGCCCGGCCGCCACTGGCTCAACCTGGCCGCGCTGCTGATCGTGATCTGGTTTGGCCGTGAGTTCCTGCGCGCCGAGACCGTCGAGCAAGGCATGGTGCCGCTCATGGTGATGACGGTGATTGCGCTGCTGTTCGGTATCCACATGGTCATGGCCATTGGTGGTGCCGACATGCCGGTGGTGGTGTCCATGCTCAACAGCTACTCGGGCTGGGCGGCGGCGGCCACGGGCTTCATGCTGTCCAACGACCTGCTCATCGTGACCGGCGCGCTCGTGGGTTCTTCGGGCGCCATCCTGTCCTACATCATGTGCAATGCGATGAACCGCAATTTCATCAGCGTGATTGCGGGGGGCTTTGGTTCGGGCGCGGGCACGCCCGCCAAAAAGGGCGAAGCTGCCGAGCCGCAGGGCGAGGCCGTACCCGTCAGCTCCGCTGAGACGGCCGAGCTGCTGCGCGACGCCAAGAGCGTCATCATCGTGCCCGGTTACGGCATGGCCGTAGCCCAAGCGCAGCACACGGTGTACGAGATCACCAAGACCCTGCGCGAGAAGAGCGTGGATGTGCGCTTTGCCATCCACCCCGTGGCGGGCCGCATGCCCGGCCACATGAACGTGCTGCTGGCCGAGGCCAAGGTGCCCTACGACATCGTGATGGAGATGGACGAGATCAACGAGGACTTCCCCGATGCCGACGTGGCCATGGTCATTGGCGCCAACGACATCGTGAACCCCAGCGCGCTGGACGATCCGTCCAGCCCCATCGCTGGCATGCCGGTGCTCGAAGTGTGGAAGGCCAAGACCTCCATCGTGATGAAGCGCTCGATGGCCTCGGGCTATGCCGGAGTGGACAACCCCTTGTTCTACAAGGACAACAACCGCATGCTGTTTGGCGATGCCAAGAAAATGCTGGATGAGGTACTGACCGCGCTCAAGAGCTGACGGGCATAATTCCTCCACAATAAAAGCACGATCGTGCTGAAAAACATCGGCGTGCTTGCAGGACCCCCATAAAACCTACCAGGAGACAATCCCAATGACCGACCGCCCGTGGCTGGCCGCCTATCCACAAGGTGTTCCCGCAGACATCGACACCACGCAGTACAGCTCCCTTGTGGCGCTGATGGACGAGGCGTTCAAGAAGTACGCCAACCGCGTGGCCTACAGCTTCATGGGCAAGGACGTGACCTACGCCCAGACCGATTCGCTCTCCAGTGCGTTTGCTGCCTATCTCCAGGGCCTGGGGCTGGTCAAGGGCGACCGCGTGGCCATCATGATGCCCAACGTGCCCCAGTACCCCGTGACCGTGGCGGCCGTGCTGCGCGCGGGCTTCGTGGTCGTCAACGTGAACCCGCTGTACACGCCGCGCGAGCTGGAGCACCAGCTCAAGGACTCGGGCGCCAAGGCCATAGTCATCATCGAGAACTTTGCCACCACGCTGGAGCAGTGCATCGCGCACACGCCCGTCAAGCACGTGGTGCTGTGCGCCATGGGTGACCAGCTCGGTCTGCTCAAAGGGACCTTGGTCAACTACGTGGTGCGCAACGTCAAGAAGATGGTGCCCGCCTACAACCTGCCGGGTGCGGTGCGCTTCAATGACGCCGTGGCCCAAGGCACGCGCGGCACCCTTAAGAAGCCCGACATCAAGCCCGACGACATCGCGCTGCTGCAGTACACCGGCGGCACCACGGGCGTGAGCAAGGGCGCCGTCCTGCTGCACCGCAACGTGATCGCCAACGTGTTGCAGTCCGAGGCCTGGAACGAGCCCGTGATGAAGAAGGTGCCGGCGGGCGAGCAGCCCACCAGCATCTGCGCGCTGCCGCTGTACCACATCTTCGCGTTCACCGTGAACATGATGCTTAGCATGCGCACGGGCGGCAAGACCATCCTGATTCCCAACCCGCGCGACCTGCCTGCGGTGCTCAAGGAGCTGTCCAAGCACACCTTCCACAGCTTCCCGGCCGTCAACACGCTGTTCAACGGCTTGGCCAACCACCCCGACTTCAACACCGTCAACTGGAAGAACCTCAAGGTCTCGGTGGGCGGCGGCATGGCGGTGCAGGGCGCTGTGGCCAAGCTCTGGCTCGAAAAGACAGGCTGCCCTATCTGTGAAGGCTATGGCCTGTCGGAGACCAGTCCTTCGGCCAGCTGCAACCCCACCACCAGCACCGAATACACCGGCACCATCGGCGTGCCGCTGCCCAGCACCTCCATGAAGCTACTGGACGATGAAGGCCGTGAGGTCACCACGCTGGGCGAGCCGGGCGAAATCGCCATCAAGGGCCCTCAGGTGATGGCCGGCTACTGGCAACGTCCCGATGAAACCGCCAAGGTCATGACCGAAGACGGTTACTTCAAGTCGGGCGATATCGGCGTGATGGATGCGCGCGGCTTCTTCAAGATCGTGGACCGCAAGAAGGACATGGTGCTGGTCAGCGGCTTCAACGTGTACCCCAACGAGGTCGAAGAAGTGGTGGCCAACTGCCCGGGCGTGCTCGAATGCGCCGTGGTGGGCGTGCCCGACGAAAAGACCGGCGAGGCCGTGAAGCTCGTGATCGTGAAGAAGGACCCGGCGCTCACCGAAGCGCAGGTCAAGGAGTTCTGCCGCCACGAGCTCACGGGTTACAAGCAGCCCAAGGTGATCGAGTTCCGCACCGAGCTGCCCAAGACCCCCGTGGGCAAAATCCTGCGCCGCGAACTGCGCGACAAGAAGTGACGCGGCCTGCTGGCACGTCACAATCCCCAGGCGGCTTCGGCCGCCTTTTTTGCGACCGCGCTGCCCAGGGTGGCGCGGGTGTTTTGTGGCCCCATGACATGACCCCAAGGACCTTTGCATGAGCACTGCCATCCTGAGTGCGCTGCCCGAAGAACAGAGCTCGCTGGTGCAACAGCTGGCGCACCCGCAGCGGCTGATGCACGCAGGCCGCGCGTTCTGGCGCGGAGAGCTGCACGACCGCCCGGTGGTGCTGGCGCTGTCGGGCATCGGCAAGGTGGCCGCTGCCACCACGGCCACGGCCTTGATCGAACATTTTGGGGTGGCGCGCATCGTCTTCACGGGCGTCGCGGGTGGTGTCGGCGATGGGGTGCACCGGGGCGATGTGGTGGTGGCGCAAGACTACGTGCAGCACGATATGGATGCCTCGCCGCTGTTCCCTCGGTGGGAGCTGCCGGGCTACGCACGCACCCGCCTGGCGTGCGATCCGGTACTGACTGCTATGCTTTTGGAAGCTGCCAACCTATGCGTCGCTAGCGCAAGCGGTCTCTGGGGCTTGAAAAATTTCCATGGAGGTGCCCACCAGGCGCACCAGGGCCTGGTTGCCAGCGGCGATCGTTTTGTGGCCACCGCCCAAGAGTCCGAGCGCCTGTGCACCGCCCTGCGCGCGGCCGGGCACGATGTGCTGGCCGTGGAGATGGAGGGTGCCGCCGTCGCCCAGGTGTGCCATGACTACAGCCTGCCCTTTGCCGCGGTGCGCACCATCTCCGACCGCGCCGACGACGACGCACACGGCGACTTCGCCCAATTCGTGCAGACCGTGGCCAGCCGGTACGCCGAGCACATGGTGCTGTCGTTCTTACAAAAACTATGAAATTGATAGCGACTAAGGCATGTTGCACTAGCGCTTGCGGCAGATTTTCCCTCTAAAGAGGACTCCACCGCATCCCATTTGACGTTCGATACGATGCGTTGCAACCGGCGCTATGTATCTACCAGCGCCACCGCGGAACCGGCTTTGCCGGGCCGCTGGAGGCGTCCCCCCTCGGGGGGAAGGCGCGCAGCGCCATAGGGGGCTACTTCAACCAGCCCCGTTTGCGGAAGTACCACATGGGCCCGAGCGCGCTCGCCAGCATCAGTCCCAGCGCATACGGGTAGCCCAGCGACCAGTCCAGTTCGGGCATGAACTTGAAGTTCATGCCGTACACGCTGGCGATCAGCGTGGGCGGCAGCAAGGCAACGCTGGCCACCGAGAAGATCTTGATGATCTTGTTCTGGTTGATGTTGATGAAACCGACCGTGGCGTCCATCAAGAAGTTGATCTTGTCGAACAGGAACGCCGTGTGGTTGTCCAGCGACTCGATGTCGCGCAGGATCTGGCGGGCTTCCTCGAACTGCTCGGAGTTGAGCATCTTCGAGCGCATCATGAAGCTCACGGCGCGGCGCGTGTCCATCACGTTGCGGCGGATGCGGCCGTTCAAGTCTTCCTGGCGCGCGATGGCGGCCAGCACCTCGCCGGCGCGGGTGTCGGTCACATCGCCCGCCAGCACCTGTTTGCTCACGGCCTCCAGCTCGTCGTAGATGTTCTCCAGCGTGTCGGCCGAATACTCGGCGTCGGCGTCGAACAGCTTGAGCAGCACTTCCTTGGCATCTTCGATGAGGCCGGGCGCGCGGCGCGCGCGCATGCGCAGCAGGCGGAACACGGGCACGTCTTCATCGTGGATGGAGAACAGCACGCCCCGGCTTTTCAGGTTGGTGTTGTGCTGGTTCAGGATGAAGGCCACGCGCACCGAACGGGGGTCTTCGTCGTCATCGATCAAGAAGTCGCTGCGGATGTGCAGCTCGCCGTTGTCTTCCTCGTAGAAGCGGGCGGATTCCTCGATGTCCTCGTCCATCGCATCCTCGGGGATGGACAGGCCGTAGTGCTGCTTGATCCAGCGCTTCTCTTCGAGCGTGGGGGCTTCCAGGTCCACCCAGATCGGCTGGAACTTGGTCAGCTCTTCCAGGGACTCGATTTCTTCCTGGAACAGCCGGCCATTGGCGAGCGTAAAGATGTTGAGCATGGGCTCACTCCCTTGTTTTTTGGCGTCTGCGGTGTGGGGATAGGGGTGCTTTCAACCCCACAGCAGTCAAATGCGCCGGGAGCTGAAAGCTACCAACTCGGGTAGGTTTCCAAGGAGCTGTCTCCGTAAAAATTAGGCAAGCGGCGGATTATGGCACCGGGCGATGATCTCGCCGGTCCGGAGGGAGCATGGAAGGGGGCTGGGGCCCTGCCAACAGGCTCTCAGCCCTCGGCCTCGGCACTGCGCACCATGGCCAGCGCCCGGCACAGGTCGGCCCAGGCGGCGGCCTTGTTGTCCTGCGAGCGCAGCAAAAAGGCGGGGTCGTAGGTCACCACCGCCGGGCACCCGGCCAGCACATGCGGACCTGCGCGCAGGCGGCCCAGGGGCTCGGTGCGGCCCAGCGCCGCGCGTGCCGCCACATGGCCCAGCACCAGCACCATGGCGGGCTGCAGGTGGGCCACGGTGTCGGCAAGGGTGGCCGGGATATCGGCGCTGGCTTCCGTGCCGGGCGCAGACCGCTCCAGCGCGGCCAGGAACACGCGCGGGTGCCGGTGCAATTGCATGGCCCGCAGCATGTTGTCGAGCAAGCGGCCCGCATCGCCACCCAGGGGCTCGGCGGGGGTCAAGCTCTCGGCCACGATGAGCCAGCCCCGGCCCAACCCGGCAGGCGTTTGCGCCGGGTCGGCGGTGGGGTAGAGCGTCTGGGGTGGGTGCAGCCGCAGGGCGGGCGCGGCCGCGCCTGTGGTGGCAGGTGCAGGAGTCGGAGCCGGCGGTGCGCTGCGGCTGGTGGTGTGGGCCGGCGGCGCTTGGGGGCGCTCGGCGAGCGCAGGGGACGGTGTCTGTGGTTGTGCGCGCGGCGGCGCCATGGCAGGTGCTGCCACGGCCGCAGGAGCTGCAGAAGCGGTTGCCGGGGGCTGGGCGCTGGCCTCCTGGGCGGGGGATGGGCCCCACACGGTGACGCCCATTTCTTGCAGCATGGCGCGCTGGCGCGCATCGAGGTGGAGGCTCATACGGAAAGAAAACAGGCCATCGGTGGTTCAGCAGGTACGGGGTGCGGTGCGCGGTCAGAGCGCCAGGCTCATGACCACGGCATCTTCGCGCTGTCCGTGTGCTGCGGGGTAGTAACGCTTGCGGTCGCCCACGCGGCGGAATCCGTGGGTCTGGTAGATCTGCTGGGCGCGCAGGTTGCTCGCCCGCACCTCCAGCCACAGCCATTGTGCACCGCGCCCGCGTGACCACAAGGCCAGGGCGTCCAGCAGCACGCGGGCCCAGCCCTGGCGCTGGTATTCGGGGGTGACGGTGATGTTGAGCAGGTGCACCTCATCCACCCCCATCATGGCCACAAAGTAGCCCAGCAGATGGTCGTCCGCCATCAGGAGCTGCGTCTCGTAGCCAGACGCCATGGCGTCGGTGAAGTTGCCACGCGTCCAGGGGTGCGAATAGGCGCGCTGCTCCACGGCCAGCACGGCATCTAGCCGGGCCAGGGTCAGGGCCTCAAAACGCGCCTCGGGGCGGTTTTGGCTGGCATCGGACGGCGATGTGGAGGAGGTAGGCAGTGCGCTCATGCTGGATTCGTTCACCCTTTTTTCAGGGCGTCACAGCCGCCTGGGCGGCGCGCAGTGCGGCGCGTTCAGCGGTGGTTTGCGCCACTTTATCGCGGATATAGCGCGGCAGGGCGTCACCAGCGGCCACGGCATGGCCCGCTGCAATCAGCGCCGGCGCCAGGCGCAGCAGGGCCGTGGCGGTGGGCAAAGCGGTGACGTGCGTGGCGGTCGGTGCCAGCCGGTCGCCATAGGCTGCGCGGGCATTGCCGGCTACCGTCCAGCCATCTGGCGGCTGCACCGACTCGGGCGCCCCCAGGCCAAAGTCTTCGTCTGCGCGCCAGCGGGCTTCGGCGGGCAACCATTCGCAGCGCGCGTGGTAGACCTCGTCCATGCGGGCATCCAGCACCGCCACCACGTGGGTACAGCCGTGTTGCTGGCGTGCTTCCTCAGCCACGGCCAGCAGGGTGTCCACGGGCAATACCGGCACGCCCTGACCGCCCTTGGCGCCAAAGGCCAGCCCCTGGGCCACGGCGCAGGCGGTTCGCAGTCCGGTGAAAGAGCCGGGGCCGCGCCCGAATACCACCGCATCCAGCATGTCGAAAGTCAGGCCCGCCTGCGCCATTAGCGCACGCACGGCGGGGATCAGCGTCGCCGAGGCCTGTGCGCCCCCCGGCCCCTGGTGCTGCCAGACCCCATCGCCATGCTGCACGGCGATGGAGAGGGTGTCGGTGCTGGTGTCAAAGGCGAGCAGATTCATGGGCAGGGTCGGAAGATCTTGGGTGGCGCGGTCGGTGAGCAGGCGCTCAGGAGGTGGCTGTGGCTGGGGTGGAAGGTGCCGGGCTCTTGCGCAGCACGCCCAGGAGGATACCGGTGGTGACCAGCAGCAGGCCGGCCACCAGATTCCAGTGCATCGGCTCGTCCAGGAAAATCACCGCCCCCATGGCAGACAGACCGGGCACCAGCGCCGTGATCATGGTCGAGCGTACGGGGCCGTAGTGCTGGATCATGCGCGTGAAGCCAATACCGGAGACCACCACGGAGCCACCACCCTGGAACAGCATCTGAAACGCGATCTCGCTCCATGGCGCCTGGGCCAGGTGGCTGGTGACCGCGCCCAGCCAGACCAGCAGCGCATAGCTGGGCAGGTACACCACGCAGGCAAACGCGGTGATGGCGATGGTGGCCTGCACCGCATCGACCGCGTGGCGCCGCGCCAGCACGCTGTAGGTGGCCCAGGACGACGCGGCCAGCATGAAGAGCAGGTCGCCCTTCCAGACGTCCCCGCCCGAAAACGCCGCCAGCAGACTGCGCCCACCCACCAGCAGGTCGCCCGCCACGATCAGCGCCAGGCCTGCAGCGCGCAGCGGCGTGATGTGGTCGCGCAGCAACCAGGCGGCCAGCAGCGCCGTCCACAGCGGCAAGCTGCCCGGCATGAGCACCGCCGCATGGGTGGCCGGTGCATGGAAGAACCCTGAATAGGCCAGCAGTGCGTACAGCAGCCCGCCAAAGCTGCCCAGCAGCGCCGTGGTGCGCAAGGGCAAGGGGGAGATGCCCGCCAGGCTGGACGGCGGTGCCGAGGCCCCCAATGCCGTCTGGCGCCGTCGCACCATCCACCAGCCCCAGGGCAGCAGCACCAGGCTGGCGCCCACGATGCGCAGCAGTGCGATGTCGAACGGGGTGAGCGTGCGCTGGGCCGAGGCGCGGGCGATGATGATGAAGCCCGTCCAGATGGTGACGGTGACCACGGCCGCCAGCAGGCCGATGGTGCGGGGAGAAAAACGCATCGCGCGATTATCGGCGCCCGCCGCATGCCGTGCTGGCGCGGGGCCTGGTGCGGGTGCGCGGGCGCTAGACTCCCCGCCATGTTGTCTGTTTCTGCTCTTTGGCGCCGCCGTGTGCTGCGTGGTGTGGTGGGTTGTGGGGCTGCGTGGCTAGTGGCTGCAGGCGGGGCGGGCCTGGCGGGGGCGCAGACGGGCGGGCCGCCTGCTGGCTCGCTGCCGCCCGAGGTGGAGGCCACCCTGGCGCGCGCCAAGCTGCCGCGCGAGTCCCTGTCAGTGGTGGTGGTGGACGCGCAAGCTGCCGGCAAGGCCAGCCCGCGCCTTGCACACCGTGCCCAGGTGCCTGTGAACCCCGCGTCGGTGATGAAACTGGTGACCACCTATGCGGCGCTGGAGCAGCTGGGCCCTGCCTATGTATGGAACACGCCGGTGTATGTGCAAGGCACGGTGCAGGACGGCAGCCTGCGGGGCAATGTCTACATCCAGGGCCAGGGCGACCCCAAGCTGGTCATGGAGCGGTTGTGGCTGCTGATGCGGCGGCTGCAGGGCCAGGGCATCCAGGTCATCGTGGGCGATATCGTGCTGGACCGCACGGCGTTCGACGTGCAGGACCAGGACCCGGCACGGTTTGATGGCGAGCCGCTGCGGCCCTACAACGCCTCACCCGACGCCCTGCTGCTCAATTACAAATCGTCGGTGATGACCTTTGTGCCCGATGCGGCCGCCGGTCTGGCGCGCATCCAGTACGACCCGCCTCTGGCTGGAGTGCAGCGCCAGCCCACCGTGGCGCTGGCGGCGCCGGGCGCCGACTGTGGCGACTGGCGCACAGCGTTGCGAGCGGAGCTGTCGGACCCCTCCAAGGTGTCTTTCCAGGGCGTGTACCCCGCTGCGTGTGGCGAGCGGGTGTGGCCGGTGGCGGCGGCCGACCCGCGTGGCTTTGCGGCGCGGGCGGTAGAGGGCATGTGGCGCGATCTGGGCGGCAAGCTCACGGGCAGCGTGCGCGACGGCAAGGTGCCCCCGGGCCTCAAGCCCGCGTTTGTGGTCCCGTCCCCTGCACTGGCCGAGGTAGTGCGCGACGTGAACAAGTACAGCAACAACGTGATGGCGCAGCAGGTCTTTCTGACCCTGGCGCTGCAAAAAAATGGCGTGGCCACATTCGACGGCGCCCGCGAGGTGCTGCGCCAGTGGTGGCAGGCCCGCATGGGCGATGCCGACCTGCCGCAGGTGGACAACGGCGCCGGGCTCAGCCGCGACGCACGCCTGACCGCACAGGCACTGGCCCGCATGCTGCAGGTGGCCTGGGTATCGCCCGTGATGCCCGAGCTGGTGGCGTCGCTGCCGATCACGGGGGTGGACGGCACGCTGCGCCGCAGCCAGAGCCGCGCTGGCACCGCCCACCTCAAGACGGGCAGCCTGCGCGACGTGATGGCTGTGGCAGGCTATGTGCATGCCGCCAGCGGGCGCCGCTATGTGCTGGTGGCGGTGGTCAACCACGCCAATGCAGGGGCAGCGCGGCCCGTGCTCGACAGCCTCATCGACTGGACGGCGCGTGAGCAGTGAATAATCGCTGCTGCCCTGCGTTTTCCCCACCATGCAACTCCATGAACTGATCGGCTACGTGGCCGCCTGCCTGACCACCTGCAGCTTTGTGCCGCAGGCCCTGCACACCTTTCGCACGCGGGACGTGAGCGGTATCTCGTTGGGCATGTACAGCGTCTTTACCGTGGGGGTCGCGCTGTGGCTGGCCTACGGCCTGGCGCTGGCGGCCTGGCCCATCGTGGTGGCCAATGCCATCACCCTGGCCCTCGCGGGCACCATCCTGGGCATGAAGGTTTTGTACGGCGTGCGACGTCCCGACTGACTGGTCTAACAGGCCTGCGCGCGCTGTCGCCTAGGTGTCTGGCGGCGCCCGTCCTCCCGCGTTATCCCCTATGGATGCTGCAGCGCAGGTGCGCGCACGATGCGTCGTTCTTCACTGACCGAGGTATCCATCCATGACCTATTTCCGCCTTACCTGTGTGGCCGCTGCAGCGGTCCTGCTTGTCGCCTGCGGTGGCTCTGACGACCCGGCGCGCGGCGCACTGATCGACCCCCCCGCCACGCTCACGACGCTCACCGTAGCGCAGATCGACGCGGCCACGGCCAGCAGCGGCCTGCAGGCGATCAGTGGCAAGGCCAAGTGCGATGTGAAGGTGGTGTCGCTGAACTATGCGACCGTGGGTGCCAAGAGCGGCGAAAACACCAACGCCTCGGGCGTGATGCTGGTGCCAGCCGGCAGCTGCACCACCGCAGCCCCGCTGGTGGCCTATGCCAAGGGCACCGATGTGCAAAAGCCCCGCACCCTGGCCAACCCGCAGGACAGCGAAACCTTCCTGCTGGCGGCCATGTACGCCGCGCAGGGCTATGCCGTGGTAGCCACCGACTACCTGGGCTTTGCCAAGTCGGGCTACAGCTATCACCCCTACCTGCATGCCGACTCGGAAGCCACCTCGGTCATCGACTCGGTGCGTGCTGCACGCAATGCGGCAGGCACGGTGGGGGCCACGCTGTCTGGCAAGGTGATGTTCACCGGGTACTCGCAGGGCGGCCACTCGTCCATGGCAGCGCAGCGCGCAGCCGAGCGGGACTACGGCAACGAATTCAATGTGGTCGCAGGCGCGCACCTGGCAGGCCCCTACAACCTGTCGGGCTCGCTGCGCATTCCGGACGCGATCGCGGGCGTGCAGTTCTTTGTGCCCTACCTCGTCACGGCCTGGCAGAAGGTCTATGGCAACGTCTATACCGACGTGAAGGATGTGTTCAAGGCGCCGTACTCCGGCTACATCGAGAACCTGCTGCCCAACCCCACGCTCAACTACACCACCCTGGTGACCACGGGCACGCTGCCCTCGGGCACACCCAACCAGGCGCGTGACGCGCTGTTCCAGTCGGCGTTCATCACCGGCTCCCAGACCAGCACCACCCACCCGCTGTACCTGGCCGCCAAAAAGAATGACCTGCTCGGCTGGACCCCCAAGGCGCGTGTGATGCTGTGTGGCGGTGCTGGCGACCCCACCGTGCCGCCGGCCGTTCACATGGTCGTCATGAAAGCCGACTTTGACAGCCGGGGTGTGACGAACGTCAACACAGTCGATGTGGACGCTGCCATCCAGGCCACCTACGGCCCTGGCGGCAAGGCGCCCACCGACCCTAACTCGGCAGCCTTTGCCACCTACTACGGCAGCTACCACGGCACCTACGAGCCGCCGTTCTGCCATGCGCAGGCCAAGGCCGTGTTCGACACCGTCAAATGACAGCCGTGATGCCTGCGTGAAGCCCCAAAGGGTTCGCAGGCTTTTAGAACCCCACCCCTAAGCCCCACCGGTGTTTACCCGGTGGGGCTTTTTTGCGCTGGCGAATATGATTTGCCACGAATAGCACGGTCGTTCTATTTTTACGATAACAGGAGTGATACCGATGGTTTTTCAGCGCAAGGCTTTGTGGGTTTCTCTGGCGGCAGCATCGCTGCTGCTGGCGTGTGGGGGCGGCGGTGCCGACACCTCGCCGGTGGCGCCCATCAAGACCGTCAAGGTCATGGGTGACAGCATTGCCGACAGCGGCACGTTTGGCTTCAAGTTCACGGTGCAGGGCAGTGCCCCCACAGGCCCGGCGTCCACACCCATCTGGCCCGAGCTGGTGGCCAGCAGCTACGCAAACACGCTCTGCCCCCGCTATGTGTCCACTGGCAGCGCGTTCCACACAGCGGCGGGTTGTACCAACTACGCCATTGGCGGCGGGCGCATCAACAACTTCACGGCCCCCGCGTCGCCTGTCTCCATCGTCAAGCAACTGACCGATGCAGGGGCCGACGGCTTCAGCGCGGGGGACCTGTTGCTGATCGACGGCGGTGGCAACGACGCTGCGGACCTCATCGGTGCCTACCTGTCGGCCTCCAAGGATGGCGGCAAGGCTTTCGGCGCACTGCTGTCCACCTTGCTGCCAGCGGCCACGGTGAACGCCGGCCTGGCGGGCGGTGCTACGGGCCAGGCCCAGGTGGGCGGCGCCTACATGGTGGCGCTGGCTGACAAGTTCCACGACGCGATCGAAGCCAATGCCTTGAGCAAGGGCGCGCAGCGTGTGGCGGTGCTCAACATGCCCGCCATCGACAAGACGCCGCGCCTGCAGCAGGTGCTCGGTGGCATCACGGCGTCGGCCGGCGCCGCCGCGAGCGCGCAGGTGCAGGGCCTGCTCAAGGCCTGGCTCGAAGCCTTCAACGCCCAGCTGGCCAAACGTTTTGCGGGCAACAGCAAGGTGGTGGTGGTGGACTTCTACACCTCGTTCAACGACCAGGTGGCCAACCCCGCGCAGTTCGGGCTGACCAATGCCAAGAACACCGCGTGCCCCATCACCGGCCAAGGTGCTGACGGCCTGCCCACCTATACCTTCCCCACGTGCACGGCGGCAGCTTTGTCGGCACAGACGCCGCCCGCAGGCGCCACGGGCGGGGCGGACTGGTGGAAGACCTATGCGTTCTCCGACAGCTTCCACCCCACGCCGTATGGCCACCAGCTGGTCAGCCAGCTGGTATCGCGTTCGCTGGCCCGCGCGGGCTGGCTGTAATCGGCAGTTGAAGGGTTCATACACCATGCAAAACAAAACCATCACCCCTTCCCTGGCTGGCGTTGTGGCCGCACTGGCGCTCACCCTGTCCGGCGGCGCGCAGGCCCAGACCGCTGGCAGCTGGCTGGTGCGCGCGGGCGCCACGCAAATCGCGCCCCAGGTCACCAGTGGCGACCTGTCCGCGCCCAGCTTCACGGGCACCAAGGTGGACGTTCATGCCGACACGCAGCTGGCTGGCGGCATCACCTACATGCTCACCGACCACTGGGCGGTGGACGTGCCCCTGGCACTGCCTTTCAAGCACAACATCATGGGCGCCGGAGCCATCGGCGGCGTGGGCAAGATCGGCGAGGTCAAGGTGCTGCCCATGACCGTGTTCGCGCAGTACCGATTTCTGGAGGCCAATGCCCGGGTGCGCCCCTACGTGGGCCTGGGCGTGACCTACGCCAAGTTCTTCAAGGAGCGCGGCACCGCAGCGCTGACAGGGCTCACCGGTGGCAGTCCCTCCCGTCCCACCACGCTGAGCGCTGAATCGCGGTTTGGCCTCACGCCTCAGGTGGGGGTGAGCATTGCGCTCAACGACCAGTGGTCGCTGGACGTGGCGTACTACAAGACCTTTGTGAAGACCCGCAACACCCTGTCCACGGGCCAGACCATCGACGTCAAGCTCAACCCCAATGTGGTGGCGCTGGGCGTGGTGTATCGGTTCTGACCTTCATCCGGGGTAGATCGATGGCCCACAAAAAAGCCGCCCACTGGGCGGCTTTTTTGCTGGGTGGAGCGCGGAGCGCGCCGGCTTACCAGCGTGCGCGCAGGCGGTCGTAGGCGTAGGTGCCAAACTGGCGCTGGGCGGACGGCGTGAGGTACACGGTGTCAGCAAACACGAACGAGGTGGCATTGGCACCCGACAGCAGCGTGGAGGACGTGCACAGGGCCGAGTTGACCTGGCCTGCGCCAATGCCGATACCGTTGGTCGCATCCACCGACGTGCACACTGCCGCCGTGGAGTTGTTGAAACCATAGTTGCCAGGCACGCTGGTGTACAGGTTCACGTAGTAGGCCGAGTCCACGTACAGCACGTTGGCGCCCAGGTCCACGATGCCCACCAGCAGGCCTTCGTTGAAGCGGCTGCTGGCGTTGCTCAGCAGGGCTTCGCGGCCAATGGTCTTGGCCCAGGGGGTCTTGCTCAGGTCGTAGGTGCCGGTCACCACCACATACTTGGCGCCCGCCGTCACCAGGCGGCGCACCTGGGCAGCCAGGTCCTCCCCAGCCTTGCGGGCGGCGGCCACCATGGCGTCCTGGGTCTGGGTGCCTGCGTTCACAGCGGCCATGCCGGCGATCACGTCGCTGACACCGCCGCTCACCATCACCACATCAGTGGCTGCAAAGCTGCCGCTAGCCAGGAAGGCGTCGATCTGTTCGGTGACGGTGCGGGTGCTGGCATTGCCGGCCGCATCGGGCTTGGCGCTGACGCGGGCATTGCCAGTGGCGTAGCTCAGGCCGCCTGCAGAGACCGGGGCGAGCGACTTGCCGTAGTTGGCCACCACCTGCAGGGTCCAGTTGTTGACGCTGCCGTCATTGACGGTGTAACGCGAGCCGTTTTGCCCCACATCGTTCATGGCGTCGCCGAACGCAATGAAGCGCTGGGGCGTGATGGCCGATTCGGTGGTGCTGGAACCGCAGGCCGCGAGCAACGCGGCCGACGCACATGCGGCGACCATGATGGTGCGGCGCATCCAATTTGCTGCCATGTATTTCTCCAGAAAAGTGGGGGGTAGTTTAACGACGCAAAGTCAACGGATGTAAAGCGGCGCCATCGCGCAGGCTCAGGCGGCGGATGCGCGCTGCAGGCGGTCGCGCACGCCTTCCCAATCGGGGCTGGCGGGCGGGGTCTCGATCCAGATCAGCTTCACGCCTTCGTCGTCAAAACTGCGCAGCACGGCGAACAGCTGCTGCGCTGTGGCAGCCGCGTCATCGGGCATGCGCCGCATGACCAGCTTGGAGGACCGACTGCGCAACGCAGCGCGGGCATAGATCGCAATGTGGGCGGCATCGGTACCCAGCAGGTCCAGGCTGGTCTGCAGCGCCTTCGCGTCCATCAGCCGCACCTTGGCGCTAGGAGCATAGTGAGCCTCCAGCGTGCCCGAGGCGCGGGGTGTGGCCGTGGGGAGGTCTTCCTTGGACAGCGGGGCCATGCCGCAAGCGGCCGCAATCTGCGCCCGGGTGATGGCGCCGGGCCGCAGCAGCACGGGCACACCACGCGTGCAGTCCACGATGGTGCTTTCAATGCCTACATCGCAGGGCCCGCCGTCCAGCACCAGCAGGTCGTCGCCCAGCTCGTCCTGCACATGCTGGGCGGTGGTGGGGCTCACGCGGCCAAAACGGTTGGCACTGGGGGCTGCAACGCCCCACACGGGAGGGCCGCCAGCCTCATTGCTGTCGCCAGCGGCCGCGCAGGCCACCAGCAGGGCGTGGGCCACGGGGTGTGCGGGGCAGCGCAATCCCACACTGTCCTGCCCGCCGGTGGCGGCGGTGGCTACGCCGGGCAAGCGCGGCAGTATGAGCGTGAGTGGGCCGGGCCAGAAGGCATCCACGAGCTTTTGTGCAAAGCCGGGCACTTCACTGGCGAAATGCGCAATGCCCTCGGCATTGGCCACGTGCACGATCAGCGGGTGGTCGCTGGGCCGCCCCTTGGCCGCGAAGATCTGCGCCACGGCGGTATCGCTGCTGGCATCGGCTGCGAGGCCATACACCGTTTCGGTGGGGAGCCCCAGCAGGGCGCCGCTGCGCACTGCGCGTGCAGCGGTGGCGATGGCCTGGGGGGCGTTGCCGTCGAGAATCATGGAAACAGCCTGGCTCAGAAGGGCTCGATGCCCAGCAGCGCTGCAGCCTGCAGGGCTGTGGCGCGCGCAGCCTCGGGGGTGGCGGCGGTGATGTTCAGGTGCCCCATCTTGCGGTCGCGCTTGGCGTCGCGCTTGCCATACAGGTGCAGGTGGGTGCCGGGCAGGGCCAGTACCTGGGCCCAGGGCGGGGTCTGCGCCGCGTCGCCGTGGGCAAACCACAGGTCGCCGAGCAGGTTCAGCATGACGGCGGCGCTGTGCTGGCGCGGCTGCGTCAGCGGCAGGCGGGCCATGGTGCGCACCTGCAGCTCGAACTGCGACACATCGCAGGCATTCTGGCTGTAGTGACCGCTGTTGTGCGGGCGAGGGGCGATCTCGTTGACCACGAGGCTGCCGTCCTGCAGCACGAAGAACTCCACACACAGCACGCCCACATACTGCAGGCCTTCTGCTACAGATTTTGCAGCGGCTACCGCTTGATCCACTAGCGCTTGCGGCAGATTTCCTTCATAAACCTCGGTCACGGCCAGGATGCCGTCGCGGTGCAGGTTGCGCTGCACCGGCAGGTGCACCATCGTCCCATCGGCACCACGCGCCACGATGACGGAGCATTCCAGCTGCAGCGGCAGCATCTTCTCCAGCACGCAGGCCACTTGGCCAACCGAATCCCAGGCGGGGGCCAGATCGGCGGGCGTCTTCACGCGCACCTGGCCCTTGCCGTCGTAGCCCATGCGGGCCGTCTTGAGGATGCCGGGCAAAAGGTGGGGGTATACGGCGGCCAGTTGCTCTGCGGTTTCGATCACGGCAAAGGGCGCGCAGGGCACACCGCAGGCCACAAAGTGCGCCTTCTCGCGTGCACGGTCCTGCGCCACCGACACGGCGCTGGCGGCGGGCGACACGGGGCGTTGCGAGGCCAGGGTGGCCAGTGCAGCGGCGGGTACGTTCTCGAACTCGGTGGTCACCGCATCCGACAGGCGGGCCAGCTCGGCCAGGCCCTGCGGGTCTTCGTAACCTGTCTGGATGTGGTGGTGGCTCACCAGCCCGGCAGGGCTGGTGGGGTCGGCATCGAGCACAGCCGTGAAGTAGCCCATGGCCTGGGCCTGGTGGACAAACATGCGGCCCAGCTGGCCGCCACCCAGAACACCCAACGTCGATCCGGGGAGCAAGGGTTGCGTGGCGGCGCTCATGCGGCGGGCGGCAGGGTCATGTTGCGGGCCACTTCCGTCTGCTCGGCTCGGAAGGCTTCCAGGCGCTGGCGCAGCTCGGGGCTCTCATTGGCCAGCAGGGCCACAGCAAACAGGGCGGCATTGGCCGCACCGGCGGTGCCGATGGCAAACGTCGCCACGGGGATGCCTTTGGGCATTTGTACGATGGAGTGCAGCGAATCCACACCCTGCAGGTGGCGGCTGGCCACGGGCACGCCCAGCACGGGCACGGTGGTCTTGGCGGCGATCATGCCGGGCAGGTGGGCAGCACCGCCGGCCCCGGCGATGATGGCCTTCAGCCCCCGGCCGGCGGCGGCCTCCGCGTAGGCAAACATGTCGTCGGGCATGCGGTGGGCCGACACCACGCGGGCCTCGTGCGCGATGCCGAACTGTTCAAGGATTTGCACTGCATGCTGCATGGTGTCCCAGTCGCTGCTGGAACCCATGACCACGCCGATCTGGATGGGTTTCATGGTGTGGAAGGTGCTGGCCGGCAGGCCTTGCCTGCCCAGCCGCTGTAGGTAGAACCCGCGATTTTACTTTTTGCGCCTCCCTGGCGGGTGTGGGGCTGTTTCGATGGGCCAAAATAGCGCGCAAACCGCTCCATAGGCCCCGGGCCCTACACCATCATGATTGACGTCACCGTAGAGAACTTTGAAGCCGAGGTGGTTGCCGCCTCGATGAACGTGCCCGTGCTGGTGGACTTCTGGGCGCCATGGTGTGGCCCCTGCAAGTCCCTGGGGCCGGTGCTGGAGAAGCTGGAGACGGAATACGCGGGCCGCTTCAAGCTCGCCAAGATCGACTCCGACCAGGAACAGCAGCTGGCGGGCATGTTCGGTATCCGCAGCATTCCTACCTGCGTGCTGCTGATGAACGGGCAGCCTGTCGATGGTTTCATGGGCGCCTTGCCCGAAGGCCAGGTGCGCGCCTTCCTCGACAAGCACGTCCCCACCGCTGAGGAGATGGTGGCAGAGGCCGAGGAAGAAGAGGCGCAGGAAGCTCTCGCCGGAGGCGATACCGGCACCGCATTGGAGAAGCTGCAGCATGCCGTCGTGACCGACCCCGCCAACGATGACGCGCGCTTTGACTACGTCAAGCTGCTGCTGCAGCTGGGGCGCGAGGACGATGCCAAGGTGGCTTTTGCTCCCGTGATTGCCAAGGCCGCCATGTCGCGCAAGCTGGGGGCACTCAAGACCTGGATGGATGCTCTTGATTTTGTAGCGTCTGGCGCATATGACGCTAGCGCTGAGGCCGGATTTGAGGCAAAAATCGCCGCGAACAAGCGTGATTTCGACACCCGCTATGCCCGCGCCCGCTGGCTCATCACCCAGCAGCGCTGGACCGACGCCATGGACGAGCTGCTCGAAATCCTCATGCGCGATAAGGCGTGGAGCGAAGAGATCGCCCGAAAGACCTACGTCGCCATCCTCGAACTGATCGAGGCGCCCAAGCCCAAGGTAGCCGAGGGCCAGATCCCCCCCGAAGACCCGGTGGTGGCCACCTACCGCCGGCGGTTGTCGAGTGTGGTGCTGAGCTGAGGGCTCAAGAGGTTGCAGTGGTGAACGGCGCGACGCAGGCGCTCTCCATCCAATTGCCACCCTGGCGCAATGGGTCACGTCTAGGCTGCCTACGTCGCGGGCTCTATGGCGGCGTTGTGGTGTGGATACTGGGGGTGACTGGTTGCGTGACGCGTCCCCCTGCTCCAGACGCCGTGGTTACGGGGGTGGCGCTTTCGCGAGAGCGTGTCATGCTGCCGCCCGAGGCTGTTTTTGAGGCCACTTTGCTGGATGTGACCCAGCCAGACCAGCCGCCCGTCGTTTTGGGGCGGCAGCGCCGCCAACCTGCAGGTCAGCCCCCTTACGCGCTGTGGATTCCCTACCCCTCTGCGCGGTTTGTGCCCAAGGGGCGTTATGAGGTGCGAACCACCGTCACCTTGGAGGGGCGATTGCTTCTGGCCAGCGACAGGCGCTACCCCGTGCCGCAGGACGCGGCGTACCGCCATGTTGATGTTCAAATGCAGCGTCTGCTGCCGCTGGCTGCCACTGTGGAGGCGTCCGTGCCCCTGCTGCTGACCCATTGGCGGCTCGTCGAAATGGCTGGGGAGGCCCTATCCCGCCCTGCCGATGGTGTGTCGGTGCCCCATCTGGTTTTCCAGGCAGATGAGCCGCGGGTGGCAGGCTCGGGCGGCTGCAACCGCTTTCTCGCCGACTATGAGTTGCAACCTCAGAGCGGACACCTTCGCATGGGACAGCTCGTGTCCAACATCAGCTTGTGCCTGCAAAGCAGTGGGCTAGAGACCCAGTATTTTGAGGCGCTGCTGGCGGTGCGGGGCTTTCGCCAGGTCGGCACGCAGCTCCTGCTGCGGGGGGCCGAAGGCGAGCAATTGCTGCGTTTTGAAGCCGTCGAAACGCTGCCGGGCTAGGCTTCCAAAGGGGCTTTTGGCCGGTGCCACTCCCACAGCAGATTTATGCCGATGTCAGCCGCTCCAGGGCCTCACGGTACTTGGCCGCCGTCTTTTCAATCACCGCCTGGGGCAGGCGGGGCGATGGGGGGGTCTTGTCCCAGGGCTTGCCGTTGACCTGGGCCTGCTCCAGCCAGTCGCGCACAAACTGCTTGTCGTAGCTGGGCGGGTTCTCCCCCTTGGCCAGGGCTTCAGCGTAGCCCTCCACTGGCCAGTAGCGGGAGCTGTCGGGGGTCAGCACCTCGTCCATCAGCACCAGCATGCCGTCAGGGGCCAGGCCAAACTCGAATTTCGTGTCGGCAATGATCATGCCCTTGGTGAGCGCGATGTCGGCCGCGGCCTTGTAGATGGCAATGCTCAGATCGCGGATGCGGGTGGCCAGGTCCAGGCCAATCATCTCCACCGTGCGCTCGAAGGTGATGTTCTCATCGTGCTCGCCCATGGCGGCCTTGGCGGCGGGCGTGTAGATGGGTTCGGGCAGCTTGGCGGCGTTGGTCAGGCCGTCGGGCAGGGGCACGCCACAGACCGAGCGCGATTCCTGGTATTCCTTCCAGCCGCTGCCAGCCAGGTAGCCGCGCACCACGGCTTCGACCGGGATGGGTTGGAGGCGCTTCACCAGCATCGAGCGGCCACGGATTTGAGGGGCTTCCTCGGGGCTGACCACGCTCTCGGGTGCGTCGCCTGTGAGGTGATTGGGGCAGATGTGGCCGAGCTTGTCGAACCAGAACAGGGCCATTTGGGTGAGCAGCTCGCCCTTGCCGGGGATAGGCTCGCCCATGATGACGTCGAAGGCCGACAGGCGGTCGCTGGCCACCATCAGGATGCGGTCATCGCCCACGGCGTAGTTGTCACGCACCTTGCCGCGTGCCAGCAGGGGCAGCGAAGTCAGGGCCGAAGTGTGCAGGGCGGTGGAGCTGGGCTGGGTCATGGTGTCGGTGTGGGCGGTGGGTGTCCGCTGCGGGCAGTCCGAAGAACGTAGGGGAAAGGGGCGCGCGGCAGGGGAGGCCTAGGCGCAACCGGTGGATTTTACGCGCCGCTCTGAAGGGCTGCGGTTTCCGCGGGGAATGCGCCGAGAAGGGTGTGTCCCGGGCGGGCATGCGGCACACTGGGCGGCCCTGAACCTGCCTGGGCCCCTGCGGCCGTCTGCTGTGTCTTCTTCTACGCCTGAGCTTTCTCCCCACCGCGAACTGTGGCTGCTGCTGACGCTGGCAGGCATCCAGTTCACCCACATCCTGGATTTCATGATCATGATGCCGCTGGGCCCGCAGCTCACGCAGCTGTTTGAGATCACCGACGCGCAGTTTGGTTTGCTGGTGTCTGCCTACACGCTGTCGGCGGGGGCGTCAGGCCTGCTGGCTTCGACTTACATCGATCGCTTCGGTCGCAAGCGGCTTCTGCTGGTGCTCTATGGCCTGTTTGGGCTGGCGACGCTGGCCTGTGGCCTCGCGCCCACGTACGGCACGCTGATGGTGGCACGCATTCTCGCGGGGACTTTTGGCGGCGTGCTGTCGGCCTTGTCGCAGACCATCGTGGCGGACGTGGTGCCCTTTGAGCGGCGAGGGCGTGCCATGGGCATCGTGATGACGTCGTTTTCTGTGTCCACGGTGGCTGGCGTGCCCCTGGGGCTGATCCTCGCGCAGTACGGGGGCTGGAACCTGCCGTTCATTGGCATTGCCGCCATGGTGGGAGTGCTGGCCGTGCAGGCGGCCCGCACGCTACCGACCATGGCGGGCCATGTGCAGGCTGCCAACGGGCGGTCTGTGTTGAGCGGTATCACCCAGGTCCTGGCGGATGGCAACCACCGGTGGGCATTTCTTTTCTCGGCGTTGCTGATGTTTACAGGTTTTACGGTGATTCCCTACATCACCATTTACATGCAGACCAATGCGGGTGTGCGCGCCGATCAGGTGCCGGTGGTGTACCTGTGTGGCGGGGTGGTGACCTTGTTCACGGCACGGCTGTTCGGGCGCATGACCGACCGGCATGGCAAGGTGCCCACCTTCCGGTGGCTGGCCCTCGCAGGCCTTCCCTGCATCCTGGGTATCACGCTGGTGCAGGGGTTGCCGCTGTGGGGCGTGTTGATGGTGTCCACGCTGATGTTCACTTTTGTCAGTGGCCGCATGATTCCCGGCATGGCCATCATTGCCTCTGCGGCGCACGCGCCTTTGCGGGGGACCTTCATGACGCTGAACGCCTCCGTGCAATCGGCGGCGATGGGTGTTGCGTCTTTTGTGGGAGGGGTGCTGATCAGCCGCGATGCGCAGGGGCTGGTACAGAACTACTGGGTGGCTGCGCTGGTGGGCATCGGCGCCAGCCTGCTGTCTATGCTGGTGGTGGGGCGCCTCACGCTGCATGGCGCGGCGCCGTCGGCACGGTGACAAGGGAAGGGTTTGCGCTGCACTTTGGCCAGCCCCTTCAATCCGCCCATTGTGCGCGCTTTTCGGGTGCTTGGCACCTTGCCGGGCATAACCCAGCGGCCTGCGGCGGTATGGGATTGCATTTCAGGGAGGGCAGGGGCATAGTGAACCCACGACGTCAACAACAGATGCATCCAAGTTCGCCGAGCCGCTCCTCTGATCCAGGACGGCGTTTTTCCACCGAGAGCCACAGGAGACTTATTTATGAACTTGACGATCAGCGGTCACCACCTCGAAGTTACTCCCGCCTTGCGCAACTACGTCACCACCAAGCTGGACCGGATCACCCGCCATTTTGACCAAGTTGTCGATGTCAAGGTACTGCTGACGGTAGAGAAGCAAAAGGAAAAGGAAAAGAGACAGCGAGCGGAATGCAACATCCACGTCAAGGGCAGCGACCTGTTTGCCGAAAGCTCCCACGCCGACCTGTATGCGGCTGTGGACGAACTTGTCGATAAGATGGACCGCCAGGTGGTCCGCCACAAGGACCGTTTGCAAGATCACCACCACGAAGCCGCCAAGCGCGAACTGCACGCTTGATGCGCCAGCCCTGAGCCTGGCACAGCAGCCGCCCCTCTCGGGCGGTTTTTTTGTTGCCTGATGCGCCGCGCTCAGGGTTTTCGCCAATATGTGCATAATTGTTACCCTTGACCATGAACCGACTCGCCTCCATCCTGCCCTCCGCTCAAGTGCTTGTGAGCGTGGACGCCACCAGCAAGAAGCGTGCTTTTGAAGAAGCGGGTCTGCTGTTCGAGAGCCAGCACGGCCTCTCCCGGGCGCTGATCACCGACAGTCTGTTTGCCCGCGAACGCCTGGGCTCCACCGGGCTCGGTCATGGCGTGGCCATTCCCCATGGGCGCATCAAAGGCCTCAAGGCCCCGATGGCGGCCGTGTTTCAGTTGCTCAATCCCATTGGGTTCGATGCGCCGGACGAGTTGCCGGTGGGTCTGCTGATCTTTTTGCTGGTGCCCGAGGCGGCCACGCAAAAGCACCTGGAAATCCTCTCCGAGATTGCCGAGTTGCTCAGCGACTCTGCCTTGCGCGAAAAGCTCAAGGCCTGCGCTGATGCTGCCGAACTGCACGGCATGATCGCGGGCTGGCAATCCACCCAAACGGCCTGAGTGCTTTCCCCGCCGCCTGCGCTGATCACCCTGACTGACCTGCCGTGAAGCCCAATGTTGTCAGCGCCGATGTTCTTTTCGAGGAATTTCGCGGCCCCCTGAAGTGGGAGTGGGTGGCAGGTCTCGGAGCGTCCGAGCGCCGTTTTGACGAAGTGGCCGTGCGCTCCGCACGTTCCGGCGCCGATTTGGTCGGCTATCTCAACTACATCCATCCGTACCGGGTCCAGATCCTCGGCGAGCGCGAGATTGCGTACCTGAGCAACGCCTCCCCTGACGATTGCAAGCGCCGCATCGCCCGTATCGTGACGCTGGAGCCCCCCGTGCTGGTGCTGGCCGACAACCAGACCGCACCCGACGCGCTGGTGTCGATGTGCGAGCGCGCGCAGATTCCGATGTTTTCCACGCACGAGTCGTCGGCGTTTGTCATCGACGTGCTGCGCGCCTACCTGTCCAAGCACTTCGCTGACCGCACCACGATGCACGGCGTGTTCATGGATATTCTGGGCCTGGGCGTGATGATCACCGGCGAGTCGGGCCTGGGAAAGAGCGAGCTGGGCCTGGAGCTGATCTCGCGCGGCAACGGCCTGGTGGCTGACGATGCCGTGGATTTGTTCCGCATCAACCAGACCACCATCGAAGGCAAGTGCCCCGAGCTGCTTCAAAACCTGCTGGAAGTGCGCGGCATCGGCCTGCTCGATATCCGCGCCATCTTTGGCGAGACGGCGGTGCGCCGCAAGATGCGCCTCAAGCTCATCGTGCACCTGGTGCGTAAGGAGACGCTGGAGCGTGACTACGAGCGTCTGCCCTACGAGCCGCTTACGCAGGACGTGTTGGGCGTGCCGGTGCTCAAGGTCGTGATCCAGGTGGTCGCCGGCCGCAACATCGCCGTGCTGGTCGAGGCCGCCGTGCGCAACACCATCCTGCAACTGCGCGGCATCGACACCTACCAAGAGTTTGTCGAACGCCATCGCCGTGCCATGGAGCGTGATACGGGCGGCTAGCGGCGCTCAGGCCACCGGAACTGGCGCGGCCCATACCAGTGCTGTCGCGCTAGGGCCGCCCCGCCGCGCAGGGAGCGTCCCCCTCGGTGGGAAGACGCCGAAGGTGGCTCAGGGGGAGTCATTTCTTAGCGCAGTCGGCGCACTGTCCGTACAGCGCCATGGTGTGGTCCTGCACCAGCCAGCCCTTGGCCTTGGCCACCGCATGCTGCCGCTTTTCGATCTCGGGGTCGTAAAACTCTTCCACCTTGCCACACGAAGTGCAGATGAAGTGGTCGTGGTGTTGCCCTTCGTTGAGCTCGTACACCGCCTTGCCGCTCTCGAAATTGCTGCGGATCAGGATGCCAGCCTGCTCGAATTGTGTGAGCACCCGGTACACGGTGGCCAGGCCGATGTCCGAGCGCTCTTCCAGCAGCACGCGGAACACGTCTTCGGCCGTCATGTGGCGCTGCGCACCCTTCTGGAAAATCTCCAGAATCTTCAGTCGGGGCAGTGTGGCCTTGAGTCCCGTGCTTTTGAGTTCGTCGATATTGGTCATGGCTGGCTCTTTCGGGGGAGGGCAACCGGCTCAGGGTCTGGAGGGGCTGCCGCTACAATGGGACGATCATATCCTTTGGCCTTTTACCCATGCCCGTCCAAGCCCGTTACAGCGCCCGTCTGGGCCTGGTTGTGTTGATCGGTGCCAGCATGGCTGCCCTGACCGGTTGCGGCAGTCTGGATGGCGCCAGCAGCCGCATCGCCAACATCGTCAAGCCCTACCGGGTGGACGTGGTGCAGGGCAATTTCGTGTCCCGCGAGCAGGTCGAAGCCCTGCAGCCCGGCATGAGCCGCCAGCAAGTGCGCGAGATTCTCGGGACGCCGCTGGTCACCAGCCTGTTCCATGCGGACCGCTGGGAGTACGTGTTCACGCTCAAACGCCCTGGCGAAGAGATTCAGACCCGCAAACTGACCGTGTTCTTCAAGGGCGATGCCCTGGAGCGCTCCGAAGGCGATGAAATGCCGACCGAGACCGAGTTCGTCGCCACGCTGGGTGCGCGCGACGGTGCCAAGGGCAAGGTGCCGGCGTTGGAAGCCACGCCGGAGCAACTGGCCAAGTACCCGGTCAAGGAGCGCCCCGCGCCAGCAGCGGCCACGCCGCCGGCATTGCCTGCCGCCACCAGTTACCCGCCGCTTGAAGCGCCCGCGCGCTGAACCTTGCGGCCCTGGCAGTGAGCCCGGTGCGCTGGCTGCCCTATCAATGAACAGGACCTTTTCATGACCGCGACTTCTTCGCCTGCGGCTCCCGCGGCATCCCCCCTCCGTGTAGCCGTCGCCGGGGCTTCGGGCCGCATGGGCCGCATGCTGATCGAGGCCATCCGCGCCAGCGACGACTGCGTGCTGGCCGGTGCACTGGATGTGGCCGCCAGCCCGGCCATCGGCTCGGACGCCACGGCCTTTCTGGGCTACGCCAGCGGGGTGGCCATCACGGCCGACGTGGCGGCCGGCCTGAAGAACGCCGAGGTGCTCATTGACTTCACCCGCCCCGAGGGCACGCTGGCCCACCTGGCCGTGTGCAGCCGGCTGGGCGTGAAGGCCGTCATCGGCACCACCGGCTTCACCGATGCGCAAAAGGCCGAACTCGACGCCTACGCACAGCGCACCGCCATCATGTTCTCACCCAACATGAGCGTGGGTGTGAACGTCACGCTCAAGCTGCTGCAAATGGCCGCCAAGGCCATGGCCACGGGGTACGACATCGAAATCATCGAAGCCCACCACCGCCACAAGGTCGATGCACCCTCGGGCACCGCGCTCAAGATGGGCGAGGTGATTGCCGAGGCCCTGGGCCGCGACCTCAAGGACTGCGCCGTGTACGCCCGCGAAGGCGTGACGGGCGAGCGCGACCCCTCCAGCATCGGCTTTGCTGCCATCCGTGGTGGCGACATCGTGGGCGACCACACCGTGCTGTTTGCGGGCATCGGCGAGCGCATCGAGGTCACGCACAAGTCCTCCAGCCGCGCCACGTACGCGCAGGGCGCCTTGCGCGCCGTGCGCTTCCTGGCGGCCCACAAGACTGGCATGTTCGACATGTTCGACGTGCTGGGCTTGCACTGATCCGCCGACTCCCATGGACGCGCTCCACTGGTGGCGCCAGGGCGATGCCGTGACGCAAAGTGCGGCACTGGTCTTGCTGGCCATGTCGGTGGCAAGCTGGGTGGTCATTGTGTGGAAGCTGCGGCTCATGCGCCGCGCCAGTGCCGACGTGGCCCGCTGCACGGCCGCGTTCTGGCAGGCGCCCTCGCTGGCCCTCGCGCAGCAACGTTTGCAGTCTTTTGACCGGGATGCGCTAGTGCTTCCTTTGGTGGTTGCTGCAAATTTGATAGCAAATCACGACAGCATGGCCCAGTCCACGCTGGCCACGGCAGGCAGCCTGTCGCAGCGGCTCACGCGGGTGCTGCGCGATGCCCTGCACGATGTGCTGGGACGCCTGCAGTTTGGCCAGGTGCTGCTGGCCACGGTGGGCTCCACGGCGCCTTTTGTGGGGCTGCTGGGCACCGTGTGGGGCATCTACCACGCGCTCACCGCCATGGCAGGCGCGGGGCAGATCACCATTGATCGCGTCTCCGGGCCGGTGGGCGAGGCCCTGGTCATGACGGCGGCCGGACTGGCTGTGGCCATCCCTGCCGTGCTGGCCTACAACGTGTTTGGCCGCCTGATCGGCCGCATCGAGGCCGACCTGGAAGGATTTGCGCGCGATCTGCGAGAACTGCTCATCGACACGGCCCCCGTCCACAGTTTGGCTGGCACCACAGAAGACCTGAGCAATGCGAGCCGACCCGCCGCCGGGCCGCCCCAAGGTAGGTCAGCCCCCCTTGGGGGCAGCGAACCACGCGCAGCGGGGAGTGTGGGGGCATGAGCCGACCCGCCGCCGGGCCGCCCCAAGGCAGGTCAGCCCCCTTGGGGGGCAGCGAACCACGCGCAGCGGGGAGCGTGGGGGCATGAGTTTCGGACGACTCGAACGTACCACCGGGCCGCAGCCCATGAGCGACATCAACATGACGCCGCTGGTGGACGTGATGCTGGTGCTGGTGGTCATTTTCATCCTCACGGCACCGCTGCTGGCCAGCTCCATCCGGCTGGACCTGCCGCGCACCGAGGGCGCCACGCCCGGCACGGCCCCGCAATTTGTCACGCTGGTGGTCGACGCCTCGGGCCAGGCCTTTCTGGATGACCAGCCCCTGTCGCAAACCGCGCTGGCAGAGCGCCTGCGCCGCATTGGCGCCGAGCGCCCCGACACCGAGGTGCAACTGCGCGCCGACGCTGCCGTGCCCTACGGCCGCGTGGTCGAAGTCATGGGCGCGGCCCACCTGGCCGGGCTGCAGCGCATCGGATTTGTGGCCGAACCTGCAGCGAATCCTGTGTCGCCTGCGTCTCCAGCCCCGTCCCGCTGACCCGCCCCGGCTGCTGGCACGCCGGTGCCAGTCCCTGACCGCCTAAAATCCCTGCAGCGCGGCCCTGCGGCTGCACTCTTCTCTCACCCCCGAGCTCCCATGCAAGACAAATACTCTCCCCAAGACGTCGAACGCGCGGCGCACGACCACTGGACCGCCACCGACGCCTACCGCGTGACGGAAGACACGAGCAAGAAGAAGTTCTACGCCTGCTCCATGCTGCCCTACCCCAGCGGCAAGCTGCACATGGGCCACGTGCGCAACTACACCATCAACGACATGCTCACGCGCTACCTGCGCATGAACGGCCACAACGTCTTGATGCCCATGGGCTGGGACGCGTTCGGCCTGCCCGCCGAAAACGCGGCGCTGAAGAACGGCGTGCCACCGGCCAAGTGGACGTACGAAAACATCGCGTACATGAAAAAGCAGATGCAGGCCATGGGCCTGGCCATCGACTGGAGCCGCGAGGTGGCCACCTGCGACCCCGAGTACTACAAGTGGAACCAGTGGCTGTTTTTGAAGATGCTGGAAAAGGGCATTGCCTACCGCAAGACCCAGGTCGTGAACTGGGACCCGGTGGACCAGACCGTGCTGGCCAACGAGCAGGTGATTGACGGCAAGGGCTGGCGCACCGGTGCCACCGTGGAAAAGCGCGAAATCCCTGGCTACTACCTCAAGATCACCGACTACGCCGAAGAGCTGCTGGGCTTTGTGACGGGCGACAAGCTGCCCGGCTGGCCCGAGCGCGTGAAGCTGATGCAGGAGAACTGGATCGGCAAGAGCGAAGGCGTGCGCTTCGCCTTCCCGCACGACATCCGGGGTGATGACGGCGCGCTGATCGGCGACGGCAAGATGTACGTGTTCACCACGCGCGCCGACACCATCATGGGTGTGACCTTCTGCGCCGTGGCGCCCGAGCACCCGCTGGCCGCCCATGCCGCCAAGACCAACCCTGCGCTCCAAGCCTTCATCGAAGAGTGCAAGAGCGGCGGCACCACCGAGGCCGAGTTGGCCACGCAAGAGAAGAAGGGCGTGCCCACGGGCCTGTTCGTCACCCACCCGCTCACCGACGAAAAGGTGCAGGTCTGGGTCGGCAACTACGTGCTGATGGGCTATGGCGACGGCGCCGTGATGGGCGTGCCCGCCCATGATGAGCGCGACTTCGCGTTCGCCCTCAAGTACGGCATCGAGATCAAGCAGGTTGTGCTGGTCGATGGCGAACACTTTGACTACCACCAGTGGAACGACTGGTACGGCGACAAGCAGCGCGGCGTCACCATCAACTCCGACAGCTTCAGCGGCCTGTCGTACAAGGAAGCCGTGAACGCCGTGGCCCATGCACTGGAGCAAAATGGCCTGGGCGAGAAGAAGACCACCTGGCGACTGCGCGACTGGGGCGTGAGCCGCCAGCGCTACTGGGGCACGCCGATCCCGATCATCCACTGCGACGAGCACGGCGCCGTACCCGTGCCCGAAAAAGACCTGCCCGTGGTGCTGCCGCAAGACTGCATCCCCGACGGCTCGGGCAACCCGCTGCACAAGCACGAAGGCTTCCACGCGGGCGTGACCTGCCCCGTGTGTGGCAAGGCTGCCCGCCGCGAGACTGACACCATGGACACGTTCGTGGACAGCTCGTGGTACTTCATGCGGTACTGCGACCCCAAGAATGCGGACGCCATGGTGGCCTGTGGTGCCGACTACTGGATGCCGATGGACCAGTACATCGGTGGTATCGAACACGCCATCCTGCACCTGCTGTACGCCCGCTTCTGGACCAAGGTCATGCGCGACCTGGGCCTGGTCAAGGTCGATGAGCCCTTTACCAAGCTGCTCACGCAGGGCATGGTGCTCAACCACATCTACAGCCGCCGCACTGCCAAGGGCGGCAAGGACTACTTCTGGCCGCACGACGTGGAGCATGTGCTCGATGAAGGCGGCAAGATCATCGGTGCCAAGCTCAAGAACGAAGCCACCAGCGGCGACGGCATGTTGCCCGTGGGCACGCCCATCGACTACGAGGGCGTGGGCACCATGTCCAAGTCCAAGAACAACGGCGTGGACCCGCAGGACCTGATCGAGAAGTACGGCGCCGACACGGCCCGCCTGTACACCATGTTCACCGCGCCGCCCGAAGCCACGCTGGAGTGGAACGACGCTGCGGTGGAAGGCAGCTACCGCTTCCTGCGCCGCGTGTGGAACTTCGGCCTCAAGCTCTCGGCCATCGACCGCGAGGCTGCCATGGCCAGCGTGGCCGGTGCCAGCAGCCTGCAGGACGTGCAGTTTGGCAAGGACGCCAAGGCCCTGCGCCTGGAGATCCACAACGTGCTCAAGCAGGTGGACTACGACTACCAGCGCATGCAGTACAACACCGTGGTCTCCGGCGCGATGAAGATGATCAACGCGCTCGAAGATTTCAAGGCCATGGACTCGGCCGGTGCCCAGGTGGCGCTGATCGAAGGCTTTGGCATCCTGCTGCGCTGCCTGTACCCCGCCACACCCCACATCGCCCACAGCCTGTGGACGGGCCTGGGCTACGCCGGTGCGCTGGGCGACCTGCTCGATGCGCCCTGGCCGCAGGTGGATGCCGGTGCGCTGGTGCAGGACGAGATCGAACTCATGCTGCAGGTCAACGGCAAGCTGCGCGGATCCATCCATGTACCCGCCCAGGCCGACAAGGCCGAGATCGAGCGCATTGCGCTGGCCAGCGAGGCCTTTGTGGCCCAGGCCGCAGGTGCTCATCCGAAACGCGTGATCGTGGTGCCAGGTCGCCTGGTGAACGTGGTGGTCTGACCCCATGAACAAACGCACACTGCTCAGTCTGGCCCCGGTGGCCCTGTTGTCTGCCTGCGGATTCCGGCTGCGTGGCGTGCCGGAGTTCGGGTTTGGCTCGCTCTACATCGCGGCCCCTGCCAGCTCGCCGCTGGCGCGTGAGCTGCAGCGCACACTCGACGGATCGGGCAGCCAGCTCAAACTGCTGCGCGACCCGGCCAGCATGCCGACGGCAGAGGCCATCTTCGATCTGCTGCAGGAGCAGCAGGAGCGTGTGGTGGTGGGCCTCAACGCGTCGGGACAGGTGCGCGAACTGCAGCTGCGCCTGCGCATCAAGTTCCGCCTGCGCACGCCCACCGGCGTGGAGCTGATCCCGGACACCGAGCTGCTGCAGCAGCGCGACATCAGCTACAACGAAACCATTGCGCTGGCCAAGGAGGCCGAAGAGGCGCTGCTCTACCGCGACATGCGGACCGACCTGGTGCAGCAGCTCATGCGCCGGCTCGCGGCGGCCAAGCGCTAAGAGCAGCTCACAGAACTCCCCTGGCGTTGTTGCCTCGCCTTGTCGTACTAGTCGTACTGCCTGCGGCGGAACGCCTGGCCATGGCCGCTTCACTGAGTTTTGTGAGCTGCTCTAAGAATGTTCGCGCTCAGGCGCTCAGCGTCGGCCCCTGGCCGTGCGAGGGCACGCGCATGAGCGTGCTCTTGCCAAACAGCGACTCCACCAGGTCCACCGCCAGCACGGCCGTGCGGTTGCGCACATCGAGCGCGGGGTTGAGCTCCACAATGTCCAGCGAGGCCAGGCGCCCGCTGTCGGCAATCATCTCCATGCACAACTGCGCCTCGCGGTAAGTGGGGCCACCGGGCACCGTGGTGCCAACGCCGGGCGCGATGTCGGGGTCCAGAAAGTCCACATCAAAGCTCACATGCAGGTGGGTGTGTGCATCCAGCCCGGCCAGCGCCTGCTGCATGGTCTGGCGCATGCCCACCTCGTCGATGTAGCGCATGTCGAACACCTCCAGGCCCTGCTCGTGCACAAAACGCTTTTCGCCCGCGTCCACGCTGCGGATGCCGATCTGCCGGATCTGTGAAGGGTGCAGCGCCGGGCCACCGCCCGGCATGCGGGCCAGCCCGGTCAGCGCCTCGGGGCCAAACCCGCACAGGCAGGCCACGGGCATGCCATGCACATTGCCGCTGGGGGTCAGTGCACTGGTGTTGAAGTCGGCATGGGCATCGAGCCACAGCACCCGCAGTTTTTTTCCCACCTCCGCGCAATGGCGGGCCACGGCGCTGATGCTGCCCAGGCCCAGGCAGTGGTCGCCGCCCAGCAGGATGGGCAGGTGGCCCAACTGCAGTTCTGCATACACGGCGTCGAACACGCGCTGGTTCCATTCCACCACCTCGGGCAGGTGGCGGTAGCCGTCTACGGGTGGCTGCCACGGGTTGGCGGGGCCACTCAGGTTGCCCCGGTCAAACACCTGCAGCCCGTGGGACTCCAGCGCCGCCTGCAGGCCGGCCACACGCAAGGCCTCGGGCCCCATGGAGGCGCCGCGCGCGCCGGCGCCGATGTCGGTGGGGGCGCCGATCAGGCTGGTGGGCTGGGCGCTGCGCAGGGCGGTGGGGGGCATGGCGGTCTGACTTTCTGGGTATGGCAGTGAGCGGGAAGGGCGCGGGCGCCCGGGGGAATTCTCAGGGCTTTGGGCGCCAATGAACAGCGCCGTAGCTGATCGGTTCGTGACCTCTCTTGTGCACTGTGAGGGCATACGCTGGCAATTTGCGCAATGCCGGGCCTGCCCAGGCGATAAACTTTGCCGCATGCAAGTCGCCCTGGCCCAACTCTCTCAGCATCTTCAACGGGGCCTGTCGCCGCTTTATGTCCTGCATGGCGATGAGCCCTTGCTCCAGCAAGAGGCGGCCGACGCCATCCGCGCCACCGCCCGCACCCAGGGCTACACCGAGCGCAGCAGCTACACCGTGGCCGGTGCCCACTTCGACTGGAGTGCGGTGCTGGCGGCCGGCGGGTCACTCAGCCTGTTTGCCGACAAGCAGATCGTCGAGATCCGCATTCCGTCGGGCAAGCCCGGCAAGGACGGCAGCGTGGCGCTGCAGCAGATCGCCGAATCGGCCCGGGGTAACGACAGCACCCTCACCATGGTCATGCTGCCGCGCCTCGATAAAGCCACCAAAACCGGTGCCTGGTTTGCCGCGCTGGAGGGTAACGGCACGTCGATTCAGATCGACCCCATCGAGCGCGGCCAACTGCCGCAGTGGATCGCAGCGCGCCTGGCCGCGCAGGGCCAGCGTGTGGTCGCGGGGGAGGAAGGCCAGCGCACCCTGCAGTTTTTTGCCGATCGTGTGGAAGGCAACCTGCTGGCCGCGCACCAGGAAATCCAGAAGCTGGCCCTGCTGCACCCGGCAGGCGAGCTGACGCAGGCGCAGGTCGAAGCCGCCGTGCTCAACGTGGCGCGCTATGACGTGTTCAAGCTGTCCGAATCGGTGCTGGCCGGGCAGACGGCCCGCGTGCAGCGCATGCTCGACGGCCTGCAGGCCGAGGGTGAGGCCGAGGTGCTGGTGCACTGGGCGCTGGCCGAAGACATCCGCGCCCTCAAGCGCGTGAAAGACGCGATGAACGCCGGGCGCCCCTTGCCCATGGCGCTGCGCGAGAACCGCATCTGGGGCCCCAAGGAGCGGCTGTTTGAACGCATCCTGCCCAAGGCCAGCGACGCCGCTTTGGCTCGCCTGCTGCAGTCGGCCCACACGGTGGATGGCATTGTCAAAGGCCTCAAGCAGCCCGACTGGCCGCAAGACGGCTGGCAGGCCCTGCAGCGCCTGGCCTTGCAGCTGTGCCGCCTGACCAGCGCGGCGCGGTGATGGCGCATGTGGATGCCACCCTGCGGCCCTCGCAGGGTTCTCGGCCCCTGCGCCTCCCCAACGACGACTCCTCCAACGGCTGGTCCGCCATCCTGCCCCCGCGCACGCCGCGCCCTGCGTTGCAGGGCGATGTGCTGGCCGACTGGCTGGTGCTGGGCGCGGGCTTTGCGGGCCTGGCCGCCGCGCGCCGCCTGGCCGAGCTGCGCCCCCACGCCCACATCGTGGTGGTGGACGCAGGCACCGTGGGCAACAACGCCTCGGGCCGCAACTCGGGCTTTGCTATTGATGTGCCGCACAACATCGGCAGCTCGCTCGAAGAACTGCGCCAGGCCGCGCACTACCAGGCGTTGCTCACGGCGGGCATGAACGACCTGGAACTGCTGGTGGCGCAGCACCGCATCGACTGCCAATGGCGCCGCGCAGGCAAGTACCACTGCGCCGTCTCGCCCGCCGCCGAGCGCACGCTGCAGCACCATGTGGATGAGCTGCGCGCCCTGGGGGCTGCGCACGAGCTGCTGGACCGCAACGCCCTGGCCGCGCGCCTGGGCACCAGCTACTTTGCCGCCGGGCTCTACACGCCAGGCACCGTGCTGCTCAACCCCGCCGCGCTGTGCCGGGGCTTGGCCGATGTGCTGCCTGCCAACGTCTCCCTGCACGAGCAAACGCCGGTGCAGCGGCTGGACCTGTCAGGCAGCAAGGTGGTGGCGCACACCCCGCAGGGCCGTGTGCGTGCGCCGCAACTGTTGCTGGCGGCCAATGGGTTTGCGCAGCAGCTGGGGCTGTTCGGCAGCGCCTGGGGAGCGGAGACGTTTCCGCTGGTCACCTTTGGCTCGCTCACAGCCCCGCTCACGCCCGAGCAGCGCAGCCGCCTGGGCGCGCCCGAGGGCTGGGGCGTGACGCCCGCCAGCGCCGTCACGGGGGCCACGTTGCGCTACACGGACGACCACCGCATTCTGGTGCGCCAGGGCTTTGAATATGCGCCGCAGTTCCGCGTCAGCCCTGCGGTGCGCGAGCGCCTGCGGCGCGAGCATGCGGCCGTGTTTGCGGCGCGTTTTCCGCAGCTGGCCGATGTGGCGTTGGAGCATTTCTGGGAAGGCTCGATCGCCATCACCCGCAATGGCGCACCGCGCTGGGGGCGGCTGGCCCCGCAGGTGCATGGGGTGGCTGGGTGCAATGGGGCGGGGGTGGTGAAGTTCACGGCCCTGGGGGCTCTGGCAGCGGATTTGGCGCTGGGGCAGGACCACCCGTTGCTGGCGCATGCCTTGGCCTTGGGTGGGCCGACGCGCATGCCGCCGCAGCCGTTCATGGGGCTGGGGGTGCGGGCTTATATTGCGCGGGAGAAGTGGTTGGGGCGGGCGGAGGTTTGATTATTTTTGGCTTCTAGTGCCTGTGAGATAAGCACTGAAAGCTATTAAATTAGGAGTGGTTGTCGGGGCTTGCTCGCTGATTTGGTGGCATGCCTGTGCGCACGGCGGGAGCCGGGTTGTCGCCCCGGCGGGCGAGGTACTTTTCTTTGCTTCGCCAAAGAAAAGTACCCAAAAGAAAGGCGGCCCCAACTGTCTGCGTCCCTGCGCTTCGCTTCGGGCAACCTGCGGTGCTCGCGTCCAGCGGGGTCTCGCTCAAACTCGCTGCGCTCAGACAGTCGCGAGCCCTGACCCGCTGGCCGCTGCGCTCCTCGGCGCATACAGAGGGGATGGGAAACGAACAGCCACTCGGGCCGTCGCGTTGCTCGGCCCCGGAGTGGTCAGCCAGCGTTCAATGTGCCCTGTGCTTTTTCAGCCCACATCGTCAAGTTCGCCACCAGATCCTTTTGGCTGAACGAGCAGCTTTCTTCCGAAAACAGCGCGCTCGATTCCAGTCGGTCCAGCAGGTTCAGCAGCACATCGCTGTAGCGCGGGGGCAGGGCGGCGAGTAGGGTGGTTTGCTGGCGGGCCAGGGTGCTGAGGGTGGCGGCGGTGTGGTCGCCGCGTTCAAAGGCTTGCAGGGCCTGGGTGAAGGTGGTGAGCTGGGTGTGGGCGGTGTCGGTCATGGCGTAGCCGGGCGGGTCGATGGAGAGTGACAGGCCCGAGGGTAAAGCAGCCATGGGCCCGCGCCCACCGGGCCGATACCAAGTGCGGCAAAATCGCCGGATGAACGCCCTCAACGTCGCTGAATATACGCACTCCCTCGGTCTCCAGGCAAAAACGGCCTCTGCGCTGATGGCCAAAGCGCCAGCAGCTATCAAAAACAAAGCGCTCAAGGCGCTGGCCCGGTTGCTGCGCGAGAACGTGGCTGCGCTGCAGGTCGACAATGCCAAAGACCTGGAACGCGCCGTGGCCAATGGGCTGGCGGGCCCGATGGTGGACCGGCTCAAGCTCACCCCCAAGGTGCTGGAGACTTGTGCCGAGGGCTGCGAGCAGCTGGCCGCTATGCCCGACATCATTGGCGAGATCCTGGGCATGAAGCAGCAGCCCAGCGGCATTCGCGTCGGGCAGATGCGGGTGCCGATTGGCGTGTTCGGCATGATCTACGAGAGCCGTCCCAACGTCACCATCGAAGCCGCGTCGTTGTCGATCAAGAGCGGCAACGCCTGCATCTTGCGCGGCGGCTCCGAGGCGATTGACTCGAACAAGGCGCTGGCCAAGCTGGTGCAGCAGGCGCTGGCCGAGGCGGGTCTGCCGCAAGACGCGGTGCAACTGGTGCAGACCACCGACCGCGAGGCCGTGGGCCAGCTGATCGCCATGCCGCAGTTTGTGGACGTGATCATCCCGCGCGGCGGCAAGGGCCTGATCGAGCGCATCAGCCGCGATGCCAAGGTGCCCGTCATCAAGCACCTGGATGGCAACTGCCACACCTATGTGGACGACCCCTGCGACATCGCGATGGCCGTCAAGGTGGCTGACAACGCCAAGACCAACAAGTACAGCCCCTGCAACGCGAGCGAAGGCCTGCTGGTGGCGCGTGGCGTGGCGGCAGATTTTCTGCCCCAGATCGGCGCGGTGTACGCCGCCAAGGGCGTGGAGATGCGGGGTTGCCCCGAGTCGCTGGCGATTTTGCAGTCGGTGCCAGGTGCCAATCTGGTGCCCGCCACCGAGCAGGACTGGAGCGAGGAATACCTAGCCCCCATCATCAGCGTGAAGGTGGTGGCGGGCGTGGATGAGGCCATTGCGCACATCAACCACTATTCCAGCCACCACACCGATGCCATCCTGACGCGCGACCACATGCATGCCCAGCAGTTCCTGCGCGAGGTGGATTCGGCCAGCGTGATGGTGAACGCCAGCACGCGGTTTGCCGACGGCTTCGAGTACGGCCTGGGCGCCGAAATCGGCATCAGCACCGACAAGTTCCATGCGCGGGGCCCGGTGGGCATCGAAGGCCTCACTTCGCTCAAGTACGTGGTGCTGGGCGAAGGTGAGGTGCGGGCCTGATGTGCTCCTGAAACAATAGCTGCTGGCGCATGTTCGACTAGCGCTTGCGGCCTATTTCATATGAAAATCATCATCCTCGGCGCCGGCCGCGTGGGCCAGAGCGTGGCAGACAGCCTGGTGTCCGAGCGCAACGACATCACCGTCATCGACACCGACGCCGCGCGCCTGCGCGACCTGGAGTCGCGGTTTGATCTGCGCGGGGTGGTGGGCAACGGCATCGAGCCTGCCGTGCTGGCCGAGGCGGGGGCCGAGGACACCGACCTGCTGATTGCCTGCGCCGCGCAGGACGAGACCAACCTGGTGTGCTGCAAGATCGCGCAGCTGCTGTTCAACATCCCCAAGCGCATTGCGCGGGTGCGGACCACAGGCTTCGAGGCCCATGAGCGGCTGGTGGGCCCCGAGGGGTTTGCGGTGGACCGCATCATCTGCCCCGAAGAATCGCTGACCCGCTATATCGGCAAGCTCATCGAGTACCCCGAGGCCATGCAGGTGCGCGAATTTGCCGGAGGTCGCGCATGCCTGGTGTCGGTGCGGGCGCGTGCGGGGGCTCCGATGGTGGGGCACTCCATCGGCGCGCTGCGCGAGAGTGCGCCGGAGCTGGCGATGCGCATGGTGGCCATCTACCGGCGCTTCCCCGACGAGCCTGACCGCTTTATCGCCTGCGACGGCCGCACGCGCGTCGAGCCGGGGGACGAGGTGTTCGTGCTGGCCGCGCACGAGCACATCGCCAACGTGCTGGCCGCTCTGCACCGCCCGGCATCCCAGCAGCTCCAGCCTGTGCGCCGCATCATGATTGCGGGCGGCGGCCGGCTGGGTCTGCGGCTGGCGCGGCAGCTCAGCCAGGCGGGCGGGCGTTTTCATATCAAGATCATCGAGGACCACGCGGACCGCTGCGTGGAGCTGGCGTCGGCCCTGCCGCCTGAGGTGCTGGTGCTGCAGGGCGACACCACCGACGAAGACCTGCTGGGTGACGAAGGCATCGAGGAGGTGGACCTGTTCCTCGCGCTCACCGACGACGACGAGGACAACATCATGTCGTGCCTGCTGGCCAAGCGCATGGGCGCAAGCCGGGTGCTGGCCCTCATCAACCGGCGCAGTTATGCCGACCTGATGCACGGAACGCAGATCGATATCGCGCTGTCGCCCGCGCAGGCCATGCTGGGTGAGCTGCTGGCCTATGTGCGCCAGGGCGACGTGCAGGCCGTGCACAGCCTGCGCCGTGGCGTGGCCGAGGCGCTGGAGATCGTGGCGCGCGGCGACCGCAAAAGCTCGCGCGTGGTCGGCCGCAAGGTCAGTGACCTGCAGCTGCCGCGCGATGTGCACATCGGCCTGATCGTGCGCGGTCTGCCTGACGCGTCGGAAACCACGGGTGCATCCGCTGCCGATCTGCGCGAGCCCGAGGTCATCATCCCGCGCAGCGCCACGGTGATCGAGAGCAATGACCACGTGGTGTTCTTCCTGCCCAACAAACGGCTGGTGCGCGATGTGGAAAAGCTCTTTCGCGTTAGCGCGACTTTTTTCTGACCTGGCACCGAGCTGCGCGAGACCCCCATGACGGACATGTTTCCCGTTCTGCGCGTGCTGGGCATTCTGGTAATGATCTTCTCGCTGTCCATGGGCCTGCCGCTGGCAGTCTCGCTGTGGACGCGCGACGGCGTCTGGTTTGTGTACCCGCTGTCCATGGGCGCCACGATGCTGGCGGGCGCGTGGCTGTGGTGGCGGCTGCGGCTGTTCCGGCAAGAGCTGCAGCCGCGCCACGGCGTGATGCTGGTGTCGCTGGCGTGGATGCTGCTGCCCCTGTCGGCCGCGCTGCCGCTGATGCTGGCCGGGCACTACACCGGGCACCCGCTGTCGTTCACGCACGCCTACTTCGAGGCGGTGTCGGGGCTGACGACCACGGGCTCCACCGTGCTGGCGGGCCTGGATGCGTTGCCGGTGTCGGTGAATGTGTGGCGCACCTTTTTGCAGTGGATGGGGGGCATGGGCATCCTGATTTTGGCCGTGGCCGTGCTGCCGCTGCTGGGCGTCGGGGGCAGCCAGCTGTTCAAGGCCGAGGCGGCGGGGCCGCTGAAGGACACCAAGCTCACGCCACGCATGACCGGCACGGCCAAGGGGCTCTGGGGGGTGTATGCGCTGTTCTCCGTGCTGTGTGGCCTGGCCTACTGGGCCGGGGGCATGGGGCCGCTGGATGCGTTAATGCACATGTTCACCACCGTGAGCCTGGGCGGGCTGTCGTCGCACGACCTGAGCTTTGGGTACTTCCAGTCGCCGCTGCTGGAGGCGATCTGCATCTTCTTCATGCTGGTGGCCAGCTGCAATTTTGCGCTGTACTTCGTCGCCATTCGCAAGGGCCAGTGGGGCGGCTTCTGGCGCGACCCGGAGCTGCGGGCCACGCTGGTGACGCTGATTGGCGGCGGTCTGCTGGTGGCTCTGCTGTTGTGGGCCAAGGGCGTGTATGGGCCGCTGGACGCGCTGCGCCATGGCATGTTCAATCTGGTGTCGCTGGCCACCACCACCGGCTACGCCACGGTGGACTACCTGGCATGGCCCGTGTTTGCGCCGGTGTTCATGCTGCTGCTGTCGGGTGTGGCCACCAGTGCGGGCTCGACGGGCGGGGGCATCAAGATGGTCCGCATGCTCATTCTGGTCAAGCAGGCGCGCCGCGAGATGAACCGCCTGGTGCACCCGCGCGCCGTGCAGCCGGTGCAACTGGGCGGCGCTGCAGTGGACAACCGGGTGATCTTCTCGGTGCTGGCCTTCATGCTGGTCTATGGCGGCACGGTCTTCGGGTTGAGCATGGTCATGCTGCTGACAGACCTGGACCCGGTGACGGCGTTCTCGGTGGTGCTGGCCAGCGTCAATTGCGCGGGGCCGGGCCTGGGCAGCGTGGGGCCGGCGTCCAACTACGCGGTGCTGACCGATTTTCAGATCTGGGTGTGCACGCTGGCCATGCTGCTGGGCCGGCTGGAGATATTGAGCTTTATGGCCTTGCTGACCCCGGCGTTCTGGCGCCGGTAGGGCGCAGGGCCGTGGCATCACCAAGGGGTGGCTTGCGAAAAACCGGCCTGACCCCACATTCTACAATTCACTGCAATCGCTTCCCGAGGGCTTTCCATGGTTCCGCATCTCATCACGGCCCTCACCGGGCCGATCAACGAACTCGAACAGCGCATTCTCGACTCGATGCCCGCCATCGAGCGCTGGTTCCGGCTGGAGTGGATGGAGCACACGCCGCCGTTCTATACGTCGGTAGACATCCGCAATGCAGGCTTCAAGCTGGCGCCGGTCGATACCAACCTGTTCCCGGGCGGCTGGAATAACCTGACCAAGGAGATGCTGCCCCTGGCCGTGCAGGCTGCGATGGCCGCCATCGAGAAGATCTGCCCCGAAGCGCGCAACCTGCTGATCATTCCGGAGAACCACACGCGCAACACGTTCTACCTGTCCAACGTGGTGCAGCTGCAGCGCATCTTCAACATGGCGGGCCTGAACGTGCGGGTGGGCTCCATCAGCCCCGAGATCAAGAAGTCCACGCTGATCGAGCTGCCCAACGGCGACACCGTGACCCTGGAACCCGTGGTGCGCACCAAGCGCCGCCTGGGGCTCAAGGACTTTGACCCCTGCACCATCCTGCTGAACAACGACCTCACCGCAGGCGCCCCCGGCATTCTGGAAGACATCCACGAGCAGTATCTGCTGCCCCCGCTGCACGCCGGCTGGAGCGTGCGCAAGAAGAGCACCCACTTCAAGAACTACGAAGAGGTGGCCAAGCGCTTTGGCAAGATGCTGGGCATCGACCCCTGGCTGGTCAACCCCATGTACAGCCAGTGCGGCGAGGTGGACTTTGCCGAAGGCACGGGCATGGACCAGCTGCAGACCAGTGTGGATGCACTGCTGACCAAGGTGCGCCGCAAGTACAAGGAATACGGCATCAACGAAAAGCCCTTCGTGATCGTCAAAGCCAACAATGGCACCTACGGCATGGGCATCATGACCGTGCGCGACGCCAAGGAGCTGGACGCCGTCAACCGCAAGACCCGCAACAAGATGGCCGTGATCAAGGACGGCCAACCCGTGAGCGAGGTCATCATCCAGGAAGGCGTGCTGACGCAGGAGCGCGTGAACGATGCCGTGGCCGAGCCCGTGGTCTACATGATGGACCGCTACGTGGTGGGCGGCTTCTACCGCATGCATGCCGAGCGCGGTGTGGATGAGAACCTCAACGCCCCCGGCGCGAGCTTTGTGCCCCTGGCCTTTGAACACAGCACCCACATGCCCCAGCCTGGCGTGCGCCCGGGTGTGAGCGCGCCCAACCGCTTCTATATGTACGGCGTGGTGGCCCGGCTGGCGATGCTGGCGGCCAGCTACGAGCTGGAGGCCACCAACCCCGACGCCGAGGTGTACGACTGAAAACCAGGGTCTCTGGGGCCCCTTACGGGTCTTGGGGGCACCGGGTTTCAACGTCTGCGCCCTCTCGGCGACGCTGCACAGCGGGCCTGCGGGGGAGTGCGGTGGTCCCGCATGCCACGCCCGCGCCCGGTTGCCAAGGGCAAGTTGCTGCGTCGCAACATGGGGTTTCGCCTCCAATCGCTTGATCTGGCTCAGGCGCACAATAGCGTTCCCAAAAGTAACGGAACCCCGTCAGGCCCAGTGCGCGGGGGTGGTCAGTGCAAAGCTCCAAGTCATCGCTCGCAGCGCTCACGCTGGGCGCCATCGGTGTTGTGTATGGCGATATCGGCACCAGCGTGCTGTATGCCGTCAAGGAGGTGTTCGGGTCCGGCCATGTGCCGTTCACGCCCGCAAACATCTACGGCATCCTCTCCATCTTTTTCTGGACCCTCACGGTCATCGTCTCCCTGAAGTACGTGGTGCTGGTGCTGCGCGCCGACAACCACGGTGAGGGGGGCCTCATCGCCATGCTGGCCCTGGCCTCCCAGGCGGTCAAAGACAAGCCCCAGCTGCGCAGCGTGTTGCTGGCCGTGGGCATTTTTGGCACTTCGCTGTTTTACGGCGATGGCGTCATCACCCCGGCCATCTCGGTGCTGTCGGCGGTGGAGGGGCTGGAAGTGGTGTCGGATCACTTCAAGCACTACGTGATACCGATCACGCTGGTGGTGCTGTTTTGCCTGTTTGCCGTGCAAAAGCGCGGCACGGGCGGCATCGGCAAGTTTTTTGGCCCCATCACGTTGGTGTGGTTTGTCACCATCGCGCTGCTGGGCGTGTCGCACATCGTGGGGCACCCGGAGATCTTGTGGGCGCTGAGTCCGCACCACGCGCTGGGCTTCATGTGGGCCAACCCGGGCACCAGTTTCATCATTCTGGGCGCGGTGGTGCTGTGCGTGACGGGCGCCGAGGCCTTGTATGCCGACCTGGGCCACTTCGGCAAGCGCCCGATCCGCATGGCCTGGTTTGGTGTGGCCATGCCGGCGCTCACCCTCAATTATTTTGGCCAGGGCGCGCTGCTGCTGGCTGAGCCCGAGGCCGTCAAGAACCCGTTCTATCTGATGGCCCCCGACTGGGCGCTGGTGCCTTTGGTGATCCTGGCCACCATGGCCACCGTGATTGCCTCGCAGGCGTTGATCACCGGCGCATTCAGCGTGACCAAGCAGGTCATCCAGCTGGGCTACCTGCCGCGCCTGAACATCCAGCACACCAGCGTGCGCGACACGGGCCAGATCTACATGCCGCTGGTCAACTGGGGGCTGTTCGTGGCCATCGTGCTGGCGGTGGTGATGTTCCGCTCGTCGAGCAATCTGGCAGCCGCCTACGGCATCGCGGTGACGCTGGACATGCTGATCACCACCACGCTGACCTTCTTCGTGATCCGCTACGGCTGGCGGTATCCGCTGGCGCTGTGCGTTGCGGCCACGGGCTGCTTCTTTGTGGTGGACCTGGCGTTCTTCGCCTCCAACCTGCTCAAGCTGTTCCAGGGTGGCTGGTTCCCGCTGATGATCGGCGGCATCGTGTTCTCGCTCATGATGACCTGGAAGGAAGGGCGCCGCCTGCTCAATGACAAGCTGCGTGCCGACGCCATCGACCTCAAGGACTTCCTGGAGTCGATCTTCATCAGCCCGCCCACGCGGGTGGATGGCACAGCCGTCTTCCTGACGGCCGAAACCGGCGCGGTGCCCAATGCCCTGCTGCACAACCTCAAGCACAACAAGGTGCTGCACCAGCAAAACCTGTTTGTCACCGTGCACAACCACGAGACGCCCTGGATTGGTCTGGACAAGCGGCTGCAAGTCGAATCGCTGGGGCACGACTGCTGGCAGGTGGTGGTGCATTACGGTTTCAAGAACGACCCCGACCTGCCCCGCGCGCTGGAGCTGCTGCGTGGGCGTGGTTGCGAGCTGGAGTCGATGACCACCAGCTATTTCCTGTCGCGGGACACCGTCATCCCCACCATCGGCAGCGGCATGGCGCCTTGGCGCGAAAAGCTGTTTGCCCAAATGCACCACAACGCCAGTGGCGCGGCCGACTTTCTGCACCTGCCCAATAACGCGGTGGTCGAGCTGGGCTCCAAGATCGAGATCTGACGGGCTGAGGGGGCTCCCCCTGGCCTGGGACGGAGTCTCGGGCTGGTTTTACGCTGTTTTTGCCTTGTAGCGCTAGTGCTCATTGTCTGAGGTGCTATTAATACTGTAGCTTTTGGAGTGGGCTGACGGCCTGCCTGAGCGCCAGGCGCGCGCGGTGCCAGAATCGCGCCCATGCAATTTTTCAAAGACCTGAGCCTTTCCACGGCGGTGGCGGGTTTCGTGGCGGTGCTGGTGGGCTTTACCAGCTCGGTGGCCATCGTCTTCCAGGCCGCCCTGGCATTTGGGGCCACACCCGCGCAGATCACGTCCTGGATGTGGGCGCTGGGTCTGGGCATGGGACTGTGTTCGCTGGTGCCCTCGCTGATCTTGCGCCAGCCCGTCATGGTGGCTTGGTCCACACCGGGCGCCGCCGTGCTGGCCACTGCGGGGTTGGCGGGCGGTTTCAGCATGGGCGAGGCCATCGGCGCCTTCATGATCAGCGCGTTGCTCATCACCCTGGCGGGCGTCACCGGCTGGTTCGAGCGCGTGATGAACCGCATCCCCATGGAAATCGCCGCTGCCCTGCTGGCCGGCGTGCTGGCCCGCTTTGGCCTGCAGGCGTTTGCGGCAGCCCAGACCGCATTGCCCTTGGTGCTGCTGATGTTGATGGTGTATCTGGTGAGCCGCCGTTTGGCTGCCCGGTATGCGGTGGTCATCACCCTCGCCATGGCGGTGGTGTTCGTGGCCACCCAGGGGCAGATGGCCTGGTCGGCGGTGCAGCTGGAGCTGGCCCTGCCGGTTTTCACGGCGCCCCAGTTCAGCGTAGCGGCTGCCGTCAGCCTGGCGATTCCTTTGTTTGTGGTCACCATGGCGTCGCAGAACCTGCCCGGGGTGGCGGTGATCCGGGCGTCGGGCTACAACTTGCCCATCTCCCGGCTCATCACGCTCACGGGTCTGGCCACCCTGGTGCTGGCGCCCTTCGGGGCGTTTGCGCTCAACTTCAGCGCCATCACCGCCGCGATGTGCATGGGCCCCGAGGCACACGCCGATCGCCGCCGGCGCTACACGGCCGCGGTGGCATGTGGCGCCATCTATGTGGCGATCGGTCTGTTTGGCGCAGTCATCACCGGGCTGCTTACCGCCTTTCCCAAAGAGCTGGTGGTGGCCATTGCGGGTTTGGCGCTTCTGGGCACCATTGGCAACGGCCTGGCGGCGGCGCTGCAGGACGAGTCGCACCGCGAGGCGGCACTCATTACCTTTCTCGTCACCCTCAGTGGCGTAGTCATCGTTGGGGTGGGCTCGGCCTTCTGGGGCGTGGTGGCCGGCAGCATTGCGCTATTTGTGCAACAGTACAGGCGTTCGCAGGCCAGCGGCGCGTAAGTCGCCTTGGCTGCCTGGGCCCCTGGCCTCCTCCATTCCTTGACCCGACACCATGAAACTGCTCTTCATCGCCGACCCGTTGCAAAGCTTCAAGATCTACAAGGACACCACCTTCGCCATGATGCGCGAGGCACAGCGGCGTGGTCATACCCTCACGGTCTGCGAACCGCAGCACATCACCTGGCAGCGCGGCAGCAAGGTCACCGCACGGGTGCAGGACGTCCGCCTCACGGGGGATTCCACCCATTGGTACGAGGCCCAGCCGCAGCGCAGCGCAGCGTTGGCCGACTTCGACGCGGTGCTCATGCGCAAGGACCCGCCCTTCGACAGCGAGTACTTTTACGCCACCCACCTGCTGGAGCAGGCGGAGCGCGATGGCGCCCGGGTGTTCAACAAACCCAGCGCTCTGCGGGACCATCCGGAAAAGCTGGCCATCATGGAGTTTCCACAGTTCATCGGACCGACACTGGTCACCCGGGATGCGGAAGACATTCGCCGCTTTCATGCAGAGCACCAGGACATCATCCTCAAGCCTTTGGATGGCATGGGTGGGATGGGCATCTTCCGTGTGGGCTCAGACGGCCTCAACCTGGGGAGCATCACCGAAACCCTCAATCGTCACGGCGCGCAAAGCGTGATGGTGCAAAAGTTTTTGCCCGAAATCGTCGATGGCGACAAACGGGTCCTCATCATCGGCGGCAAGCCTGTGCCGTTCTGCCTGGCGCGCATTCCTCAGGGCAGCGAAGTGCGCGGCAATCTGGCCGCTGGCGGCAAGGGCGTGGCTCGCCCTCTGTCTGCGCGGGATCGTGAGATTGGCGAAGCGCTGGGCCCGGTGCTGCAGTCGCGTGGCTTGCTGCTGGCCGGCGTGGATGTGATCGGCGACTGCGTCACAGAGATCAATGTCACCAGCCCGACCTGCTTCCAGGAAATCTTTGATCAGACAGGCTGCGATGTGGCCTTCCTATTTGTAGACGCTTTGGAGTCTGCGGTTGCGGCCGTTGGTGGTTGAGGGGTTTGTCTCGTGTACAGGGACTGTTAGATCAATCCCTGGGTTTACCCTGCTGCCTGTTGTAAACCGTGCTATAGTCGAAGGCTTCGCTACTGAGACCTGAGCGCAAAAGTGTTGGGGTCGAGGGGGTGGTTTGTGGT